>CAVPLA010000059.1:0-181010 GCA_963705855.1 uncultured Acidobacteriota bacterium
AATTGCCTTTTTCCGTACGCCTGGCGCCGTCCCTTCGGTTGGGATAGATTTCAACGGGAGGCTTCATGGACATTCTGGCAGTAATCAAACGCGAAGAGCGAAAACTAGAAAAGCAGTTAGGCAACATACAGCACAAATTGAACGGAGTCCGAGCGGCCGCAAAAGCACTCGGCGATTCGACGAACAAGGAACTCAAAGTCGTAAAGAAGCGCGTGATGTCGGCTGCTGCGAGAGCGAAGATTGGCAGAGCCTCTAGGAAGCGATGGGCGAAGTTTCGAGCGCTGAAGAAGAAAGTGGCCGGATAAGTCGTCACCGATGAGGACAATGGTTTAATCCACAAAGTGAAAGATAGGTCTGTAATCCGAAACGATCTACACGCCCGGTCGCTGCGCTTGCGGATACTTGAAACCTGGCGCAAAGTAGAACCATGAACACATACAGTGTCAAGATTCGCTACGAAGACCGGAGCAAAGGAACAGAAGAGACGACCGTTAAAGTAGATGCGTCCAGTATTACTGGTGGAATCGCGAAGGCTGCTAGAGAGTTTGTTAAAGGTCTCGACCGGAAACAGCGTTTTGATGCGAATAAGGGTCTGCAGATTGAAGCTGTCCGAGTCCTGACAGACAAAACGGAAACTCCCGAAGACGCAGCAAGCGCGGCAACCTAAGACCGTGTTTGGTGCTGGACTACATCTGTCAGGAGTTGCGCCATTCTCCGCAACAATTCCTTGCTCAGTTCCGGCTCTTCGTTAAGCACAGTTCGCAAGTTCATCAACGCTGCGGCTTTGCTCGGCTGGCCCGTTTCGTCGCAGGATTCTGCCGCTACTTCAAGCAAATCTGCCAGCGGGTCGTAGTCCATCGTGCAAGTCTGCAACAACGCAACGAATCTGATGTTACATCTGCTTTAATATTTCGTGGCTGACCCGCGATCCGCCCTGGCAATTCTAGCCAACGACTCCAGAAACTCCTGTAACCTAATCACTGTTCTGAGAGTCCCATCAGTAAGGCGGTCACAGCCGATTATCCACCCTGCTATAGGGCTAATCGGATTCCCCGAAAGGGGAAATGATGGGGGAGGCGTAGAAGACCTGGACGCCTCCCTACTTCCTTTTCTTTTCCCTTGTTTGCAGTGGCGAAACTCGAACTTCACCCACATGTGCATTGCGTGGTGCCGGCCGGTGGCCATCTCCAACCATCGACTGATCTCCTTCGCCGACCAGAAAGTCACCTTTCGTTGGCGTGACTCCGCGCACAAAAATGAACAGCGACGGATGACTCTCGCACTCGATGAATTCCTGCGGCGCTTCCTGTTGCACTTGCTTCCGGATGGCTTCGTGCGCATCCGGAACTTTGGCTTCCTGGCCGATCGCAAACGTGCTACCAACTTGCCACTTTGTTTTCAGCTGCTCGGCGCGGCTGCAACTCCGCCGACCGAACAAGACAAGTCAGGCGCCGGCAACGCGAGCGATCTTTGGCTCTGCGCCAAGTGTGCCGGACCGATGGTGGTCGTTGAGAGGCTAGCGGCTGTCGAAATCCAACTTCGATCTCCACCACGGATCAGCATTGCGGCATGAGACTACTCCTAAGCGCGCCAACACACCGTGCTCGTGTAGGCGCCTTGCCCATCGCGCTTCCGATACAACCCTAAGACTTATCAGGCGCTAGGCTGCAACCTGCCAGTCTTAGTGCCGCATGGCCACCAGCTAGCCGTCATCGTCGAAATAGAAAAGTTCTTGCGTGGCGTGTCGTCAGTTCCGATTGCTGAGCGCGCGATCAAGATTGTACGCGGCGCTGATCAAGGCAAGGTGTGTGAAGGCTTGTGGAAAATTGCCGAGTGCCTCGCCCTGCGAGCCGGTTTGTTCTGCGAACAGCCCGAGGTGATTGGCGTATCCCAGCATGCGCTCGAAGATCAGGCCAGCCTGATCTAGCTTTTCGGGGTTCGCTTGACCCGCCCGGGCCAACGCTTCAACGAGCCAGAACGAACACATGTTGAACGTGCCTTCCGCACCTGGAAGTCCATCTACGCGGGGATCTGGCGGATAACGGTACACCAGGCTGTCGCTCACGAGCCCGCCATCACGGGGACCTTTCATGATTGCATCAATCGTGCTGATCATCCGCGGATCAGAGGCCACCATAAAGAAAACCAGGGGCATAATCAGAAGCGATGCGTCCAGATCATCGCTGCCGTAAAATTGCGTAAACGCTCGGCGCTTCTCGTTCCAGCCACGGGTCATCACCTCCTCGTAGATGCGGTCGCGCTCTTTGATCCATTTCGCGCGGTCTGCCGGAAGCGCTCGTTTGTCGGCAAGACGAATGCCTCGATCCAAAGCAACCCAATTCATCACCTTCGAGTAGACGAAATGCTCCTGGCGATTGCGCATTTCCCAGATTCCTGAGTCGGGAGTCTGCCAGTTCTCACAGATCCACTCGAGTCGATTACGAACCCCTACCCAAGAGTCGTACGAGATCGGGCTGACGTACTTGTTGTAGAGGTAAAAGGAGTCCATCAGCTCACCGTAGATATCGATTTGAAATTGCGTAGCAGCGCCATTGCCAATTCGCACCGGCCCGGATCCGCGATATCCCTCCCAATGCCCCAAAATTATTTCGGGAATGTGACTCGATCCCTCGACGGTAAACATCACCGGAGTCGGCTTTCCCGCGCGCGGCTCGCGCATGGCGTGGTCTCCTATCCAACGCATAAAACCGGCAGCTTCCTCCCGAAACCCGATTCGCAGAAAGGCATACACAGTGAACGCGGCATCGCGAAGCCATGTATACCGGTAATCCCAATTCCGGCTGCCACCGATAACTTCGGGCAGGCTCGTGGTCGCTGCGGCAACTATCGCGCCCGTGGGCTCGTAGGTAAGAAGCTTCAGGGCCAGCGCGGATCTGTACACCTGTTCTCGCCAGCGACCGCGGTAGGTACAGGAAGAAAGCCACTCCTGCCAGAATTTCACTGTACGCTGAAATAGCTCTTCCGCTTCTGATTCCGTGGGAGGTCGGCAGGGACCAGAATCCTCATCACACTCACCGCTAAAGGTAAAAGTGTGGGATTCCCCTTCCTCAAGAACGAACTTCGTGGTGACTCCACCTTTTCCGTCCTGCTCCAGTGGCACGGCCGAGGAGAGGGCCGCGCTCAAACCTTCCGACTTAAAGGCCGCACCATTGGCATCGACGGTAGTCTCATGGGTCTTCCGTCCGTAATCGAAAGCAGGGCGACAAGCCAAGCCGACGCGAACAGAACCTCTGACACACCTGATTTGGCGATAAAGATGGTGGTACCAAGGCGAATCGGAAGGAAAGCCTACCGGCATGAAATCCACGAGTTCGGCGATGCCATCCCCGTGCAAGAATCGCGTGATCAGAATGTTGGTCGAGGGCCAGTAAAATTGCTTGTGCCTCACGTCTTTGGCGAAAGGACAAATCTGGAATCGCCCTCCCTTTTCGTTGTCCAAAATCGCCCCGAAAAGACTGGGAGAGTCAAAACGCGGGGAACAATACCAGTCAATGGATCCATTTATCCCCACCAGTGCGACGGTACGCATGTTACCGATGATTCCGTAGTTTTCGATCGGTTGATAGCCGCTCATTGCCACATACTTTACACCCAACTCGTCAATGAAAAGTGCTTGGCGTTTTTCCCTCCGCGCTCGGCAAGTCGCAGTCCCCATCGCCGCAGATCACTATCTTCCCCAAACGGCCCCAGAATATAGTGTGCCCCTTGCACCAGCATGGTTCTCAAATAGCGGTCTCCTTCTTTACTGATGTGCATCTGCGGCTGGCTCTGCCCGGAGTCCCTGCGCCCAGGGCACAACCCCAGAAAACAGCCGACCTCGCGACTCTTCGGGAACCGATACGGATCGTCTAGCGTCAGGACATACGTCAGCGCGATCTGTGTTCCTACCCCCTTCACCTGTTTGAGCAGCGCGACTTGCGGGTAGCTCTCCTTGGCGATTTTCTCCATCCGCGCGTCGTAGTCCTTGATGCGCTCGTTCAGCGATTCGATTTCTTTGAGTAACGGCTCCAGAACCTCACGCAACTCCGTGCTCAATTTAGCGGCCAGCTCCCGGCTCACCTGCTCCGTGCCACACTTCGGCAGCCGTTCCCCATAAGACTTCGTCAATCCTCGCGCCGCATTCACCAGCGCGGCTGATAAACGCGTTATGGAATCATCTGTGCCGATCCCTGGGACTGCCCAACTATCCTCGCGACGAAGCCCGCCAAGCCTCGACATATTGCCGCTGCTGTTGAACTGTTCCGACCAGACCAGGTTCAGAATAATCGAAGATATCCACGACCTCTGTCGCCTGTTTTCCCAGGCGGATGATATACGCTTGGCGACCGCCGCCCATACTTCGTGACATCCTGGAAGGCACCACATCGGGACGAGCGCCCGCGCAAAGCAATTGGCAGCCTTTGGCCTCTAAGTATTGCCGCAAGGCCTGCATGGCTTCGTAAAGATCTGTTTCCCTAAAGCTGGCGACATTTTCCTCAAAATTTACAAGCTGGATCTGCCAAAGCTCACATTGCACATCCAGTGAAACATCCAGCCGCAGTTCCTTAACTGATTCGTCAGAAAGACGCGCCTTAGAAATGATGGTTTCTATTTTGTTCAGCAGAGTTGTTTGATGTCGAATGATGTGAAGCCCTCCTACTCGACATGGGGATTATAGCCCCGAGTCGGACGCCGCCGTCACTTGCCTGATTAACGCAGCCGTTACCGGACAACTGAAAACGATCCAAAACCACATGATATCCGGTAACCCGACTCTAATCGTCAAGTGGCGATAGAAGGCCATAGCTACGAAAGCTATCGAGTTCGAGAAACTTCTGAAGGGAAAGCAACTCAGAAAGTGAAATTGGGGCCAAGGTCATTGTGTAGGATTTATTTTTACGGACACTCGATAGCGCCGATAGGCCTCGTAGTGATGCTCGTTTCGGTACCCCACATCGAAGATCTGCCCATTACCTGCGTCAAGCTCTCGAAATTTGAGGTTGACCTTCACCTCCTTCGGCAGCCATAAGGGAATTGTAACGTCCAGAAGTTGCACTTTGCTGAGAGTCACTACCGTTGTGAGCCGCTCCAGTCCAATTTCGGGGCGCGCAGCAAGAAGGTCCGTCCGCAACTGGATGATTTGGAAATTGCGCTTATCCACCCACGCGATTCCCTGCATTAGCATTTGCACTCTGGTGCCGCTTCGCCCGGTCATGGTGACAAAAAGGGTGGCTGTACCGGGCTGCTGGGCGAACGCGACGACATACGTATCTCGAGGGCCTAGTTTTTGATCGCCAAGATAGCGGAAGTGCGACTCCGGTTGAAAAGCCGTTGAGAAGTAGTTGCAGCTTAAAGCGAAGCCGAGCGTGACAAAGTACCCTTTGCCGAGACCCGGATCGTCCATGCGATTCCCCTTGGCGTCCATGCGATACTCATCGATATCTGCCACTGCGCCATTGACGTGACGAAGGATTAGATAACTGTCTCGCACATGCTCACTTGCCGTGACCAGGCCTCTGCCATTCAATCTCTGCTGTGTGATCTGCTCCCCGGCGATAATATCCCCAATGTGGGGGAAAAAGCTGTCGACGTTACTGGCGGTCTTCTTCAGGATTGCAGGCAATTCCTGCAAATCAGCCGCGGGATGAATCTTTTTCAGCTCTGGAATGCGTTCGCCGAGCTTATCCAGCGGCTCTTCGAGGTAGGGATGGGCATGCGCGTAGTAACGCAGATCGCTTTCACCGACGGGCTGGACTGAACTGGGCGCAGGTACCCTCACCTCATCCGGCACAATCTTGACGGATACTCGGTAGCTCTTATAGTCCGAATAGCGGTGCTCATTTCGGAAAATCAGTTCGTGAAAACCAATTTGATCGCCAGTCACTGTGAAGTCGGCATCCACCTGCACGTTGCTCGGTAGCCACAGGGCAGTTGCGACGCCCGGAAGCTGCACTTCATCGAATGTCACCACCGTTGTCAGCCACTGTAGCCGAATTTCAGTGCGTGGAGCGAGAAGGTCAGTCCGCAATCGGATGATTTGGAAATTGCTCTTGTCCACCCACGCGATTCCTTGTACCAGCATACGCACAGAAGCGTGCACGCCCCGGGCTTCATCTACCCCCAGTCCTACGGTGACGGTCGCCTCGCGGGGCGTCTGGGCGAAGGCCACGACGTAAGTATCCCGCGGGCCAACCTTTTCCTCTCCGAGGTAGCGGAATCTGGATTCCGATTGAACCGCAGTTGAGAAGTAAACATGGGTCAAAGCAAAGTTGGAAGTGACGAAATATCCGTTATTTAGGCCAGCTTCTTCGAGACGATTCCCTTTCGAGTCCACCCGGTATTCATTGACTGTCCCAAACATTTCGGCGCCGCTGCGAAGAATTAGGTAGCTATCTTCCATTTGCAAGCGCTCTGTAACTTGCCCTTGCCCTCCCCATTTTTCTTCCGTGATCTCCTCAAGCGCGGCAAGATCTACAACCTTGCGGAAGAAATCGTCTACCTGCTCGCCTGTCTTCTCGAGGATTGTGGGGAGCGCCTGCTGATCGGGCACAGGTTGAATCGTCTTAAGCTCTGGCATGCGTTTGATGAGTTGTTCCAACGATTCATCGAGGCAGGGATGCGCATTCGCGTAGTAATTCTGTTCGCCTTTGGCTTCATGCTGAGCGGGGAGGGCTGCTGTCCAGTCTGTCGGAGGTGAGCAGCCAGAACCCGTTATCACAGCGTTCAGAAAGACAATGCTGAGCAGGGGTATTCGACATGGAAGAGTGCGAGGTAGAACTGATCCACTGGCCGAGGCGCTGACCTCGAAGTTCATGATGCTTGTCCGATACGGGCTATTCTCAACGGCAACCCGGTAAGGGCACCCATCAGATTCGTTATTGAGAAGAGCATGGAGGAGAGCCCTAGTTGATGTAGTTACGGGCGAATACCATACCTAGCCCGTCAAGCCACGCCTGGAGAACATCACGGCAATTGGGACGTGCGGAACGCTCAGCTAAGGTACGCCGCAGAATAACACCAGAAAGCCACTCACTGGATCTCGCAGTTGACCAATGCCTGATAACGCGGTTACTGGGCAACTGGAAAAAAATGCCCCAAACCGAATGAAGGGGAGAGCGATGATTACCAGTAAAGACATCGGGGCTGGGCATTTTCTTCTGTATTTTCTTGTCGCCGGGGCCAAAACAATGTGGTAGGAGTATATTAAGTCCCTGCCCTCAACTCCGCCCAGAAATCAAACTGAGGAGATTCGCAAATGAAGATCGAAAGAATATTAGGAGGATTTGTGTCGTTGGGCCTGGTTGCGGCGCTGGCTGTACCCGTGGCCCTGGCAAGGTCGCAGGCTACGCCCTCACCGCAAGCCGCAGGTAAGGAAAAGGGAATGCACGGCGGCGGACTACAAGCCGCAGTGGAGAGCTTAAATCTCACAGACGAGCAGAAGGCCAAGGTGAAAGATATCTTTGCGGATGCGAAAACCAAAGGCCAGGCGGTGACCAGTGATACTACGCTGAGCGATGAGCAGAAAAAAGCGAAGATGAAGGAACTCCACAGCGGCATAATGGCCAAGTTGAACGAAGTGTTGACACCTGAGCAACAGACCGAGTTGAAGAGCAAGATGGAAGCTGCAAAGGCGGCTAAACCACCGGAGCAGCAGTGATGTAGGAAACCATCCGGTTAACTAGCGAAAAACCTGAGAAGGCGCCCGGCTCTTCCATACCGGGCGTCTTTCGCTTTGGGCCGGGCCACCGGTTTGAACATCGAGAGTGACGGCGGCCGGAGAAATACCGACGACAGAAGTCCGGTTAGGCGACTGGGAGTTGTGGGCCACGGAAGAGCCACTAGGCTGTTACAACCGCCACTGCTACTGTGCGTCTAAGTAGAAATGGAAGTCCACTCAGATAACAAGCGAGGAATTGGAAAAAGAGGTTGAGGGTACAGACGGGGTTTTGCTACTAACGCGCCATTTTCTGGAGCGTGTACAAAATAAGCTTGCGGTCTTCTTCGTTGGTTTTGCCCAACACACGGCGGAGCTTGTTTAGAAACTTCGCGTCTTTGCCTGAACTGCCCCACGCGAGATCGTCTGAGGACTTTCGCTTAATCAGAGTCGGGACCTTTGGCGGCTCTTCGCCGTCGTAAAAGAGTTGATACACCGGGACTTCCAAAGCACGAGCAAATTTTTCCAATGTCTCGATAGCAGGGACGGTGTGTCCGTTTTCAACACGAGAAACGTAGCACCGCAGAAGTCCAGTGCGTTTCTCGACGTCACCTTGAGAAAATTTCTTTTGTTCGCGAAGTTCCTTGAGTCTGTCGCCGATGACCATGCCGGGATTATTTCACTCAACCAGATAGAACGCAACAGCGCAAGACAGAGGCCGGATTGAGGGGTGACTCCTCCCGGCCCCGAGCCAAGTCCTTCACCGTTAACGGGCCTTCAATCACGGTGCGGACCCTAGAAGCAGAGTAATCTGTGAAGGGGCAACTTCATTGCCAACCGGAGAATTCTCTTAAAGACTATGAGGGAAAGGGACTTACTAAATGTTCCGTGTGTGAACGCCGCTGCACCACGCGTACTAGCACTGGAAATTTCTTTATAGTTGTACGCTTGTCTTGGGCCGGTGCTCCTCCCGGCCCCGGCAATACCCACACGCTACTGTCCCCACATTAGCGTGTGGGTATCGTCTAAGAGAAAAGGGAGATCAATCACAGGTTTGATATCGCCGGGACCGCAAAGGCACAAGTGAAACCCATTGAATGGTTCTGGCATCATAGTTAGCAAGCCCTCCGAGGATTCTATGTCTGGGACATGTTCGGACCCCAGCGGGAATAATTCACACGTCTGTATGCAGATTCGGTGCCCGAAGTGCGGCACAGAGATGCTTCTTCACGTCGGATTGACACCCGATACCAGCAACAATTCGATTTCCTGCATCACGTGCCAGAACAAGTTGATCCCGCTCATACCAGGGCCTATTGTTAGCGGCCCTTTTGCAGCGAGTGAATAGTGAGCACAGAATTCCTTGACCGTTTAGCCAGCCAACTCAAAATTGGGAAGGACCCTGTGAGTCGTCGCGCCATCGAGCGAATTGTGGCCGTGATTAAGCAGAGCTATGAGCACGGCAAATACCAAAGTCCTGCGGAGGCAGAACGAGATTTTCGCCAATTGGTTGGACTGTGTGAAGATGGCACGTAGAGTGCGTGCGAAACGAAATTGAATAACGGACGTTGCCTTGGCTGGGATAAAGCCCATCCCGGCCTAGAGTCAAAGACTAGGAGGTTTGCATGGGTTTTAGGTTCATAGCGGCTAGTCTAGTTCGTTGCCGGTTTCCTACTTGATGGTCGGTGGAATTCCTAATCTCGGTCAGATTCGGCCTTCGGAGATGCACGGGCCGGATATGCAAGAAAAAGGCTGCTAGTCAATCTAGTTCGCGTAATCAACACAGCCCAGATGACGTACAGAGATACAGCGGGTGGGTCATTCGCGGAATGGGATGCTCTTGTTGCGAGTCAAGGATTCAAGAAAGCAATTGACCAATTCTCGCGTAGCAGCCCAAGATTGAAAGACCTCAATCTAGGTGTTCCAACGGAAATTGTGTCGGGATGGCCTCCGCCTGACAGTATCTCAGGACAAAAAATCCTATTCGATAGCTCTTACCAGTAAATCTGATAAGGAATCCGATACTAGAGCTTAACAGAATCACTAACTTCCATAGGATCAGTACGCCCCTAATGGTACGACCTGGCCCGCCTCCTCTTTTTGTTCCTGCGCGATCTTTCTTGCGTCCGGGAAGTCGAGCACCACTTAATTAGGTACGCTCAAAAACCGCCTGTGCCACACCGCAGCGGTGCTCTTCCAGGTTCCTGCGAAGGTTCGCGGCCATCTGGGGAAACTCTTGCCCGAGCAGAAGGTGTAGTCCCAATCGAGGGACATCCGGAGGATCGCGTTTCGCCGCCAACTTCGAAACCCAATCGGCCGCAGCTTCCGAAACATCATTCCAAACGAGCAGGGAAAATCCGGAGCGAACTATGCCTTCCCGCGTCTCCACGGGAGTGAGCAGATGGCTCAAGGCGGCACTTCGCGCCCACGGCACGGGAAATAAGATTGGTCCTCCAGTCGATTGCACGACGTCGTGCACCGCAAAGCGGCCGCCAACCTTTACGACCCGGGCGATCTCCGCATAAAAGTCCGCCTTCTCCGCAATATTCATCGACGCGTGTTGTGTCCATGCGGCGTCAAACGTCTGGTCCGCAAAAGGCAAATGCAGCGCATCCCCGTGACGGTAGTCAACCAGATGCTCGAGTCCCGTGCGTTCCGCCAACAGGGACGCAACCCGGCAATAGCTTTCCGTAACATCTATTCCGGTTACGCGGCACCCGTACGTCGCGGCAAGAAAACGCGATGGTCCCCCGAGTCCGGAGCCGACGTCCAGAACATGCATGCCGCTTGATAGGGAGCACAAACGAGCAAGGGCGTCGCTGGCGTCAAGCCCTCCCACGTGGAATTGATCCAGCGCAGCCAGGTCGCGAGGCGATACGGACTGCCCCTCCAACAGCCCCGCGCCGCGCAATTGTTCCACGATGCGTTGTTCGAGATCGTCGCCGCCCGCATAGTGGCGGGCTACTGCCCCTCGTGTTTCCATAGCCGCCTCTCTATCGGAACTTTCGCGTCATCATCAGCGCATCGTAGTCCGTGCCATCAACCCGCAAGGCGCGTGGCATGACGCCGTATGACTCAAATCCAAATCTTTAGTAGAACTTCCAGGCCCTTTTGTTTTCAACCGCGACATACAGATCTACTTGATCCACTTCGCGGCTGGCCACATCCAGAACGTGCTGAAAAATCGCCGCGCTCAAACCCGTCCCGCGCTGCTCTTCCGCTACGTGCATATTCCAAACCATTCCCACGTGTCTCCGCTTCGGTGACATCTGCTGCTGGAACGTCGCGATTCCTCGGAGACTCCCCTCCACAAACGCGCCGTAGGTCGCTTCCCGTTGAAGACGCTCGCCAACTTCCTCCAGGCTGCGAACCGATTCCTGTTCGTAGTCCGCTGCAAACGCGGAAGGAGCGGACCGCAGCGCTTCAAGAAAAAGAGCCTGATAGACCGGCACGTCCGCGGTCCCAAGCCGCCGAATTTCAAACCCGCTCATCAGAGATGCCTCCGAATGGGTCTGCGCCTACGAGCGCCTAAACCGCCCTCGTAAACCGGCGCATTTAGATGTCAGTCGTCCTCTAAATAGATGTTTGATATCATCTAAACGTTGCAGTCGTCAACGTAAAAGTTGTCGAAACCGAAGGAGAACCGCCAGATGCGAAGGTCCCAGGCCGATACGGCCAAAACGCGCGAACGCATTGTCGAAACGGCTTCGAAGCAGTTCCGCCGACATGGAATCTCCGATGCAGGCCTGTCTCGCTTGATGGCCGCCGCAGGTCTCACCCATGGGGGGTTCTACCGTCACTTTGCCTCAAAGGACCAGCTTGTCACCGAGGCCTGCCATAAGGCGCTTCTCTCTCTGACGGATGGGCTCGAAGCTCGCATTGCTGGAAAGTCTCCGAACCACGCCCTGCCGCTTCTGCTCGAAAAGTATCTGTCTCGAACCCACAGGGATCAGCCGGCTACGGGATGCGTGCTCGCCGCCCTGGGCAGCGAGCTTGCCCGCTCCGATGCCGCCACCCGTGATGCGGCCACGAATGGTTTCCTGCGCTTGGCCGGATTGATTGCCCGCCAGCTAAAAACCTTGCCGCCGGACGAAGCCCAGAGCCGCTCCCTGGCCATTGCTGCCGCCATGGTCGGAGCGATCACCCTCTCCCGCATCATCACCGACGCTCCCACTTCCAACGCCCTCCTTCGCGGAACGAAAAACTACATTTTGAAAGTAGCCCACAAATAGCGATAGTTGCGACAACGTGTCCCTGTGGCGAACCTCATGCCATTCAGGACGAACCCGAAAACCGAGCACAGACCAGACGTTTTCTGATACTTCGTCTGTGATAGCTCGCCGTTTCCGTATCGTAATCGTAAATGTTCCGCACCGTGGTGCAGGCTGTCAATGCTCGACAGTCCATCCTGAGAAATCGGGGACGAAACCCAGAAACCGGAAACGTCCCGTCAGCAACGTGTGAAGAAATTGAGTCTGCGGATGAAGCTGCAATGTGTAAACTGCGAGCATGATCACCGACGAACCCGCTGTTCCTCGACTGGTAGCGATTGATCGCCGACAACTGCTGTTGCGCACCGTGGGCGTGGAGAAGTTGCTAGAAGACGAGCACAGTGTGCGCGCCATTTGGGAGCTGGTTGGGCGACTGGATTTGCGCTTTTATCATGCAAATCGCTGCGGTAGAAGGCAGCGCCGGACGCGAATATACCGAGCCACAACTGTTGATCAGTTTGTGGTTGTACGCCTACAGCCGCGGGATCAATTCGGCGCGTGAACTGGCCCGGCAGTGCGAGTATGAGCCGGGCTGCCAGTGGCTGTGCGGGTTGCAACCCGTTAGTCATCGCACGCTGTCGGGCTTCCGCTCCGACAAACAGGCCGCACTCAACGATCTGTTCACGCAGGTGTTGGGCATCCTGAGTGCTGAGGGCCTGATCACGCTGGACGGCACCAAGATTAGGAACCGTGCTAGCCGCCTTAGCGCCGCACCCGTCGCTGCATACCGTGTTACGGAGTTGGAATCAAATTGCCGCAGCCTTGAGCGAGCCCCATCGGAGACGAAGACCACAAATCGATTCCTTATCTTAGCGCTTATGGGGAGGGGGAGGGGTACCCGGGTACCCGCGCTGAACCGCTGTGTCGTTACTTCGTTACTTCATTATTTCTTTGCTTCATCGCGCAATCGTGCTCAAGAAAGGATAATGGCTCGCGGCGGCCATGAAAAATAGCATGGGAAACGACAGCCAAAAGGAAACTCGCGCGGTCAGAAAGCCCCAGCGCATCATGCGCTCTGCTTCGGGAGGCATCGGCACACCTTGTTCCGCGCTCGCACGCCCCCACTTGATGAGCTTTTTCTGGACGCGCCACACCACGCCCCAGGTGTTGAGTAGCATGACGAGGCCCAGCCCTCCGCCAACGCTGATCGCCAGGTGCGCATTGGAAACAGTCGCTCCGCCGTTCAACGCCATCACGAGCCACGAGGCGGCGACAACGACAATCGCGATGCCGATGCCGCGCACCCAGGGACTATTCACAAATCCTTTTGCAGGGAGCTGAAACGCGTAAATGAAAATGTAGGCGACGACCCAAACCAGCAGCCACCAGCCCAGCCATTTCGCAGCGAGCGAGTGGTCGCCCGCGGCTCGCGCATCCGCAAAGAGGTGCAACTGAAAATAGCGAATGCCGACGAGGACGGCCACTAGAGCGGAGGAACGAAACCAGCCCATCGCCTTGGACATCAGCGCCGGATAAATTTTCACGCGCGCCGCTGGATCGACTTGCTTCATCGCCGGCGTCAGCACCAAATTGAAGAAGTACAACAGCCCGATCCAGATAATGCCGAAAATAAGGTGCATCCAGCGCAAAACCATCATTTCGTTGGCCAGCGGATTTTCAAGAAACGAAAAGTGAGGTCTCCAAGCAGGAAAAGTGAGCGCCAAGAGAAAGAAAAACATCGATGACCTCCGGCTTCAAACGGATCGACTGGATCGCGCAATCGCGTTTCCGCAAACATCCGAGCGGATAGCGTAGTCGCGGTTCCACAAACACCGTAGCGGAATACGCCGCAGGACGTCAATTTATCGCGAGTTTGAAATCGGAGACTCGGTGAAGAGGGTTATTTGAGCTGAAATGTGCTGGCTACTGATTTGCGACCGTGTTCGACGCGGAGGCGTTTCCGATAGCGGCGCCGTTGACGACGAGTTCCACGCGGCGATTGCGCTGGCGGCCGTCGGCGGTGTCATTGGTAGCGACAGGCTGCGTTTTTCCAAAGCCACGTGCGGTGATGGTGGAAGCGGGCACTCCATTCTCCGCAAGAAAATCGCGCACGGAGTCCGCGCGGCGTTCGGAGAGCTGCTGATTGTATTCATCGGTGCCCACGCTGTCCGTGTGGCCTTCGATCTGCAATGTCAGGCCGGGATGCGCCAGCAGAATTCCTGAAATTTTCGCCAGCTTTTCGCGCGCGCCCGGTTTCAGCGTGTAGCTGCCGGTATCGAAGAGTACGTCGGACATGTTGACGATCAATCCGCGAGCGGAATCGCGTGTCTGCAAAATGGAGTTGAGCTGATTCAAGAGTTGCGAGCGTAGTTCCGCCTTTTCGGCCTCGGCTTTTGCGGCGGCTTGGCGCGCTTTATCGGCTTCAGCTTCCGCGGCGCGTTGTTGATCGACAGCCGCGGCTTTATCTCGCGCAGCTTGTTCGGCGGCAGCTTGCGCAGCTTGTTGTTGCGCTACGGCAGCGGCGGTGGCTTGCTCGGCTTCCTGTTTTTGGCGTGCGGCATCGGCGGCGGCTTTTTCCGCTTCCTGCTTCATGCGCACGGCTTCGGCTTTGGCGGCTTCGGCCTGCAGGCGAGCCTGCTCCGCATCCTGGCGGCGTTTTATTTCCGCTGCGGCCTGTTCTTCGGCAGTTTTTTTGTCCGTCAGGGCTTTGGCTTGCGCGTCTTGCTCGGCTTTTTGTTTTACGGCCATGACGCGCGCTTCTTCCGCGGTTTCGACGACTTCGCGGGCAGCGGCTTCGACGGATTTTTTCTCGCTCTTGCGGCTGTAGATTTCTTCGACGTTTCTAAGTTGTTGCTCGGCTTTGGCTAGGGAAGAGGGGGCGTATTTATCGGCTTGCGCGATGCGCGCAATGCGCACGGCGTTGCGCGCTTCGAAGAGTTCGAGAGGCGTTTTGCGGTCGATGCCGAAGATGGCGTTTTCAATTTTTGTGTTCGAGGAGGAATAGATGCCGCGTCCCAGCAATTCATATTGAGCGTCAATGTTTTCGACTTTGCCTTGCGTGCCGGGGCCGAGAGTATTCTCGAGAACAACCATGTTGCCCGGCTGCGTGACCGCGAAATAGGGCTCCGCGGTGACAATCATGCCGAAGGTCTGCATATCCGAAATGGCTTTCACCTGGCCGGCGCCATTTTTCAGCGGAAGCTCACCGAGGTTCACCGCGCGGCCCTGCGGAGAAACGGCCCAAAGAACATAGGTCAGATATTCGAGGCCAAATTTGGTGGCATCGTCGAGACCCAAGAATTTAGCTTCAATTTCCATGCGGTTGCTCTTGCTTTCGACCTTGGCTTCGCCCGAAGCGCCTTGCATAAGTTCGGTGCCGCTGAAATCGACCTTGGTGGTGCCGCCGGCGCGGCGATAGTTCACGGCTTTGGTGGTGCGGGAGACGGTGGCGGGTGCGGAAGCCGGCGCAGTTGCCCCGGACTGCGGAGCAACAGCCGGCGTTTGCAATTTCGCCGCGGTGGGCGCTTGGCCGAATGTGGGCGCGGCAAGAGTGCCGAACATGCCAGCGATTGCGAGATATAAAGATGTCTTTTTCACGTCAGACTCCTCGGTCGCCGTCCATGGCGACATGTTCTCGGCAGACAGCTCTCGCTTTGTTTGAGCGAGCGGTTCCAACTCCAAAGGGAGCTATGTCCTAGGTTCTTTTTATCGTAGCAAGAAAAAAGCGAAGAGAAAGAGAATGGCCATCGCTTTTGTGCAAGTGATTATTAGCTAGGCAGAGGAATGCTATGGGCACGGGGATTGAGAGCGAGCAAAGAGGACAGACTGAAGTCTGTCCCACCTGGCGGCAATTCCACGCGGCCTGACGTTGAACTACGTTTTGCACTACGCTATCCGCGGCGAGCAAAAATTAGGATTCGTTAGTAGAGTAGTCGTCTCACTCCATGGCCACAACTCCGGTCGGTCCTACCAACTCCGCTTCACTTCCAGACGCGCCGTCCGCTTCGAGCAAGCGGCTTTTGCCGTGGCTGGTGGCCGTGGCGTTTTTCATGGAGTCACTCGATACGACGATCCTGAATACGGCGGTGCCCGCCATTTCGGAGGCACTCAAGGTAGCACCCCTCAGCATGAAGTCAGTCCTGGCGAGTTATACGTTGAGCCTGGCGGTATTTATACCGATCAGCGGGTGGATGGCGGACCGGTTCGGAACGCGGCGAGTGTTTGCGTCCGCGATCGGGCTTTTTACATGGGGATCTTTTCTATGCGGGATTTCCAGCAACATTCATCTGCTTGTGGCGTGCCGCATCCTGCAGGGTTGCGGCGGAGCCATGATGGTGCCGGTGGGCCGGCTCACGCTGGTGCGAACGTTCGCGAAGTCCGAGCTGATCCGCGCCATGAGTTTCGTGGCTATTCCCGCGCTGGTTGGTCCCATGCTTGGACCCATCGCGGGCGGATTGATCGTGGGATACTTGCACTGGCGATTTATTTTTTTCGTGAATATTCCGATAGGGCTCATCGGTTTGTTGATGGTCTATCTGCATTTGCCGGATTATCGCGAGAAAACTCACCCGCTCGATGTTGTCGGACTCATCTTGTTTGGCTCCGGAATTGCGCTGCTGTCCTACGTGCTCGAGATCTTCGGCGAACACACGCTGAGCACCTTCGAAATCCTGGGACTCCTGGCGGTATCTTTGGCGCTTATCGGCGGCTACTTGTTCCACGCCAAAGAGATTGAATTCCCGCTGTTGCGGTTGAGCCTGTTTCGCATACGCACGTTCAGCGCGGCGGTGAGCGGAAGTTTTTTCACGCGGTTGGGCATTGGCGGAGTGCCGTTTCTCTTGCCGTTGCTATACCAGGTGGGTTTGGGATTCACGCCGATTCAATCTGGCCTGCTGATCATGCCGCAGGCGCTCGCTTCCATGAGCACGAAATTTCTGTTGCCGAAGATTCTGAGCCGCGTTGGTTATCGCGGCGTGCTGGTCTCCAACACGGTGATCCTCGGTCTCCTTCTGCTGCTTTTTGCGACCATCGGGCTACGTACACCAGTTTGGGTCATCGTGATTCAGGCGTTCTGCTACGGAGCGTTCACTTCCCTGCAGTACACGAGCATGAATACGCTCGTCTATGCCGACGTCACCGAAGAAGAGACGAGCAGCGCTAGCTCGATTGCGAGCACGACGCAGCAAATGTCCATCAGCTTTGGTGTGGCGGCAGCTGGGCTGGCCACCGCGTTTTTCATACCACGCGTGCATTCCAACCCGGCGGAAATGATTCACGGGGTGCACAAGGCATTGCTTGTGCTCGGCGTGTTCACGATTCTGTCTACCGTCATTTTCAGAAAGTTGAAAAGTGGCGACGGCCAAAACGTGAGCCAACAGAAGGCCGTTCACGCGGAGTGAAGGCCGATTCAGCAGGCATCCGAGACGCCAATTAACGGGATTACGCAGCGGTTGGCGAGACCCTGGGAATCATGTAGTTGGTGTTCAAACCGGACCAGCAACGTCTGGGTTCGCCGTGACCCGGGATCTAATGGAGGTCGATAGTGACGTAACCGATTCACGGCACGTCCCGAGAATTGGATTCCGAGCCCGGACTAACTTCCGCGTAGCCTGTGACTCGTGCCTATCTTCGAGAGTACTGCTAATCAGCCCTGTTGCCTCCTGGCTCCTATTACATGGTGAAACCGTGCCGGGCAAGCCAGCACGGTTTCAACTCCCCGTCTGCCTTCACTAAGACGAACGGCTCATGGCCGAGCTTCGTAGACGATGTTAAACGGTGTTTCCGCGGCTCGGCGGAAACGACTGAAGCCAGCCGCGGTGACTACCTCGCGAATGCGTTTTTCGCCTGACTGCGCACCCAAGCACAGCGCAACTTCCTGCGAACGCGAACAGGGAGTGCACAACAGAGTTGAAAAAGAGTAGTACACGCGACCGACCGGATTCAGATTGTCTTTTAGTTCATCGTGAGCAAACGGTTCGACGATCATCCATGTGCCGTCCTTGCTAAGTGAATTGCGTACATGGGTCGCGGCGCCGACCGGATCGCCCATGTCGTGCAAACAATCGAACACGGTAACCAAGTCGTAGTCCTTGCCTGGAAATGCCTTGGCCTTCGCGACGCCAAAGTTAACGCGAACCTCGAGACCCTCTTTAGCGGCGATGGCGCGGGCACCCTCG
This sequence comes from uncultured Acidobacteriota bacterium, assembly GCA_963705855.1. Lineage (GTDB taxonomy): Bacteria > Acidobacteriota > Terriglobia > Acidiferrales > UBA7541 > Acidiferrum. The sequence continues at coordinate 18,042 of CAVPLA010000059.1, forward strand.
ATGGACTTGTCGTGATAGTCAAAGCCAAAGAATTGCGATTTCGGGAAGGCTTTGGCCATCAGCACGGTGGACGCACCCTTGCCGCACCCAACATCGGCGACGCGCGCCCCGGCTTCGAGCTTAGCCTGAACGCCGTGCAGGGAAGGAATCCAAGAACTGACAAGGTTTGCTGCATAGCCTGGCCGGAAGAATTTCTCGCAGCCATGAAACACATCTTCATCATGCTCATTCCAACCCATGCCTGCGCCGGACCGGAAAGCCTCGGTAATTCTGGGAACCGCGGCCAGAGAGCCGAGGGCCAATTGGAAGGCGCCGGGAAGATAAGCGGGACTGTCTTCGTTCGCCAGCGTAAATGCCTGCTCTTCGCTCAGACTGAACTTGCGAGTCTGCTCGTTATAAGTGACGTAGCCGCCGGCGGCTTGTGAGCTCAGCCATTCGCGCACATAGCGTTCATCGGTACTGGTTTTAACGGCCAGTTCGGCTGGAGTCAGCGGGCCTTCGGCGAGAGCCTTGTACAACCCCAGCTTTTCGCCAATCACCACCATGCCAGAGTGGACCGCCGCGCCAAGATCCCCAACGAATTGCCCTACAAACGAATTCAGTTTGTCCATATCGAGTGCCATTCTGATTCTCCTTTTTGTAAATGCGACTTCTTTGACTCTTCATTTCAGTGATGTTTTATTGTGGGCTTCTCACGGTGCTGCTCGCTTGCGTTAGGCCCAGGAAGCGATCACAGCTGGTTAGCGTGCTGACCTGAAGTGCGTGAGTGCCAACTACTTACTCTTGCTTGGGTCGTCGCCAGGATTGACGTAGTTGATTTGAAGCGGTGATTGTCCGTGGACCTGCACAATGGTTTCTCCGTAGGCCATGGCGTAGTGATGCATGTCGGGGTCGAGGAATGCAAAGCTCCCGGCAATGAAAGTGGTCATCTTGCTTGGGTCAAACTTATCGCCCATGCCGACTTTGAATGTCCCGGAAATGATCGTGACGTTTTCCCGGTTCGGGTGCCAATGTGGCGCGATACGGAACCCATCTGGCATCTTCAAACGAATCGTGAAGTCGCCGGTAGAGGCGGTTGGGTCGCCTTCGAGTACGGCAAACTGCGCACCAGGGCCCACAGCGCGCGGCGCCGCCCCCCAGGAAATGGTATCGGGGGTGAATGCGTTCTTTTCGTGCGAGTTATCGTGCGCGGCGCTGGTGAATGCCAGCCCCGCACAAGAAAATATTCCAGCCACTGCAAGAGTTAGGAACAAGTATCGTTTCATTGTCGAACCTCCGTCTTTCGTCGTTCGGTATCGAACTGTAGGAATCATGTCTTGAGCGAAGAACTATTCCAATGAAGAGCGGATACCGCTTGTCTATCTTTTGCATATCGTCGCAAATTACTGATTCCTAGGGGATAATGTCCTTCGAGAGCCTTATGCCACGCACAAGATCGGCTGCTGGCGAGATCGAACTGGACCTGGGGCGTTACGAGCTTCGCCGCCAGGGACGGCGAGTCAAACTCGAAAAGAAACCCATGGAGCTGCTGATTTTTCTGGTGAGCCGCCGGGAACAATTGGTTTCCCGCCAGGAGATCGTAAGCAAATTGTGGGGTTCCGATCTGTTCATCGATACCGAGCCCAACATCAACAACATTGTGCGAAAAATCCGCACGGCTCTGCGAGACGACTCCGCCAAGCCTCGTTTTCTCGAAACTGTCGTGGGCAAAGGTTACAGATTTGTCGGGCCGGTGCGTGTTATAGACGCGCGTTATTCACAATCCGATTTTGGATCGGGCGTTGTGCGCGCGGCCGTCCCGGAAAAGACGGTCGGGTGGAGCGAGCGCACTTCTCTGGCCATCTTGCCTCTGATGCTTCTCGGCAGGGCTACGGATGACTCTGGCCTATGCCTGGGGATTGCCGATGCACTGGTCGCGCGCCTCGGAAATTTGCCGGGAGTGGACGTCCTACCAACTTCAGCAGTGCTGAGTGTGCCGGCGGGGGTGACACCTGCGGAGGCCGCTTCGCGACTTGGCGTGCGTTTTGCTGTTCATGGCGGCATTCAAATGTCCAAGGGCCTTTGGCGTCTCTCATTGGAAATGTTCGACACGCATCTGCAAACTGTTTGCTTCACAAGAAAGCGCGATCTGGACCTCAACCGCCTATCCGACCTCGAGGACGAGATCGCCAAACAAATCGCCATGGCACTGAACCGGCCACTGCTTCCAGCACTGGTTCAACGCTCCGCGCGCTATAGCAAGGACCCTATGGCTTATGCGGAGTTCATGCGGGGTTACAAGCTCAGTTCCTCAGGCAATCCAGCGATGCTGGACGAAGCTGCTCGGCACCTTAGCAATGCCGTTGCTAGAGATCCTGCATTTTCCCTGGCGCATGCCGCACTTTCCGTGGTCTGCGCGACTCGTCACTTTGAACTTGATCCCACGAGCGAGTGGTGGGAGAAGGCCGAGTTTCACTGTTGCCGCGCTCTGGATCTGGATCCGGATTTGCCCGAGGGGCACGTCGCCCGCGCGTTTCTCTTTTGGGGACCGGCCAGGAACTTCCAACACCTGGAAGCGATTGACGAACTCAAGCGAGCCTTGGCTCTGCAGAGCAATCAGCCCCAAGCGTACAACCGGCTGGGCACCATCCTGGCTCACATCGGCCTCCTCGAGCACGCCCGTGAAATGTACGAGCGGGCACGGCCATTTCATCCCAGAAAAGCTGTTAGTCACAGCATCGTGCAAGTGTACGTTTGGAACCACGAATACGACTTGGCACGCGAGGAGATCGAAGCTTGGCGCGCCGAGACTCCAGAGAACAAGTATCCTGTCTACTTTGCCGTTCAGCTGGCCTTGTTGACCGGAGAATTGACAGAAGCAAGAACCCTGCTGGATGAGGCGATCCAGCTCTTGCCGGAAGAACCGCTCATTGTCAGTTTGCAGGGCGTCTATTACGCGTCGACCGGATTAGCGGGACAGGCGCTCGACTGCCTGACAACGGCTTGTGCAAGCCCAAAATCCTTTGGGCATACGCACCACAGCTACTATCAAATCGCCTGCATACTTGCATTGTTGGAACGGCGTCAAGCCGGGTTTGAGTGGTTGGAGCGGAGTATCTCCAGTGGCTTCGCATGCTGGCCGTTTTTCCTGAAGGACCCTCACCTCAAGAACCTACGCGAGCTGCCGGAGTTTGAGGTTCTGGTGAGCACATTGCAAGCCAAGTATCCGGACCACCTAGGGTTGCTCTAGCTGGATGCGTCCTCATGTGCCCGTGGGCCGAACGGATGCGGATCTCGGCAAGTCCCTAATCGTCGCCAACCAGGAAGTTGGGCAGAAAGGGGTTACTCTCGTCGATTCCGCGTCGAGGCCGAATGATTGACGTTCGCCGCAAACTAATGACGGCGAGTGCCACCCTCGCGTGGTGAGGATGACTCTTAGAATGGCCCGACGCCCGCCTCCAACCCTCTAATTGAATTATCCAACGGAACTTTTCGCTTATTTAGACGTCTATGTATGGAGAGGGCTGAGTATGTCTAAGGCTGACTCTTTGCAGGGGTCGATGGATTTGCTTGTTTTGAAGATACTTTCGCGGCGGCCGGGATTGCACGGGTACGCGATTATGTCGGCGATTCAGGATATTTCGGGCGAGGTGTTGCGCGTGGAGGAGGGCTCGCTCTATCCGGCTTTGCACCGGATGGAAGAGGCGGGGTGGATTCGCGCGGAGTGGATTACCAAGGATACGGGGCGGCGGGCGCGGCTATATGAGTTGACGGCGTCGGGAAAGAAGCAGCTTGGGATGGAAGAGTCGCGATGGCAGGCGGTGACTTTGGCCGTGAACCAGGTTTTGCGGGAGGCTTGATATGTCGCTGTGGAGGCGGATTGCCAATGTCCTTGGCGGGGAACGCTTGAATCGCGAAATCGACGAAGAATTGGAGGCGCACATTGCGGAAGCTGTTGCGCAGGGACGTAATCCGGCGGAGGCGCGAAGAGCGTTTGGTTCGGCGTTGCGGCATCGCGAAGGGAGCCGGGATGCGCGGCTGCTGACATGGTTGGACTCGCTTCGGGCGGATTTTGTTTTTGGCTGGCGGCAGCTGAGGAAGGCGAAGGTCACGTCGGCCGCGGCGATTCTGTCGCTTGCGCTTGGTATTGGATCGTGCACAGCAGCATTTCGCCTGATTGACGCTCTGCTACTGAGGCCACTGCCCGTAGACAACGCGGAGCGACTCCACGTCATCGCCTTCGAGAATACCGGCCCGGTGGGAAAGGAGCGGTACGACAGCTGCTCGTACCCGATGTTCCGGCAAATGCGGGAGGACGTGAAGGGGCAGGCGGAATTGATAGGTGTGTCGTACGCGGACCGGCTGGATTTGACGTACGGCTCCGACGCGCAGATGGAAAAAGCGTACGTTCAATTTGTGTCCGGGTGGATGTTTGACGCGTTCGGAATCCGCCCTGCTGTGGGGCGGCTGTTATCGGCGGACGACGACACGGAGCCGGGGGCACATCCCTATGCAGTGCTCTCGCACGACTACTGGAAGCAGCGATTTGGGAGTGACCCGAGTGTTGTGGGGAAGACACTGCGCATCGGCCAGACGATTTTTCAAATCATCGGCGTGACCGAAGGGCCATTCACGGGAACCGAAACGGGGACGATGACGGGAATCTTCGTGCCGATGGCGATGAAGAATCCACAAACGCTCGCGAGCTGGAACAATTTTTGGCTGCGGACCTTCATTCAGATGAAACCGGGCATGGCTGTGGAACCTGTCGAAGATCGCTTGCGGGCCACATTTCACGCCATACAGCTGGGGCGAGCAAAGACGCTGGTGAGCTTGACGCCGCAACAAATGGCGCAATTCTTCAACGAAAAGTTGTACGTGGATGAAGCTGCGGCAGGGCGCTCGAATCTCCAGCGCGACTATAAGCGAACGCTCGAGGTGCTCGCGGCGCTGGTCGGACTGGTGCTGCTGATCGTGTGCGCGAATGTGGCGAACTTGATGACCGCACAGGCGGGAGCCAGAGCGAGAGAAATGGCGTTACGGGTTTCCATCGGGGCAGGAAGATGGCGGTTGGCGCAGTTGGTCCTGGCGGAGAGTGCGCTGCGGGCGGTCTTAGGGGGGATTGCCGGAGGAATGTTTGCGTGGTGGGCGGCGCCTTACGTGGTGGGCATGATCAACCCGCCCGACGACCCGGCGCGACTGGCGCTGCCGGGAGATTGGAGAGTCTTCGCGTTTGCAGCGGTGTTGTCGCTGGTGGTCACAGCGCTTTTCGGAGCCGCGCCGGCACTGCGCGCCTCGACGGTGAGGCCAGCTGCGGCGCTAAAAGGCGGCGAAAATCCGCATCGCACGGGATGGCTTATGCATGGGCTGGTGGCCGTGCAAGTGGCGTTTTGCTTCGTGGTGCTTTTTATCGCGGGATTGTTTGTGACGACGTTCGACCGGCTAACCCATCAGGCGACGGGTTTTTCTCCGGAACGAATTGTGAATCTCGAAACATTGACGCAGGAAGCGCAGCCATCCGTCAACTGGGACCAGGTCGCGGAGCACTTGCGGGAGGTACCTGGAGTGCAGTCGGTGGCGATGACGACTTGGCCAATGATGAGCGGGGAGAGCTGGACTGAAGAGATTGCCGTGGATGGAGCCGCTCCGGGAGACGTGCTTTCTGACTTCCTTGCGGTTTCGCCGGGATGGTTTGAGGAAATGAAGATTCCGGTGCTCGATGGAAGAGAATTCCGCCGTGAGGAGAATTATCCGAATGTGGCAATCGTGAACCAGACCTTTACGAACGAATTCTTCCATGGCGAAAATCCTGTGGGCAAATCGTTCGAAATTGTCAGCATGAAAAAGGAGCGGATGCGCGTCGCCATCGTCGGATATGTGAAGGACGCGCGGTCCCGGGACAATTTCCGTTTCAAAATACGGGCTACCGCGTACGTGCCTTTCAGCTCCGTGGATGGAGCGGGTGCGCCTCAGCCGCGGGGGCGAGGGACGTTTGTGGTGCGCACGAGCGGAGAGAATCTGCAGGTGTTAGGACCTGTGCTGCGGGAAGAAGTCGCAAAGGCGCGGCCGGAGTTTTATGTGAGCAATATGCGAACGCAAGCGGAGATTATGCGGGGACGAACGTTTCGCGAGAGATTGCTCGCGATGCTGGGCACGTTTTTCGCGGGCGTCGCGATCGTGCTCGGCGGAATCGGGCTGTACGGCGTGCTGCATTACTCGGTGGTGCAGCGACGCCGGGAAATTGGCATCCGCCTGGCGGTGGGAGCACAGGCGGGACGAATCGCGCGACTGGTCACGGCGGATGTATTTCTAATGGTCGCGGTGGGCACGGTTTTGGGGCTGGCGTCGGGGGTGGCGGCAGCGCGCGTCATGGAGACGCTGCTGTTTGAAGTGAAAACGACCGATTGGACGATGATGGCCGCGCCGTGGACGGTCTTGCTGGTAACGGCACTCGTCGCGGCGATCGCGCCGGTGATGCGAGCCGTGCGGATTGATCCGGTGGAAATGTTGAGAGCGGAGTAGGGAGCGCGAAACGGCGCGTTTTGAAGGAGGCGTGAAATGTCGCTTTGGTCGCGGATGGCGAACGCTCTGCGCGGTGAGAGTTTGAATCGAGAGATTGATGAGGAACTGGACGCGCACATTGCAGAGGCGATGGCAGAGGGGCGCGATCCCATCGAAGCGCGAAGGGCGTTTGGCTCTGCGCTGCGGCATCGCGAGGGTAGTCGAGACGCGAGGCTTCTATCTTGGCTGGAATCTCTGCGCTCAGATGCAATCTTCGGCTTGCGTCAGCTTAAGAAAACGAAAGTCACTTCCGCCGCGGCAATTCTGTCGCTGGCTTTGGCGATCGGTGCATGCACATCGGCGTTCCGATTGATTGACGCGCTGCTGCTGCGGCCCTTGCCGGTGGCGAATCCGGAGCGGCTTTACGATTTGGCGCGGCAGGGGATTGGACCAGATGGCAAGGCGCAGGACTTTGACGGCTGGGCATATCCGGATTTTCAGCTGATGCGCGCGGCGGTGAAGGACCAGGCCGAGTTGATCGCGGTTTCTTACGCGGAGCCGGTGGAATTGACTTACAAGTCGGACGAAGAGATTGAAAAGGCGTACTTGCAATACATTTCGGGATGGATGTTTCCGACGCTTGGGTTGCGGCCGGCGTTGGGCCGCGTGTTCACGGAAAACGATGATGTGAAACCGGGTGGACATCCGTATGCGGTGCTATCGCACGAATATTGGATGCATCGCTTTGGGCAGGATCCGACAGTGATAGGGCGGACGTTCCGGATGGGGAACGAACTCTACGAGATTGTTGGCGTCTTGGAAGAGCCGTTTACGGGGACTTCGCCGGGCACGATGATCGATATTTTTGTGCCGACGATGATGCACTCTGGCGTAACACGCAAAGACTGGACCTGGCACAGAACTTTGGCGATGGTGAAGCCGGGAGTGGCGCTCGAACCGACAGCGGAGAAGCTGACGGCGGTTTCGCGTGCGTTTGAAGAGGAGCGCGCCAAGAGTTTCATGGGAATGCCGCAAAAAGAAATCGATGAGTTCTTGAATCAAAAAGTGGTGCTCGAGGCGGCGGGAACGGGCGTTTCGGAATTGCAGACTGAAACGCGTCAGCCGCTCGCGGTGCTTGGCGTGTTGGTGGGGTTGGTGCTGCTGATTGCGTGCGCGAACGTGGCGAATTTGATAACGGCACAGGCTTCGGCGCGGGCGCGGGAGATGGCGGTGCGCGTGTCGATCGGCGGCGGGCGCGGGCGGCTGGTGCAGCTCGTGCTGGTGCAGAGCGCGTGGCTGGCAGTGCTTGCGGCGGTGATCGGGTCGCTATTCGCATGGTGGTCGGGGCCGTTTGTGGTGAGCATGATCAATCCGCCCGACGATCCGGCGCGGCTGATGCTGCCGGCGGATTGGCGAGTCTTGGGATTTGGATTGGCGCTCGCGCTTGGGGTGACTTTGCTTTTTGGGTTGGCGCCGGCGCTGCGCGCTTCGGCTGTGAATCCGGTGAGCGCGTTGAAAGGCGGGGAGGATCCGAATTCGAAGAGGCGATTGATGCATGCGTTGATTGCAGTGCAGGTGGCGTTTTGTTTCTTGGTGCTTTTTGTGGCGGGACTTTTCGTGGCTACGTTCCAGCGTTTGTCGCATCAATCCGTGGGTTTTTCGGCGGACCGCGTGTTCGTGCTCGATACGGTGACAAAGAGTCCTCAGCCCGTGGAATTTTGGGAGCAGGCGGCTGAACATTTGCGAAGCGTACAAGGGGTGGAGACGGTGGCGCTGTCCGACTCGCCGCTGCTTGGCGGAAGCGGTTGGAACAATTTTGTATCGGTGAACGGGGCGCCTCCGAATGGCGTCTTATCTTACATGCGCGCTGTTTCGCCGGGCTGGCTGGAAACGATGAAGATTCGGTTGCTGGACGGCAGAGACTTCCGGCCAGGCGATACGCACCCGGGAGCGGCGCTCGTCAATGAAACGTTCGCGAAGACGTATTTTGACGGCGTGGACCCGGTGGGAAAGAGTTTTGATCTCTCGATGGATGAGGGCGTGCGATTGCGGTATGAAATTGTGGGGTTGGTGGGAGACGTGCGGTACCGGGATTTGCGCGAGCCGATTTTGCCGCAATTTTATGTTCCATTTCATTATGTCGATGATAAAGGTGTAGCGCGGAAAAGAGGCGGTGGCATTTTTCTGGTGCGCACATCGGCTGCGAATCCACGCGCTATGGCGGACGTGCTGCGGCAGGAAGTGCCTCGGGCGCGGCCGGAGTTTCGCGTGAGCCGGATTCGCACGCAACTGGCAATCAATCAGTCGCACACGGTGCGCGAACGGTTGCTGGCGACGCTGGCGCTGTTCTTTGCAATTGTGGCGCTGTTGCTTGCGGGAGTCGGGCTATATGGCGTGCTGCATTATTCGGTGTTGCAACGGCGGCGCGAGATTGGGATTCGGATGGCGGTGGGCGCGCAGGTCGGGGGCATCGCCCGGCTCGTCACGATGGATGTGTTTGCGATGGTGCTCATAGGAGCTGTTGCCGGTGTGGGCTTGGGCATGTTGTCGGTGCGCTATGTGGAGTCCCTGTTTTATCAAGTAAAGGCCACCGACATGCAGATGCTGGCGCTTCCGTCGCTGGCCATTCTCGCGGGAGCATTTTTGGCGGCGCTACGGCCGGTGATGCAAGCGGTTCGAATCGATCCAGCGTCGATGCTGAGGGCGGAGTAGATGGGCGGGACTGCCGGGTCTTGAAGCTGAAAAACTTGACCCTATACCTGGGTATAGGGTTCAGAATAATCCCATGCGAATAGGGGAATTATCCTCACGAGCGGGTGTGAACGTTCAGACGATCCGGTTTTACGAGCGGGAGAAGTTGCTGCGAAAGCCGGTGAGGACGGCGTCCGGGTACCGCACGTTCGAAGAGGCGGACCTTGAGAGAGTCAGGTTTATCAAGGACTCGCAACAGTTGGGTTTCTCGCTGAAAGAGATCAAGGAACTTCTGGAGATTCATGAATCCGCGAAATCGTTTTCGGGCAGGCCGCAAACGAAGTCGAAGGAATGGGAAAAGGCATTTCGAATCGCCAGAGAACGGCTTGAGCTGATCAACCAGAAGATCGAATTCCTTAAAGTTCTGAAGAAGCCGCTTGCCGTTGTGCTGGAACAGCCGGGGGCGGAGAAAGCAATGGTATGCCCCGCTTCCTTGATGGCGCGTCCCGCGGCTGGGCAGACTGGGAAGCACGTTCAGACCGATAGCAGTACGGTTTCTCGTCCTCGTAAAAAATCTGCTTGACTCTATACCTCGGTACAGACTTCACACTCCCTAAAGAACGTGGCTGAGACAAGAAATGGTGCTGCTCAGAGCGCTTCTCAGCTTGCTGCAACGATTTGTCGAAGGGAGAAAACAAAAATGGTTCGAAGAATTGCTCTGCTTTTTCTTGCGGTTGTGTTTACGGCAGTAGCCGCGAATCCGCCGGACTTTTCGGGGACGTGGGTGTTCAATGCCGGCAAGAGCAAGAACATCGGAATGATGGCCAGCGCTGAATATACTTCGACGATAACGCAGACGGCGAAAGTGTTGAGCGTTACGGACACCACGGTGTTCAACGGGCAGAAGCAAACGCACGAGACGCGGTACGACTTGACGGGCGCAACCGTTCCGAACGACTCCCCGATGGGGGAAAAGAGTGAAACGAGCAGCCATTGGTCGGGAAATAAATTGGTGACGACTTGGGAGTCGGAGGGCGCGGTGGCGGGGACGAAAGTTGTTCGAACGGAGACGCGCTATTTGTCAGACGACGGAAAAATATTGTTTCTGGAATCGGCCCGTGCCGGCAAGGAGCCGATGGTTATCGTGTTCGATCGGAAATGACGATCGTGGGCGAGGCTGTTCCATTGGCGGGAACAGTAAGCGGCGGCGAAGCCGGCGCATCGAGGAAGCGGTTGTGGCTGGCCCTCGCTCTGGTCGTCACGATCGTGATTGTTGGAGGCGCGGTGGCCTCGTATTTGATTCAGAAGCAGCTGCGCGATGATGGAAAAATCGCGTCTGCCTCCACCATTTCTCCGGAAATGCGAGAGATTGACTCGACCGTGACCACCAGCGGAACTGTGCGGTTGAGAACTGGCGCGCAAGTGCGCGTTGGCTCCGAAGTGTCGGGGATTGTGCGGAAGTTGAACGTGACGGTCGGTTCGCACATTCAGAAGGGCGACATCATCGCGGAGATCGACCCACGCCCGTTGGAGGCGCGCGTGGAGCAGGCGCGCACGCAGGCGGCGATGGACGAAGTGGGCGTCGGGAAAGCACAGAGGGACCTGAACCGCGGGCAACAATTGTTCGCGGAGGGAGTTTTGCCGGCGCAGCAGAAGGAGGATCTGGAATGGCAGATGAAGAGTGCGCAGGCAAAGCTGGAGAAATCGAAGAGCGATTTGGCGGCGGCGGAGATTGATTTGTCGTATGCGGTGATTCGCGCACCGATATCGGGAACGGTGGCTTCGGTTTCTACGCAGGAGGGAGAAACTGTGGCGGCTTCGTTCGCAGCGCCAACGTTTGTGACGATCATTGAGGACAACGCGCTGGAATTGGTGGCGATGGTGGATGAGACGGATATTGCTAACGTGCGGCCGGGCGACACGGTGAAGTTTACCGTGGAGGCGTATCCGTCGCGAGAAATGTCGGCCATTGTGAAGCGGATCGATCCCGTCGCGACAATCATTTCCGGCGTGGTGAACTACCCGGTGATGGCGACGATACAGAAAGACGGACGGCTGCTCAAGCCCGATATGACAGCGAACATCGCGATCAAGACGGCGGAGAGGAAGGCGCTGGTCGTGCCAAGTGGAGCGATTCAGCGCGACGGTGAGGAACGCTACGTTTTTCTATTGCGAGTTGGAAAGCAGGAGAAAAGAGCTGTCGCGATTGGAGCGCGGGACGCCGGATTCACGGAGATTAAGAAGGGATTGAGTGTTAGCGACCAAGTCGTCATAAATCGCGCGGCGGATTCAGAGAAAAAAGGCGAAAAACCATGATTGAAGTGACACATCTTGGGAAGACCTATCGGCGAGGTGATGGAACCCCGGTTGCGGCGTTGAAAGATATTTCATTTCTCATCGACAAGGGGGAGTTTGTGACCATTCGCGGGCCCTCGGGATCGGGAAAATCTTCGATGCTGAACATCGTGGGATGTCTCGACAAACCCACCTCGGGAACTTACCGGCTGAATGGAGAGGAATTGTCTGGGTATTCCGACAAGCAGCTTTCGCATGTGCGTGCGTGGAAGATTGGATTTGTGTTTCAGTCGTTCAATCTGATGCCGCGGACGACGGCGCTGGAAAACGTGGAGATTCCGATGATTTATGGTCCGGGGCGCGTCGACCGAAAGAGAGCGGTGGCAGCGCTGGAGCGCGTGGGCCTGGGGGAACGCGCGAATCACTATGGAACGGAACTTTCCGGTGGCGAGCAACAGCGCGTGGCGATTGCGCGGGCCTTGATCAATGACCCTCCGCTTATTCTTGCGGATGAGCCGACGGGGAATTTGGATTCGGCTGCGGGTACGGAGGTAATGGGCATACTTCGCCAGCTGCATCAAGAAGGACGGACCGTGGTTCTGGTGACGCACGACGATGCGGTGGCGGCGTATGCGGACCGCGAGATTTTGTTTAAGGACGGAGTGCTGGCGTCGGATCGAAAGGTAGCCGTGCTTGCGACCGAGTGACTTTGGCGGCGCCTTGGAGAACAGATTATGCGAATCACGTCGGGAATAGGAATTGCTTGGCGCAGTATGTCACGGAACCGGCTGCGGACATTTTTCATGATGGCGGGCGTGATGATTGGGATTTGTTCGCTGACGGTACTGGATTCCGTAGGCGAGAGCACCAAGCGCGAGACGATGAAGCGGTTCAAGAACATGATTGGAACGTTCGATATGGTGATCATTCGTCCCGGGGCGGGGAAGACGCGAGGCATGGTAGCGCTGACAAATGTTCCTCCAACGCTGAAGTTCGAAGACGCGGCAGCCATCGCGGCGGAGATTCCTGAAGTGAAACAAGTCGCTCTGCTGCAGAACGCGTTCGATATCGACGCGAAATACAAAGACAAGAACGTGAGCCCGGCGATTTTTGGCGTGTCCGCGAACTGGCTTAATTTGCGCGGAGATGAAGTGGCGCAAGGGGATTTCATCAGCGAAGAAGACATGCAGTCGCTTGCACGAGTGGCGATTCTGGGTTCGGACGTGCTGCCCGCTCTTTTACCGGAGGGCGACGCTATTGGGAAAACCATTCGAATTGGAGATGTGCCGTTTCAGGTGAAGGGCGTGCTGGCGTCTCGAGGCGCGGGACCCGGCGGAGGAAGTCTCGACAACCTCATTCTGATTCCGGTGACCACGGCGGCAAAACGCTTGTTCAACCGAGATTTTTTGACGATGCTGATTGCGCAAGTGCGAGAACCGGAAAAGAGCGATGCCGCGGTGGCGAAGATTGCAGCGCTGCTGAGGCGGCGTCACCACATCGCGGCCTCTACGCTTGACGATTTTACGCTTACAAGTCCGCAAGCGGTGATGGCGCAAGTGACGCAGATGGGTTCCACACTAGGGACGATACTGAAGGGAATTGCGACGATCGCGATGTTTATCGGCGGAGCGGTGATTATGAGCTTGATGCTCATCAGCGTGTCCGAGAGAAGGAAAGAGATTGGGCTGCGGCGATCCGTCGGCGCGAGCCGGCAGGACATTTTATTGCAATTTATTCTGGAGGCCTCGTTGATATCGAGCTTTGGAGGGTTGACGGGGATCGTGCTTGGCCTGGGCGGGACGAATCTGGTTGCGCGCATGCAGCACTTGCCGCCGATTTTTGCGTTACAAGCTCTGGAATGGACGGCGGGGCTTTCGGTGGGGCTCGGTCTGGTCTTCGGAATCTATCCGGCTTGGAGAGCGACGCAAGTGGATCCTGTGAAGGCCTTAGGAACCTGACGGCGGATCGATCGAGGCTTCCGGAAAATCCATGCGCAAAGCACTTCTTTTGATGACTGGATCGCTCCGGTTGATCTGGCGATTTCGTTTGCGTTCCGGGCTAATCCTTTTGAGTGCGCTCGTGGGAGTCGCCGGCGTGATTTCCGCGATCAACTATGCTGCCGAAGGGCGGATGAAAGTTCTGAATCGGATACGACGGTTGGGGACAAATGTGCTGGTTGTTACACCGCAGTTGAGCCGCAACGTTGGCGGGCGCGCCAAGACGGGAACGATTGTGACCACGCTGGTGGCTGCGGATTATGCCGAGATTCTGCGCGAGATTCCCGAGATCGAGAAATCGTCCGCGACGATAACCACATCTTTTCTGGTGAAGGCCGGCGACCTTTCGAAAAGCAATTGCCTGGTGATGGGAACCGAACCCGACTACGCGCGCATCCGGCACTGGCAAACGACCGAGGGCGAGTTCTTTGAGTTGCCAGAAATGAGGACGTCAGCGCGCGTGGCGGTACTTGGCTCAACAGTGGGGCGCGATCTTTTTGGGAGTGAATCGCCGATTGGCAAACGGATTTTCATCAATCGAGTGCCATTCGAAGTAATTGGCGTGCTGGAAGAGCGGGGCCAGGGACGGGATGCAACAAACGAAGACAATCAGGTTTACGTTCCGTTGAGTACGGCCATGCACCGCCTGGCGAACGTCGACTATTTCAGTGCAATCCTTTTCGCGGTGACAAGATGGGACAAGATGGACGAAACGACGGAAGCGATCCACCAGGTTCTTGGCAAGAGACATCGCACTCCCGGAAATGTGCCCGAGGACTTTCAGATTCAGAACCAAAAAGCACTGATCGACACGGAGATCGCTTCTTCCAATCGCCTGACGTTTCTTGTGCGGTGGGTGGGATTGAGCGGACTGGCCGTTTCGGGTCTGGGCATCCTGGCGATTTGCTGGATTGCCGTGGGGGAAAGAGTCGGAGAAATTGGGATACGCAGGGCGCTGGGAGCGACGAAATCGGACATCTTCTTTCAATTTTTATTTGAAGCCGCAGTGATTAGCGTTTTGGGTTGTTTGGCTGGGCTGGTGGCCGGCTGGCGCGGCACCCAAAGCATTGCGCAGCAAGCGGACCTTCCGTTTTTCTTTGATTGGACAAGCGCGGAACTCGTCGTCGGATTTGCGATGTTTATGAATCTGGTCTTTGCGCTGGTCCCCTCGAGAAGGGCGGCGCTTCTCGATCCCATCCGAGCGCTTAAATCGGAATGAGTTTGGGAATGAGCCGAAATACCAGTGTTTTGATGGTGCCCGAGAGAGGACTCGAACCTCCACGACCTTGCGATCACTAGCTCCTGAAGCTAGCGCGTCTGCCAGTTCCGCCACTCGGGCACGAGTGTTGTGGGTGAAACCCCGACACAGCCGGGATTACCATTCCAACGAGGCTTTTTCATTGTGCCCGCCGCTTCCCGGTTTGTCAACGAAGGGGCCATGCGTCTTAGTGCGAATTCTCGAGGTGAAGGAGGAAAGATACTACAGCGACTAGTCCCTCGGAACTTGTGCAAACCACTGCAAACACGCGGGTTGCAAGCATTCATTGGTCTTATGGCAATTAGTTGAATTTCAAATGGTTGGTGCTATACTCGCCCTCAGAACGCGGTCTCACGCCTTCCTTGCACACGCAAAGACCGCGCCAGTTCCAGTGGGAGGTCACCATGGAAACCCTAACTACAGGGCCTATCTTCTATGTTCTGATTGCCTGGACCATCGTCACCGCCATATTCATGTTGTTGTTGATTCGGCGGAGCCTTCTTGCCAGCCATGAAGACGATCAAATCTTTCTCGACGCCGCACAGGAGCACATGGCGCGAGAACAAAGGGAGATCATCGCGAAGATCAACGCACTTTCGCGGCCGCTCATGACCAGCGGCATTGCTTCAGGAGCGCTGCTCCTGGTTCTTGCCTGCCTGTGGCTGTACAACGGGCTGAAAAACATTTAGCCAGCTGCAGGGAACTGGCGCGGCAGTCCTATTCGCTAGTGCGTCGATGGACTGTTTGGCGGGGGCTGCGGTGTGTTCGCTGGTGCGGCGGGCTGAACTGTGGGGGCCAGCGAACTGTGGTTGTGCACGATCACCCAGTGGTTATTCCTTTTTTCCAGGATCAAGGTAGTTTGCCCCCGAGCTGCGGAAGGCTGTCCGTCCACGACGGCTGAGAAATCCCACTGATAGCAGGCCCATGCGATATTGCCATTTAGCTTGATATAGGTGTTGGTCCTATCCATGCGCACCTGTTGCATGCGGGCGTGCTGCGCCTGGTAGACGGCGAGATAGTTCTTCCAGGTGAAAATGGGCGGCTCCCAGTTGCCGCTGACTATGGAAACGTCGTCGGCGTAGTCCTTGTGCAGCTTTTCGATGTCCCCGAGCTGCCAGGCACCCAGCATTTCCGATATCGTGTAGTCGACCTGCTGCTCGTCGCCCATGGGTATGGAAGGCATGCTATCTGCTGCTGGAGTATCGTTTTTCTTTTTCTTCTGTGCCGCTGCCGGTGAGGCGCAGGCCAGGAGAAGAGCCGCGCCCAGAAAGAGCGAGACAGCCCCGCAGCCGACAAAATAAGTGGAAAAATACCTTTTCATGCGTCTTCGACCCCCGGTTGAAGAGGATAGCACGCTGGTTTGCGCGCGGAAGCGATGTGTCCAGTTGATGTACGGGGGCGGGCTCGGCCCCGCGGAAGCGCGGAAAACGCTAAAGTCGCGTCAGGCTCAGTTTGCTTGCGTAGCACTGAGCAAATTTACGAAGAGCCGGTAGGCGCCCGGGACACCTTCGGGAATTTGGCGAAAGAAAGCCATGCCGGTGTAGATGTACAGGCCTTTGCCATAACGCGCGTAGACCAGCGCACCATTGAGGTCCGGCTCGCCGGGATCGTGCATGGACAGTATGGCGGTATATTTTGGATCAAACTGAGTCCAGTAATAGAGGCCACGCTCCTGGACCCAGCCTTTGAAGTCATCCTGCGTGATTTTGTTCGGGCGATTCAGGAGAGGATCGTCCGGCTTCAGAAATTTGACGGAAGAATTTTCGTCGGTGATGCGCGGGAGCTGGCCTCCCGGTCCATTCAGGATTTTAGCAGGATAAGGAGCGTATTGCTCCTTGTTCCAAGCGAAGTCCCGGTTGTATTGCACGACGAGTGTGCCGCCGTTGGAAACGTACTGAAGAAGTCGCTGATTTGCACCCGGAAGCTCAGGACGGAGTTCGTACGCGCGCACACCGACGACGATGGCATTGAATCTTGACAGATCGCCGAATGCCAGCGCTTGCGCATCCAGCATTTCGACTTGGAGTCCCAGCGTGCGCAGCGCTTCCGGGATGGGTTCGCTTTCCGCCGTAATGTACCCGACACGCAGATTTTTCGGAACGTTCAGATCGAGGGCATGTACGACGCATTGCGCGGGTTCGCTCCAGAACTGCGTCGGAAGCGAAGGCAACGGTTCAAGAGAGGTGGAGAATTTTTCGTCGCCGCGTTTGGCGTAGGCCGTGATCGTGTATTTTCCTGCGGCCAGTTGGTTCGGCGGAGTCACCGTGACTTTTGCGAACTTCTCTCCGGCGCCATCGAAGGCAAGTTCCACCGGCGCGCTGGCTGTAAAACCATCGGGTAGATCAAGCCCAACGGAGACCTTGCCCGGCTGCGTTGCGTAGGAATGGACCCGTAACAGGACGTCGAATGGTATTCCAGGTTTTCCAAGCACTTCGAGGGCCTGCTTGGGTTCCACTTTTAATGTGTACGCGGGCACTATGCGAAGCTGCACGCGATCGATGCGCGTGGAACTTGGAGCGATGTGCGTCACGGGAACGGAGACAGAAAATTTGTAGGCACCGATCGTCACTTCCTGCTGCACCGTCACCAAGGGCGGCGGTTCGGGTTGCAATTCTTCCCAAGCAGTCAACTCAAGGGCAGGCTGAGTGACGGCGACCGTGAACTGATAGGCCTTTGCGGCAGCGTCTTCTCGTTTTGTCTCTTTGAAAGATTGCGGAAGATTCAACTTCATCTCTCCGAGCTCGCAACCTGCTTCTTTGCGGCAAATGGCTTCGGTCGAAACGCTGAAGGATTCCCCGACGACAAGAGCGTCGCGATTGGCTTCCGCTCGAACCTCGACGGCCAACACTCGACTTAACGCGCGGTCAATCCGTTTGCGTGTTCGCGCAAGCTCGAAGGAGAGTGGCGATGGCGGCGCGCCATCGTTGGCGGGGGAGATGGTATCGATTTGCATGGCGGCACTGGCCAAGTCTGCTGCAGCTTGGGACCAATTAAGAGAGAGTGACGCAGCCCGCGCCTTAGCGATGGACGATTCCGCTTCGTTCATAGCATGCCGGAACCGTGCCTCAGGTACCGAGCCGCTAGCGAGATCATGGAGCGGCCGGGCCAAGCTCGCGGGATCGAGTTTGCTTCCGTCTTCGCGAACGAGCACGAGCGGGCGGCGGAGAAAGGGTGAATTGACAAAACCGGTGATGCCCTGCGAGCGGTGATTGGAAAAAGCATCGAGCGCGATTTCGCGCCAGGGCTTGCCCCAAAGCGGCGAGATTTCGTCAACGGGGAGAGTATAACCATTTGGCGAAGGACCGCTTGCCCCACCGCGCTCAGTGTCCAGAATCTGCACTGGATTCGAGGAGTTTCCCCAAGGAGCCAATCTATCCTTAGAGATTTGATCCGGAAAGGACTTGGGATCGGCAGCGAGTTCCACAGCGCGCGGCGTCCACAAACCCGATGTTTGATGGTGCCCGTGGCCGCCATGCACGCCGCCCCAGCCGTTGATGACGACGTTGGGGCGATAGGTGCGGATTACGCGCACCATTTCTCCGAGGACTGCATCGCCCCAGATTTTTTCCGTTTCCTCGGGCGTTTTTGAGAATCCGAAATCAGGTGCACTTCCAAAAAAGAGTTTTATGCCGTACCCTCGCGAGGCGGCGAGAAGTTCCTGCGTGCGGATCAATCCAAGTTGAGGCGCCTGCTCAGGTCCGAGATCGTTTTGCCCTCCTTCGCCGCGAGTGAGCGTGAGAAGCGCGACATCCGCATGGAGACCTCGCGCGAGATAGGTGAGCAGAGCGGCGGATTCATCGTCGGGATGCGCGGTGATATAGAGGATGCGCGTGGTGATTCGGGTGCTGTCGATGGCTTCGACGGTTTCCGGGAGGCCTGGGCCTGTTCCTGGAGCAGGGGGAAATTGTGGCGACGCAGGCTTAGCGGAAAAAGATGCGAGCACAGTGCCGAAAAGAGTTGATCCAACGGCACTAAGGAAGAGTCGATTCACGCAGCCTCCACTTATCTTTTAAACGGGCACATCGTCAACTTTTGCAAACGGCCATTGTCGCATTTTACGGGCCCAGATAAGAAATGCGAGGGTGCCCAGCGCGATCTCGGCTAAGCCCCATTTTCTTGCCGTGCCGGTTTGCCAGAAGAGCCACGCCCAGCCGAGCATGGTCAGCACCGCGGGTAAGGGATAAAGCCACATCTTGAATGGCAATCTCGCCGATCCCCAGCGGCGCCGCAACAATATCACTCCTACCGCTTGGCCGATGAACTGTACGAGCAGGCGCATAGCTAGGATGCCGGCGATGGCCGTTTCAAGTTTTAGAGTCACGCTGAAAAGAAAGGCGAGTCCTCCGAGAGCCAGCAGCGAGACGTGCGGAAAATGCTTGGTTGGGTGCAGGCGGCCGAATACAGGGAAGAAATTTCCGTCCAGCGCGGCGGAGTAAGGCACGCGCGAATATCCCAGCAAAACCGAGAACACCGAGGCGAGCGCGACCCACAAGACCATCCAGGTGGCCGCTTGCGCGGCGTGATGACCGTACAGTTTCTCGACGAAGGTGCTGACGATAAATTTGGAGTTCTGGGCTTCGCGCCATGGAACGACTCCCAGAATGCTGATCTGCATCGCCAGGTACAGCACCGTAATGCCGAGAATGGAAAGAAAAATCCCGCGGGGAATATTACGTTCCGGATCGCGGATTTCCCCGCCCAGATGGCAGATGTTGTAGTAGCCCCAATAGCTGTAGACAGTGTTCACCATTGCGGCGCCGAGGCCCGCGAACCACACCCAGGAAAGCGAAAATGCGCCGGGAGGAAAGTCGAACGCCATTTTTGCATTGAAATGGCTCGCGCCTCCCCAGATCAGCCAGAGAAGAGTGCCGACCACGCCAGCCCACAGCAGAACTGAGATTTTTCCGATAGTGGTGATGCGCCGGTAGAGCAGAACCACGAGGAAAAGAACCAGTCCTCCGGAGACGGCTTTAGCCTCGAGGGTGGAGAGTGCGTGGAGATATCCGGCGTAGCGCGCAAATCCAATCGAGGCGGATGCGATGGAAAGCGGCGCCTGGACAAATGTCTGCCAGACAAACAGGAAAGACATCAAGCGGCCCCAGCGTCCCGGACCGTATGCTTCGCGAAGAAAAACGTACGTTCCGCCGGCGCGCGGCATGGCCGCGCCAAGCTCGGACCAGACGAAAGCATCGAGCGTGGCCAACGCAGCTCCCGCAATCCACGCGATCAAAGCCTGCGGGCCGCCCATCGCTTTGATCACCAGCGACGTGACGACAAACGGGCCAATGCCCACAATTTCGATCATGTTGAGCGCGACGGCCTCTTTCAAACCCAGGCCGCGCTCGAGGCCAGAAGCTTGCTCTGCTGGAATACCTCCGGTCTTGTCGGGAGCACCGTTGTCGGGCGTGGTCAGCACGCCGCCGAGAATAGCAAATGCGTCGCGTTGCAGCTAACGTGCAATTTGTGAGGATGTTCTAATATTATCCTGTGCGACCGAAGGCATTTCGGTTTTCAACCGCCTCAGGACAGCTTAAACTCGTCGGGCGCGTGGCCTACCCGCGCTTCGTTGACTGATGGGGACTTGCTTGGAGATTCGTTGGGTAGCGGCATGAACTTTTTCCGCCCCCTTTCAAGGGGCGCGATATTTCTCTGCGCGATGGTCTTGCCTGCGACTTTCTTTGTCGGGGAGGCGCACGCAGAAAAGCTGGAATTGCCACGCGGAGCTTCCGCGGTCATCGATAAAATCTACTCTTTCGATACGGAGGATGCGGTTCGGGATGCGCAGCGCCTACAAGGAGAGCAGCCCGACCATCCTCTGGGCTATTTGCTAGAGGCTGAAGCCCTGTGGTGGAAAATCTTTTGCACGTCAGCGGAATTCAAATACGGAATGACAGATGCGCGGCACCGGCCAAAGCTTGCCGCCGACCAGCACTATCTTGATCTGGCCGCAAAGGCTTCGTCGATTGCACTGGCGCAGCTCAAGAATCACGAAACCGCGGAAATGCAGTTTTATGCCGGCATGGGAGAGGCATTCTCCGCTCGGCTTTACGGGCTGCGTGGCGAGAATCGCACTACGGCTCGCTTTGGAGTCCACGGCCGCGAGCATTTTCTCCGCGCCATTCAGCTGGACCCCGAACTCGCAGATGCTGAGTTTGGGTTGGGTCTCTACAATTATTATGTAGACACGCTCGGCGCCATCGCCAGGCTGCTGAGTTTTTTCATGGGTATTCCGGGGGGCAACAAACAAGAGGGCATACGGCAGCTGGAACAAGATATTGCCGAGGGCGTTCTCACGCCTGCCGCGGCGCGTTTTTATCTGGCGCTGGACCTCCACCGCTACGATCAGCAGTACGCAAAAGCGCTCGCGGTCATCAGCCCGTTAGTCGAGAAATATCCCTCCAATCCGTTGTTCCAACTTGCTCGGGGGGATCTCTACGTGAAACTGAGCCGCAAGGAACAGGCGCTGGCGTGCTACCGGGCCGCCGCGGCGCTGCCAGTTCAAGATGCGGAGTGCCGCAGCAGAATTCGCGAGCTTGTGCGTGCCTCGCTGGCCGCTGAAGGCCTTGGCAATTCCTCCGCGACTCACTGATAATGAGAGAGTTGGCGGGACAACAGCGGTCGCCCGCGAGGGCCAAGAATTGCTCATTGACCTTTCTTCGAAGAGAATGTTAATGGTATAGGGTTGACCGGACCCGTCACGAGATGGCTGGGCGCTTTGTAGGGGCGCCAAACGGGCCGGGCAGGGTTTGCCTGCCCCCGGGGTGGGCTGGTGGGGTCAACGCGCCGCACGATTTGCGCATCTCATCCGAAAAGCACACTGGCGCCGGGGAGTTCCCCGCCGTTTGTCCAGTCAGGTTGATCCCGACCGAGTCGGGGTAACCAGCGACTACGAAGGAGTCTCGATGAAGCGGTCTTGGACAGCCATGGCTGTCACGTTTGCGGCGTTTTTCGCCGCCACAGGTTGCAATGATTACGGCAATACCTTTCAATCCAACACCGGCGCATTCCTCCAGTTTGTTTCGCCTTCCAACGTAACCGCCGGAGGATCGGATTTGACGATCACGTTGACGGGCAGCGGCTTCGTGACGCAAACCATCGTCACCTTTAATCAACAAAAGCTAAAAACATGCATCGTCACGACTACAGCGGCGAACACATGCGCCCCGGCGAATGATACGGGAACCATTGTTTCCGTGACCGCGGTGGTCCCTGCCGCGATGATCGCAAAGCCGGGAACCGCCTTCGTCCAGACCGTGCAGCCGCACTCCGGAACCGGCACGAATGGGCTTTCCAATCCCCTAGCCTTCATCGTATTTCCTCCTCCCAATCCAGTTCCGACGGTTACCACGATCGCTCCCAATAGTGCCCCGGCAGGGAGTGCAGCATTGCCGCTGACCGTCACTGGAACAAATTTTCTTTTGACGTCGGATCCTACGGGCGGTTCTCAAGTGTTCTGGAACACCGCAACGCAGACCGCTCTAACCGCAACGAATATCACGGCCACACAAATCCAAGTGACAGTTCCCGCGGCACTGCTTGTCACTGCAGGCACTGCGACCGTGACCGTAAACAATCTTCCAGTGCCGCCACCTAAGAATTGCCAGATTAATTGCACCGGCTTTGGAGGTGGGGGGACAAGCAACGCCGTAACCTTCACGATTACGGACCCCGGCGGCAGTAACGCCAGCAAGAGCGCCGCGATGGTGGAGGATGAGACCCCCGCGGTCAGTCTCGATGGCCGCTATGTGGCGTACGCGGCTTCGCAGGGCGGGCACACCCAGATTTTCGCACGCGATACCTGCCAAGGGGCGGACCCATCCTGCCAGCCGCGCACGATTCTCATTTCTTCCACGTTGGATGGCACGGCTGCCAGCGACGATAGCCATTCCCCTTCCATGAGCTCCGATGGCCGCTATGTGGCGTTCAGTTCCTTGTCGGCCAATCTGATCACGGAAACTGGCACCAGCACTGGGACGGGCACGGGCCGCCAGGTCTATCTCCGCGATACCTGCTTCGGAGTGAGCGGCACCTGCACGCCTTCGACTCTGCTTATTTCTACGGATCCCAACGGAACTCTGCTTGGAACGGAAGGCATCCTGCCGTCCCTCAGCGCATCGGGACGGTTCGTCGCTTTCCTCGCTGTAACGCCTAGCCAGGCAGTCCCGGCATCCGCTGCAACGAGCAAGTCCGCGTCGAGCGCGACCAACAGCGGTTACCGTCAGGTTTTCGTGCGCGACACTTGCCTTGGCGCGGCGAATTGCACACCGAAGACAACGCGTATTTCGCTGCAACCCGGCGACGGCTCGGGAACCGGAACCACCAAGCCAGCAGGTCCCGCTATCAGTGGCAGCGCCGATCGTGTTGCGCTTGCGGGTGGGACGACGGCGACTCTCTTCATGCGTTCCGTTGCCGTCGACGACGGTGTCTTTCTAGCGCTCACAAAAAGCCAGCAGTAAACCTGCAAATTAGACCAAAGAGCAAGAACGAGGGAGTGAGGAGTTGTGACGCGCTTCGAGCGAGGAATTTCGGCTAGGGAGTAGCGGACGGTGGCCCGGGAGATGGCTGTGCCGCATTGGGTGCTTCCACGGCGTCGGGCGACGATTTGCTAAACCGAATCAGAGAGATCTTTGTGCCGCCGGAATCGAGCGAGAGCGCCACGATGCCAACCGTTTGCCCGCGTTCGGCTACGAAGGCAATGTCGTTATCGGAGACGCGCACATCGCTGAAAATCGTTGGTACCGGCTTGTCGCCCGCATCGCGGCGCGTGAATTCCGGACTCAAATGTTTACCGTACCACTCATCCACAAAATCCCGAGTGTCGGTCGTGTGATACATTGAGGTCTCGATGCCATTTCGCGCTTGTTTGACGGCTGTTGCGGACGTGCTATCGTCCGGTAGCACCAGCGAAGACCGGGGATAGACCGGCAACCCCGGGCCCATTTCCCCTTCTTTCTCCAACCGGAGACTCCCCCCAGGAGTTCGCACTGTGTTCATGGCGTTTGCTGCCGTGAGTCCCATCGAGCGGATGACCCGGCTGGCCACAAACAAACCGCCTGCCAGCAGAACCGCGAGGCCTGCAAACAGGGCGATCATCATCCACATGAGAGACTTGGACGACGACGAATTACCCGAAGTGGATCCTTGTGCCATAGACTGCTTCTCCCAAGTGGGCACAGTTCGCCCTATCTTTAGTCTGGCAGATAGGCGGCTAACGGCAGCACGAAAGCCGCCCGGATGTGCTCTAAGCGTTCCTGTTCTTGTGAGCAGGCGGCGTTTTTCACGGGCAGGTAGAGTTGCGCTGTTGTTGCGCCAAAAATGTCCGAATCATTCCCGCGTGGCCAGACCTGGGAACGCCCGGCCTGGCCAGACCCTGTGGGGGCGGGCTCGCCCTGCCGCTGGGATTAGTTGAAGCGCACCTTTATATCCGGCCGCTTCTCGAGGTGAACGGAATCCACGAAGCGCACTTGC
This sequence comes from uncultured Acidobacteriota bacterium, assembly GCA_963705855.1. GTDB lineage: Bacteria > Acidobacteriota > Terriglobia > Acidiferrales > UBA7541 > Acidiferrum. Next base: position 42,231 of record CAVPLA010000059.1, read on the forward strand.
CGGTCGTCCAAAGTCAGAATCATCGATGAAGTTCGCACGCCTTCACCAAAAAAACGCACGCCCTTCAGAAGGTTGCCGTCCGTAACGCCGGTACACGCGAAAATCATTTTCTTGCCCGGTGCCAGATCCTCCGTGTCGTAAATTCTCTTGGGATCCTTCACGCCCATTTTTTCGAGTCGTATTTGATCTTCTGGTTTGCCAATCATCAGGCGGGCCAGGATCTGCCCGTTCAAGCAGCGTAGCGCGGCCGCAGTCAACACACCTTCCGGCGCGCCACCGATGCCCATGACTGCATGAACCCCCGTGCCGACTACCGCCGCGGAAATGCCCGCCGACAGATCACCGTCTCCGATCAATCGTATTCGCGCCCCCGCTCTGCGAATCTCTGCGATGAGCTTTTCGTGCCGTGGCCTATCCAGCACGATGATTACGAGATCTTCCACGTCGCGGTCCAGGCGCTTGGCGATCGATTTCAAATTATCGGTAACGGGAGCATCCAGATCGACCGCGCCCTTGCACGACGGTCCCACAACGATTTTTTCCATGTACAAATCTGGCGCATGGAGCAACCCGCCGCGCTCGCTGGCTGCCAGCACCGCAATCGCATTACCTGCGCCCGTGGCGCACAGGTTGGTGCCTTCCAGCGGATCGACGGCAATATCGACCTCGGGAAAAAGCGCCTTGGGCGCGTGCGTTGCCAACCCCACTTTTTCGCCAATATACAGCATCGGCGCTTCGTCGCGTTCGCCCTCGCCGATGACAATCGTGCCGTCCATCTGCACGGCATCCATCGTCTTACGCATCGCTTCGACGGCCACTTCGTCGGCCTTGTGACGGTCGCCAAAACCCATGGTGCGTGCAGCGGCAACCGCGCCGTTTTCCACTACGCGCAGAAATTCCAGGCTAAGTTGTTCTTCCATAGAAGAGCGCTCTCCCGCGAGCGCCAATGATAGGTCAAATTGGAGCTTATATTCGTTGAGGACGCGGAAAGAGTCAACAGACGAGCGGTCAACTATTGCGATGACCGACCGCGCCTAGAAAAACCTCTCTTTGTTTTATCTGCGCGGGCTCGCTAGGCATTTTTTCGATTATGCTGACTTGCTACGCATGGCGTCCGGCTCGAACAACAACGGAAAGAACTGTCCGTCCATCTTGCTCCCGCGGGGAATTACGGGAACGCCAGCGAGCAACGGTTCATCCGCATTCGACATTACGCCGTCGCGAAACACGTTGATAACGGTAGCGCGTCGCGGCTTCGGCGTATCGTTCGCGCCCGAGCCGTGCATCGTCCGTGCGTGATGAAACGCGCTCTCACCCTTTTTCAGCTCAATCGCCACCGGCGCGAACTTGTCTTTCAACTCCGGCGGCAGGCTGCTGCGGATTCCGTCCATCTCCCCCGTTAGCACCGGCTTCGGCAAGTCCGGCCATTTGTGGCTTCCGGGCACGTAATTGAGGCAGCCGTTTTCGCGTGTGGAATCGTCCAGCCCGATCCAGCAGGTCAGATGAGCCAGTGGCGTCGTTCTCGTCCAGTACGAATAATCCTGGTGCCAAGCCACCACTCCTCCGTGCCGCGCCGGCTTGCAGAAAAGCTGATCGTGCCAAAAGCGCACCGGGCCCTCGAGCAACTGCGATGCCGGTACGAGGAACGCCGGGTTCCACAGCAGATCGTGAAAGCCTGGCATGACGCGCCACGCACCTAGCGCGTGAAACACAATGCGGTCTGGATCCGTCGACTCGTTTGAATGATATTCATGAAACAGTTCCCGGCCCGCGTGGGCTGGATCCATCAGGCGCTCCAATTCCCCGCGCAAAGCTTCCACTTGCTCATCCGTCAGAATGCGAACGCCCTTCAGGTATCCGTTTTCACGGAAAAATTCAACTTGCTCCTCGCTAAGCCGGTACTTCTCCCAGTCCTCGCCCGCGCTTGGCCGCGCGAACAACTCCCCGACCGGGCAATCGTATTTCGAAAGGTCTTCCATGACGCTCACTCTCCCCAGCGCGCAACTCTGCGCTGAACTTGCAGGGTTTTCCGCGCCGGCAAATTCGTTGCGTCTCGCGCAGCAGAAGGGTACCATGCGCGGCACCGGGGTCTAACTCGGAAGCCTTGTTTCAAGGAAGTACCGTGGCCACCCCCGCTCCCAAAAGGAGATTCCTCGATCTCGAGAATCATAGGAGCCAACCGATGAACCAATCAGGAAAAGAGTATGGAGTGGTGTTTCGACGCATCATGTACGTGGTGCTGTGCGCAGCGATCTTGCTCTTCGTGGTGGAGGGCCGGGCGCAGGCGCAGTCGCTGATGACGCGACATGTGCGTGAAGCGAACCTAAACGGGCAGGCAAAGTTCGTGGGCCGGCTCCCCGCAGGACAGTCCATGCGAATCGACGTTGTTCTGCCTCTGCGCAATCAGGCGGAGTTGGAAAGCTTCTTGCAAGAGCTCTACGATTCCTCCAGCCCTTCCTACCGGCACTTCCTCACGGTACAAGAATTTACCGCCAAGTTTGGTCCCAGCCAGGAAGACTATGACGCCGTGATTCGTTACGCGAAGACGAGGGGCCTCGCTGTGGTCGGCGGATCCCGCGATGGCATGGACGTGCAGATTGAGGGCTCGGTGGAAAACATCGAGACTGCCTTGCACGTAAGCATAGGTCTCTACCAACATCCTACGGAAAGCCGCACATTCTATGCTCCAGACCGGGAGCCCATGGTGGATCTGCCATTCCAGCTGTGGCACATCTCGGGCTTGGACAACTTTTCGATCCCCCATCCCATGTTCGTCAAGAAGAGCGATTACGCGACGGCACATGGTATTAATGCGAACTCCGTCGTGTCCCATGCCACCACGGGCTCCGGCCCGTCGGCTTCCTTTTTGGGCAGCGACATGCGCGCGGCCTACTACGGCGGGACAGCTCTTACTGGCGCTGGCCAGAACCTCGGACTGCTCGAGTATTTGGGCACGGATTTGGCCGACTTGAACACCTACTTCAACAATGTAGGTCAAACCAACGCTGTGCCGATAACCCTGCTTTCGACAGACGGTACCAGCACGTCTTGCGTGGATTCGAGAGCCGGTGGGAGCTGCGATGACACCGAACAGACGCTCGACATGACCCAGGCGATCGGCATGGCTCCGGGGCTGGCAAGTCTTGTGATGTACATCGGATCCACCGATACGGCAATTATCAGCGCCATGACGACGCACAATCCGCTCCCTACCACGATTGGCTGTTCGTGGGGCTGGACACCCGCGGATCCCAGCACGCTTAACCCGTATTTCCAGAAGATGGCGGCTCAAGGCCAGAACTTCTTTGCGGCTTCCGGCGATTCCTCCACGTGGTCGTCGCGTAATGAAGCTTGGCCAGCCGACAATGCGTATGTCGTTTCTGTCGGCGGCACGGATCTGGTAACCGCCAGCGCCGGTGGCGCTTGGAAGTCAGAGACCGCATGGGAAGACAGCGGCGGCGGCATCTCGCCGGACTCCATCGCCATCCCTTCGTGGCAGCAGCTTGCAGGCGTAATCAACTCCAGCAACAAGGGTTCGACGACCCTGCGCAACGGCCCGGACGTCTCGGCCAACGCGAACTTTACGTTTTACGTCTGTGCCGACCAAACCGCTTGCACCGCAAACTTGTACGGTGGCACCAGTTTCGCGGCGCCCATGTGGGCTGGCTACATTGCGCTTGTCAACCAGCAACTGGCTGCCAATGGAGAGTCGACGATCGGTTTCATCAACCCAACGATTTATTCGCAGAGCGTGACATCCAGCTATGGCTCGGAATTCCACGACATCACGAGTGGAACATCCGGCAGCTTCTCGGCCGTGACTGGTTATGATCTTGTGACCGGCTGGGGCAGCCCAAACGGGACCGGGCTGATCAATGCGCTGGCTCCAACGTCGACGACTCCTAACTTCACCATTTCTGCTTCGCCCGCTTCGGTCTCGGTGGTCCAAGGTGGAAATGGCTCATCTACGATCACGACTGCCGTCTCAGGCGGCTTTAACTCGGCCATTGCCTTGACTGCGTCAGGCCAGCCGACAGGTGTGACTGTGAGCTTCAGTCCCACATCCATCGCCGCGCCGGGCTCCGGAAGTTCGAGCATGACCATTGCCGTGGGTTCCGCGACCGCGACGGGCACTTACACGATTACGGTCACCGGCACTGGCGCAGGCATCACGCAAAACGTCACAGTCACTCTGACAGTGACCGCCGTGGCCTCTGGCAACTTCACGCTCTCCGCGTCGCCGGCCAGCTTGACCATCAATCAGTCATCGCATGGAACGACGACGATCACGATCACTCCGTCCAACGGCTTCACCGGCAGCGTCACCTTGTCGGCCAGCGGCCTGGGCAGCGGCGTTACGGCATCATTCAGCCCGAATCCTGCGACCGGCACAAGCACCTTGACGTTGACGGCCAGCAGCACAGCGACCAGGGGAACGAGGACCGTGACCATTACCGGTGTTTCGGGCTCTCTGAGCCACACGACGTCAATCAGCCTCAGGGTTCGCCGTTAACCGCAGGCGATAGCGCGGCGTAAGGAACGCCGCGGAGCCGAACAACAACAACGAAGTTGCATAAACTGCGTCGCCAGCTTGCACCGCCGGCGACGCGGTTTTCTTGCGGTCTCCACCGAGGGTCTGGGGCGGAATGGAGATTTCCGGTTGCACAGCCTGTCGTCCAAGCAGAAGGCGCGACGAGTCCGAGTTGCAAGCGGGAATTATCGCGAATGAGTTATTTCCGTGTGGTTCTCTGAGGACCCTTCGAAGGTCAATGAGGTGGGTGCAGTGCCTGCGCGACAATCCAAAAAAAATCGAGGGCGACTCGGTGTGACCGCGTCGCCCCCTTTTCGATTGAGTCGCTAAGTTTTCGCTTCTCGATCAACTTATTCGAGAGCGGCTCGGTTTTGCCCTGGCCGCCTCGCCTAAATCGGTTCGTAAAGCTTTACTTCTTGGTTCAACTCACGATCGCGGCTCGGTGTTATCCTGGTCGTATCTTTGAGTGCGCCGCAAAGCTTCTCGCTTCCGCTTTCGTCCAGCGGCAGCCCGGTTTTACCCGTGCAGCCTTGAACTCAGCCGCGAAGCGCGCTCCCCGGTCCAACTCGTTGGAAGCTAGCTCGGTTTTATCCTTGCCATTCCCCTTGCGTGAATCGCGGAGCTTTTCTTCACAATTCAATCCAGTTAACGCCAGCTCGGTTTTACCCGTGCCGTCATCAGAGAATCGACTCGCGAAGTTTTACTTCCCAATTCAACTCAGGTTACGCCAGCGCAGTTTTATCTTTGCTGCCATCCCTGAATTGACTCGCGAAGTTTTTCTTCCCGATCAATCTGCTGCGCATACTAAGAGGAGTGAGAAATGTTGGCAAGAGTTATCTCGCGAAAACTCTGTGGAAATTTGTGCATGCCTGTGGAAGAAAGTTTTCATTCATTTCTTTTCCAAAGGCTGGATGGTGGCGTTCACTAGGAACTGACTGTCCAACTCCGTCTTGTCCCCAGGGCCCTTGCCCTGCACCGGAAACAAACGCGCCGAGAGAGGTTTGTGCCACTTCACAGCGAGGCTGGCCATGTCGCCGATGATGAGCGAAAGTCGTTCTGCGCTGATGTCCCCTGGTAGAGGCACAGTATCAAGACCAGTGCCGCAGACGGCGCTGTAGCTGAGCAGAGCGTCGATCGAAATACGTCCCTCGCTCCATCGCTGTGCGAGCCTCGAATCTTCGAGGATCGGCAGCATCAGGCCGGAGTAGCCGGTTTGCTTTACCTGGATTTCCTTTATTGCTGAGGTGATCGTCGCCGCTGCTGTGAGTGTCCCGCTCGAGCCAATGGGCAGAGTCGTCAGATTCTCGATCGCCGCGCCAATGGAAACATCCTTCAAGGGAGCAGGCGATAGGTCGATTCCCATGTAAGCCCAGCCGGTTTCCGAATCGATGCGTCCCGCTTGCGCTTGCGCCTCAAACGCTACTTTGCCCAGAGCATCTATCAAGCGGCGCCTCGCCGTAGCAAGGTCCGGCGCGTCCTTGAAAGCCGCGACAACAATGTTGGCTGATTCGAATGCAATTGCGAACTGATGGCCGAATCCGGTGTGATAGGCCGCGGGGAAAAACGGCGTCAGCGGCGGCACCATGGCGATGGCCGCAAATCGAAAATTGCCTTGGCTGTGCTCGGTGTCTTCGAGCCGTTTCATGACGCGCGCCGCAGCGCCGACAGCGGGCCAGCGCACACCGTCGTCCGCGCCAACTAGCACACTGCCGTTCAGCTTTTTCGTGTTGAGCAGGATATCCGCGAGCAAGTCTGCTTGCGCCGGGGAATCCGTGGCGTTCAACATGGCCGGCCCAATCGCGGCGTCAAATCCGTCCTTCGTCGCAAGCGCGTCGTAATCTTTGAAAAACGCCACCGCTTGGGTGTCTGTCAGTCCTATTGTGTATTGGGGAAAGGGCTGCGTGGCGATCCGAATCGTTTGCACTTCGAAGCCGCGCGATTCAAAAACCGTTCGCGCATATTTCAACATCTTTACCGCATCCGCGATTTGCTGCTGGTACTGCGTGCGGTCCAAAAGCACAAACGCAGTGATCGCCCGAATTTTCTGTTTCGGTTCCGGCGCAGCCTCTCCCTGCCCTCGCGCCGATCCGCAAACTGATACAAGCGCCATCAGCGACAACAAAACGCGGCGAAGGAACGAACGAGAAGAACCAAACGCGGATACATTCATGAAGCTGTCTCCTGTAGGGGTACGGCACGTTTACCCTGAGTTTCGAAGGGCCGTGCCCGTTGCGGCCGAGTCAAACTCGATGAGCATGGTACTCCGCGCACTGCGCCTCTGCAGCATACAAGATTCAAGGTCCGGTAAGATTGGTTGGCTCGAGCGGGACAAGCTCCAGCCCGTTTCTTATTCCAATTACACGAACGCGGAAATGCCCGTGATCTTTTCTCCGATGATCAGCTTGTGGATGTCGTTCGTTCCTTCGTAGGTGTAAACACTCTCGAGGTTGTTCATGTGCCGCATGATGCAGTAATCGTCGACGATGCCGTTGGCACCGAGAATATCGCGGGCCTTCCGAGCCGTTTCGAGCGCAATGGCCACGTTGTTCATCTTGAGCATCGATATGTGCGAGAAATCGACTTTGCCTCTGTCCTTCAGCCTCCCGACGTGCAACGCCAGCAATTGCCCCTTCACAATTTCCGTAATCATCCAAGCCAGCTTCTCCTGCACAAGCTGGTGCGAAGCAATCGGCTTGTTAGCAAACTGCTTCCGCGTTTTTGCGTACTGCAAGGCTGTGTCGTAGCAAGCCATCGCCGCGCCGAGTGCTCCCCATCCAATTCCATAGCGCGCCTGATTCAGGCAGCCCAGCGGGCCTTTCAAGCCGACCACGTTCGGGAGCAGATTTTCTTCTGGAATTTCGCAGTCGGTGAACGCTAACCCAGAAGTCACCGACGCCCGCAACGACCACTTTCCGTGCACATCCCACGCCTTGAATCCCGGTGTGCCCTTTTCCACTAGGAACCCGCGGATTTTTTCATCCTCACACTTGGCCCAGACCACCGCGACGTCCGCAATCGAGCCGCTGGTGATCCACATCTTCTCGCCATTTAAAACGTAGCTCCGGCCTTTTTTCACCGCGCGCGTAAGCATCCCGCCGGGGTTCGAGCCAAACTGAGGTTCCGTCAAGCCAAAGCAGCCGATGGCCGTGCCTTGCTGGAGCAGCGGCAACCACTTTTCTTTTTGTTTGTCGCTGCCGTAAGCATGTATCGGGTACATCACAAGCGCGCTTTGCACCGAGACAAAACTCCGCAATCCGGAATCTCCGCGCTCCAGCTCTTGCGTCACAAGGCCGTACGCAACGTTGGACATTCCAGCGCAGCCATAGCCCTGCAAGTTCGCCCCGAAAAATCCCAGCTCCCCAAGTTGCGGCACGAGCTGCTTGGGAAAAGTGCCTTCGCGGCTGTGTTTTTCGATGATGGGGATAATTTCGTTGTCGACGAATCGCCGCGCCGTCTGCCGGACGAGTTTTTCTTCGTCGTTGAGCTGCGAATCAAAATCGATGAAATCGACACCGGCAAATCCAGCCATTCGTTCCTCTTTCTGTCCCACCGCGTTTGCGCGCGTGATTGTAGCAAGGCCGTTCTGGCTCGAGCAATCATACCGGACTTCGACGGAACAGGTTGCCTCGTGAGGTGGTTGCTCAGGCCAGCTCTAGCGGGATCAAACCACCTCGACTCCGCAGAAGGATCTCACGAGCACGAGCATCGAAGACCTGATGAACATGGAAGCGACTTCTGCTTCGAAGTCACCCGGTTCTCTTTGCAGGATGCACGTGAACCGGATGCCTATTTGACTGTACTGCTCGCGGAAGACAATCTGGTCAACCAGCGTTTGGTGGTGCGCTTACTGGAGAAGAGCGGGCACCGGTCGTCGTGGCAGGAACCGGTTTGGAGGCGTTGCAGGCGTTGGAAAAGGGAAGTTTTGACCTTGTGCTGATGGATGTCCAGATGCCCGAGATGGACGGTCTCGAAGCGACTGCCGTAATTCGAGAAAAAGAGAAAAGCAGCGGACTCCACCAGCCCGTGGTCGCTTTGACGGCGCACGCCATGAAAGGGGATCCGATGTTGGGCATCTGACATGTAGAAGAACCTTGCCGGGTTGACCGCGAGGCGCGGAGCGGCGACACTTTCTGTGTCAGACCGCTAGCATTTTGAACGAAAAGTTCGATTCAGTATTTTAACGAGGTGCCGTGCCAGCTCCATTCACCCGGCGAGCCACGCCATTGACGCGCGGCCGCAAGACACTTCCTACTGTGCCACAAATTCTAATCTTTGATGTCGACGGCGTGTTGGTAGATGTTCGCCGCTCGTATTGGCTTTCCGGACTTGAAACGATGCGTTTCATCACCGGTCAACGAGTTACATGGGCCGAGCTGCACAAATGGAAGAGCAAACCTGGTAACAACGATGATTGGAACATGGTGTCAAATTGGGCCACCGCGCTGGGGCGGCCCACGACCTATGAGCAAGCTCGCGCGGCGTTTCAGCAATTCTATTGGGGCAAAAACGGCAAGAGCGGCAATGTCCGCAAGGAAAAGCTGGTGGTCACGCCGCGGCAGATCGAGCGCTGGGCGCGGCGTTTCGAGCTGAATCTTTTTACCGGCCGTACGCGGCAGGAGTTTTCCTATACCTTTGACCGCTGGCCTGCCGCGCGGCATTTTCGAAGGGTCATCACCATGGACGACGTCAAGCGGAAAAAACCACATCCTGATGGCCTGCTGAAAATTCTTGGCCGGCGCGATCCTCGCACGGCGCTCTACGTCGGCGATAACATTGATGACGCGCTGGCGGCTCGCGATGCGCATGTTCCCTTCATGGCGATTTTGCCGCCAGGAACGTTTGAGTACCGCAAGCGCGCTGCGCGTTTCCGCGAACTAGGCGCGCTTGCCCTTTTGCCTCGCATCCTTGATCTTAACCATCGGCTCCCGCTTGCCTGAGGCGACCTCTCTTGTGCTTTTTCTCGCGCAAATGAAAACACTGCCTCAGAAGGACAGCGGAACTTTCCTCTCTCGAAGCGGGAATTATAGATATTGGCAAGGGGCCGACATGAAGTCTCAAATCTCATCCGTTTTTCTGGCTTTTGGAATTCTGGTTGTGGCGGTACTCATCATTTCTGATTCTCTTTGCGCGCAAGCGCCTGCTGGACCATTGCCGGCCGCACAGCCGCAGGCTTCGCCCTCTTCGACAGCCAAGCAAACAAATCCGCAGCCGCGGGCCGAAACCCGTACTTCCATCCTTGGTCAATGGAAGCTTAACCAAGACGAGAGCGACGATCCTACCAAGAAAATGCAGGACGCGAACGCAAGCAGAGGGAGTGGATCGAGAGGCGGCAGCGGCGTGAGCATCGGCGGATTTCCTATCGGTGGCCACGGCGGATATGGCGCGAACCGAGGCGGAGCGAGCGACGAGGAACGCCTGCGTACGCAGAACGCGATCTCGCCCGCGAACTCCCTGACGCTTACGCAAAAAGATCCGAAGAATCCGGAAGTCGACCTTGCCGACGACCAAAACCGCAAGCTAGCCCTGTTTACGGATGGTCGCAAGATTCAGAAGTCCGACGCAAAGGACGACAGCTATCAAGAGATTGCGGCGCATTGGGACGGCACCCGGCTCATCACTGACGAGAAAAGTCCGCACGGCGGCAAGATGAGCCGCACGTTTGAATTGTCTTACGATGGCACACAGCTTTTCGAAACGGTGCGCCTCACGATGGGCCGATCGAACACGCCTCTCGACATCCGGTACGTCTACGACCCCGTGTCTGCAAATCCCGCGACACCAAGTCCGTGAGGATAAGGCCACTCTCTGCAAGTCGCTTTAATGTTTATTGGCTAATTTAGGCATTTATCTGGTCGCAAATTCTGCACCGCCTCCTACTCTCGTTGACGCCCTGCGCCGCGAGGTCTAATATCCGCCTATCGAAATTGCATCAAACGTTTCACGCGAGGAGAACTCCTTGGAAAACGAGACTGCAACAACTGCGCCGCGCCGCACCGGGCGCGTGAAGCGCTGGATTGGCCGGGGATTGCTTGGCCTGCTTGTGCTCGTCCTCATGACTGCAGCTGTGGGCGCGTGTTACCAAGCCCTCGGAAACAGAGCGGACGCGCGCAGATTCCCGCAACAAGGCAAGTCCGTTTCTCTCGGTCCTGCGTTTGACAATCTGACTCTGAGCATCGATTGCCGGGGACAAGGCAGTCCCGCCGTTGTTCTGGACAGCGGCCTGGGCGTTCCCGCGGTCGGATGGAATCCCGTGCAAACGGAAGTTGCCAAATTCACGCGCGTTTGTTCCTACGATCGCGCGGGCTACGGCTGGAGCGGCGCGAGCTCCGCACCCCGCACGAGCATTCAGATTGTGAAGGAACTGCACGCGCTGCTCGAAGCCGCGAACGAGAAAGGGCCGTACATTTTGGTGGGACATTCTTTTGGCGGGTACAACGTGCGCGTCTATAACGGGCAATACCCAAATGATGTCGCGGGAATGGTTTTGGTGGATGCGTCGCAAGAAGATCAAAACGAGCGCATGTCCCCTGCACTTCAGGCGTTCATGAAAAAATCAATCGAACAGCTCAAACGGCAGCAAATGCTTGCGCCGCTGCTGATCCGGTTTGGCGTTGCGCGATTCGCTCAGCGCAACCAAGGAGAAGCCCCTGGTGTTTCGAAGGAATTTGGGCAGGAGATGCTCTACTTGCAGCTTCAGCCAAAATTTATTGATGCGAGCGCTTCGGAAATGGGCTCATTTGCGGAGAGCGCCAATGAGGTCCGCGCAGCCGGCAATCTAGGCGACAAACCGCTCATCGTGCTGACGGCGGGTAAATCGGCGGACGCGTCACAGTTGCCCGCTGGTTTTCCAAATAAGGAGTTCGACGACTTCCATGAGGTCTGGGTCAATGACTTGCAAGTTAAGGAATCCCATCTTTCAACGCGGGGCGCGCGCATTATGGTTCAGGATAGCGATCACATGATCCCGTTTGAGCGGCCTGATGCGATCGTGGCCGCCATTCATGAAGTCTACACCGCCGCAAACGCCGGGAGCGCTCCGAACAACGCTGCCAAACCTAGCGAAACAGTCAGTCCTGGCCACGTTGACGCAAACCCGCACCGAATGTTATAAAATACTGTTCAATCAGGCAGCGACAGGCCCACCGTATAGCCCCATCCCGGGTAGGGGGGCGCGGCGCGGCTGCCAATCCGGTGGCCGGTCCGTGGCCCCAAAGCGAGTTTTAGGCTACACAACTTAATGCAAGAAATTGTTCGCCAACTAGGAGAACTCTTCCTTCAGGCTGTGCCTACAGTCCTGATCATCCTCCTTTTTTACTTCATCTTGCGGGCGATTTTCTTTAAACCGCTGCTTGCGGTCATGGCCGAGCGCGATGCTCGGACCGTGGGCGCCCGGAAGGCCGCGGAAGCGGCTCAGGCTGCTGCCATCGAGAAGATCAAGCAGTACCAGGACGCCCTAAAGCAGGCCCGCGGGCAGATTTATGCTGAACAGGAAGCTGCGCGCAAAAAGGTGCTCGATGAACGCGCCGCGGTGATTAAAGAGGCTCGCGCTGCGGCTACCACGCATGTTGCTGCTGGCCAAGAGCGCATCGCCGGCGAACTCGCTGCGGCCCGCCGCGAAATCGAAGCTACCGTCGCACAACTTTCCGCCGAAATTGCCCGGCGCATTCTGCAATCGCCGCCCCGTCCCGGCAGCTCCGCTAGAGAGGCTCTATGAGGCACATCCCTTTGCAGCAGGAAAAGATGGGGCAAACCGGGCGGCTGTGCGTTATCTCAGGTTTGATGGTTGTCTTTTTCAGCGCCGCTCTAAGCGCGCACGCGGCGGAAGAAGGCGGGAATTCGGCAACGGAACGCATGAATGAGATTTTCAAGTGGATCAATTTCGCGATCGTTGCGGCAGTTTTGATCTGGCTCTTTGCCAAGAAATTGCCTGCTTGGTTCCGCGGCAACGCGGACCAGATCAGTTCGGCAATCACCAAAGCAACTGCCGCAAGAGAAGAAGCAGAGCGACAGTTCCGCGAAGCTGAGGCCAAGCTAGCGAATCTGAAGCAGGAAATCGCCGCGCTTGAGGCCACCGCAAAACGCGAAGCTGCCGAGGAAGGCGAACGCATCCGCGCGCTTGCCCAAAGCGAAGCGAAGAAAGTTGGCATCGCTGCTCAGGCGGAGATCGAAGCGGCGGAGCGGGCCGCTCGGCTGGAATTGAAGGCTCTGGCCGCAGCGCTTGCTGTTGACGGTGCCGAAAGCCTTCTTGCCAAGCAGCTCACGCCCGCGGCGCAGGAATCGCTCGTGGATACATTCGTGAAAAGCCTCGAAGGGCGGCCGAATTGAAGTCGGCAAGCCTCCAATACGCCAATGCGCTCGCGGACGTCGCGCTTGCTCAGGGCGCTGCCGATGCAGCCCTGAAGCAGTTGGGCGATTTTGCAATTGCTTTGGATGTGTCGAGCGAATTACGAAATTTTCTGACGAGCCCGGGCGTGCCGCGCGAGGCGAAGCATGGCGTCATTGAAAAAATCGCGGCACGTATCGGCGCTGGCAAGATCATTCGCAATTTTCTCTTTGTCATCGCGGATCATCAGCGTACGCATATCCTGCCGGAGATCCTTGCGGCTTTCCAGGACGTTGTCCGGCATCGGCAAGGCATCGCCGAGGCGGAGATTTCTTCCGCCGTCGAGCTGAGCGCGGCGCAAAAAAAGAAATTCGCACAAACCCTCGAACGCCTCACGGGCAAGAAAATCCAGGCAAAGTATTCGCTGGACCCGGCGCTAATGGGCGGAGCAGTTGTGCGCGTGGGCGATACGATTTATGACGGTTCGGTGCGCAACAGCTTGAACAAAATGCGCGCGCGCCTCGCGGCGGAATAGCGGAATAGAGGTCAGGAGCAGGCATGGCGAACATCAAGGCAGACGAAATCAGCAAGATTCTGCGCGAGCAGATCGAGAACTACGAGCAGACCGTTTCGGTCGACGAAGTCGGCGCGATCATTAGCGTCGGTGACGGCATCGCCCGCGTCCACGGCCTGGAAAAAGTCATGGCTGGGGAGATGCTCGCTTTTCCGAAAAACATTTTTGGCATTGCGCTCAACCTCGAAGAGGAAGAAGTCGGTGTCGTGCTTCTCGGCGAGTCTTCGGAATTGAAAGAGGGCGACGTCGTCAAACGCACGAATACCATCATGTCCGTGCCTGTAGGCGAGGCCCTCGTTGGCCGCGTGGTCAATCCGCTTGGAGAGCCACTCGATGGAAAAGGCCCGATTGTTTCAAAGCAGCGTAACCCGCTCGAAAAGCTGGCTCCGGGCGTGCTCGATCGGCAGCCCGTTCGCGAACCTCTGCAGACCGGCATCAAGGCCATCGACGCCATGATCCCTATCGGCCGTGGCCAGCGCGAACTGATTATCGGCGACCGCCAGACCGGAAAGACCGCCGTCATTCTCGACACCATCATCAATCAAAAGGGCGGCGACGTTATTTGCATCTACTGCGGCATTGGGCAGAAGCGCTCGACGATTGCTCAGGTTGTGAAGACGCTCACCGATGCTGGGGCCATGGACTACACGATCGTCGTCGCGTCCAGCGCCGCGGAGCCTGCATCTTTGCAATACATTGCGCCTTACGCTGCGTGCGCCATGGGCGAATATTTCCGCGACAACCAACGGCACGCGGTTGCCTTTTATGACGACCTTTCCAAGCACGCGCAAGCCTATCGCGAAATATCCTTGTTATTGCGCCGTCCGCCTGGCCGCGAAGCTTTCCCGGGCGACGTGTTCTACCTCCACTCGCGCTTGTTGGAGCGCGCCGCGAAGCTCAACGACAAGCTGGGTGGGGGATCGCTCACGGCGCTACCGGTGATTGAAACGCAGGCCGGCGACGTCTCCGCGTACATTCCGACGAACGTGATTTCGATTACGGACGGACAGATTTACCTGGAAGCCGATCTTTTTAACGCTGGCATTCGTCCCGCCATTAACGTTGGCATCAGCGTCAGCCGCGTCGGTGGCAACGCGCAGATCAAAGCCATGCGCCAGGTGGCCGGCACTTTGCGTCTGGACATGGCGCAGTACCGCGCGCTCGCCGCTTTCGCGCAGTTTGGTTCCGATCAGCTCGACAAAGTCACGCAAGCGCAGCTGGCTCGCGGGCAGCGCCTCACCGAAATTCTGAAGCAGGATCAGTACGCGCCGCTTTCTGTTGAAAAACAGGTGCTCAGCATTTACATCGCAACGAGCGGCGCGATGGACAGCGTACCCGTTGCTGACGTTCGACGTTTCGAGCGCGAGTTTTTGCAATTCGTCGAGACCAACTATCCCTCGGTGTTGAAGAACATCGCGACAAAAAAGGCCCTCGATGACGGCATCAGGGCGGAGATCAAAACCGCCGTCGACGGGTTCAAGGAGCGCTTCGCGGTTTCCGTAGCCGCGGCCGCTGCCAACTGAGGCCCGAAACTTAACGATCGATCATGCCCACACTTCTTGATTTCCGGCGCCGCATCCGCTCGGTGAAGAACACCCAGCAGATTACCCGCGCGATGAAGTTCGTCGCCGCAGCGCGTTTGCGCCGCGCGCAGGAGGCGGCTCTCGCAGCGCGGCCTTACGCAAAGGAGCTCGCGCGCGTGTTGCGCTCTATCATGTCGCGTATCGATCAGCCCGAGCATCCGCTGCTTGCACATCGTCCTGAAGAAAAAATTCTCGTCATTGTTTTGACCGGTGAACGCGGCCTCGCCGGGGCTTTCAACTCAAATATTCTGCGCAAGGCCAATGAGTTCTTCCGTCCCAATCGAGGCAAAAAGCTTTCCGTGATTCCGGTTGGGAAAAAAGGTCGCGACGCGCTTAGAAAGGCGGGATTTCATTTTCCCGCCGAGTATGTAAACGTTCTGGCTCAAGTCAATTTTGGAACCGCGCGGGATATCGCTTCGGTAGTTACCGAGCTTTATGCCAAAGAAGAAGCGGACGCAGTGTACATCGTATTCAGCGAATTCAAGACCGTGATGACTCCGAACCTCGTACTCGAAAAATTGCTGCCAGTCGGGGCCATGCGTGCCGACGAAGAATCCGCCAACGAAAAAGACTCCGCACAGGTCGATTACATCTACGAGCAACCCAAAGAACAGCTTCTCGATAAGCTGCTCCCGCGCTACATCGAAACGCAGATTCTCCGCGCCATGCTGGAATCTTCCGCGGCAGAGCATGCCGCACGCATGACCGCCATGGAATCCGCTACGAAAAACGCCGGCGAGGTCATCGAAGCGCTGACTCTGCACATGAACAAAGTTCGGCAAGCGGCTATCACAAAAGAGATTATTGAGATTGTCAGCGGGGCTTCGTCCACCGC
The DNA here is from genome assembly GCA_963705855.1 of uncultured Acidobacteriota bacterium. GTDB lineage: Bacteria > Acidobacteriota > Terriglobia > Acidiferrales > UBA7541 > Acidiferrum. The sequence goes on from CAVPLA010000059.1 coordinate 58,077, forward strand.
GTAGGAGAACGCATGGCAGAGAAACAAGCAGCCGTCGGACACATCGTCCAGGTCATTGGACCGGTGCTCGACGTCCAATTCGAGTCCGGGCACTTGCCCTCGATTTATAATGCGGTCCGCATCACGAGCGAGGGCTTCGGCGTTCCCGAACCGATCGACGTCACCGCTGAGGTGCAGCAGCATCTGGGCGAAGGCCGCGTGCGCTGCGTTGCTATGGAGCCCACAGAAGGGCTGGTTCGCGGCATGAAAGCAGTCGACACTGGAGCGGGCATTACTGTTCCTGTCGGACGTCCTACACTTGGCCGGGTGATGAACGTGCTAGGCAAACCCGTGGATCAGCTTGGACCCCTAACCAGCAAAACGAATTATCCGATTCATCGTCCCGCGCCCTTGCTGTCCGATCAGTCCACCACTCTTGAAATGTTTGAGACCGGCATCAAAGTCATCGACCTGATTCAGCCCTTTTTGAAGGGCGGAAAGATCGGATTGTTCGGCGGCGCTGGCGTTGGCAAGACCGTTCTCATTCAGGAATTGATCAATAACGTCGCGATGCAGCATGGCGGCGTGTCTGTCTTCGCGGGTGTCGGCGAGCGTACTCGTGAAGGAAACGATCTTTGGCTTGAATTCCAGGAAGCTGGCGTTGTTGTTCCGGGAAATTCCGAGAAGTCTCGCGCCGCTTTGATCTACGGACAGATGACCGAACCCCCTGGCGCCCGTCTGCGCGTCGGCCTCACCGGGCTGACCGTCGCAGAATATTTCCGAGATGAAGAGCATCTCGATGTTCTCCTCTTCATCGACAATATTTTCCGTTTCGTCCAAGCAGGCTCGGAAGTTTCCGCTCTTCTCGGCCGCATGCCTTCCGCCGTCGGCTATCAGCCGAACCTCAACACCGAAATTGGCGAATTGCAGGAGCGCATTACTTCCACGAAGTCCGGCTCCATCACCTCCGTGCAGGCCATTTACGTTCCTGCCGATGACTACACGGATCCCGCTCCGGCCGCGACGTTTACGCACTTGGACGCCACCACAAACCTCAGCCGCCAGATCGTCGAGCGCGGCATTTATCCTGCCGTCGATCCGCTGGCCAGCTACTCGCGCATTCTCGATCCGCGCATCGTGGGCGCGGAGCACTACGCAGTGGCGCGTGGTGTGAAATCAATTCTCCAGCGCTACAAGGATCTGCAGGATATTATCGCCATTCTCGGTATCGAAGAGCTTTCCGACGAAGACAAGCGCACCGTGGCCCGCGCGCGCAAAATCGAAAACTTCCTTTCGCAGCCCATGTTCGTGGCCGCGCAGTTCACCGGCCTCGAAGGCAAGTACGTCAAGATTGCGGACACGGTCCGCAGCTTCAAGGAGATCGTGGAAGGCAAGTACGACGACATTCCTGAACAGGCGTTCTACATGGTTGGCACGATTGATGAAGCTCTCGCGAAGGCTGAAAAAATGAAGGCAGGCGTCTAAGCGCAAATGCTTCCCGACTCCATCGAGCTGATCATCGTCACGCCGGAGCGCCAATTTCTGCGCGAAAGCGTCGTCGAGGTCGTGATGCCCGGCGCGGCCGGCGAACTCGGTATTTTGCCGGGGCACGCGCCGCTGATGACCGAGCTCGGCATCGGTGAGCTGGCCTATCGCGGCGCTGGGGCAAATCCCAGCGGAGTTCTCGCCATCATCCAGGGTTTTGCCGAAGTTTTGGGCGATCGCGTCACCGTCCTCGCGGAGACCGCAGAGCGCGCCGCGGAGATTGACCTGGCCCGTGCGGAAGCCGCAAAAGCGCGCGCGGAACAACGGCTGGCATCTGGCGACGCGAATATCGATTGGGACCGCGCTTTTGTCGCTCTCCAGCGCGCCGTCATCCGAATCCAGGTCGCGCGCAAGTACCGCGGCGCCCCTATCGAGGTCCGTTGATTCTTGCGGAACATGCGCCCTTCCTTCCTCGGACGCAGTCCCCTCTTTGCATCTAACGTAGTCGGAGTCCTCAAATGCATACCCTGACGATGTACAGCGCCCCCTGGTGCCCGGACTGCAGGCGCGCAAAGCTATTCTTGAAGGAGCGCGGCGTGGAATTTCACGAAGTGAATATCGAAGAAGACCCGTCAGCGGAGGAAATCGTCATCAAAGCCAACGACGGGAAGCGAAAGATTCCGACGCTGGAAATCGGCGGACGTTATTTTGCGTGCAGCCCCTTCGATGCAGAACAATTGGCCGAGAATCTCAACATCCTGCTAAATCCGTGATCTGCAGCCGTCTTTTTCTTCCTAGGGGCAAAGCACCGCTGTGCCCTTTTCCGCTACGGCTATTCCATGGCCGCCCCACGCACCCAAATATTCGTCAGTCGCAATCCTTCATCCAGCAGAACAATGTCCGCATCTGCCCCGACCCGCAGGGCGCCTTTTTTGAATTCAATTCCCAGCAGCGCGGCGGGGTTCAGAGTCAACATGCGCACTGCTTCCGCGAGCGGAATCCCCAGCGCAACAATATTTCTTAACGCCCTGTCCAGCGTTAGCGTGCTGCCCGCCAGCTTTCCTTCCGAGTTGCGGCAAATTCCTCCGCTCACGGTAACTTCCAATTGTCCGAGCATGTACTTCCCATCTGGCATCCCCGTTGCCGAAGTACCGTCGCTTACCAGGATCATGCGCTCGGGCCCTTTTGCTTGTAGAAGCACTTTCATCGCCGTTTCGTCCACGTGCACGCCGTCCGCGATCAGCTCCGCGCTCACCTCTGACGAAGTAAACACTGCGCCGATCACGCCGCTGTCGCGATGAGAAAAGGGCCGCATGGCGTTATAAACGTGCACTGCATGCCGTACCCCATGAGCAATCGCCGCGCGAGCTTGCTCGTAAGTCGCATCCGTGTGGCCCATGGCCACGACCATTCCCGCATTTCGCGCCGCGTCGATGCACGGCATGGCACCAAGCAATTCCGGCGCAATCGTCAAAATCTGCGCGTTTCCCGCCGCTGCCTGCAGAAGTTTCTCGAGAAGTTCCGCCGAAGGCAGCTTCAGCCATTCCGTCGGATGCACTCCTCGCCTCGCTGGGCTGAGAAACGGGCCCTCAAAATGGATCCCCAGCACTTCCGCCCGAGTGTCGTCCGTTTCATGCTGTTGCGAAATGTAACGCGCAATTCCTTCGATGCTACGAATCGTGTCCTCGGGGCTCGCCGTGACCGTCGTGGCCACGAACGAGGTTGTCCCATGCCGCGCAACTATTTTTGTCACTCCCGCGAGTGCTTCTGCACTGCCCTCCATGACGTCGCGTCCACCGGCGCCATGGATGTGCACATCCACAAACCCGGGAATCGCGGTCTTGTCGGTTGCGGAAATCTCCTGAGCGCGGTCAGGCAGCCGCATGCCCTCCCGGAGTCCGAGTTCCTCGATCACTCCATCGCGGATCAGAATGCCTGCGTCAGTAATTTCGGCTGTCGGAGTGAGCACTCGTCCGGTGTGCAATAAAGTTGTCGTCATAGTTCAGGTTGTATCGTAGCGGAATCCAGGGATCTTTCAAAAATCAAAAATGGGCGAAAAATCAGAACGGGCAAAAACAAAGCGGGCGAAGCCGAAGCCCCGCCCGTCTAGAAAATGCCCTAGTGAAGACTCTTACTTGCCGTTTGCCGGCGCCATGTCGATGCTTTCCAACTTAAGCGTGTCGCCCTCCACCGTACCTTTCACGGTGACGTGATGCCCAGCGTGGTCCGCCACTTTGTCTTGGGCGTCCACAACGTAAACTTTCTTGTCTGCGTCGTTGACGAACACGTATTTCGCGCCGCCCTTCACGCATTTTATGGTGCACTCGCGCGCCTTATCGTTCGCGCCTTTTACGCCGCAATTGCTGTCGGAAATATAACCGGTCCACGTTCCGTCCGCGGCCATTGTTAATGCCGCTGCGAAGAGTGTTGTTCCCATAACTGCTGCAAAACGCATCTTCATTGTTTTCCCCCTCAAGAAAATTGCACTGCATTGAATGATTGGCCGGGTCGCCACCAGCTTGGCACAATCGCTCTTACCCGTCCAGGGCTGCACCCTCATATTACGCCGGTAAGAGATTTCTGGATGCTATTGCGGAAAAAAAAGGGAGGGTTCGCTCGAACCCTCCCCCTGCTCTACTCTCAAGAATTTGCAGCTGCGTTCAGTTGCGAACCCTTTTATTGTCCCGAACCCGAAGTGCTGGCTGCCGTCGTCTCGGGTGCTTTCGGGACGCTCAGGTAGCCCGACGCCGTCGTCTTGGAAACCTTGTTGACGACCAGCTCGAGTGCTGCGCGAGTTCCGCCCGTATAGAAGAAAATCGGCTCGTTTACAGAGCGGTTCTTTTTTTCGAAGTTCTTGTCATCCGCCAGCACGTTTATCGTGTACTGGTTCTTTTTGGTGTTCGTGTCTTTCAGCTCGACCTGAATGGCGCCCACCTTTTGATTTCCGCCCTTGCGCGTCACTGTGAACTCAAAGTAGTCGCGCTGTCCCATCCGGCGAAGCTGGTCGATTTCGTCGTGGTTCCGCGCGATCAGCGTACCCATCTCGCTGCGCGCCATTTGAAGATTATTCTTCTGGGCGTCCAGGTCACTCTTCACTCCGTTGACGTCCCCGTTCAGTTTGTCCACATCGCCTGAATTGGCCTTGGTCGCAAGCTCCGCCTTGACGGAGGTTGCCAGACCCTCGACCTTTTGGTCCACGGCGGCCGTCGCATTTTTGTTCTGCTTACGCGCCGCGATAAGCTCGCCTTGCGTCAGATTCAGCTTGTTGGTGACCACTTTGAGGTCGCTCTGCAATGCCTGATTGACTTCGTCTTCTTTCGCCAGCCGCTGGGCTAGCGCATCGTTGGCCTGCTTCACCGAGGCTTGCGTTGTTTGCTCGATGCTGTTCGCGTGGTTCAACGCGCTCCAGCCGACTCCAAGACCGAGCAAGGAAACTCCGCCCAACACGGCCACCGCCAATCCCACCCAGCGTGGGGTTCCGGTTGTGGTGTGGCTAATGGGATCCTGAAACTCGCTCATAAACTTCTTCTCCTTTTGGGGTTTTCCCCCCTACGCCTAAGAAAGGTGCATCCGTCTCGCCAAATGCTTGTTTCTACGACGCCCTCCCCTAACTCAAGTGGATGCATGAGGTTGTCGGTGGTAGAGGGACATGAATTAGATAGGCTTATACGTACTAGTACCAGTAAAGATTACGTGCTTGGTCCCGCTTCTGTAAATTTTGCTGCTGCAGGAAGGAAGGGCTGTACGCCGTTAGCAGGTGGGTTAGGAAATGGGGTGAACCCAGGTAAGAGTAACCTGCCTTGCCTTAAGTTATTCTCAAATCTATGTTTACAGAAATCCGATCAGGCTGCTTGGGGGGCAGGCTCTTCGTCGGAGCCTTTGATAGGTGCGGAACATCTGTCCAAAGTGCTCATCGCCGCGTCCAAAACCATGTGGCACTCCGAGCAAGAATCCAAGTGCCGCTTGATCTCAGTCGCCACTGGCGGCGAGAGACTTCCCTCTAAGTACCAACAAATCAAATGGATCGTATCTCGACAGCTCATGACTGCGGTCCCCCAGTGGCCCCGCGCCGGTGCCCAGCATGCCTATACGCAGTGCATTTGATTCACCAAATCTTCGTAGCAGCGCAGAAAATCTAATTGCAGAAATATCAATGGTTTAGAGGATTAGGGAATGGTTCGGATTGAAACGGTTCAAACCCATCGGGGAAAGTTTACTCAGCCAATGCGCAAGACTTGAGCGAAACCACGTCGTTGCCCTCTCAGCGTTTTGGAACTACGGTCATTTCTCGTAAAACCGCTATTCGCTTTTCGAGTGGCGGGTGAGTGCTGAAAAGTGAGGACAGGCTCCCCTGACCGAACCTCGGTTTTACGATGCACAAGGATGATGTAGACGGAGAAATCGCCGTAGTAGGGATCCGCTGATTGTAAGCCCCGAGCTTCTGCAAGGCGCTTATCAAGCCGAATTGGTTTCCGACCATCCGGGCTCCGGTCGCGTCCGCCGCATATTCCCGCTGACGCGAAAGTCCCAGCTGCAACAGCATGGCCGCAAGTGGCGCAAGCAACATGAGCAAGAGGCCGGCGATTGCGCCGCCTCGACCCCGCTCATCATCATCGCCTCCGCCGAACCACAAGCCCCAACGAGCGATCCAGGTGATGGCGCCCGCGAGCGTAGCCGCGACGGAGCTGATCAAAATATCGTAGTTGCGCACATGCGACAGCTCGTGCGCGATGACGCCTTCCAGTTCCTCGTCATTCATCAATTCCAGCAAGCCCTGCGTCACCGCCACTGACGCGTGCCGAGGATTTCTTCCCGTGGCAAACGCATTCGGCGCCGCATCCGCTACAACGTACAGCTTCGGCACCGGAATATTCGCTTTAGCCGCCAGGCGTTCCATCACGGCATAGAGCCGCGGTAACTGCTCCCGCGTAACGGGCTTTGCGCCGCTCGATGCCAGCGCGATCTTATCGGAAAAGAAATAGGCAAATGCATTGGTGCAAATCGCAATTCCCAGTCCAATGGTCATGCCATTTCGTCCGCCGAAGTACGAGCCCACCATCATCAGGAAGAGCGTCAGCATGACCAGCAGGAATGTTGTTCGTAGAACTCTCATCGTGTTCCCTCAATACTGTATACGTAGAGAAGCCCGAGATTTTTCGGCACGCGGAATATTAGTGGGGGAGGAAGCCTCTTGCAAGGCTCTCTCTCGCTTGTCCTTAGATTCCGGCCGCTGCCGCTGGTTGTTTGGCCTTAGCTCGTTCAAAACGCATCGTTTCTTTCTGCCCGTCGCGATCCACTCGAATGTGATCGCCAGGCAGCACCTGGCCTTCCAGAATCTGCATGGCTAAGGGATCCTGAATCAACCGCTGAATCGTTCGCCGCAGCGGTCGCGCACCGTACGCCGGATCGTAGCCTTCTCGCAGCAGCAGCTCTTCTGCGGCCTTTGTGAGGTCCAGAGTGATTTGCCTCTCCAGAAGCAACTTCTCGACGTTCTTCAGCAGCAATCCGACGATCCGGCCAAGCTGTTCCTTCCCCAGCGGATTGAAAATCACAATCTCGTCGAGGCGATTGATAAACTCCGGACGAAACGCCGCGCGCAGCGCATCCATCGCTTCTTTTCGCGCGCGTTCCGGGTCCTTGTTCGAGAGCTCGAAAATCGCCGTCGATCCCACGTTGCTGGTCATAACCATCACCGTGTTGCGGAAGTCCACTGTCCGGCCTTTGCCATCCGTTAGCCGGCCGTCCTCGAGAATCTGCAACAGGATGTTGAACACATCCGGGTTCGCTTTTTCAATTTCGTCGAACAAGATCACTGAGTAGGGATGCCTGCGCACTTGCTCTGTGAGTTGCCCGCCTTCTTCGTAGCCGACGTAGCCGGGAGGCGCGCCGATCAGCCGCGACACGCTGTGCTTCTCCATGTACTCGCTCATATCGATCCGAATCATCAGCTTTTCGTCGTCGAAGAGAAATTCCGCCAGCGCCCGGGCCAGCTCGGTTTTTCCAACGCCTGTCGGACCAAGGAAAATAAACGACCCAATTGGACGTTTCGCATCTGACAATCCGGCGCGGCTCCGGCGCACAGCGTTCGCGACACGCGCCAACGCTTCGTCTTGTCCAACCACGCGCTGCCGCAGCCGCTCTTCCATGTGCACGAGCTTTTGCGCTTCACCTTCGAGCAAACGCCCCGCCGGAATTCCCGTCCACTTACTCACCAGCTTCGCGATGTCTTCTTCGTCGACTTCTTCCTTCAACATCGGCGAATCTTTTTGCACCGAGGCAAAGCGCTCCTCCGCTTTCTTCAGTTCCCCCTCGGCCGCGGCAATCTTGCCGTAGCGAATTTCCGCCACTTTGGCCAGCTCGCCCGCACGCTCGAATTTCTGTTCCTCCGTCTTGAGTTGATCGATTTGCTCTTTCAACTTGCGGATTTTCATGATCGCTTCTTTTTCCGCTTGCCACCGCGCCTTTCGCGCGCTCGAGTCCTCCGTCAACTTCGCCAGCTCTTTTTCGATTTGGTTGCGCCGTTCCTTGGAATGCGCATCTTTTTCCTTCAGTAGCGACTGCCGCTCGATTTCCAATTGCAAAATCCGCCGTTCGATCTCGTCGATCTCCACCGGCAAAGAATCGATTTGCATGCGCAGGCTCGCGGCCGCCTCATCGATCAAGTCAATCGCCTTATCCGGAAGAAAGCGGTCGGAGATGTAGCGGTGCGACAGAGTTGCCGCCGCCAAAATCGCGGCGTCCTTGATCCGCACGCCGTGATGAACCTCATAGCGTTCCTTCAAGCCCCGCAGGATCGCAATGGTGTCCTCGACGGTAGGCTCGCTCACCAGCACCGGTTGGAATCGACGCTCTAGCGCCGGATCCTTCTCGATGTGTTTCTTGTACTCGTTCAACGTCGTCGCGCCAATCGCGCGCAGCTCACCGCGCGCCAGCGCAGGCTTCAGCATGTTCGAAGCGTCCATTGCGCCTTCCGCCGCGCCCGCACCCACGAGCGTGTGCAGTTCGTCGATGAACAGAATGATCTGTCCTTCCGCCTCGGTAATTTCCTTCAGCACCGCCTTCAGGCGGTCTTCAAATTCGCCGCGGAATTTCGCGCCGGCCACCAGCGCCGCCAAGTCTAGTGCCACGATGCGCTTGGTCTTCAGCACGTCCGGCACATCACCAGAAACTATCCTCTGCGCCAGGCCTTCCACGATGGCCGTTTTTCCGACCCCGGGCTCGCCAATCAACACCGGATTGTTCTTCGTCCGCCGCGCCAAAATCTGCATCACCCGGCGGATCTCTTCATCGCGCCCAATTACCGGATCCAGCTTTCCGCGCCGCGCCAGATCCGTCAGATCGCGCGCGTATTTTTCCAGCGAAGCGTAAGTTGCCTCTGGGTTCTGCGACGTGACACGCTGCGTCCCGCGCACGCTCGTTAAGGCTTGCAGAATCGCTTCATGCGTGGCGCCTTGCCGCTTCAACAACTGCCCTGCCGGATCGCGTTCCTCTCCTGCAAGCGCCAGAAAAAGATGCTCCGTCGAAACGTACTCGTCCTTGAATCTCTCCGCTTCATCAAACGCCCGCTCCAGAACGTTGTTCAGCGGTTTTCCCATGTGTTGCTGCGCAAAGCCTTGCACTTTCGGCAGCCGCGCAATCTCGCGCTCAATCTCTTGTGTCAGTGCTTCGGTGTGAATCCCCAGCCGCGCCAGCAGCGGCGGCACCACACCGTCCGTCTGCGACACCAGCGCCTCCAGCAAATGCACCGGCTCAATCTGTTGATTCTCGTGGCGTGCCGCCACGTCGTTCGCTTGTTGCAGCGCTTCCTGAGCCTTCACCGTCATTTTTTCAAATCTCAGCATGTTCTGCCTCACTTCTCAACAAAAAGGGGCCAGCGCACGGGCCAGCCCCTCAATACCACCATTGCACTTGCTGGCTTACTTCGCCCCAGCCGTCGCTGCCGCAGCTGCGGGCGCGGGTCGAGACGTCGCCACATTCACCTTGATCTGCTTCGGCTTTGCTTCCTCGCGCTTCGGAATCGTCAGCGTCAACACTCCATTCTGATAGTTGGCCTTGATCGCTTCCGCGTTCGCGGGGTTAGCCAGCGAAAAGCTCCGGCTGAACGAGTCATAGGCTCGCTCCACGCGCAGATAATTGTCTTCGTTCACTTTCTTCTCAAACTTGCGCTCGCCGCGAATCGTCAAAATGTTATTCTCGACCCGAATACTTGCTTTTGCAGCGGAGCAGCCCCGCGCAAAGGCTCCCAACGGTTCAATGTAGTTCCCGTTTTTCGTTCCCCTGATTAACCTACTGCAAGAGAATAATATTATATGAGCGTATCATTGTCAAATATGATTCGGCTTTTCTCCATTTCCGTCAAGCCTTTTATTTACAACAATATGTGAAAATCTTCGCCCTTCCTTTCCAGAGGCCAAAAGGCGGGAATTCCCTCATTTCCCTACCCACCTTTCCATTTATCTCTTAGCTTGAGATGCTGGTAGACTCGCACTTGATGCGCCTCGTGGACCTCGATTACCACTTGCCTGTCAGCCAAATTGCCCAGCGTCCCCTTGACCGACGCGACGCTTCCTGCCTACTCGAACTCCCTCGCTCCGAAGGCAGCTTGAGCGATCATCTATTTGCGGATCTCCCGAACCTCCTTCGCGGCGACGAACTCATCGTCCTGAATAACGCTCGTGTGATTCCTGCCCGGCTCTTTGGCCGCCGCCAAGGGGTCCACTCTCAGCGTCCCTCGCGGACCACGCGCCACGAGCATCTCACCGGCGAGGTAGAGGTCTTTCTGACCCGTCAGGTGGATTCTCAAATATGGGAAGCCCTGGTGCGCCCTGGCCGCAAAATGCAAACCGGAGAACGCGTCCTATTTGGAGAGGGGGAACTCGAAGCCGAAGTAATTTCCCGCGGCGAATTGGGGCTGCGCACCCTGCGCTTTGTTTCACGTGACACAAGCGGCGTCTCGGAACATCTCGAGCACCTCGGCCACATCCCCCTGCCGCCTTACATCCACCGCCACGATGAAGCCGCCGACCGGGAGCGCTATCAAACGGTTTTCGCCAAACAACCTGGCGCGATCGCCGCCCCCACGGCAGGCTTACACTTCACATCGGAAATTCTGGAAAAAATTCGCTCGCGTGGCATGGAAGTCTGCGAGCTCACCCTCGACGTCGGCCTCGGCACCTTTCAACCAGTCCACTCCGAAACACTCGAAGACCACGTGATGCACGCCGAGTCCTACGAAATTCCCATTCAAACAGCTCAACGTATCACCGAAGCGCGAGCCGCACGTCGCCCCATTCTCGCCGTTGGCACCACCGTGGTCCGCGCACTCGAAGCCGCAGCCCTTCGCGCAACAGAATCCGGTTCCTCAGAGTTGTTACTCGCCGGAAAAGCCGATGCCCGCCTGTTCATCTACCCTGGATTTCATTTCCGCGTGGTTGACGCTCTGCTTACGAATTTTCACCTGCCGCGCTCAACTCTGCTTGCGCTTGTCTGCTCGTTCGCTGGCCGCGAAAACGTACTCGCGGCTTACAACCACGCCGTTCAAGCGGGCTACCGCTTCTACAGCTACGGAGACTGCATGTTGATTCGCTGATGACGGCTAAGGAGTATTTGCGAAAGAGGAAAAAGCTTTTTGAGGGCTGTCCCGAGAAACTTACGAGTAGGGAAGCCACGGTCACGCGCAGCCTCCCTCTCGTCCCTTCGAAAGGAGTCACAAGAACTCCTCGTTTATTCGTTGAATACAAAAACGCGAGTCTGTCCCGCAAAACGGACTTCCTTCACCTGCCCGTCCTGGCTAATCAGCACAGAATCATTCGAGGATTTCGAGGCGCGGTCTTCCCAGCGACCTTCGCTTTCCGCAATCGTCTGCTTGCCCTTCTGGACAGTCGCCTTGTTTCCGTCGATCATCAGGCGATATTCACCTGCTTGCAGATCAGCTTTGCCGATCTTTGCCGACTGGGCGATGTTAATTGTCTTGCTGAACGGTTTTGCGAGGAGTGGCACTGTCGACGCCAAAGCGGCTGCCAGCGCTACACTGCGGAGAATCGAATTGAATTTCATGCGTGTCAACTTCCTTTCCGTCAGGATCGAGTCAGCCAAAATTTCTAGCCGCCGCAAGCTCAACAGAGTGTTGACACGCGTGCTCAGGGCGAGTAGTCTCACCCGCAAGACACCTCGTTCTTCCTGGACTAACGGCCGGAAAGACTGTGTGTCATCGCCCCGCGGCTGCCACCGCGGGGTTTTTCTTTTAATTCTCTGGCTTGCTTGCGCAGCTCATCCGGCTGCACTTGTATAGACGAGCCGGGTCCCGCTAATGTTTCGTCGGCTATCGGATTTTCTTCTTTAATCCTGCTGATTTTTGGCTTTGTTTCGCATTGCTAATTTTCTTCCGCTCTAATTTCCCGTTCATTTTTGTAAAAGTTCCATAAATATCTGGAATTCCCGCGAGACCTTTTATCCGCTCTGCCGTCGCTCTTTGTCTCTTTGCACAACTCTCCCCGCGTAACGTGCATCGGCTCCCCGCTTCATCTATACTCAAGGGCATTTTGTGGATGGCATGAATGCGCATTCTCGTACTCAGCGATCTTCACGCAAACGCCACCGCCTTCGCCGCTGCTCTTGATTCTGCAGACGGCCGCTGGGACGTTTCCGTATGTCTCGGTGATGTCGTCGGCTATGGCCCCGATCCGCACGAGGTGGTCGCCCGCCTTCGCGAACTCGGCACGCAAACGATTCGCGGCAATCATGACAAAGCTGTCGCCGGCCTGATGGACACCACCGATTTCAATCCTGTCGCGAAAGCTGCAGTGGATTGGACGCGCTCGCAGTTGAACGCCGAGGACCTTGCCTGGCTTTCGGCTCTTCCGCACGGACCTCTTGCCACCGACGGAATTGTTTTGGTGCACGGCGCGTTTCAAGATGAAGACGAATACGTATTCACGCCCGCGCAAGCGCTCGACGGCCTTCTTGATTCCACAGCCGAAGTTACTTTTTTCGGACACACCCATCATCAGGGCGGCTTCTCCTACCAGGATTCCAATCTTGAAGTCCTACAGATTCGTCCGCGCGCTTCGGAATCTTTTTCCGCGCTACGCATCGAACAGCCGCGCCGCTATCTTCTTAACCCCGGCTCCGTCGGTCAGCCGCGCGATGGCGACCCACGCGCAGGTTTTGCCATCGCCGATCTCGAACATCAAACCGTGGAATTTTGGCGCGTTCCCTACGACATTACCTCCGTTCAGGAACGCATGCGCGGCGCCAGCCTTCCCGAACCTCTGGTTCAGCGCCTCATCGTTGGCCGTTAAACATGGGCGGCTAAACATTGGCCGGTAAGCATGCCAGCTTTTCTCTTAGGCAACCGCTTCTCGGACCCGCTTGACGCCCCGCCGCAATCAGGCCAGCATCATTCTCTGAGTGATATCCATGTCTGACACTTTGCAAATCGAAGCCCCTGATCAGCCGGAACCAAAGACTGGCCGCTCCTGGATCGCATGGATGGGCGCCGCCACGATCGCCATTGCTCTCGTTATCGTGATGTGGCCCGGCGCAGAACGCCGTCCCGCTTCTAGCACGCGCGAATCTCATCTTCCTTTTGGATCCACCGAACAGGCCTACGCGCCAAAGCTTCAAATTGAAGACCTGGCTCTCAGACGCGCCGAGAATTTTCTGAATCAGGAAGTCACCACTCTTGGGGGTCGCCTCACGAATGCGGGTAATCTCCCGCTCTCGAACGTCGAGCTCACTGTTGAATTCTCCGACGAACTTGGCCAGGTCGTTCTGCGCGAATCCCGCGCCGTGTTCCCGCCTCAGGCACCTGCGTTTGCTCCTGGCGAACGCCGTGACTTTGAATTCTCCTTCGAACACATCCCCTCTTCCTGGAATATTCAGCAGCCTCTGGTCCGCGTCTCCGGCATGCTGTTTACTTCTAAGAAAGAATAGTGTCAAAGCCCTCTCCTCGCGGAATAATTTCCCGATGAGTCTCTCGAATCCCTGACCGCTTCACCCGATCCCGAGCATTCCATTTCCGGCAATTACGCCCGTGGTCTTCTCCGCCGCGGTTCTTCTCATTTCGCCGTCCTTGCCGTTCCAGACGGAGAGTCCGCGGACATTGTGGAAAACGGCCTCACCTTTGCGCTCCTGTGGCTGGACCGCGTGCGCAATTCTAACCGCCGCGGCTCGATCAACGCGCTTCGCCGGATTCTCCCGAAAGGAGAACCGCGCCACGTGGCTCATCGTGCCCCGGCGCTGGCTCCGGATTTATCCATCGAACTCTATGAGCGCGATCCGGTTCGAGAAACCCTCGAAAAAATCGCTCTGCGCCACGCCGGAAATCAAGATACCTGGCTTGTTCCCCATCGCGAATCGCAAGCCCTCCTCGATCGTTCGCGCTCGGCGCTTGATCGAGCCCTCGTTCACGAGGATGTCACCCGCGTCGATGCTGCTCTGGATGCGCGCTTCGTTTATACACAGGTTTTCGCGCACGCCGGCGGCGAGCCTGGCATTCTCGATCTCCTCACCGTGACTCGCTCCGGGCGTCTCGCGATTCTCGAACTAAAAGCTAGCGAGCACATTCATCTTCCGCTACAAGCCGCCGGCTATTGGCTTCGCATCCGCCGTCATTTGGAGCAGCGCGATTTTGTTCGCTATGGATATTCCCCGGGGATCGAATTGCAAGCCGCTCCGCCTCTCGTTTATCTCGTTGCTCCTGCGCTGCGCTTCCACCCGTCCACGGACACCCTCTTGCGTTTTCTCTCGACCGAACTGGAAAGCACGCGCGGCGGCCTGGCGGAAAGCTGGCCCCGCGGACTGCGGGTCGTCATACGCCAGTAAGTTGGTGGCACCACGAGTCCACGCCCTATCCCTGACTATTTTCCCCTCGGCCATCCTTCCCTTTTACTTAACTTTTCATCATATTTTCTTGCCCACGAAATGTCCTGTCCCGAAGGGCCGCGGCACAGTAGAATGATCATCACTAGCCTTCAGGAGCCCATATTGGACTTTTCCGCGACCATCCGGCATACGCCACAAGCCTCTCTCATCGATCTTCGTGGGCGCCTTACGTTTTTCGAAGTAGGCGTTCTCCGCGAAAACGTGTCGCGTCTTCTCGGCGAGGGCCACAAGCACATCGTCCTCAACCTGAGCGGATTGCAATACCTCGACAGCTCCGGTATCGGCGAATTGGCGCGCATCTACGTGATGGTGCTTAAGGGCGGAGGCGAAATGAAGGTCGTTGGATTATCCCGCAACGTTGAAGAAGTTTTGAAAGTCACGCATCTGTATCAGGTCTTCCCGGAATTCCCCGATGAACAAGCCGCTTTACAAAGTTTCCCCGTGTCTCGAACTGACAAATTGAGTCGAAACACGTAGTAGAAAAATACTAGCCGAAAATATCAGCCCCAAAAGGAGAGAAGCAGCTAAGGCGGTGAGCCTTAGCTGCTTCCCGGGGTGTGTCCTCGAAGTGGTTAGTTATTCATTTAGATGCATGCCAGCGAAAAAGGTTTCCATTATCTTAGAAAATTTTGTCATGCCCTTTTTTGCTGAAAGCTCTTAATAAAACAGATACTTACGCCACCGCTCGTCACGGTGACCGATGAGCCTCATCAACTGCCGCGAGGTATGCAGTGTGAACGGCCGGGGGCGCCGCGCCAGCTTGAACCCGGCCTCCTCCGGCGTACGGTCGCCCTTGCTGTTATTGCAGTGGTAGCAGCACGCCACCAAATTTTCCCACGAGGAACGCCCGCCGCGCGATCTGGGCACAACATGGTCCAGCGTCAATTCCGAACTAGGAAAAATTCGCCCGCAGAATTGGCACGTATTTCGGTCGCGCAGCAAAATGTTTTTCCGCGAAAGCGCCCGGCTTTGCTGCGGGATATGCCGGTAGGCCAGCAATCGAATCACCGACGGCACCTTGTGCGCGTGTGCCGCCGAATGCACTTCCGCGCTATGCATCTCCTCAGCCTGCGCCACTCCCTTCAGGAGCAGCACCATGGCTCGCCGAACCGCCGTCACATTGATCGGCTCATACGTCGCATTGAGCACGAGCACAGGCTCTTGCATCAGCGATGCACGCCTCAGCAAGGTTGGGTTGTGGGATCTACTGTCCGCGGGATCCGCGGACCCGGGCGCACTGACGCTGCCCGCTTCGGGGGCATACCGCCCTCGGAAATCGCCCGACTTTGGCCGGTTTGCGCTCATCGCGCTACCCTAGGTTAGCTTCCCTACGTTAACCCTTGATTACAGGCTACCACTATCCGGGACTGGCAGGGGATTTCTCGCCGCCCGGGCCACCGTCAGTGCCAATGCAGACTTGGCCAGCAACGCCTTCGCACATGCATCAAGCGCCGCCCCAGTGGTCATTACATCATCTACCAGTAAGACGCGTTTATTGTCAACTTGGCTGCCCGGACGTGTGGCAAAAGCGCCACGAACAGACTCCCAGCGCTCCTAGAAACTGAGCACCCGCTTGTCCGGGCGAGGCCTCGTCCGCATCAGCAAGACCGCCTTATGCCCTCACGAGTGGCCCTTCATAAACCCGGATGCTTACGACCGCGTCACTCGCTTCTGCAAGCCATCCGCGCGCACCTCTCCGCGAGGCCCGAGCCGCCGCCCAGGAAGAGCCTTCTCCCATAACGCAGGGAGAAATCTACTCCTCTCAGTTTATATTGAAAGAGAGAATGTACGCTAAGGTAATTTCAACCCGAACGGAACCTTAAGCGCTCAAGGCCAGCCTTGTTAGGCTGCCGCTCTATCCACGTGTACCGTGCGGGCCTATAACAACCCCTGTTCCATCTTCTCCTGGCAGGTGATGCAGTGCTTGGCCCATGGTACCGCCTCGAGCCGCTTCTGCTGCAACTCTTCCTGGCAGTTCGCACAAACGCCGTATTCGTCCGTGTTGATGCGCTTCAACGCCGCGTCGATCATGTTCAGGATCGTGCGGTCCGTATTGGTCATGCCAAAGAGGAACTCTTTCGTGTAGGAGTTCGCTGCCTTGTCCGCGAGGTCCACCGTTGGATCTTCGTCCGCGGTTCGTCCTTCTTCTTGCGTGCGCGCGATCGTCTTCATCAACTCCTCGCGCCGTGTCGCCAACTTCTTCTTGTAATACTCGAGCCTTTTCTTGTCCATGGAAGTCCCGCCCCTCTGTCTGCATTCGGGGCCATCTAAAAACTCCGTAGTGTAGACCTGCTCTTTCGGAGTGTCAAGTTAGAGCGTTCTAACCGTTCCTTAGATGCTGACATGCCGCGAACGGTCGCAAGCTGCGGCGCGCCGGAAAACCTTCGACCGCCGTTCGATCTCCTTGCCCCCGCCTTGCAAGGACATATTGCATCCCGGCCCGGCCAGGAATATAGTCGATTATCGATATACTGATCATCGATTACCTATGCCAAAAAGAAAACTCGATCCATTGCCTTCTGCTGCGTTCCAAATTCTTCTCGCCCTCGCCGAGGAAGATCTTCATGGTTACGGCATCATGCGCCAAGTCGCCGAGCAAACGGACGGCCGCATGCGCCTCGGTCCCGGTACGCTCTACAGCTCCATCCAGTCTCTGCTAGAAGAAAAATTTATCGAAGAGCTTGACCCGCGCGAGGATATGAAACTAGGCGAGGAACGCCGCCGCTACTACCGTTTGACCTCTGCCGGACGAAAACTCGCCCGTTCCGAGGCCGATAGACTTGCCGGATTGCTGCGCGTCGCACGCTCCCGCAAGATTTTGCGGGGGGACTATGTCTGAAAAGATATACGCCTTGCTGCTGCGCCTCTTTCCTCCTCATTTCCGGGAAACATACGGCGAGGAAGCCCTGCTCCTCTTTCGCGATCGTGCCCGCGACGAAAAGGGACTCTCCTCACGAGCCTGGCTTTGGTTCGACCTCCTTGCTGATTTAACAATTTCCGTGCCCCGCGAATACTTTTATGCCGAGCCGGAGCTCCTTGCCAGTTCAGGCCAGCGGTTTGGCGGGAGGCCTTCGTTCTATTTTATGAGCAATGAATCCCCTCGCCCTGGAGCTCTGTTATTGGGCGGTATATTATCTTTGGCTGCCTTGTTCACTTTTTCAAGCCTACTCAGTCAAGGCGGAAACCACGGGCCACGAAGCTCCTCGGCCCACCAACTTCGGCGTGGCGCCGTTCCCTATGCCTCCGCCTCCAAGCGCCCATCGCCGCAGGCAACCGGCGATACAAAATCCCCGAGTGATGGTGAAGAGGAAACCCTTGCATCCACAACCGGACAGTCAACAATGCCTGCAGCTCCCTTCACCCCTGCCAAAGGCAAGCCAGGCAAATCACCCTCGGACGCGATCTTACTGCATGACCCTTCTCTGTCGGGCCAACCATCAAGCTCCGGCCAACGGGACACCGGCAGCCCAACGCAGGGTGATGCCGCCACAGCGATCGGGCACGGGAATCTGGATTCTGCCGAGCGGCAACGCGTGCTGGATGGGGCTATCTCGAATCTAAAGCGGCACTACATTTATCCCGACGTTGCCCAGAAAATGGCCGATACACTGCTAGCCAAAGAAAAGCGCGGCGAATATGACGCGATTGATGATGGCGACGCCTTCGCGCATCAACTGACAAGCCAAATGAGGGATGTGAGCCACGACTTGCACCTCGAACTTGTATACAGCCAGGACCCTCTGCCTCCCGAGCCCACAGGACAAACACCGGAAGGCCTTGCTCGCTATCGCCAAGCGATGGAGCACGAAAACTGCACATTCGAAAAAGTCGAGACGCTGCCCCACAACATCGGCTATCTGAAGATGAATTCGTTTCCGGATCGTTCCGTATGCGGGCAAACCGCAACCACCGCGATGGCCTCTTTGAACCACGCCGATGCGCTCATCATTGATTTGCGCGACAACCGCGGCGGCATGCCCGACACGGTCGCGTTCCTGTCCGCCTACTTCTTCGACCACCCCGAGTACCTGTACAACCCCAGAGAAAATACGACCGAGCAATCCTGGACGCACTCGCCCGTTTCCGGAAACAAACTCGCCGACAAACCTGTCTACGTTCTCACCTCGTCGCGAACTTTTTCCGGTGCCGAGCAATTCTGCTACGACCTTAAAATGCTGAAGCGCGTCACGATCGTAGGTGAGACCACAGGTGGCAGCGCCCATTCAGGCGTTTGGCATCGCATCGATGATCACTTCGGAATGGGCATTCCCGAAACCAAGCCAATCAACCCCTTCTCAAAGACCGACTGGGCAGAAACGGGCGTTGAGCCGGATGTAAAGGCAAAAGCGGCGGATGCGCTGGCGACAGCGATGAAGCTGGCGCAGAGCAAGCTACAGAAAAAGTAGCCGTTCGCAAACTTAAGAACTAGCTGCTGAAAATCGACATCGCGGGATTTATGGCACCACCGGCACGATCAGTGCCGAGGGATGCGCTTTGTCGTGGTAAATCACATTTGTGGCCTTGATCATGCGCGTGCCGCGCGCCTGAATTTCGCCCGTGTTGAGGTTCCGGTCGAACCGCGGAAAGTTGCTGCTCGAAACTTCCAGTCGCAATTTGTGCCCCGCCAGAAAAACATTACTCGTCGCCCATAGATCCACGGTCACGTGATACGTCTCGCCCGGATTCGCCAGTTCTGGCTTCTCCTGCGAATTCCGGTAGCGCAACCGCAAAATTCCGCTCGTCAGGTTCTGCGCAAATCCATTCGGCCAGACATCCACGAGCATCCCGGTAAAGTCTGTGTCCACCGCCGAGCTGCTCACGTACAAATCCAGCGTGACCGGACCAGTCACCTCGAAATCCTTCACAAACGCCGGTGTCGTGAATACCAGCACATCCGCGCGTCCCTCCGCTGGCCGCTGATCTTCCGGCCCGATCCCTGTCGGAAGCGTCCCGCAGCAAAGCGGCCCGCCAATCGTGGGCGCCGCGTCGTTCGGATCGTAAACATACTGGTCCGCCTTCTCTTCTCCCGGCGTCGCGCTGCTCAGCGTTCCGTTGCCCGCCAACCCATTGGCCCCGCCGCCCGCCGAGTGCAAGTAGTACCGAGTGCTCTTCGCTCGCGCCAAAGGCCAGTCATCTTCGTCGCGCCATTCATTTTTACCCATCACAAAAATCTTCACCGGCTTTTCGTGTTCCACGCCGTTCGCTAGGCCCTTAAAAATCGAGTCGTACCAGCGCAAAGTCATTTCATCCTGATCGATCGGCAGCTTCTCACCAAAATCCACTCCGCCCACCCATCGGTTCGACGACCCTCCCGCGTGTCCGCCCACATAAACAACCAGTTTCTGCCCACGCTTCGCCACGTCCGTCCCGCCCTCCGTCTTCAATCGCACGTAATTCTTCAACGACCCACCCAGAAAAATGTCGTACCACGCCGCAAAACTCAGCACCGGCACTTGAATGTTCGCGTAGTGATCCTCAATCGACCACTGCTTCCAGTACGCGTCGTAAGCCGGATGCGCCAGCCAATCCGTAAAATAAGGCGCAATCCCCGTGGCCGACGGCGATTCCAGCACCGGAAAATCTCTGAGCGGCAAAATTTTAGTCCAGCCCAGCGCGTTGCTCTCTTCCACGCGCCGATGCATCGTGTTCATTGCCAAACCCGTGCTCCACGATTCGTTGAACCACTGCTCGAACGCTCCGCCTTGATACGTCCACCCATCGTGATAATTCGAAGCCGTCACCGTCGGGCAAATCCCCGCCAAATGCGGCGGCTTCGCAATTGCCGCCAAAAACTGCGTCGCGCCCACATACGATCCGCCAAACATCCCCACTTTTCCGTTCGAATAAGGTAGCGCCGCAGCCCACTCCACCGTGTCGTAACCGTCCTGCGATTCGTTCTTGAACGTGTACCATTCCCCTTCCGACGTAAATCTCCCCCGCACGTCCTGCTCGACTACCACGTACCCTCGTGCCGCGCCCTGCATTCCGAAGGAAGCCTCATTCGTCTTGTCATAAGGCGTCCGCACCAGCAGCACTGGAAATTTCCCCTCAGCCTTCGGCCTGTAGATGTCCGCCCGCAAAGTCACGCCGTCGCGCATTTTGGCAGCCACGTTCCGCTCCACAATCACTTCATAACTCTCCGCCGCCTGCGCCACTCCCGCCGCCATCAACGCGAACATCACCGCGTACACAACAGGCATCGTGGCCGCCCCGTTCCACTCACATCCGAAGCCGCTCCGCAAATTCATTTTCATGGCTGTACCTCGTCTATACATTTTTCTTTTCCCGCCCGGAAGTTCTCTTTTTCTTCTCGAAAGTTGTGGAGCGTAGGCCCACTCTCCACGCTTGTCAAGCAATCGTCACCGCTCTGCTTTCTTCAGGGGTGCCATGTCCAATGGCAGGGCCGCTCGGAATGTTCCTAACTCTTCGCGCGCTTTTTTCTTTTAATTTCGAGAAATACAAAGTAAACCAGTAAACCGGTCACGACCAATCCCACCACAGCCGCCAACATGGGGTGTCCATGTTGCAAAAGGAACGGCAGCATCTTCCGCCCAAATCTGGCCGCAAGATATGCCAGGATCATGTACCGCACAATGCGTCCCAGCGCCATTGCCGCCAGGAATTTTTTCACGGAATACTGCATCGCTCCCGCCGCCAGTAGAAACGGTACCAGAGGCATCGGCGGCGGCAACAACGCCGGGATGGCGATGGCCGCAAATCCCCAGCGCTCGAAAAGTTTGATAACTCTCTTCATTGATTTTGCCGACAGCCGCTTTTCCAGGGATTTCTCACCTCCTTTGCGCGCCAGCCGGTAGGTGACGAATCCTCCCAGCACCGAGCCGAGCGTCGCCATCACCGCGTAGTAGAGCCATAACTCTGGGCTCCGCGCCGCCAAAATAATCGTCAGAACATCCATGCTGCCCGGTAGCGGAATGATCGAGCCGTCGATGAGTCCAAGCGGAATGAAGCCCAAGGCGCCAAGATGGACTAGCCAGCGCCTCACGCTGTGCTCCAGAGTCGGTTTGGCGGCAACGATGAGCAGGCGAGTGAGGGCGAGCATTCTTTTGGAGAGTCCGCGCCTATTCTCGCATGCTTACGACGTAATGAGCATTCCCGCCGCTGCCGCCGTCATCACCGCGAAAGTCGCCCAGCCCAGATATCGCAGCACCGGCGAATTTACACGCTCCCCCATCACTTTAGGGCTGCTCGTCAAAAGAATCACCAGCAAAATCAACGGCGGCGCCAACAATCCGTTAATCACTGCCGACCAAAACAGCATTTTCACCGCGTTCAATCCGATATAGTTAAGCGCGAAGCCCAGCACCATGGCCACTGCCATCACCCCGTAGAACGCTCGCGCCTTTTTTGGCCGGTCGGACATCGAGCCCCGCCAGTTAGCGCCTTCCGTTACTGCGTACGCGCTCGATCCCACCAACACCGGCACTCCCAGCATTCCCGTGCCGATGAGCCCCAGCGTGAACAGCAGATAGGCACCATCTCCTGCGAGCGGACGCAGCGCTTCGGCTGCCTCCCGCGCCGTCGTAATGTTGGTTTGCCCGTGCGCATGCAGAGTGGCGCCAGTCGTCAAAATGATGAAATACATGATGAAGTTCGAGAAAAACATTCCGATGACCGTGTCCATGCGCGCATCTTTTAATTCCTTCGCGCTCGCGCCCTTGCGCTGCGCCACCGTCGTCTTGCCCTTAGCCCGCTCTTCTTCTACTTCTTCCGCCGCCTGCCAGAAAAAAAGATAAGGTGAAATCGTCGTCCCCAGAATTCCTACCAGCACCGCCAGAAATCCGCGGGACCATTCCAGATGCGGCACCAGCGTCACCCGAAGCGCCTGTTTCCAATCCACATGCGCAAAAAACGATGCAAGCACATACGCGAACAGCACCAGCGTCATCCACTTGAAAACCCGCGCAATCAACTTGTACGAAGTCCATATCAGCAGTCCAAGAATCAGCGACGCATAGAAGGGAATCCAGAGAAGCGGCCGAATCCCGGCGACGAGTTGCGTCGCTTCCGCCATCCCGCCTAGATCGGCTCCGATGTTGATGACGTTCGCCACAACCAGGATCGAGCACGCTCCCCACAGCACCCACCTCGGATAGTTGTCGCGCACCGCAGCGGCCAGCCCCCGCCCCGTAACTATTCCCAGCCGCGCACACATAAGCTGCACCGCGGCCATAAGCGGAAACGTGAGCAGCGCAATCCAAAGCGTTGCATATCCATACGCCGCCCCAGCCACTGAATACGTCGAGATTCCCGACGGATCATCGTCCGCAGCTCCCGTGATGACGCCCGGTCCCAAAATCCGAAAGGTTTGCCGTAGAAGGCTGGCTCCCTCACTACCTTTCGGCCCTAAACCCGGTGGTTTGTCACTTGGCTTGTCCGTTGGTTTTGTTCCCGTCATCCGTCTATCAGCAATCCGTGCTTTCGAAGCTTCCGCCCTAGAGGAATTATTCTCGCCAGGCCTTTGAAACAAGGCCGCTGTAGCATGTGCGAGAACAACTCACCTTGCAAGCTCGGTGGCTGCGCTCTGGGCAAGTTGCAAGGAAGTCGACAACTGAAAGGATTCTTTGCGCGCTACTTCTACACGAGCCCCACCCCGTTTGTAACGGTTGACATTCCTCCCGTTCTCATTGCAAATGGACTGACCGAAAATACACACACCATCATGTGGGACCGCCCATGAACATCCTCGACCTACTCGTTGGCAAGCCCATCAAGACCTCCGACGAACGCGCCGAACAGATCGGTCCTGGTCGCGGTATTCCCATTTTTGGTCTGGACGGGCTTAGTTCCGCGGCGTATGGGCCGGAAGCGGCGCTTTACTTGCTGATTCCGCTGGGGCTCTTGGGCGTGAAGTACATTGTGCCGATCAGCGCGGCCATCATCACTCTTTTGATCATTGTTTATTTTTCTTACCGCCAGACGATTGAGGCTTATCCATCGGGCGGCGGCTCGTATACCGTGGCGCGCTACAACCTTGGGGCTTTTCCCAGCTTGCTCGCGGCGGCCGCTCTGTTGACGGATTACATTCTTACGGCTGCAGTGGGCATCTCGGCGGGCGTTGGGGCGCTGGTTTCTGCGGTTCCTTCCTTTTTGCCGCACACGGTGGCGATTTGTGTCGGAATTCTTTTCATTATTACGGTGATCAATCTGCGCGGAGTGCGGGAGGCTGGAGTCATATTCATGGTCCCCACTTATTTCTTCGTTGCCACGCTCTTGATCACCATCGGTGGCGGCTTGGTGCGTGCGCTGCTCAGCGGTGGGCACCCTTTGCCGATAGCACCTTTGCCGCCGCCTCCAGCTATGACCCAAGCCGTGAGTTTCTGGCTGCTCTTGAAAGTTTTTTCGAGCGGGTGCACGGCGTTGACCGGCGTCGAGGCCGTCAGCAACGGCGTGAAAGCGTTTCGCGAACCTGCTGTGAAGAACGCGCAGCGTACTTTGACGATCATTATTTTTCTTTTGGCTGTGCTGCTGGCGGGAATTTCTTATCTTGTAAAGGTTTATGGCATTGCGGCTACCGACCCGGGGAAGCCTGGTTATCAGAGCTTGCTTTCGATGCTGATTGCCGCAGTGTTTGGCAA
The DNA here is from genome assembly GCA_963705855.1 of uncultured Acidobacteriota bacterium. Lineage (GTDB taxonomy): Bacteria > Acidobacteriota > Terriglobia > Acidiferrales > UBA7541 > Acidiferrum. The sequence continues at coordinate 82,022 of CAVPLA010000059.1, forward strand.
GGGGATTTTTTATTACCTGACGATTGCTTCGATTTTATTGGTCCTTTCGCTTTCGGCCAATACGGCGTTCGCTGATTTTCCACGGCTTTGCAAGGCGATCGCTTCGAACAATTATTTGCCACATGCTTTTGGGTATCGCGGGCGGCGGCTGGTGTACACCTATGGGATCGTAGTTTTAGCCGTTTTGACGGCCGTCTTGCTGATCGCTTTTGGTGGAATTACGGACAATCTGATTCCTTTGTATGCCGTGGGGGCATTTCTGGCGTTTACTCTGTCGCAGTTTGGCATGGTGATGCATTGGCGAAAAAAGCGCGGGCCGCACTGGGTCAAGAGCGCGCTGGTCAATGGGCTGGGTGGGTCTGTTACTGCGATTACCGTAATTGTGGTGCTGGTGGCGAAGTTCGCCGAAGGGGCCTGGATCACGCTGATTTTCATTCCTCTGCTAATATTTTTCTTCCGCAGAGTGCGGCGTCACTACCATCAGGTCCTGCTCGCTACCACCATCAGCGAGCCGGTCTCTCCCGCGAACCACGGCCGGCCTCCCATCGTGGTTGTGCCTATCGATCGCTGGAGCATCATTTGCAAACAGGCCCTGGAATTCGCGTCGCGGATTTCGCCAGAAATTATCGCCATTCACGTCGAGCCAGGCGAGCATTCCGAATTGTTGCGTGACGATTGGGAGCGTTACGTCGAGCGGCCTTTCCGCGAAGCTGGATGCGAACCGCCGAAGTTTGTGATTCTGCCCTCGCCTTACCGTTTCATCATTGTGCCGGTAGTGCAATACATTCTGGAGCTCTCGGAAAAACATCCGGAGCGGCGGATTGTGGTCGTGATTCCCGAATTGGTCGAGGATCATTGGTACGAATACTTTCTGCATAATCAGCGCGGACGGCTGCTAGAGTGGACTTTGCTGGTGAAGGGGAACGAGCGCATATTTACGGTTTCTTCGCCCTATCACGTTTCCGAAAAGGCATGGTCTGCCTAAGGGAATGAGGTGGAAGAAAGCAAGAAAGTCTGACCTCTGCAGTGGCTGGGCCGCCTGCAGACTCTGCCTTAGAGCGGCCGAACAAAAGAGAATTATCTAAAGACTACAAACTCGTCCTCGCCTATTTCTAATTCAAGAAAACTCCAGAAACATTTGAGGTGACTTCGGCTGGAAGCTCTCGTCTTCCTGTTAGCCCCGGTAAACGATTGAACCGTCTGCTCAGCTCGATCGGGTTGGTGGCCACCCGGAGAAGCTCCCCTGCAAACGGGCTGTGGTGGTTGTGCAGTCGGGGCAGGGGAGGAAGCAATGTTGGCCGCTTATCCTATTTCGAGGGCTGGTTTTCTCGCTCTGGCTATCGGTTTGATTGGCAGCACACCCACCTATCCGCAAAGCGCAGCTTTTTTCAATACCTCCCGAATGCCCAGCAACCGAATGGGTTCGGGAGCATGGCTGGCGAAATGTGAGGGGTCTTCCTTGAATTCACTTCCCGCCTGGCGACATACCGATGGGATCGGATCGCCGCCTACAATCGATGGAGTCGCTGGTGATTCGAACGTTACTGGACCGCACGAGGAGGTCTGTCTGGGCGCGACCCTTTCCACCCCGGCGAGGGCCCTGCCTGACAATCCTTGCAGTCTGAAAATTACTGGGGGCTCGGGTGTTCCACACGCATTTCCGTGCAACGAGCCCGATGATATTGTCCCGGGGGAACTATCGGCACTAGGCAAGGCCGGTCTGAAAATTGCGCGGGCTCGCGAAAAGATTCTGGAGATACTTCGTTCCGAAAACGCTTGCACCCAATGGTTTGAAGCAAAGGAAGCGACCCCCGCGGCTACTTTCCAGTCGCTCAATTTTGTGCTCGACCGGGATGGTCCGCAGGATATTTTCGAGTCGATGGACAGAGAATCACTCGTAGTTAGGCGGCAGCCCTACGTGGCGCAAGCGACGCAGGACGGGGGACCTCACTCGACGATAACGATCAATGCCAATGGCGCGTTCTACCGGCCGCAGGGGAACGTGCTAAAAATATTGCCGGAGGGCGGTCCAGTGTACGCGCATGGCACGCGCCTGCTTACCGTTGGAGCTTATCGCGGCGATACGCTGCCCGCTCAGGTGACCACGCTTTTGCATGAGTTTGGGCACATCATCGATCTGCTCCCCGAAGATGCGGATAATCTGGATGGCAAATCCGTCCGTAACACGGACGAAGTGTTGCGCCACTGCCGCGCGGAAGTGGAAGTCCGCCGACAGCCGACGAAGCAAACGGCGAAGCGGCAATTCGTGGGATTCCCATAGGCTTGTCGTCAAGCCTCTCGCCGGAATTCCCGCCTTCGTCGCCCCGACGAGGGCGCTAGCAGTCGTTCTCGGGCCTCACAGCATCTAAGAATGGTCGGCGTCAGTCGTTCTCGCGCCCGATGGCACACGCAGTTTCTGGCGTACACTAGTTAACCATCTGAAAAAGGGGAATCACATTGGTCCGTTCACTTTGCATTTGCGCAGCTGTCTTGATCGGCGGGTCTTTGATCTCGGGACAAGAGAAAACCCCGGCGACCTCCGACGTCACAAGAGCCACGCTGGAAAATGGGCTGAGAGTCGTCATCATACGGGATCCGCTCGCTCCGGTGGTTACCGTTGAGCAGAACTATCTGGTTGGCGGCAACGAAACGCCTCCGGGCTTCCCGGGGATGGCTCATGCGCAGGAACACATGGCCTTCCGCGGGTGCGCCGGCGTAAACGCCGACCAGATGGCCGCCATCTATGCCCAACTCGGAGGCGCCGGCAATGCCGACACGCAACAGAACATCACGCAGTACTTCGAAACTGTCCCTGCTTCCGATCTAGACATCGCACTGCGGCTCGACGCGGCTTGCATGCAGGACGTGGAAGACTCGCAGTCGGAGTGGGCGAATGAAAAGGGTGCCATCGAGCAGGAAGTGGCGCGCGACCTCTCGAATCCCACCTATAAGTTCATCACGCGTTTAAATGAGGACATGTTCTCCGGAACCGTGTATAGCCATGACGCGCTGGGGACCCACGACTCCTTCGAGGCAACGACAGGCGCGATGCTCAAAGACTTTTATAAGAAGTGGTATGCGCCCAACAACGCAATCTTAGTGATCACCGGGAATGTCGACCCGCAAGCGGTACTCGCAACGGTCAAGGAGTTGTACGGAAAAATTGACAGGAAAACTTTGCCGCAGCGTCCGGAAATTACGCTGCCGCCCGTAAAGTCGGAGTCCTTCACGCTCGATAGCAACCTTCCCTACCTGTTGGCTTTTGTTTCTTATCGCGCAGCTGGATCGGAAAGTCCGGATTTTCCGGCGATACAGATTCTGAGCGACGTTTTAGGGAGCCAGCGCGGAAATCTATATGCGCTTGTGCCCCAAGGGAAAGCGCTCGAGACAGGGTTCGGTATTGCGGAAACATTTCCGAAGGCCAGTGTGGTTTATAGCGCTGCAGTTTTGCCCGCGGAAGGAGATGCTGCCCCGGTGATCGCGGAGATGCGCAAAATCATGTCCGATTACGCGGCAAACGGCGTGCCTGCCGATCTCGTGGAAGCCGCCAAGCGCAAGGAACTAGCCAGAGTCGAGTTTCGCCGAAACTCAATTCCCGGACTTGCGGAAGCGTGGTCAGAAGCTCTGGCAGCAGAAGGGCGAAATTCGCCCGACGATGACGTGGAAGCGATGAAGCGCGTAACGCTTGAAGATGTAAATCGAGTGGCCAAAAAATATTTAGTGGATCAGGAATCCATTACGGCCGTTCTGAAGCCGCAGCCGACCGGCGGACCGGTATCCGCGCAGGGCTTCGGAGGAGGAGAACAATTAACCGCCGCTCCCAAAAAGCCGGTTGAACTGCCTTCCTGGGCTGCGTCGAAGCTTCTGTCCCTCGAGAAGCCGCGCCCCGAGCCTCTTCCCTCGGACGTGACCTTGCCCAATGGGCTGCGGCTGATCGTCCGAACGGAAAAGATAACGCCAACGATAACGGTTCAAGGGCAAGTCAGGAACAATCCCCAGATGCAAACGGAACCCGGAAAGGACGGAGTCAACGATGTGCTCGATGAGTTGTTTTCGTACGGCACAAAGAGTTTGGACCGCCTGGCGTTTCAAAAGGCGCTTGATGACATAGCCGCCGAAGAATCCGCCGGCTTCGAGTTCTCCCTGGAAGTCTTAAAGCCGGATTTTTCGCGCGGAGTGCAATTGCTGGCTGACAACGAACTGAACCCCGCTCTCCCGGATGAGGCTTTCCAGGTCATCAAGCCGCAAACAGCCCAATATCTCGCGGGCAGAATGAAGAGCCCCGGCTATCAGACCAGTCGAGCTTTGCATACCGCGCTATTTCCGGCGAAGGATCCGGCGCTCCGAGAAGCTACGCCTGAGACGGTATCGTCACTCACCCTCGACGACGTCAAACAGTATTACGCCAGGACTTTTCGTCCCGATCTCACAACGATCGTGGTCATCGGCGACATTACTCCTGCGGAAGCCAGGGGCGCGATCGAAAAATGGTTCGGAGGATGGAAAGCCTCCGGCCCCAAGCCGGAAATTGACCTGCCACCCGTTCCTCCCAATAAGGCCTCCGCAGCGAATATTCCTGATCCGAGTCAGCTTCAGGATTCGGTTGATCTTGCCGAAACGGTCGGCGTCACGCGGTTTGATTCCGACTATTACCCGCTTCAGCTGGGAAACCACGTGCTCGGTGGCGGATTTTATGCGACGCGCCTGTATCACGACCTGCGGCAGGTGAGCGGCTACGTTTACAACGTAGACGTTCACATGAGTGCGGACAAAACGAGAACGATCTACACCGTCACGTATGCCTGTGATCCGAAAAACGTTTCGAAAGCGAGAGCGCTGATTCGGCGGGATCTCGTTGCCATGCAGCAGGAAAACGTAACGGATGGAGAGCTTCAGCAAGCCAAGGCCTTGCTGTTGCGCCAAATCCCTCTTGCCGAATCGAGCGAAACCGGAGTTGCCAGAGGCTTGCTCGGACGTGCTCAAATCGGTCTGCCGCTTGACGAACCAGTGAGAGGCGCACTGATCTATTTTTCAATGAGCGCCGACCAGGTGAAGGCCGCTTTCGCAAAGCATATTCGTCCCGATGAGTTCGTCCAGATTGTCCGAGGACCGGCGCCGCAATAAGCACGCGCTTTCCATCCACAGAAGTTTGTTCACGTTGACATTCTAGTGGAAGCGTTGTAGCTTCACCTAGAATGTCTACTAAAGAAGAACGCGAACGCATCGAGCTGCTGCAAGGCACGCTGGACTTGCTGATTCTCCGCACCCTCCTGCTGGGGCCGGCGCATGGCCACGCCATCGCCAAAGCCATCGAATTCAATTCAGACGAGGTGCTGCAAGTCGAGCAGGGATCGCTGTACCCGGCCCTGCACCGGCTAATCAAGCGCAGATGGATTTCAGTCGAGGAAGGAACCTCGGAAAACAACCGCAAGGCCAAGTTTTACAAACTGACGCCGAGAGGCCGTCGCCAACTCACGCTGGAAACCCACAAGTGGGACAAACTCGCGGGAGCGATCGCGCGGATTCTGCGTCCAAGGGAGCAGGAGGGCGAATGATGTGGCGTCAGAAGCACATGCTCGAAGAACTCGACCAGGACATTCGCGAACACATTGCTAGGGAGACGCAAGACAACATCGAGCGCGGGATGACCTCCGAAGAAGCGAGGTATGCGGCTATGCGGAAGTTTGGAAACGTGACACGCGTGAAGGAAGAGACGCGCGAGGTGTGGAGTGTCATTTGGCTGGAGCAGTTCTGGCAGGACGTTCGCTACGGGCTTCGCATGCTGCGGAAATCTCCGGGCTTCAGCACGGTCGCGATTCTCACTCTGGCGCTTGGCATTGGCGCCAACACGGCTATTTTCAGCTTGATCGATGCCGTGATGCTGCGGTCGTTGCCGGTCGAGAATCCTTCGCAGCTGGTTCTGCTTCAGTGGGGGGCGCGTAACTCGCCGAACGTCCACGGCTACCAGACCGCGGGCGATTGCGCAAACGATATGCGCCTCGGCGCTAAGAATCCCGGGGGCTGCTCGTTCTCCGAGCCCATGTTTCGCGAAATCGCACAAGCGAATCTTTTTTCGGGGACGGCTGCGTTTGCCAACTCTGGCAGGTTGAATCTGACAGGGAACGGCGCTGCGACCGTCATCAACGGCCAGCTGGTTTCCGGAGACTTCTTTCATACCATGGGTCTCAAAGCCGCCACAGGCCGGCTGATCGACACAACCGACGATACGCCGTCCGCCGCACCTGTCGCCGTGCTGAATTACGGCTACTGGCAGAGCGCCTTCGGCGGTTCTCGCGACGTAGTCGGCCGCACGATTGAATTGAACAACGTCCCTTTCACGATTATCGGCGTGGCCGAGCAGCGATTCACGGGAATTAGTCCGGGCAGCGATTACGACCTTTGGCTGCCGCTGGCCGACGCGCAACGGATTACAGATCCCATGCGCTGGCGAGACCGTCGGAGCGACGTGAGTTACTGGTGGCTCACGATTATCGGCCGGCTCAAACCCGAAACACAGCTCGCGCAGGCGCAAGCGCCGGTGAGCGGCCTTTTCCGCAACGAAATGCTTCACGGAGCCGTCCCGCTTTTCCATGCAGGTGGGGCGGCGGGAACACCTCCTCCGATGCCGAGCGCGCCGGGGTCGAGTTCAGTGCAAATTACCTCCGGCGCCAGTGGGGCGATGCCGCCATCCGCCGGCAACAAGCCGGTCATCATGGCTGCTCCGCGAGGAGCAGTACCTGTGGGTGGCCCGCGCGGATCCGCAACGGTTGACGGCCCGAAGTCTTTATCCACCACCGCCGATAATCCGGAAATTACGCTTGTGCCCGCACAGAGTGGTTTGACCGGCAGCCGTACGCGCTACGCCAATCCGTTGTACGTCCTGATGCTGGTTGTCGGAATCATTTTGCTGATTGCTTGCGCGAATGTCGCAGGGCTGATGCTCGCCCGGGCCGCCGCGCGGCAAAAGGAAATGGCTGTGCGGCTGGCGCTAGGCGCCGGGCGCGCGCGGATTGTGCGCCAGCTTTTGACGGAAAGCGTAATGCTCTCGGCGCTCGGCGGCGCGCTGGGGATTCTGTTTGCCTACTGGGGAGCGCACGCAATCATTTCGTTTGTGTCGAGCAATCAGCCGCGGCCCCTCGGATTCGCGACAGGTGTCGACCTGCGCGTCCTTGGATTCACCGTCGCGGTTTCGCTGCTCACCGGAATTCTGTTCGGCATTGCGCCGACTTTTCGAAGCGCGCGCGTTGATTTGACTCCGGCGCTCAAGGAAGGCGAGGGGAGCTCTACGAGTTCAACACGTGCCGCCGCAAAATGGTTCAGTATCGGCAATGCGCTGGTGGTGGCGCAAGTCGCGCTAGCGATCGTAGTGCTCGTGGGCGCCGGGCTTCTTGTTCGCACCCTCGCGAACCTCCGCAGCGTTGACGTGGGATTCGATTCTCACAACATCTTGATTTTCGGAATCGACCCGACGTTGATCGGCTACAAAGGCCCACAAGCAGACAGCCTTTATCGCGACTTGCAGGGCCGGCTCTCGGAAACGCCTGGAGTGAAGTCCGCGAGCTACTCGATGATGCCGCTATTGAGCAGCGGGCTGATGATCACCGGCTTTCACTGGCCTGGCACCCCGCAAGATCAAGAATCCCAGGCGGACGCGCTTGGCGTCGGTCCGAATTTCTTCGAGACGATGCGCATTCCGTTTCTTATCGGCCGCGGTTTCACCGCTTCAGATTACCAGCTGTCCGTTTCGAATGATGGAACGAGTCCGACATCAGCGCCGACTCCCGTGATTGTGAATCAGACGTTCGTCGAGAAATATCTCGGAAAGGAAAATCCGATCGGGAAGGAGTTCGGCCAGGCGGAGGCCAGCGCGGACGAACCTGCGAATCCGGGTTTCGAAATCGTTGGCGTGGTGCGCGACGCAAAATACAACGACTTGCGCCGGGAAATTCACGCGATGATGTACATGCCGCAAAGATTCGGTGGAGCGTCCTTCGAGCTGCGCACGGCGGCTGATCCCCTGGCCATCCTTCCCGCGATACGCGAAGTCGTGGCGCAAGTAAGCACGAATTTGCCGCTCTTCGACGTGAAAACGGAATCCGAGCAAATCGACCGGTTGCTGTTTGAGGAGCGGCTGGTCGCGCGGCTATCCGGTTTCTTTGCATTGCTGGCGCTGGTGCTGGCGTGCGTGGGATTGTACGGATTGCTTTCCTACGAGGTTTCGCGGCGCACTCGCGAAATCGGCATTCGCATGACGCTCGGCGCGCACCAGGGAAACGTGCTGAAGCTGGTCTTACGGCAAGGAATTGTGCTCGCGATCGCCGGAGCCGCGGTGGGTATCGGCGTGGCGCTCGGCGTCACCCGCTATCTCGCCAGCATGCTGTACAACGTCCGCGCAAGTGATCCAGCGACCATTGCCGGCGTAGCGATTTTGTTGACGCTTGTGGCGTTCGCCGCGTGCTACATCCCCGCCCGTCGCGCCACGCGCGTCGACCCAATGGTTGCGCTTCGACACGAGTAGTGAGCACCTTGGAGGCGATTCATGAAGCGGCGCAAGCGCATGCTCGAAGATCTCGACAAGGACATTCGCGAACACATCGCGAGGGAGACGCAGGACAACATCGAGCGCGGGATGTTGCCGGAAGAAGCGCATTACGCAGCTAAGCGAAAATTCGGCAACGTGACGCGCGTCAAGGAAGACACGCGGGAGGTCTGGAGTTTCGTTTGGCTGGAGCAGCTAGTGGAAGACATTCGCTTCGGCCTGCGCATGCTGCGCAAAAGCCCTGGCTTCACGGCCGTCGCCGTGCTGACACTCGCGCTGGGCATCGGCGCGAACACTTATATTTTCAGCATTGTGGATGCATTGTTGCTCCATCCGCTCGAGTTCTCGAATCCGGATCGCATTGTCGCCCTTTGGGAGCGTTTGCCGGCCGTTGGCATCGATCGCAACGAACTCTCTCCCGCAAATTTTTTGGATTGGAAGGCGCAAAATCACGTCTTCGATCATATTGCCGCTCAATCCTGGTGGGATGCCAACCTCGGTGGTGTCGAACATCCGGAGCACCTGCACGGATTTCTCGTGACTCCTGATTATTTCGCGGCGCTCGAAGCGCAGCCGATGTTGGGACGCACGTTTCTCGAGGAGGAAGGTACGCTCGGGAAGGACCACGTCGCGATACTTAGTTATGCGCTCTGGCGCGACCACTTTGCCGCGGATCCTTCCATCGCGGGCAAAACGGTGTTGCTCAACGGAATCGACTACACGGTCGTCGCCGTGATGAACCGGGAGTTCAACTATCCGTCTGGGGCTCAGGTGTGGGGCGCGCTTTCTTTCGCGCCTAAAACGGCAGCAAACCGCGGTTCCCACTATTTGCACGGCGTCGCCCACTTGGGCGCTGGAGTCACGCGTGGGCAGGCTCAGGCGGAAATGAGCGCCATCGCCTCGCGGCTCGAGCGGCTATATCCACTAATGAATACGGGGCGCGATGTGAGCGTGATGCCGCTGATGGAGAGCGAAGTCGGCGAGACGCGCGCGCCGTTGGTGGTCATGCTTGCGGCCGTCGGACTGGTGCTATTGATCGCGTGCGCCAACATTTCCAATTTGTTGCTGGCGCGCGCGAGCAGCCGTCAAAGGGAAACCGCGATTCGTTCCGCTTTGGGCGCCACGCGGCGCAGGCTGATCCGGCAATGGCTCGTTGAGAGCATGCTGCTGGGCCTGCTGGGCGGCGGTTTGGGGGTTTTGTTTGCTTATTTCTGCCTGGGCGCGCAGGTCATCCGCATTCCAGCCGAATTCGCACGCATGATCCCAGGGTGGGACAAGATCGCCATTAACACTCCCGTGCTGCTGTTCACGACGGCGGTTTCCCTTGGAACCGGATTAATATTCGGGTTTCTGCCTGCCTTGGCGGCATCGCGGCCGAATGTGAACGACACGTTGAAAGAGGGAGCGCCATCCGCGGGAGCCGGGCGCCGCCGCGGGTTGCTCCGCAATTCGCTGATCGTCGCGGAAGTTGCCCTCTCGCTGGCGCTGCTGGCCACCGCGGGTCTGATGATGAAGACCTTTGTCCGCCTCGAACGCGTTTCTCCCGGTTTCAATCCTGACCGTATGCTGACGATGTTCGTGGCCCTGCCAGACGCGAAATACAAGTCCGACCCGCAGACGGTGAGTTTCTATGAACAGCTTGTCGAGCGCGTGCAAAATCTGCCCGGAGTGCAAAACGCCGCGGTCGCCAACTTGATCCCCTTGAGCAAAATGAATGAAACGTGGTCCATTCGAATCGAAGGCCGGCCGGAGCCAAAGCCGGGGCAGGACCCGGGCGCGAATTACCGCACTGTAAGCAATTCGTATTTGCGGACTATGCAGATACCCGTCCTTCGAGGGCGTGAGTTCTCCAGTGAAGACTCAGCGAAAAGCCAGCCCGTCGTTATGGTCAACGAAGCGTTCGCGGCGCGGTTTTGGCCGGGTGAGGATTCGCTTGGGAAGCGGATGAAACTTAACGGCCCTCCGGAAAAGGAGTCGTGGCGCACCGTTGTGGCTGTTGTCGGCAACATAAAAAACCAACTCGACCTTCCCGCGTCGCCCGAGATGTATTTCCCATTGCGCCAGCAAGTGGAGTACACAGGGGCACTTGTCGTACGGACGGCTTCCGATCCCCGGCGTATGGAAGAAATCGTGCGAGCGCAAGTCGCCGCGCTGGACCGCGACTTGCCGGTGTTCAATGTCAGTACGATGGAGAATCTGCGATTGGTGTCCGTGATCCCCCAGAGGATTGGCGGGACGCTGATGACTGCCTTTGCAGGATTTGCGCTGGTGCTCGCCGCCATCGGCCTCTTCGGAGTGATTGCCTACGCCGTCAGCGAACGCACGCGCGAAATCGGCATTCGCATCGCTCTCGGCGCCAAGCCGCGCGAGGTCTTTCGGTTGGTCGTGGGTCAGGGTATGAAGCTCGCGCTAATTGGGTTGTTGGTGGGCTTGCCGCTCGCGCTGGGCATGGGACGCGCGGTCGCCGGCCTGCTCTTCGGCGTCGCACCAAACGACTTCGCCACGTTTGCCGGCGTCGCCATTTTGCTTGCGCTCGTTTCGCTCGTCGCCTGTTATATCCCCGCGCGGCGCGCCATGCGCGTCGACCCCATTATCGCGTTGAGATACGAATGATTCTTTGCTCGAGTAGCGGGCGCCCTTGTTGCAGCCATCCCTGCCAAGAGCTGTCTCCGTCTCGCAGTGTCCTGCCTGTGGATCAGTCTAGGGGATGTTGCTCGCCACGTACTCCCAGTTCTTAGTTTCTGAAAACATTTCACCGGTTCCCGAGACAAATGCGCCGTGCGCGTAGCTATCCCCCTGAAGCTGGTACATCAGCCAAGCCGTGGGATAGCCGAGATAGCCGTATACGCCGTTCACGCAAGGGAAGGCCGCTTTCTTGCAGTCTGGTTGTCCAGTCACATCATTGTGATTCGGCCCGATCAGCGTTCCTTTCACCTTGCCGACCCCTGCAGGCACAGCGTTGTAGTAAGCAGCGATGGATTGCTCACCCAGAGTGCCGCTCGGCTGTGTTGGCGGCGAGATCAGCGTGTCGGCCGAGCCGTCGACGAAGAATACAGAGCCGGACGTCAGATTTTTTGAATCGGCGCAGGTGGGCAGATTCAGGATGCACCACGCCTGCGCCGGTAGCTCGATGGGAATCACCGTCTTGATCAAGCCACCGGATTTGTTGGATGCGTTGATGACCCCGCCGGCGCCTTGTGAGTGGCCCACCGCGCCGACCTGGCTCACGTTGAGCTTGTGGTAGAAGATGCTCGCGGAATTTCCATTCTGGCCAACCATGAAGTTGGCCGCGTCAAGAATCGTCTGTCCCGCTCCCGTGTTCTTGTCTTCGGTTGCCACAATGACAAAGCCCCACGAAGCGAAATGCCTGAGCAGGTAATCAACTGCGGCTGCGGAGCCATTGGTACCGTTCCCCCAGGTGATGATCGGGTGCATGAAACCACCAGCGCCAAGATTCGTCGGATAGTACACATCAAAACTGTTGCCCAGAGAATCGCAGCAAGCGAAGCCGGGTTTCACCGTCACTCCCCATGAACCCATGGCGTAATACTTCAACTCGATGGTGCCGGTCGGATAGTTGGGAGGATTGCAGGAGCCCAGCACCATGCCGATAGCGAGTATGCCCACTGCGTACAGAAGTCGTTGGGAGGTATTTGTCATTTTCCATCCTGAGGAAGCAAAGTTTGGGACCCTCGCGTTTGCGCTGCATTTCGAAGGCGCGCGCGCTTTGTCATGTAGTGCATTTCTACGGGATTTCGTTACAGGTTTTCCTCCGGCTTGGCGCTGTAGGTGGTCTTCTCCGTGGGGTTGCGCCGAACGGCTATTCGGAAAGATCCAGATGGTACTTATGCGATTTGTCCGGGTGTTTTAAAAGGCACAGTCTCGACCTAACGTCACTGCTACAGTATGAGATCGTGGTGCGCTTTCCAATGGAATTAGCTTGAGCGAGGAACTTGATGACGACAACAGCTGCGAGATTACAGAGCGAGTATCGCAAGTTACGCGATGAACTGCTTGAGGCGGAGATCGCACTGAAAGATCAACGGGAGAGTGTCGCGGCTCTTCGAAGAAAACTCCCCATGGGGCCTGCGGTTGCAACCGACTACATTTTTCGCGAGGGCCCTGCCGATGTCCTCGACGAATCCCCTGGCCAGTTCAAGGATGTTCGCCTTTCCGACTTATTTGCCCCAGGCAAGAATCGCCTCATCGTGGACCACATGATGTGGGGGGCGACCGACATGTCCGCTTGTCCGATGTGTACGATGTGGGCCGATGGATACAATGCGATTGCTCCGCATATCACCCAGAAAGCAAATTTTGTGCTGATAGCTAAGGTCGAAATCGGAGAGCTCCGGGAATGGGCCCGACGGCGCGGATGGGATAAAATCCGATTGTTGTCGAGCGGCCAGTCGAGTTTCAACGCGGATTACCATGTTGAGGGGTACGCCGGACAACATCCGGGCCTCAGTGTCTTCAGCCGCGAACCCGACGGCAAAATCCATCATTTCTATACCACCGAAGCCTCGCTTCACCCCGGCAAAGACGGCAACCCAAACCACAGAGGCGTAGATCTCTTCACCCCGGTTTGGAGTCTCTTCGACCTTTTGCCGGAAGGGCGCGAGAATTGGTCGCCGAAGCTCTACTACTGATTGTCAGTTGTCTGTGCCGCAGCCGCATGTGAGCGAGTTCAATCGGAGATTCCAGGTAGAGCCCGCTTTGCGCGCTATTAATTAAAAGACGCGGCCGAACTCGCAGTGTCCCTAAGTGTACAGACATTTCTTCTTGAGACGCGCAAGTTAGGTCTGCAAGAAACTCCATTGCACTTGGGCGCTGTGCGCGAATATAGAGAGGGCTCAGTTTCGCGCGCCGCTATGAGGAGATGAAATCATGTTGGGATTTATCGCGGCAGTTCTAATCATTTGTTGGTTGCTCGGGCTTTTCGCATTTCACATTTCCACAGGTTTAATCCACCTTTTGCTCGTTGTCGGCATCATTCTTCTGGTTTTGCATTTCGTATCCGGGAGAAGGGTCAGCGTATAACAGCGGGTACTGCACTCCGGATTCGCGACTAAGGAATTGTGTGTTCGTTGCGCGACCACTTCTTCGCCGATTCTGAGAAGTCACTCCATCCCTAACTCAACTAAGGGATGCCGCAAAGAAAAAAGAGGATCTTGAAATGAGCACATTAACATTGATCATTATTATTGGTGTGGTTCTCATCGGGATTGTGGGCCTCGCTTCGGCGATGTTTCTCAAGAAGAGCAAAACCGAAAGACTGCAAACTCGATTCGGCCCCGAATACACACGCGCGGTCGAAGAAAGCGGAGGCCGGCGGAAGGCGGAAGCCGGTCTCGAACAGCGAGAAAAACGCGTAGAGGGATTTGCCATTCGGCCGCTAGCGGCCAACGACCGAGATCGGTATATCGCCGCCTGGCGCACGGTTCAGGCAGAGTTTGTTGACGACCCCAAAAAATCGGTCACGCAGGCCGACCAACTGCTCGGCGACGTGATGTCCACCCGCGGCTATTCCGTAAGTGACTTTGAACAGCGCTCGGCGGATATTTCTGTGGACCACCCACTCGTAGTGGAAAACTACCGGGCCGCTCATGAAATCGCTGTCCGCCACGCAAGTGGCCAGGCCACAACGGAAGACTTGCGCCAAGCAATGATTCATTACCGGACGTTATTTGATGAGCTAGTAGATGAGCCGGAAATGGCTCGCGCAAAAGCAGCAGCGTCCTAGATCTCGGATCAGAAGCGAAAACGCGTGTTGGGTTTTCGAGAATCAGTGAGACATAGAGGAGGCAATCCAGTGGACGAAGCAAAAAAGTTTAGAGAAGAAGATACGGATGTGGGGCTGACGACGGCGGCTCTGGCAGGTGCGGGCGCGCGTCAGGAGGTGCGAGCGGTGGCTGCTCCAAGCATCAAAGTTGGCGGCGGCTCATCTGCCGGTGCCGCAACCGCTGTGGCTTTAGACAAGCAGGTGGTGCCGCTTTTTTCAGCCGAAGAAGCGAAAGATTTTCGCGGCCGGTGGGATGCGATCCAAGTGAGTTTTGTTGACGAGCCTCGGCAGGTAGTGGAGCAAGCCGATAGTCTTGTCGCGGTAGCGATGAAGCGGCTTGCTGAAATGTTCGCAGCGGAACGAGCTAGACTTGAAGGCCAATGGGATCGCGGCGATAACGTCTCTACCGAGGATCTCCGCCTGGCACTGCAACGCTACAGGTCATTCTTTGGCCGTATTCTCTCGGTGTAGCGGCGCAGCCAACCTAATTCGTCCGTGAAGTAAGTTTGCTAGTTGGTTCCGGAACGGCGGCGATCAACCAGATAAGCCAGCACAGTGAAAATCGCAAAGTAGAAAATGGCGTTGACGCCGATGGCGATGCGCAGAAACCAGCCGAAGGTCCAGGCGAGGGATTCGTGGGCGGCGGGCATCACGAGTTCCGCAATCTTCAGCCCTGGCGAAAAAAGAGAAACGAGCCACACGGGAATCGTGGATTCTCTTGTGATCGCCCAGGCAAGCGCGAGGAACCCTGCCAGCAAGCCAACTATGGCGGGCAAAATCCAGCGGAAGAAGAGACTCTGCTGCATTCGCAGGGATTCTATCAAAACGCATGCCGTTTGGCGGTCTGCCTAACCCCGTTCATCGCCAAGCCTTCCGGGTTCTCATGCCTCGCATGAAACGATTTCGCTCGGTCCCGCACTATGCAGGTAGTTAGGCCAATCCCAATTCAATGCCTCCGTTCTAACCAATGGGGCCACCGTAGTCCAGGTGCCAGTCGTGGGGGTAATTGGTCGGGAGACGCGTGGGGGAACACTTCAGGGAGAGTTGTGTTCCCCTCGTGTTGCGTCTCGGTCGATGAACAAGAGCGAGCGCAATCCCCTGCCTTTAGGAATGGGGTCAAGCGAGCGCCATAGTAGGTAGGTTGCAGTAAGTTATTTACATAGACTGCTTCAACTAGTATAAGCAAAATATGATTGCCGGATACAAGTCGAACAACAGCATCGTCTATTCCAGCAAGTACCACATCCTCTTCTGTCCGAAATATAGGCGGAAGGTTCTGGAAGGTCGCATTGCGCGACGCTGTGCCACCATCTTCCGCGAGGTCGCCAAGAAGTACCGCGTGGAAATCTTCGCAATGGAGATTATGCCTGACCACGTTCATCTACTTGTGGAAGTGCACCCACAGTTTGGAATCCATCGCTTCGTCAAACACACCAAAGGCATCTCATCTCATCATCTTCGAAAAGAGTTTCCAAGTTTGGTATCGAGGATACCCAGCCTGTGGACTAACAGCTACTTCTGTTCAACGGTTGGTGGTGCTCCGTTGTCAGTCATCCAGCAGTACGTGGAGAATCAGAAGAACGTATGATTCAGGCGCAACTCAAGCTTCGACCGAATAGGAAGCAGGAAGCCGTCCTCACCGCGTGGCTGTGGAACTTGACAGGTGTGTGGAACTGGGCGGTGCGGAAGATTGCGTTGGAGGCTAAGGATAAAATCTACTACAGCGCAAAAGACTTCCAGAACCTACTTGCCAACCACGGCGAGAAGATGGAAATTCCCAGCCACACACTGCAAGGCATGTTGTCGCAGGCGCATAGCGCCTGGACCCGTTGCTTCAAGAAGATTGCTAAGAAACCGCGGCTCAAGGGCATGAGAAATAAGCTCAATAGTATTCCGTTCCCAGACCCTATCAAGCCGCCAAAGGATAAGCACATCGGTATTCCCGGCCTCGGAAAACTGCGGTTCCACAAACAAGATTTGCCGGAAGGGGAAATTAAGTGCGGTCGCATCGTCAAGCGTCCGAGTGGCTGGTATCTGTGCCTGTTTATCTCAACCGACCGGGAAGCTATCGAGCGTGTCGCAGATGGGCAGCTGGGAATCGACCCCGGCTTTAAGAATCTGCTCACGATGTCGGATGGTGAGGTTTTAGACCACCCTCGGGAACTCGAAGCCATCGAACATCGTCTGGCACAGGCCCAGCGCGGTCACCACAAGGTACTGGCGGCAGGGCTTCAAGAACGTCGCGCCCATCGCGTCAAGGACCGCAACCACAAGCTTTCCTTGCGCCTGGTGCGGGAGAATAGCTTTATGGCCTTTAGTGGCGACCACCACAAAGGGGTTGCCAACAAGTTTGGGAAGTCCGTTTCCAGTTCTTCTCACTATCAGCTTCGACAAATGATTGCGTACAAGAGCCGTGCAGGCGGTACGGAATACGTCGAACCTGATGCTAAGTTTTCCACCATGACCTGTTCTGCCTGTGGAAGCCGTTGTGGTCCTACAGGTTGGGATGGGCTTGCGGTAAGGCAGTGGCGTTGCTCAGACTGTGGAAGTCTGCACGACCGCGATGTCAATGCGGCTCGCAACACGCTACTCGCCGGGCTTGGAACGAGCCACGAGGTGCATTGTGCCAAAGCATGATGCAGTCAGGAATCCCCCGGCTTTAGCTGTGGGGAGGTTCAAGTCTCTTCTGACGAAGTTCCCCAGCCCTCTGGCGCGGCAGTATCAGGCCGACTCCTTAGTCCCGCCAGCTGGTGTTTCGCTGGTTGGCGCACCAAAGCCGCCGCAGCGCGAGCGCCAACTCTGTCGGAATTTTTCACGCTCATCGGGCGTCATTTTCTCCCAACGCTCGTCCATGCGCTGGTCTATTCGTCGCCGCATATTGGAGCGATTACCGCCATGACTGCTCCAGCCTCCGAACAGAATGCGGCAGAGAGCCAGCAGCCCGACAGCCTGCCAGAAGGTGATTTGCCGCCATCCGAACAACGCCGGCGCTAGCCAGTTCCAGAGATGCATCACCAGTTCGCCGCCAATCCAGATGAAAAGCGGGATCGCCAGTATTGCTAGTGGGGCCAAAAAAATCCATTTCTTCTTACTCATGTTGTGCTCCTGATCTGCTCGTATCATTTCTTCGAGTCATTTCTTCGTACTATTTCTTTGCATCATTTCATCGCAAAATCATCGTGAATACTCTGCAATCGTTCGCGCAGATGAAGCACCGCATAGCGCTTGCGCGAGAGCAGCGTGTTGATGCTGACGCCGCTTTCCGCCGACAACTCTTTGAAGCTGCGCCCTTCCAGTTCGTGAGCGATGAATACTTCGCGCTGCTCGCGGGGCAGTTCGCCGAGCGCAAATTCCAATTCATCCAGAAGCACGTTGCGGAAGTAGACCGCTTCCGGCCCGGCATCGGGCGATGGTAATAGATCTTCGATCTGGAGCGACTCGCCGGTTTCGTCCTCGACCGCTGCGTCGCTGAAGGCCACCGCCTTCTTCTTGCGGAAAAGGTCCGTGATGCGATTGCGCGCGACGCGAAAAAGCCAGCCGGTGACATGCTCGATCGGCATCAGCAGGCGATTGGCTTCCACCAGTTCGTAGAAGACTTCCTGCACGATGTCCTCGGCGTCAGAGGGATCGGGCACACGACTGCGGATGAAGTTGCGGAGCCGCCCGCGTTGTCCCGCGACGACTTCGGAGATTTGGCGGTCTTGCTCGATCATCGAGATGACGCTCACGGCTTGTCCATCCATTGCTGTAGACGAATGGCGGCCGCGGATATTGTAGGGACAGAGAATAGCGGATAGCCGGTGATGAGGAGAATAGCGGCGGAGAGACGAGGTACCCAAGGCCCCCACCCCGGGTGTTTTGCCCAAAGAGTGCGGAAAGTATTGAGAAGATTGAGGATAGGTTTTTTGACGGTGCAAAAGAGTGCGTAAGAGTATGAAAACAAAGGAAGCCTAAAGCGTTTGGAAGGATATTGACGTGAAATGTGGTGAAAGAGCAGTTCAAAGTTGAAGGGGGAAAGAAAGAGCGAGGGAGAAGACAACGCAGAGGCGCGAGGTACAGAGAGGTGGCGCCGAGACGACCAGGTCGTCGGGAAGAGACTGCGCCTTACGTTCACAAGACATGGTAGTACGATAGTTCGAGAGGAGTCCGGCGATGCGGACTGTGGGCATATTTGAGGCGAAGCAGAAGCTGTCGGAATTGGTGGAGCGGACCTCGCGCGGTGAGCGGATCATATGAAAAACCTTTTTGAAGCGGCGAGAGTAGAAGAAGTGAAGCAGCGAATCGCGCAGGTGAGGCCGGATAGCGCGCGGCAGTGGGGCACGATGAATCCAGCGCAGGCGCTGGAGCATTGTTCCCGAGGGATGGAGATGGCGCTGGGGGATAAGACTCCACCGCGAGTGTTGGTAGGGCGGATCCTGGGATGGATCGTGAAGCCGATGGCGCTTGGGAACGACGAACCGATGCGCCGGAATTCGCCGACGGCGAAGGAACTTGTGGTGCAGGATGAACGGGACTTGGGAACGGAGCGCACGCGGTTGTGCGGATTGATCGACCGGTTTGCTGCGGCCGGACCGAATGGATGCACCACGCACCCGCATGCCTTCTTTGGGCGGCTTACGCCGGAAGAGTGGGCGATATTGATGTACAAGCATCTGGACCATCATCTGCGGCAGTTTGGGGTTTAGTGTGGGCGCAGGTTGCTTTTATCGGAAGAGCGCGATTTCCACTTCAGTGCCTGGCGGGACATCAGGAATCTTGTCACGGCTGGCTATTTCAAGGATTTGGTCGCCATGGCCGCCATTGCCCATGGCGTCTAGGGGGCGAACTCTGTAAGCCCATATTCCGTTTATGCGGCACACTTCGAAGAGGAAGTCTTCCGGTTCGTTTAGTTCTTTTCCGAGAATTCTAAAATGTTCTTTGATTTTGACGGGCTCGCCGACGTTCACATTGAGAGTGCCGGGAAAGAGTTTCTCTCCGGTGGCTCTCTCGAACACTTCGGGATATTGGTTCATGCGGCGGGAGAAGTGCTTTAGGCCAGCGCCTTCACCGTCTCTGCAGACGTGACCTTTCAGGATGATCATGCGGACCCTTTCGGAGGTGCACGTTCGCATAGGTTGAGGCACGAGGCAACCCCAAGACCCAAGACCCAGGTTCAAACGACGAACCTGGGGCACCCTCCGTTTTCTCTTGATTGTCGAGCGGCCAAACGCTTCCTCGTTCGATCGATGGGGATTTGGCAGATTCGATAGCGGCCACCAGGCCTCCACCTACGGCAGCGAAACAGTTACAATTGACTGCTGCGATGAAAACCGAAATGCAACAGATCCTGCGAGCTATGTCGCCGGCACAAAAATTGCGGGCGGCTGAACGTCTGTATCATTCCGCCCGGCAGCTAAAGGCGGCTGCGTTGCGCGCGGAACACCCGGATTGGACCGACGACGCCATCCGCCGGGCTGTTTGCGAGATTTTCCTCTATGCCCGAAGCTAACCTTTTTCTGATGTTTACAAAGCGGCTTAACGCGCTAGGCGTGGCTTACATGGTCAGCGGCAGCGTAGCAGTCATCATTTATGGAGAGCCGCGGCTGACCCACGATGTGGATTTGATCGTGGTGCTGGATCGGGAGCACGTTGCCCGGCTGCCCGAGGTATTCCCGCCGGCAGAATTCTATTGTCCTCCGACAGAGGTGATCGAACTGGAAGTGGCGCGCGAACAGCGCGGGCACTTCAACATCATTCACCACGAGACCGGTTTCAAGGCGGACGTATATTTGCGCGGGCGAGATCCGTTACACGTCTGGGGTCTGGCGCGGGCGCGGCGGTTGGAAGTGGAAGGCCAGGTGTTCGTCGTGGCGCCGCCCGAATACGTCATCGTACGCAAGCTAGAATATTACCGGGAAGGCGGCTCTGAGAAGCACTTGAGGGACATTCGCTCCATGCTCGACACATCGCCGGACGCGATCCACCGCGCGGAACTTGAAGAACAGATTGCCGCGCGGGGCCTGCAGGAGGCTTGGCGGCAGGTCGAGGAGCGCAGGAATTAAGAGTAAAAAACCCGCACCCTTTGATGAACAAACCCAAAGGGCGCGTCACCCTCAAAGTCAAAATCATCTGCGGAGGTTTTACCACATGCCGTTCCGTCACATTGGAAGGCCGGATTTGGTCTTCTCCGGTTGAGTCTCTTCATTGCTGCCCTGTTTTTTTTGCAGAAGGAGCAGATAGCCTCCGCCAGCTAGCGCGAGTAAGCCGAGGATTCCGGGCACGAACTTGATTACCTGTTCTCCTGGAGTTGGAGTTGGCGGAGCCTGGGTTGGGCTGCCGGACTGCTGCGTCGAAGAAAAAAGAATGTATACCTGCAGTGCGAGAAGCAGGAGTCCCACCGCAGCGAGGCCGCCGCCCTGAACTCTGGCAAATTGCGTAAAAACTCCTTCGTGCGAATCAGCTATCTGCTTACAGGTTAAGTCTAGGCCTCGCAAATTATGAAATCAACGCGTCGTTTGGGGCACCCGGCCACGCGCCCCTTCTTCAGGTTTTCCATGCGATGGGTACTCAGATAGTCAGCAGCCTGCCGTCAGTGCATTGATTCTCTGTCGGAATCGTATAGCGTATGGCAAGCAAGTCAATAGTACGCGTGCGAAAACAGGAAGCTGGAATGGTTACCGTAGGATGCCAGACAGTTTTGCACAGCGTTCACAGGGCTGAGGATAAGTGGGAAAAATAGTTATTGCGGGGACTTGACGGATACAGAAAAATCGGTATACTTACAAATGGCTCGGGGGTAGCTGAGCCAGCAGGGCATCACAGTCGGGTCGAAGAAGCGTCTTCCCAGCGCAATACCAAGCGAAGGCCAAGAAGTAGATCCTATAGTGAGGTTCTTTACGAGCACAGGCTAGAAATATGTCGAGCATCGCGTGGAGCCACCTAAGTGTGGGTGGCTGTACCCGGCGCTCGACGCCGGGTTTTTTATTTTGTGGAAGTGAGTAGTGGATAGTGAGAAGTGGGCGGCGTAAAAGTAAGTCCTCCTGCGGTCACGAATTCAACTAACACGGAAACAAAAGAAGAGCTGGAAGGCAAGATCGCGAAACGTGATCGAGTAAGTCCCTTCAGCCAAAACCCAACGGAATGTTGGGGACTCTGACAAGATCAGGGTCACTGCTCTTTGACAACAGAAAGGCTGGCAAGTCCACGCCGATAACTTGGCCGGGATTACGGTTCCTGCTGGGGCAATGGTGTGGATTATTTACAAGTTTGCTCGAGAATCGAGCAATACTGTGGAAGAAAAGGCGGCTTAGCCAATTGTTTGAAGACTGCGATGTCGAAAGCCTGCAGCCGATACCTGAATGATTCTAAACAAATCAGACGGACTTTATCGCGGCCCATGCCCGGGAAGCGAGAAGATCGGTTGTGAGGAAATATGGAAGCGCAGAAATCAGGACGTTTGATTTTGGAGAAACCGGTCTAAAGACCGGCCACTACAACAGAAGACGGATTGGGTAAGTTTTATGATTAAGCTACTAAGGGCGTACGGTGAATGCCTTGGCGCCAGAAGGCGATGAAGGACGTGGCAAGCTGCGATAAGCCTCGGGGAGCCGCAAGCAGGCTTTGATCCGAGGATCTCCGAATGGGGAAACCCGACGGGATGAACTCCCGTTACAGCCCGCTGAATACATAGGCGGGTATGAGCTAACCCAGGGAAGTGAACCATCTCAGTACCTGGAGGAAAATAAATCACAGAGATTCCGAAAGTAGCGGCGAGCGAAATCGGAACAGCCCAAACCCAAGTGCTTGCATTTGGGGGTTGTAGGACCGCATAAGTAGAGTTACCAAACTGACGGCTAGATGAACCTGCTGGAAAGCGGGGCCATAGAAGGTGAGAGCCCTGTAATCGAAAGCTGATCAGACTCGAAGCGGCATCCTGAGTACCACCGGACACGTGTAATCTGGTGGGAAACTGGGGAGACCACTCTCCAAGGCTAAATACTCTCTGGCGACCGATAGTGAACAAGTACCGTGAGGGAAAGGCGAAAAGAACCCCTGCGAGGGGAGTGAAATAGAACCTGAAACCGTATGCCTACAAGCAGTCGGAGGGCCATGCATGGACTTCGGTCCGTGAAAGCCTGACGGCGTGCCTCTTGCTTAATGAGCCGGCTAGTTAATGTCACGTGCAAGGTTAAGCGCAAGCGAGCCGTAGCGAAAGCGAGTCCGAATAGGGCGACAAGTACGTGGTATTAGACGCGAAGCGGGATGATCTACCCTTGGCCAGGTTGAAGGTCGCTTAACCGCGACTGGAGGACCGAACAGGTGTGAGTTGAAAATCGCTCTGATGAGCTGAGGGTAGGGGTGAAAGGCTAATCAAATTCCGTGATAGCTCGTTCTCCCCGAAATGTCTTTAGGGACAGCCTCGTGCGAATTACCGCGGTGGTAGAGCTCTGAATGGACTAGGGACCAACTCAGGTTACCGAATCCAATCAAACTACGAATGCCGCGGATAACTACACGGGAGTGAGACTACGAGGGATAAGCTTCGTGGTCAAAAGGGAAACAGCCCAGATCGCCAGCTAAGGTCCCTAACTGTATGCTAAGTGGGAAAGGAAGTGTATTCGCTCGGACAGCCAGGAGGTTGGCTTAGAAGCAGCCATCCTTTAAAGAAAGCGTAACAGCTCACTGGTCAAGCGGATATGCACCAACAATCCAACGGGGCTCAAGCATACGACCGAAGCTGCGAAATGGTTATTTCTTCGGAAATAATCTTTGGTAGGGGAGCATTGCGTGGAGTCTGAAGGTAGACCGAGAGGACTACTGAACACTACACAAGAGACCCTGCCGGCATAAGTAGCGATAAACACGATGAGAACTCGTGTCGCCGAAAGTCTAAGGTTTCCTGAGGAAGGTTAATCCGCTCAGGGTTAGGCGGGTCCTAAGGTGAGGCCGAAAGGCGTAGCTGATGGATAACAGGTCAACATTCCTGTCCCGCCTGGCGACGTTATCACGATGGGGTGACACAGAAGGATAGGAGAGTCAGGTGATGGATATCCTGATTGGCCACTGAAAGCCGGATTCCGGAGGCAAATCCCCGGGGTCATTCAACGGTGAGAGTGGCGACGAGGTCACACGACCGCAAAGTCTCTGATTTCACGCTGTCGGGAAAATCCCCTAAGGAGTCGTCCAGGTGCCCGTACCACAAACCGACACAGGTAGACGAGGTGAATATCCACAGGCGCTCGAGAGAACACTCGCTCAGGAACTAGGCACATTAGTCCCGTAACTTCGGGAGAAGGGACGCCGCAGTAGGGTTTATAGCCCGAAGCGGTCGCAGCGAATCGCGCTCTGCAACTGTTTAACAAAAACACAGCTCTCTGCAAAGTCGAATACGACGTATAGGGGGTGACACCTGCCCGGTGCCGGAAGGTTAAAGCAAGGGCTCAGCCCGCAAGGGCGAAGGCTTGAACTGAAGCCCCGGTGAACGGCGGCCGTAACTATAACGGTCCTAAGGTAGCGAAATTCCTTGTCGGGTAAGTTCCGACCTGCACGAATGGTGGAATGATAGAGCGACTGTCTTGGCGAGTGACTCGGCGAATTTGTGGTTCCGGTGAAGACGCCGGATGCCCGCATCTAGACGGAAAGACCCCGTGCACCTTAACTGCACTCTGGCCATGAGTAACGGATTGATCTGCGTAGAATAGGTAGGAGCCTGTGAGCCCTTGGTTTCGGCTGAGGAGGAGGCAACAGTGAAATACTACCCTGACTAATCTGTCGCTCTAACCTACCACCCGTGACGGGTGGGGAGACACGGCCAGACGGGTAGTTTGACTGGGGCGGTCGCCTCCTAAACTGTAACGGAGGCGCCCAAAGATCGGCTCAAGCGGATTGGAAACCCGCTGTGGAGTGCAAGAGCATAAGCCGGTTTGACTGTGAGACTTACAAGTCGAGCAGGAACGAAAGTTGGGTCTAGTGATCCGGTGGTCCCGCGTGGAAGGGCCATCGCTCAACGGATAAAAGGTACGCCGGGGATAACAGGCTGATCTAAGCCAAGAGTTCACATCGACGCTTAGGTTTGGCACCTCGATGTCGGCTCATCGCATCCTGGGGCTGTAGAAGGTCCCAAGGGTTAGGCTGTTCGCCTATTAAAGCGGTACGTGAGCTGGGTTCAGAACGTCGCGAGACAGTTCGGTCCCTATCTGGTGTGGGCGCAGGAGAATTGAAGGGAGTTGTCCCTAGTACGAGAGGACCGGGATGAACAGACCTCTTGTGTACGAGTTGTCCCGCCAGGGGCATAGCTCGGTAGCGAAGTCTGGAAGAGATAATTGCTGAATGCATCTAAGCAAGAAGCTCGCCCTAAGATAAGTTCTCCCAAGGTTTAAGACCTAAGAAGGGCAGTCGAAGACTACGACTTTGATAGGCTGGAGGTAGAAGCGCAGCAATGCGTGAAGCTGACCAGTACTAATCGCCCGTTCGGCTTAATCATAAAACTTTCTCAAACCGTCTTTGAGGAAGAGCAGAACTGGCTCGCAAGAGTCAGATGAAAACGCCAATTCTGCCGCAGTAAGGTTCGATGGAGAGTTGAACTTGTAAAAGCCAGCCTAATGTGGGGCCGCTAAGCGGCCGTACAAATTTCTGTTGTCGCACTCGCCATCCTGGCTCGGGATGAGCCTGGAATCAGTACGCGAGTGTAAAGTTTCCTGGTGATCATACCGCGAGGGTCACACCCGTTCCCATCCCGAACACGGAAGTTAAGCCTCGCCGGGCCGATGATACTGCACGGGTAACTGTGTGGGAACGTAGGTCGTCGCCGGGATTAAATTAGAAAAGGCCGTTCTGAGCAATCAGAACGGCCTTTTTGTTTTTAGGCGTGGTTCGTTGGGATAACGAGGCCGTCGAGATGCATAGCCGAGGATTCGTGTGACGGCCGCAGAGTGCTGACGGCGGCCCCGGACATGACGTGCTGGAACGCTTCCTGGAAGCGCTTCATTTCCGATTGGGTGCCTACGGTGATACGAACGTGCGTCGGCCAGACTGGCCAGGGGCGGCCGATGAAGACATTTTGCGCGGCCATCGCGGCGATTACTTCTTTCACGGGGCGCTTCGCGTCGAGCATGAAACAGTTCGATTGTGACGGAACGAAGGAATATCCGTTTTTGGCTAGCCATTGAAACGTGGATTCGCGAATCGTCGCGTTGATTTGTTTGCGTTCGGGGACGAGCCGCGGATCCTTCACGCTAGCCGTCGCCGCGGCTACGGCGGTGATGGGCATGGCGCTCCAGCCGGAGAATGCGGTCATTTTTTCGAGAAGATCCGGCCGGGCGATCCCAAATCCGCAGCGTAATCCAGCCATGCCATAGATTTTTGAGAATGTTCGCAGGACGATCAGGTCTTTATCCGCTTTCACGAGATCGAGTGCGGTCGAAGCGTCAGAAAAATGGATGTAGGCCTCGTCCACCAGAAGGATAGAGTCCTTGGGTTTGTTGGCGAGCAGGAACTCGATATCGGAATGGCTAGTGAGCGTGCCGGTGGGATTGTTTGGCGTGCAAATATAAAACATGCCCGCATCTGGAGCTGCGGCCAACATGGCTTTCACGTCGTGCGCGTAGGTGCTGGTCAAAGGCACTTTCACGACGCGCGCACCGGAAGCCTTTGCGGCATGTGCACCGGCTTCATAGCCTGGATCCGCGGTGACATAGCTTTTCGCTGGCGACGTAAAGGCGAGGACCGAGTAATGCAGCGGGCCACTGGAGCCAGGGAACGCGCGAATATACTCGGGCTTGAGCCCTTCCGCGGCCGCAAATGCTTTTATCAGATCCGTGGTCATCCAGTCCGAGTAGCGGCCGCCTTCTGAAGCGACACTATTGACGGCGTCGCAAGCCACACCGCAGGGGCCCAGAGGATTCTCGTTTGCGTTAATGAGCACCGCATCTTTTGGATAAGGACGGGGATAAGGGAGCGAACTGGCATGTGCCAGCATCGGCTCGGTGACAATCCGAAATCCAACGGCCACCGCTGCTGCGGCGCCAGAGACTTGCAAAAATGAGCGACGGGAACGACAGGCGGGATTTTCTTCCACGGGCATGGTCCTACCTCCAATTTGCCGCTCGCACGCCGCGAACTGGCTGCAGACAAACTACCATGATCCGCGATTTGTGCGGCTCCTATTTGCATGCATTTTCGTGCTAGCAAGTATTTAGAAAGGGAGCCCTGTTTCTTGCGGCTCTAGGGAAGTTGCGGAGAATAAAAAGAGAAACGCGATGAAGGCTGAACTCCGGAATGCGAACTAAGACCTATGTTTTCAGCTGATTAGCAGGCTTTTTTCTGGAGACCCCATGCAAAGTTTTCGTGCACGTACACGCGATTAATAGGCCAAGAAATTGGAAGAAGTACTATTGACTGCGGCAGCCCGGCGAAATACCTTGTCCTTTGCTGTACCCCGGCCGAGTACCAAACCCACACGCTGCGAGGCAGGCATGGCCACCGAAACCGCCGTAAACACCATTACCATCTCCGAAGGTAAGGCTTTTGAAGAGCGATGGGAAAAATTGCGCACCCATCGGCGCATCGTCTCTCGGGTAAAATTCCAGGTCGAATGGGAAGAAGGCTCCGAACGACAGCAAGCCAACGGCGTCACCGTGGACATCAGCAAGTCCGGTTGCTTGGCCGTGGTAGGCGCGGGGCTTCCTCTGCGCAAGCGCGTGCGTCTTATCAATGCCAAGAGTGGACGCACTGCGGAAGCGCAAGTTGTTTGGCGCGATCATGAAGCATGGGACGTGGGCCTCGAGTTGATTAAGCCAGACCCATCCTTTTGGGGCGTGAAGTTTTAATTTGTTGCGCGAGAAGGCTCGTCGCGGCAGGCACGCACGATAAAACTATCTACTGCTCAGGCCGTACAAGCTTAGAAACTGATGAGAACGAGCGCGTCCCGCAGTGCCTTGCCGGGAGTTTAATTCGGCCATTTTTCCTTAGGCAAGCTTTTCTGAATGGTTTCCAGGTTTTGAAAGCCGTCCTTGATGACCGTTTGCTTCACGTTGTCCTTGGTGACCACTACGGGGCTTAGAAATATGGCCTGCACAGTCTTCGTTCCATTGAGAATCGAAACAGAGTTCTTGATGGGAGTGCCGGCAGCCAGACTAACGGCAGCTTCCGCGGCCGTTCTCGCTTGCAGTCCAATGGGCTTGTAAACCGTCATGGTCTGCGTGCCGTCCAGTATCCGGATGATCGCAGCGAGATCTGCATCCTGACCGGATACGAGCACTCTGCCAGCGAGTTTGTGTTCCTCTAGGGCCTGGATAGCGCCCCCAGCGGTGCCGTCATTGGAAGCGACTACGGCGGTGACATCGCCTTTTGTGGAGTCGATTGCTTTGGACATGATGGCGTATGCTTCGGCTGGATCCCAGTCCTTTGCCCAACCGTCGCCAACGATTTTTATATCGCCACGGTCGACGAGCGTTTGTAGTGCGCGCATTTGTCCTTCGCGCAAGACTTTGGCATTGCTGTCCGTCGGGGAGCCACCGATCAGAACGTAGTTCCCTTTTGGGGCGAGCCGCGCGAGCGTGGAGGATTGCAGCTCGCCAATCACTTCAGCGTTGGTGCCCACAAAGAAATCGACATCGCTGTTGCGCACTAGGCGTTCGTAGCACAGAACGGGGATGTGCCGCGCCTTTGACGCGTTTACGATGCGGGCAGCCTTGTCGGTGTCGTGCGGGACCAGCACGAGAACTTTCGCGCCGGAATCGATCAGCTTTTGGGATTGCTGCAACTGCAGTTCATCGTCTCCTTCGGCTGTTTCCACGAGCACCTCTGCCCCCAGCTCCTTCGCGCGCTTTTGAAAGTTGTCGAGATCCGTTTGCCATCGTTCGACTTTGAGAGAATCCATCAGGTAACCGATTTTTAGGAGCGCGTTTTGGCCTGTAGCAGTTTGCCCTTTTGCGAGGCCCATGAGAAAGACCGAGAGCGCAATCATCGATAGGGGGAGGGAAACTGGACGCGGCAAACGCTGCATAATGTTCATCACCAAGTACATAGAACCGTAGCACCGGCGAGCCAGCGCCACAATCGGATAACTGCTGGGAGCGGACCAAGAGTAAAGAGTAACGAGGTCTGGTGACCGTTTTCGCGACAAGCGATCCCGGGAGCGGTCCGACGTCCGGCGCATGGGAACCAGGCGACATTAGCTAAGTGCTTGTGAGGCAAGCAGTTGGCTGCCTGCTGGCGATGGCCATTCCTTTGCTGGCTTAGTGGGTGTAGACATTCTACATGCCGTGGGTGTAGAACATCTACAGCCTGAGGTGAATATGACTCCACGCTACCAGAACCGCATTGAACTGTTGCAAGGGACACTCGACCTGCTCATTCTGCAAACCCTGCGTTGGGGCCCGCAGCACGGCTACGGCATAAGCCAGGCGATTCGCACAAATTCGCGAGACATTTTGCAGGTCGACACCGGATCGCTCTACCCAGCGCTGCACCGCCTCGAGCGTCAAAAATGGATCACCGCGGATTGGAAAGTTTCTGAAAACAAGCAGCGCGTCAGGGTCTACCGGCTGACCGCCCGAGGCAAGAAGCAATTGGAGTCCGAGCGCTCGCGCTGGGTGCAGGTTTCGGATGCCATCGCAGGCGTGCTGAACCCCGCGAAGAGAGGGAGCGAAGCGTGACATTTTCCTTTTGGCGTCGTCAAAAGCGTGAAAGCGAACTGGACGAAGAACTCCAAAGCCATCTGCAGATGGCCGCGCAGGACCGCACCGACCGCGGCGAAACACCAGACCAGGCGCGCAGCGCCGCCAAGCGTGAGCTCGGCAACCTCGGCTTGATTAAGGAGGTCACAAGGGAAATGTGGGGATGGGCCTCCTTCGAGCGGCTGATCGAGGATTTGCGTTATGGATTGCGAATGCTTGCCAAGTCACCGGGATTTACCGTCGTGGCGGTTCTTACGCTGGCGCTCGGCATTGGAGCGAACACGGGGCTATTTTCCGTGGTGAATGGTGTACTGCTCAAGCCGCTGCCGTACCCGCATCCGGAGCAACTCGTTTGGCTAGCCGAAAGCAAACCTAACTTTCTGAGCGGGTCAATTTCCTTTCCGAATTTTCGCGACTGGCGGAAAGACAACCGTGCCTTTTCCTCGATGGGCGTGTATCGCAGCTACGGCTTCAATCTGACGGGCCTGGGCGAAGCCGAGCGCCTGCAGGCGCGCTTCATCTCGGCTGATTTTTTGAACGTAGTTGGCGTGACGCCGGTGATCGGGCGCACATTTGCGCCGGGCGAAGACGAGATCGGCGCAGCTCCGATAGCCATCATCAGCGAAAGTTTGTGGAAGCGGAAGTTCAATTCTTCTCCCGCCGCTCTGGGAAAAATCCTTGATCTTGACGGCATGAGCTACACCGTCGTCGGCGTGCTTCCCGCGAGCTTCGATCTTTCTGGAAACTTTCGCGACGTTGATGTTTACGTGCCCGTCGGGCAATGGGGCAATCCGCTTCTCCCATCGCGCGGGGCTGGGCTTGGATTTCATGGCGTCGGCCGGCTCAAACCGGGAGTGACCATCGAGCAAGCGCGCGCGGACATGGCGCGCGTCTCGAGCAACCTTGCCGCGGCGTATCCGGACACCGACACGGGCATCGGCACGTTTATGCGGCCCCTGAAGCAAACGCTGGTCGGTGGAGTAAGCGTGCTCCTGTTTGTGCTGCTGGCGGCGGTTGGGTTTGTCTTGTTAATCGCCTGTGTAAACGTCGCTAATCTAATGCTCGCGCGCGCCGCAGCACGGTCGCGCGAATTCGCGATCCGCGCGGCGCTGGGCGCAGGACAGGCGAGACTCGTGCGCCAGCTTCTTACGGAAAGCCTGCTGCTCGCATTGAGCGGAGGGGCGCTCGGCTTGTTGCTGGCGGTCTGGGGCACTCGAGCTACGCTGCGCGGGTTGGCGGCCGGGCTTCCTCGCGCCAGCGAGGTCAGTTTGGATGGGCGCGCCCTGCTTTTCACTTTGGTCATTACTCTGGGCTGCGGCATCTTCTTTGGGCTGGCGCCCGCGCTGAAAACAAGGGCGCGCAATTTGCACGATACGCTCAAAGAAGGAGGGCGAGGCGAGAGCGGTTCGCGCCACCGCGCGCAGGGAACGCTTGTCGTCGTGGAAATGGCCATGGCTTTGGTGCTGTTAATCTTGGCAGGGTTGATGGTCCGCAGTCTGACCGCGCTCTGGAACGTCGACCCCGGATTCAATTCGCACAATCTCCTGACTTTCGGCGTCGCTCTCCCGCCTTCGATGCGCAACGCCAACGCCGCGGGAATTCGAGCGGCCCTTCGCAATGTGGACCAACAGTTGAAGGGCGTTCCAGGAGTGCAGGCGTTGTCACTCTCCTGGGCGGCGGTGCCGTTGAGTAGCGATGATGAAGATCTCTTCTGGATTGAGGGAAAGCCCAAACCCGCGACCGACAACGAAAAGAACTGGTCGCTCAGCTATGTGGTGGAAGAAGATTATCTGAAGGTGATGGGCATTGCGCTCGAACGCGGAAGATTTTTCACTGCACAAGACAATGAAAACTCTTCCCACGTCGTCGTGGTTGACGACGTCTTCGCGCGGAAATACTTCGAAGACCAGGATCCGATCGGACAACACATTGTTCTGGAAAATAAGGGCGGACGAGCGGAAATTGTGGGCATCGTTCCGCACGTCAAACAATGGGGCCTCGATTCCGACGACAAGGAGTCGCTGCGAGCAGAACTCTACTTTCCGTACATGCAGCTGCCGGACCAGGCGATGGTCCTGTCGTGGAGTGGAACTGGCATGCTGTTGCGTTTCGATCCAAGAACTGTGGCAATAGGAGATTCTCTTCGGGCTGCTATCAAGGGGATCAGCGACGAGCACGTAATGTCCAAAACGCAAACCATGGAGTCAATCATTTCCGATTCGCTTGCCTCGCAACGCTTTTCCATGGCCGTGCTCGGCATTTTTGCGGCGCTCGCGCTGGTGCTTGCCTCGGTTGGAATCTACGGAGTCATTTCCTATCTCGTTGGACAGAGGACGCAGGAAATCGGCATACGCGTGGCCCTCGGTGCAAATCGCTCGGATGTGCTTCGCATGGTGTTGAAGGACGGCATGAAAATGACGCTCATTGGCGTCCTCCTTGGGGTCATCGCCGCGGCCGGATTTTCCTGGCTTATGGCCAGTCTGCTCTTCGGCGTAAGCGCCAGGGACCCACTGACATTCGCTTGTGTAGCGGTACTGCTGACGATTGTGGCGCTCGCAGCGTGCTACATCCCCGCCCGGCGCGCCATGCGGGTCGATCCCATGGTTGCGCTGCGATACGAATAGCAGAAAATACTGCTGCTAAATCTATTGACTCGCTGAAGCCGCTTGGCTTTGTACGAGCGCGTAAGAATTGCCGTACAGGTCTTTGAAGACAGCTTGCGTGCCCCATGGTGTTTCTTTCGGGGGTTCGTTGAATTTCACGCCGCGAGAGGAATATAGCTCGTACGTCTTACGGCAATCATCGGTTGCGAGAACCCAGGTCGGGCTTTGGCCGATGCGTTCGGTCATTTTTCGCGCGCCTTCTTCTCCATGCATAGAGGGCTCGGGCTTCTCGAAGACAATTTGAATGTCCTGTCCCCGAGCGGCGACCGTAACCCAACGTGCGCCGGGGCCAAACTTTTGATCTGAACGTTTCTCGAATCCCAGAACTTCCGTGTAGAACTTCAATGCCTCGTCATAATCGCGAACAAGAATGGTCACATTTCCTAGCCGAATACTCATACAAATCTCCTTTACTCATTTATGCGTGGTGCAGTGCGCCTCCGGGACATCGGGAACTGGTCCATCGCCGCTCCAGCGCTCGAGCAGCGCGGGAATATTTGTCGTGAGAATCTTCGAGCTCCAGCCCTTGCCGAGCATGCGGCTGACCATCCAGCCGCGCAAGCCGCGAAAGCCGTTGTGTTCTAGGCGAACTTTTGTGCCTTCATCGACTGGTTCAAGGGTCCACGCCACCGTCGTGTCGAGTCCGCTGCCGCACCAGGAATAGACGAGCTTACGCGGCGGGTCAGCTTCGAGCACCTCGCAGTCCACAATGCCCGTCCAGCCGCGCGGCTTTGGTGCAACGCGGAATTGGAATTTGCGTCCCACGCGTGGTTCAAAATCGTTCTTCATCAGCCACTGGGCGATAGCTTGCGGGTCGGTCAGCGCGCGCCAGACTTTCTCCGGCGGGTGCTGGTAGGTGACTTCAAACGTTAAATCGCGCTTCATCGCCGGTCTCCCTTTTTGTCTTGAGCATCAAGGAAGTCTCCGAGCGCGGCGAGCTTTCCACGCCAGAATCTTTCGTAGTGGCCGACCCAATCGTGGATTTGGCGAAGAGGCCGGGCGCGCAAGCAGTAGTAGCGCTCGCGTCCGTCGCGGCGGACTTCGACGAGCCGTGCCCGGAGAAGAATGCGCAAATGCTGCGAAATGGCAGGGCGGGTCACAGCAAAAGGCGCGGCGATGCGGCGCACCGGAAGCTCGCCACGGCGAAGGAGGTCGAGAACGCGGCGGCGCGTGGGATCGCCCACGGCGGCGAAGACGTCCCGAGAGGCGGGAGGCAGCATTCGTTTCATCCGGAATATAATAGGTAAGCGAATGCTTACCTGTCAAGTGCGAAGTTTCTCTCACCTGATGCCTGAGAACAGCCTCGCAACTCTGCTGAACATGCCTGATGGTTGGGAAAGCTACTCTATGAGAGCTAGCCACGCGTCGATACGGGGCGAAACTACAGTGCAAAACCGTGCCACGCAGAGCGCTGCGAGAATGCCGGTAAAGACATCCATGGTGTAATGGGCACGTAGAATGAGCACCGTGGCGATCTCAAATAGAACGATTACGACGGCCAAGATGGTGACCCAACGCTTTCCGAGGCGCGCCAACTCGATCCCCCCAAAGACCGCGATTGCCGTGTGTCCGGAGAAGAAAAAATCGTTGCCCACCTTGTAGGTGACCAGCAGCGAAGGGAATCCGGGATAATGCCAAATCATGTTTGGAGGGGCAGGAAGCGCGCAGATGGCTTGCATGATTTGCCGGAGGCCGAGCAGCAGCACAAGTCCCAGGAACGGCCGCACGCTCGGCCCGAAGAGCCAACGCTCGAGCAGAAATAGCGCAAGTCCATCGATCAGCGCAGAACTGAGAATCAGCAGCGCATTGGCGGCGCGGGGCGAACTGTAAAAGTAAGAATTGAGGCCGGCAGTCAGTGTGTGAAGCGCGTCACCAACGGCGGCGGTCGGCGCGGGGCGATGCGCGATCAGCGATTGCGTCCAGAACCAGATGCCCAACGCAATGGCCGTGAGTACAACCCGGCGGACCATCCGGCGCCGGTTATGCGCGCTTTCGGCATTTGTCATGTGCAGAAAAGTCCTGCGTTTGCGCGCGCAGTTGGCATCGAGGCATTCACGCTGGCTTTGCGACTTCCAGCGCGAGTTCGCGCGCTTTCCGCAAGTCCAGCTTGCCTGTACCTAGATAAGGTAGTTTCTCAACGTGCAGAAACTGGTCCGGGCGAGGCCTCCACAGCGCCGGAAGGTCACACTTGGCGAGCAACTCCAGAGTTTCTTTCAGCTTATCTTCCGGCAGCGTGTGCAGGACCATCAGGCGTTCGCCTTTTCTTTCATCGGGAACAGCCGTTACCACAAACACTTGCTCCGTAGCGTGCGCCAGTTCGTGCAGCTTGTCCTCTACCTTGATGTGCGGCACCATTTCGCCGCCGATCTTGCTGAAACGGCTCAAGCGATCGGTGACGCGCAGAAATCCGTCTTCGTCGAGCATCGCAATGTCGCCCGTGTTGTACCAGCCGTCGCGCAGAACCGCCGCCGTTTTTTCCGGCTGATTCAAATAGCCCTGCATCACGTTCGGTCCGCGCACGAGCAGCAAGCCGGGTTGATTGACGGGGAGAGTTTGCAAGGTTTCTGGGTCGATGATTTTCACGCTCATCCCGGGCAGGGGGTGACCGATGCTGCCGCGCTTTGCGCCCACCTGGCGAAAGGATGCCGCGCGAAAATCGATCGTATTTACAGTCACGGCAGGCGAGCACTCCGTGCAGCCGTAGCCCTCCATTGGCCGAAGGCCAAAGCGGTCCTCAAACGCTTGTGAGATTCGTTCTGGTAGCTTTTCCGCGCCGGCCATCACAAAACGCAAACTGCCGAATTGTTCCGGCTCGCAGCGGCGCGTGTACGCGTTGAGAAAAGTCGGAGTAGCAAGAAGCATCGTGACGGCGTATTTGTTGACGAGCGCGCCGATGACGCGCGAATCCAGCGGATTCGGGTGAAACACAACGCCGATTCCGGTCGCGGCCGGGAGACACAGAGTGCCTGTGAAGCCGAAGGAGTGAAAAAACGGAAGAATGCCCATGATGCGATCGTTGGAGTGCAGCAGAAAGACTTGGTTGAGCTGCTCCACATTCGAGGCCACATTGTAATGCGTCAGCACCACACCTTTGGGCTCACCCGTTGAGCCGCTGGAAAAAATAATCGTCGCCATGTCTTCGAGCTTTGTTTCGCGTTCGGCTCCGGCATACTTTTCGATGAGCTGCGCCGGAAGGAAAAACGCCAAAGCGGCCCCGAGGCGTTCGCTGAGACGCGGCTTCTGCGCGAGGTCTTCCAGAAAAACCGTTTCCGCGGGGGGCTGGACGTGCACGCGTTCAAGGAAGGCGCGAGCCGTGATCACTGTCTTCAGGTTGCATTGCTTCGCGCAAGACTCCAACGTTTCGTTTGAGGCTGTGTAGTTTAGATTGACGGGCACTTTCCCCATCAGCATCGCCGCGAAATTCACCAGCGCGCCGGGAATCGAAGGCGGCAGAAGGATGCCCACCATCTCCTGCCGCTGCCACGTTTTCCGCAGGCGCCGTGCGAGGAAGAGCGTTCTCGCGAGCACGGCGAAAAAAGTCAGCTTCGGCGTCTGTCCGTCGGCCATGGCGAAGCGAAACGGGTGACGCCGCGCCGTGTAGAGAAAAGTCCGCGTTAGCGGCCGCATGTGGCCCTTGCGCCGCTCGAACGCTTCCGCGCCGAGGTCCTGCACGGCCTGCCGTGCTTCCTGCGCGGACGCCGTTGAAGGAAGCGGCGCGCCAAAGGTCACGCGCACGGGATATGGCAAATGGCGCGGGAGTTTCCAGAGAAAGCGGCCGCCTGCAAAACTGAAAATCGAGCCCCACACACCGTCAAGATTCACGGGAATGATCGGTACATCGACGCCTTTAATGATGCGTTCCATGCCACGGCGAAACGGCATCATCTGGCCGATGCGCGTCATCTGTCCTTCGGGAAAAATGCAGACCAACTCGCCGTCCTGCAACGCTTGCGTAGCGCGGCGCAGAGAATGAATCATTTCACGCGGACCTTGATCGGACGAAATCGGAATCACGCCCAATATTTTCGCTAACGGTTTGACCAGCGGATGATCGTACGAGCCCTTGAACATCAAGAAGCGCACCGGCCGATCGACAGAAGCAAGGAGCAGCACTGCGTCCGCCATGGAGACGTGGTTGGGAACAAGAAGCGCGCCGCCTCGCACCGGAATGCGTTCGCGACCGGCAACGTCGAGCCGGTAAAGCGTGTGCGTGAGCATCCAAAGTAAAAGACGCAGCAATGAATCGGGCAACAGCCAGATCACATAAACTGTGGCGGCAAGCGACATGACAGCCGTCCAAATAAAGAACGTCTGCAACCCGACGTGTAAATAATGCGTGAATCCGGAGTAGATCGCAGACGCGCCAATGACACCGACGAACGAAAGAAAATTTGCGAACGCAATAACGCTGCCTTTTTTGTCTTCGGCGGGCCGATGCTGGATTAATGCATTGATTGGAACCACGAAGAACCCGCCAGCGAAGCCGAGAGCGGCGAGCAGCGCAATCACCTGAAAAAAGGATAATCCATGGATGGAGATTGCGAACGCAAACACGGACATGCCGATGGCGCCGAGCGGGATGAGACCATATTCGATTTTTCCGCCGGAGAGCAATCCAGCGGTAAAACTTCCCGATGCCAATCCCGATCGCAACCGCAGCTTGCAGCAAGCCACCATGCGATTCATCAATATGCAGAACATCTTGTCCATAAAAGAAAATATCGAACTGTAAGAGAGCGGCCACAAAGCAGAAGTAGGTGTTTCCCGCGACCGCGAGCCAAAGAATGCGGTCGCTGCGAGTTTACTTTATGGGAGCTAGAGATGATTAGCGAGGCGAGATGGAACTTCCGGGTGGGATCCGCAGCAGGAACTTGCTTATGCCAAAGCTGGACACCAGACCGATGACAGTGAAACGCAAAATGAATCGGCCGGAATACACCTGTCGTCCCAGAAACGCTGCGGCCAAGATTGATCCGCTCACGCTCCCGGCAATAATTGCGAGGAAAGTTCGTAACTCGAGTACACCGTTGCCCCACGACAATTTTTCCGGGGGCAATAGCTCAGGAAGCAGGCCGTACTTGGACGGGCCAAAAAAGGCGGCTTGCGTACACACAAGAAAGATCACAACGAGTGCCATCGAAAATTCGGACCGTTAGCGCGACCATGGTCGCGAACATCATCGCAGATTTCAAACACTTTGGTCTCGATTGTGACGGTACGCTTACTGAAGCGGTCCGCGAGATAGCCACCGGCCATCGAGAACAGAACAAACGGGACAGCGAACAGGATTCCGACGAGGAATTCATGGTTTGCGCGCTGGGCGTTATCGTGCTCGATGGCAAGGATGAGGAAGATGACGAAAAATTTCAGGCCGTTGTCGTTGAACGCGCCCTGAAACTGCGTGGCGATCAGGCTCCAGAAGCCCAATCGCCACTTCCCGTTAGACTCTCGAATTGAAGGACTTCCGTCGTCGGCCATGCAGGCGCACCCACGCGCTCAAATGGAAGCTACTGAGATAGAACGATCTTAGCAGCCCTTCTTGCACACCGGTGCAGGGCGACGACTAGGGTGTGCCGAAAGCGAGACGCTTGACGGTTTGGAACGCCCGGCCTAGGGTTTTGTCGCTGGAGACGCAGTCTTGGCTTTCGCCGGTTGCGGTGTTTTCCGCCCGGCGTTCAAGTGGTCGAAGTTTAGCGCGGCGTTCAGCAGCAGCATAAAGCTTCCCTGCGTCTCTTGCCGCCACATGGGGTTCGTAGCGAACAAAACGACGTGCCCCTTGCCCACCGGCACGTCAACGATCGCCGGCGATTCCGCCAGCTCCGAGCCGCCCGCAAGCATCCCACTAATCCGCAAGTCTTTTTCCCCCGCGAAGCGCAGCACAACGCGCGGGTAAAGCGAAGGCGGCGGAAGAAATGAGCTCAAATCGGAACGCAACTCAGGGTTAACGTAAAGCTCCTGCTCGGCTTTGCTCCGGTGTACGGGAGCCTCCGGCTCCGTCCAAGCGCGGCCCTGCGGAATATCCGGATCAGTCATTGAACCTCTGCCGCTGGGGCGCGAGCCGCCTGCATCGTCGGCAAAAAACCGGCCAAATCTTCCCGCAACAGAAACGCTGAACACGGGTCCTTGATTGAAGTAGACGCCGACGGAATCGTCGTATCCGTAGGCGATGGGGCTGGCCTTGTCCTCGACGGTTGCGCGAGCGATCATTCCCCGCGCTTGCAGCTGGTGCGTATCGTTGATGATCACCGTATCAGTGATTCCAAGTTCGATCGGCAGATGCGCGCTGGGGCCGATGGGAATGAAGAGCCCGCCGTCCTCGACGAATTTCTTGAGATGAGCTACGCCATCGAAGCCCAATCCGCCGCGGATGTCCGCAGCCTCGTCGACTCCGCCCCAATTTGGTGTCGTGGGAGAGTTTTGCCAGGGAATCGGCCCGCCGGCTTCGCTGCCATCTGCATTTGTGCGCGCCGGTATGCCGTTCAGAATTTGCTGAAGACCGAAAAATGTCGGGGGAAACAAAATCACGTCGTACTTCTCGCGCAGGTTGGCCGTATTGCGCACATTGATGTCGGAAATGTAGGCGTACGGCACGCCGGTCTCTTCCAGCGCAAGGCGGAACCAGCCTTCATTCTGCGTGTCCGTCCAATTGTGCATCAGCGCGATGCGTGGGACGCCGACTTCGTGGCGCGGTACCTCCGGCACGGACTCTGCGCTGGTTACGCGAACACCCAGTTCGCGTGCCGCCGTGTTTAGCCGCAGATCCAGATCGGCCGGATTGCCCTCGAGAGGAAGAATGAAGGTGCCAGGAACGAATTTCTGCCCCGCGGCCTCGAAACCATCTTCCGCGGCAAAAAACTTCACGTCCTTCAACCGAAAGCGCAGCGTCGCCAAATTGGGTTCGCCGGTAGCGTTGATCACATAAAATTTCGCCGCTACTGCCGCTTTGCCTTTTTCCGAGTGTGGCGGAATCACACCGCCGCCATCGAATTTGGCGGTCGTGTCCACCAGCGTCATCGGCGCCTTGAGAATCGCCGTGTCCGTAATGCGGACGGTCTTCACATTGCGCAAAGGTCCGAGCGTCCAACCTGTGTCATCGTAGGGACGCGGGTCGCTCGTCGAGTAATATTGTGTGTCGAGCAGCATATCCACCATGCGGCTGTAAGGTTGGTCCATGCGAATGATGTAGCTGCCCAGCGGAAGCTTCGTGCCCTTCGCTTCCTCAGTTTTCTTAGCGGCTGCGTCGTCTTTGGATTTCTCCGCTTTCGCATCGGCGCCCTTCGCGTCCGCGGCTTTCGCTGCTAGCGACACGGTCTCCTTCACTTCAAAGTCCTGTTCGAGCTTCTGCACTTCAGCGCCTTGTTTCTGCAACAAATTCGCGAGTTGCGCCGCAAGCGCCGGACGCCTGCCGTCATTTACGATGGCCCAAGCCGCGGGACCTTCCGTCGTGGCTTTCGCAACGGAGCGTTTGCTTTTCTCGTAGAAATCCTTCAGCAGTTCCTGCCCATGCTGCGCGGTGTAGTCCAGAGAAAGCAGCACGCCGCTTTCTTCCAAGTTCGTGTTGTTACGCAAGGACCACATGACTTTGGGCAGTGGCGGGTTGGGACGGAACCACGCACGGCTCGTGGAACTCGGGGGCAGCTCCGCTAACTTCGTTTCGGGGGTGCTATTGCCGTACGTTTCGTAGAAGCGCCCGATGGAGTTATGGCCGTTGGCGACATAAAACATGTAGTTGGGCGCCCAGCCGTCATAGAAGCCATGTGTCCATACGCCGACCACCCCGCGCTCCGTCAATCCTTGCACATCGTTATAGGCCAGCTTCTGCCACTCGTTGATCACGATCGGGTCGAGCCACGCGTTGTAAGGTCCCGTTCCGGTTGAGACATATAGATACGGAATCGACTCGTGCAGATCGTGTAGCACCTGAGGATGCCAATAGAAAAAATCCTGCATCATCATCTGCGAGAGTTTGAGACCCATGGCGATGCCGTCGCGGTTGTTGTCGTGCTGTACGTAGTGTCCCCAGTAAACGAGGTCCGGCTGCGGCTTGTCGGGATTGGCCTTTTTGTAATTCCAGGAGTCCACCACGCGGTCGTGGCCGTCCACTTCTACGATAGGCGTAATCAGAAAAACCGCGTTCTTGCGAATATTCTGGATGAGCGGCGAATCTTCCACCGCCAGGCGGTACGCCAATTCCATCAACATTTCTGGCGAACCTGTCTCGGGCGAGTGGATCGAGCCGGAAGCCCAATAAAATGGTTTGCCACCCGCGATGAGCTGCTTCGCATCGGCATCGGTAATTTTGCGGGGATCGGCGAGCTTGGCGGTGATATCGCGGAGATGGTCGAGTTGCGTAATGTTGCCTTCGTCGCTCACGGCGACAAGCAGAAAGTCGCGACCCTCTTCCGATTTGCCCACGCGGTAGACTTTCACTCGCGGGCTGGCCTTTGCGAGCTCGTCGTAATACCGGTAAATGTCCTTCGAATAAGTAAGAAAGTCCGGGGCGCCAACGATGTGGCCAAGAATTTTGTCCGGGGAGGGAACCGTGGCGGAGGCTGGGAGATGATCGACGAGATCGGTGAGGAAGAATTTCTCCGTCGTAAACTCGCGTATTTTCTTTCCGTACTCTTCATCGTTGGGCGCCTGAGCGCGCGCAAGCCCGCCCAGGAAGCTGGTGATAAGAAAAGCCGTCACGGCCGCCAACCAAATTCTCCGCACCCGATGGCGCCTCGCCGGAGCAAACTCACACAACCTTCCACTCGGAATTCTCATCATCGCCTCACTTTTGTATTTTTCCTTGCACCTGACCGGGCGCTGCACCATGTGACGGGCCGCGCGCAACAAACGTTTC
This sequence comes from uncultured Acidobacteriota bacterium, assembly GCA_963705855.1. Taxonomy (GTDB): domain Bacteria; phylum Acidobacteriota; class Terriglobia; order Acidiferrales; family UBA7541; genus Acidiferrum. The sequence goes on from CAVPLA010000059.1 coordinate 122,511, forward strand.
AGCCGATTTATAGCATGCCCACTTCGCGCTCGCGCTAGAGAAGAACCGGGGTAGCATAATGCTTTCCAGGCTTGGAGGGAAGAATGTCGAACGGCGCAGGTCTTCAAAAAACCGTGCTCATCACCGGTGCAACGGACGGGTTGGGCAGAGCCACGGCGCTGTTGCTCGCTCAGCGTGGCTACCGCGTTTTCGCCGCCGGACGCTCAGCAGAAAAACGCGCCCAGCTCAACGCGCTGGCCAAAGAAAAGAATCTGCCGCTCGAAACGCTGGAACTCGACGTCTGCGATGACCCTTCCGTCCAGCGAGCCGTGGCCGCCGTTCTCGCCAAGGCGGGCGCCATCGACGTCCTCTTCAACAATGCTGGCGTTAACTTCTCTGCTGCCGTCGAAGACTTGCGCATGGAGGACTGGCGGCGCCAGTTCGAGACGAATTTCTTCGGCGTTTTGCGCGTCACGCAAGCCGTGGTTCCGCACATGCGCGAACGAAAGCGCGGCCGCATTGTGATGATGAGCTCCGTCTCCGGATTTGTGACCGCTCCGACGCAAGGCGCTTACAGCAGCAGCAAGTTCGCCTTGGAGGCCATGAGCAACGCGCTGCGCCTCGAACTCTATCCCTTCGGCGTACAGGTGGTCCTGATCGAGCCGGGTTACATCGTCACCGGCATCCAGCAGGCGGCGATGGAACTTTCCAAGCCATACCTGGAAAAAATGAGCAACGGGCCTTATGCGCCGCTGTACGCGCGATTCCTCGCTAGCGTTACGGGCGCTCGCGCCAAATCGAAGACCACTCCAGAAGATTGCGCACGTATTGTTCTGCAGGCGATAGGAGCGCCGAATCCGAGAATTCGTTACCTTGTCACCGGGTTAGCGGTCGTCGCGAAATGGTGCAAGCGGCTACTGTCAGACAGGATGGTGGACGCCGTCTTCCGGCGCAGATTCGGAATTGTCCGCGAGAACTAACCGGAACCGCGCGCCTACCCAGGAAAGCAAATAAGGCGGCAGAAGCATTACGGATTCGAAATCTGGAAGGAGAGGCTGTTCTCTCGAAGCTCCTGCCATTTCTTGGACCACGCCTCGTGAACCGGACTCTCGGCATAGTCGGCCGCAGCTTCCGCGCTTGTGAATTCGATCGCGTAGATGCCGCTGAAATCCTTGATTTGGTTGCGTTCCGTTTTCAGCCACACATTCTTGATTCCCGGAATCTTGCCGGCCATCTCTCTGATCCCGTTGATGGCATTCTCGCGATCGTTATTCGAAGTGGCGTCCTTAAACTTGTAGATCACGACATGCAGCACTGTCTTCGGCTGGCCGAACCGGTTTTGCCCCCCCCCACTCCTGGCATGCAGCGAACCCGCTGCGATTCCCGCAATAAACAATCCTGCGCCCAAAACAATCTGCATCATGCGCTTCTTGGTTGATGTCACGTCATCCTCCCATCGTTGCTACCCAGCCAGTCTATGAAATGCGCCACGGGCGAGGCAACCTGCCGCGATAGTCTCTAGAGCCCTCGCCCGCCAAACTGTTTGACGCACCTGCGATGCGACCGTTACGCTGGCAAAGCGTGCTTCTCGCAAGGAGCTATGAATGCCCAAAAGGAAAAACTGGATCATGCTGCTCGGCATGCTCTTGAGTCTTGCGCCGTTCGGCTTCGCGCAAGGACAGGACGATACCAGGCAGCAATCGCGCGATATTTTCAAGCAGCTGATCGAAATCAATACGACGGATTCGGTTGGCAACGTGACCACCGCCGCTGAGGCTTTGGCCACGCGCTTGCGTGATGCCAGCTTTCCGGAGCAGGATGTCGTCGTGGCCGGGCCCAACGAACGCAAGAAAAATCTAGTCGCGCGCTTGCATGGAACCGGCCAACAGAAACCAATCTTGTTCCTGGCCCACCTGGACGTCGTTGAAGCGCGCCGCGAAGACTGGACCACCGATCCCTTTCAATTCGTCGAGAAAGACGGCTATTTCTACGGCCGGGGCACCGTGGACATCAAAGACGGCGCCGCTATCCTCGTGACGAATTTTATCCGCATGAAAAAAGCGGGCATCGCGCCTAGCCGCGATCTGATCCTCGCGCTTACCGCCGACGAGGAAGGCGGCAACTTCAACGGTGTGGAATGGCTGCTCAAGCACCATCGCGATTGGATTGAGGCGGAGTACTGCGTAAATCTCGATGGCGGAGATTTTATGAGCGACAAAGGGAAGAAAATCTATGGCGCTGTGCAGGCCAGTGAAAAGGTGTACGTCGATTTTCAGTTAGAAGTGAAAAATCCTGGTGGCCACAGCTCCCGTCCTACGCGCGATAACGCCATTTATCATCTGTCCGAAGGACTGACGAGGCTGTCAAAATTCAATTTTCCAGTGGAGTTGAACGAAATTACTCGCTCCATGCTTGAAAAAAGCGCCGCCATCGAAGGCGGTCCGCTGGCCAAGGATATGAAAGCTGCGGCGAACCCCTCCCCAGATGTCGCAGTGCTCGTGCGGCTCTCAGAAAACGAATTTTACAACGCGATTCTTCGCACCACTTGCGTGGCCACCATGCTTTCCGGCGGCCACGCTCCGAACGCATTGCCGCAAACCGCCCGTGCCAACGTAAATTGCCGCATCCTGCCGGGCGAAGATCCAAACAAAATCAAAGAAGCTTTAATCAAGGTCGTAGACGACCCCCAGATCAGGGTGAGCTTCGTCGAGCAGCGCGACGCCGACGGCAATCTTGTCCCGCCGGAACTGGTGCCGCCTTCCCCGCTTCGCGCGGACCTGATGAAAGCCGTGGAAAGTGCCTCTGCCAGCATCTGGGGCCCCCTCCCCATCATGCCCGTGATGGACACAGGCGCTTCGGACGGCCGCTTTTTGCGCATGGCCGGGATTCCTACTTACGGCATTGCCGGCGTGTTCCTGGACCTCGACAATCGCAGGGCGCACGGCCAGGACGAGCGCGTAAGAGTCCAGGATTATTATGATGGCGTGGAATTTAATTACAAGCTGATGCAGATATTGGCGCCATAGCAGCAGGTCACCTCATCCAAAGAAAAACGGCCCGGTGAAAGTGTCTTCACCGGGCCGGATTTTTCCAGTTTCAGAGTTTACTGGTCTGGTTTGTTCGGCGCGTCGGCGGCCTTCGGGTCAGTCGGCGTGGCCACGCTGGCCGCGACCGGTTTGCCGGCATCGCTGCCAAACCGCGTCAGGTAAGGCATGAAAGGCGTCACCTCGAACGGCATCTTCTCGCGCTCGGCGACGGTGCCCACAGGTTTGCTCTTGATCATCGACAGAGTGTCGTTCCAGGGATCCAGTTTCACGCGGCCGCCAATCGGCAATGCCGCAATCATCTGCGGATTCTGTTTCGGATCCACCGGAGTTGATGACTTCAGATCTCCGATCACCGGCACGCGGTTGCCCAAATGTGCGCTGACAAGGTTCGGAATTTCTTTCTGGCGCGCCGCGAGCGCCGAAAGGAAAAGGCCCGCATTCCCAAGCTGATTCTTGTACGGAGAATTGCTCAGCAGCTTGATGGCTTCTGTGTTGGCGGCATTTTCTTCGTCCGGCGTCCGTGCAAAACCAAAGTGGCGGAACGTTTCCTTGTCGTCGATCAGCAACTGGTCGAAAAAGGCGTAGTTCGTGTCCATCCGGTGGCCAAGAATAACGTGGCTCAACTCATGCGCAAGAATTGTCGCAAAGCTTGCCTCGTCTGGCAGTACATCAATGAGTCCCCGGCTCAGCACGATGGTATGGCCTAGGGTGTAAGACTCCAGCGTCGAAGTCATCATCACCCGGCAGCGCACTTCCGGCTCCACATCGATATTGTTCGTGACTTCCAGATTGTTTACTATAATCTCAAGTGCTTTATCTACTTCACCCTTCGGCGCAATCAATCCGATGCGCTCAAGACGGTCCATCACGTTGTCTTCGGCCTGGTGGTCCCACGAGCGCTGGGCCTGGATAGGCGTCAAGTCATTGGCTGTCTTCGAATCGTCCTGCACCGGCGTCTCGACTAGAATCTTGCTGAGCTCCTGCTCCTGCTGCGCGTGGCCGAGGTTATATCCCCACAGCCGCGTCTGCGCCTTAAAGTCCAGTTTCTTGCTCATCGCGTAGTGCAGATCTTTTTCTTCGCTATAGATAAACGACGGCATCCACATGCCCGGCTGTACGTTGGTCCGCCAGCTATCAAAGTGGAAATACCAGCTCGAGTGTCCCCCGCCGCTGTACGCGCCGTTGAAGCGCACGATGTTGTAGTCCTGGTCCTCGACCCAGATGCGTCCGAGGAAACGCCCCTTGCCCGACTTTTGCTGAGGGGAGACGTCGAACACCAGGCAACGCACTTCGCCAAGAAACTCGCGCCGTACATAGTCAAACTTGTAGTGCTGTTTGTCGAAGCCGTTCGTGTCGATGAAAATCATCTGCAGGAAACCGTCCGGAAGAAACTGCATCGCGAACGAAAAGAAATTTCCTACCGACCCGAAGATTTTCTTCCCTTTGCCCTGCGCGTCGCTCAGCGGCACCAGCGCCACGCCCTTTGTGAAATCGGCGCGCCCCAGGAAATATTTATCCCCTGCGGGGACGTAGCCGAGATCCTTGTCGGGTTTCAGATTCTGTATGTACGTCTCCACCAGCGGCGAATACTGCCGGATCTGCTGGTCGAGACGGTTTTCGTTCGTGATCACACGGTCGATCACTTGATCCATCGTCCGCGCTTGCTGCGGTTCTGCCGCTGCAGCGCTGGCGATGGTCCCGGATCCACCCAAAACGAATCCGAGGACAACTGTAGCTAGCTTACGCATTTCTCTCTCCCCTCAATAGGCCAGGCGAAACTCAATTCGCACGCGTGCCGGAAAATCTACCGGCTGGCCTTCGCGCTTTGCAGGTTTAAACTTGATCGTTTGGGCCGCACGGACCGCAGCCTCATCGAGGCCGTGGCCCAATCCGCTTACGACGCGGTTCACTTGCATGGTGCCGTTCGAGAGGAACACCACGTCGATGACCACGTCGCCTTCCAACTTAAGACTACGCCCTTCGGCCGTGTACTCTGGCTTCGGTTTGTCCAGGATGTCAACAGGCGTGTCCGCGGGTCCTCCGGCTGCTACCTTTTTCTTCGGCGCATCCGTCACCGTTTGGTCTCCGAATCCAGAAGACTGCACTTTCCCTTGCTTGCCCCCGCTCGGCGGTGGGTTGGCTATGCCATTCCCAAATCCCGTGCTCGCCACGGTCCCTTTAATCCCTTTGTCGCCGCCGGTGCCGTTGCCATAGCCTGGCCCGCCAGGCAGCGCAGGCGAACCCAAACGGTTCACATTCGTCGCGTGATTCGGGTCGCCCTTGCCAGCCATCCCGTTCGGATCGCCAAATCCGCCGGTTTGCACCTTATCGAGGGGCGCCTTCACCGTCGCCGGCGCGGCGCTCCCCGAATCTATATTATTCATCTTCACGTCTTCTTTGGGCTTCTTCGGTCCATTGTTCGTCGTGTCGATTTTTGCGGCGTCCAGATGCGCCTGCATCTCCGGCGCCAGCGCTTCCACTTTTTGCACCTTGGGCACCACGGCCTTCGGAATCTCGAAGATGTGCGGCTTCTTAGGATCGAGCTTCACTGGCTCGACGACTGCCGGTTTTGGCGGTGGGAGCGTTTTCGCCTTCACCACCTTCGCAGGTGGCGGGGGCGGCGGCGCCACGGGAATCTCCGTCAGCGGCGTGGCTATCTCGACATTTCGATAGTTCAACGCGGTCAGCAACTGGTCCGGATAAATTAGCGGAATCAGCACGCAAAAAATCAGCAAACTAAGTTGAACTCCGGCGCTGACGCCTATCCGGCTCCAGCGGGGCTTCGAGTCTGGCAGCAATGCCAGCCGAGCGGCTATCGGCTTCGTACCTATTGCCGTCTTCCACGCGTCCGCGTTAGGTGCACGCCGCCGGTCGGCGTCTAATCCGACACCCAGCCGCGTCGTACTCCGTGCTGAATCTGAAATCATTGTTGTCATCCGCGTGCCGCCTCGAGATACTCATTTTTGGGAACCTCGGACATCTAGAAAGGCCCTGCATTCCCAAGTTCGCCAGTTTCGAAGCCTGCGCTTTACAAGCACTAGGGTACTTACGGGGCTGAGGGTGGCCTAATAGGACTTCCGTACTAGCGTCGCGAAGTCGCTAATGGTCCTGCGAGCGCACGGTTTGCACCCATCTGCTAACCCGGCGAGGCGGTTCTAGTTGCGGGGCTAGAAGCGCAACCCGTATAGGATACCGCAATCCAGCCCTTTCGGGTCTGTACTTTTACCTACAGCTCGTCTCAGGCTGGATTAAGCTCATAGGATGCCGAGGATACTTATGGCGTTGGATGCTCTGCCATACTGTAAATACCTGAATTGCTCATGAAGGAAGACACCTCAGCCCGTTCAGCAGGCAAAAAGCCTGCCGGTCGCGTCGGCCAGGCTCAAGCGCTGGCGCCGTCGCCGGCCAAGCTGGAGTGGCTCTATGCGCAGTCCAAAGCCGGCTGCTGGGGCCTCTCCCGCGAGCGATTTGCCGGTTCCCTAGAGCGCAGCGCGGAGAAACGACTTGCCAGCGGATCCCTGGCAGCTGAGAAGATCGAGGAATACCTGGCCGCCCTGCATCTCGAAGACTTGGCTCTTACTACCGCTTGTATGGAAAATTGCGAACCTGCGTGGGACCACTTCGTCGGCGCGTATCGGCCCTACCTTCGTGCCGCCGCGGCCGCGGTTCTACGTTGCAGCTCAGCTTCCTCGGAAGCCTGCGAGCTCGCCGACTCTCTCTTTGCCGAGCTCTATGGACTCGCGGATGGCACCCGCCGCGAGCGCTCCCTCTTCCGCTATTTCCATGGCCGCAGCTCGCTCAAAACCTGGCTCCGCGCCGTGCTCGCACAGCGCCACATTGACGCCATCCGCGCTGGCCGCCGCTTCGAATCCCTTGACGACGATGATGCAAAACCCGGCGACCATAAAAATATAAACGTCGTTTCCGTGCAGCCCGCCGACCCTCATCGCGAGCGCTACATCGCTCTTTTCGTCCGTGCCTTGCGAGCGGCTCTCACAACTCTCGACGCGCGCGATGAACAGCGTCTCCGCCTTTATTACGCCAAGGAGCAAACCCTGGCCGATATCGGCAGGCAAGTCGGCGAGCACGAGTCCAGCGTTTCGCGCAATCTCGATCGCATTCGCCTCGCTCTCCGCCGCACCATCGAAGAGACTCTTCGCAACGGCTGCCCCGCCGCCAATGGTTTCGCCGCCGAACTCGGCCTTAGCGATGCGCAAATTTCTCTCTGTTTTGAGTACGCCTCCGCAGACGCCTCATTCGATCTCGAAAAGCTCTTGGAGCGCGGCACCCGTCCCACTCCCGCACCCGGGAGGCCCGGCCCATGAAACTCTGCTCCATCAACTGTGAATGCAAGAAGCCAGCCAACCCTCGTTCTAAGAAAGGAGAAGACCATGGCGCCTGACGACCGCGACCGAAACTTTGAAAAAGCGCTCTCCCGCCATCTGCGTTCCTCCGCGTCCTCCAGCCCGGATGCCAATGTCCTTGCTGGGGGAGCCTCAGAACGGCCGGTAGAACTTTGTCCCGATCCCGAAATTCTCGCAGCCTATCACGATGGTTCGCTCTCTTTCGAAGAACGCAATCTCTGGAAACAGCATGTCGTAAGCTGCGACCGCTGCCAGCTTGTCCTCGCCCATCTCCTAACGCCTCTCGACATTCCTGTGAATCTGGAAACCAACGAAAATGTCGCAGTCCTGAAGCAACCTGCTTCCCCTGGTAGAACCGCCTCACCTCGGCACATCGCTCGTCCAAGTCCTCCTCACAATTTGCGATGGCTCTGGCTCGTTCCTGTGGGAGCTATCGCCGCAACTCTGATCGTTTGGGTTTCCCTGAATGAACCGAAGCCTTTGCAGGTCGCGCCTCCTCCGTCTGTTGAAGTAGCGGAAAATGGACAGCCCCAGAGCGTCGCGCCTTCCTCGAAAGCCACTCGCGTCATCCCCAATGAACGCGAGGAGAATGATCGCAAGGAGAAAGATCAGCCCGACGCTCCATCCGATGCCGGCGCCGCCTCGGCAAATCGTGATCTCGCTTCCAAATCGCCCCAGAACCAAATCCAGCTAACCCAACAATCCCCGTTTCAGGCTGCGGCGAAGCCCTCTCACGGACCTTTTTTGAGCCAGCAAAAACAAGAACAACAACAAACCATGCATGCCGCTCCGGGGGCCGCCGGTGCCCTCCTTGGGAAAAAGCTTGACGCGCAGGTCTCCTCCAGCGCAGGAGATCGGCTTGATGAAGTCCAGCGTTTGAAAGCTGCGCCGCCTCCGCCCCCGCCTTCTGAACCCAGCTTCATCGCGGATGGCAGCGTTCCGCAGCCCGCTGCAGGCAAACCGGCTTCGGTCGGGGGCGCGGCGCCGGCAGTTCCTCCACCAGTGCCCGCTCTCGCATCAAACGTCGCCGCACCCAAGGCAGAGGCTGCGAACGCGGATACGATTTCAGCGGTGACAGAATCTGTCGAAGTTTCCGCGGCTCCCCAATCCACCGTCAATGGACGCGCCATGATGCGCGCCGCCGCGCTCCAGAACCCCCACGTCTTCTGGGCTCCAGGTGAAAAGCAGGCTTGGCGCATCGGCCCAGCCGGCTCTCTCGAGCATTCCAAGGACAAAGGTGTGAATTGGACGCCACAGATCAGCGGCGTGTACACCGATCTGCTCGCGGGCTCCGCTCCCTCCGCAAAAGTCTGCTGGATTGTCGGCGTCTCCGGAACCATCTTGCGCACCACCGACGGCGGGTCGCACTGGAGCAAGCTGGACTCGCCCATAACAAACAACCTCACTGGCGTTCGCGCCACCGACGCCATGCACGCATGGATTTGGTTTGTGCCCGATCAGCAGACTGGTGTCATCAAGACCTATCAAACCGCCGATGGCGGACGCACCTGGTTCTCCGCCCCCACCGACCACTGACCCCTACTATGGAGCTGCCGCTTTTCTCCGCAGCTCGCACGACTCCACTTACGGCGAGACTAGGTAGAATACCTGGCCGGACTAGGTAGTACACCGCAAGCATCCACTCGCCCGTCATGCAAGAAATCCTCGCTCCCGCGTTCTAAGCTGGAAGCGAAATCTTGAACGAGGTGAACCTCATGGAACTCCGTAAATCAAAAGTTCAGCGGCGTAGGCTCTTGATTCTATCCAGCACAGCCGCATTGGTGGCTGCTGCCGCACTTCTTTATCCCGCGAGCCGCAGGCAGCATGTTTTTGCCGCGCAAGAGAAAGAAGCTCCTCGCGCCACCGCCTCCGACCAATCCACCAGCCTCAACGATCAGACTGATCTCAACATCACCGTCTACAATTCCAACATCGCTCTCGTGCGCGACGTTCGCAATCTCACTTTGCCCAACGGCACGTTTCGCCTCAAATTCATGGACATCGCCGCCACCGTCAATCCCGCAACAGTTCATTTCCGCTCTCTCACCGATCCTGAGAAGCTCGGCGTCATCGAGCAAAATTACGAATACGATCTCCTCGAACCTGCCAAGCTCCTGCACAAGTACGTCGGCAAGGAAGTCACTCTCGTTCGCTCCTATCAAGACAACGGCACCACGAAACACGAGGAAATCAAAGCGACGCTTCTCTCTGACAACAATGGCCAGGTCTGGAAAATCGGCAACGATATCGTCACTGGAGGCTACGCCGAAAGCTACCGCTTCCCAGACATTCCTGCGAATCTTTATGACCGCCCTACACTTCTCATGTCGCTCGAGAATTCCGGTTCGCGCAAACAACAGATCGAAGCCTCTTACCTCGCCAATAGCCTGTCCTGGAACTCCGATTATGTTCTGACCGTGGCGCGCGACGACAAAGCCGCCGACCTCGACGGCTGGGTCACCCTGGTCAACAACAGCGGCACGGCGTTTCACAATGCCAGACTGCAGCTAGTCGCCGGCGATTTGAATCGCCTCCCTGTGAATGGCAGGAACGAGATGATGGACGCGCGCGTCATGACTAAAGCCGCTCCCGCCCCGGCCCAATTCCAGCAGGAAAATTTCAGCGAATATCATCTCTATACGCTTGGCCGCCGCACCTCCGTCGAGGACAAAGAAACCAAACAGATCAGCCTCCTCGAAGGCACCGGCGTCCCTGTTGAAAAAATCTTGGTCGTCAACGGCCAGAACTTCTACTACCGCAGCGCGCAAGCTCCCGGCCAGCCGCAAAAAGATCCGGTCATGGTCTATTACAAATTTAGGAATGAAGAAAAAGCCGGACTAGGCATGCCGCTGCCTGCCGGCAGCGTTCGTGTCTACCAGAAAGATTCCAAGGGCGGAATCCTGTTCGTCGGCGAAGACCGTATCGGCCACACTCCCAAAGACGAAAACGTCACCATCCACATCGGCAACGCCTTCGATGTAATCGCGGAGCGCAAGCAAACCGACTTCAAGAAAATCGACACCCACACCTGGGAAATGGAATACGAAATCACGTTACGCAGCCACAAGGACACTCCCATCACCGTTCAGATCAACGAGCCCATCGGGGGCGACTGGGAAATGCTTGATTCCAGCTACAAATTCACCAAAACCGCCGCCTTCGCCGCCCAATTCCTAGTCCCCGTGGATAAGAACGGCACGTCGGTGCTGAAGTACCGCATCCGCGCCCACTGGTGATTCTGCGTATTTTTCTTATAGGGGCACAGCATCGCTGTGCCCCATCTTGGCAGGATGTGATCATCATGTGATGATGCAATTTGGTTCCAGAATTCCCCCCGACTCACACCGCCTCGGCCACAAATATCATTTCTGGAGACTCATCCTCCAACGGCGACCTGTCAAAATTCCCATAAACAGCACTAACCCGAAATCCGCACCGAGCCAAAAGATGCTCCACCTCATACCGAAAGAAATACCGAAGCGTCCATGCAAACACGAGCCGCTCCTCTTTCCCTCGCGCGTCCTTCACATAAAAAATCATCTCCACATCATTCCTCTGCTCAGCCCGGTGAAACGCCGTGACCCGTTCCATGATCCTAACGCGCCGCTCGTCCGGCATCGAATATTCCGCCACCAACCCTTCCTCCTGATACGCCGGATCATGCATGCGCTCCGCGTCCGTCTGAAAAACATCCAGAATCAGCCGGCCTCTCCGCCCTCCCGTTCGTCTTCCATCAGCCCAAAGGTGCTTCCGCACGGATTCGAGGCATGACATTTGGTCTTCCACTTCGAGGAGATGCTGCATCGGCCGAAATGGAATAATGACCAAGCGAAATTTTTCCCCGAGATCGAACTTTGTCATGTCACCCTGCACCAGATGCACCCGTTCGCGTGCCTCCGTCCGCATCCCTGCCCGTTTCTGGTTACACCGCTCCAGCATCCGCTCGGAAATATCCAGTCCTGTTACGCGATGTCCCGCCTCCGCCAGCGCCAACGTTATCCGCCCGGTTCCGCAACCAAGCTCGAGCACTGGATCGCCGAATTCGTGCACCGCATCGCGGTAAAACGCAACATCCCCGACTCGCCCTCGCACAATCGGCGATTCGTCGTAATAATCCGCGATAAACCCGTCGTAAAGCGCGCTGCTCATGAGATTTTTCTTTACGTCATTACATCTTTACTTCGTTACCTAGCTTCCCAGCTTTATTCAACCACCGCATCCGCTTCCATCTCCACCAACATCTCCGGCGAAATCAATTTGCTCACTTCTACCATGCTCGTCGCCGGACGTATCGCCCCGAAAAACTCTCCGTGCGCGCGTCCGATCTTTTCCCATTCCGCAATGTTGGTGACGAAAATTCGCGTCCGCACTACATCTTTCAATCCCGCTCCCGCCTTCGCCAGCGCCGCTTCAATGTTTCGAATCGTCTGCACCGTCTGCCCATACACGTCGCCCACTCCCACGAGTTTGCCGTCCGGCCCCGTAGCCGTAGTCCCCGAAACCACTATGACGTTCCCCATGCGCACCGCTCTCGAGTACCCCACAATCGGCTCCCAAGCTGTCCCACTTGAAATATTCTCCCGTGCCAAATGAGCCTCCTCCGCCTCACCTTCCTGTGTCGCCGCAAGGCTGCATGCTAAACTGAAAGAATTATGGCACAGCCCCAGCGCAATGTTCTTGCCGGGCCGCGCCCTGGAAAATTTCATGCTCTGTAACAACATCCTCGAAGCCATCGGTCGCACGCCGCTCGTGCGCCTGAATCGCATCAATCAGGGCCTCAAGCCGCAGATCTTCGTTAAGGCCGATTACATCAATCCCGGCGGCTCTGTAAAAGATCGCATCGGCGTCACCATGATTGACGACGCTGAAAAGCGCGGTCTTCTCAAGCCCGGCGGCACCATCATTGAAGGCACGTCTGGCAACACAGGCATGGGCCTCGCGCTTGTCGCCGCGGTCCGCGGCTACAAGATGGTTTTCACCATCACGGACAAGCAATCCAAGGAAAAAGTTGATCTTCTCAAGGCTCTGGGCGCCGAAGTCATCGTGTGCCCCACTGCCGTCGAGCCCGATGACCCCCGCAGCTACTATTCCGTTGCCAAAAAACTCGCGCGCGAAGTTCCCAATTCGTTCTATCCCAATCAGTACGACAATCCCATGAATCCCGAGGCTCATTACCTCTCGACCGGCCCGGAAATCTGGGAAGACAGCCAGGGCAAAATCACGCATTTCGTCTGCGGAATAGGTACCGGCGGCACCGTCAGCGGTGTCGGCAAATATCTCAAGGAAAAGAATCCCGCCGTCAAAATTATCGGTGTCGATCCCTTCGGCTCGCTCTATTACGATTTCTTCAAAAGTGGCGAAACCATCAAGCCCAAAACCTATGTCGTCGAAGGCATCGGCGAAGACTTTTTCCCCACCACGATGAATCTCAAAATTCTCGACGACGTCATTCAGGTCAACGATGAAGAGTGCTTCGTCTTCGCGCGCCGCTTAGTCAAGCTCGAAGGCATTTTCACCGGCGGCTCTGGCGGCGGCTGCATCTCCACCACTCTCCGCCTCGCCAAAGATCTCGGCCCCGAGGCCTTCGTCGTCGCCTTCCTGCCGGACACCGGTATGCGCTATCTCAGCAAGGTATATAACGACGAATGGATGCGCGAGCGCGGCTACGTCGAAGCCGCCGTGCGAATCACCGCCGCCGAAGTGGTCAACGCCAAACACAAAGCCGGCAAAGTTCGCGAGCTAGTCATCGCCCGCCCCTATCAAACGGTTTTCCACGCGCTGAAAACCATGCAGGAACAAGACATCTCGCAAATTCCCGTCTTCGAAGAAAATCTACCCATCGGCACCATCTACGAAGATCAAATTCTCACCATGGCTCTGCAAGGTAAAGATTTGCGCAAACTCGTCGTCCGCGAAGTTATGAGCAAGCCACTCCCGCGCATCCCCGGCACTTCGCCCGTCGAGCGCGTCACCTATATTCTCAGCCACGAAAATCCTGCCGTCTTCGTCGAAATGGACGGCGCCAAATTCGAAATCCTCACCAAATACGATTTGATGAGCACCGTCGCCAGCCTCATGGAACAAAAACGTTGAGCGCCATCCACGCGACGCAATCCACAAAAGTAAGGTGAAATACTTTTGAAGATTCTTGACTTCAATGAACGGCTGAAAGACGCGATCCTCATGGCCGACGGCGCGATGGGCTCGATGCTGCACGAAGCTGTGGGCACCCAGCGCTGCTTCGACGAACTGAACGCCACCGAGCCCGAAGCCGTCTTTCGCGTCCACCAGGCCTATATCGAGGCCGGCGCGCAAATCATCGAGACCAATACGTTTGGCGCGAACCGTTTCAAGTTGGCCCCGCTCGGCCTCGCCGACGAAGTGCAGCGCCTCAATTCCCGCGGCGTAAAAATCGCTCGCGAAGCACGCGAATCCGCCTCGCGCGAAGTTCTCATCGCCGGCTCCATCGGCCCGCTCGGCCTAGGCGTGCAATCGCGTCACCCTGCTCCCGACGAAATCCAGGATGTCTTCCACGAGCAGGCGCTCGCTCTCGAAGAGCGCGGCGTCGATTTTTACATCCTCGAAACGTTTTCCTACATCGAAGAGATTCTTCTCGCCGTTGACGCGATTCGTTCTTTTTCCGGCTTGCCGATCGTCGCCCAACTCACCTACTCGGAAGAAGGCACAACCTACGGCGACCTTCGCCCTGCGGATGCCGCGGCGCAGCTCAAAGCAAAAAACGTTCAGGTCATCGGCGCCAACTGTACCCTCGGCCCGCAGCCCTTGCTCAAAATCTTGCGTGAACTCACCGAAGTCGACGACCTCCGTGTCAGCGGTATGCCCAATGCTGGTTTACCCAAGCGCGAAGGCGATCGCATCGTCTATCCAAAATCGTCGCCGGAATATTTCGCGCTCTTCGCGCGCGAAGCCGCCGCTCTCGGCGTGCGTATTCTCGGCGGCTGCTGCGGCACAACTCCTGCGCACATTCGAGCCATGGCGGAAGCCGTCAAGTCCCTGCATCCCGCAAAATCCACCGCCGCGCATCACTCTGTCGAAGTCCTTGCAAAACCGACGCCCGCCCTGCAGCGTGAGCCCGAAAGCAAATTCTGGAAAAAACTTCAGGCTAAAGAATTCACCGTCTGCGTCGAGATCGATCCGCCGAAAGGCCTTTCGCTCGAGCGCATCTACGAACAGGTCGACAAAATCATGGCCTCGAAAAAAGTCGACGCCATCGACATTAACAGCGGCGCGATGGCTCGCGTCGGCATGGACGCGCTCATCACTGCAGGCGCACTCGAAGCGCGCGGCGTCGAAACCGTTCCGCATCTGACCACGCGCGACTTCAACATTATCGGCCTGCAAGCGTGTTTGCTCGGCGCGTGGACCGTCGGCGGCGTTCGCAACGTCCTCGCCATCACCGGCGACCCGCCAGCCGTCGGGGACTATCCCGAAACCAGCGGCGTCTATGAAGTCGATTCCGTCGGCCTCGTGAAAGTTCTCAGCCGCCTCAATCAAGGCACGGACTGGGCCGGGAAAACGCTCGGCGGCGCAACAAATTTTGCGATTGGCGTCGCCGTCAATCCCGTGGCCGACGATCTAGACAACGAAATCGAACGCTTCCACGCCAAGATCGAAGCCGGCGCGCATTTCGCGATGACCCAGCCGATCTTCGATCCGGAGCACTGGCAGGCCTTCGTGAAAAAACTCGGCGGCAAGCCGTCGATCCCCGTGCTCGTCGGCATTTGGCCGCTCAACAGCTACAAGCAGGCGCTTCGTCTCAACAACGAAGTTCCCGGCATCGTCATTCCGCCGGACGTTCTCGCTTCGCTCGAATCCGCCGGAGCCGCCGCTCGCGACCGCGGTTTCGACCTCGCCCGCCAAATGCTAGCTTGGTCCCGCACCGAACTTGCCGGCGCCTATCTCATTCCACCCTTCAAACGCTACGAAGAAGTCCTCGACATCCTCTAGCCCGTTTTTCGTGAGTGGGACAGACTTTAGCCTGTCGCCCTTTCCATTCGTGTCCTTCTCGCCAAACGCCGCAACATCGCAACCAGAACCGCATAAGCCAATCCCACAAACAACGGGGCGATCAAGCACCACACCAACGCCGCGTGCCAGACGGTCGTCCACAGAAATCGCGTGGCGCCCCAGAAGCTCGCGTGCACAGCGGCCAAAATTTGTGTAACAGACAGAGGCAAATGCGGCGCGCCAAACAGTCTTTCTCCTGCGCGGAAAAAAGGAATGAGCAGGAAAATCTGCAATGGGTACACAAAGTAATTCACCATTTGAATCGCCGGCAAATTCAGCCGCCAGGCGAATGCCACGAGAGCACAAAGCGCCGTGGTCGTCCCAAGCACCGGAAACACCCCCAGTGCCACGCCGAGCGCGAGGCTCAACGCCATTTTTTCGGGCGTCACGCCTTGGCGCAACAACTCGACAATCGGCCGCACGATTTGCCGGCGAAAAAATCCCTCGTTCTGGGGGCCATTCAACTCCACGCAGTGCTTCCTCGCTTCCATCATATTCGGAAACATGGTCGTCTCGGACGCCTTCGTTAGCTCCTTTAACTGAGCGATGCGGGGCTTGCGGAGTTTGGGCGAGCGGCCTATGCTCCGTGCTTCTAAGAGAGGAGCGAGACGATGGCGAAGAGCATTCGATTGGTCGCGGCAAGTGCGGCGCTGATCTTGTTGTTCGCACTGGGTGTGCGAACCGGGAGGCAGACGAAAGCTGCTGAGGCGCGCGAGGCCGACAAGGCCGCGATCACGGCCTTGTTGAACGCGCAGCAAGCAGCCTGGAATCGCGCGGACGTCGACACATTTCTAGTGGGCTACTGGCATTCGCCGGAGCTCACATTTTCCGGAAGCAACGGAGTCTCGCGCGGCTGGGACGGCGTGATGGCGCGGTACAAGAAGAACTATCCGGACCAAGCCGCGATGGGCCACCTCGATTTTTCGGAGCTGGAGTTCCGCTTCCTGGGACCGGATGCGGCGCTAGTGCTAGGCCGCTGGCACCTGAAGCGTGACAAAGGAGACGTCGGCGGCGTCTTCTCGCTCGTGTGGCAGCGTTTCCCCGATGGCTGGAAGATCATCCACGACCACACCAGCGCCGTGGAGAAGTGATCCATCAACGCTGAGAGTGACGGGGAGCTACCGAGCTGACGACTTCTGAAAAAATACAACGGCGCGAGACAGGATTGACGATCTAGGTGAAAGGGTTTTCAACCTTGATGCCGAGGTATTCTTGACCGGGGTTGAGGTCTTCGGACCAGATGCGCTTGGAGCCGGCTCGCTCGGCTGCGGCGATGATCATGGCGTCGTAAAAATGGAGGCCGTAGGCCTGATGGGCGGCGACGGCGCGGAGCACGGTTTCTGAATCCGGAGAAATGGTCTTGATTGGTGCTAGGGCGTCGAGGATAGCAGTGAGTTGTTCGGCGGTTGCGGGCGGCAAGGCTTTGTGGAGCATCGTGGAAGCAAACTCAGAAAGTACCTGGACGGAAATGACGAACTCACTCTGGAGCGCGCGCCGCGTCAAGTCTTGGGCGATGGATTGCTTTTCGGGATCGCTTGCGTCGTAAGCGTAGACAAGAATATTGGTGTCCAGAAACTCAGCGGCGGACATGCAGATCCGCCCGCGTCCAGTTGCGCTCGCCGATGTGGAATTGCAGCCGCTCGAAGGTGTGTTCGAGAGCTTCGCGTTGACGCCGCTTCTTGCCGGTGGCGGCGTTTTCGGCGGCGACCTTTTCGAGATAGTCGCGGACCATGCCTGTGAGGGTGGTATCGCGGTCCACGGCAATTTTGCGGAGTTCTTTGACGAGCTTCTCGTCGAGAGAGAGGGTGATGTTCATGGACCCATAATAAGGGAAACCCTTAAATCGTGCAAGCGAAAATGCAGAAGAATGCTGTTCCCTAGCAGATCCGCCATCCGCCAAAGCTGGGGGTCCTAGACGAGTGGTACTAGCGGGCTATTGGCTCGGGAGGATGCGGCGGGCAGAATGTGGGCAGAGGCAAACCTGAGGAATGTTCGCCGCTATGCTACTTGCGATCTCCATCGTGGCGCTCTCGCAATTCGCCCTTTACTACTGGCGGGCGATTCTGGCGGGAGTGGCTGCTCAGCCGGTGTCTGACCGGGTTTTGGCCGCGGCTAATCTCGACGCCGGGCGGATGAAGGGGCAGGATTTCGAGAAATTGGCTGGTTTGCACGAATTGACCCCCGAGCTAGGTCCTGGTGGCGGTGGGTTGACTCTGGTGCGGGCTTACTACCGGATTGTCGAAGTTCTGGGCGCACTCTCCGGTGTGCGTATGCCTGCGGTAGCCGAGTGGTGCGAACGCGAGCGCGTCATTTGCGCGCGTTTTGCGGCGGTACAGATCGATCGGCGGCTGCAGGCGAATCTGGCCTTGGCGGCAGCTTTGCGGTCTTGCTAGCGCGACGGATAGGCTTCCCCTATTAGTCTCTTTAGTTCATCCCCACTTATAGCCGATTCCCGCTTTTAGATGAGTCTGTTGACTATCCTGCAGCATGTGCGTGCACTACGCTCATCTCCGTCTAGAAGAATCTAGAGATACGCTCCCGATTAAAGACTAGGGATTGCATGGGGCGGAAAAGGCACGCCGATTTGTACGCCCTGGCAAGCTGGGGCCCAGCATGCTGTGCTCCTACGGGGTAGGATGCGGGTGTAACCTTTTTGGGGTTTGGCGGTAGTCACCTATGAAAGAGCAAGAACGGGCCGAAACGGAAAATGACCAGGCGATGAAGTTGGCTCCGGACGAGGATCTCATGCTCGAAGTGCGCAATGGCGCGGGCGAAACGCTAGGGGTGTTGTTCGACCGCTATCACTCGCCGCTTTACAATTTTTATTCGAAGCTTACGGGCGACCGGACGCTCAGCGAAGACCTGGTGCAGGAAGTTTTTCTGCGGATTTTGAAGTACCGGCAGAGCTACCAGCCGGGCACGCCCTTTCGGGCTTGGATTTACCAGATTGCGAGGAATGCGCGAGTGGATCACTACCGGAAGACGCCGCGGCACATCACGTTCGAGCCGGAGATGGTGCCGCCGGTGATGCCCAAAGATACGGCGCAGAAATCGGAAGAAGTGGAGCTGTTGCATCGCGCCCTGATGCAGATGCCGGAAGAGAAACGCGAGATTTTGGTTTTGAGCCGGTTTCAGGAATTGAGGTACGACGAGATTGCGCGGCTGCTCGGATGCGAGCTTGGGACGGTAAAGACGCGGATTCATCGGGCGATTCAGGAGCTACGGCAAAATTTTAAACAACTGGAGCGCGGGCTTGCGCCACGGGAGACGGGGCCTGCGGTGGTGAAAACGATTCCTCCCCGGAGGTTCGGAAATGAAATGTGAAGAGATCGGAGAACTCCTGCCGGACTATTTGCAGGGAAGCTTGAAAGCCGAGCAGGACAACTTGGTGGAAGAGCACATGGAACAGTGCGCGGATTGCCGCGAAGAGGTGCTGATCTGGAAGAAGCTGTCGCTCCTGCCAGCGGAGCAGCCGAGTAAAGAATCGCGCGAGCGGTTTGAAGCCATGCTGCAGGCGTACCAGACAGGGCGGAAAGATAAGGCATCGGCCCGATTAGAACGCGAGAAGAGCGGTTCCGTGTGGAATTGGTTGCGTTCTCCGGTAGGGGCGGTGGCGTGGAGCGCGGCGCTGCTGGTGATCGGCGTTTTTGCGGGCGTGAACGCGGGGAATTATTTCGGGAACAAACCAGTTCACTCGAACACTAGCCAGGACGAAATTGCGGCGATGCACACCGAGTTGACGAACATGAAACAGATGGTGGTGCTCTCGATGCTGCAGCAGCAGTCCGCGAGCGAGCGGCTGCAGGGGGTGAGCTTCAGCCGGCGAGAAGACCAGCTCGATCCGCAAGTGATGTCCGCGCTGGTGCACACCCTGAGGTACGACGGCAGCGTGGACGTGCGGCTGGCGGCGCTCGATGCTCTAAGCCGGCACGGGGCACAGCCGCAGGTCCATAAGGGTGTTGTGGACGCACTGCAAGAGCAGCAGTCGCCGCTGGTGCAGGTCGCGCTGATCGATTTGATGCTGGAATGGCGCGATCCGGATGCGGCGCAGCGGCTGCGCAACTTTGTGCAGACGCCGAATTTGAATCCAACGGTGAAACAGCGGGCAGATTGGGCCTTGAGCAAATTGAATTGAGGAGTAGAGCGTGCGCAGAAAAACCTTATTTCCGATTTTGATGGTGTATGTGGCGGTAGCTCTTCTCTTGCCGGTGCTGCCAGCGAACAAGATGGCAGGTGGGCATTCGCGAAAAAGCATAGTGGGCCTTATGTATGCAGCGATGGGGCCGGAAATCGTTTCCGCGAAGGGTCGAGATGATGACGACCGCTACTTGTCATCGCGGGACGAGGAAAAGATACAAAAGTCTTTCACATTGCCTGTTGTGGGACACAAGTCGCTCGAAATTGACAATGTGTGGGGATCGATTGAAGTGATTGCGGACACGACGGACAAGGTGGAGCTGACGGTAGCGAGGACGAATCAAGCCGAGTCGAAAGAAAAGCTGGAGCGAGCGAAGAAGGAAGTGACGTTGGATGTCACGCAAGAAGAGGGCGCGCTGAAACTGTACGTGAACGGGCCATTCCGCTGCCAGTGCGACGATTGCAGGCATTCGCGTGATGACGAAGGGTATCGAGTCAAGATGGATTTCGATGTGCACGTGCCGCGCGATATTGATATTAAGGTGAAAACTGTGAACGAAGGGCGCGTGAAGGTGAGCAATGTAAACGGCAGCTTTGTGGTCCGCAATGTCAACGGGGACATTGAGATGGACAACATGGCGGGATCGGGCACGGCGCGGACAGTGAATGGGCCGGTGATCGTCTCGTTCCGCCAAAATCCTCGCGAGAATTCCGATTTCAAGACGGTCAACGGGAATGTGGAGATTCGTTTCGCACACGATTTGTCTGCAGATTTCCGTTTCAAGACGTTCAATGGAGGCATTTACAGCGATTTTCCGGTGACGGCGCTGCCGGTGCACGCGATCCAGGCTGAACACAAAGGTGGGAAAGTTGTTTATCGGGCCGATCGGTTTACGGGAGCGCGGGTGAACGCCGGCGGTCCAGAGATTCAGATTGAAAATCTAAATGGAGACATTCGCATTCTTGAAAATCATGAATAACCAATCGCTTTCTTTTCGAGCACTAGCTGCAGCGGTAACAATGGCAGGGACGGCGTTACTGGCTCCGCTGGCTGGAGCGCAGAGCGGCGGCCCCGACCGCGTGTCGGTGAATCTAAGCGACCCAGCGCGGCCGGCGTTCATTAAAGCCAGCATGGTGAACGGCGGCATCACAGTGAAGGCGTACGACGGCAAAGAAGTGATTGTGGAAGCGCGGACGAGGAATGAGGAGAGGGAGAAACCCTCCGGCGGACCGAAGCGGATAAATGTCTCGACCACGGGCCTCTCGATTGAAGAAGAAAACAACGAAGTGCGCATCAACACGGAGTCTTACGCGCGCACGATTGACCTGACGATTTCCGTGCCGGTGCACACCTCGGTGAAGCTGCGCGCTGTGAATGATGGAGACATCACGGTCACGGGCGTAGAAGGCGAGATTGATGTGGACGACGTAAACGGCGCCGTCACGCTCAACAATATTTCCGGAAGCGCAGTGGCGCATGCGTTGAACGAGCACGTACACGCAACATTTCTGAAAGTGAATCCCCAGAAGCCGATGGCGTTTAGTTCGTTGAACGGAGATATTGACGTGACGTTTCCGGCGGACGTGAAGGCGAATGTCAGCATTCGCTCGGACCGCGGAGATGTGTTCAGCGACTTCGACGTACAGTTACAGGCGTCTGCCCCAAAGCAGGAAGTGGAAGATGCACGCGGCAAGGGCGGCAAGTACCGCGTGAAAATCGACAAGACCGTCCACGGAACAATCAACGGCGGCGGACCGGAATATCAATTCACGAATTTTCAAGGGCAGATCTACATCCGCAAGG
The DNA here is from genome assembly GCA_963705855.1 of uncultured Acidobacteriota bacterium. Classification (GTDB taxonomy): domain Bacteria; phylum Acidobacteriota; class Terriglobia; order Acidiferrales; family UBA7541; genus Acidiferrum. The sequence goes on from CAVPLA010000059.1 coordinate 143,870, forward strand.
CGGGCAGCCCTAAGTAATTTGTCTTCCGGGACCGCCGTAAGCTTCCGGGAAAATCAGATATCCGGAACATCTTGGCAACCCACACCGTACCTAACAACTGAGACAATTTCCGCGCGGGCGATTAGTTAGATCTACTATCGGCGGGGATTCGTTGAGATTGCGAACTTCCCGCGTCGCTCTTCGTCTAAAGTAAGCCACTCAGGAGGAATAAATGCGCAGCACTCTGTTCGTATTGTTTCTGGTGCACGGAGTTTTAGCGGCACAGACCACTCAGCCTCGGGACGCTCAAGAACGTGTAGCCAGGGCGAATACCGCCGTCGCCGGACGATGGGTGGTGACTTCCGACTTCTACGGTACTCCTATCACGTTTTCCCTGGAGCTGAAACAGGACGGAGACAAACTCACTGGCAATTTTGACGGTGACAAGCTCGAGGGAACAATCCAGGGCGGCTCGATCCACTTTTTGGCGAAGGACGAACAAAACGGCACCGAAGAATGCACAGCCAAAGTGCAGGGCGATACCATTTCAGGGTCCCTGGCGTTCGCCAACGGAGACGATCCGGAGCCGCCAAGCACGCACGAGTTCACGGCGAAGATGGTTCCGCAGCGCCACTCTGGACCACCACAGCGGCACGAATTCACTCCAACCATTTTCTACCGCCAATTTTCTGCGACAAACAAGCCCGTGCTGACTGTGTCGCCCGGTGACACCGTCCATACGACAACCGTCGACGCAGGAGGCAAGGACGAGAAGGGCGTGACGCGGGTTCTTGGTGGCAATCCCGAAACAGGACCTTTTTACGTGGAGACTGCGGCGCCGGGAGATACGCTGGTGGTCCACCTGACACGACTGCGCCTGAATCGCGATTTTGCCGAGAGCGATGACTACGTTGTCGGCCGCGCTCTCGATAGCGGGCTTGCCGTGAAGATGAAAGACATGGGCAAGACAATACGCTGGTATCTCGATAGGCAACGCGGCGTAGCGACTCCCGAGAAGCCCGCGGGGCACTTGAAGCAATACACTGTGCCGCTACGCCCCATGCTGGGCTGTGTTGCCGTTGCTCCGGGTTCCGCGCAGGCCGCGCCGGGCACAGGCGACTCCGGACGGTGGGGCGGCAACATGGACTTCAACGAGATCGTGGAAGGAGCCACGATTTATCTGCCTGTAAACGTGCCGGGCGCACTTCTGTATGTAGGCGATGGACACGCGGCCCAAGGCGATGGCGAACTCAACGGCAACGCTTTAGAAACGTCCATGGACGTGGAGTTCACAGTGGATGTAATTCCCGCCAAGAGCGTCCGCGGTCCGAGAGTGGAGTCCGCGACTCACATCATGGCCATGGGCCTCAGCGGATCGCTGGACGACGCCATGCGCGAGGCCACAGCTAACATGGCGCAATGGCTGACCGACGAATATAAGCTAACGCCTTCCGAAGTGGCCCAGGTGCTGGGCACCTCGGCGGAATACAAAGTGAGCGAGGTCGCCGACCGCAACGCCGGCATGGTGCTCAGAATCAACAAAGAGCGCTTGCTTCCATTGGCACCAGCCGCAAAATGACGCGGCGAGAGATGGCAAGGAGAGGGTTCAGCCATTTTAATATCTAGCTACAAGGGTTTCTGGTTGAGGAAACCAACAGATGAATCGTTTGCTGGGACGAATTGTCAGACGGTCAGGACTTTTTCTTCGTGGCTTTGGGCTTAAGCGTTTTGATATATGCGTAGCTTAGTCTTTAGAGGGCGAGCTTATCGGGAGGGACGAGGCATTTTTTCTTTGTACTCACGATGTTTTCTCACAGCCAGTAGAGGGGTCACGCTAATAGGCCCAGCGAAGCAGAACCCCGCCGGTGGTGTAGCCTGCGCCGACGGCGACGAGTAGCACGAGATCGCCCTTGTGCAAGCGGTCTTGCGCAACGGCTTCCCAGAGGCACAGAGGAATCGTGCCCGCCGTAGTGTTTCCAAATTTATCGATGTTGACCATGACTTTGGCATCGTCAATGCCCAGACGTTCCTGCATGGCGCGAATAATGCGCAGGTTGGCCTGGTGCGGCACGACGAGCGCGAGATCCTTGCTCGTGAAGCCATTGCGCTCGAGCAGTTTGACGGCCACTTCCGCCATGCGGCGAACGGCATATTTAAAAACCTGCGAACCCTCTTGATGGACGTAATGCATCCGTCTCTCGACAGTCTCGGCTGTCGCGGGATTGAGAGAGCCCCCGCCGGGCATGTACAGATATTGTCCGCCGGAGCCATCGATATCGTGAGTGAAATCCAGGATGCCTTCGCCGGACTCAGCGGGCTCCACCAGCACGGCGCCGGCTCCATCGCCGAACAGAACGCAGGTGGCGCGATCGGTGTAATCGAGGATAGAGGTCATGGTGTCGCTGCCGATGACCAACACTTTTTTGTGAGCGCCCGAGCCGACAAATTGCGCTCCAACCGTGAGCGCATAAGCAAAGCCCGAACACGCCGCGGAGAGATCGAAGCCCCAGGCTTTTTCCGCGCCGATGCGATCTTGTACGAGGCAAGCCGTCGCGGGAAACATCATGTCCGGCGTAACGCTGGCGACGACGATCATGTCAACATCGGCGGGGTCCGTCTGGGTCTGCGCGAGAAGGGCTTTGGCGGCTTCGGTGGCGAGATGGGAACTGGCTGTGCCGTGTTCGACGGCGTGGCGCTCACGGATGCCGGTGCGGGTGCGAATCCATTCGTCATTGGTCGCGACCATTTTCTCGAGGTCGGCGTTGGTGAGCACCTTGGGGGGAACATAGCCTGCGACGCCCGTGATTTTTGCCGCGATGCGGTGGGACATATCTCTCCTTGAGAGTTAGCGCAAACCAAGCGAATCCGAAATTCTATGCGATGCGGATACGGGGTGACAAGGCAAGAGAGTAGGAAACTAGGATTCGCCGCGGCGTCGGGTCTGGAAGCCAAAAGTCACATTGGATGCAAGGAATCATTCCGTGGGTGGAAGAATTTCGTGACGCCAGGTTAGCGTGGCGGTTTTTTGGAGCATCGCGGAAACGGAGCAATACTTTTGTTCGCTGAGCTCGATAGCGTGCTTCACGGCAGCTTCGTCGAGCGAGCCGCGGAGGCGATAAAGAATTTCGAGTTTTTTCCAGACAGTGGGCGGCTCAGAGGCGCGCTCGCCCGAACAGATCACTTCCAGAGATTCGAGTTTTTGCCGCTTTTTCTTGAGGATGCTGACCACATCGGTGGCCGTACACGCGCCGAGCGCCATCAGCACAAGCTCCATCGGGCCGGGGGCTTTGTTAGAAGTGCGGTCGGAATCGATGGCAATGGCGTGGCCGGAAGGACTGGTGGCCACAAATTTCTCCTCGCCAATCCATTTTATGGATGCTGTTTGCATTTTGCCTCCATGAGATTCCAAGTCATTCAAGAATTATAAGAATAACAGGAGCCGTTTCGATTTGGCTTTGCATGCCTCGGAGAGGGCCTAGGGGAGTTCGCGCCCGTGGAAATGAGGTTAGGATAGGTGGTTTAGCAAGGAGACCAGACGGAGGAGACTTATGCGCATGAGAAAAGAGCGGGTGATGAGGTGGGCAGGTAGTGCGGTACTCGTGCTGATGGCATCGCTCTGGGTGGGGCACGACCGGGCGAAGGCGCAGAGCGCAGCGGGGAGCGAAGGGAACGGCCAGCCATTCGTGATTGAGTACTACTACAAAGCGAAATGGGGGCACGCCGAGGAATTCCTCGCACTATTCAAGAAGAATCACTACCCAGTGCTGAAGAAAGAGATGGAACTAGGACGCATGCTGAAAGTGAGCATGGTGGCGCCGCGGTATCACACGACGGAAGACGGCCGCTGGGACTTCCGGGTGACCATCGTGTATAAGAATGCGGCGATCGCCAATGACAATTTCGACAGCGCGGCCCTCATCAAGCAGCTCTATCCGGATCAGGAAACGTACAAGAGAGAAGAGCAGAGGCGATTTGAGATTCTCGACGCCCATTGGGATTTGCCGATCAAGGACGTGGATCTCGACACGCGGTGAGGAGAGTTTGGATTTGGACATGCATCCCGGAGACGCTCGCGGGCGAGGCGAGTTCCGGAAGAGTCCCAAATTAGTCTATTCGCGTCCCCGAATCCCGCTTACTGGCGCGTCAGATGAAAGACCAGGAGGGTGTCTTTGTCGTTTTGACGCCAGGTCCAGGTTTCCGTGATGTGGTTGGCGTCGTTGAAGCGGATGACGAGGTGATGCTGATGCCCCGCGGAGGGTGACTTGAGATTTCCCGCGCCTTGAAATTCAAAGACGAGGTCTTTGACGTCTTCAGAGTCAGGAGTTGCTCGCATGCGAGGTTGATTGTTGGTGGGGCAATAGTGGACCAGAGCAATGGAATCCTGGTCGACGCTGTAGAGCGAGACCATCTCGTCCATACCGGACATTGCCAGCGTCTCCATGACGGCGGTGTTTGAAGCCATGGGCTTGAAGGTCGTTTTTACGACCATGCCGTGCTCATCTTTTCCTTCCCAGTCTCCCGCGAGAGAAAGGAGCTTTTTGAAAGCCGCAGCGGAATAGCTAGTGGCGAGAATCGGCGCGGCCGTTATGGATGCGAACAGAAACAGAAGCAGGGTGAGTCTGCTGCGGTTCATGAATGCTTGGACGGAGAGAAAGCAAAAAACGATAGCAGCTTCAGATGAGGCTAGTGCCAGAGCTAAGAGTTGCGGGGGGCGGTCGTGGCGACTTCGATGATCGGATTCGGGAGCTGGCGCATGGTACGGACAAAGACTTGCACGATGGCGCCGTCAAACTGTGCGTTGGCACAGCGCTCCAGCTCGGCGAGGGCTTCGAGAGAGCTCCGGCCCTTTTTGTATGTGCGATCGCTGGTGATCGTGTCGTAGGCATCGGCTACGGCGATGATGCGGGCGCCGAGAGGAATGCCTTCGCCCGAGAGAGCGTCGGGATAGCCGGAGCCATCGAAAAATTCGTGGTGATGCAGAACCATCTCGCGAACGCGGGCCAGCGGAGCGAGAGGATCCAGAATCTTGGCGCCGAATCTTACGTGGGACTTCATGGTTTCCCATTCGTCGGGATTGAGCGGGCCACTCTTGTTTAAGATGCCTTCGGGGATGGCGACCTTCCCGATGTCGTGGAGCACGCCTCCAAGACGAATCTCCTCGATCTCGGCGTTGCTCATATTGAGAGATTCAGCGATGAGAGCAGCATAGGCGGAGACTTTCTGCGAGTGTCCCTGAGTGTAGTGATCCTTTGCGTCAATCGCGAAAGCGAGTGACGTAACCGTGTCGAGGACGGCCTGGGGCAGGCCTTCCGGACCACGCGAGGACGAGGGCACTGTGGGCTTGGTGTTGGGAACCTCGGTGGTGGCAAGCGACTCGGTGAATTGTTTGAGGCGCGAGTAGATTTCTTCAAAGGCTTCCGGACCAGTTGCAAAGAGGCGCTTTAAAGTTACGCCGAGGTAGGCTTCGAGAACATCGCGCTTCCACTTTTTGGCTTCGTTGGGATCGAAATGATCGGCGGTGGAAACGGCATTTCCGCCCTGATGCTTTGACAAATACATGGAGGCGTCAGCCACCTGGATGAGCTCCTGCGGCGAAGAGCCGTGAAGCGGGTAGCAGGCGATACCAAAGCTGGCGCTGATGTTTTTCTCGCGCAGAAGCGGATCCGCGGAAACCCAGCCGCGCAGCTTGGTGGCAAGCTGCCGGGCATGCTCCATGTTGGTTTCCGGCATCAGAATGACGAATTCGTCGCCGCCGTAGCGGGCTACGACATCCGAGCGGCGGCAATTCGTTTCGAGGATGTGGCCAACGCGCTGGAGAACGAGGTCGCCTTCGAGGTGGCCGTAAAAATCGTTGACGAACTTGAAGCGGTCGAGGTCCATCAGTACGAGAGCGAAAGCGCGGCCCGCGCGCGTGGAGCGTTTCCACTCGGCGGAAAGGGCTTCCATGAAAAAGCGATGGGTCTTGACGCCTGTGAGACCGTCGGTAATGGCCTGCTCCTGAGCCTTCTGGAAGGAGAGGGAATTGTGCAGCGCGCCGGCAATGAGGTCGGCAAGAGTACGAAGAAGGAGAATCTCTTCCTCGGAGAATTCCACATGGAACGAAGATTCGACGTACAGCACGCCGTGGAGCTGTTCGGCGTAGAACACTGGGAGAGCAATGGCAGCAGCGGAATCCGGCAAGAGCGGTTTGTGCGGGGACTCTAGGGAGGTGGAAGACTGGTAGTCCGCCAATTGGCCGCTGCGGGCAACATGGCCTATGAGGCCGTTGCCAAGGGGAATGCGGCGGCCGAGAGCCCCACGGCGAGCGCCAGCTTCGGCTTGGACAACAAGCTCGCGCGTCGAGTATTCGAGAACGCTGATGCCGATGTGATCGTAAGTTAGCCCAGCTTCGAGCTGCTCGGCAATCTTGGCGAGCATCTCGTCGGGATTGAGCGTGGCGATGGCGTTGCGAGAAATGGTGTTGAGCAGCGAGAGATGACGCGCCTTGGTGCGCTCTTCGTGGAAGAGGCGAGCGTTTTCAATGGCGATACTCGCTTCGCTGGCGAGGACGCGCATGAGCTCGAGGTGCCCTTCGTCAAAGACGCGCTCGTTTTCCGAAAAAACAGCCATGGCGCCGATAGTGTGATCGTAGGCGACGAGCGGAACGCCGCAGAAGCAGCCGTTCTGGAGAATGGGCTCGACGCCAAGTTTTTTGACTTCTACGGCATAGTTTTCGCGGATAAGCACGGGCTGGCGCGTGCGAATAATGTATTCGGTGAGATAGTTGCCGGCCGGCCGGCTGCGCCGAGGCTTCAGTGTGCTGCCAGTCACTTCTATCTCGAATTGCATTTCATCGCGAAGAGGGTTGAGCGCGCCGATGTAAAAATTATCGACATCGAAGAGGCGGCGGAGCTCTTCCCAAACTTTGCGGAGCAGGTCTTCCTTGTTCAGCGTGGAGCTGAGGGCGCGGCCAATCTCGTTGAGGACGTGAAGCTCCTCGGACCGGCGGGATGTCTGCTGGATGAGATAACTGTTTTCGACGGCCATGCCGATTTGGTGGCCTAGCGCGAGAAGCAGGCGGTATTCGGCGGGAGTAAAGCGGCGGCTGTCCGGTGTGCCGAGAAGAAGCACGCCAAAAGCATGCTCCTTCGCTTGAAGGCTGATAGCCACGATGCTGCGTAGACCTTGCGCGAGAGCGAGCTGGCGGAAACGACGAATGGGCTCTTCGCGCTCGAGAGCGGCCACAGTGTCGTCATTTCGAAGATCGCGGAAACCGAGTAAACCGCCGAGACGTGAGACGAGGCCAACGAGATAATCGTCCAGCCCCTGTTCCTGCGCGGTGCGGCAGAAATTATCGCTCAAGCCGACAGCGACGACGGACGTGGGGCCCTGTGGATCGCCATGATGGAGAAAGAGCGCGCCAGCGGGCAGCCGCACAACTCCCAGGACGCGATCGAGGGCCTGAGAAAGCATGCGCTGAATTTCTCCGCCGACGAAACTCGAGGTGGCGAGATTGAGATTGGAGAGCGCCAACATGTTGCGCTCGACGCGGCGCTTTTCCTCCTCGTAGAGCGCCATGACCATGAGCATGGCGACGAAAGCGGAGGGAACGGCGGCGGCGGTCTGGAAACTGATATCGCGGAAGAACGGAGCGGTGCGGAAGAAGGAGAAAGTTACTCCAACGACGGCCCATACAACAAAAGTGACGGCGAGAAGCCAGTCAGCAAATGTCTCCTGGCGGCGACTCTCTTGCCAGAAGATGTACGCGACGGCGAGAAAAATCGCAGCTGCTGGAAGAATCAGCGGAAAGTTGAACCAACCAAGAGAAACGGCACCGGCCCAAAACACGAGCACGCCGCCGGCTGCGGCAGCAGGGATAGTCCAAAGTTGACGTCCCGCGTAAAGCTGGGCGCCAAGAAAGAAAAAGATTCCCGCGGCGGCATAAAGCAATTGATCGAGCGCAGTCTCGAGCGGCCACGAGTGGGTGCCCTGCGAGATAGCTGGCCCGACGTAGCTGAGAGCGACCATCGCCCATCCGGCAGTCCAGTAAAGCAGATAGGGGCGCTGCTTGAGCTGGTAAATATAGGCGAAGAAGCTGGCCACCAAAGAGGTAGCCGCCAGCAATGCCAGTGCGATGAAGCTCAGGTTGGTCAAGGCCTCGGTCAATTCTCCGTCCCGAACACGGACGGCTCCGTTGCAACGTACAAAAACGGTGAAGCGACTTGTGCGTCAGGAGGATACCTGAAACCTCGACGGTCGCACACGGGGGACAACAGTGCGGCCGCGCGAGGGGGCACCTCGATGCACAATGCCAAGTACTTGTGATTATGGATGATGGAATTTTCAGGAAGCAAGCCTACCGGGGTACCGGTTGCCAAAGAGGCAGCAGGGAGGGGGTAACGGTTTCCATACAAAGTGAACAGGGCGGAAGCTCGGCGTAGTCCAACATATCCATTTTGGGCTGGGCGAGGGCCAGGTTGGACGGAGTTTGGGTGTTTCGCTAGACTGAAGGATTGAAATTAGAGCGCAGGACGCTCGATAAGCATGAGCGAAATGACTAACAAACCACAGGACGGCGTACGCGTACGGTTTGCGCCATCTCCGACAGGGTATCTCCACGTCGGAGGCGCGCGGACGGCGCTATTTAATTGGCTGTTTGCGCGGCGGCAGGACGGCACGATGATCCTGCGGATTGAAGACACCGACGCGGAGCGGAACAAGCCGGAGCTGGTAACGGGTATTCTGGATGGGCTGAAATGGCTCGGCGTCCAGTGGGACGAAGGCCCGTTTTACCAATCGCAACGCACGCAACTTTATCGTGAAGCCGCAAAAAAATGCCTTGCGAATGGCACTGCCTTTTTGTGCTACTGCCCAGCGGAAAAGTACGCTGGCGGAGACCACGCGGAGCCTGCGCAGGACGAAGAGCCGAAGGGCGGCGGAGCTCGCCGCGTGACGCGCTGCAGTTGCCGCGACGGCAAGCCTTCGACTCCGGGCGTGAAACCAGCCGTGCGCTTCAAAGTGCCTCTCGGCGGAACGACGAAATTTACCGATGTGGTCTTTGGCGAGACAGAATTTTCGAATGACGAGATCGAGGATTTCGTGTTACTGCGATCGGGCAAGGGCGATGAAGAGTTTGGCCAGTCGATGTATCAACTGGGCGTGGTGGTGGACGATATCGACATGCGTATCACGCACGTGATTCGCGGCGCCGACCATCTTTCCAATACGCCGAAGCAAGTGTTGCTCTACCGCGCGCTGGGAACAGAGCCGCCTCTGTTTGCGCATCTGCCGCTGATTCTTGGCCCGGACAAGAAACGCCTGTCGAAACGCCATGGCGCGACCGACGTCAACATGTACCGCACGGAAGGATTTCTGCCCGAAGCGTTTCGGAATTTCCTCGCGCTGCTGGGATGGTCGCCAGGGAACGACGACGAGTATCTGCGTACGAACGAATTGATTGAACGATTTTCGCTCGAGGGCGTCAGCCGGGCGAACGGCGTATTCGATAAACCCAAGCTCGAGTGGTTCAACACCCAGTATCTGCAGAAACTTCCTATTGAAGAGCTCCTGCCGGAAGTGGAAGCCGAACTGAAGCGCAGCAAATTGTGGAAAGAGGAGTGGGCTGCGGGCGCCGCGCCAGGCCCGGACGGAAGAGATCACGCATGGTTTTCGCGCACGGTAGATTTGCTGCGTCCAAGAATTCGATTGCTGCCAGACTTTTCGTCGTGGTCGCGCGCCTTTTTCAGCGATGATTTTCCCATCGATCCAGCGGCGAAGGAAAAGTTCTGGAAAGATCCGAAAGTCCCCGAGCTACTCCGAAAGCTAGCGGACGCACTTGCGGCGCTGCCCGGATGGAATCACGACGCTTGCGATCACGAGACGAGAGCTGTGGCCGACGCCGCCGGCGTGAAAGCCGGATTGTTGATCAACGCCTGCCGCGTGGCGATTGTGGGGCAAGCGGTTGCTCCGCCGCTGTTCGATACGATGGTGGCGCTGGGGCAAGAGCGAGTCGTAAGCCGATTGCGTAGGGCGTTCGCTTAATTCCCAAAAATATTGTTTGAACAAAACGTCCGGCATTTTTCTCAGTTTTTTTTATTCGCTGATTATTCGTCGCGCAAGGCCACGACGGGATCCACTCTCGCCGCCCGTTGCGCCGGGATCACGCATGCGGCGAGAGCCACAACAATCAACGACGCCGCAGTGCCAGCATAAACAAGCGGAGCCGCCGGCGTCACGCCAAATAGCAAAGTTCGCAGCAATATCCCCAGAATTCCCGCCAGTGCCGCCCCGGCAATCAATCCGACGGCGCTCAGTTTCAATCCGCGCCCCAAAATCATCCAGGTAACATCTCCCGGCCGGGCCCCCAAAGCCATCCGCACGCCGATTTCGCGCGTCCGTTGCGCGACGGAGTAAGCCAGCACACCGTACACGCCGATGCACGCCAAAACCAGCGCCAGCCCCGCGAAAATTCCCAGCAACATCATAGGCCGCGCGCGGTCCGCAACGTTTTGCTCCATGAGCTGATCCATGGTACGAATCAGCGATACAGGCCGCTCGCTATCCACGGCCCAAACCGCGCCGCGCAACGCGTTGATCACGCTCGCAGGGTCCTGGGCGGTTCTCGCAATTAGGTAATATGGCGACGGGCTATCCACCTGATTCACAGACACGTAGACCGCCGGCTTCATGTCCAGCAAAAGCCCGCGCTCGCGAATGTCTTTCACGACACCGACAACCGTTCGCCACGGTTCCTTCGATCCCGTAAGCTTCAGACGTTTCCCCACCGCATCTTGCCCTGGCCAATGCCGCTTGGCCAAGAATTCATTCACGACCACCACCGGCAAGCTCGAATCGACGTCGCGATCCTCCAGCAAGCGCCCGCGCTCCAGCGTCCCGCCAATCGTCTCCAGATAACCAGCCGTCACTTCGCGATACAGCGCATCATTATCCTGCCCCGGCAAAGTAGGCGGCGCGCCCTCGATCGCATAGCCTTCCGTGTCGCCCACCGAAGTGAACGGCACATCCGAGCCAAAGCCCACGCTTTTCACGCCGGGCAACGCCCGCGTGCGGTCCAGCACATCGCGATAAAACGCGCGAATCTTCTCATTCGTATCGTATTTCTTGTCCGGCAGCGGCACACCCATCGTCAACAGGTGATCCGCGCGAAAACCCAGATTGACGCTCCGCAAATTCCAAAGCGTCTCAATCATCAAAGCCGCGCCCACCAAAAGTGCAAACGCCATCGCGAATTGCGCGACCACCAAAGTGTCGCGCAGCCGCACGCCCCCGCGCGATTCACCCACGCGCGCGCCTTCCTTAAGCGATTCCTGCAATGAAACGTCCGTTGCCCGCAGCGCCGGCACCAACCCAAAAAACACGCCCGACAAAATCGAGATCGCCGCCGTAAACAAAAGCACCGGCGCATTCAGCGCAAAACCCTCCCCCGCGATTTGCGAAGGCACCAGGTTCTTGAACACGCCCCAACAAAGCCTGCCAACCACCAACCCCGCCACTCCTCCTCCCACCGACAGCAACAAACTCTCTGTCACAAGTTGCGCTGCAATCTGCCCGCGGCTCGCACCCAAAGCGATACGCACCGCCATTTCCCGTCGGCGCCCCGCCGCGCGCGCCAAAAGCAAATTCGCCAGATTCGAGCAAGCAATCAGCAGCACCAGCACCGCCGCCACTTGCAGCACCCACAGCCCAGTACCCGTATCGCCGGCAAATTGCTTCCGAATGGGAACAACCGCCGCTCCAATATTCGTGTTCGTATCGGGATACTGTTGCTCCAAATGCTTCGCGATCACGTCCATATCGCGCTGCGCCCGCTCAAGCGTCATGCCGGGCTTCATCCGCGCCACAACTTCCAAAAAGTGCCGCGTCCGCCGCGCCAGGTCCTCCGGCGTAAACGAAGCCGGTACCCAATAGTCCGTCTGATTGTCCGGAAAAAAGAAACCACGTGGCATCACGCCCACCACGGTCGTCGCCTCGCCATCCATCAAAATCGTGTGCCCAACAACGGCCGCGTTCCCGCCAAAGCGTCGCTGCCACAGCGGATAGCCCAGCACCACTACCTTGCTCTTCTTCGCGTCTTCTTCCACTGTGAAGGGGCGCCCCACAACTGGCTGCACCCCGAGCACATCAAAAAAATTCGGAGTCACACGGCGCCCCAGAACTTGTTCAGGCCCTTGGTCGCCATTGAGGGCAGCCTCGGAATAGCCCATCGCCGCCATGTCCGTAAAAACCTGATTTTGCGCGCGCCAGTCCACAAAATTGGCGAGCGCCGGAGTGTTGTGGGAGAACCCGAGATAGGACGCCTCCTCCCACACCATCACGAGCTTGCTCGCGTCGGCATAGGGCAGCGGCCGGAGCAGCACTCCCTCCACCGCGCTGAAAATAGCTGTGTTAGCGCCGATTCCGAGAGCCAGGGCGGCCAATGCCGTGGCGAAAAAACCGGGATTGCGCTTGAATTGGCGAAACGCGGAGCGGACGTAGGCGTAGAGGTTCATGCCGTAGAAGACGCTAGAGCGGCGAAAAGGTTCCTTCTTATTGATACGTTTTTGGGTGTATCACAGGTCATAGGAGGACTATTTCGCGGATGCTGGCCGCTCAATCCGAAGCTTGCTGCAGTGCCGATTTGGTAGCGCCCATCTTTTTCTCGATTTTCTTGTGCAAGATCGTGACACCGACCGTCGGGTTATCTCGTGTGCCGGAAATTGAGATGGGAATAACTGCTCCGACCCCCTCTTTCGCGAAGAACGGATCAAGAGCCTTCAGAAAAAAAGATTTTGCCCCTGTGACCGTTTGCGAGAGCTTCGCCTGAAGGCGAAGGTGTCCATGGAGATCGATTTCGCCTCCCTGGATTTGATAAGTGCCGGCGAGGTCGATGGTCGCCCCGGGAACGCCGAACGTCAGATTGGAAAAAGTGATAATGCCTTTTTCCAGATGGAATTTGCCGCGGAGATCGGAGACCGCGCTTCCCGCGTCGTCGTCGCTCGGCTTGCCTTCACCGTGGCGGCTGAGGGACTCAAGTTTTCCTCGGACTTCCGCGCTGGTCCACCGCGCATCGTCAATACCAATCTGGCCATCGAGAATCATCTTATTCAGAACTTTTTCTTTCCCAGGAGGCAGAATCAATTTTGCTTTGATCTTTGCAGGGCCGCTCAAGATGGGTTTGTCGGAATTCATGGCGAGACTGAGGATGTCCTGGATGCGGGCGTTAGGCGCGCCGATGTTGAGGACGATCCTGTGCCCAATGTGGCCGGGCTCGTTAATGACGCTGCCTTCCGCAATGATGACCGAGCGAGCCAGCGTGGCGCGCACGGGATGGAGGAGAGTGTCTCCGTTTGTGCCGTCGACCGTGGCGGAGTATTCGGTGTGGAGCGGCACAGATTTGCCAATTTTGTCGAGAGAGAAATCCGGCGTGTCCGTCTCGCCTTCCACTTGAAGCTCCGCTATTTCGCCGTTGTACTTTCCTGTCGAGGACAAAATGCCCGCGATCCCGGGGAAGGGCCCAAGATCGGCGTCGGTGAATTTGTAGGTACCGGAAACAGGCGTGGCGCTGGGCTCATCGAGATCCCAGGGACCGATGTCGCCGGTGGTGTCGATTTCCCCTTTGGGCTTCGCGTTCGTCAGTTTTCCATGGAAATGAAAGGGCTTGTCCAGACTTGCGGAAGTGAAAGCAAGATCGTGAATGTCCCATTCCAGCGGTTCTTTTTGAGGTTTTCCTGGATCCGGCTTTCTCGGGAGCGTAATGAGAACCGTGTTCTTGCAAGTAACCTCATCGATGATCAAGGAAGAGATAACGTTTTTTGGTTTTTCCGGCTCTTTGAGTTTCGGATCCGGTTTTTCTCCCCGAGGCGGAACTGTGATGGTCATGTTCTCGATCCGCGCTGTGGAGACGTGCCGCGGCAGCCGAAGAATGGCGAGCACACCGAGGCTGAACGAAAGCTTGTCGATGTGGATGAGTGGCGGAACATCGGTGCGACCGTCGAAGTGAATCGTCAGGTCTTCGCCCGTAACGCTGAGTTGAGGGAATCCGCTGACGCGAAGCGTTGCTAGCTCGACGCGGCTATGGAAATGTTCGCTCAGCGAACGGATGACCCAGAGGCGCACAAAGTTGTCCATGTGTCGTGCATGCCAGTAGAGAATTCCACCGGCCGCTGCGATCAACACCACAAGAAATCCAGTTATGACCGGCCACTTTCGGAAAGGTTTTCGAGTGTCCGCCATTGTAAGATTGTCCCGGAAATGACTGGGGCGTGTAGTCGGGTAAAGGCTGTAGGGAGTTAAATTTCGGAGTGGAGAAACGGGCTGCGCGGTGACAGCGCGTCATTGGCTCCCTGGGCTTTATCGTCAAGAGAACTTATTTCGGAGGAAAAAGCTCGGAGTGCACGGGTTTGCCAGCGGATGCGGCCATGTTGAACACGGCGTCGAGCGTAAGAGTGACCGGAGGCAGGCAAATTTCCGTGCTGCAAGCCTGGTAGCGCAATTTGAGCGGGATGTGTTGCGCGCCGAGAGGAGCGCTCGGTAGCGCGGTGACCGGAAGACGCAGAGTGATGGTGTCTTCGTAGACGTTCAGCGGCTTTTTGGAAAAAGTGAAGGAGTGCAGCGCGCCTTTGGGATAAGAAACATCGCCCAATTGAAATCCAGCGGGGGCCTCGGCGCGGAGATCGGTAGCGATGAGGTAATCTTCCGATTTTTCGCGGGCATTGATGTGGAAGCCAGGGCGGATTTTCAGGACCGCAGCAATCTGGAATTGGCTGCCGCGGCCGACGGGATCAAGCGAAACATAGATCATGGGAGCTACAACATCTTTTGGCGAAGGAACCTGCTGCGGCGGGGAGGGCCATGCCGCGACGGCCGCCAATAGTAGGATGCTGACGCAGATGCTGGCAGCGAATTTCATAGTTTGACCTGAGTGCCCAGTTGCTGAGAAACAACGCGGTTTATCACTGCAAAAAGGTCTTCGCCCGTTTTTTCGAGCACGAAAGCGTTTCTCGCTTCGGCCCAGCCGAGCTTGAAGGACGTAGACAGCGCGGAAATCCAAATCTCCCGAATCGGCGTGTTCGGGGAGATGACGAATTTCACTTCCTCAGGTTCCTCGAAGATCACCTCGAGTTTTCCGCTTTCACCTTCGACATCGAAGCCGTGTTCGTCGGCTACAACGAGAAGGCGTTTCTTGAGTTCGGTGAAGGCAGCGTCGGCTTTTCTCTGAAAATCCTTTTCTTCAAGCATGGTTTGAGCGTATCAGAGTTGGGATTCGATCGCTTTGTTCATTTCGCCTTCGCTGATCATGCCGGTGACGCGCTTGATCTGCTTGCCATCGCGGGAGATGAGGATGCTGGTGGGATAACCAAAGAGGCCCCCGAATTTATCCGCGGCGTCATCATTGCCGATAAGGATCTTGTAGCTCATGGGCAGCTTTTGGCCGTTGACATCGAAACGCTCTTTGCCGACGAACGGCGCAACGACGCTCTTGCCTTCTTCGTCTAGCGCGATGCCGAGGAGGACGAATCCCCTAGGGCCGTACTTTTGCTGCATTTCAATGAGCCAGGGAATTTCCACGCGGCACGGTTCGCACCAGGTAGCCCAGAAATTTACCAGGACAACTTTGCCCTTGTATTCGCTGAGGGAGACGTCTTTTCCATCGAGGTCCTTGAGCGTGAGCTCGGGCTCAGGCAAATCTGCCTGATTGTCGGCGTTCGGATTATCGCCCTTCAAGACGGCATTGCCGGGAACCCCGGTTTTTGGCTTAATACGCGTCGCCTTATCCGCAAAGTAAGTGCCGGCAACCAGGGCCAGCACAGTAGCAACGACCAACAGCGTTTTCATCTTCCATTCCTCAATTCAATTATACCCGAACGCCAATTCTTCGCGCTTGGACCTGGAGAAACGCAGGCCCCTTATTTCACGCCAGTCAAGGATTTTTCCAGCCACAAAACGGCGTCATTCAAAAAGCTGAGCTTGCCCGCCAGCCAGGTCAGCTTATTCACGAAGACGAGCCCGCCCACGAAGAGGAGCAATGCTCCGCTAAGTACTTCGACGGCGTGCAGATACTTTCGGAAGCGCTGATAAAACTTGAGAAATTGTCCAATACCAAGAGCCGTCAGCAAGAATGGAACAGCAAGGCCCGCCGAATAAACGGCCAGAAGCAGAATCCCACGCGCAATAGTGTCGCTGGCCGCGGCGAGTGCAAGCACCGTGGCGAGAATCGGCCCAATACAAGGTGTCCAGCCAAAAGCGAACGCGAAGCCGAGGAAGAACCCGCTGAAGAGGCCGGGCTTCGTGCTGGTGCTGCGCAAATGCACATCGCGGTTGAGCCACTTTGCAAGAGCAGGACCAAAGAAACCAATGAGCGAGAGAGAGAAAAAGTGCACCCAGCCGAGGCCGAGGAAAAGCGGGCCGTGATGGAGGATCGAAGCGACGCCCAAAACTACTAGGAGAACTCCCAAGATGAAGCCAGTGCGAAAGGTGAGCTTCACCAGCGCGCCAACCAGATGCAAGCCGAAGAGCAAAATCAGCGCGCCGGCAATAGGCGCCAGCATTCCACGATTCTTCAGAAGAAACGTGCCGACGGCACTCGCCGAAGCACCGAACGAAATGAAAACCACAGAGAACCCAACGACGAAGGAAAGCGCGGAAGTGAACAGGCCGCCGCGCGGCTGCTGGCCCTGGCGCAATTGCTCCATGCCGATGCCGGAGAGCATGGAGATGTAGCCCGGAACAAGAGGAAGCACGCAGGGCGAGAGAAAAGAAACCAGCCCGGCGATAAACGCTGCTGCTAGAGAAACGTCAGTCATCTATTTTGAACCTAATTTTTGTGAACTCGATCTGTCGTAGATTCCAATCTTGAATTACGTCACTGGCACTAGACCCACCGCGCGGCGCGGTTATTCCAGTTTGAGCAGCTGATTCGTTTCTTGCTTGGACTTCTCTAATTCTCCCACAAAGACGGGAAAAGCGCGTCACGCGTTAGCGCGAGGACAGTCCCGGGCAACTCCATTAGACGCGAGTGGTTCGCATTCGATACCTGCGGCATGGTACGGGCGACAGATGACGTGTTTGCCCGACGTGCTGAAGAGTTTCGATCCGCGGGGATGCCCGTAAGTGATAGGTAGCCAAGGCTTTGCACTGTGCGCGGTTGGCAAGGCGGTTGCCATGTGACAAGTGGGCGCATTCAGAGCGTCCGCCAGGTTGGGGCCGGTGGCTATGCAGTGGACTCCGAACAAAGTGACTGCACTTCGCGTGGCGGTGGGGTTCGCGGCGGTGAGTCTATTTGGGCGAGGGCCGTGGGCGAATCTCGCGGCGATTGTGCTGACGGTTACGACGATCGCGCTGGACGCTTTAGATGGGCACATCGCGCGGCGAAAGAATCTGGCGACCCCGGTCGGAGCGCAGATCGATATTCTCGGCGACCGCATGATCGAAAACGTGTACTTCACGTACTTCGCGGTGGTGGGAATGGTGTCGCTATGGCTCCCAGTTTTCTTTTTTGCGCGGGGAGCGGCGACGGATTTCTTGCGCGGGCTGGCGATGCGCGCGGGGCAGTCCGGGTGGGGCGCCAACGCGATGCTGCAGACGTGGTGGGGACGGGCGCTCGTGGCGTCGCGCTGGAGCCGCGGTTTGTATGCGGCGATGAAGTGTCTCTGCTTTTGCTACCTGGGATTGGAACTGGCCTTAACGCGCGGACCTGTGGCGTTGCTAGGAGGAATGACCGCGGACTTGCACGGGTTGCTCCGTGTCGGCGCGCACGTATTGACGTGGATGACGGCGGCGTTTTGTTTGTTGCGTGGATTGCCGGTGTTGGCGGAGGGATGGCGCTTTGTTTCGAGCGTGGGCCAAGCGCGCAGAGTGAAGCGAGTTGCGCAGGGGGCGATGTGATCAAGGAGAGGAAAGTAGAAGAAATACAAGAAGTGAAGAACGTAGAGAAGAAGAACGGCGGAGTTGCGGCGTTCTTCGATCTGGATGGAACGCTCGTGTGCTTGCCGTCATTGGAGAGGAGGCTCTTCTCGATTCTGCGTTATCGAAAACTGATCGGGATTCGGAATTGTTTTTTGTGGCTGAGAGAAGCCGCACGACTCGTGCCGCGAGGGATCAATCAGGTCATGCACGCGAACAAGATGTACCTGCGAAGCGTTTTTGTTGATGCAAAAGACTTACTCAAGGTTCCGTCGTTTTATCCGGAAGCGATCGAGCGCGCTGCTTGGCATGCGGAACGCGGACACTTGATTGTGGTTGTGAGCGGAACGCTGGAGCCCTTGGCGGAGCGAGCGGCGCGCGGGCTGGAAGCTGAGCTTGGTGAACGCGGATTGACAACCAAGATTCGTGTGTGCGCGACGCGGTTGGAAGAGAAGAACGAAAAATGGACGGGGCGGATTTTGGGAGAAGCGATGTTTGGCGAGGCCAAGGCACCAGCTATCAGGCGAGTCGCGGCGGAAAAGAATTTGGATTTGCAGAGATGCTTCGCGTATGGAGACAGTTCGAGTGACCGGTGGATGCTCGATGCCGTCGGAAAGCCTGCGGCGGTCAATCCATCGAGTGACTTGGCGCGCATTGCTCGGAGGAATGAGTGGGCCGTGTTGCGTTGGGGAAAGGAAAAGAATTTTACACAGGGTGCGCGGAGAGCGCCGAGGACACAGAGAACGGATGAGAGTGACCACGAGTCGCCGGCGGCGCGGGCTAAGGCGGGGTTCAGGGCATGAGCAACGCTCAGAGAGACGAATACAAAGGACGTGAGTACGCGCTCGCGTGGCGTGACGGAGCGCTCCAGGGCAGTGAGAGTGTCGCGGCCATCGAACAGAAGACGCAGAATTTCCGCGCACTCGCGCGGCGGGAATTGACGGCTGCGTGGGCCTCTTGCGCGATGTTCGAGTACGTCGCGCTGGGTTACTTGGGAGTTTCGAGCTCGTTGATACTTTTCTTTGCGGAGAACTTGGCGCATCCGGCGCGGTTGATCGGGATGCAGGTGCTGGTGGCTGCGGTGATTTTGGTTTTGTGCAGAACTGAGGCGCAGGTTTCTGGTCGTGAAGAGTTTAGTGAAGGAGCTGGAGAAAGAACATACAAGAGTGTCTGTTCTACCGTGGCGCAGAAGTTTTTGCATTTTTGGCGACATTGGTATCCGCATTTGTATTTTTTGTTTTGCTTTGAGGAGTTGGGGAGACTGGTGCATTTGGTGCAGCCGGGGTGGCAGGATGCAAAGTTGATTGCGTTCGATCATTGGCTGACGGGCGTGCACCCTACCGTGTGGCTGGAGCAATTCGCGACGCCGGCGCGGAATGATTTCATGCAGTTTGTTTATTTGACGTACTTCACGTACTTGCTAGTGGTCGGCGGCGTTTTGTATTACCGGCGGGATTGGCGAGGGTATTGGTCGGTGATGACGTATTCGGCGGTGGGGTACGCGATCGGCTATGTGATTGCGATTTGCTTTCCGATTGAGAGTCCGTGGTTTTCGATGGTTGGGGCGTGGCATGGGGAGTTGCGCGGCGGTGCGGCGACTTCCGTGATCAATTTTATCGAACACTACGGGCGCGTGCGAGGCGCGGCGTTTCCTTCGGAGCATGTGGCTGGGGCGGTGGCGGCGACTTGGGGGGCTTGGCGGCACCGGAAGTGGCTGTTCTGGGTAATGCTGCCTTTAGTGGCGTGCATGTGCGTATCGACGATTTGGGGACGGTATCATTATGTGGCCGATGTTTTCGCGGGGATGATTACCGGAACGCTGGGCTATGTCGTTGGCAAGTGGTTGATGGAGCGACGGCTGCTAGAGCAGGAGAGTACAGAGTGCAGGCTACGGCCGGAGGAACGCCGGATGGGGGCTGTGGCGTTTCAGGAGAGCACAGACTGAAGTCTATGCCACCCAAACGATTGCTTAACCATAACGACCCCTCCCCCGGGGTTTTGCGTAAACGTTCATTCCAAAGACGGATAAAGTCCTTTGTTTTGGCGCGCGTTTATAAGTGTTCATTCTAAAGGCACTTAGAGTTGCACCGAAGTCAAGCATATAACCCGGTAGCTCAAATTGAGCCGGCTAGCTGCGGGCGGCGTTGTTCGGGGTAGGCGCGCTCGAAGGTGCGGGCTATTTGCAGGAGGAGGTGCTCGGCGGCGACGGCTCCGAAGAGTTGAAGGCCGACGGGAAGGCCCGCAGGAGTGAAACCACAGAGGACTGAGATGGCTGGAACGCCGGCGAGATTGGCGGGACGATTCGCACGGAGCATGAGGGCGCGGGTCGTGTGATCTTGGCCGCCGAGATGGATGGATTCCTGGCCGATGAGCGGCGCGGTGATGGGCGTTGTGGGAACGGCCAGGGCATCGACGCCGGCATCTTCCAGCGCCAGATGGAATCGCTGGATAAATTTTTCGCGGAGTTCGATAGCGGACAAATAGATTAAGGCGCTTACCCTTGTTCCCATTTCGAGGCGGGAGCGAACGTCGTCGCCGTAATCGGCGGCGCGAGACGGATACCATCCGGCTTGTTGGTGATAGTGAGTGGCTTCGGGCCAGGCGATTTGGTTGCCGGCGTCTTCGGTTTCGCTTAGAAGCGGCAGAGAGATTTCCTTGAATGTGGCGCGTTGTTTTTTCAAGACGCGAATAACTTCGTTGAAGATGACGCGGACATCCGGCGAAACAACCTCAAGAAAAAATTCATCGGGGATACCAATCGTGAATTTGCGAAGCTTGGCGGAAGACTTGTCGAGAGCGCCAGGGCTGGGTTCGCCTTTCACGCGGTGGAGGATAGGCTCGAGAAGAAGAGCTGTATCGTGCGCCGAACGAGCTAGCGGGCCAACGCAATCGAGGCGCGGGGAAAGCGGAATCACGCCATCCACACTCACGCGGCCGAGAGTGGGCTTGAGGCCGACGATACCGCAGAGAGAAGCAGGAATGCGGATGGAGCCGCCCGTGTCAGTGCCGATGCTGCCATAGCAAAGGCCAGCTGCAACGGCGGCAGCGGAGCCGCCACTGGAGCCTCCGGGAATGCGCGAAAGATCCCAGGGATTGTGGACTGGGCCGAAGTGCGGGTTGTTGCTGGTGACGCCGTAGGCGAACTCGTGCATGTTCATCTTGCCGAGGATGACGGCGCCTGCATTTTTGAGTTGCCCTACGACCGCGGCATCTTCGGCGGGAATGAATTCCTTCAAGATTTTTGAGCCTGCCGTGGTGCAAATGCCAGCGGTGTAGATGTTGTCTTTCAGCGAAATCGGAATGCCATGAAGCGGGCCGCGGTCACGATGGCCTTTGCGGCCGCGTGGGCCGAAGAGCTCGCTTTCGGCTTTTTTGGCTTGGGCCAGGGCTAGGTCGGACGTCACTGTAATGTAGGCGTTCAGTTTGGGATTTAGTTGGTCGATGCGGGCGAGAATCAGCTTCGTAAGTTCGACGGGGGAGAGTTTGCGTTTGCGGAAAAGGCGGGCGATTTCTTCGATGGAGGCGAAGGCCAGGTCGGTGTCGGTCGTTGGGGGCATGCGGGATGGGGTGAAGTGGGGAATTTACCACAGCCATCGAGGGCGGAGCCATTTGAACTCAATTTTGACGACATGGGGCAGAGCTGAAGCGAGATGGCGTGTTGCCGACTACAGCAGGCACGACGCCCGGAGTTAAAAGATGTTTTCCTGGCGGCGGAGATTACCGAAAGAGCCGATGTTGGCGATGATGAAGGTGGCGGTGAAGCGGTTTTCGGTGCGGACCTGACCGAGGTTGATGCGGCGATACTCGAGAGCGAGGCCGCAGCAGTTTCCGTTGTAGCTGATTTGCACGAGCTGGCTTTGCAGGATTTGGTTGGTGAAATCGTAGCTAATGCCGGTGGTGAAATTGAATCCCTTGCGCGTCAAGTTTCCGTAGCCCATTAGGGCGCGGACCTGGTTGGAGAGCGGCTGGGAAAAGGGCACAAAACCCGGCGGGGGTACCGGAGGAAGATCGGCTTGCACGGGATTGTCGTTCAAGCGGAAATAGGCGACGGTGGCGAAGAATTCACTGTAAGGCTTCACCTTCAAAAGCGTGCCGACGGTGACGAGCCGTTGAATTTGAGTGTCGTATTGGAGAATTTGCTCAACGTCATACTTACCGCCGGGCATGACCTTGAAATCGCTGATGATGGGAGACCAGTTGCGTGGTCCGAAGGCGAAGGCAAAGGGAGTTATGGAGTCGAGTGCCTGAAAGACATTGCGCTGGCCGTCCATGATGGCGCCGCCGAACGTGGGATCAAAATAGTGCGCCTGAAAAATGCTCCAGGAGAGAAGCTCTTCGGGCTGGCCGTCGCCCGTCTTGACGAAGAGCCGCTGGGTGATGCCGTATTCGACCTGGTTGGTGTCGGTCAGGGTCGCGTCGGAGTCGAAGCGAATAAAATCCGCGATGTTGTTTACGCCCCCGACATAGTGGTAGGTGAGCGTAGGTTCGATCGTGTGTTTGTACCTCTTGCGAGGTTTGTTCTTGTCTAGAGAGGAGCGATCGAAAAAGCGTTCGAGGGTGGGGAGGCGGAGGTCGACGGTGAGTTCGCCGGTGTTCCGCGTGAGGTATTGCGAGCTCAATTGCCCCGCGGAATTGTAGGAATCGCCGTAGTAGGTGGTGCGGAAGGTTGCAGAAGTGGTGACGCCAAGCCACGAGCCGAAGTGGAGTGGAACGGTCACGGTCGGGGCAAATTCGGTTCGCGGCACGAATGCGGGCGTATCCAGAGGGGTGTCATCCTGGCGGTGTAGCGCGTCGACAAAGGCGTCGAAGGAAAAATAGACGGGAAGATTCTGCCAGGGCGCCTGTTCAACGGAGCTGAAGAAAACTTCAGGAGCGTCACGCAGCGAGACACTGACGGCCGGAGTCGTCACACCGGTCGTCGTGTTTGTGACGGGAATGCTGAGGAAGGTTTTGTCGGACAAGGAAGCGAAGTTCAGGCTGAAACCGCGGAAATTGTTGGTGAGAAAGCTGGCGCTGCGAACTTCGGAAGTGATGGCATCGCCAAAGGTGTCGGCAAAGGCCAGGCGGAAGGTAAGCGAAGAGAGTTCGTTAAGATCGGTGACAGAGCGCCAGCCGTTGGGCAGGAGAGATTGTGCTTCGAGTTGCTGCTGGTGGCCGCCTTGTTTTTCGAGGATGGTGGTGTCGTTCGGCCCGGGCTCGTTAATGCCGCGGTCGATCACACCATAGTAAGTGTATCTAATGGAAGTATTCTCGAAAGGACGAGCGCGGAATTCGCCACGCTCGGCGGAGCCGCGCTTGGTGAGCAGCTCAGCCCCCGCCGTAAGATCAAACCAGGGCCGTGGCGCCAAGTACACGGCATCCCCCAGAACAAAGCCCTTGCTGTTGCTCTGAGCGACCACGGGGATCAGGATTCCGGACTGACGAATTTTCTCTCCGGCTGGGGCAGTGGCGTAGGGCAGCCAGAGGAGAGGGACACGGTAGAGGCGGAAGTTGGCGCTGACCAAGGCGACGGTCTTACCGAGGCGAATGCGAGTGTGCTGGGAATAAAACTGCCACGTGGGATGTTGGGGGTCGCAAATAGTAATCCAGCCGCGGCTGACGAGGTAGATGTCGTCCGCCAGGCGTTCAACCTCCGGAGCCTCGAAATAGATAGGGTTCTGAGAAATCAATATTAAGGGGTTAGCACGGCGCTCGATTTTGACGGTGCCACGAACATTGGCAAAGGTGCCGTGGCCGGTACTTACGTTGTAGTGAGCCTCATCGGCTTCGAGGTGTTCATTGTTGTAATCGAAGCGGACATGGCCGCTGGCGAAGGCCTCAGAAGTTTTTTCGTGGTATTCGACGTGATCGGCCTGGAGGCGCTCGTCTCCATAGTGAATGTCCACGTCATTGTCAGCGATAAAGAGGTCGCCGCGTTTTTGTTGCGGACCGCGAGACCAGATCTCGACATCGCCGGCCTTGACGGAGTGCAGGCCGGCCTGCTGCGCGAAAGAAACAGGCAACACCGGCCCGAAGAGAAAATAAAGGAGCGCCGTGAGGAACAGAAGGAATCGGAGCGCGGACGTAATCCGGGCATGGAAGTGACCATTCACGCGGAACATTTGTGCGATGAAATCAGTTGGATAGCCTAGCATGCGGCTGGGGGGATGGGTAGAAGAGTCGAGGAGGGCTGTCGGCGGTAAAGCGCGCAGGGCGTTTCGGCCATAAGAGCAGTGAAACGAAACGCGGGGACGGTGTGGCGCGTCTTTGTGAGCACGGATCAGTTTGCCATTCCTGAAACAATTGATGCACGCCGAGGCATTGGGGAGGTATGATGCCCGGCCTTGATAACTAGGGGGGAAAGTATGCGCAGCGTTTCGTCTACATTCAGAATTATTTTGTCGCCAGTGATGTTTTGTCTTGCGCTGACGTTCGCTTTGCCTGGTGGATTGGCGAGCCAGACAAGCGTAACTGACAAGCTGAAAAATTTGGAGTTTCGAGAGATCGGGCCGGCAGTGATGGGCGGGCGCATCGACGATTTCGGCGTCGTCGAGAGCAATCCGAATATTGTGTATGTGGGAACGGCATCCGGCGGCGTGTGGAAGACGACGAATAACGGGACGACCTGGGAGCCCGTATTTGACAAGGAAAGCGTCTCGACGATTGGCGATATTGCGATCGCGCCTTCTGACCCTTCCGTCGTATGGGTCGGCACAGGAGAACCCAATAACAGGCAGAGCTCTTCGTGGGGAGATGGAATCTACAAGTCGCTGGATGCCGGGAAGACGTGGCAGAAGATGGGGCTGGCGGGTACGCACCACATCGGCCGCGTCGTAATTCATCCGAAAAATCCGGAGGTCGTTTACGCGGCGGCGCTCGGACATTTGTGGGGGCCGAACCCGGAGCGCGGGGTTTACAAGACGATGGATGGCGGCAAGACGTGGAATCAAGTGTTGAAAATCAATGACGACACGGGCGTGAGCGACATCGCTATGGACCCGGAGAGCCCGGACACGCTTTACGCGGCGGCGTATGAGCGGCGAAGGACCCCGTTTGGATTCAACGGCGGTGGACCGGACAGCGCGATTTACAAGACCGTGGATGGCGGAGCGACCTGGAAGAAATTGGTGAAAGGTCTGCCTTACGAAAACGGCGGCGATACCGGGCGAATCGGACTGGATATTTACCGGAAGGATTCGAACATCGTATATGCCATCGTGCAGCACGAAAAAGGCGGAACCTATCGCAGCGAGGACAAGGGCGAGACCTGGAAGAAGATGGGCGACACGAACCCGCGTCCTTCGTATTACAGCCAGATCCGCGTCGACCCCAACAACGACCTGCGAATCTGGGAGCTTGGCGCGCAGATGTTTTATTCGGAGGACGGAGGAAAGACGTTTTCGACGCAGCGAGTGAAGGGCATACACGGAGATTTCCACGCGATGTGGATCGATCCGGCGGATTCGAATCACGTCATAACGGGATCGGATGGAGGAATTCACTGGAGCTACGACAACGGACGGACGTGGGACTTTATCAACACGATTGCGATCGGGCAGTTTTACGAAGTCGGACTGGACAACGAAAAACCTTACAAAATCTGCGGCGGTTTGCAGGATAACGGAAGCTGGTGCGGGCCGAGCATGTCTTTGACGCGCGACGGCATCATCAACTCAGACTGGACGCTCATGCCTGGCGGCGACGGGTTTTATGCGCGAATCGATTATGCGGAACCGTGGATCGTTTATACGGAATCACAGGACGGGCATCTTTCGCGGCGCGACGAACATACCTCGCAGCAGCGGGAGATCATGCCGGAAGCGAAGTTCGGAGAACCGCATTACAGATTCCAGTGGAACTCGCCCGTGGAGGTTTCGGCGCACGATCACAAGACGATTTATTACGGCGGAAATTATTTGTTCAAGTCGACGGACCGCGGGGATTCGTGGACTCGGCTGGGCGGCGATCTGACTACGGGAGCGGACCGCAATAAGCTGCAAATCTTCGGCAAGACTCCGGACAAGGGTACGTTGTCGCGGCACGACGGCGTCGAGGAATATCCGACGATTACAACGCTGAGCGAATCGCCGTTGACGCCGAACGTGCTGTGGGTGGGAACGGACGACGGCAACGTGCAAGTGACGCGCGACGGAGGGAAGACTTGGAAAAACGTGGCGTTGCGCGTGCCGGGAGTGCCCAAGGGAACGTACGTGACGCGCGTTGTGGCGTCGAAGTACGCGGAGGGGGCAGCGTTCGTGACGTTTGATGGCCACCGGACTGACGACTATAACGTCTACCTATTTCAGACGTCAGATTATGGGGAGACGTGGAAGGCGATTCGCAACGGAATTCCGGATTCGGCGGGAACCGTGCACGTCGTGCGAGAGCATCCTCGAAGCGCGAACTTGCTTTTTGCGGGAACGGAGTTTGGGCTGTGGGTGTCGTGGGACCACGGCGCTAATTGGACGGCGCTGAAGAACAATTTTCCAACTGTACCGGTGGATGACATTGAAATCCAAGCGCAACAGAACGACTTGGTGCTGGCTACTCACGGGCGGTCCATCTGGATTTTCGACGACATGACGCCGATTGAGAAGTTTGACGCCGGTGTGGCAAGCTCCGATTTGACGTTTTTTGCGCCGCGGACTGCGACGGTGTGGGATCTGCGCAACCGCAGGTGGAGCGCCGGGCAGAAGATGTTTACGGGCAAGAATCCGCCGTACGGCGCGATTTTGAATTACTACCTAAAGGAAGCTTTGCCTCCTGAACCGCCGAAGACGGCCAACGACGACAAAGGCAAGGACGCAGAAAAGCAAAAAGAAGCCGATGCAAGCAAACAGAAAGAGCAGGAAAAGAAGGAAACCGCAACGGCCGATCAAAAACCGAAAGCTTCAACCGCTGCTGACAAAGAGGGTAAGGCGAAGATCAGCGTGTACGACAAGGACGGCAAGTTGGTGCGGGAACTCGATGGACCTGGCAAGGCTGGAGTAAACCGTACGAACTGGGATTTGCGGTGGAATTCGCCGGCACTGCCAACGCCGGAACAACTTGAGGCTGCCGCAGCTGGATTCGATTTTGGGCCGCGTGGCCCGCTCGTCGAGCCCGGCAAGTACACCATCAAAATCAAGGCGGGAAGCAAAGAGGGGACGCAAGAGGTCGTTGTGGAAGACGATCCACGAATGCAAATGTCACCGGCAGACCGCGTGGCGCGAAGCGAAGCCATCCAACAGCTCTATGCAATGGCCAAGACAGCGGATAAAGACCGCAAAACAATCGAAGGAATCAAGGAAGGGCTGAAGGCGGCCAGAGAGCAATGGAAGAAGGATGCCGACAAGCTGGATGCGCCAAAAATTCCGGCGGAGATACAAAAAGCCGCCGAGGAACTGCAGAAAAATGTGGACGCTGTCGCGGAGAAGTATGTGCGCGAGCAACAAGGACTCGGAAATGCGGGGCCGCCATTCGAATGGAAGCCCGAGCCGTTGCCTCAGCAGGTGCAAAGTTTGCTGCGAGAGCTGGATGGCTTCTGGGAGGCACCGGGAGGGCAACAGAAGGAGAAGCTGGCGGAGCTAACGCCACTTGTCAACGAAGCTTCGGCGAAGGTGAAGAAAATTGCGGAAGAGGATTTGCCGGCGCTCAACAAAAAGATGAATGACGCAGGAATACCGCACATTGTGCCTGCGACGCCGCAACGGCCTGGCAGGGGTGGAGCTGAAGAAGAGGACGAGCCGTAGGTTGGAATTAGTCGAACAATATTGAGAAAACTTGGAGGGAAGAGCATGGACGCGAAGCATCTCAGCCTGCGCGGCTTGGCCGCGTGGTTTGCCGCGATGGCGGTGATTCTCGGAGGATTTGCCGGGACTGTCGAGGCGAAGCTCCAGGACGCCGCGGCCCAGGATAGCCAAGATAAGAAAGACGAAAAGAAAGGCGAGAAAAAGGACGAGAAGAAAGGGTTGCCGCTGAAGCCTGCGAGAAAGATCGAGTTCACGACCGACGAGGGGACGTGGCTCTCGCTGGACGTTTCACCGGATGGCAAGGCCATCGTCTTCGAATTGCTCGGGGACATTTACACGCTGCCGCTTGAAGGTGGAGTTGCGAAACTAATCGATGGCGGGATGGCGTTTGACAGCCAGCCGAAGTTTTCGCCCGATGGAAAATGGGTAGCCTTCATTTCCGACCGCGAAGGCAGCGAGAACATCTGGATCATGCATCCGGATGGCAGCGGCGTGAAACAGGTTTCAAAGGATCCTAACAGCGAGTTTGTTTCGCCGAGCTGGTCGCCGGATGGGAACTATATTTTTGTTTCAAAGGCAGGATTTGGAATCGGATCGAGTGAAATCTGGATGTACCACGTCGACGGCGGTTCCGGGGTGCAGATTACCAAGTCCAAGCCCACACCTACCACGAAAAGAGCGGATCGGCCAAACGCCATGGGGGTTGTGGCGTCGCCCGACGGAAAGTACCTCTATTATGCGACGAAGCTCGGGTCGCTGAACTACAACGCTCAATTCCCCATGTGGCATATTGCCCGGCGCGACAGGAAGACAGGCGACGAAGACGAAATCATCAATCAGCCGGAGAGCGCGTTCCGGCCAGTACTCTCGCCTGATGGGAAGGAGATCGTGTATGTAACCCGTTATGAAACCGAAACGGGCCTGCGTTTGCGAAATCTTGAGACCGGGGAAGACCGTTGGGTTAGGTATCCCGTGACGCGCGACGACCAGGAATCACTCTTCACTCGCGACGTTTTTCCGGGATATGCATTTCTTCCGGACGGGAAGGAAATTGTCTACAACCAGGACGGAAAAATACGCCGGCTGAATCTCGCCACTGGGGCGGAGAGTGTAATTCCATTTACCGCGCAGGTGTCGCAAGAGCTAGGACCGAAGCTGGATTTCCCGCAGAGAGTGGAGCAAGGCCCCTTGAAGGTGCGCTTGATCCAGGATCCGATGGAATCGCCTGACGGCAAGAAAGTAGTTTTTTCCGCAATGACACACCTTTACATCATGGATATTCCCGGCGGCAAGCCGCAACGTTTGACGAGCGGGAATGCTCGCGAATTCCAACCGGCCTGGTCGCCTGATGGAACTTCCATCGCCTACGTGACGTGGTCGAGCGCGGGAGGCCAACTCTGGAAGATACCAGCTGCGGGAGGAACACCGCAGCAGTTGTCCAAGTCAGCTGCTGTCTACAGCAATCCGGTTTGGTCGCCGGATGGAACGCGAATCGTGGCGCTGCGAGGGAACGCTTACGACCGCCAAATGAGCGAATTTGACGGCGGACAGACACGGAACGCTGATCTCGTCTGGATTCCGGTGCAAGGTGGCGATGCGAATTTGATTTTGCCGGCGCGTGGCGCAGGCTCGCCGCACTTCACCCACGATAAGGAGAGAATCTATATCTACACGCCGCAGGGACTTGTGTCGCTGCGTTTTGACGGCACGGACCGCCGCACGCATATCGTGGTGAAGGGGAAGGGTATCTATTTCGCTGAGGAGCCAGTCCCCGCGGAGAACGTGAAGGCAAGTCCGGACGGGCAATGGGTCCTGGCGCAGGTGATGAATCAGCTTTATGTGACAGCGATGCCGGTGGTTGGCGGCGAAGCACCCACGGTGGATGTTTCGACGCCGCCGGTGCCAGTGAAACGGCTGACGGATATCGGAGCGGATTATTTCAATTGGGCAGATGATGGAAAGACCATCACGTGGGCCGTCGGGGCCAGCCTCTTCCGCGAACCGCTAAGCGCCATTTCCTTCGAGCCTCCAAAGGAAGAAGAAAAGAAGGACGGCGACAAGAAAGACTCTGGAGCGCAACCGGCGGATGCCAACAAGGACGAAAAGAAGGACGAGAAAAAAGTAGAGAAGAAATTAAAGGAAGAGGACAAGAACGTCCAGGAGATGGCGGTCGACTTGGCAGTTCCGCGGAAGACTCCGAAGGGGACGATTGTGCTGCGGGGCGCGACCGTGGTGACGATGAAAGGCGATGAACTCCTGAAGAATGCGGACATTGTAGTCGAAGACAACCGCATCAAAAGTGTCGGACCAAAGGGCCCGGTTCCAGCTGGTGCCAAGGTGTTCGACGTGGCAGGGAAAACGATCGTGCCCGGCTTTATTGACACACATGCGCACTGGACTGAAATTCGCCGCGGTATCTTGGATACACAAAACTGGGCGTTCCTGGCCAACCTCGCCTACGGCGTGACCGCCGGTCTCGACGTGCAAACCGGAACGAACGACATGTTTGCCTATCAGGACTTGGTCGACAGCGGCGACATTCTTGGGCTGCGCGCTTTTTCCACGGGGCCTGGAGTTTTCTCCGACAACAACTTCCAGTCGGCGGAAGAAGTAAAAGGCGTGCTGACCAAATACAGAAAGTATTACGGCACACACAACATCAAGAGCTACATCGTGGGGAACCGCAAACAGCGTCAGTTCATGGTGATGGCGTCGAAAGAACTGGAAATGATGCCGACGACCGAAGGCGGATTGGACTTGAAGCTCAACCTGACTCACGTCATCGACGGTTTTCACGGCAACGAGCACACGCTTCCGATCACTCCGCTGTTCAAAGATGTGCTGCAGACCTTTGCGCAGTCTGGAATTGCGGAGACGCCGACGCTGATCGTGAATTACGGCGGCCCGTTTGGCCAGGAATACTGGTTTGAGAACACTAACGTGCACGACAACGCGAAACTCAACCATTTCATACCGCACAATCTCATCGATGAAAGGACCAACCGGAGGCCGGATTGGTTCCGTAAAGATGAGTATGCGTTTCCGAAACTGGCCGCGCAGATGGCCAAGCTCTCGAGGGCTGGCGGTCTTGTCGGAGTAGGCAGCCACGGACAGTTGCAAGGGCTGGGGTATCACTGGGAGATGTGGATGCTCGCAAGCGGGGGAATGACGCCGCTCGAGGTGCTGCGGTGCGCCACGCTGAATGGGTCCAGAATCGTCGGGCGGCCCCAGGACCTCGGTTCGATCGAGGTGGGAAAGCTCGCCGATTTAGTCATTCTGGATAAGAGCCCGCTCGATGACATCCACAATACGAATACGATTCACTGGGTTATGAAAAACGGCGAACTGTTTGAAGGCGATACTTTGGATCAGGTTTGGCCGGAACAGAAAAAGCTCGAACCTTTGTACTTCTGGAACTTCGACAAGCCGAAGGTGGGAGAGCCGTTGAGCTACGGGAAGACGGTGAATCCGTAAAGCGTTAGACTCGAAGCTCGGAACAGCGTGATGCGGCTTTAGTTCTTGGAAGAGGGCGCGGAAAAAGAAAGAGGGCACCCTGTATCGTGCCCCTACGGCCTGATGCTGAAGGCTCACTCTTTGGGTTTTGCTTCTGCTTTCGTTTGTGTCGATCGGTACCACTCAAACGTGCGTCCCAAACCTTCTTCGAAACTGACTTGCGGATCGTAGCCGAGATATTCGCGCGCTTGCGTGATGTTTGCTTGTGAGTCGCGAATGTCGCCATCGCGAGGGGGTTCGTACTTCGCTTCAAGTTTCTTGCCGGAGATTTTTGCAAGCAGCTGAACTGTTTGGTTTAGAGTAAAACGGCTGCCGGTCCCGACATTGAATGTTTTTCCGGAAGCGTTCGGGGCTTCGCAGGCGAGAAGATTGGCCTGCACGGCGTTTTCGACGAAAGTGAAATCGCGGGATTGCTCGCCATCGCCAAACATGACAGGTTGCGTCTCTTCCAGAAAACACATGCAGAATTTCGCCAACACTCCGGAATAAGGGGAGCCGGGATCCTGGCGAGGGCCGAAAATGTTGAAGTAGCGAAGTGAGACATTTTCCAGGCCGTAGCAGCGGCCAAACGTTTGCGCGTAAAGCTCGCCGACAAATTTCGTGACACCATAGGGCGAGATGGGCGCCGGCGGCATCGTTTCGACTTTGGGAAGCGTGGGCGTCTCGCCGTAAGCGGAAGAAGAAGCGGCAAATACGACGCGCTTCACCTTTGCATCTCGCGCCGCCACAAGGACATTTAAAGTTCCATCGATGTTGATTTTGTTTGTTTCGATGGGATCTTTGACGGAGCGCGGGACGGAAGTACGAGCGGCGAGGTGCAACACGTATTCGGCTTCGTGCATGGCCTTGCGGACAACTTCGATGTCCGTGATGCTGCCCTTCATAAAGGTGATTTTGTTGCGGATTTCGGCGAGATTATCCTCTTTGCCGGACGAGAGGTCGTCGAGCACAACCACGCTGTGGCCGCGCCGCACGAGTTCGTCTACCGTGTTCGAGCCGATGAAACCGGCGCCGCCCGTGACGAGGTAGCGCATTCAGGAATTCCTCCTCGATCGAGGTCCGAGACCGGCGGAGTGCCGTCTCGGTCATTTAACGCGGCGCCGGCAAAGACGCAGGCCTCGCGTTTTGGTAACCTCAGAGTTTGCGGGTAGCGTTCGGCGGACATTGCCGGGCTATCGCGAACGAATTCGTATTGTACGATGGAAGTCTAAAAGGCCAAGGACTGTTTCCCCTGCAGGTCACACAAAGAGCATGAGCTACCGAAAAGTCATTGGCATTGCCGGCCTGCTGGCGCTTGGATGCGCAGCGGGGGGCTACTACTGGATGAGGGAGAGAAACGCGGGGCTGGCGCGCGCCTGGGCTTCTGCACGTGCCTCCGAACCGATGAGCGCCCCGGCCACGGAGCTTCCCGCCCTTGCGCCGACGAGCACCCCTTCTACTTCGAGCCCTACCAAGAATGGCCAGCCCGCGGCCGATCCCGGGCTACCCTTGCGAGGGGGCGAAGTGCTGGATTACTCGGCGAATGTCTCGAGCCTGAACAATGTGGCCACTCTGAAATTGCAGGTGGGCGAACACAAGGATTTTTTCGGCAAGAACGCGTGGCATCTCCAGGCGTTTGCGCATACGGAAAGCCCCCTGCGCATGGTCTTCGAGTTGGACGACCAGTTTGATTCGTATAGCGATGCCGCGACGATGACCAGCCTACAGTACGAAATGCACCTGAGTGAACGTGGGCAGAAAGTGGATTCCATCCAGCGGATGACGGCCACCGGAAAAGAGCCAGCGCCGCCCGATGCCACAGAAACACGGGTCCTTCCTGGCACGCGAGACCCACTCGGCATGCTGCAATTTTTGCGGAACGTGGATTGGACGAAGACAGCGGAAGTTCGATGCCCCGTCTATGATGGGCACAAATTGTATGACGTCAGGGCGAAGCTCGTCAGCGCGGGCGAGGCGGTCACCGTGCCTGCGGGAAGCTACAAAACCTCCAAGATTGAGATGCGTGTATTTGAGCAGGGGCAAGAGATGAAGGACGCCCATTTCACGGTGTACCTCGCAAATAACCCCGGGCGCACCCCCGTGCTGCTGGAAGCGATCATGCCCTTCGCGACGGCACAGGTGCAGTTGGTGCACGCGAAGTAAGAGTTCGCTCTTCGCTTAGAGAGTAGAGGGAATCTCCCAAATCAAAGCAGGAAAGAATGGCCGTGCCGGCCAAACACAGTCGTGCGTTACGTTGTGGCCATCCGCTCTATCAACGCACAAGCGATGTGGCCAATCGTGATATGAGCTTCCTGGATTCGTTGCGGATCTTGCGATGGCACGTTGAGCAAGAGATCGACTTTGCCGGCGAGTGCGCCACCCGTCTCCCCAGTGAAAGCGACAAGATAAGCGCCGCGCGCACGGCCAGCCTCCACACCACCCACTATGTTCGGGCTTGCGCCGCTGGTCGAGAGCGCCACAAGAATGTCCTGCGGAGCGACGAGCGATTCGATTTGACGGGAGAAAATGCGCTCGAATCCGTAGTCATTGCCGGCCGCGGTGAGCACCGATGGATTAGTCGTCAACGCTAAAGCTGCAAGGCCACGTCGATCGGATCGCAACCTCACGACAAGCTCAGCCGCAAGGTGCAACGCATCGGCCGCGCTTCCGCCATTTCCAAAAAAGACGATTTTTCCGCCGCCGCGGAGAGCCGTCGCGCTTTTTTCGGCAAATTGTCCGATGCGCCCGATAAGCTCGTTGGAAAAGCTCTGCTTTACGCGAGCGCTTTCCTCGAGTTGCCGTCGTATTTCTTCGGCGGATGAGGCCATCGGCGCCTAGCAGAGAACTATCTTGTCGCGATGGCGCATGACGCGGCGCGTGGCGTTGCGAGTGTCTACAACGAGCTTGGCGGCGTCCACGATAGCTACGTAATCGTAACTTGAGTGATCCGTCGCAATGATGACCCCGTCGTAGCTCGCAAGTGTTTGCGCATTCAGCGGGACGGACTTCATGTTTTCGTAATTATAGTGCCGCATTTTGTGGAGCCGCGGGAAATACGGGTCGTTGTATTCGAGGTTCGCGCCGCGCTGCTGGAGCAATTGCATGATTTTCAGCGTGGGCGATTCGCGCAGGTCGTCGACGTCCTTCTTGTAGGCTACGCCTAGAATCAGCAGCTTCGATCCTTTGAGACTCTTTTTGTGGTCGTTGAGAGCCGCGGCAACCGCGTCCACCACGTGGTAGGGCATGGCGGTGTTGACTTCGCCGGCTAGTTCGATGAAACGTGTGGAGAAGTCGAACTCGCGCGCCTTCCAGGAAAGGTAATAGGGATCGACAGGAATGCAGTGTCCGCCAAGACCCGGGCCGGGATAGAAGGGCATAAAGCCGAACGGTTTCGTGGCGGCCGCGTCGATCACTTCCCAGATGTCAATTCCCATACGCAGGCTGAGCATTTTCAGCTCGTTGACGAGCGCGATGTTGACGCAACGGAAGATATTTTCCAGGAGCTTGGCCATTTCCGCGGCACGCGTGGAGCTAACCGGCACGACGCGAGCGACAACTTGCGCATAGATTGAGACCGCTGCGCGGCCGCTCGGCGGATTTACGCCGCCGACGACTTTGGGAATCTGCGCCAGGCCAAACTGTTTGTTCCCGGGATCTTCGCGCTCCGGCGAGAATGCGAGGAAGAAATCGCACGCAATATTTTCGTTCTCCGGGCCGGCAGCGATGGGACAATGCAGGCCGCTCTTTTCGAGGATGGGAAGCACGAGGTCCTCGGTGGTACCAGGATAGGTCGTCGATTCCAGAACAACGAGCTGACCCCTTTGGAGATGAGGCTGGATGGAAATTGCGGTCTGTTCGACATAACTGAGGTCAGGCTCACGGCGCTCATCCAGAGGCGTTGGTACGCAAATAATGATGGCGTCCGCTTCCTTGATGCGCGCGAAATCCGTGGTGGCGCTAAAATGCTTGGAGTTGACGAACTGCTGGATCTTGGTTTGCGGGATATGCTCGATGTAGGACTTTCCAGCGTTGAGCATCGACACCTTGTTTGGGTCGGTATCGAATCCCGTGACTTTGTGGCCCGCTTCCGCAAAACGCAGAGCCAGTGGCAGCCCCACATATCCGCAGCCAATGATGGCGACCTTCAACTGAGCGCCTTTGAAGAATTCGGGTTTCCGGTCGATTGGCATGAGTTACGTCGCGCTCCTAATCATTTTTGGGGATAAAGCAGGCCACTCGGCCGATTGGACAAAGACATCCCAATATAGCAGGTTCCACAAGAACAAAAAATCGCAGCGTTCGGAGTGTTACCGCTTGTTCAAGAGTGGTTGCGGGGCGCGGCGAGACGGGGGAAGATAGAACAGATGCAATTGGCAGAGAGTAAGAACGCGCAAACCGCTGTTGCAATTCAACCATGATACTCATTGTCCTGCTGCTTGGGCTCGCTGTTGGCGTGCTCGTGGGTTTGCTGGGTATTGGCGGTGGCGTGGTGCTGGTGCCGGCGCTGGCTTATCTGCTGCACATGGACCAGCATCTGGCTCAGGGCACCTCACTTTTCATCCTTTTGCCGCCAGTGGGACTTGGCGCATTGCGCGAATACTGGAAGCAAGGCCAAGTGGATTTGCGTGCTGGAATCCTGTGCGCGTTGGGAATGCTGGTGGGTGGATACCTCGGTGGGTTGATCGCCGTTCCTCTCGCTTCGCGCCATCTTAAGGGACTGTTTGGTTGTTTTTTGATCTTGGCTGCAGTATTGCTTTGGCAAAAGCCGCAGCCGCACAACCGAATAGCGATCTCTGCGAGGCGAGGAGTCAGCCCGTGGTTGACGGTCCAATGCGTGACGCCGGCATTTTTGGAGCGGCGTGCCTCTGCGGCGTAGCCTCCGGGCTATTCGGCATCGGAGGTGGCACTCTTCTTGTTCCATTCTTGGCGTTGTTTTTTGCTTTTGGGCAACATCGCGCACAGGGGACCAGCTTGATTGCCCTGATACCGCCGACAGGCGCGCTGGCGTTTTTCGCGTATGCCAAGGCGGGCTACGTTTCCTGGCCAACCGGGCTGCTTTTGATCCCGGGGGTTTTTGTCGGAGGCATTCTGGGCGGGTGGCTGGCAAAGCGTCTCCAGCCGCGGCGGATGCGGCAGGTTTTTGCCGGATTGATGTTTGCGCTGGGAGTTTGGCAGGCCGTTGCCGCTTGGGCGCGTTAGGGGGCTGCGAGACGATGGTCGATGTGCATTGTCATATCCTTCCGGGGCTGGACGACGGCCCGGAAAATATCGAAGTTTCGCTGGCGATGGCTGAGTCCGCGATTGCGGAAGGAATCACGCATGTTGTTGCGACACCGCACTCGAGCAATGAATATCTCTTCGACTACCCGCAGGTTCGGGCGCTGCGAGCGGAACTTCAGGAGAAAATTGGGGACCGGCTAATTCTTGCCACTGGCTGTGATTTTCATCTAAGTCACGAAAATCTGGAAGCCCTACGCGAAGATGCGCCCCGCTATTGCATCAATCAGCGTGACTACCTGCTCGTTGAATTCAACGAATATTCCATTCCGCCTGCCATGGACCAGACGCTGCACGAGATTCAACTTTTGGGACTGAGGCCGGTGATAACCCATCCGGAGCGCAATGCTATCCTGCGCCTGCAGACAGAACGGCTGGCGAAATGGGTCCGGTTAGGCTGCTTCATACAAGTGACGGCGGGTTCTCTCACAGGAGTTTTTGGCCCTGGAGCGCAAAAAGATGCTTGGCGGTGGATGGCCGGCGGCTTGGTTCACCTCGTGGCCAGCGACGCTCATAACATGCGTGGCCGGCCGCTCAAGCTTCAGCCCGCATTCGACCTTGTGCGTGAACAGTTTGGAGCTGAAAAGGCCCACGCTCTGTTCGTCGAGAATCCAATGGCGGCATTCGAGGGACGAGACTTGCCGCATGTTCCTCAGCTGCCGGATGAATTCGAAGCACCCCGCCGCAAACGGTTTTTCTTCTTCTAGATTTCTAGTTCGCGGGGCGGAGCGGCAATCCGGCCCAGGCATTCAATATTCCCAGGAGTTCGCGAACGACATCGAGGGCGTCGCCCGTCGTGCGCC
>CAVPLA010000060.1:0-166824 GCA_963705855.1 uncultured Acidobacteriota bacterium
ACGCCCTCGAACGCTTCACAAAAGCCCGCGCCATGTTCGCCACCGAAAAAAATCTCGTCTGGCCCTGGCTCCTCGACCTGTATCAAGGGCTCCTTCTCTTTCACGAAGGCCGCTATTTTGAAGCCCGCCGCCTCTGCGCCGGCGCTGCCAAATTCTTCGATCATGCCGCCCTCCCCGGCAAGGCCGCTCTCGCGCATCTTCTCCTCGCGCGCGTTGCCTTGCAGGTCGGAGAACTTCCCGCCGCACAATCGGAAACAGACGCCGCCATTGCAAAAATCTCCAGCATTCAGGCCCCCGTTCTCGCTTACCAAACGCATTTTCTCCGCGGCCAGCTCGCACAAACTCGCGGCGATCGCCCCGCTGCCTACGCGGCGTATCTAGAAGCCCGCAAATCCTTGGAAGCTCTACGCAGCCGCTTGCACGCCGAAGAGCTGAAAATTTCCTTCGTAAAGAACCGCCTCCAAGTCTACGAAGCGCTCGTTGACCTACATCTCAGCGGCGATGGCGGCGACTCCTCCGCTGCCGAAGCCTTCTCCTGCATTGAAGCCGCCAAGTCCCGCAGCATGACCGAAATGATTTTCCAGAGCGGCCAGAGCCTGCCTCTTGGCGACACAGGCCAAAGCGAACTCGTTCGAAGGATTCGTGACCTCCGCGAAGAGCTAAACTGGTACTACCACCGCATCGAACTCGAGCAACTCCGCCCCGAAGACACCTCCGCCAAACGCCTTCAGCAACTCCAGGAAAAAGCCCTCTCCCACGAAAATGAACTCCTGCGCACCTTGCGAGAACTGCCAGCCCACGAACGCGAAAACGCTACTCTCGAAGCCCCGGCAGATTTTTCCCTCGAAAAACTACAAGCCGCCATCCCCGCCGATGCGGCGCTTATCGAATACTATTCGACGGGAGACCGCCTGGTAGCCGCGGCGGTCACCCGCAACTCCATCGAAATCACTCCCATCACCGTTTTCTCTCGTGTCCTTCATTTCCTGCACCTTCTCCGCTTCCAACTCTCCAAATTCCGCATGGGCGCAACGTACACCCAACGCTTTGAAAAGCCTCTCCTACAAGCCACTCAAAGTCACTTGGAATCTCTCTACGCAGAACTTATCGCCCCGCTCCGCCGTCACCTCCAAGCGAAACACTTGATCTTCGTCCCCCACGGCCCTCTTCACTTCCTTCCCTTCCATGCCCTTAAAAATGGCGACGCTTATCTCTGCGACACCCACACCATCTCGTACGCCCCCAGCGCCACCGTCTTTGCTCTCTGCCAGGAAAAGCTACCCAGCAACATGTCCACTTCCCTCGTACTGGGCATCCCGGACGAACGCGCTCCCCAAATCCTCGATGAGGTCCAATCCGTAGCCGCGATCCTTCCAAACGCGGATTTTTTCCTTGGCGATCAGGCTAGAACCGAAGTCCTCAAAAGCAGGGGTTCTCAAAGCGCCCTAATTCACATAGCCACCCACGGCACCTACCGCCAGGACAATCCCATGTTCTCCGGCATCCGCCTCGGCGATGGCTACCTTAACCTCTACGATCTCTACCAAATGCGCCTCTCCGCGCGCCACGTCACGCTGAGCGGCTGCGCCACAGGCATGAACTTTGTCGCCGCCGGCGACGAGCTCCTCGGCCTCCAGCGCGGCCTCTTCTGCGCCGGCGCAGCCTCCCTCCTTCTCTCCCTCTGGGATGTACACGACCGTAGTACTGCCGAACTTATGCAGTCCTTCTACAAAGGTTTCATCGAAACTGGGGATATGGCCGCCTCTCTTCAATCCGCTATGAAGCAGCTCCGCCAGCACAGCCCCCACCCCTATTTCTGGGCTCCTTTCATTCTAATCGGCCAACTCGCAGTAAATACAAGACTTAATTAATTCTTCCCAAGCTATATTTTTAAGCCTCCCGCTGTCCCTTATGCGGTGAGGGATTGAATCCTTG
The DNA here is from genome assembly GCA_963705855.1 of uncultured Acidobacteriota bacterium. GTDB lineage: Bacteria > Acidobacteriota > Terriglobia > Acidiferrales > UBA7541 > Acidiferrum. The sequence continues at coordinate 1,936 of CAVPLA010000060.1, forward strand.
CCACCGCTGGGGAGCGGAGGGGCAAAGAAAGCAAACTAGGGGGACGAGAGATGAAGCACTTTTCAACAGAGGAGTGGGTCGATTTCGTGAACCAAGTACTCACAAGCGATCAGCAGCAAGCCATGCAAAAGCACCTTGGAACCGGTTGCAAACGCTGCACGGACACAGTTTCACTATGGCAAAAGGTGAGCAAAACGGCAGCTCCAGAGTCGAGTTTTCAACCTCCCTCGGACTCTGTGCGCCTCGCCAAGGTAGCCTTCGCAGCCTCTGGCTTGGCGCGAACGAAGAAGGAATCGCAAGGTCTAATCGAGGTTCTGTTCGACAGCTTCCTGCAGTCAGCCGTCGTCGGCGCTCGATCTGTCGTAATAGGAACAAGACAAATGCTTTATAGGGCAGACCCGTACCAGATGGACATCCAGATCGAGCCCAAGCCGGGCAGCAATCGCCTCGTCATCACTGGCCAATTGCTCGATCTAAGCCACCCCGGCGTCATCGGCGGCGACATTCAAGTGACCCTCTCGAACCACCGCGGTCACAGCGTCATCGCGGCTACGAATCAATTTGGCGAGTTCTCCGGCGAAATCGAGAACTCTGGCGATCTTGAACTTTCCATCCCCGGCCACGCTGACCGGCCCATCGTAATTTCCCTGCGAAACGCCTTGGGGAACTTACGCGGAGGCAAGTCATGAACTTGACGACCGGATCACACAGTACAAGGGAGTCCCATTTTGGTACGGAAGTACCAAAATCCCTTGAAGCTTTTGTTTGGCACCAAGAAACCACCCGTACTATTTGCCCAAGGGGAAGATTCCGCAAGACTTAGCGGGTATCCCGTTGTGCGGATGTGTGGCTGGTTCGGAAGTAGGAGACCCGAAAGGGACTAAATACACTATGAAACGCAACCTCTGCATCTTCGTGATTCTATTCGCTCTTTTCGCTCTCGGAGCGCCCGCGGCATCCGCCCAAAACCGCTACATCGTTCGCACGTCAGGAGGCCTTGGCTCCGTCCTGAGGCTCTGCCTAGCCGCAAATTGCCAAGTCCAAGGCTCATTGGACGGCAACCTTGGCCAGAACTTCCTGGTGACCTCCTCTGGCAATCTAATCACGAATCTTCTCAGCTTCGCCTTGAATCTCCTCGAACAATTGCTCGGAATTGAGAGCGTCGAGGCCGATCGGCTCTTGCCGCTCCCGCAGCCGCCTATTAACACGATTCCCTCAGGGCTGTACGACACGGCTCCGGTCAACTACTACGGGACCGTGGTCACGCACGGATATGCCGCTCAACCCGCTGCCCAAATTATCCGGCTAACCGATGCCCAGAACGGCTTTAATATCGCTGGCACCGGAATCGTGGCGGTCATCGATACGGGAGTAGATGTCAACCACCCCATTCTCGTTCCAGTTCTGCTACCAGGCTACGACTTTACCCGTAACCAACCGGGCGCCTCCGAATGGCTCGATGTTCCTCAGTTGCAGCCCGAGACTAGCAATAGCTCCCAGAACCAGCAACCCGTTATGGTTCAGCAGTCCAGCGCTGCCGTTCTCGACCAATCCTCGGCGGCGGTGCTCGATAACGGTGGCAGTTCTACCTCCGACTTCGGCCATGGCACGATGACCGCCGGCCTCGTCCACCTCGTCGCGCCCAAAGCACAGATTCTTCCTCTTAAAGCCTTTGGCGCCAACGGCCAGGGCTACCTCTCCAACATCGTTGCGGCTATCTACTACGCCGTCCAACATAACGCCCATGTCGTGAACATGAGCTTCGACGTATCCACCCCGTCGCAGGCTCTCTCACAGGCAATCTCTTACGCCAACCGCTCTGGCCTCGTTCTCGTGGCCGCAGCTGGCAATGAAAGCACCAGCTCTCCCGTCTACCCGGCCGCGCTCAACAGCAGCGTCATGGGCATTGCTTCCACCAGCGACTACGATACGCGCTCTAGTTTCTCCAACTATGGCAACACCGACGTTTGGATTGCCGCTCCTGGCGAATACGTCATCAGCACTTTCCCTGGTGGCACTTATGCTGCCGCTTCCGGAACTTCTTTCAGCTCACCTCTAGTTGCCGGATCCGCTGACCTGCTCCTGAGCGCGAAGCCGTCTCTCAACCAAAAGAACGCAGCCAGCGCGTTTTCTCATGCGATCCAACTCACCCCAGACCTCAACCATGGCCGCCTGGACGTCTACCAGGCCGTCTCTGCGTGGCTCAACAGTTCGAGCGGACAATAAGTGATCGGCGTGTCAACCGAGCGGATACCGGTGTTCACCATGTCCTCAAATCCATTGTGGACGCCGGAATCCATCCGCATCAAGCAAGTCGAAGAACAAGTCTCAGCCCTTCGCAGCTCGGTCATCTGCGCCTTCAACCAACTTCTCGATCTCAAAGATCTCAATACAGGCGTTCACAGCACTCGCCTCGCAGAATGGGGTATGCGCGTCGGGCAAGAGCTGGGGCTAGACGAAGCCGAACTCCAGAACCTCGAAGTCGCCGCTCTTCTTCACGACATCGGTAAAGTAGGCGTCCCTGACTCCATTCTCAAAAAGCCGGGGAAATTAGACGACGAAGAATACGCTCTAATGAAGAAGCATCCGGAATATGGCTGGGCGGTTTTGCGCATGCTCCCCGGATTCGAGCGCGCTGCGTTAGATATTCTGCACCACCACGAATCATTCGATGGCAGAGGTTATCCCGCCGGCTTAAAAGAAACAGAAATTCCGATCGTCTCCCGCATCGTGACGGTCATCGACGCCTTCGACGCCATGGTCTCTTCCCGTCCCTACCGCAAAGGTCTCCCGCATGAAGAGGCCGTCCGCCGCCTCATTCAGTGTAGCGGCACGCAATTCGATCCTGTCGTTGTGCAATGTTTCTTGTCCTTCGCGCAAGCCGAAATGGACACGGTCTTCGCCGCCGCTGGCACATCCGTCTCGTCAGCCTTGTAAGCCTTCCGCACACTAGAACCGTTGCACAGTCATCCCCGCCGGCGGTCGTCTATCCTTGGGAGTGCGGCAGCCCTGCTGCCGCTTTTCTCAGCACGTCTCCGAAATTGGCGAAGCTCAATAATTTCAGTTCTCGCCGGCGCTGCTGGAAATCGTTTCAGATTTATTCTCTTGCTCCAGCCGCATGCGCGCGGTCACCAGTTTAGTCTCGTCATAGCTTATTTCCGGCGGCAGCGCCTCTTTCAAAGGCTTGAGCCGTCCGAATCCTAACCGCCTGCAGGCCTCTTCAATTTGCGCTTGCTTCGCTGGCTCAATCCAATTCGGCTGAAACTCGATTAACCCACTTTTCAAAAGCCTCACAACCAATTCAACGACGCTTCCGACCTGCCGCACGCGCACCTTCGCAATCTCCTCGAACGTCCGCCCCTCCGCCAATAACCTCATCGTCTGGTGCGCCGCGTCCAAACTTCGCAAGGACATCCAAAATCTCCTGGCCATACATCTCGGTTTTCTTATCGCCAAACCCGGAAACTCGTAGAAGCTCGCTCAACGAACGCGGCCGCACTCGGCATAGCTCGTCGAGCGAGACATCATGCATCACTATGTAAGCGGGTGTCCCGCGTTCTCGTGCCGCCATGCGGCGCCACTCGCGAAGATATTCCCTCAGCTCGGGGTCGATCCCGGCAGTAGCGCTACTCTTGCGCACATCTGCCAAGGGAATATGAGTAGGCTCTCGTCGGCTCTGGTTTGCGGGAAAAGTACTCATTCCAGCCGCACCGACTGCCGCTTTTGCAAGCTTTCGCTTCGCTGCCTTTTTCGCCGACGCCGCAGCCAGCCATTCCGGCTCTCCGACGCATACATCACAGGCTCCGCAAGATTTCCATTTGCGGTTTTCTCCGAAGTGCGAGCAGATCTGATGATGTCGGCATATTTTTGCTTCCACGAAGTTCCGAATTTCGTGGTAGCGCTGCCAAGCGCGTTGTTTCTCCGCCGGATCGCTCAACTGCTCCACGAAATACGTCAGCAAACCCACATCACGCTTCTGCCACAGCAGAACGCAATCCGCAGGCTCGCCGTCGCGACCAGCTCGCCCTGCCTCCTGGTAATACTGTTCAATCGATTTCGGCAAAGACAAATGCACCACCGCGCGCACGGCCGCCTTGTTGATCCCCAATCCAAATGCAATCGTCCCAACCAGAACGCGCACTTCGTCGGACATCCAGCGCTCTTGATTCTGCCTCCGCGTGTCGCTATCCATCTTGCCGTGATAACCAATTGCGGCAATTCCCTGCTCCGCCAAAAAATCCACTGTCTCTTCCACTCGCGCGATCGTCGGCGCATACACAATCACGTTGCTATCCGCATAATTCCGCATCGCCCGAATCAAAAGCTCCGCCTGCGTCTTACCCACGCATTCCCTCACGACGTACTGCAGATTCGGCCGGTGAAAGCTCGCGATATACTTGTCCGGATCGCGCAGTGCGAGCTGCGCGATGATGTCGTGCCGCACGCGCCGCGTCGCGCTCGCTGTGAACGCCGCAATCGGCTGCCCCGCAAAATGTTTTCGCAGAGAGCTCAATTGCCGGTACTCCGGCCGGAACTCGTGCCCCCACTCCGAAATGCAATGTGCTTCATCAATCGCAAAGAAAGAAACCGGCACCCGCCGCAACCATCCGATCGTGTCTTCCCGCGCCAGCCGTTCCGGCGAAAGATACAAAAGTCGGTATGCTCCCTCGATCGCCTTGCGCAACACCGAAGACTGAACGTCTCCCGCAAGCGTGCTGTTCAGCAACGCCGACGGAATCCCCATCTGCGTGAGCTGCGCCACCTGGTCCTGCATAAGGGCAATCAGCGGCGACACCACGATGACCGTTTTCTCTTGCAAAATCGCCGCCGGTAATTGATAGCAAAGCGATTTCCCGCCGCCGGTTGGCATCACCACGCAAGTGTCCCGCCCGCCCAGCAAGCTCTTCACAATATTTTCCTGCAAAGGACGAAACGCGTCGTAACCCCAGTATTGCCGCAGCGCCCCCAGCAGCTCAGCATCCGAATTCATGCACAGAGTATAGTTCCCGGCCAAGGTCTGGTCCACGAAGCTCTGTCTCCCGGCTTTATGCCCTCTGCCGGAGCCGCTGTCCGCAACAACGCCAACCTTCTCTCTCTGTGAAGATTTGTTCACATGCGTCTCGCCGTCGATTCCGACTTATCTCTTGACAATAGAGTGCCAACAGCGTAACTCAACAGCCGAAACGCTCGCTTTCCAGTCCGGGCGGCACTCGGCGTTTATCGGCATTGCCTCCCGCAAAGCATTAAGCGGAGTTCATGACAATCGAAATGGAATACCATTTCGTTCGGGAGGCCCATCTGTGACTTGGAATCAAATTTACGATCCCCTCGGCCATTGGTGGCTCTCCACCCTCGTCGCCGCCTTACCCGTCGTGGTTCTTCTAGGCCTGCTCGCCGGCTTCAAAGTCCGCGCCCACCTCTGCGCCGTCGCCGGTGCAGCCACCGCCATCCTCTGCGCCATCCTCGTCTTCCACATGCCCGCGCAAATGGCCGTGAGCAGCTTCCTCTATGGCTCCGCCTACGGTCTCCTAAAAATCGTCTGGATCGTCATCGCCGCCGTCTTTCTCTACGACATCTCTGTCGAAACCGGCCAATTTGAAATCATGAAGCAGTCCGTCGCTGCCATCACGCCCGACCGTCGCCTTCAACTTCTCCTCGTCGCATTCTGCTTCGGCGCGTTCATCGAAGGCTGCGCCGGATTCGGCGCGCCCGTAGCCATCGCCGGTGCTTTCATGATCGGCCTCGGCTTCAAACCCTTTCACGCCGCCGCGCTCAACCTCATCGCCAACACCGCCCCTGTCGCATGGGGCGCCATCGGCACTCCCGTCCACGCCCTCGCTTCCGTCACCGCTCTCCCCGAAAGCGACCTCAGCGCCATGATCGGCCGCATTCTTCCCATCACCGCGGTCATCGTTCCCTTCTGGCTGGTTCGCGTCATGGTCAGTTGGTCTGAAACGTGGGAAGTTTTTCCCGCGATTCTCGTGGTAGGCATTTCATTTGCTGGCACCCAATGGTTCTGGGCCAATCACATGGACAGCAATCTCGTCGACATCGCCGCAGGCGTAGTCTCTCTCCTCGCCACCATGCTCTTCCTCCGCTTCTGGAAGCCCAAGCGCATCTGGCGCTTCCCCGAAGAGCGCGACGCCGACGCCACCAAAGGCACCGCCGCTGTCCAAGCTTCCGTCACTGACACCATGGGCGACGAATGGAAAATCCGTCAACGGTCTCTCGCGGGCACTCGTTACACCGCCGGTCAAATCGCCAAAGCTTGGCTACCCTTTGCCATCCTTTCCCTCTTCGTCCTAGCGTGGGGCCTGCCGAGCATAAAGCTCGCTATGAATAAGGCCACCACTCCCGCCTTCACGGTAGTCATGCCCGGCGGCAAGAATCGCCCCGGCCCCGCCGGTTGGGACTGGCCCTATCTGCACAACAAAGTTTTTCGCACTCCTCCTGTCGTCCAAAAACCCGCCCCCGAAGCCGCCCGCTTCGATTTCAACTGGCTCACCGCCACCGGCACAGCCTGCTTCCTCGCCGCTCTCGTTGGAAGCTTAATCCTCGGCCTCGGCCCCGGCAAAATTATAAAAATCTTCGGCGGCACACTCTTCCGCCTGCGCTTCGCCATCGTCGCCATGACCTGCATGCTCGGCCTCGGCTACGTCACGCGCTACTCCGGTATGGACGCCGTCCTCGGCCTGGCCTTCACTTACACGCGTTGGTTCTTCCCCTTCTTCGGCGCCTTCATCGGCTGGCTCGGCGTCGCCCTCACCGGCAGCGACACCTCCTCCAACGTCCTCTTCGGCGGTCTGCAAAAAATCACCGCCCAGCAGCTCAACCTCAGCCCCATCCTCATGTGCGCCACCAACAGCGCCGGCGGCGTCATGGGCAAAATGATCGACGCCCAATCCATCTGCATCGCCACCGCCGCCACCAACCAAGTCGGCCAGGAAGGCTCCATCTTCCGCTTCGTCTTCTGGCACTCGGTCGCCCTGGCCTCCATCGTCGGCGTCATCGTCATGCTCTACGCCTACGTCTTCCCGCAATTCATCCCTAATGGCCTAAGCTTCATCCATTAGACTCCGCCCGTCACGCAGTAGTGTTAATTAGGCACTTCAATGAACTATAATATTGTTATGCGAGTAGGACCGTTGTTCTGTGCGCCGATGGCAGCTCTCCTTTGCTCGCAGGCCTTTGCCTATCCAGGTCCTCCTCGTGAAACAGAGAACATTCCCAAACTGATGGCGGATTCCGCCCTTGTCTGCAAGGGCGAGGTCGTTGAAGCGGCCGATGCTACCGTCGTTTCCGATCCTCTGCCGCCCCATCGGACGGCCACCGCTATCGTTCACGTAGATCGATGCTTCAAGGGGGAACGGCCGGCGAGCGAAGTAGTACTCGTGTTGTTCGACAACATCCTGCCTCCGGGAGGTGGACCGTATGTGGTGTTTCGGAAAGGCGATTACCGCTTACTCTTCCTCAAGCGCGAAGAAAACAGGTACGTCCTCGTAGACGACTGGTTCGGTCAACTGTCCATCTCGCGTGAACTCGGAGCGACACCCTTCGGAGACGCTGACCCGTTGCACCGGCTAGAAGTGGATTTGAAGGCAGGCCTGAATGACCACGATCAAGAGCGTGTGCTGGACAGTATTCGCTTACTGGGAAATATGCGTCACCTGCAATCCAAGGAGGAGCTTGTTTCGCTTTTGGAATCACAAGACTCGCTGGTGCGGACTTACGTTTTTGAAGCCATGTTGCGCTTGCGAGACTATTCTGTTTTGCCTGCCGTCGAGCAATGGCTTACGGCCCAACCGCAACCCCCTCCATCTCTCGTTCTGCCTAGGGATGCGTTGCTTGAGATGCAGGGTCGGCTAATCGGGGAGATTTCAATGATTCGCGATCCCGCCACGCTCCCAATCCTGCTTCGCCTGCTGCGGCTTCCAAGCCCGTTTGCTCGTCAAGGAATTCTGCAAGCTGTGCGCGCCATTAACTCTCCACAGAGCGCACCATCACTTCTAAAAATGCTCGATGATTCCTATACCGACAACGCGTTCATAGCCATGCAAGCCCTAATCGAGTTGGACGGAGGCGGAGCTATCGACTGGGTACCGCCGTTGCCGGCGTTCCGAGAGAATCCCAACTACTATGCGGCAAGGTGTCGTGAGTGGTGGCAAACAGAACACCAGCCGCTGCAATGAAGCTGAGTAAACGAACGCTCGGATGCATGGCCGACTCCTGGTAAAGCGCATCACCGGAAACCGTTTTACTGCTCCCAACTCCCCATCCTTCCCCCACCGTAGTATCCTCTCCCTAGCTGAACATGAACTCCTCCCTCCTCACCGAACTCCGCGCCATCACCGGTCCCCACGCTGTCATCACATCCCCCGAAGAACTCCGCACCTACGACTCCGACGCCCTAACCAACTTCCGCACCATGCCCCAAGCCGTCCTGCTCCCCTCTTCCACCGCCGAAGTCCAAGCCATCCTTCGCCTCTGCCACCGCGAACGCATCCCCTTCGTAGCCCGCGGCTCCGGCACCGGCCTAAGCGGCGGCGCGCTCCCCGTCGAAAACGGCATTGTCATCAGCCTCGCGCGCATGAATCGCATCCTCGAAGTTGATCTCCCCAACGCCCGCGTGGTCGTCGAGCCCGGCGTCATCAATCTCGACGTCACCGCCCGCGTCGCGCCACAGAACTATTTCTACGCCCCCGACCCCTCCTCGCAATCCATCTGCAGCATCGGCGGCAACGTCGCCGAAAACTCCGGCGGCGCTCACTGCCTCAAATACGGCTTCACCACCACGCATGTCCTCGGCCTCGAAGTCGTCCTACCCGACGGCACCTTGGTCCACCTCGGCGGCAAAACTCTCGACACCCCTGGCTACGACCTCCTCGGCGTCTTCGTCGGCTCCGAGGGCACTCTCGGCATCGCCACAAAAATGATTCTCCGCATAGTCAAGCGCCCCGAATGCGTGCAAACGCTCCTAGCCGCTTTCCCGGACACCAACGAAGCCAGCGCCGCCGTCAGCAGCATCATCGCCGCAGGCATGCTCCCCGCCGCCATCGAAATGATGGACACGCTCGCCATCCAAGCTGCCGAAGCCGCCGTTCACGCCAATTATCCGATGTGCGGCGCCCTTCTCCTCGTCGAGCTCGACGGCCCCATCGCCGAAGTCGAATCCCTCATGGCACACGTCAACGAAATTTGTCGCGCCCACGCCGCCTCCGAAATCCGCGTCGCCCAATCCGACGCCGAGCGCGCCCTCGTCTGGAAAGGCCGCAAAGCCGCCTTCGCCGCCATGGGCCGCATCTCCCCCAACTACATCGTGCAAGACGGCGTCATCCCCCGCACCGCCCTCCCGCAAGTCATGAGCGAAATCTCCCGGCTCAGCGCCGCAGCAGGCATCCGCGTCGCCAACGTCTTCCACGCCGGCGACGGCAACCTCCACCCGCTCGTCCTCTACGACGCACGCATCCCCGGCCAACAACACGCCGCCGAAGCCCTCTCCGCCAAAATCCTCGACCTCTGCATCGCCGCCGGCGGCTCCATTACCGGCGAACACGGCGTCGGCCAGGACAAAAAATACGCCATGTCCAAAATGTTCGCCGAACCCGACCTGGCCACCATGCAACGCGTCCGCTGCGCCTTCGACCCGTTACAACTCTCCAACCCCACTAAAGTTTTTCCAACGCCCCGCCTCTGCGGCGAAAAACCCGGCGAATACGTCCCCCATCCCGCCGAACTCTCCGGCGCCGCCGACCGCTATTAATGCCACTCGAATTGTCAGATCGGAGCTGGGCCCTGCTAGCCGCCGCTGCGTTGTTCGGACTAGCCGCACTCGCTGTCTTTGCGATTCCGCGTGACGGATGCAATAGCCGCCTCACTCAGCCTCGTTACCTAAGGCTCGGCCTTCGCCTCACGACTGCTTAGTTATCCGCCCTTCCAATATCACGGCCACGGCGTCGCGGCTCCGTAATGCAATTCACGCCTCAAAGTATTAGACTTCCCATAGCGCACTCGCGCAATCCTCGCAGCTGAGTCTTGATGCTGCTAGGAGGGTAACTATATGCCGCTCGTCGAACTCCGTGTTTCAACCCTAAGGAAAATCCTACTCATCGCTGCCGGCGTGCTCGTCTGCGCTTGGTTTCAGACTCCTACTGCTTCAGCGCAACACGTCGGCCACGTTGGCGGCGGCAGTGGCGGACACTTCAGAACTGGCGGCCATGTAGGCGCACCGCATGTGGCTGCCGCACCAGCCTCACGCGCCATGTTCTTGCGCCCCCCAGGCGGTTTCCCGGAGCGCTCCCTTCTCATTCTTCGCCGTCCTTTCTTCATCCGCGCGCCGTTTCTCTGGTCTTGGCAAGCTTTCAACTCTTCTTGGTGGCTGTACTGCGGTCCGATCTGGGGCTGGAATTCCGGCTGCGGCGATTTCTTCTTTTCCGCACCTACTACCGAACATTATCTCGCCCCGCCTCTGACGTACGCGAGTCCTGTTTACATCTACAGCCTGAATGGGCAGCCGTTAGTGCAGCTCTGTCTGCAGGACGGCACGGTGTACAACGTGAACGACTACTGGTTCGTCAACGACCAGATACACTTCACCATGCTCGATGAGAGCGGCACGAAATCCGTCGAGCAGGTGATCGCCTTCGACGATTTGGACGCACAGAGAACTATCGATGTGAATACGCGTCGCGGATTCCGAGTCGTGATGCGCAGCGAGCCCCTGGAGCAGTATTTGCGAGATCATCCCGATCTCACCCCGCCGCTCCTGCAGCCTCCTCAAAAGAACTAATCCGCGCCCCACCACCGCCCTTTAACCTCAGGTGCTCCAGGCTCGCTTTTGAGGCTGGCTCTTACTCTGCTCCTGTCTTCTTTGCCCTCGCTTGGTCCTTGACACGGGTCAACTCGCCTGGCTTACCGCCAGCCTGACCGCGCGTCATAGCATGTAGCCGCTCCTTTGCGCGGTCTGAATCTGTGGAGGACGTTTATGACTGTATGTAGTTCCGAGCTGAAGTGGATCGCGCTGGCTGGGCTCATACTCTGGGGCGCGGCGGCTCAAGCGCAATTTCCAGATAAGTTCACGAATTTGAAAGTCCTGCCGAAGGATATTTCCAAGACGGAGTTGCAGTCCACGATGCGCGGATTTGCGTTTGCGCTGAATGTTCGATGCGAACACTGCCACGCCGAGAAGCGGGGCGGGAACAAGTTCGAAATGGACTTCGCAGCCGACGACAAGGAAGCCAAGAAGACGGCGAGACTTGTGATCGAGATGGTAGCGGCGATTAATCGGGACTACATCAACAAAGTCTCCACGACTCCGATCCCCGTACAATGCGTAACCTGTCATCACGGCTTGACGGAACCCCGCACTCTGAACAGCGTTCTCGCCGAAGCCATCGATAAGAAAGGCATCGACTCCGCGGTAGTTCTGTACCACGACTTACGACAGAAGTATTACGGAAGTGGACAGTATGATTTCGGTGAGACATCGCTCAATCAGCTGAGCGAATCCCTGCTAGCACAAAAGAAAAACAAAGAAGCCATGACAATTATGGAAATGAGCTTCGATTCCAACCACCCGGATTCCGTATGGTCCTATCACATGCTCGCAATGACTCATCAAGCCAACGGACAAATAGACAAAGCCATCGCCGACTACCGCAAAGTGCTGGAACTGCACCCAGATGACACTTGGGCCAAAGACCAGATCGTCTCCTTGTCGAAAGACAAATGAGCACGAGTGCCCAGCCTCGTTCTTCGAGTCTGGTCCTTCATCTCAAGAGCGCTTATCTATCCGCTCTTCCAATACCACGGCCACAGTGTCGCCCGCCTCTTTCCCGATGGCTGCACGTATGTCGGCCCTTACAGGCAGCTTATGCGTGCCGTCACCCATCGCCATAAACGAACTCCGAAATGGATGACCATCGATCTTGCCCCTGACCCTTACCAGGCCACGAGTTCCAAAAAACTTGACGGACCCAGGCCAGACCACATACGTCCAGCCACCCTTAGCCTTGCTTTTCTGCAATTTAGCCCTAAATTTTTTGTTCGGCATGATTTTCGAGCCTTTCCCTCATCTCCCTCATCGTTTCAGCGCATTAGAACATTTTGTACCCACAATTCCCATCGATCACTGCAAGGGCGTCAAACTGTTCGCCTCTCCCACTTGACAATCGATTACCTGTCCTCCATAATACGAATTGGGCAACATTGTGCCTTTTTACCCGGAACGCCGGCACGCTTGCCGGCGTTTTTGCTTTCTGGAGCCTCCATTAGGCCTAAGTCCCTCATATTCAGCACTCCCGAAAACCCAGCGCTTTAAAGGGCTTTCTTCCCCCCGCAAGCCTCCTGGAATCAACATTTACAGAGATGCCCGCAAGTAGTAATTCTAAACAACGTAGATGAAAGTTAAACCCTTTAGAATCAATCCTTGCAAAAAACGAGAGGGTATGGGGTGGCTACTATTAACCAGACACGCGCCGACCAAAGGTTCCGACCTTCTCGAAAAGCGTGTCTGTGCGGCTTGCTCATGCGCTGTATACTTCAGCGCAATGAAAACCCTGGAAATCACCTCAGATGCTGGATATGCACAGGAGATCCTTAGAATGCGAGATCTGAACCGTCGCTCGTTCCTTGGAGCAGCGATAGCTGCCTTTCCGTTGGCTGTACTGGGGCAATCCACCAAATCGCCAGTGCCCGCCCCAACGCCAGTTAAGGCCGCTGTCGTTCCTCACGGCGAGGACCGGGAAGGGGAACACCACAGCATCGGCATCAGCGCCACCGATTTCAAGGTCACGACGCAGGACAGGGCGGCGCTCTCTTTCTCTTCGAGCACAACAATCACAAAAAAGGTGGCCCGCCGCGTCATTTGCACCACAATGAAGACGAGTGGTTCTACGCGATCGAAGGAGATTACCTCCTTGAGGTCGGCTCCGAGCGTCTCCACCTAAGAGCCGGCGATTCCATTCTCGCCCCACGAGAGGTGCCTCACGCCTGGGCCTTCGCCGGTGACACTCCTGGCAAACTTCTGATCGCCTTCGCGCCTGCCAACAAGATGGAAGCATTCTTTAGAGACCACGTGAAGCACTTCAATGGCGGCAATTACGCCAATGAAGCGGAGATTTACCGCGCCTACGGCATGGAGCTGCTTGGCCGCCACTTTCCGTGGGATGAAAACACCGGGGGTGGGGGAGCCACACAAGACAATTCATTCGCCAAAGGACACCAGTTTCTCGTCCACTGACTCGCTCCTATTGACACTCTATATGTGAATCTATACTATTCCTATAGAGCGCCGATAGGAGATCCGTCTTGAACTCTGAACCCACAACCCTTTTGCAGGGGACTTTGGACCTGCTGATCCTCAAATCGCTTATCGCCGGTGAGATGCACGGCTTGGGAATCTCACGCAGAATCCAGCAGATCACTGGCGGCACTTTCTTTGTTAAGCCTGGCTCGCTCTTTCCTGCTCTCCACCGAATGGAGGAAGAAGGCTGGATCTCATCTTTTTGGGGAGACTCGGAAAACAACCGTCGCGCGAAATTCTACCGCCTGACCAAACCTGGACGAAAGCAACTCGAAGCCGAAACTAAGCGATGGGGCCGCATTTCATGGGCGATCGCTCAAGCCCTGGAAGCATCCTAGCGAGGTGTTTAGCATGCCGCTCCTTGTGAAAGTCCAAAGTTTCCTGCGGAATCTCTTTTTATCTCGTCGGGTGGATGCAGACCTCGACCAGGAAGTTCACACCCAGCTGGAAATCCTGACCGAAGAAAACATTGGCGCAGGCATGCCGCCGGAAGAAGCACGACGGGCCGCGCGAATCGAATTTGGCGGTATCGAACAGGTGAAAGAAGAGGTTCGCGAAAAACGGATTGGCAATTGGATCCACTCCGTGATCTGCGATTGCCGCTACAGTCTTCGCCAACTCCGCAAAAACCCCGGTGCCACCGCCGTGATGGTCTTTACGCTTGCGCTGGCTATCGGCGCGGCCACGGCAATATTCAGCGTTGTATACGGCGTTTTGTTGCGGCCGTTGCCGTACAACGAACCGAACCGCATCATGGCCATTTTCGAGGTTCCCTCGGAGGGCCATTGGTCGCGGCTTGCGGACCCGAACTTCGACGACTTTCGCGATCAAAACCGCAGCTTTCAAGCCATTGCAAAATACAATGACGACGTTGTGTCCGTTTCGGGTACTTCGCAGCCGACGCGCTCGACGGTCGCGGGCGTCTCTCCCGAATTTCTCAAGGTCTTCGGAGTTCAGCCGATTCTCGGGAGGGATTTCAGCGCCAGCGACGCAAAAAAAGGGGCCAGCCCCACCGTTCTTGTCAGCTATGGATACTGGAGACAACATCTCGGATCGGCGCAGGATCTCTCGCAGTTGCACCTAAAGATTGGTGGCGCGCTCTACTCCGTTATCGGCGTGCTCCCAGCCGAATTTCGTTTCCCGGCCGAGGTGGAACTGTGGTTGCCGGCCGATTTGGACGGCGAAAATCCAAGCAGGACATCGCACAACTACTATGCAGTCGGGCGCCTCCGTGATGGAGTAAGTGTCGAGCAAGCGAATCAGGACATCAGCGCGATAGCCCGGCGCATTCGCGAAACATCGAGCGAGCAAGGCGATTATCTCCTCAAAGATGGAATTGTCCTGCCGCTACAGGACTCGATCACCGGCAAAGCTCGCCCGGCGCTGCTGATTCTGCTTGGTGCGGTGGGATTTCTGCTGCTGGTGGCGTGCGCGAACGTAGCGAATTTGTTGTTGTCACAAGCTTCGGTGAGAGAGCGCGAACTTGCCATTCGCAGCGCGCTCGGTGCGGCGCGCGGACGGCTGATCCGCCAATTTCTTACGGAAGCAGTTCTGCTTTCGCTGGCTGGCGGTGGACTGGGCGTACTGGGAGCGCTCGCGGGTGTGGCTGGATTACTTGCACTGGCGCCGGGGAATCTGCCGCGGCTGGACAGTGTCTCGATCAGTATTCCTGTGCTTCTGTTCGCGTTCCTGCTTTCGACAACGGTCGCCGCTGGTCTCGGAGCGTTCACCGCCGCACGCGCGACTTCCGGAGACCTACGCAAGGGCCTTGAGGAAGGCGGGCGTGGACAAGCGGGTTCACAAGGCAGCCAGCGCGTTGGGCGAATACTCGTTGCGGCGCAGATCGCCATCACCTTGGTTCTTGTGGTCGGAGCGGGATTGCTCGGGCGCAGCCTGTTGAAAGTGCTCGAAGTGAATCCCGGCTTCCGCGTGGATAGAATTGTCACGATGGACGTCTCGCTTCCGTGGGTGGAAGATCCCAAAGCAAAAGCGGAGCAGGGGATTTTCTACTCGAACCTGATTGACCGGCTGAAACAGATTCCGGGCGTGAGCAAGGTTGGCGCCACGAGTGGCCTGCCGCTGGAGGATGGCGGTCTTCCCGACGGAACGTTTCTGCTGATGACGCAAAACGAAACCCCCAAGTCGTTGGATGATTTTGATAGGTTGTTCCAGCAGAAAGAACGCCTGGGCATTGCGGACTTCTGCGTCGCCACCGACGGATACTTCCAGGTTCTCGGAATTCCGCTGATTCGAGGGCGAATCTTTGACGCGCACGACGGCGCGGATTCTCCGCATGTTGCCGTGATCAGCGAATCGCTTGCCCGCGACCGGTGGCCCAAACAGGATCCGATCGGCCACACGATAGAGTTTGGAAATATGGACGGCGACTTGCATTTGCTGACCATCATCGGGATCGTAGGCGACACTCACGAAAATGGTCTCGAAGCGCCGCCGCGTCCGACCGTTTACGTGAATTTGTTCCAGCGGCCGCGCGCGGCAATCACCTTAACAATGCTGAGCGACGCGGACACGCGATCCGTTACTTCGGCAGCGCGAGGAATCCTGCAGGACCTCAATCCAGAGATTCCGGCGATGTTCCGCACGTTTTCACAAGTCTATTCCGCTTCGCTGGGCTCGCGGAGATTCAACGTCATTCTCATCGGATTCTTCGGAATCACCGCGCTGCTGCTCGCAATGGCCGGAGTGTTTGGCGTGATGGCCTACTCGGTCAGTCGTCGCACGCGCGAGATAGGCGTGCGTATCGCTCTCGGGGCGCGCTCCAGCGACGTTCTTAGAATGATCTTGAGCCAAGGTTTACGCACGATCTTCATTGGGGTGGCGATTGGGATTGCCGGTTCGCTGGCCCTGACGCGCACCGTGGAGTCGCTGCTCTTTGGGGTGACTGCCACCGATCCGTTGACGTTCTCCGGTGTGACACTGCTACTCGTAGTGGCAGCGCTGCTGGCTTGCTACATTCCCGCGCGCCGCGCTACGCGCGTCGATCCCTTGGTCGCCTTGCGCTACGAATAGGACTTAAGTTCCTGGTGGATTGTTCACGCAGATCATCCCACTCGGATTCAGCGTCGCCGCTCTCCGTCTCGCGAATGACGCTGCCTATCGCGGACAATCCCGGCAGACCACCGTTGTAATGTACCGAGTCTCTCAGATGCCGACGACGATGCTCGACATCGAACACGAATTCCGCGCGATTTTGGTTCCGATCCATCGTTGGCCGCCGAGCGGTCCAGCAGCACGAGGATAGGCCCCGAAATTGTGCCATTAATGAACCGAAGGCTGCGCGTAATAGCCCTGACTGGTGCGCGCAGTTAGCTTATGGTCTGCAAGATGGACTTCTAGATGGTGATATTCGTCTCGCTTCTGGTCCAAGGGCGGAGCGATCGAGATCTCGTAGTACGCCTGCGTATCGGCGAGGCACTGTTTCAAGAATGCTGTGATGTCGTTGCCGGAGGTGAGCGCAAGACCGCCGCTCTGGGTGGCAATTACCTGTAAAGCTAGGTTGCCCCATTCGGCCTGGCTAGGTTTGCTGATTCCTTTAGTGAAGGCCTCCCAGCGGAAGGCGCGCCCGCCGAAATCGGCACTGCCTAGGGGATCGATGCTGTAGAGGGTGATCTGGCCTTCCCGCAGCAGCGTCGACAGCTTCACCACATCGTTGAAGATTTCTTGCTCTTGCTTTGCACCCATCTGTTCCTGGACGCCGGGCCCAGAAAGGACCGGCCAGCCCGGCGAAATCCACAAAATCATCTTGCGCCCTGGTCGGGCCGCCTCGCGTGTCCCAAGCTCAAATAGGGCCTTCAAGGATATCTGGAGGCGCTCGACGTCGCTATAGATTCCGCCCGAGCGACGAATCGTATGTAAGCCCAGGCTGTATTTATCCAGTCCGGCGCTGAGTTCGTTGCCATCACTTGAGGATTCGTCCTGAACCTTGATGCCGTCATCCGTCAGGAACGCAAGGGCCATCGGGTGGGCGAGTTGGCCCCCATCGGTCCGCAGGAATTTGTCGATCTCCGAACGTTCGTAAGCAATGTTCGCAAGACCGGTGTTCACGTCATCGACAACAAGCATGACCTCGATCGGGGCCTCGCGCCCATGGACTGCCTGAAACGTCAGGATCGTCTGCGCGACTTTATTATCCAAAATGGTGAAGTCTTGCTGCTGAAGACCGCTCACCGGCGGTCCGGACTTCGGAGTCACGACAACGTCTAGGAACATCGTACTGTTGTCAGGCTGGGTTAGCAGGCTGGATTCTTGGGCCGAGGCAGTTGCAGTGTAGAGCATAGAGACGAGAAAGAAGAGTCCGAGACGTGCGTTAATGAGCATGGGTTCCTCCGTCCTCTCAAGAACCAGTTGCTGACTTGGATCACTGAGGCCCTAATTGGATAGACGCTAGTCCAAGCTAGTTTAGGTACGAATCCTGCGCTCTGCTAGGTCGCCCTTTGCTGCCCGTGTTTCTGGCGAGCATCTTGACGGCGGGCCACTGTTGTAATGTACTGAGTCTCTCAAATGCCGACGACTCCGCTCGACATCGAACACGAATTTCGCGCGATTCTGGCTCCCGATTCCGTCCGCGCGGCCAGCTCGGCCGACGCAGTTTGCGGTACTCAACCACGGCTTGTTCTCGAACCCGTCAACGAACAACAACTCGCCGTCGTTCTTCGTCTCGCAAATGACGCATGCCTCGCCGTCATTCCTCGCGGAGGCGGCACAAAGCTATCTTGGGGCAATCCTCCAACTCGCGCCGACGTCATTCTTTCCACCGCTCGCCTGGACAAAATCATCGAGCACGCCTGGGCCGACCTCACCGTCAGCGTCGAAGCCGGCTGCACCATCCAAAAATTGCAGTCCGCGCTTGCTCAACACGGCCAGCGCCTCGCCCTCGATCCTCTCTGGCCCGAACAAGCCACGATAGGCGGCGTTCTCTCAACGAACGACAGCGGCTCGCTGCGTCTTCGTTTCGGTTCGCTCCGCGACTTGATCATCGGCGTCACGCTCGCGCTTCCCGATGGCACAATCGCCTCGAGCGGAGGCAAAGTCGTAAAAAATGTCGCAGGCTACGATCTCCCCAAACTCATAACCGGCGCCCTCGGAACGCTCGCGGTTATCACCCGCGCTGTCTTTCGCCTCCATCCTCATCCGCGAAACTTGAAAACGATCTCGATCTCCGGCTGCAATCTCGAAGAAATGCAGCGACTTATCCTCGCCATTCAGGATTCCAAGCTGGCTCATACTTCTCTGCAAACACGAATCGCAAAAGACGCCGAGCCGGTCATAGACATTCTCTTTGAAGGCACGGAGGCGGGAATTGCCGCGCAGGAAGCCCAATTGCGCGAACTAGCCCGCCCCACAACTGCGGCCAACGCTCCGTCCGTTGTCTGGGCCGCATCGCAAGAACTCTGGGACTCCGCGAATTCCGGAACAGTAGCAGTCGCAAAAATCGCCACGCTCCCAGCATCAATCGCGCGCACCATTGAAACCGCGCAACGCGCTGCTAGTTCTCGCAAAACGCATTGGAAGTTAACAATGCAAGCCACAGGCATCGGTTGGATGCGCTTGGATGCCACGCCAGAGAATCTCCAGGCTGTTCTTTCGGATCTTCGTTTCGAGCTCGAAGCGAGCGGCGGCTCACTCGCAGCGTTTCAACATCCAGCGGATATGCCAAGCATAGACGCCTGGGGCAAATCCGGCGACGCTCTTCCCCTAATGCACGCCGTAAAAAATCAGTTCGATCCGAAAAACACGCTGAATCCCGGCCGCTTCGTGGGAGGCGTTTGATCAGGGAGCGTTCGTCTATGAAAGCATTCCGTATTGTTCTTCCGCTCATTGTTCTTTTGTTGGTTGCTGCTCAAAGCCGAGTCGCCCCGCAATCCGGTTCTTCCGCTTCTCGTCCTGAGCTCCACTCCCTCAAAATCACGATCCTGTCCACCATGCTTGCCGACGACGGCATCGGCGAATGGGGTTTTGCTTCACTCGTCGAAGCCGATGGTCATAAGATTCTTTTCGACACTGGCGCCCGCCCCAACACCGTTCTAGAAAACGCGCGCGAATTGAAACTCGATCTCGGTGACGTCCAGGACGTAATCCTCAGCCACTTTCATGACGACCACACCACCGGGCTCATGACGCTCCGCCGCGAATTTTCCAAGTCTAATCCGAAAGCTCTCTCCCGCGTTCACGTGGCAGACGGAATCTTCCTCGAGCGCCGCGGCCACAATCCCAATCCCATGATCCAGATGAAAAAAGACTTCGAGGCCACTGGAGGCGTTTTCGTCATCCACGAAAAACCGGAAGAACTTTTTCCCGGCATCTGGCTCACCGGCCCGGTTCCGCGCGCGTATCCCGAAAAGAATTATCCGGCGGGCACAGAGGTCAACACAGGAACTGCTTGGGTCGAAGACACCGTTCCCGACGATCAATCTCTCGTCTTCAACACCTCACGCGGCCTTGTCTTGCTCTCCGGATGCGGCCATTCCGGCATCATCAACACAATACAATACGCTCGCGGTTTTCTCCGCCCCGCTCCCGTCGATGCGGCCATCGGCGGCTTCCATCTCTTTGCCGCCAGCGACCAGCAACTCGCCTGGACGGCTTCCAAACTAAAGGAGTACCAGACCGCCGGCATTCTCGGCGCGCACTGCACCGGGATTGAAAGTGTTTACCGTCTGCGCGAACTTCTTGGCCTCACTCGCCAAACGTGTCTCGTCGGAACTGTCGGCGCCGTCTACGATCTCAACAGCGGAATCAAGACCGGCCCCATCGCGCGTTAGTTTTCAAACCAAATGTGAGGTGTGCTTCATGAGCCTTACGATGCTGTTGAACATTCTAAAAAGACCGGCCGTGCGATGGCTCGTATCCCTCATCTTCTCGCTCGGCGTTGCCGTGGTCAGTTCCGCTCAAACGCCTGCACCTGCTGTCTCCGTACCGCAGTCCACGCGCGCGAACTCCGCCGTTCTTCTCGAAACTCTTTCGTGGGACGAAGCCGAGCACATCCTCACGCTCGATACCGTCGTGGTCATCGCTCTCGGCGCAGAATCCAAAGAGCACGGACGCCATCTTCAACTGAACAATGATTTCCTCATGGCTGAATATCTCAAGAAGCGCGTTCTCGATGCCGCCACACAAAATACGGTCATCGCTCCCACCATCAACTACAGTTTCTATCCCGCCTTCCTCGAATATCCCGGCTCCACATCGCTCAGCATGGACACCGCCCGCGCCATGATCACCGACATCGTCCGTTCACTCGCGCACTACGGCCCGCACCGCTTTTACATCCTCAACACCGGCATCTCCACGCTCCGGCCTCTCGCTCAAGCTGCTACCGATCTTGCAAAGGACGGCATCGTCCTCCACTATACCGACCTCACCAGGGACGATCCCGTCGAGAAAAAGCTTCGCCAGTCTGGCGGGACCCACGCCGACGAAATCGAAACCTCGATGATGCTGTACATCGCGCCTGAAACTGTGCGCATGAAAAAAGCCGCTCGCGATCTCAACGCCAATCAACCAGGCGGCCTTACTCGTGATCCTCAAGGAAAAGGCACCTATTCGCCGACCGGTGCCTGGGGCGATCCCACGCTCGCTACGCGCGAAAAAGGCCAAGCCGTCGTCGAATCGCTAGCAGCAACCATCCTCAAAGACATCGACGAACTTCGGCAAACTTCACTTTTGCCGCCTAAATGATTTCGTCGCAGATTCTTCGGCGTTTGCCAGCAGCACTGCCATTCGGTTATGTTCACGAGTGACCGCGAGCAGCGATCTTTCATGACTACTCTTCCAGACGCAAATCCTTTGCCCAGCGCGTTCGACGCGCATCATCCGCCGTCCAAGCAAATCATCGAGAATTGCGTCCACTGCGGTTTTTGTTTGCCCGTCTGCCCTACGTATGTTTTATGGAATGAAGAAATGGACTCCCCGCGCGGCCGCATCTATCTGATGAAGCTCGCCAGCGAAGGCAACGCGGCCTTGAACCCACAATGGGTCAGCCATTTCGATTCCTGCCTCGGCTGCATGGCCTGCATGACAGCCTGTCCATCCGGCGTTGACTACGGAAAGCTAATCGAAGCCACGCGCGCGCAGATTGAGCGACATCATCCGCGTTCCCTCGGCGAAAAACTCCATCGCCGATTTCTGTTCGCGATTTTCACGCGGCCGGATCGTCTGCGCCTGCTTCGCTGGCCGTTGCTCGCGTACCAAAAGTCCGGTCTGCAATCGCTAGTTCGTGGTGTTGGTCTTCTGAGGCTTATCCCAAAGCGTTTGCAATCCATGGAAGCGCTAATGCCGCAGCTCGGGAAAAACGAGCGCGTCCCGGAAATCACGCCGGCACAAGGGACGCAGCGCCGCCGTGTCGGCCTCCTACTAGGCTGCGTGCAACGCGAATTCTTTCCACAAGTAAACGCCGCCACTGCGCGCGTCCTTGCTGCCGAAGGCTGTGAAGTCGTCGCGCCACAAGACCAACCATGCTGTGGCGCGCTGATGGTTCATGCAGGGGAAGAAACGGGCGCGTTAGAGCTCGCCCGAAAAACCATCGAGGCATTCAAACGCGCCAATGTAGACACCATCGTCACGAACGCCGCGGGGTGCGGCTCCAATGTAAAGGAATACGGCCACCTGCTTCGAGACGATCCAAAATATGCCGATCGCGCCAAATCGTTCGCCGCGAAATGCAAGGACGTCACCGAAGTTCTCACCGAGCTACCACCGCGCGCTACAAGAAATCCTTTGCGTATGCGCGTAGCGTTCCACGATTCCTGCCACCTGCAACACGCCCAAGGCGTCCGCTCGCAGCCGCGCCAATTGCTCGCCAGTATTCCTGGCCTCGAGCTAACCGAAATCCCGGAGGCTGCCATCTGCTGCGGCTCCGCGGGCATCTACAATCTCGTGCAACCCGACGCCGCCAACGCCCTCGGCGATCGCAAAGCCCAACTCATTGCCCCGCTCAACGCCGAAGTCGTCGCCACCGGCAACCCGGGCTGCCTGCTCCAACTCCAATCCTCGCTAGTCCGCCAAGGCCATCCGACTCCGGTCGTCCACACCGTCCAAATCCTAGACGCTTCCATACGAGCTGCAAAATTGTAGGGAATTGCTGCTTGCCATCGATTTACAATTCCGGTGTTGCTAAATTTGGGCGGCCTTCTTCGTCCAAGCGCCGAGAATCAATCCCATCAAGCAAAGACCCACGAGCGAGTAAAACTCATTGATCGCGAACAATTGCATCGGCCGCATCTCGTACATGTAATTCGTAAAAGCAATCGGGCCAACAAATCCGATCCAGAGCAAAATTCCGAGTGCCGCGCCTCGCGCAGCGGTGTTTGCATTCCGCCAAATGCAAATCTGCGCCAAAACAAACGCAATGAGCAGATTCAAAACAAACGTGATGATGTAAGGCACGACCGGATTCATGCTGGCCGCTTTTTCCGGTGTCATCTGTTCAAGCGCCATCCACGGCTTGGCAAATAGAAATCCATACCACAACGCTCCGAGTATCCAGTACGCCAAAGCCGAAACGAACACCGCCGCATAATTCGTCTTCATCGCTCACTCCTCTTCTATCTCTCTCTTGAGCCCGAGTCCCATTAACGATATCCACGCACAAAAAAATAAACCGTCATCGCCGCCCCAACCAGAATCACAAACGCGCGAATCCACGATTGCGGCAGCTTCTGCGCGTAATGTGCGCTGGTGATTCCTCCCAACAAAGAGCCCGCCGTCATCACCAGCGCCTGCGGCCAAAAGATCGCGCGGGTAATCACAAACGTCACCGCCGCGACTCCATTGATCACACCCCCCAACAACACTTTCAATTTATTCATCGCATGAATGTCCGTCATGCCCATAGCCGCGAACATAGCCAGATTCATGATGCCAATCCCGCCGCCGAAATATCCGCCGTACACGGCAACGAACAGTTCGAAGATCGACGCTCCCGTCACCGCCGAAACGCTCGAATCGTGCGAGATTCCTGCCGAAATCCGTCCCGTCAAGTGCTTGCCAAACGCGAACAGCAGCGTCGCACCAAGCAGCAGCCATGGCAAAACTTTCAAGAACGTCTGCGCCGGCGTCTTGATGAGCAAGATCGCTCCAGCGAGTCCGCCAATCACGCTGGTCACAATCAGCGGAATCATCACGCGCCGCGGAATATTCAGCTGCATGCGATACGCGCCGCCGCTCGCCGTCGTTCCCACCCAAAGCGCCAGAGTATTGGTAGCGTTGGCCGGGACAGGCGGCACACCCGTAAATAGCAGCGCCGGAAAAGCCACAAAGCTACCGCCTCCGGCGACGGCGTTAATAGCCCCACCCATGGCCCCGGCAAAAAACAGAAATATGGCGTTGTGTAAGTTCAAGCAAACCTTTTATCACGATTCCCGCTCCTCACTCCAGCGCCAGCTCCTTGCGCTCTTTGCTTTTCACCCAGGCAGGTGAAGAACTGCTGCGCCATCCGATGCGCCTAAGTCATTTCTTGACAACGCGCGCCGGGCCGTATATGAACGGTGCGATTTACCGACCTTCCGCCACTGAATGCCGGACTCGCACCCTTTGCGAGTCACAGGGGGGATTCAAGAGGAAGGAATCACAACTCAGGTAAAAGTGTGTCTTGCGGCCGCTTGGACGGGCGTTCGTGTGCGCACGGCCAAAAATGCAGGCAGGTCGTAGTTCAACAGGAGGAAGCATGGCCAGTCAGGCGAACGTGATTGGAGGGGGCGGGGAAAAAAGGGACAGTATCCCCAAGGTTATTCTCGCCTCCGCGGTCGGCACCATGATCGAATGGTACGACTTCTACATTTTTGGAAGCTTGGCCGTCGTTCTTTCTCCGAAATTTTTTCCTCCCGGCAACGACACGTTTGCTTATATCTCTTATCTCGCAACGTTTGCTGTGGGATTCATGGTCCGACCCTTCGGGGCGTTGTTCTTCGGACGAATCGGAGACATCGTTGGGCGAAAGTATGCTTTCCTAGTGACGCTCTCCATTATGGGCGGCGCGACGGCTCTCATCGGCTTTCTGCCAACCTACGCGAGCATCGGGATTCTTGCCCCCATCATCCTTCTGACTATTCGTGTTCTACAGGGCCTTGCTCTCGGCGGTGAGTATGGCGGAGCAACTGTGTACGTCGCGGAGCACGTGCCCGACGGCAAACGCGGCTATTACACCAGCTTCATCCAAATCACAGCGACTCTCGGTCTTTTCGTGTCTTTGCTGGTCATCCTCGGAACGCAACAAGCCATGACACCCGACCACTTCAAAGCCTGGGGCTGGCGCATTCCCTTTCTCGCCTCGATTATTCTCGTAACGATTTCGCTTTACATCCGCTTGAAAATGAAAGAGTCTCCGATTTTTTCGCAGCTCAAAGCCACCGGCATGACTTCGGCGCAGCCTCTGAAAGAAGCCTTCACAAAACCAGAGAATTTGAAAAACGTCTTGATCTCGCTGTTCGGCGCGACGGCCGGACAGGGAGTGATTTGGTACACCGGCCAGTTCTATGTGCTCCTCGTTTTCCTGCAAACGATTCTTAAGGTGAATCCTAAGCTCTCAAACATTATCGTGGCGTACGCTCTTCTGTTCGGAATGCCTTGCTTCACCGTCTTCGGCGCACTTTCCGACAAGATAGGGCGTAAGTGGCTCATGATGGCTGCCTGCTTGCTCGCCGTCCTCACGTACTTGCCGATTTATCACGCCATGCAACGAGCCGCAGGCAACAACGTTCAGACGCTCAGCTCCGTCCGAAACAAAGTTACCAACGCTCCGACACTAACCGCACTGACGATAGACAACACAGGAAAAGCGGTTCCAGCGAAGGAGGCTTCTAACCCGAACGTGCCCATGCTGGTCTTCCTTGTGTTTATTCAGGTCATTTATGTGTGCATGATCTATGGACCCATCGCCGCGTATCTGGTGGAAGCCTTCCCGGCGAAAATACGATACACATCTTTGTCTTTGCCATATCACATTGGGAATGGTGTCTTTGGCGGCTTGGTACCGCTCATTGGCGTTTATCTTTGCGAAAGCACGCACAACATTTACGCCGGACTCTACTACCCAATGATTGTGGCCAGCATTACGTTCGTCGTGGGGAGCTTGTTTCTGAAGGAAACTCACGGACGCAAGATTTGGGATGAAGTCGGCGGCATGAAGTAGCGCGTCCACCCATCTACACAACCACGAGGCGCGGATTGACTCGCGCGCCTGCGTGGGAGCATCATTTTTGGCGGGCAAGCTCATTCCATGAAGGAAATGAGTTTGCCCGAATCTAGCTGTCCTCGTTGTAGCGTCACAACCGAAATCGATCTTCGAAGGGGAGTTGTCGCCGTGGCCAAAGCTCGCCAGAAAACAAAAGCGAAGACATCGAACAGCAAAACCAAACTCACCGAAGCCCAGATTGCCGTTCATTGGAAAGAGGAAGAATACTTCTACCCCCCTAAGAAATTCATCGCCCAAGCCAATCTTGCCGATCCTGCCTTCGTAAAAAAATTCAGCGAAGAACATTTCCCGGAATGCTTCGACATCTATGCCAAGCTTCTCGATTGGGACAAAACCTGGCGCAAGACTCTCGACACTTCCAATCCTCCCTTTTGGAAATGGTTTGTCGGGGGAAAACTGAACGCCTGCTACAACTGCGTCGACCGCCATCTCGCCAAACATAAGAACAAAGCCGCTCTGATCTTCGTTCCTGAGCCCGAAAACGAATCCGCTACGGTTATCACTTATCAGGAGCTCTACAAGCGCGTGAATGAAGTCGCTGCCATGCTTCGCGATTTCGCCGGACTCAAAACCGGCGACCGCGTCACCATTCATATGCCTATGATTCCCGAGCTGCCGATCACCATGCTCGCTTGCGCGCGCCTCGGCGTCGTGCACTCTGTGGTCTTCGGCGGCTTCAGCGGAGAAGCTTGCGGTCTTCGCGCTGCCGATTCCGGCAGCCGCGTCCTGATTTATGCAGACGGCTACCACCGCAATGGCAAGTGGGTCGATCACAAGCCCAGCGCCGACATCGCCGTCGCCACGGCAAAAAAAGAAGGCCAGCACATCGACAAAGTGCTTTTCTGGCGCCGCTATGCAGGCCACTTCCGCTCTGAGTCCCCCATGATTATGGACCGCGACTACTTTGTGGACGACATCCTCAAGGACTATTGCAACCAGATCGTCGAGCCCGTCTCACAGGACGCGGAAGCACCGCTCTTTCTGATGTACACCAGCGGCACTACGGGTAAACCCAAGGGTTGCCAGCATCGTACTGGCGGCTATCTCGCTTACGTGGCGGGCACTTCAAAGTATTACCAGGACATTCATCCCGAAGACGTGTACTGGTGCATGGCCGACATCGGTTGGATCACTGGCCACTCTTACATCGTGTACGGCCCGCTCGCGCTCGGGGCCACCGGCGTCCTCTATGAAGGCGTGCCGCAATTCCCCGATGCGGCACGTCCCTGGCGTATTGCCGAGCGCCTCGACGTCAATATTTTTCACACTTCTCCCACCGCCATTCGCATGTTGCGCAAGGCCGGCGGCGACGAGCCGAAAAAATACAACTATCACTTCAAGCACATGACGACCGTTGGCGAGCCAATCGAGCCGGAAGTCTGGCGCTGGTATTACGAAACAGTGGGCAAAGGGGAAGCTGTGATCGTTGATACGTGGTGGCAAACCGAAACGGGCGGATTCCTCTGCAGCACGAAGCCTGCGCTAGATCCCATGAAACCCGGTAGCGCAGGTCCGCCAGTCCTCGGGATTTATCCCGTCATCTGGGACGAGAACGGCGAAGAAGTAAAGCCGGGCTCCGGCAAGGCTGGAAATATCTGCATTCGCAATCCATGGCCTGGGATTATGCAAACGATTTGGGGTAGCTCGGATCGTTTCGTTAATCAGTACTACAAGAAATATTGCAAAAATCCCAAGAGCAAAAACTGGCAGGACTGGCCTTACTACGCGGCTGACGGCGCGGTTCTTCCCGCCGACGGGTACTACCGCATCCTTGGCCGCGTAGACGACGTGATCAACGTCGCGGGGCATCGTCTCGGGACGAAAGAAGTCGAATCCGCCTGCCTCAGCATCCCAGAAATCGCGGAGGCGGCCGTTGTTCCCGTCGTTGATGAAATCAAGGGCCGAGTGCCGGAGGTTTACATCTCGCTGAAGCCCGGAGTTTCTTCGAATAAGGCGATACAGGACAAAGTGATTTCCACGATTGAAACCATGATAGGGAAAATCGCACGGCCCAAGCGAGTCCACATCGTCCCGGACATGCCCAAAACGCGCTCCGGCAAGATCATGCGCCGCGTCTTGGCCGCTATCTCCAATCACATGGACACCGGCGACATCACCACGCTCGCCAATCCGGATATCGTCGCGCAAATTCGCGAACTGGTGCAGGGCCGCAACACCGGACCTCTTCAAGAAGGCCCGGAAGACATCAAGCTCTTTGGCGAAGAGAAATGACAGAAGGCGCGTTCTTAGCCCTTGCGCGGGCTCAAGCGGGAGGGGCAAGCTCTCCTCTACAGTGATGATATCTAAAACAAAAAACGAGGAGATTTCAATGTCAGAGCTTTCGAGAAGAGCATTCATAAGAAACACTGCGACTCAAGTCGCCGCGGCCAGTCTCCTTTCCGCCACGGCATTCGAACTCCACGCCAATCCTCTAGGCCTGCCGATCGGCTGCCAAACCTGGCCAGTTAGACAAGGCATTGCAAAAGACTTCCCCGGGACGATCAAGCAACTTGCTGCCGCCGGTTTTCAAAACATCGAACTTTGCTCGCCTGTAGGCTACGACGATTCCGGCTTCGGCGGTCTCGCCAAATACAAAGGCTCCGAGCTCAAGAAAATGTTGAACGATTGGGGTGTCACTTGCATCAGCTCGCACTTCGGCATGGAAGAGCTGCGAAAAGATCAAGCTGGCCGAATTGCGTGGGCCCAAGATCTCGGCCTCACGCAGATGCTCGTCGCCAGTCTCGACGGTCCCAAAAAGCCCACGATGGACGATGTCAAACGCGCCGCCGACGAATACAACAAAATGGGCGAAAAGGCTGCCTCAGTTGGAATCCGCCAGGGTCTTCATAACGAGAACTTTGAGACGTCCTCGGTTGACGGCAAACGAACTTATGACATCCTGATCGGCCTTCTCGATCCCAAGTTCGTCAATTTCCAGTTCCAGGTTTCGACCATCAGCGAAGGGTTCGACGCCGCTGAGTATTTCATGAAATATCCTGGCCGTTTTTTCTCTATGCACGTACAAGGCTGGTCCGCCACCACCAAAAAAATCGTGCCGGTGGGACAAGGAACTCTCGACTGGAAGAATATCTTCACTGCGGCAAAGACGGGCGGCGTCCAGAATTACTTCGTCGAAATGAATTTCGACATGATGAAAGCTAGCGTCCCCTACCTGCGCAATCTCCAGGTTTGATGCACCTACTCGGAGGTATAGCCGGTTCATCGCACATATCCAGCCTGCGCGTTCAGCGACAGGCGGCGATTCCGACGCTCGATGATGCTGTTATGTAGTTCGCAACGAACGGTTCCTCAGGCGAGCGACAACATCAATCCCTATACATTAGGCTAGAAGCCATGAATCCAGACCGCCGCGGTTTCAGATTTTCGTTCAACGCGAGCGCCGAGATCGCGCCGGAAGGCTCGCCCAGTGCTACGGTCAACGTTCGCGCAACGGAAATCAGCCTTCACGGTTGTTACCTTGAGACGCCCGCACCCTTCGCCGAGCTCTCGCCTGTGTTCGTGAAAATTTTCTATGCAGACGAATACTTCGAGGCGAAAGGAACGGTGATCTACGTCAAACCAGCCGTGGGTATGGGCGTGGAGTTTCGCGAGCTTAAGCCTCACTGCCGGGTCGTTCTGCAAAAATGGATTCTCGCCGCGCTGCGCAACCAATCGAAACCTCGCTAGTGCTCAAAGCGTCTTGGCGCGCTGGCTTATGAGCGATCCATAGCCAGGCCCGCTAACGCAGAAGAACGGATCCTCTTGAAAGCATTAGCCAACGAGGGCAGGGCCCGATCCCGTGCGTAAACCAAATGGAGAGCACCGCAATTCAGCTAGCTGCCAACGCGGATATGGGAAAAAGAACTAAAAAGTCCAAGTACATTCAAGAGCCACAGCACCACAACAATCACCACACACTAGCCAGAGCAGAACACCCACGACGATCAAAACCGTCACTACTGTTAGTAATGGCATCCGTCAGCGACCTCCTTCCTCAGCCGGTTGTCCCGGTGAGTTTCAGCGGAATGGTAAATGGCTGGGAAGGGTCGCACCATACAGGGAAGCGCGTAGAGGCTGAGGTGGGATGCGTTATTCCGGCTTTTGAGAGAAAGTTCGAGAGACCACAGTCGGCTAGAACTAAAAAAGAAAGGCGAGAGCCGTGGAACTCTGAAGTGGACGATGAGCTGTGTTCCTCAGGACTGGATGACTTCGAAGAATTAGTGCCCGGCACCGCAAAGGCTGCGCGTTTGTGCGAGGACGTCTGCGTCGAACTGAGCGGCCTGCCAGCCATGCGTTGAGCAGACTTGGTCAGCGGTCAGCCCTAGCGCGCCGCGAAGGTCGGCGCCTGCTACATTTGCGCCGGTGATTTCTGTTCCGCGAAAAATAGCGCCGTTGAAAAACGCGCCGCGCAAATCCGCGTTTCGCAGGTCTGCGTCCATCAGGATCGTTCCTTTGAATTGAGCGCCAGTCATGTTGGCTTCGAGCAATTTTGCTGAGGAGAGATCAGTCTGCTCGAGATTCGCAAACGAGAGGACGGCATGCTCCATTTTCGTATCGCGCATGTCCGCACGGGAAAGATCGGTACGCAGCATTTGCGCGTTGCGAAGATTCACAGCATAGAGCGAGGCGCCGGCGAGTCTGGCGTTCGAAAGGAGGGCGTTCTCGAGAGTGGCGAAGGACATATCTGCGCCCCGCAAATCGGCGCCTGTAAAATTCACGCGGGTCGCGTCGGCGGAGACCATCACCGTTTTCGAGGCCAGGACGCGGTCGAGAATGGCGTCTCGCAAAACGGCTTCGCGCAAATTTGCTCCGCGCATGTCCGCTTCGGAAAGGTAAGCTCCCTCGAGATTTGCGCGCCAGAGTTTGGCGTTCACGAGATAAGCTTTGTAGGCGCGCGCGAATCGTAAATTCATTTCGTTTAGCTTTGCTCCCGGCACGGACGCGAGCGCTTCTTCACTCCAATTCCCGTGCGGCGGCGGGCCGGACAGCGTCGCTTCCGTCAACTCCGCGTAAGGCCTGTAACCGATCGATTGCATCGCTTCCGAAGCCCACCTCAGCAAACTTGCTTGCGAGTGTTGAGTCGCAATATTGCTGTCGGAGGGCAAGCCGCGGTTGACTCCCAGCGAGAAAATCAGCAAGGCGCATCCGGTCAGCAGGGCAATTCGCGCGGTGGCAAAGCTCAATCGCAATAGATTCTTCGACTTCTGCCGCAACAAATCACCGGGCTGCAACACTCGTGCGACGATCGTTGGGACACACGTCGCTGCGGCCACGGAAAGCGTCAAGAGAAAGGCGTGAAGAAGCGTACCGCGAAAATCCTGGCGTACTAAATACCGCAACCAAAACAAAAAGAGGGTGGCCGGTACTACCCAGTAGGCCAGCACCGTCGCTACGATGGTCTCCAAGACCCAAAAGGGCGAGCGTCCTTCGCGCATCCACCTGAAATGCCGCCTCACCAGACCCATCAAGTACCACGGCCCGTCTTTTTCCAGCGTTTGCCCGTCCTTGAAAACCGCGGGCAGCCCGGACATGCTTCCCCAGAGGCGTAGCAGCAAGAAATGAAACCGGAGATATAAGATGAAGAGTACGAGCGGCGCGCCCAAATAAAAACTGGTCATCGAGAGAATTTTGGGGAAACGCGCTACGGGAATTGCTGAAGCGTCCACGACGAGGCGCACATCCGTCGTCAATCCAATCAGTGCGATGCAAGCAAGGCTCGCGCCCAGGATTAAGAAATAAAACCATCGCGCGACTTTTGACGCGTCAGAGATTGCTTTTGTGCTGTCGAAGGTTGCAATCGTTTCGGGCAAAATTGCGTCGAAAAGATTCGTTCCACCGAGACGCCCGACCCAGACGCCTTCGGCACCGTAGAGATTGGCGCCCATCAAATTGGCGCCTCGGAGCTCAGTCCCCAAAAGATTGGCTTCGCGCAAATCCGCTTGCACGAGGCTGGCTCCGCGCAAATTGGCCATCGAAAGATCCGCGCCAATCAAATTCGCGCGCTGGATAAAAGCGCCTTCGAGGTTGACTCCGGTCAGATCGGAGTGGGAAAGATTGACGCCGCAGAGATCCGCTTTGACTCCGGATTCTCCGCCCGTTTCCACCCAGATTTTGTGCTGATCGAGAATTTCGGCTAGATCAAGAAGAGAAATCGACCCAGTGGCTTCTTCAGCAGAAACTCCATTGGAGAGTTGATTCTGCTTGTCATGCATTTCCGCGAGCATCTTAGAGCTATCCCCCACTCAAAGGATGGCAACCACTCTTTTTCATGGCGCCTACACAACGGCACAGTAGCCGAGTGTAACCGGCCATCGTTGCCGGCCTGGTTGTGCTGATTCGCTGCTGGGCGAATTCCATCATCGCCTACAACACACACGAAAATCGCCTGCCCAAAAGGACAGGACGCGCAGAGGTAACTGTGCTCCCTGTGGATTTGTGTGGATGCTCTCTTCTCCGCTTGTGCGTCCGAAAACTCAAGTTGCAGAAAGAGTGCTTAGCAAGCTTGGGCAAGGCGGGGCGGCGAACTCTAAATGCTATACCTCCGCAATGTCCGAGCAGTTTTGGGATGGCTTCTGGTCATTTCTGCTCTTTCCGGGAAAGGTGTGAGAGAATCTGCGCCGAACAAACGCAAGCGAGGTGACGCGTGGCGGACGTTGCGGTGGAAACTGGCTTGAAAACACCTGTCAGCCGGTTCGAACCGGTAGCCAGTGTGGCCCACACTCTCTTCCTCCTTCTCATCTTCGGCGTTGTTGCGATTATCGGATACTACTCGCTCCATCGCCAGGGCTCCGCGCAGCAGCCAAATCATCTGTTTTTTTATCTCACGACCATGGCATGGGAATGGATCCTCGTAGGTTACATCTACTGGGGCCTGCGCCGCCGCGGAAAATCCATGCGAAACATCGCCGGCAAGAGGTGGAACAGCGTCTCCGATTTTTTCGTAGATATTGCTATTGCATTCGGCTTTTGGATTGCAGCAATTATCGTCCTCAGTTTAGTGGCTCGCGCCGTCGGCGCCAACGGAATGAGCCAAGCCGCGCGCAATCTTGCTCCACAGGGGCCGTTCGAATCGCTCCTCTGGGTCGTTCTTGCCGTGACGGCCGGCATCTGCGAAGAAATGATTTTTCGCGGTTACTTACAACGCCAGTTTGTTGCCTGGACGCGGAGCGCTCCGGTTGGTGTGCTTCTCTCGGCTGCGCTGTTTGGCGTCGGCCATATCTATCAAGGGGCCAAGGCGACAATTGTGATCGGCGTGTATGGCCTGATGTTCGGGATTCTTGCGGAGGCACGGCAGAATCTGCGGCCTGGAATTATCACCCACGCGTGGCACGACGCGATCACGGGCCTGATCGTTCGTTTTTTGCCGAAATAAGGTGACCTGATCACCGATTCTTCCCCGAGATTCTTTCAGCGAATTGGCGGGCCGTAATGATTTGCGTCCGCTTGTAAGCAATCCGCTTTTGTCACTGGTCACCGAATAGTCCGCTGCGCCGGCCTCCCGCGAGCGCCAGCAAGAAGTCGTCGTCAGGATCGGCTGAGCGACGAACTTGCGGTAGATTCACGATATTCGCCGCGAGTTTTTTAATCTGATTGATGAGGCGGCCGGCTTTATAGGGCTCGACGAGCTCAGCAATGCTCGGTTTTCACAGCGTGGCCCCAACTTCCGCGATGTGCTCCGCGCACGTCAAGAGCGTGAATCGGTCGGATTCCCAAGCGTTGTAAGTAGCGGCAGGGTAACCAGCCGGGACGATCAGGGCAGACACCAGGATGTTGGTATCGAGCACTACGCGCATTTAGGCTTTGGCGCGCTTTTTCTTGGCACGAAGTTCCGCGCGAACTTCGCGAACCGCACCGTCAATGATGGCCTGCAACTCGTTCCCATTGGCGTTGGAGTTGCGTGCCTTGATGTCGCGCACCGTACGGCTCAGAATGCGCCATCGTACGGCCTCTTCAATGAACTTGGAGAGATCGCCTTTCTTCATACCTCGCGCCCCAAGATAGGTGCGCAAGGTAAGGTCGGTTTCCCTCGAAACTTTGATACTCCAACGCACGGCTTCTTCCATCTTTCTTTCCACCTATACGCTTAAACAGATAAGCGCTTATGCTTCTATTGTACAAGAAAATCGTGGAAGCCATGTGGGAAGTGGGAGAAAACGGCCCGTCTGTCCCCTTTGCTCAGGAGTGCTGCTGCTCCGATGATGGGCTCCGTCGCAATTCGAGATACGCGGAGACCAGCCCCCAAATGTACAGCGCAAGCAAAGCCAGCAGGCAGAGCGTCCCCAGCCGCACGTAACGATCAACCATTTGCAGGACCGTCCAGCCGTACATTTCGGTGAGCAGGCTGGGATCGGAGAGGTTCACTCCTTCAATCTCGCCGAACGGAAGATTTTCCAAAGGTCCCGTCCACATCAGGAAAACATGCATGAAGCTCAGGGCTCCGATGACGAGCAATCCCCAGCGCAGGCCCCAGCTCTTATACAGCCGGCTTTCGCGGGGTGCGTAAAAGGTCGCCATCAGGATGGTGGCCAGCACCATGGCGCCGCCATCCCCGAAAAAAACGATCAGGGCTTCTGCCGGCAACGACAGAACGATCAGTTGCAGGAGGAGCACCGCGCCGGCGGCAAGAACCCATCCCCAGCGCTCCGCTTTCCAGGCAAGAAATCCGCCAAAGAGAATGGCGGCGGTCACAAGCAGAACGATTCCCCAGGAGCGTTCTTGGCCGTGCGGGGTAACCCAGAGCAGGGGCACGGCCCAGCGGCCGGTGAGCCACGCGGTGATGGCGTGCCCACTCTCGTGCAGCACCATGGCGAGCATGGCTGCTGCCATGCGCAGAGGCGTGCCCGCGCCCAGGCGCGCCAGAAGCAAAGCCAAGGGAAGCGCGAAGATGCGGTACTTCAACTCGGTTCGAGCATCGGTGCGGCTAAGGGCGTCGTTGGCAGCGGTCGCAGGCTCGGCCATTCCGGGAGGAGCGGGCACGGCCACCGCGACGTCCGGATTAACCTGGTTCGCGGCGCTTTCCAGGGCCGCCTTGTAGCGCGAGAAAACGATTCCGCACTTCAGACACTCGGTGGTCTGCAACGGATGATCGAATTGGCATTTGGGGCAGCGCATCCGGAGTGGCCCAATTCCATTGTAGGAGGGCATCACGGCGGATCTACTAGCGTCGGCGGCGTGCTGCCGAAACAGGTATTGGCGTTCAGGAAAGACTTTGGCGGCCAGCGGTGATGATGGCGGTATTTGGGTTGCTTTTGGGATTCAAAAGACGAACGTGGGGCACCAATTCGACACTCCCCGCCTGTTTCGTATACTTCAATCTTCTTCGCATCATGGGTCTCGAAGCGAACTCGTTGACGAAGAATGATGCCTTGGACTTTTGCCATGCGGTGGTGGGCTGTGCGTATTCCAACTTCACCACCTTGGACACCACCTGGAAACGTAGAATCGGAATGCTGCCGAAGCCGAACTGGCTTGCGTCCGTTTACTCGCGTGAGGGCTCGACAAAATGGTGGGCGACATTCAAGCGGCCGTCGCTAAACCCGGCCAGCGCAAGTTCCTCATACTCAACGAGTCGGTTCGCAAAAAATTAACCGGGACTGCTGCGCCTTGCCGAATGCTTGAGATCGCGCCTTAGAACTGCCGGATTGTTTTCGTCAAGCTGAGATTCGGGCAAGTGGCCTTCTCGTCTGGGCGGGGTACGTAACCATAGATCCCGAAACTCTCCGCCGTCGTCGCCGCTGCGCGCGGCGGACGGGATTCGCTGCGGGCAGGCGACGGCGTAGGAATGCCCCCGCTTAACTCTTCTTCAGCTCAATTCCGCCGTTTGTCGTCGCGACCTTCAAATCTCGTCCGCCTCCGCCCACCGTGCCGGAGAGAGACTTGGGGCCGAAGCGGCCCTGTATGGTAATCGGAAAGTCCGTCTGAATCCCGCCATTGGTGGTGCTGGCGTCCACTTTGAATTCCGCGGAAGACGGCAGCGTGACATCCACACTGCCATTGGTGGTCAGCAGCTCCAACTCGCCGCTCCACTTGGCGTTGCCCATGGACACGCGCACGCCACCATTGGTGGTCTTGGCGGATGCCCACTCGCTGGTCGAAACTTCTACGTCGCCGTTCGTCGTCGCCGCCTGCACCACGCTGTCCAGGTTCAGGCAATGGACGCGGCCATTGGTAGTCAACGCATTGAGCCGCACGCCGCGTGGCACTTGCACGTTAAAGTTGATCTTGGCGTGATGCCCATGCCACCAGCTGCCGGACTCCGACGACACGCCGCCGCGGTGGCAGCGCCCCGGCGTGCGATCCTTTGCGTAGACGGCGCAAACCGTGACTCCATCCGGGTACTCGACCACTTCGATGAACAGTTCGTGGTCGTCATCGCTGCCGCCGCGCATGCCTTCTACGCGTGCGGCATCCCCGGAAGCGCGGCCAGCGTCAATCTCGCCATTGGTATTGACCACTTCCAGGATCTGCCCGGCCTTCAGGGTGCCTTGCCAATGAAAATTGCCTGGGTCGAAGACCGTGCGCTTTTCGCCCTGCGCCCGCGCCGGCGTACCGGCCACCAGGAAAAACATCGCGATACAAACTGCCGCCGCCGGAAGCCAGCCCTGTAGTAAAGTTTTGCTCTTCTTCATGATGTCTCTCTCCCTGACGGTTATCTGACGCTTGAACCGCCCCGCCCGTCTCATGGTGTACCGAATATACGGAGTTCGACCCACTTTGGTTCCGAAGACGTTTTGCGCTCCTCAGTGACCATACTTGCGCTCCTCAGTGACCATACTTCGGAAACGTGGGGACAGACTGGACGTTTCCGATGTGGCGAGGCGTGGTCCAGGGTTGGTGTTGATGGATAGGGCACAGGGGAAAGATGGCTTGGGGGGGTGAGGTATTTTGGGGATGGAGAAACGTGCGCCCCGACCTTTGGTCGGGGCTTTTGTTTTTTTGGGGTGTTTTCGCGTTGTGCGCGTGGTAGAGCGATCCCTGGCGATTCCTGAAAAAGCAAAAGACGGAGGCGCTGCCTTCGAAGCTCTGGCCAAGGGAGCGCGCCACGGCATTTCCCTCCCACAGAACGAGAAACGGGGATTTGAAGGCCCTGCAAGAGGCAAAGAAAAGACGGGCACGATGAATCGTGCCCCTACGAGGAAGAGACAGAGAAGAGATAACGCCTCGACCGGGTCGGGGTAAAACGCCGAAGCAGAGGACGCGGAGTCAGCGCAGAGAGGAAAAAAGCAGATTCCTCGCTTTGCTCGGAATGACAAATTTATTCCCTCACATCATTTCCCAACATTTTCGCGACATCGAGATTTTCCAATATTTCCGTACATTTTTCGACGGCGCAGAGGGGACGCGCTAAAGCGACGCCCCTACATTTGCCGAGGATTGGATATGACAAACAAGAGGCTGGACGGCATACAGATATGGAAGCAGTTTGAGGATTTGTTGATTCCGGGGCTGCGGCTTTCGGTGATCGAGCGCGCGGTGTATTCGCATCTGCTGCGGCATAGCCGGCTGGAGGGGAAGCGGCGGTTGCAGTTCTCGATTGCCCGGTGCGCCGGAAGCGCGGGACTGTCTACGTTTGCCGCGCGCAAGGGGGTAGGAGGCGCCGGAGGATTGTTCACCGAATGAATAGGAATGCAGGGGGAAAAAAGCAGCCGGGGCACTCCGCTGAGGGGCCGAGGGACCCCGGCTTATCCTGCCCGCCTCCGCAGTGAGCGAGCAAGAAACCTGTGAGAAATCTTGTCGTTCTGGGCGCGCTGCAGGCCGCGATCGCGGTTTCTACGGCGATGCCGTTGCTTCAAAAAATTTGCAAGAAGTCTTGCTACTCCTCGGTCCGGTTGCTGCGGGAGCCAGCCGGAACGCGAAACTGCGGCAGCGAGAAGCTGTTACTTCGAGTCGTTTTCGCCGCGGAGAAATTCATACCGTTCGATGGCGGCGACGACGCCAATGGCACCTTCGTCGCGCGGTTCGGTCCGCTGAACGCGGCCGAGGCAGCGCACGCGCACCGGACCGGCCAAGGTGATTTCGTTCGGCAGAGTCAGGAGAATTTCGACGGGCGAGCCTTCCCTCACGTCTTTGGAAAGAAAAAAGTAGACGCCACGCGAACTGACGTCGCGGGATTCGGTGCTTGTCTCGCCAACCGCAGCGCCCGTAGTCCATCGGACGGTGAGCGGCAGCCGCATTTGGAAGCGTTGCGTACTGCGGCGTTCTGAACCGGTCAAGGAAGACCTCCTGATCGAAGTCAGAGTGTATCTGGGAGCGGGCTAGGGAACAATAGGACTGCTGGTACAAAATCGATTCAATTCTGGAAGGTACGCATGTACTAGGACGGTGCAGAGAGTACGTTTTGAGTTGAGTCCGTAGACCTCAGTCCGGGGCATTTGTAAGAGCATGAATCCAAAAGGGTTGTAAGAGAATGCGATTGTAAAATCATGAAAATAAATGAGTTGGATGCCCTATTTTGGCCTGATTTGCTCTGTTCGCAGGAAGGATTGAAACTATCGGCTGAGGCTGTGGAAACGTGTGGAAAAGCGAAGGCCGCATCCTTTCCGAAACTGGAAAGGATGCGGCCTTCGGGAGATTATTGTGAGAGCTACGTCTAAAAGTCAAACTTCAAAGCGAGCTGGAGAACACGAGGATTGCCCACTGTGCTGGAAAAGATGCCGAACGTTGGCGTCCCGAATGCGGTGCCTGCGTTGACGAAGTTCGGATGATTGAAGACGTTGAAGAACTCCGAACGGAACGTCAGGCTGTATTTCTCCGTGATGGAGAATTTCTTGCTGAGATACATGTCCCAGTTTTGCTGGAAGGGCCCACGGATAATGTTCCTGCCGAGATCGCCAAAGAGCGCGCCGCCGGAGGGGCCTATCGTGAAGGATTGATTGCCAGGGCCACCCAAGGTGTTGAGGCCAGAAACGACTGAACCGGGAGCCAAGGATTGCGTGGCAGCTAAGACGCTGGAGTTAAATACGCTGGTGCTTGTGAAATTTTCCGGTCGACCGCTCTTTACGAGGTCCCCCAGATTGCCAACAAGGTTTGGATACGTTGACCCCGGCAATACTCCGAAAAGAGTACCGGCGCAGACGGGGCAGGTGATTGAGGCTGGCAGACCGGATTGAAAAGTGGTGAGGCCACCGATGGACCAGTTGCCGAGCGCATAGCTGAGACGTCCGGTCCTAAAGCCAGGAATCGCGTATTCGTAGGCGGTTACGATACGTTGCGGAACATTGAAGTCGGAGACCGCGCGTTGTCCGCGGATATCGAGTTGGTTGCCATTGGCTGCCCCAAGATCCTGATCGCCACCACCAGATTCATTGTCGATGGACTTGGAAAAGGTATAGGAGGCCTGGAGGAAGAGATTTCCCGTGCGGTGATTAACAGTGAAGATGAAGGCGTTGTAAGTGGAATGGCCCAAATCGGTGACCTCGTTGAGACCACCGCCGGCATCGAATCCAAGTACGCCGGCGCGAGCTTCCACATTGTTGACTGAGTTCGTGGTGATGGTCGACTGCGGCACGCCGTTTTGGCCGCCGACAATGATGGGGTTCGCTGCGTTCGCCAATAGCGCCTGATTCCGTTGGAGGCTGTCTATGAGGTGCACACCTTCGGAGCCGATATAGCCAACTTCGATGAAGAAATGCATTGGAAGTTCGCGCTGAACGGTGAGGTTCCAGTTGCCGACGTAAGGCGTAACAAGGTTTCGATCGAACGGGTTAAGAGCCAAGAGGCTGCCGTTGAATCCGGGTGTACCCGATGCGTCGAGGCCGGTAAATGTAGGAGGCGTCGAAAAGATTGGGAATTGGTTAGCCGTCGGCAGATTCGGGAACGGGTTGGAAAGCGGGACAAGGGGGTTAGAACCGCCGAATTGGAGAGCGGACAACTGGAAGAAAGGCTGGCTGGTGATTAGCTGGAGGAGAGTTTGGCCAGAGGTGCGAATGTAGTAGATGCCATAGCCAGCGCGAACGGAAGTCTTGCCGTCTCCCTTCGGATCCCAGGCCAAGCTGATGCGGGGAGCAAAGTTGTGGGGGCTGTCGCTCAAGAGTGTAGAGCGAGTCACCCCCGGCGTGCCCTGGATGGCGCCGAAGTTCGCACCTGCGGGCAAGATGAATCCGTTCAAGAGACCTTCGCCTGCGTTTTGGCGGGTGGGGATATCCAGGCGCGTGGGATCGAAGTTGCCCAAGCGGTCCTGCGTGTCCGTCAGCGGGCCCACGTAATCGTAGCGGATTCCAAGATTTAGGGTCAGCCTTCGAGTGATCTTCCAGTCATCTTGGAAGTAAGCGCCTATGTCATTGCCACGGAAGTCGCGGTTAGTGATGCCGGTACCCACGAACGTTTCACCATTCTCAAAATTGCCTTGAAGGAAATGGTTGAAGCTATCGAACAGAAGGAAGCCATTCTCGGCGAAATTATTGAAGAGGTTGATTTGGTAGCGGCGATATTCGACTCCCATGCGGAAGGTGTGCTTCCCATGAGTCAATGCCAGCGTGTCCGCGAAGTTAAAGGTGTTGTCGACGTCGGCTTGATCGAAATTGGTGGAGGGGCCGCCAAATTCAGGATTGATGTCAAAC
Organism: uncultured Acidobacteriota bacterium; assembly: GCA_963705855.1. Lineage (GTDB taxonomy): Bacteria > Acidobacteriota > Terriglobia > Acidiferrales > UBA7541 > Acidiferrum. The sequence goes on from CAVPLA010000060.1 coordinate 42,005, forward strand.
GTAGCCAGGACAGGGATCTCGGGGTTCGTAGCCGAGTTGAATCTGCTCATGCCAACGGAAGCCAAGGAGGCGGTAGGATCGGCCATATTCGAAAACGTGATGCGGTTGTAGCCGAAGCGCGCTTCATTGACGAGATTCGGCGAGATCGTATACGTCCAGGCGATTGTCGCCAAACGGTTCTGGACGGGCACTGTGTTGCCGCTTCCGAAGCTGTTATTTACGGAGCTCTGGGCATCCTCGCCACCGAGCGGATTGATGGTAGTTGAATTGGAATAAAAGAAGCGCTCGGAAATCTTGTGTTTCGTGCCGATGAGGCGATCCACGTTGACGTTAAACTGATCTTCGTTATAGCTAAGCGGTTCTGAGAAGGTAGCTTCACCGAACTGCCCCGGAGTTCCATTTCCAGAAGGAATCAAAAATCCATTGAATTTTCCGGGCGCATTAAGAATTGCCAGAGCCGTTGGATCGAGGGAGCCGGGGGCGAGTCCAAATGCCGACTCAATGTTGGCCTCGGTGCGCTGCGCGGGCAATACGGGAAATTGCGCCTGTGCCGAGCCTGCGACTCCATTGATCTGACGTGTACCCTCATAAGACGCGAAAAAGAAGGTGTCCTTGAAAATGGGGACGACCTTGGGAACTGGCCCGCCGAAATTTCCACCAAACTGATTCTGCCTCAGCTCTGGTCTGGGTGTGCCGGTGGCATTAAAGAAATATAAATTCGCGTTCATGTCGTCATTGCGGAAAAATTCGTAAGCCTCGCCGTGATAGGCCGAAGTGCCGCCGCGAGTCAGTACGTCGACGTTTCCACCCGAGGTTTTCCCTTGAGAGGCGTCGTAGAGACTTGTTTGGACGCGAAATTCTTCAAGGCTGTCGGGGGAAGGGATTGGTACGGTACTAAAATTGTTACTTAGGAGTTCGTTGGAGTCCGTGCCATTGATGACCAAATTGTTGGCCGTGCCGCGTTGACCGGCCACGAAGATGACTGCTTCGCCGCGACCCGCTTGTGTGGCGTCGGGAAGCGCCGCAGTAGTGCCAGCGTTAAGAGCCAACAAGAAAGTGAAATTGCGAGTGGAGAGCGGAAGATTCTGCAAAACGTTTTCTGTGAGCACATTGCCAAGCGTGGCGTTGTTCGTGTTGATCGCCTGAATAGCATCGGCAGAAACGACCACTTCGGCCGTGACCGCGCCAAGTTCCAAGACAATATTTAGGGTCGTGACCTCGGTTACATGGACAGCCACGGCATGGAGGACGGTTCGCCTAAAATTGGGATTCTCGACCGTAATGTCGTAGGGACCTGGGTCGAGCAAAGGAAACACAACGCTTCCATCGGGGTTGCTTTCCTTGGTCTGCGCGGTACCTGTTTTGGAGGTGACGGAAACCCTGGCGCCTCCGACGCTTGCACCCTGGGGGTCGGTCAGCGCGACGCGGATGGCCCCTTTCTCTGAAGTGATCTGAGCGCGAAGTGATTGCGCGCAAAGGAAGAGCAAACCGATGCAAAACGAACTGAAAAGAATTAGAAGATTACGACGTGAAGCCATCTATGTTCCCCCGTGACTGGTATTGGGCACAAATTGCGAAAGTGTCCCTGCGGAGGATGCAGAGCTTTGAATATCCATCAAGCCTCGATGGATTATGTCGCATCCCCGGCGCTTACTCCGGGTGCAAGCAAAGAGCCAAAGAGCTATCGAAAGGCGAGGATTGGTTAAGGTCTTGTTTTCTTAACTTTATGTCGAGTCTTGGGGGTAGAATTTATATTACTTAATCTAAATTTATACGCATAACCATACGGGGACATCGCCTATCTTTGATTTCTTATCTTTGGTTCGAGCGGGAGAAGCTGAATGCGACTTGCTCACATCGCCGGGCAGGTGCCCAATTGGACGAGGCGGGGTCGATCGCCGACCCTGTCGTTGACAGGGCGAGAACGACGAACCCGACCGGATACCCGTGCGGCCCGAAGCCAGGCCTTGCGAGGGGGGTTGCATTGGATTTGTGATTAGGCTGCGTGCGAAAAAAGCGGCAATCGCAATCGTGGCAACGAAATGGTTTGACGGAAAGTTTGGCCAAGAAGGCCTCGAAAAAGCCTCTTGTCTTGGATCTACGGGTGCGCTCGCTCTGGCACCATGGACAACGGAACGGCATGGCGCGCGTCTCCAGAATGAAGTGTAAGGAGGAAAGCAGAGAGCTGTCCCAGCCCGGGCTCTCCTCGCACGTCCACAATCGCGGATAGAAGCTTTCTTGTCTATCCCATGAATCCTGTAGAAAGAGATGGGGCGGAAAAGGAGTCAACACCGTCATCTGAGCAGCGGCATTTACTTTGGAAAACCGCGAAGATATGCTCTGGCATGCTCAAAACAAAGAGATGTGCCCTGGTGTTCGCCGGCATTGTTGTTTTCCTATGTGTTTTCTTATGTGCATTTCCCTGTGATGCGCAAGTCGCTGCAACGGCGAACGCGTCGCCTAGCGTACCCACACCGGAATCGATGCTTGGCCACAAACCGGGCGATGATTTCTATCTGGCGAACTACGACGAGTCCCGCGAGTATTTCCGCAGGCTCGCGGAGAGCTCGAACCGCATCAAGCTGATCACCGTCGGCAAAACAACGCGAGGCCTCGATTGGGATATTGCGATTATTTCTTCGCCGGAAAATCTCGCTAGCCTGGACAAATATAAGGCGATTTCACAAAAGCTGGCCGACGGCCGTGGCTTATCGGAAGCGGAGGCGCACGAGCTTGCGCGGCAAGGCAAAGCCATTGTGCACATCGATGGAGGACTGCATTCCTCGGAAGTGGCGGGCGCGCAGCAGTCAATCAATCTGGCCTACAAGTTGGTTTCTTCACAGAACGACCCCGAAGTCGACGCGATCCTCAATAACGTAATTCTGATGCTGTGGCCCACGCTCAACCCCGACGGGCAGAACGAAGTCGTGGCGTGGTACCGCAAAAATTTGGGCACGACGTACGAGGTCAGCCCGCTGCCGGACCTCTACCAAGAGTATGTGGGGCACGACAACAATCGCGACGGCTACATGAACAATATGCTGGAGTCGCAGGACGTTACACGGGCCGAGATCGAATGGGACCCGGTCATTTTCTACTGTCACCATCAAACGGCACCATTCCCGACGCGGATTTTCATTCCGCCATTCGTCGAGCCGATATCTTCGAACATTCATCCGCTGATGGCGCGCTGGCTGAGCGTAATGGGGACAAGCATGGCGGCGTACCTGGATGAGCACGGCATGCCTGGCGCGGTAAACCGGGTGGGATTCGACAACTGGTATCCAGGATTCCTGGATTTCACGCATATTTTCCGCAACAGCATTTCGTTTTTCACGGAGACGGCGCTTTTCCGTTACGCGACGCCGCGATTCTATCCCGTGGATGAATTCCCGAAGGAGCTGCGTGGCCTGCGTTCGGAAATTTTTTACAGCAGCCCGTGGAAAGGCGGCTGGTGGCGGCTGCGCGACGCCGTGAACTACATGGAGGGCGCGTCGATGTCCGTGCTGGACACAGCCGCGAAATACCGCGAAGAGCTTCTCTACAACCGCTATCAGGCGGCGCGGGACAACGTCGAACGGTTCCGCAAAGAGGCGCCTTTCGGGTACGTCATCCCGCGAGAGCAACGGGATTTGCCGACGACGGTTACGCTCGTGCAAAAACTCATGATCAACGGAATCGAAGTGCAGCAGGCCACGAAGCCTTTCCACGCGAACGGCCGCGAATATGCGCCCGGGACATGGGTAGTGCTGATGGATCAGCCGTTTTCGCCACTGGTGAAGGAATTGTTCGAGCCGCAGGTGTATCCGGATCTGCGCGAAACGCCAAGCAGCCCGCCGAAATTGCCGTACGACGTGACGGGCTGGACGCTGCCGATGCAGATGGGCGTGCAGGTGGCGCCAGTGCTGCAGCCGATCGGAGCGGCAGAACGCGGCGCATTGGCGAAGCTCGAAAAGTTCGTGCCGCCTGCGGGGAGCGTGAGCGGAACGGGCAGCGTTTACGTCTTGAGCCACAAATCCAACGCGAGCTTCAAACTGTTGAACGAAGTGCTGGTGAGCGGAGGCCACGCCAGTTTCGCGCCTGGCGAAACCGAAACTTCTGACGGAATCGAAGCGGGCGCGATTGTGGTATCGGGCATCGAGCGCGACAAACTCGACGGACTTGCCAAGGAGAATTCGCTGGCACTCAAAGCAGTTGCGGCGGCGCCGAAAGATTTAGTTAGCGTGAAGAAGGCGCGCGTCGGACTGTATCGGGCGTGGGTTCCGTTCATCGACGAGGGGTGGACGCGGTGGATCCTGGAAAATTTCAAGTTCGATCCGGTCACGTTGCGCAACGGCGATATTCAGGCTGGAAATTTGCGCGAGAGGTTCGACGCCATTCTGATTCCGGATGGCTCGCCAGAAGCAATTTTCAATGGTTTCGGCGCGGGCAGCGTACCGGGAGAGTATGTGGGCGGGATTGGCGAGCTGGGAGTGATCGCGCTGCGAGAGTTTGTACTGGCGGGAGGAACGTTGATCACGTTCAACAATGCATCGGTGTTCGCCGTGGATCAGCTGGGCCTGCCGGTGAAGAATGTGCTGGCTGGGCTGAAAGATGAGGAGTTTTTCTGCTCCGGCTGCTTGTTGCGCGTCGAAGTGCAGGACATGGCGCATTCGGCGACGTGGGGACTGCCACACGATCCAATTGTAATGTTTGAGCGGGGCCCGGCGTTCGAGGCCAAGGAAGGCTTCCGGGGACGCGTGCTGGCAGCGTACCCGAAGGACGAGAACCCGCTGATGAGTGGGTACTTGCTGCATCCGGAGCGGATCCAGGGAAAAGCCGCGGCGCTGGAAGTGCAATACGGCAAGGGGCGCGTTTATTTGCTGGGATTCCGGCCACAGTGGCGAGGGCAGTCGCATGGCACTTACAAATTTTTCTTCGACGCATTCTACGAATCACAGGGGGTTTCGAAGCCGGGACCAGTGACGCCGGCGAAGGGCGGGGAGACAGCGGCGCCGCACCAAGAACCAACGCAGACTAAGCCAACGGCCCCGTGAGCGCAGTCGAGAATTGGTCTAATCGTCGGTGGCCGCGCTGACGACGTCACGGGAGGAATGTGCTAGGTCTGGTCGATGAGGCGATGGTGAATCGCGTAGAGGGCGAGTTCGAGACGGTCAGAGACGCCTAGTTTGTCGAAGATGTTGTGCAGGTGATTCTTTACGGTTTGCTCGCTGATAAAAAGTTTTTCGCCGATTTCTTTGTTGCGGAAACCCTGGGCTACGAGCTGAACGATTTCCTTTTCGCGGTCGCTGAGAAGGGGTTTTTCGCGGCGCGGACCGGACTCGGAAGACTTAGAGAAAGCTTTCATGACTTCGGCGGTCATGCGGTTGTCGAGCCAGATTTCGCCGGCGTGAACGCGGTGAATGCTCTTCACCAAAAGATCCGTGGCGGACTGCTTAAGAACGACTCCGCGAGCGCCGAGGCGCATGGCGCGAACAACGTCGCGATCATCTTCGGCGGCGGTGAGAACGATAACGCGCGTGGGCAGAGTATCGAAATTGACTTCTTCGAGCACGGCGAGGCCGTCTTTATCGGGCATGCGGAGATCAAGCAGCAGGATTTCCGGCTTGAGCTTGGCGAGGAGCTTAATGCATTCCGCGCCATTCTGGGCTTCGCCGACGATGGTGATGTCCTCGTCGGAATCTAGAAGTTTGCGGAGGCCGTCGCGAAAGATCGCGTGGTCATCGGCTAGCAGGACGCGAATTTGTTGTTTAGTTTTGGCCATGTCAACCGAGTGGAACCTCGATAGTCAGTCGAGCGCCATGGCCGGGGTTTGACTCTACAGTCAACAGGCCCCCCACGGTACGAGTACGCTCCTTGATGGAAATCGGACCCAATCGCAGGCGGTCGAGCTCATCCCCAGTGAACCGGCCGGCGAAACTGAAACCTTCGCCGTTGTCGTCGACTACCAAAACGATGCGACTGTCATCCTGCGACAGTTTTACCACGACATGGGAAGCCTTCGCATGCTTTTTTATGTTGTTGAGTGCTTCACGGTAAATCTGGAAAATCTCGCGGCAGACGCGGTCGGGGGCGTGGAGGTCGGCGGATTCGATCATTACATCCAGGGCGAGAGAGGATTCGTTGCGGTAGCGCTCGGCGAAACCCTGCATCAAATCGACGAGATCGGCGCTCTGGACGCGGAGGGGGCGCAGGTCAGTGACCATGCGGCGGAGCTCGGCGGACTCGTTTTTGACGGTTTGCTGGAGGTTGCCTAGGCTGGCTTCGGACTGGTCTGGGGCGGAGGTGACCTTGCGGCGGAGGACGTCGAGCTGGATTTCGATGCTGAGGAGGGTTTGGAGAATGCCGTCGTGCAGGTCGCGGGAGATGCGGCTGCGCTCGCCTTCGATGGCGCGGGCGCGGAGATGGCGGAGGAGGAAGACGTTTTCGAGCGAAGGGCCGATGTGGCGGGAGATGCGTTCGAGCCAGGCGAGGTCGGGGCGCTCGAAGGGCTTGCGTCCGTTGATTAGGAAGAGGCGGCCGGCGGGTTGGCCGAGCTGGTCGAAAGCCACGGAGAGCATGGAGCGCATGCGAAGCTCCTGCTGGGTGGGGCCAGGGAGGCGCGGTAGGGTGGCTAGGCGGCGGCCATCGCGGCGGTCCCAGCCAAAGCCGCTGCCAGCGCCTTCCAGGCTGTTCCAGCAGACGGCGGCGTCCATGTCGTCGAGGAGGAAGCCGTCGGCGCGGGCCAGGGAGTAGCTTTCGGGGACGAGGCGCTGGCTTTCGCCGGATTTCAGGCGCCAGAGGTAGATGCGTTCGAGATCGGTGTCGCGATAGGCGAGGAGGGCGACCTCGACATGGAATGCGCGTGCCAGCTCGTCGAGGAGGAGGCGAAGGGATTCGGCGAGGCCCTGGTCGACCTGAAGAGTTGCGGTGATGCGGGAGAAGAAGTCGTTTTGGGAGGCGAAGTGGCGGCTGCGGTCGGCCAAGAAGGCTAGGGCAGCGCCGCCTGCGAATGTGCCGCCAACGAGACCGACCCAGGCGATGACACGCATCCAGCCAATCTCGCCTTTGACGGCGGTAAGCAGGACGAGAATGAGTGCGAGAGCGCCGGCGAGCGGGATGGTTGCGCGGAGTCCCCATCGCATGCCCGCGACCCAGCAAACGAAGAGATACGGAAACCAGACGGGGACGGATAGGGGGCTGATGTACATAAAAAAGCCGAGGGCGAGGAGATCGCAGGCGATCGGCAAATGCCAGGATCGTTTGCGAAGGAAACGCTCGAGGGGAATATTTGCGAGAGAAAGGATTAGATAAGCGACTAGGAAAGTGATGGAACGCTTGGCTGCCTGAGGATCCGGCTGTTGGAGCAACGCCAGAATTGAAAGCAAAACGATAATCGGGCGCGCGTAGACGATTTGCCGCTCGAGATGGCGGCGATCCGTTTGGTGGGGGCTCATGCGCGGGGACGCGATTCCTCTGGATTAGTCTAGCAAGACGCGGAGAGGGCGTGAGGCGGCGTATCCGGGTTGCAACGATTTAGGCAACGCGGGGGCAGTTCGCGTTCTTGGCTGTTCGAGTGATTCTGTGCGAATTTCTGAGGCAGGTCCGAATTACCGATTCACGCGTCTTTCTTCCGACAAACTGGGCCGCTCACGCGGCGTGGCTTAAACTATCGATATGAAACTATCGCGGTACTCGGGTTTCAAAAACCTACCTACGCCTCATGCGCTGACCCTTCCGAGGCTATTGATTTCAGTGTTTGGTGTGATTATAGATGCCGCTGCGGAGACATGTACATCCGGGAGGGAAAGAGATTCATGGAGCTTCTGCCGGACGACACGAGACGTCTTTACAAAAGGCTTGTCGCATTTCGCAACTGGGCAGACGATTCAACTATTTGAGATCGCCGTTACAGGATTCACTCCAGCCAAAATCGACGGCCGCTGGCGCCTACTTTGTAGAGCAATAAATCATGAAGAATTTGACGAGCGCAAGATGGATTAAAGTTAAAGGAATTCTCTTCCTGCTATTAGGATTGTTTTCGACGGTTTTTCTGTTCTTCGAATACCCCACACTTAAGACGGCGTTTCTGTTGATCGTCGGCGTGTGGTCTTTTTGCAGGTTCTATTATTTTGCATTCTACGTGATCGAACACTACGTCGACCCGAGTTATCGGTTTTCGGGGCTCTTATCTTTTGCCCTCTACCTGATTCCGAAAAAACGATCAAAGGCTCACGCTGACAGGTGAACGAGATGCTGCGGCAAGCAGCAATAAAGGCGTGCGGGCGGTGGACACTCCTGGTTGGCCAGCGGTTGGGAACTGGCACAGCACGCCCGTTTGGCTGAATTTCTTTCCTTTGAAAGTCTGGGTAGACTTGAGGGGTAATCTTGCGCGGGGGATGGCTCGCGTTTGCGCGCGTAGCGATTTGCCTCGGGCCGGCATCAAAATCGGTATGAAGTTTAAGAAGATCGAACCGGATGCATTTGTGTGCAGTACATCGGCGGCGCGGCCGTTTGGGTGTATGGAATTGTGGGCGGGAAACGAGAGGGCGCATCGTACGCTGGAGTTGGCTGGGTTGGAAGCGGACGTTATAGCCATACCTTCAGGGGCGGATCGGGGCGGGGACCTTTCTGCGGTGTTTTCGTGCAGCGACAATATTGCGCGGGTGGTGCTCGCGGATTGTGTGGGGCATGGATATGTGGCTAGCGGAGTAGCGCGACACGTTCATCACTTGCTGCACAAATTTCAGGATGTTCGGGATACGGCGGGGTTACTGACTTCCTTGAATGACGAGTTTACTTTGGATTCGGAGAAGTCGAAGGGGGCTTTGCGGCTGACGACCGTGGTGACCGGGACGTTTGATGGCCGGACGGGAGAGTTTAATTTTGCCTATGCGGCGCATCCACGGATGCTGCTTTGGCGCGCGCGCGAAGGAAAGTTTCTGGAAATTGGAGAAGGCATGGAGAATCTGCCGCTCGGTTTTGTGACCGGAGAGATGTATAGCGAGCAGAGTATTCAGCTTCTCCCGGGGGACATGATACTGGCGTTCTCCGATGGAGCAACCGAAGTGCAGTCACCCGGGGGCGAACAACTTACGCCGCGCGGATTTTTGCAATTGGCGGAAGCGACCTTGGCAAAAATGGCGGGGCCCGTGCGGCTTCCGGATTTTTCCGCGGCTTTGCTCGAAGGCGTGCAACTTCACAGAGGAAGCCCGGAGCTAGACGACGACGTAACCTTGCTGACGCTGCGGCGTTTGGGTTAAGAACCCAGTTTCTATCGAACCTTCGATTCCCATTTGGAGCTATGGCGCAGGCTGTGCGGGCGGGTGCTCCGCAAAGTATTGATCGAGGCCAGCACGGAATTCCGCTACAGCCTGCTGGACGTTTTTGTCGAGTGCCGCAACAACCGCGGCAACATCTTTCCCAGCGGCGGGTTCATCACGCGTATAAAAATGCGTCCAAACCGAGGTGCCCGTCTTGATGTTGCGTAGCTCCAATTCCATGGTGACCCGGCCGACGATAGGGGCTCCGGAGACTTCCTTGAAGTCATAGAGCCGCCCGTGCAAAAGAAATTCTCCGCGGATGTCGCTTCGCAGCGTATAGACGCCGCGGTAATGGCCAGAGGCGCGGAACTGCCGAAGAATGACTTCCGCGATCATCTCCGTGGGGGGTTCCGACCAACGCTGATATTCGTAGGTCCCCATGCTCTCGCCGCCGGAACTGTAAACAATTTGGTCCGCGCGATAGAGAGCCGGTCCCGTGAGGCGGCCGATCAGTAGCGTGACGGGAACCGGATTGGGGTTGGCTGCGGGCGCCAGGTCGCCGGGAACGGTGAGCTGATAGTATTTGCTCGGTCGTGCGGCGCCGCATCCGGCCGCCAAACCTACGGCCAGCACAAGCAACGCGAGTGTGATTTTCGGCGTCATCGGCGCTTGGAAAATCGAAAGTTTGCGGCCGACGCGCGGCAGTTGGATGGACGGTCCAGTGGTTCTCGTCATGAGTTGCTTATTTCCTCGCTTCATTTGTGCTCACCAGGTTTGTGATCGGGTGGATTAGTGGCGCGAATGAGAGTGTAGGGACGCTTCTTGATGGTTTCCGTGAACTCCTTGAGATTCTGGGAGACGCGGCGGAAATTATCGAGAAGCTCGTCGATGTTCTCGGCGTTGACGTCGAGCGTCTGGTCTACGCGTCCGGTAATGTCGGTAAGTGTCGTCAAAGACTTGCGAAGGTCGATCACTGCCTGGCGCACATCGGCGCGGTTTTCTCCGAGGAGTTCGTCGATATGCGTAAGGGCTTTGTTGGCTTCAGCGGAAGTATTGCGCAGATCCTGAAGAAGCGGTTCGATTTTCTGGCTCACATCGTTTAAGTGATGAATGGTGGATTTGATCTCGGGACGGTTTTCTTCGATCAAGCCTCGCGTGTCGGCCAGAGTGGCGGAAAGGTTTTCGCGGTTCCTGGCGTTGAGCAGGTCATTGACGCGGTCCACAGTCACTTTCAATTCCGTGGCGCGATCGTTCAGCGATTGAATGAGTTGCTTCGCTTGCGGCGCGAGGTCGTTGATTTGAGCAGTGAGTGCGTTGAAATCGACGTAAGGATCCGATTGCAACAAAGCGCCAGGCGGAGCGAGAGCGGTTTGCGCCCCGCCTGGAAAAATCTCCAGATGATTGTCTCCCAGGGGACTCATGCTCATGATCTTGGTGTGGCTGTCTGTTTTGACGGGCAAATCGGTTTGCACGCTGAAAACCACGTCGATTTGAGAAGGATTTTTTGGGTCGATGGCAAGTTTCTCGACGCGGCCTACTTTGGGTCCACCTGCGTAGCGAACGGTCGCGCCCTGCTCAAGCCCGCCAGCGAACGGAAAGTAAGCATGATACGTCTTCGCGCTACGGCCAAAGACACCCGAGATGGCGAAGACCATGCCGATGAGCACCGCAGCGGCAGCTATAACGAAGAGTCCCACGAAAACCTGGTCGCGCTTCCCTGCCATCACGTCCTCTTTCCCCTGCTAATGCTCGTCACAAGCGGCGGTCTTGCGTGAGCATTTGCAGATAATCCATTTCGCGGGCTACTTCCGGTTCGGGCACACGGTCCAGAAATTGCCGCACGCGCGGCTGCGTGCTCGCGCGCATTTCCGCGGTCGTGCCTATGGCTACGACGTGGCCTTTGTCGATGAGCACCATGCGATCGGCAATCAAATAGGCGCTGGCCAATTCGTGAGTGACCACGATGATGGTCATGCGGAATGCTTGCTTCAATTCCAGAATTAGTTGATCGATGCCGGCGGCGATAATCGGATCCAATCCTGCCGACGGCTCATCGAAAAAAAGAATCTCCGGATCCATCGCCAGAGCACGAGCAACAGCCGCGCGCTTCTTCATACCACCGCTGAGTTGCGACGGCATGTAATATTCGAAGCCGGCGAGTCCTACTTGCTCCAGCTTTAGCCGCAGCATGATTTCAATCGTGGAGTCTTCGAGCTTGGTGTGCTCGCGCAGCGGTAACGCTACGTTTTCGCCGACGGTCATAGAACCAAACAACGCGCCGCCCTGAAACGACATGCCAATCTTTTTGCGAATCTCGTCCATCTCTGAATCGGGAATTGCCGCGATGTTTTTGCCTTTGATCCAGATTTCACCGGAGCTCGCTTTTTCTAGACCGACGAGCGTCCGTAAAAGAGTACTCTTTCCGGAGCCGGAGCCTCCGAGTATTACCAGCGTCTCCCCGCGTTTCACGTCAAAAGTGATGCCGTGCAGAATCTCGACCTCGCCATAACTCACGCGCACATCGCGCAGCGAGAGCATCACTTCTGAATCGAGCGAATCCGTATTTTCTAGTTCCATTGCCAAGGTCGCTCTTTCCTAACTGCCACTGATAAAAAAGAACAGGGTCGTAAAAACGAGATCCACAAGCACGACAAGAAAGATCGAAACCACGACAGCCCGTGTAGTGGAACGGCCGACTTGTTCAGCGCCAGCGCCCGTGTCCAACCCTTCCTGACATCCAACGGCGGTGATGGTTATACCAAACATTACGCTTTTCACGAGTCCGGTCATGATGTCACGCAGAAGCAGCGAATCAAGAGAGGCTTGAATATAACGGACAAACGTGAAATCGGCCTGAGCTACTCCGAAAAGCGAACCTCCGAGAATGCCCATCGCGTTGGCCCAGATCGTAAGGCAAGGCAGCATCAGAATCATGGCCAGAAATTTCGGCGTGACCAGGAAACGGATTGGACTGATGGCCATCGTTTCCAGCGCATCGATTTCTTCCGTGACCTTCATGGTGCCGATTTCGGCGGCGAACGCCGAACCTGAGCGGCCGATCACCACGATGGCCGTGATGAGCGGGCCTAGTTCGCGCGACATCGAAATCGCCACGGCCGTAGCAACATAGCTTATCGCGCCAAATCGCCGCAGCTCATACGCAGCCTGGAGCGCGAGAATCAACCCAATAAAAAAGGTAATCAGAGAGAGAATCGGCAAAGCCCGGACGCCTACGTCCATAGCCTGGGAGACGGCACGCTGCAACCGCAGCGGCTTGCCTTGGAACGGCGCTACAAAAGTGTAGTAAGCCGCCTGGCCGCCGAGTGAGGCGAGTGAACCGACGTAAGCAAGGCTGTTCATTACGCTGCCGCCGATTTGTGACACGAATTGCATCGCTAGTCTGTGTAACTCATTCCCTGGTAACGCAATTCAATGAAACTCAGTAAAATCTGCCGCCCTGAGATAAACCTGCTAGCCCGCCAGCGCCTGTTCTTCGTTATCGTAGACTTCAAAGATCTTCAGCAAACGCGAGAGCTGCAAAACTTCCCGCGCGGAGGTGCTTAATCCAAACAAGATGAAGCGCGAGCCGACGTCGCGGGACGCCTTCAGACCCTCCACCAAAGAAGCTACGCCGGAGCTGTCGATGTAGCGCACCTTGCTCAGGTTCATCACCACGCGAGGGGTGCGATTGTCTCGCACTTCCTTCAAAAGCGCCTTTCGAACGGCGGGCGAGTTCGCCAGGTCAATGTCTCCCGACACATCGAAAATCGTGGTCTTATCGAGTTGCCGGCTGGAAATCTGCACAGTGTATTCTCCTTCAAGCGTTACGAGTTCACGTCCTGCTTCGCGCCGCGCACGTACTTGACCAAGCGGAGGCGGTTGGTCCCCTTCGCGCGCTTGTATTCGACGACGTCCATGCTTTGCTGAATAAAATGCAGCCCAAGTCCGCCTGGCTTTACTTCTTCCAGTGCTCGCATGCACAGTTGCGCACGCTTTATGGAAGGTCCGCGATCACACAGCAGGATCTCGAGTCCCTCGGACCCGTTCGGACTGGCCTGCCGGTCGACGGAGCGGAAGAACATCTCAATCGGCCGGTCGGGCCGGCCATTGTACGAATGCCGGATAATATTTGTCAGCGCTTCGTCAACAGCACGAGTGACCGCGCGGCAATCTGGCGCAGAGAATCCGAACGATTCCGTCAAGCGTTCCACGGCTCCGCGTACGGCACACAGCAAGCTGGGATCGCTGGGCAACTCCAGCCTCAGCAGTAAACCGCGGCTCAAGTCGCCGTTGCGCTCTCTGGCCTTGTTTCGCCGCGCTGGATGGAGGATCTTCATGTGAAACTCAATTTCTCCCCCGTTTTGATTCGACTCCGGAGCAAATACCTGTCACGCCTTGATTTTCGCTCTACAAAACACCACAAAAACTTCAGCCGCTTCTTACGTGTCATGAAAAGCCATGCCCACTTGCATCGCTCTTCGAAGAGGCCCAAAAGCGCCAGTGGTTCCAGATGCTTGCGGAAGGCCACTCCCAGCAGCCACGGAGAACAGATACGGAACGGCGGGTCCTCAGGCCTGGGCTGAGTTTTGCTTAGCGTACTGTAAGCGTTTGGGGCTGCTTCTTGCAATGCCCGCAATGAAATTTGGATGCTCGGCGCGTATGCTTAGGTTCACGGAAAGCGACGGCGAGGCGCCCGGCTGTTTTATTCGCAAATTGATCGAGAAGCCGGGCTCGCTGGAAGGTGTTCTGAGCCGCTTTTCCATCGCGAGAAAGTAGCGTAAACTAGGTAAATCGAACGGTGGTGGGAGTAGCTCAGCTGGTAGAGCGTCGGTCTGTGGCACCGAATGTCGCGGGTTCAATCCCCGTCTCCCACCCCAATCCACTCTTACAAATAGCTCTTCTACTTCCCACATAGCATGATCTTCACCTCGTACTTGAGGAAGGTGCGGTCCGCCGTAAGCAGCAACATATTTTCCATGCGGGCTTGGGCGATGAGCATGCGGTCGAAGGGATCGCAGTGATGCTGTGGGAGTTCGCCGGCCGCCAGCGAATGGAAATGGGTTATGTCCAACGAGCGGAGGGCCAGCAAACCGATAGCATGGGGGACGAATTGCGAAGGTGGCTTTGGAAGAGCGAGCGTGCCGAGCGCGTACTTGATGGCAATTTCCCAGGAGCTGGCGGCGGATAGATACAGTTCGGCTGCGCTGGAAGAGAGCAGGTCCCGCGCTTTTTGGTTAAGCTTTTGTTCGGCGCCCAGACTCCACAAGAAGATGCTCGTATCCAGCAGATGTTTCATGTTTTCTTTCTCTCTCGTTTCCTTTTGCCTTCGAATGCGGCGAGAAGTTCTTCCGGAAGCGGAGCGTCAAAGTCTGCGGGGATCGTCATCTGGCCATTAAACGCTCCAAGTTTGCGCTTAGTACCGGTGGCCGCTGCTGGGACTAAACGGGCGATAGGAACACCGCGATTCGCGATGGTGATCTCTTCACCAGCGGCAACGCGCCGTAGGAGGCGCGAGAACTGGGTCTTTGCTTCGTGCGTATTCACCGCTTTCATGTTCGCATAGTAGACTAAGTTACTAGACTAAGTCAAGTGCTGTCGTTTCCAGTAAGAGACGAAGCGTGAAAGACCCGAAACGGAAGAGTTCTCATTGCGCGAGTATGGGGGCTAAACCTTCCTTGTTTTCCTAGACTCCAGTAGTCTAAGAGCCTTTCGGGGTGATGCTCCCGGTCAACGATAGGCAACTTCGACGATGATCTTGATTCAATGCGGCGCCGTATTGTTCGACATGGATGGCGTGCTGGTGGATTCCACACCCGCGGTCGCGCGCGTGTGGACCAGTTGGGCGTTAGAACACGGCTTGCTTCCCGACGTAGTCGTACGCAAAGCGCATGGGAGGCCGAGCCTTGCCACGATCATCGAAATGCTGCCGCACGGCGATCACGACGCTGAAAATCGCGAAGTCGAACGCCGGGAAATTGAGGACATCGCGGATGTCGTGGCGCTCTCTGGAGCCTTGGGGCTCTTGAAAACCATTCCGGAAGCGCGCTGGACCATCGTTACATCCGCCAGTCGACGGCTGGCTGAGGTGCGTTTGCGCGCGGCGGGATTGCCAGTGCCGAAACATTTGGTCACTGCGAGCGATCTCCAGCGTGGCAAACCTTTCCCCGATCCGTATCTAAAGGGGGCGGAGGTTCTGGGAACTTCGCCTGCGGATTGCGTTGTTGCCGAAGACGCAGCTTCGGGAGTTCGTTCGGGCAAAGCGGCGGGCGCGCGCGTACTCGGATTACTCACCACCTCGACAGAGGAAGAGCTTTCAGGCGCGGGAGCAGATTGGATCGCAGAGGACTTAAGCGCGCTTTCTCTCGATCCACAGGGGCAAACTGCCGGCCTCGCGTTTCGCCTGCAGGAGAAGAAGTAGCGCGAGGCCGCGGCAAAAGAGATACAATTCTGCGACTCACCGAGTGGCCTAATTCAATTTTATGGGGGAATGTCGAGATGAGCATTTCGAAGTGCTGCAAGTTTTTCCTGGCCTCGGCTGTGTTTTTGACTGCGTTGCCTCTCAGCACGTTGGCTCAAGATAAGGACGCAAAATCCGGGGACAAACCGGCAGAAGCAGCGGCTGCGGCGCCCACGCCGAAGGAAGAATCTTCCGTTACGGACCACTCGATCAAGATCGGCTCGCAAACGATTCCCTACAAAGCGACGGCGGCGACCATTCTCCTGAAAAATGAAAAGGACGAGCCTATCGCACTGCTCTATTCGACGGCGTACACGCGTAGCGACTTGAAGGATCCGAGCACGCGCCCGATTGCCTTCGTCTATAACGGCGGCCCGGGCTCCGCGTCCGTGTGGCTGCACATGGGCTCGTTCTCGCCAAAGCGCGTCGTGACTGTGAACGCCGATGCGACACCGCCCGCGCCATACAAGCTGGTGGACAACGCGAATTGCCTGCTCGACAAAACGGATTTGGTTTTCGTCGATCCCGTCGGCACGGGATTCAGCCACGCCGTTGGCAAAGCACAGGACAAGGATTTTTGGGGCGTGGACCAGGATGTGAAGTCGCTCGCGCAATTCATCAATACTTATGTGAGCCGCAACAATCGCTGGAATTCGCCGAAGTTTTTGATCGGCGAAAGCTACGGCACATTTCGTTCGGCGGCGCTTTCGAACTATCTGCAATCGCACGATGGCATGGACTTCAACGGCATCGTCCTGATTTCTTCCGTGCTGGACCTGGGAACGATTTCCTTCAATCCTGGCGAAGACATGCCCTACGTCTTTTATTTGCCGAGCTACGCGGCGACGGCGTGGTATCACAAGATGCTCAAAGACCGCCCGGACAATCTACCCGCGTTTATCGAGGAAGCGCGGAACTTTGCACGGACGGGATATCTGAATGCGCTGGTGAAAGGATCGAAGCTCGGCGCCGCAGAGAAATCCGAGGTCGCGAAACAACTCTCGCGCTACACAGGCTTGAGCGAAGACTACCTTATCAAAGCCGACCTGCGCGTGAACCTCCCACAGTTCATGAAAGAGTTGCAGCGCAGCCGCGGTTTGACCACCGGCCGCCTCGACGCGCGCTTCTCGGGCTATAGCTATGATCTCCTCGGCGAGTACGCCGAATACGATCCTCAGGACACTTCCATCACCGGGCCTTTTACGGCGGCCTTCAATACGTACGTTCGCGAAGATCTGAAGTTCGGGCAAGACAAGGTCTACCACACCGGCGCCGACGAAGCCGGCAACAATTGGGACTGGAAACATCGCAGCGGAGATAATTTTGGCTTTCCCGGTTCACCGAATGTCGAGGGCGATCTGATTCAGGCGATGCTTACCAATCCGCATTTGCAAATCGAAGTCGAGAATGGATTGTACGATTTGGCCACGCCGTTCTACGCCACGGAATATACGATGGAGCATCTGGGCCTTCCGGAAAAGCTGCAGAAAAACATCCACCTGCAGTACTACGACGCAGGCCACATGATGTATCTGCGCGACGAGGACCTCGCCAAGCTCAAAGCAAACATCGCCAGCTTTATCGACAGCGCTTCGAAATAGTATCCATCACAGTTTAATCGCAGCATGCCTGCCCAGACAGAATGGCGCCGGCGTGCCATTCGCGAACGTGCTCGCTGCGCGTTCGCGGACGGCGGCGCGTGATGCGGCTATTCTTGAGGTGTTGAAGCGTCGGTTGTTTCCCTCCACTCCAATAACTTTTAGGCTCGTCTGCTGAGAGTTATATCCCCGCCGGCCAATCCTTCGCCTACAATCGCTGCTGTCGTTACTCCCTCGACCTATCCCCTTTCTTCAGGTGACCTGGTTAAGGAACAATGGGAACTCCTACACAAGCGGCACCGGCACAGCTATCACCCATACAGCGCAAATTTGACACGGCACAGCTTATCGCCGCCATGTTGAAGGCTCGTGAGCATGTGAGCGACCTGATTTTTTCACCGGGCCGCGCGCCGCAAATTGAGATCAGCGGGCAGCTCGTCGAGCTGAAGTTCAAAGGGATCGAACGCCTGACCCCGCAGGATACCCAGTGGCTCGCCCAAGACCTGATGGACAACAACGAGCATGCAATCGGGAAGCTGGAGCGAGAAGGCTTGGCCGACCTGTCCTACGGCGTTGCGGGCATGGGCAGGTTTCGCGTAAATATTTTTCGCCAGCGCGGAAGCATCGCGGTCGTTATGCGCGTAATCCCCGACGCGATTCCGGGATTTGAAGAGTTGCACCTGCCGCCACAGTTGAAAGAGATCGTGCAGATGAAGAACGGCATTGTGCTGGTGACCGGTCCGACGGGCTCGGGGAAGTCTTCCACGCTCGCGGCGATCATTGACCTGATGAACACGGAAAAGGCCTATCACATCCTGACGATCGAAGACCCCATCGAGTTTCTGCACAAACACAAGAAAGCCACCATTCACCAGCGGGAACTCCACAGTGACACGCCTACATTTGCTCTCGCTCTGCGCGGCGCTCCTCGCCAGGCCCCCAAGGTCATTCTGGTTGGCGAGATGCGCGACCGCGAAACGATTGAAATCGCTCTGGAGGCGGCGGAGACTGGCCACCTCGTGATGTCTACCCTGCACACCATTGACGCCGCGAAGACCATCGAACGTATCGTGGGCGCTTTTCCTCTCGCCGATCAGCTAGCCATACGCAATCGGTTTTCCAAGGCGTTCCGCTGCATCGTTTCTCAGCGCCTTCTTCCTCGAAAAGACGGCAAAGGCAGGATTGCGGCGATTGAAATCCTCAAATCCACCATGCGCACGCGGGATTACGTCGAAAAAGGAGAGGCAGAAGGAAAATCCTTGCTCGATGCCATGCGCGACGGCGACACTGAGGGAATGCAGTACTTTGACGGAGAAATTGACAAGCTCATTCGTGGTGGTGTGGTGGATTTTGAAACGGGCCTCGCCTTTTCCTCAAACGCAGGAAACCTGAGGCTCGAGCTTGCGGATTTCACGGAATCGCGTGCCGGCGGCGCATCCCGAATCGCGCCCGTAGAAAACGTCGAGATGGAAATCGAGCGCTGATTGCCCCCTCAATACGTTAGAATCCCTGCACGATGATTATGGAACGGTTCCGTGTCTGCGCATTTCGGAAGCGATCCGCGTCGCAATTCCTTTTCGCTAAATGAATCCACTTGGAAGCCAATCGGATACTCACTTCTGGCCGTCGGCCGAAATTGCACTCCTGCTTACTCTCCTCTTTGGGCTGCTGGCTCTTTGGAAACCAACCATCGGTGGCCGCGCCTTTCAGAAAATAGAGCAAGGTCTCTCTCGCTTTGCTGAACGAAAAAAACTCGCTGTTGGTTTGATGTTTTTTGGTGTCGCGGCCATCCGCCTTGCGGTCTTGCCGCTATTGCCGGTGCCCATCCCGGGGATTCACGACGAATTTAGCTATCTGCTGATGGCAGACACCTTTGCCCATGGACGTCTGGCTAATCCAACTCACCCTATGTGGATGAGCTTCGAAACATTTCACGTGAATTGGTTTCCGACCTACTCCTCGATGTACCCGCCGGCGCAGGGCTTCGTGATGGCCATCGGACAATTGCTGGGGAATCCTTGGATAGGCGTGCTGCTGAGCGACGCCGCCATGTGCGCTGCGATGCTCTGGATGCTGCAAGCGTGGATGCCGGCCCGATGGGCATTGTTGGGCGGCGTGTTTGCTGCGCTCAATTTGGGAATCGCCAGTTATTGGATGAACAGCTATTGGGGCGGCGCCGTTGCGGGAGCCGGTGGAGCGCTTGTCCTCGGGGCGTTGGCACGCATCTTGCGGCGCCCCAGTGTGAGCAATGCCCTGCTCCTCGGGCTGGGTGTTGCGATCCTGGCAAATGCCCGACCCTATGAAGGTTTCCTCTTTTGTGTTCCCGCGGGATTGTGGCTCCTCTGGTGGCTGATAGGAAATACAAAATCCCGCACGGCAGCTGGAGCCCGCATTCGAATCGTGTTCCTGCCGCTCTCCGCCGTTCTGGTTTTTACTCTGGCATTCATCGGCTACTACAACTGGCGCTTGACGGGAAATGCGCTTCTTATGCCGCATGTTCTGAACACGCGTACGTATCACTCCACTCCGCTGTTTCTGTGGGAGCACCTCAAGCCTGAGCTTACCTACCACAACCAGCAATTCGAGGATTTCTATAACGGCTGGGAGCGCGAAGACTATCAAACCACCTGGAAAGATGCGTGGAACGTCACAGCGGAAAAAGTGGCGCGAATGGGCGTTGAATTTTTCTGGCCGGGTGCGCTCTTCCTGCTGCCAGTCTTGCCGTATGCTTTCCGAGACCGAAGGATGCGCCTGCTGGTCGTCACACTTTTCCTGTGTCTCGCGGGAGTTTTTGCAGTGATCTGGTCGGCGCCACACTATGCCGCGCCGGTCACTTGCGTCATCCACGCGCTGTTGGCGCAGGCCGTGCGCCATTTGCGCACAATGAAATGGAAGGCACGCCCAGTTGGTGTCGCGTTATCTCGCGCGATCGTGGTTCTGCTGGTGCTAAGCACGTGCGTTGGCATCGCGCGCCGCTCCTGCGATCCGCTCTGGTGGACTTGCACCGGCGATCCGAGCCGTGTTGCCGTGATCAAACAGCTTATGGATACTCCCGGAAAGCACCTGATCGTGGTGCGTTATTCCGATGATCACAACATCCACGACGAGTGGGTCTACAACGGCGCCGACATCGACGGCTCAAAAATCATCTGGGCTCGCGAGCTCGATCCCGAACAAAACGCCAAACTCTTCTCCTACTTCAAAGACCGCCATATCTGGCTCGTCGAACCCGACGTCGACAACACCGAAATAAAACCCTACACTCCGTTGCCAGATCAGTGATTTTCTGCTGGACCTCTGCAACGCGGCCGATCTTAGCGGAAAGCGACCATCAGATTATTGAGGCCGAATTCGAATCGGCGATGTATGAATTTCTGAAAGCCGATGCGGTGGAGCATTTGTTGCAGCGTTTCGACAGGAATGCGCTTTTGATGTTCGTCGCTTTCCATTTCATCGCTGATGAAGCGAAGAGCGTGCAGCACATTCAGTATCGGATCGACCATTGCAGAAGGCCACGTCATGATCAAGGAACCGCCAGGCGCAATGACTCGGTGCGCTTCGCGAAGCACCTTCTCGGGCTCTGTGAGATGCTCCAGAACGGCAAGCATCACAACGTGATCGAACTGGCTGTCAAGCAAAGGCAGCGGAGACCGCAGATCGCCGCGCACGCGTTGCCAGCGCCCCCGCACACCGTCTGCGACCTGATCGTCGACGCCAACGCCCGTGGAGATGCGGTCGGAGGCGTAATCTAGGAACGCAGCTTCCAAACCGCAGCCGAGATCGCAGACGCGCGAGCCTGGACGTAGATAAGGATACGCGGCGCGAAAACGGAGCCTGGCGATGAAGTGGTCGATCCCGGTGTAGGGCATTTATCTTAGGTCGTAGTCGCCGATGTACGTGCCGCGGCTGATGCCAAGCATGCTCAGAAAAAAAGAAGCAAAAATGATTTGAACGCCGATGAACAGCCACATCGACCAGAAAAGAACCTGGCGGACCTGGGCGAGCGGACCGAAACCGCTGGCAGCCCACTGCCAGGCGACCCAAGCGCATCCTGCAAAACCGGCAAGAAAAACCACGCCGCCGAGAAGCAAACCAGTTTCGAGGGTGACGCGTTTTAGGACGCGCTTCAGCGAGACGGTGTTGCGGTCGAAGCGCTCGGCATAACTGAACACTTTTGCAAACGATCCGATCGAAAGAATTTGCACGCCGAGAAGCGTGAAGATTACTCCGAAGATCATCGTGTGAATATCAAGTACAACGCGCGGCGAAATGTTGCGCGGCCCGGGCAACAGCCAGAACACAATAAAAAGGCCGATTGCCACGAGCGACGCCCCGGGCAGAAGAAAAAGCCAGTTCGGCGCATACAGCAGCATGAATCGCAAGTGACGCCAGCCATCCCGGAAGCTGCGCAGGTGCGGCGGACGGCCGCGCTTGTCCGGCCACAGGGTGATGGGAATCTCCGTGATGCGCGCGCCGAGTTGCGCGGCTTTAATCACAAATTCGGACGCAAATTCCATTCCTGTGCTGCGTAAATCCATGCGGTCGTAAATGGCGCGAGTGAAGCCGCGCATGCCGCAATGGCTGTCGCCGATCCCCGCGTGAAAAAAAAGATTCAGGACCGAAGTGAGCACGGGATTGCCAACATATTTGTGGTGCCAGCGCATTGCCCCAGGCTTGATTTCTCCGCGAAAGCGATTGCCCATCACGACGTCGTAGCCCTGCCGCCAAGCCTCCACGAAGCGGGGCACTTCGCTGAAATCATAGCTGTCATCGGCGTCGCCCATGATGATGAACGCGCCGCGCGCCGCGGAAATTCCCGCGCGCAATGCTGCTCCGTAGCCGCGCTGCTCCACGCGAACAACACGCGCGCCCAATTTTTCGGCAATTTCGATGGAGCCGTCCGTCGAGCCGTTGTCGGCGACGACGACTTCGCCGCGCAACCCCGCACTCTGAAAAGACTTCATCGCCTTTTCCACACAGAAGGAGATGGAATTCGCTTCGTTGAGGCACGGGATGACGACCGAAACGTCGACTGGTGGCGCGTCGTCGCTCACGTCGAGCCGGGTAGACATTTCAGTTTTAATTGTTGGCACGCGATCTACTTCCAAGCTCGCTGCCTCCCCGATCGAATGGAACGAATCCGCTAGCAGCAATTCTTCAAATCACCGACTTCCAGCTTGCATTTTGCTGCGCCACCATTATGATGGCGGAGTTTCCGATACACTCCTGAGACTCCACATTGTCTAACACATCGGGCGGCTCTTCCACCAGCACCGTACTACCAACAACCGACGGCGCGCGTAGCCGTGGCCGGTTGCTGCAAGTCCTCGGTGTGTGGTTCGGGGTCTCTGCGGCTATTGGCAATTCGATCGCGGCGGGAATTGTGCGCACGCCAGGCGATATTGCGCAGGTCCTGCCAAGTGCGTGGCTCTTCATGGGCGTTTGGGTTGTAGGTGGACTGTATGCGCTGTTCGGAGCTTCTTCACTGGCGGAGTTGGGGGCGGCCATTCCGCGCAGTGGCGGACAGTACAATTTTTCGCGCCGAGCGTTCGGCGAATACGCGGGATTCGTTGTTGGGTGGAGCGACTGGCTCTCCACCTGCGGCACGGCGGCGGCTGTCGGGATTGTGATCGCCGAGTACAGCGGGGATCTTGTTCCCGGGCTCGCGGGACACGTAAAAATGATTGCCGTCGGCCTTATCTTGGGATTCGGCCTTTTGCAATGGCGTGGAATCCGCTGGGGCAGCGGCGCGCAAATCTTCACCGCCGTAATGAAAACGGTTGCGTTCGTAATTTTGCTTGTCGCTTGCTTCGTGCTGGGCGGGCACGCCAGAGCAGCGGCTCCGGCAGCGGCTACGCCTTTGCCGGCGATGCCTGCTGGATGGGGTCTCGCGGTGGCAATCATTCTCGGGTTGCAGGCTGTTGTATTCACGATCGACGGCTGGGACGGCGTCATCTATTTCGGCGAAGAAGTACGCAACCCGGGCTGCGATGTGCCGCGCGCTATTTTCGGAAGCGTTTTCACCATAATGGGGATCTATCTGCTTCTGAATGCGGCGGTGCTGTATGTGTTGCCGATGAACGAAATTGCAGGAAACAATTTCGCCCTAGGCACCGTTGCGACACGAATCTTCGGCCAGTACGGCGATCCCATTATCCGGTCGATCATGGTCATTTCCATGCTGAGTTGCCTGAATGCGAATCAACTGTTTTGTTCGCGAACACTTTACGCCATGAGCTGCGATGGCTTATTTTTCCGTCCGGTTGCGAGAGTGAACGCAGGCGGAACGCCGGCGCTTGCTCTTTTGCTGAGCACCATTGCAGGAGTACTGTTCGTACTGGGCTCCTTCGAGCGCGTGATCGCGATGCTTTCTTTCTTCTTCGTTGCGAATTATACCCTCTCGTACGCGTCGTTATTCCTGTTGCGCCGGAAAGAACCGGAGATGGTGCGCCCGTATCGGGCGTGGGGCTACCCTTGGACCACGGGAATCGCGCTCGTTGCTTCGGCAATTTTCCTGGTCGGGTCAATCGTGACGGATCAGAAGAATGCCCCGTGGGCGCTCGCGATGTTGGTATTGAGCTATCCCGTTTTCCTTGTCTTGAAATGGGTTTCGCGGCACGCAGGACCGGCTCCCACACCTTCCGGCTCCTAGTTGCTTACTTTTTCCGCCACGGTTTTTGCCTGCAGGAAAAGCAACAGATAATCCCTTCCGCCTGCTTTGGAATCGGTTCCGGACATATTGAAGCCGCCAAAGGGATGCGCACCGACCATCGCGCCGGTGCATTTGCGGTTTAGATAGAGGTTGCCAACGTGAAATGATTCCTGCGCCTTTTCGAGCTTCGAGGGATTTTTGGAGTAGACGCCGCCGGTCAAACCGAACTCGGTGTTGTTGGCGATCTCGAGGGCCTGATCGAAGTCCTTTGCTTTGATGACGGCCAGCACCGGTCCGAAGATTTCTTCTTGCGAAATCCGTGCATGGGGATCGACGTCAGCGATGATCGTCGGTTGGATGAAGTAACCGTCGCCAGCAGCGCGGCCGCCACCGTGGAGCAACTTCCCTTCCTTCTTGCCTACCTCGATGTAGTCGAGAATCGTTTTCATGGCGGACTTGCTTACGACCGGGCCCATGTAATTGTCGGGATCCTCGCTGGGGCCGACTGCGATTTTCCTGGTGCGCTCGACAAGCTTCTCGACGAAGGAATCGTAGATTTTTTCCGAAACGATAGCGCGAGAGCACGCCGAGCACTTTTGCCCCTGATAGCCAAAAGCAGCTTGCGCGACGCCTTCGACAGCGGCGTCCACGTCGCCTTCTTCGTCTACGATAATCGAGTCTTTGCCGCCCATCTCGAGCACGGTACGCTTGATCCAGATTTGTCCTGGCACTGTTTTGCCAGCGAGTTCACTGATACGCAGGCCGACTTCTTTTGAGCCGGTGAAGGCGATATATCGCGTTTTGGGGTGCTTCACCAGTACGTCCCCGACCTCAGCGCCAGGGCCTGTCAGGAAGTTAAGCGCGTCTTTTGGAATGCCGGCTTCGTAGGCGATCTCGACAAATCTCGCAGCAACGGTGGGGGTATCACCGGCGGGCTTGAGAACGACGGTGTTTCCGGTGACGAGCGAAGCCATCGTCATGCCCGCGGCGATGGCGGCGGGAAAATTCCAGGGCGGAATCACGACGCCGACGCCTAGCGGGATGTAGACGAGATAGTTTTTCTCGCCCTTCATGGGCACAACTTGTTGCGGTCCAGCGAGGCGCAACATCTCGCGGCCGTAAAATTCGAGAAAATCGATCGTTTCCGCTGTGTCCGCGTCGGCTTCGGGCCAGGTCTTGCCGGCCTCGTAGCAAATCAAAGCGTTCATCTCAAATTTTCTTTCGCGAAGAATCTTCGCGGCACGGAAGAGGCATTCGACGCGCTGGGCCGCCGGCACACGCTTCCAGGATTCAAACGCCTTGTTGGCAGCTTCGACAGCTTGCGCCGCCATTTCGGCGGTCGCCGCCTGAAAAATGCCGATGACTTGCGACGGGTGCGAAGGGTTGGTCGAAGTGCGCTTCTCGGAGGTGATGACTTTTTGGCCGCCAATGTACATGGCGTATTCGCGACCAAATTCGGAGGCGACTTTTTTCAGCGCGCCTTCCATGGCCTTGCGATTCTCGGGCGTAGAGAAATCGACGAATGGTTCGTTGGAGAATTCAGTAACGTGGATTTTCGCTTCGGCCGTGGCCATGGTGGATGCCTCCTGAATAAGCAAACAAGGGATTGTACTGCGAGGGCTGAGGGAGGGACAAGGCAGGTTGACAGCGGGGCTGGCGCGCCGAGGGTCCCGGCTGGTAGACGCGTTGGCGATCGAGAACAACAGGGCGAGTGGCGGGAGGCTGCTTCGTTTAGAGGAGGTACCTCCTCCCGAATTTTCTGTAAATGTTGCATCTAAACCTTTAGCGATTCTGTAAGTGGTTTGGAATCAACATTTGCGGACTGTTCTGCAAATGTTGATTTTAAAGAAGATGCTGAAGTGAGCCGACAGTTGAGCATTGAGAAGCGCAGGAGCTAAGCTGGGCGCGGCGATGAGGCTGGAGACTCAGTATCAATAGCGACTGGCTGCCGGAACGGATATGACGTGTATGGAGATGCTTGGCGATTTGGTAGCAGAAAAAGCGCCGACCCGGAGATCAATCGCCACGAAGATTATTTGCAAATCAGCATTTCTTTACGACTGGCGTTAAGGCTTTGTGGGTTGAGGCAAAACAGCTGGCGAGCGCTCGATTTGGGCTGCCGGAGAAAAAATCTCCGACGATTTGCCGTTAGCCGCAATGTGGTTTGCGTAGAAGAGATGGCCAGTAGGGCCAGTGGAGCCGATGGCGACCAGCGAGCCATCATCGAGGTGGTAGATGAAAATGGCAATGCCGCTACCGCCAAGTTCATCCGGGATCCCGCACTGACGGACGACGTCGTTCATGGACATGGTCTGCGTGATGGAGCGGAAATGAGCAAAGTCGCGAGCGCCTGGGGCAGCGTTCGGAAACTCCATGTCAAGAGCATGGTTCTGCTCTGATGTGGCGGTCATGTAGCCAGGCAAGCGGCAGAGCCAGCTGTGCATAGTGGGTTTACAGACTTTTAGGGTTAGCCCAAGGTATTCCGAGGGATCCGTAACGCGGCGTGGTTTGAACCGGCCATCGGAGACGCCGAAGACGACGGTGGAATCGTCGACCTTGGCTCTTCCTTTTTCAGCGAGCGTAATATCCTTGCAGCGCATAACGACGCTCTGAAATCCGTCGCCTTTGAGATCGAGGATGCCGTAGATGCAGTCGAAGGAAAATATTTCTTCGCTAGCGGCAAGGTCCATATCGATGACGAGGCCCTCTTTTGCGGTCCACCAAGGGTCGTTGCCGTCGCCCCAGGAGCGAATCTGCCAGGCGGACTTTGAGGAGTCGAAGTAAAGGGATGCAAAGAGCACTTCGGGTTCGCATTCGGTACAGGTGTAGTAGGTGAACGTGATATCTGGGACGGAGGATGGACCGAACTTGGCCAATTTGATGAATTTCCATTTCCACATGACTTCGGCGTGTTCAATGGGTGATTTTTCTTGTGTAGCGAAATCGAAATTATAGGCGGCAAAATACTCGTCCCACGCGGTTTCTTTGGTGACTTCCTTCGCGGGCCGCTGGCCGATGATGACGAGAGCCAAATGATTGAGGACGCCGACTTTTTGGATGTATTTGTAGCGGTAGACGTCGAGACTGTCTTGGCCTTGCTTCGGACTGTCTGGTGCGAGTTCGTCAGCGAAGCCGAGTTGAATTTGCCGCCAGAGTTGCGGCTCGGAGGTTTCGTGAATCCATCGGAAGGAATTAGAGGGGTCGAGGCTGGCTGCAGGAGTGGTTGATTGCGCTCTGACGGGAAGGAAAAGCAGAAGAAAGATCCCGAGGCTAAGTAACGTACGGTTGATGGATGAAAGAGGGGATGAGTGTTTGCGTTGTGCGTACATGAGGTGGCGCTCGCAAGTTAGGCTAGCACTTGGTAATTCGTCGGGAAACTGGTCCATAGCGCAGGCGGAGTGTGGGAGTAAACGCTGGCAAGAGTAAGTTGGAAGAAAGGCAGAGACTACGAGGTGAGCTCGCGGGTGGCTTCGGTGAAGATTTTGGCGTGAAGGTCAATGTCCGCTTCGCTCGTGGCGGGACACATGAGGGCCATGTTGTGGAATGGGGTGAGCAGGACGCCCCGGTTTAGGGTGTAGAGGTGGAGGAAGCGCTCGAGGTCGAAATCGGCGGCGGCGGCGGATTCGCCGCCGTTGCGGGGCGCGTGGGGCGCGAATGCGTATTCGGCGCGGGCGCCGAGGCGTGCGACGTTCCAGGGGAGCCCACATGCGCGAATTTGTTCGGCGACGGCGTCGGCGAAGCGATTGGCTAGCGGGATCGTGTGGGCGAAAGCGGCAGGCGTAAGGAGGTGCTCAAGCGTGGCGCGCATCGCGGTCAGAGAGAGCGCATTGCCCGCAAGCGTGCCGCCGATGCCGCCTACGTCGACGTCCTCAAGGTGAAGGCGGGCGGCGATGCGCTGCGCGACTTCTTCAGTGACGCCGTAGGTGGCGCCGGGAATGCCGCTGCCGATGGTTTTGCCGAACACGAGAATGTCGGCCTGAAGATTCCAATCGCGGCTGCAGCCGCCGGGACCGGCGCAGATGGTGTGGGTTTCGTCGACGATCAGCAGAGTACCGTAGCGGCGAGTGAGTTCGCGCGCGGCAGGCCAGTAGCCATCATCGGGCAGAATGATGCCAACGTTGGTCATGGCAGGCTCGGAGAGAACGCAAGCCACGTCGTGATGCTTGAGGGCGTCTTCGAGGGCCTGCAAATCATTGAATTCGACGACGCGTGTTGTTTCTGCGGGATTTACGGGCGGGCCGATATTGCCGCGGCGCGGACCTACTACGCCATCGTGAAGCGATACGAAAGACTCATCCACCGTGCCGTGATAGCAGTAATGAAAAACCAGAATTTTCGGGCGCTGCGTGATTTCGCGGGCGATGCGAATGGAGAAACGGTTGGCATCGGTAGCGGTGAGCGTGAATTGCCAGTAGGGCAGACCGAAGCGGCGCTGGAGATCTTCACCGACCCAAAGCGCGTCCTCGGTGGGAAGCATGATGGTGATGCCTTCGCGGACGCGGCGAGCAACAGCGTCGGCGACGACTGGGGGCGAGTGGCCGGTCATAGCGCCGGTGTCGCCGAGGCAGAGGTCGACATAGTCGTGGCCGTCGACGTCGGTGAAATGCGCTCCGCTGGCGGATTTTACGAAGACTGGAAAAGCGCCGGCCCATTTGTTCATCCAGTTCATGGGAACGCCGCCGAGGAGAGAAGATTGGGCTCGGAGGTAGAGTTCGGCGGAGCGCGGGTGATCGGCGACGAAGCGTTTTTCTTCGCGCTGATGGAGGAAGTGGAGTTTCGCGCGGTCGATGGTAGCCATGGGGACTGAGGAAAGATAGCGGGGATGGCGAGAATCGGCAAGGGGTGAGGAGAGGACGGAAAAAGATTTTACACAGAGGGCCCGGAGTTCACAGAGAAGAGAGGAAAAATCACCGCAGGGCGTGGATGATTTCGCGGGCGGCGTTGGCGCCTGATGCGCCAGTGAGACCGTTGCCGGGATGCGTGCCTGAGCCGCACAGATACAGACCACGAATGGGCGTTTTGTAGCGCGCCCAATCCAGAACGGGGCGCATGGTGAAGAGCTGATCGAGCGCAAGTTCACCATGGAAAATGTGGCCGCCGGTGAAACCGTAGATCGTTTCGAGATCGTGCGGAGTGATGACTTGCATGTGTTCGATGAGGCCGGGGAGGTCGGGGGCGTACTGCGCGATAGACTTGACCACGGTATCGCCAAGTTCTTTGCGGCGGGTATCCCAGTTAGATTCGGACTTGACGATGGTTTTGCCATCCGCGGAAGCAGCGGCAAGTTTGAACGGAGCAAATTGAACGTAGGCGGAGAGGACGTGCTTGCCTTCTGGTGCGAGCGACGGATCGAGAAGCGTGGGAATCGTGACATCGAGATACGGTGAGGCAGAGAATTCCCCGTATTTAGAGGCGTCAAAGGCACGTTCGAGATAATCGATCTCCGGACCGATGTGAATTCGGCCGGAGAGAGAGTTGAGAAAGCCTTCGGCGGCGTCCAGTGCGGAGAAAGTGGGAAGACCGCCGAGGGCCAGATGAACTTTGGCGACGGTGCCTGCGGCGCGAACATTGCGAATACGCAAAGCGAAGGTCGGATCTAACTGAGTCGGATCGAGCAGTTTGAAAAAAGTGCGCTTGGGATCGACGCTGGAGACGACCGCTTCGACGGGGATTTCTTCGCCATCAGCGAGAACAATGCCAGTGACGGCGCCATCTTTCGCGAGAATTTGTCGAACTTCAGCATTGGTGCGAATTTCCGCGCCGGCCTTGCGGGCGGCATCGGCGAGAGCGAGGGTGAGCGAGCCAAGTCCACCACGCGGGAAAGCGGCAGAACCAACGGGATGGGAGTCCGCGGCGGCGCGAAGAAGAAGCACGGCCGTGGAGCCGGCGGACCAGGGACCGAGCGCGGTGCCAAAAATGCCGCGCGCTGCGATGACGGCGCGGAGCAGATCCGCTTCGAAAAACTCGGAAACGAAATCGGCGACAGCCATGGGACCCCAGCGGAGCAGATCGAAAATGCCTTGCTTGCCTAAGCTGCGGACACTGCGACCGGCCTTGAAAAGATTCCAGAAATCCTCGGGCGAAGGGGTGTCGATGGCGGGAGGGGTGATGGAAACGAGTTCACCAATCACGGTGAAAAGATGATCGAGCGTCTCCGCAAATTGCGCGTACTTCGCGGCATCTTTTTCGGAGTGGCGGGCAATTTCAGCGGCCGTTTTGGCGTGGTCGTTATAGAAGAGAAGTGACTTGCCATCTGGCGTTGGAGCGAAAACGCGCGGATCGGGGCGGAGTATCTCGCAATTTAGTTTGTGAAACTCGAGATCGCGGGCAATGTCGGCACGAAGCGGGCCAATGGTGTGAGAAAGAGTGGAAGCGCGGAAACCGGGGTGAAATTCTTCTGTGATGGCGCCGCCGCCGACAATCTCACGACGTTCGAGAACCAGTGGCTTAAAACCGCCCTTGGCGAGATAGAACGCAGTGATCAGAGCATTGTGGCCGCCGCCGATGAGGGCTACGCGCTGTCCGATGGGCATGATTAGTTCTTGCTCCCGGAAGCGCGCGAGACCTTCGAACTCTTCCAATCCTTGAGGATGACTTGGCTAGCGATGCGGCCGGGTGCGCCCATGATGCCGCCGCCGGGGTGTGTCGCGGAGCCGCACATATAAAGGTTGTCGATGGGAGTGCGGTAATAAGCCCAGCCGGGCACGGGGCGAAGGAAAAAAAGCTGCTCGAGGGAGAGTTCGCCCTGGAAAATGTTGCCTTGCGTGAGGCCGAATTCCCGCTCGAGGTCGAGCGGTGTGAGAATTTGGCGGCCGGTGATAATTTTTTTGATGTTGGGGGCATGCTCCGCGATTGCGTTGATGACGGCATCACCAAAGGCTTCGCGCTGCTCGTCCCAGGTGCCCTTGGCAAGTTTGTATGGCGCGTACTGAACGAAGCAGGACATCACGTGCTTGCCGGGAGGCGCGACGCTCGGATCGGTCAGGCTGGGGATAACGATATCGATGTAGGGTTTGCGCGAGAAATTGCCGTACTTCGCGTCGTCGTAAGCGCGCTCCATATAATCGATGCTGGGAGAAATGGAGATTGCGCCTCGCAGATGCGCGCCTGGACCGGGCAGGCACTTGAAATCGGGAAGTCCATCTAGCGCGAGATTTACTTTGCCAGAGGAGCCGCGGAATTTGTAGCGGCGTACGCTTTCGAGGAAATCGGCGGGGAGTTCGCTGGGCTCGAGGAATTTCTCGAAGGTGAGATGTGGATCGACACTGGAAGAGACGACGTTGGCGGAGATTTCTTCGCCGTTTTGTAGAGCGACGCCACGGGTGCGACCGTTTTTGACTAGGATTTTTGCGACGGGCGCCTGGGTACGAATCTCCACACCTGCTTCGCGCGCGGCGTCGGCGATAGCGTTGGAGATGGCTCCCGTGCCGCCGCGGCTGAAACCCCAGGAGCGAAACGCGCCATCGATTTCCCCCATGTAGTGATGGAGCAAAACGTAAGCCGTGCCCGGCGAGCGAATGCCTAGAAAAGTGCCGATAATGCCGGAGGCGGACATGGTGGCTTTGAGGACGTCGGTTTCAAACCACTGATCGAGGAAATCGGCGGCGCTCATCGTCATGAGCTGGACGAGCGTGTAGCGCTCGTCGGATGAAAGGCTGCGGAAACGCTGCATGAGGAAGTGAAGTTGCTTGAGATCGCCGGGTTTGAGAGTCGTGGGGTCGGGCGGGATCATCGAGAGCAGCGGCTTCACGAAGCGGCACATCGGCGTCATCATTTTGGAAAATTCGTCGTAGGCCTCGGCGTCGACGCGGGAATGGCGGCGAATTTCGCGCTGTGTGCCGGCGTGGTCGTTCATACGCCAGAGGTGATTGCCATTGGCCATGGGAGTGAAGGTGCCGTCGAGGGGAAGGATCTCCAGGCCGTGACGCGGAAGATCCAGCTCACGAATAATTTCGGGGCGAAGAAGAGAGACGACGTAAGAACACTCAGAAAACAGAAATCCTGGAATGATTTCTTCGGTGACGGCGGCACCGCCGAGCACGTGGCGGCGTTCGAGGACGAGCACCTTTTTCCCTGCTTTAGCAAGGTAGGCGGCGTTCACGAGGCCGTTGTGGCCGCCGCCGATGACGATAACGTCGTAGTGCTGCGCCATGCAGAGTGACTCCGTTAAAGATGCGCACTGAAAAGAAGCTGCGATGCGACAAGAAGCCGGGACATTTTACTGGCAGGAGAGGTGGCGCACAAGGGCTGGCAGAGCAGGCCGTTTGCTGAAAAGGATGAAGGGAATTCTCATTTTGGAACTTTCCCCTTCTGATTTGGGACTAGAAGAAAAAAAAGCGAGGGCAACTTCAAAACGGAAGGAATGGTGTACTGAAATTATACGGCGTAAACATTAGATTCTTCAAAGAATACTCCCCCAAGAATCAAACAGAAAAACTTGGCCTGAATCGCTGGCACGGCGCGTGCAACTTGACCGGTCCAGGATGTGACGCACTGCGCGAAGGCGCGTCGCAACTCTGGAGGCGAAAAATGCAAGTCAGAGCCTTGATTGCAGTCGCATTCGTTTGTCTATCTTGGATGGATGTTGGAGCTTCTGCTCGGAAGCTTGGCTGACCGGCGAACGGAGGTTCAAGGTCCGGACACATCTCTGGGGCTACGGACTTACCACGCGTAACCGCCAGGAAGAATTGGGCCGGTTGGTGGTCGAAACTGGAGGTGAAGTAAAAGACGAATCAGAAAAGCACGATCGCTCTCCGCTTGAGCAACAGAGAGGGTGGAGAGAGCTATCGGAAAATAACGCGATGGATGTGCTGCAGCGGGTCGGACTCGTAGCACCAGAAGGAAACGTCGAGAAGGTTCTGAACACGATTGTGAACAACATCATGGTAACCAACGGCTTTGACCCGGGGATTGAAATCAAATGCCGTGTGCTGATGACGAGTGACTTCGAGTTATTTGGGGTGCAGAAGACGATCATACTGAGTCGAGAATTGATTGATGTCGCGCCGAATGAAGAAACACTTGCGGCCTTTCTTGTATTCGAAATCGCGGACGCGATGGTGCCCAAACCGGCACAAGATCAATACGGGTTCAGGATATCTTGCGGCGCCAGAGGCGTTGAAGAAGCTATCTTTCGTGGACAAGTCGGAAGAAGCTAGGAAAAACAGTGAGAAGGCCCTGGAGTTGTTAAAAAAATCTCCTTATGGAAACAAGCTGGCCAACGCGGGACTGTTTCTATCGCAATTGCAATCGCAGAAGCCCGCTCTGAAGCAGTTGATCAGCGCGCGGTTGGGAAATCAGGTGTATTTCACGTAGCAATTGCCTCGGTTAGCTCCAGCTCTCGATCCGGCCAACTTGCAACTGTTGGGAGCTCTTCCAATGGGATCGAGTATCAAAATAAATGCCTGGAACGATAGCGTTAGCTTGATCGAGACCCACCAGATGGGCCGCTTTCGCCGCGCGAAAGAATTCCGTTCGAGGTGACGCCAATCGACCTGCATTTGACGCGCTACGTAGAGTCATCCGCGGAAGTACAGCACGCCATCGTATCAAGTGCGGCATTTCCAGTCGCACAAGGCCCGACCAGCCGAGACAAATAACTTCCACGAAGTGACGCTTTATTTCGCTCGCGGCGGATACGGCGGCGGAATCTCGGCATATCCCGGGGCCGCAGTCTTGAGGTTGGGCGAAACCGAAGCACTCGCATCGCCGATGGCCCAGCGAATCCCGCCTGCAAGCAAGTTCAGGTGGAACGGATTTTGCCAGTTTTCAGCGCGGTCGCCGATGGCGTTGTAGAACACTCTTCCGCGCCCGTTCATACGCGCCCACACAACGGGATACGGCGCGCGCTTATAAGCCAGGCCATTCATCGTCGAAGTGTCCAGCGTACAGATCACATGGAGGTCAGGAGCAAAGTCCTTCATCGAATACCATTCTTCCATCAAACTCACGGGAGATTGCACTCCATCGAGGCCGGGGAACTTGGGATCATTGATAATGACGTTCGCAGTTTGCAGGCGCGGATCGTTCTGTTGACCATGAATGATGAATTCGCCCCCAATCATCCGAATATATGGATCGGACTGCTCGCCGTGCGCAATATAACGATTGGCAAGATCGGGCGTGTCGGGTGGCGTGTGGAACGTGTCAGTGGCGGCGTGAATGCCCACGAAGCCCATGCCATGTTGAATGGCATCGAGGAAAGCCTGCTTGCCTTGCACAGACATGGGTGGATTCTTGTCGGTGCCTTCCTGGGTGAGATCGCCGGTCGTGAAGAAGACGACTGCGGCGAACTCATGGAACTCCTTCGAGTCAAAAATGCGGCCGTCTTTCGAGGCGGTGAGATCAAAATGGTTCTGCGCAGCGAAAGAGCGGATGGCGGTTTCGGCAATGCTGGGTTTGCCGTCCGCGACCTTGATGACGGCGTGCTCAAAGCCTGACGATTTCGTGAATAAGAGGACGGACTTGTCTTTCGCCGCACGGGCGGGATGTGAAAGTAGAAGTCCGGCACTGGCAGCCGCCGTGGTGCGAAGAAAATCGCGTCGAGTCGAGAGTGGGTTCATTTTTTTTGTCCTAGAATTCGATGATTCAGACCTTTATCGCCAGACCAACTTGGCTGGAAGACGGCGTAGTTTACTTTGTTGGGGAGAGGCCTAGCAAGTACGCGAGCGCTGTGACAAGGTCTTTGCCGGATGCGAGTTAGGGCCCACTTTATCCCCAACGCAACTCGAGAAATGGAGCCGCATGTACTCTCCTCCTGTGGGATACTCTGCGCGGCGATAGAGCGGGACTTTTCCACGAAATTTTGACCGGAGAATCCTCAAGAGAACACCCCATAAGGGCGACAATGGACCAAACTTTTGAGACGCAACACGTGCCCCGGCGCAGATGGGCGATCGCCTGCCTCCTTGGCTTCGGAGTCCTCGTCAACTATTTCGATCGCGTGAATCTTTCTGTTTCGAAGGATGCGCTTAACGCTGCCTTTGGAATTTCAGCGGTAACGTTCGGTTATTTGTCCAGCGCCTACAATTGGACTTATGCAGCGCTCCAGTTGCCATCCGGTTTGTTGCTGGATAAGTTCGGCGTTCGACGTGTGGGCCGCATCAGCACGATTCTCTGGGCCGTAGCTTCCTTTGCCGCGGCTATCTCCGCGGGTATTGGCGGCTTTCTCGCAGCGCGGCTGCTCTTGGGAATCGGTGAAGCGCCAACGTTCCCCGGAAATTCCAAAGCCGTCGGTTACTGGTTTCCCAAACAAGAACGCAGCCTGGCAACGGCCATTTTCGACTCGATGGCAAAACTGTCTTCCGCCATTGGAGTGCCGCTGCTTGGCATCCTGCTGCTGCATTTTGGATGGCGATGGAGTTTCGCCTCGACGGGATTCATGAGCATTCTCTATTTCATTTTGTTCTACGCGTTCTACCGTAATCCAAGCGAAGACAAGCGCCTCTCGGATGCGGAGCGGCAATACATCGCGAAAGGCGGCGCGCAGCCTGAAGATCAAGCAAGGGCCGCGAAAGGAGCGCCGCTGTGGTACTTGCTCCGGCAAAGGAGAGTGTGCGGATTAGTCCTGGGTTTCTTCGGCTACAACTACACGTTCTATCTGCTTTTAACCTGGCTCCCATCCTATTTTTTGGCCGTCCATCATGTAGATTTGCTGCACTCCGTCGTATACACAAGCGTGCCGTGGCTGTTTGCGACTTTTACAGATCTCATCGTTGGGGGATGGCTTGTCGATGCGTTGATCCAACGTGGGTGGAACGCCGTTCGGGTTCGTCAGGCTGTTCTTATCGCGGGAACAAGCTTCGGGCTTGGTATTCTCGGAACGGCGTACGCTCAGAGCGCCGCTGGGGCGGTATTCTGGATCAGCATTTCCATCGGCGGATTGTCTGCGGCATCGCCGGTCGGCTGGTCAATTCCTTCGCTGATTGCTCCGAAAGAGAGCGTGGGCACGGTAGGCGGAATTTTGAATTTCAGCAATCAGCTTGCGGCGATCGCTGCGCCGATCGTCACCGGCTACGTCGTGCAGATGACGCATTCTTATGCGTGGGCGTTCGTGGCGGCGACGGCGATTCTTCTCATCAGTATCGCGGCTTATATTCTTCTATTGGGAGGAATGGAGCCCGTCCCTGAACCAGCGTAAATGCCGAGAAACTAGTGGCTCTGCGCGCAGCGTTTTGCCGCTTGCACCAATGCATGATGGACTTCGAAGCTGCCTAATCTGATTTTTGAGAACTGTCCGCCGGTGTCTTTGCAGGCTGAACTAGCGCACGCGTTGCGCCGGTTGAGATTCCGCCGTCCACAAGGAGCGTCTGGCCTGTTATGTAACGGCTCGACTCCGCGGCAAGGAAGACGACAGCGGCGTCCAGGTCCTGAGGCTGGCCCGGCCGTTTAAGGGGAATGCGCTCGCAGAGATATTCGACCCATTCCCTGTTCTCGTATAAGACCTTATTCTGCTCAGTGCGAAACCATCCAGGCGCGAGACAATTTACGGTGACGCCATATTTGCCCCAGTCGTCGGCCAGGCTCATCGTCAATTGCTTTATGCCGCCGCGGCTCGCGCCGTAGGGAGCAAGACCCGCATACCCGGTAACCGTAGTGACGGAGCCGATGTTGATGATGCGCCCATACTTGCGATCGATCATCCCCCTCGCAACGGCCTGAGCTACGAAGAAACTGCCTCGCAGATTAGTTTCCAGAATCAAATTCCAGTCGTCCCAGGTTACTTCGAGCGCCGGCTTTCGGACATTGCACCCGGCATTGTTGACGAGGATATCCAGATGGCCGAACGCAGCTTCCGCTGCGGCGGCCATTTTCTCGATGCTCGCCTTGCTACGGACGTCCAATTCCGCGGAAAGAGCGCGGCGGCCAAGCGATTTTATTTCCGCTTCAAATGGCGATAAACGATTGACGTCGCGGCTTGTAAGGACTAGATCGGCTCCGGCCTTCGCGAGAGCGCGCGCCATGTATTGGCCGAGTCCGCGACTTGTTCCAGTAACAACCGCGACGCGCCCGCCAAGATCGAACAGTCCATCGCTCACTAAACCGTCTCCGGAGTGAGAATAACCTTCATCAAGTTGGGTTCGCGCGCATAAAGTCTTTCAAACCAGCGCGGACCTTCCTCTAGCGGTGCCACAGCCGTGATGAAAGGCCTAACTTGAATTGTGCCATTCGCCAGCAGTTCGATAGCCCGCGGATATTCTCCAGCTGATGCGCAAGAGCCCTGAAGGCGGATTTGGTGCGTGACAACTTTTTGCAGAGGAAGGGTCACTTCCGGCGATATGTTGCCGACCAGTACAACGGTGCCTCCCTTTCGAACACTATCGATGCTCACCTTCACGGTTTCGTTTCTGCCGACCGCTTCGATAACCAAATCAACGCCAACTCCGCCAGTGAGTTGCATCACCTGCCCGACTACATCTCTCTCTGAAGACAGCACTGCGCTCGCTCCGACCTCTTGAGCGAGTTTGAGCCGTGTACTGTCCAAATCTGCGACATAAATTGTCGAGCAGCCTGCCGCACGCAACGCTTGCAGAGTGAGCAATCCGATCATCCCGGCTCCGAGTACCAAAGCAGTGCAGTCTGCCGCGACGTGCGCCAAGGAAACGCCATGAAGCGCCACCGACACCGCCTCCAGCATCGCGGCCTCTTGGAACGAAAGATTTTCCGGCAAGCGATAGAGGATGTGCGAAGGAACGGCGACATATTCAGCGAATGCTCCGGGGCGGCGAAACTCGGCGCAGGAGACTCCCAAGACCTGGCGATGGTCGCAGAGATTTATGTCACCACGACGGCAGTTGTTGCAAGCCCCGCAGAAAATGGTCGAGTCGAAGGTGACTCTATCGCCTTCCGCAAATCCGCTTACTCCAGCACCGAGCGCAGCGATTGTTCCGGCAGCTTCGTGTCCCATGACGATTGGCGGAATCCGCCGGCCAGAGGAACCGTCGTAGCCGTGGACGTCGCTGCCGCAGATTCCGCAGGCAGCCACACTTACAAGAACTTCGTTATGGCCTGGTGTTGGGTCAGGAAGATAGGCAATTTCAAGATGCTTGTATTGCGAGAGCAAAAGGGCTTTCACGGCTCGTTCTGCTCCTTTTTCAAAGCGAGACTCCCCGTTTCCACGGAATAAAATCGTCTTGACCGAGCAACTCCGCTTTTGTGCGAGCTTCCCCGCTGGTAACCTGAATTACACGTTCGAGGATCGCTTCGCCCATACGCTCGATGCTGGTCTCGCCTGTGATGATGCCGCCGGTGTCGATATCGATGATGTCAGCCATGCGTTGCGCGAGATTCGAATTGGTCGAGATTTTCAGAACGGGCGCGATCGGATTGCCAGTGGGTGTGCCTAGCCCCGTGGTAAAGAGAATGACGTTTGCGCCGGCTCCCACCTGTGCCGAGACGGATTCCACGTCGCTCCCCGGCGTACACTGCAGGTTCAATCCCGGCTCCGTGCAGTATTCCGGATAGTCCACCGCAGCGGTGACGGGAGATGTACCGCCTTTCTTTGCTGCTCCCGCGGATTTCATCGCATCCGTCAGCAATCCGTCCCGGATATTACCCGGCGAAGGATTCATTTCGAAGCTCGCTCGCACCGCTTTGGCGCGGGCTGCGTAGTCCCTCATAAGGTTCGCAAAACGGTCCGCAACTTCTTTGCGGACACAACGATCGATAAGCTGCTGTTCCACGCCGCAGAGTTCAGGAAATTCGGAAAGAATACCGATGCCTCCGAGCGCCGCAACTACGTCCGAGACGTACCCGATGGCAGGATTCGCCGAGAGCCCTGAAAAACCGTCGGACCCGCCGCACTGCAGGCCGAGCGCAAGTTTCGATAGCGGCGCAGGTTGCCGCCTGATTTTGTCTGCCTCGGCCATGGCCAAAAACGTTTCGCGGATGGCCTTGCTCATCATCGCCGCTTCGGAAGGGCTTTTCTGCTGTTCGTAAATCAAGACGCGCTTCTTGAAATTGGGGTCGCGGCGCTTGATCTCTTCGAGAAGCATGGGAACTTGCGCATGCTGGCAGCCCAAGCTCAAGACCGTAGCTCCCGCAACATTCGGATGGTGAATGTAACCAGCCAGCAGCCCGCAAAGATTCCGGGCATCCTCGTGCGTCCCGCCGCACCCAGCCTCATGCAATAGAAACTTGATGCCGTCGAGGTTGCGAAAGACTTTCGCGGACGCGCTGACACGCTGCGTTTCGCTGGAGACAAACTTGTTCAGCTCCTCGGTTTTGCCTTCCCGATACAGCCGAGCCAACTCCGCAACCTGTCGGCGGTAAATTTGAGGAGCCGCAAAGCCCAATTCTTCTTCAAACGCCTGTTTCAAAACAGCCAGATTACGATTTTCGCAGAACACCAGTGGAAGAACGAGCCAGTAATTTCGAGAACCCACCTGGCCATCGTCTCTGTGATATCCGAGAAATGTCTTGTGCGCCCATGTGGAAACATTCGGAGGCGTCCAGCGAGGACCGGCCACCTTTGATTCTTGGAAAGCCGCAGCGGCGTGACGGATGTTGCGAGTGGAGAGTAAATCGCCCCGCCGAAGACTCTCCACAGCGGTACCCACCAGCACGCCATACATAATAATGTCGCCGCCGGCGCTCACGTCTTGCGTGATAAACTTGTGTTTAGCAGGCACATCGGACAATAAAGCGCATTCGTCCCCTAAGTAGCTTACGGTTTCGCCTTTCTGCAAATCAGTGAGCGCCACGAGAACGTTGTCCTTCGCGTCGAGCCTCAAAACTTTTGCCTGGGTTGCGCCGTTGCCTGACATCTGCATCCCACCTTTTTCCAGCTTCCATCTCTTATTCTATCCGGGTCGTTGCAGACAAGCCAGCGCACGCAGGGACTGGCACGCCATGCCGAGCATGGGCACACGCACGGACAACAGCTTGCCCAGGCTCGAAGTTCACACCTATAATCCGATTTCCTTCTTGTGGCGTGCGCCGCACAGGAATTTGGAGGAATCGTGCCAGTCGGAACTGCATTTCATGAGAAGACGCTCGCGCTGTGCGAGAGCCTGAATTATCGCGAATGGTCGGGCTATTACACCGTCAGCGTGTACGAGATGCACCACGAGCACGAGTACAACGCCATCCGCAATTCCGCCGCGCTGATCGATATTTCGCCTCTCTTTAAATACCGCATCACGGGAAGCGACGCAACGCGCTTCGTGAACCGCGTCATTTCACGCGACATTAATAAAGTAGCGATCGATCAGGTGATTTATTGCTGCTGGTGCGACCCAGAGGGAAAGGTAATTGACGACGGAACGATCACGCGGCTCGGCGAAAACGAGTACCGATGGACCGCAGCGGATCCGAGTTTGCGTTGGTTTCAGCAGAACGCTCTGGCGCTGAACGTCCAAATCGAGGATATTTCCGAACAAGTAGCAGCTCTGGCGCTGCAAGGACCGACCTCGGGAAAACTCCTGCATGCGGTGACCGACGCGGATGTAGCGAACTTGAAGTATTTTCGTGTGACACGCGGGCAAATCGCGGGCGTGCCTGTGGACATTTCGCGAACAGGTTATACAGGCGATCTGGGATTTGAAATATGGATGCCGTGGAAAAATGCCGGAAAAGTGTGGGATGAGCTGATCAAAAAGGGGAAAGCGTTCGACATTCATCCGGCAGGAATGATCGCCCTCGATATCGCGAGAATTGAAGCGGGATTGATTTTGATTGAGGTGGACTATACATCGAGCAAAAAGGCGCTGATTGAATCGCAGAAGTTTTCTCCGGCGGAGATTGGTCTCGGAAAACTGGTGGACTTGAAGAAGGACAATTTTGTCGGACGAGAGGCCTTGGCCCGGGAAAAGAAGAAGGGCGGTGCGGGGCGCGCGCTGGTCGGCCTGGAGATTAATTGGAACGAGGTCGAGGCGCTGTACGATAAAATGGGGATGGCGCCACAAGTGCCGACCGTGGCGTCGCGCGTCGCGGTGCCCATTTATCACGGCGGCCAACAGATAGGCAAGGCGACATCAACAACGTGGTCGCCGACGCTCAAGAAAATGATCGCGCTTGCGTGTGTAAACCGCGAGAAGTCGTTGGTGGGCGCGACAGTGAATATCGAGATGACCGTCGAAGCGGTTCGGCATACAGTTTCCGCAAAAGTAGTGGCGCTGCCATTCTTCAATCCAGCGAGGAAGACAGCGGTGCCGGTTATTTAGTGCGTTTGGATAAAATCCATAAAAGTGAGTTCTGCCTCAGCAAACCGATCGCGCAGAAATCACGTGCAATAATCTCGCAGTCCAGAATGTTCGGCTTAATGAGCCTTTGCAAAGTTCTCTTCCTTCGTCAAAACTTGATCCAGAAAGCTTCTTTCAAGAAGTTTGCCACGAAGGATTAGAGCGCGGATTCTCCGCGTGTTATGGATGTCGTCGAGCGGGTTGGCGTCGAGAAGGAGTAGATCGGCGAACTTGCCTTGCTCGATAGTTCCTTGCGTTTGCAGCTTGCCCAAAAATTCTGCAGGGTGTTTTGTTGCCGCTTGCAGCGCCTGCATCGGCGTGAGACCTGCCTGAACCAGAAGCGCGAGTTCCTCGTGGAGGCTCGATCCGGGAAAAATGAACGGTGCCGTAGTGTCTGTGCCCGCCATGATGGGAACGCCCGCGGTGTTCATTTCACCGACGATGTGAAGCGATGCTTGCATGAGACTACTACGCAGAGCGAATTCCTGCGGCGTGACACTCTTGTCGCGTACCTTCGCAGCCTTTTGCCAGTTCGCTAGAACCTGCAGTGGAATGTACTTTCGGCGAGGGTCGCGCGCGGGATCGGTCTCCGGCGTGGGGAATGCATCGTTGCGTAGCAGGATCAACGTAGGCACCTGCCAGGTTTGATTGCCGATGAATTTGGCAATCAGAGCTGCGGCCTGCTGGTCTGAATAGCTCTCTAAGAGTTCGCGCTGCCACGAAAGTTCGCGGTCGCGGGATTGCACTTTCGTTCCCTTCCTGGGAGCGGCGGCGAACTGTTTGCGGATGAGAAGAGGCTCTTCATTCGAGCAAGCACGGAGCACTCCGGTGAGATGCTCAATGCTCTTTTGTCCGGCATCTGAAGCTTCGCCAGCAGTAACGTGATCAGGAACGTGTCCGACGTAGGTGATGTGCTCGCGCCTGCAGGCCTCCGCAATAGCAAAATAAGCGTCGCGGCTTAGATTAGATTGCACTTTGATGAAATCGGCGCCGCGCGAGATCAGAGAGTGGACATCATCGGCGGCTTCCCTGGAGTTGGTGACGATAAGGGAAGGCTGGAAAAATGGTGGATTCCCATCGAGATAAGGACCGGCAAAGAAAATTCGAGGAGCCTGCAATTTGCCGTGCTCTATTTCATTACGCAGCTTTAGCAAGGATTCAAGGTCGCCGCCCATGTCGCGGACAGTCGTGATGCCGTTCGCAAGAAGGAGCGGAAGAATAAATTCGCGGCTGCCGGTGGGTTCAGACGCGCCGGTGAGATGGACGTGCATGTCGACAAGACCGGGGATTAGAAATTTGCCGGTCGCGTCAAAGGTCTTTGTTTTACGCGGAATGAAGACCGAATTGGACGGCCCGATGGCCGCGATTTGCTCGTCCGTGAGAAAAACGGTCATGTCCGGTTGGGGAGCGGCGCCGGTAGCGTCGATGAGCGTGACGTGAGTGATAGCGAGAAACGGTGGCGGAGTG
Source organism: uncultured Acidobacteriota bacterium (assembly GCA_963705855.1). Taxonomy (GTDB): domain Bacteria; phylum Acidobacteriota; class Terriglobia; order Acidiferrales; family UBA7541; genus Acidiferrum. Next base: position 84,601 of record CAVPLA010000060.1, read on the forward strand.
GAAGAACAGGAACAAGACAAGAGAGCCACAGAAAGCAACAAAGTCATGCGCCCAAGAAAGTTGCGGCAGAAATGCGCGCGCACTGATTCTGTGCGGCTGATGGCGCTCGGGAGATTTGGCTGGAGCCTCATTGCGCGAGGCGGTTATATTTTCTAAGAACCTCGCGCAGTTTGTCGTGCGGGAGCGCGATGACCTTGTGATCCTCGATGCCGATCATAGTTTCAGCAGCGATCATGGCATTGATCACTGCTTCTTCCGTAGCCTGTACAGTCGAGGCAAAGACTTTTTCAATCAGGTCGTTAGGAAGCATCTTGAGTTCGACGACATGATCCGCGCCGTCGACACCCGAGTTTGCCGTCGAGAAAGCGATAAAAATATCGCCGGAACCATTCCCGGAGATACTGCCGTCGCGTCCGAGGCCGAGAGAGACGCGCCGCGCGAGTCGCTTCAGTTGATGCGCGACGAGCGGAGCATCGGTGGCGACAACAACGATAATCGATCCGCGATCGAGTGCGGCAAAAGAAGAGGAACTGTAAGCCGTTTCTTCGGGAATTTCCTTTCCAACGGGAACTCCAGCGATGCGGAGATTCGGTCGGACTCCATAATTACACTGGACTAGGACCCCCACCGTGTAGCTCGCGCCTTTAATTTCGAATTTGCGCGAGGAAGTTCCGATACCTCCTTTGAACTCATTGCAAATCATTCCCGTGCCGCCGCCGACGTTGCCTTCTTCGACGGGGCCACCGTGCGCCGAGTCAATCGCGTGAAAAGCGTCTTCGGGTTTAACATGAAAACCGTTGATGTCGTTCAGCCAGCCGTCCCAAGTTTCCGCGACCACGGGAAGCGACCACCAATAGCCGGTGGGATCTGGCTGGCCATGATTGACGCGCCATTGAATAACGGCATCGCGAACTACTCCCACGCTGTGCGTGTTGGTGATCATCACCGGTCCTTCGAGAAAGCCCGATTCTTCGACCCAAGTCGTGCCGGTCATTTCGCCGTTGCCGTTGAGCGACCACCAACCGGCGAAAACGGGATTGGACATCGTATCTTTTCCGCGAGGAAGAATTGCGGTAACTCCGGTGCGCACCGGGCCCTTGCCAACTTGCAGTTTCCCTTCACCGGAGATGAGCGTGGTGTGGCCGACAGTAACGCCGGAAACATCGGTGATGGCATTGAGGGTGCCGGGAGTGCCATCAAAAGGGACGCCGAGATCCCGTGCGCGGGGCTTGACGGTAGACTTTTCCTGAGCCGGGACGAATGAGGCAGTTAGGAAGCCTGTGCAGAGCAGCAGTGCAAATTTGCAAGAGAGACGGCTCATTTTCGATTGAGCTCCTCCGAGAAATACAAAAACAGATTACGCTAGAAATAAAAAAAACAGCGACACCTTAGTCAGGAAACACTTTCGCGACTGCTGAAACCAGCGCCGCGGCGATGAGCGCTAATTCCTCGGGCGTGACGATAAAAGGCGGCGCAAGAAGAATGTGATCACCGCGCGTCCCGTCGACACAACCCTGCGTCGGGTAGGTCAGAACGCCTTCTTCCATCGCGGCCGAACGAATTTTCTCGGCAATGGCTTGCGATGCATCGAAAGGCATACGCGTGGACTTGTCGCGGACGAATTCGATGCCGACGAGTAGACCAAGTCCACGGATATCGCCAACGTGACGGTGAGAAAGTAGCGGAGCGAGGGCCGTGCACAGCGATAGAGCCGCGGGAGTGATGCGCGCGAATAGATTGTGCGACTCGATGTAATCCAGTACGGCGTTGCCGGCAGCGGTTGCAACCGGATGAGCCTGGTAAGTAAATCCGTGCTTGAAGGTTCCAGTGCCGTTTTGAAAAGCTTCGACGACATTTGGCGCAACGAGAACGGCACCGAGCGGAACGTAGCCGCTCGCAATTCCCTTCCCCGCAAGAATAATGTCCGGCTCGATGCCCCAGTGCTGCACAGCGAAGGGCTTGCCGGTGCGGCCCATGCCGGTCATAACTTCATCTGCGACGAGAAGTATGCCGCTCTTGCGGCAAATCTCGGCGATGCGCGCGACGTAGCCTTCCGGCGGCACGACCGAGCCAAGAGTTGCGCCGACGACCGGCTCGAAAATGAAAGCAGCGGCGGGGTCTGCATCGTTTTCGGCAAGAAGAGAATCCAAATCATCGGCGCAAGCGAGTCGGCACTGAGGAAATGTTTTTTCGAATGGACAATGATAGCAAAAGCAAGGTGCGATGTGTCCCCACTCGGCGAGCAATGGCCGATAAGGCGTGCGTCGAGCAACGTTGCCACTGACAGTCATGGCGCCAAGCGTGCTGCCGTGATAACTCTGGCGGCGCGAAAGGACGCGGTAACGAGCAGGCTGCCCTTTTTCCAGATAGTATTGGCGGACGAGCTTGATAGCCGTTTCCGCGGCTTCGGACCCTCCCGAAGTGAAGTAAACCCGGCCACCCTTTCGAAAATTCGGCGGAGCCATCGAGAGGAGCCGAGCAGCGAGTTTTTCCGCGGGCGAAGAATGAAATTGCGAAGTGTGTGCGAACGCGAGTTTCGCGGATTGGTCGGCCATCGCCCGGCCGATTTCGGGAACGCCGTGGCCAATGTTAATCACGGCCGCTTGGCCCGCCGCATCGAGAAATTTGCCTCCATCCGCTGAAAAAAGCCAGCATCCTTCCCCACGGACAGCGACGGGAAACGCCTGGTGAAAATTGCGCGGAAAAAGAGCAGCTTCGTTTGACATGCGGGCTCTGTGAGCGATTGTAGCAGACTCGCGCGGTACTTCATGTAGCGCACGCGGCCCGCGAAGTAGTTTAAGGTGAGCTTCTAAGCGTGCTTGCTTGCGCAAGAATTATGCTACGCTGGCGCAAGTTTTAGGGAGAGCTCATCGATGCTCACGCGCATTCTTTGCTGGATTGCACTCACGGTTGTGTCGCTCATTTTTTCCCTAGTTCCGGCGCAAGCTCAAGATGCGCAAAAACCCGTCCGGGTCAGTGTGGATTTGCGGGAAGCCACGAAACACATTTTCCACGCGAAACTGACCTTCCCGGTAACAGCAGGCTCGCTCACACTGGTGTATCCAAAATGGATTCCCGGAGAACATGCTCCCATAGGGCCGATTGTCAATCTTACTGGCCTGTTTTTTCGTGTGGGCGGAAAAGAAATCGAATGGCGGCGCGACGACGTGGACATGTTCGCCTTTCATTGCCAGGTGCCCGCGGGAACGAGCGAACTCGAAGTCTCGCTGGATTACGTCTCCCCAGCTGGGCCCAGCTCTGGGCGAGAAAAACCTTCAGCAACCGCGCAACTGGCACTTTTGAACTGGTACAACGTGCTCCTCTATCTGCAGGGGGCGAAGAGCGACGATCTCACTTATACAGCCAGTTTGCAGATCCCCGCGGGATGGAAATTTGGAACCGCCCTGCCGGTGGCGAGCGTGACCGGCGCAGCGATTGAGTTTCAACCGGCAAGCTTGACGACCCTCGTCGATTCGCCCGTGCTGATGGGTGCTCACATGCGCGTAATCGATCTGTCTCCGGGACAGAAGCCCGAGCACCACATCCACATCGCTGCGGAAACCGAAGCAGGGCTGGAAGTCACACCGGAAACCGTCCGGGAGTGGCGGCAGTTAGTTGCGGAAACGGCAGCGATCTTCGGAGCGCGGCATTACCGGCATTACGATTTCTTGTTGACGGAAAGCGATAACGTGGAAACGGACGGCGTCGAGCATCATGAATCGAGCGACAACCGAGTGCCGAGCCGCACGTTTCAAGACCCAAACATTTCCGATGCGATGACGGATCTCTTGCCGCACGAATTCACGCATTCGTGGAATGGAAAGTATCGAAGGCCGGCGGGGTTAGCAACTCCGAATTATCAGGAGCCGATGAAAGGTGGATTGCTCTGGGTCTACGAGGGAATGACGCAGTATTACGGAACGATGCTCTCGGCACGAATCGGTAGCTGGACGCCGGATAGATTGCGGGAGAATCTCGCATGGGTCGCGGCTTATCTGGATCAGCGCAAAGGTCGGTCGTGGCGCGACCTGGAAGATACTGCGATTACTGCACAACTGCTTTACGGATCGCCAGAGGAATACCGGACGTGGCGGCGCGATACGGATTACTACGATGAGGGCCTGCTGATCTGGCTGGAGGCGGACACCATCATCCGGCAGGAAACTAAAGGAAAAAAGTCGCTGGATGATTTTTGCCATAAGTTCGAGGGCGGCGAAAATACCGGGCCGAAAATCGTGCCGTACACCTTTGACGATGTGGTCACGGCCCTGCAGGAAATCGCTCCTTACGATTGGCGTTCGTTTCTTACGCAGCGGGTGAATTCGCACGGGCCCGGTGCGCCACTCGGCGGCCTGGAAAATAGCGGTTGGAAACTGGTGTATAGCGAAACCCCGAACGAAAGCCGCGAAGCCGGCGAAACCGCCATGCATCTGACGGACGTGCAGTTTTCGCTCGGATTTGTGGTGCGCGACACGGGTGGCGAGAACGGCGACGAAGTAATCGACGTGATTCCGGGCTCCGTAGCGGCGCAAGCGGGAATCGCGCCAGGAATGAAACTGGTTGCGGTGAATGGCCGGAGGTGGAGTCCGGACGATCTCCACGCGGCTATCCGGCAAGCAAAGAACGGGAGCGCGCCGATTGAGTTGCTCATTGAGAATGAAGATTTTTTTCAGACGTATCGAGTCGACCATCGCGGCGGCGAGCGCTATCCCCATCTGGAACGAATCAGCGGCCAACCTGATCTTCTCAGCGAAATTGCAAAAATGAAGGCGCCTCCTGTGGCCGCGGCAAAAGATTGAGCTCCCAGGCGGCAGGCTTGACCCAATCCTCCGGTGGCCTGGTTCGCACCATCGGGCGCTGGAGCCTCACGGCGTTAATGCTGAACACGATGATTGGCGCGAGCATTTTCGGGCTCCCATCGATCATCGCCGGCTACTTGGGAAAATTGAGTCCCGCAGGATACTTGATCGCATTTGCGGGAGTAGCAGTGATTGCCGCGTGTTTGGCGGAGGTTTCCTCTTATTTCCAGGAGGCCGGCGGGCCTTATCTGTACACGAGGGTCGCCTTCGGACGATTCGCCGCGATTCAAATTGGCTGGCTAACCTGGCTATCGCGAATCACAGCGTGTTCCGGCGTGGCGAATCTGTTTATCACTTATCTTAGTTCCTTTTTTCCCGTCGTAACTCGTGGATGGATACGCGGAACGATTCTTACGGTGCTCATTGGCTTTTTGGCGGGCGTAAATTACCGGGGAGTGAGCGGCGGAAACGCATTGAGCAATTTCTTCACGATCGCAAAGGTGCTGCTGCTGGCACTTTTTATTGCGGGCGGATTCATGGCCCTCGCCTTGCATCCGAGCGTGCGCGTGAGTCCGGCCGCGGTTCCCTTAACGGCCGCGAATTGCTTCCAGGCCATCCTGCTGATGGTTTATGCGTATGGAGGATTCGAGGCCGCGCTTTTCGCCTCGGGCGAGGCCAGCGATCCGCGGAAGGATGCGCCGATCGCGCTTTTGATCGCCATGGTGACGGCAACTTTGCTTTACATTTGCGTGCAAGTCGTCGTGATCTATACGCTGGCAAATCCAGGCGCCACGACAAAGCCGGCGGTGGACTCCGCGCGCCAATTTCTTGGACCTATCGGAGTGACTCTCGTCGCCGTTGGCACGCTGATATCCGTTTACGGCTACTTGAGCGCCAACATGTTGCACACGCCGCGCGTCACGTTCGCGATGGGAGAACGCGGCGACTTCCCTTCTTTTTTTGCGGCAATTCATCCGCGTTTCCAGACACCACACTTATCCATTGTCGTTTTTGCATTGATGCTCATCGTATTCTCTATCGGCGGGAACTTTCGATGGAATGCTTCGCTCTCCGCAATCTCACGGCTTTTTATGTATGGAGCAGTCGTTGCCGCGCTGCCGGTTTTGAGAAGAAAGTTTCCTAAGGGAAGCAAGTTTCGCCTTTCGGCAGGGCTGTTTCTTACGGCGCTCGGACTCGCGTTCGTGGCCGTCCTTTTGGCGCAAATGCGCCGGACCGAACTTATCGTGATGTCCATCACATTCGCCATCGCACTGCTGAACTGGCTTTGGGCGCGAAGCCACGCGCTTGGAATCGCCCGTGAATCGTGACATCATCCAAAGTTCCGCACAGGGAAAATGCAACTCGCCGTACTCCATTGGGAGGAAATGCAATGAAACGCGCCATTCTGCGGTGCAGTTTGTTCATTGTGGTGCTGTTGGCCGTTTTGTCCAGCGCGATGGCGCAAGGAGCAGGAAAGCATGCCATCACGTTTGCCGACATGATCCAAATGCATCGCGTGGGAGAAGCGCAAGTATCGCCTGACGGCAAATGGGTGGCGTACACCGTGTCCACGCCGGACCTTGATGCCAATCGCGGCGCGAGCAACATCTGGATGGTGCCGACGGCGGGCGGATCATCGCTGCAACTCACGCAAAGCGGACACGATTCCTCCCCGGTATGGTCGCCCGATGGAAAGACGATCGCCTTTTTGTCGTCGCGAAGCGGGGACTCGCAGGTGTATTTGCTGTCGATGGATGGCGGCGAGGCGAAACCGTTGACGCATCTATCGACGGGCGCAGACATCGTGAAATGGTCGCCCGATGGAAAGACAATTGCGTTTACATCGGGAGTTTACCCGGACTGCAAAGACGATGCGTGCAATAGCGCGCGGGACGCGGAAAAAGACAAAGACAAAGTGAAGGCGCACGTTGCGGAGCATCTTCTCTACCGCCACTGGACGCACTGGAACGAAGGCAAACGCAGTCATTTGTTTGTGGTTCCAGTGGATGGCAGCGCAAGTCTTCGCGATTTAACGGCGGGAGCAAATTACGACGTGCCTCCGGATGAACGCGGCGGCCCCGGCGATTTGAATTTTTCGCCAGACTCAAAGGAAATATGTTTTACAGCTGTGACCGATCCTGTCGAAGCAATCAGCACGAACGGAGACTTGTTTGTTGTACCAGTCGCGGGCGGCGAAGCAAAACGAATCACGACGCAGCCGGGATTTGACGGCGGGCCTGCCTATTCGCCGGACGGAAAATACATCGCGTATCACGCGCAATTGACGCCAGAGTACGAATCCGACCGTTGGCGCGTGATGCTGTACGACCGGGTGACGGGAAAGATAGAAAACTTATCCGAAGGATTCGACCGCAGCGCCAACGAGCTGGCTTGGTCAGCCGACAGCAAAACGATTTATTTCACTGCCGAAGATGAAACGCTGCAACCGATTTACGCGATGGCCCCGCGCCCGGGAGACGTCCCGAAGAAACTGATTGCAAACAACTTCAACCTGGGAATCTCGCTGAGCAGCGATGGCAAGATGCTGGTGTTCGAGCGCACGAGCCTGACCACCCCTGCCGAGATCTTTGTGGCATCGAGCGATGGAAGCGGTGTGCGCCAGCTTACGCATCAGAACGATGCCATTCTTGCTTCGCTGAAAATGAACGAGCCGGAAATATTCTGGTTCGAAGGCGCAGGCGGGACGCGCGTTCAAGCCATGCTTATCCGTCCGCCGGATTTCGACGCGACCAAGAAATATCCTCTGCTGGTGCTCCTGCACGGCGGGCCGCAGACGATGTGGTCGAATGCATGGGGCTACCGCTGGAATGCGCAAGTATTTTCCGCGGCGGGATACGTGACGCTGATGATCAACCGGCGCGGCTCGACGGGCTACGGCCAAAAATTTACGGACGAGATCACCAACGACTGGGGCGGCAAGGCGTACGTTGACGTGATGAACGGCGTGGATTTCGTGCTGAAAAAATATTTCTACACGGACGGGGCGCGCATGGCCGCTGCCGGCGGCTCTTACGGCGGCTACATGGCAGACTGGATTGCAACACACACGGGACGCTTCAAGGCGATCATCAGCCACGCCGGCATTTACGACAAAAACTCGATGTACGCCACGGAAGAGCTGTGGTTTGAAGAGCACGACATGCAGGGCACGCCTTGGTCGAGTCCGGAGAATTACCGCAAGTGGGCGCCGTTAACTTACGCGGCCGACTTGGGAAAATTCAAAACACCGACGCTGGTGATTGCCGGCGAGCGGGATTATCGAGTGCCATATACGCAGTCGCTGGAATTCTTCAACACATTGCAGAGACAGGGTGTGCCTTCAAAACTGGTTGTCTTTCCAGACGAAGGCCATTGGATTCTGAAGCCGCAAAACAGCCGGTTTTGGTACAAGACGTTCCTGGATTGGCTCGCGACGTATTTGAAATAGCAAGCAATTCAAACTGCAAACAAGCGCTGCAGCGCGCGTCGCGCAAACCGAAAGAGATGAAAAAGCAGGAACACGGAAAGCACAACGAGTGCAACGACGGTGATAGTCGTTGCCAAAGGATGCGCCGTAGCCATCCACGTCAACCAAACGGCCAAAACATCTTCTCCAAGACTCAATGCCCAATTGCTGAGCGGTTCTGGCGTGGTGTTGACTGCAGCGCGCGCGCTGGCCTTGGTGCCATGTGAAGTCAGCGCAACTCCCCCCGCGAGAAGCGCGGCAGCCCAGCGCCACTGAGCGGGCGCGGCACCTGCCGCGCTATACGCAAGCAGCGCGGCAGCGGGCGGACGAATGAAAGTGTGTATCATGTCCCACACAGTATCGACATAAGGGATTTTGTCCGCGAAGAATTCCACAAAATACAGAACGGCAGCAATCCCAAGAACTGCGGGATGTGCAAGCACATGAAGCGACGGCGGAAGGTGAATGACCCCGAAACGCTCTAGAAGACCGAGTGTCGCGACGGTCGCGTAAAGATTCAGGCCCGAAGAAAATCCGGCGCCCAAGGCGATCCCCAAGGTTTCGATGGGATTCATTTCGCCCATCATAGCAAAGCGACATGACACTAGTGGACAGTTACTTCTGCTCATACTCTCCCCACGTTCCCTTTGACCATTTGGCGTGGAGCAGCGATGCTGTCCCCAAGGCGGTCGTCCATGTTTGGCTTAAGCCACCTCTTCTATCCTTGGGGATTTATCGTGCAAGTCCTGGCGATCGTGCACTTCGTGCGCCGCCGGCCGGAGAATTATTGGTTCTTCGTTATTTTCTTCGGCGGATTTCTTGGTGCAGGCGTGTACATCGTCGCGGAAGTTCTGCCCGATCTTGGTCTTTTGCGCGGCATCTTTCAAGGGTTTGGCCGGAGATCCCGCATTCAGATCGTCGAAACCCAAATCCTGGACAACCCTTCCGCCGCAAACTACGAAGAGCTCGGCGAGCTATATAAAGATCAGAAGCAATTCGCCAAGGCGCGCGAAGCGTTTACGAACGCGATCGCGGCGCGCAGCGATTCCGTGTACACCTTTTACTATCGCGCGCAGGCCTCTCTAGGGATGGGAGACTTCACTGCTGCGATTCCCGATCTGGAGCGTGTCCTCGCCAGCGATCGAAAGTTCGATTACTACAGGGCTGCGGGACTCTTGGCCGATGCTTATGCGCAAACCGGACAATTGGAGCGGGCCGCTCAACTCTATGTCGATGTGGCGCAATTCTCGACGACAACCGAAACACTTTACAACTATGCGTATTTTCTAAAACTTGCAGGCCACCGCGAGGAGGCGCGCGAATGGGCGCAAAAGCTGCTCGCAAAGAAGCGGACTCTCCCACGCTACATGCAGCGGTATGAACGGCCCTGGTTCCGCAAAGGCAAAGCGCTGCTGAAGGAACTTGCCGCCGCGTAGGGGTCGGGTCTCGTCCTGAGGAATTTCCACTCTGAGGGCGGCCGCTCTCTCGCCGCCTAACTGTGCAGCAGCGCCTTTAGATTCGGTCCAAAAAAGCGTGCTGAGGGTCCGTACCTGTTTTAGAATCAGAACAAGCGACGCGCCCGTAGCTCAGTTGGATAGAGCGTCTGCCTTCTAAGTGGACGCAATTCAAATCTAAGTCGTTGCTTCGGTTGCGCTTACGAGTTCCGAGCCTTCCTTGGCCTGCTCCAAAGATGCACCAAAAACTCAGAAGGCGGGACGGATCATTGTGGGTGCTTACGATATCTGTTCCGAATGCTGGAACCCGTTCGCACAAAAGCTGAAGGGGAAAGGCAGAGTGAAGAATCGGGAAACTGTGTTCTTGCCACCGCCGAGAGAGTTCAAAGAACGTGAAGAGGAAGAGCCGGGGCCTCTACCAGGAGAGCCGCCTAAGATTTGGGGCGCAGAGGAGATGCTACATTAACAAACCGTATAGCTGGCCGGTGCGAACCTCAATTGAGACTCGGCGACTCATCCTGCGTCCGTTTGAGTCGGAGGACGTTGATGCGGCGTTCGAATGGTTCGGCGACCCGATCGTGATGCGCTTCACTCCTGCTGGTCCTGATACTTCCATCGAGCAGACGAAAGCCCGGCTAGCCAATTATCAGGAACACCAGACTGAACATGGCTTCAGCAAGTGGATCGTTCTGGATCGTCACTTGGGCCGTCCGATTGGAGATTCGGGACTGCTCGTGCTGCAGGAAAACGGTTGGGTCGACCTGGGCTTCCGCCTCGCCCAACCCTATTGGGGCAAGGGACTAGCGACGGAGGTAGCATCGGCTTGGGTTCGCGCTGCGTTCGATGATTTTCACATCGACCGACTGACCGCAATCGTTCATCCTGAAAACCTCGCTTCGATTCGTATCCTCGAAAAGCTTGGGTTCCTCACTGAGCGCCGGGACACGATCATGGGCATGAAATCAATTGTGTTCTCTCTCAGGGCCAACGACGGCGAAACGGATTCATGTTTTCACCACCCGTCACTCGATTGGAGCCGAGGGGACTTACACGAAGGCCTGCGCTGCTTCCATTCCGGCGCGTTCTTCGAGGCCCACGAACACTGGGAATCGGTTTGGCTCATGGCGGAAGAGCCGGAAAAGACGCTTCTCCAGGGACTGATTCAGGTCGCCGCTGCTTTTCACCATTTTCAGCGTGGCAACTGCGCCGGAACCATTTCGCTGTTGCGATCGGCGTTGCGCCGGCTGGATGGATATGCGCCGGCTTTTGCAGGCATCGCCGTCGAGCCGCTTTGCACGACAATCCGCCTGTGGCTAGAAGCCCTCGAAACGGTCTCGCAGTCTCCCCCGCCGCCTCTTCCCCAGCTCCAACTCGCGGAAAGAGGATCGCCTCCCTGAGAGCGCGTTTTTCAGTCGCTACTGTTCATGGTGGGCGTTCGAGAACTGTGACTTAGCTGCGAGGAGCGAGAACACTTCAAGTAATAGAGGATCGCACGATTCTGAAACCGTAGTCGGTGTATTTGAACTCTGGCGGAATACTCGAACGCGCCGCAGTGCGGGCAACCTTTATGTGATGCCGCCAGGAGCCACCTCGCGAGGCTCGGCGGCCAGTGTTGGCAGGCCCTTGCGGATTTCGTTCGGGAGAGTAACTGTAGTACCCGGCGTCGTACCAGTCGATACACCACTCATGTACGTTGTCACCCAGATTGTAAAGCCCATAAGCGTTGGGCGGATAGAGACCTACTGGCTCAGGCGCGCTCTTCCAACGTCGGGAGTAATCGGGAAGTTGCTCCGGAGGAGTATCTCCCCACGAGTAGAGTGAGTGCTCGCCACCGCCGCGAGCTGCGCGCTCCCACTCAGCTTCGCTAGGCAATCGATAGGACCGGGAAGTCGCGCGACTTAGCCACTCGCAATAGCTCACAGCCTCATGCCACGATATCGCGACGACAGGCATCTTCGGATGATTGAAGTTTGGATCGTTCCAGCAACCCGACCGAGGATAACTCATTGCGGCAAGAAAGCAGGCATACTCCTGGTTCGTGACCTGGTAAACGGCAAGCTCGAAGGCGTCTACCCAGACGCGATGCATAGGCTTTTCATCATCGCGCCCAATTTCGCAGCCCATCCAGAACCAACCCTCTGGGACGCGAGCCATCACTGGTTCGCTGGCTTCGACCCGGGCCGTTAGAGGAGCTGTCATGCACCGCCTTTCAATCCGAACTTTCACCTGCAACTGGGTCTTTACGAAGACACAATACTCTGCCGAAACGCCCGATGCAAAGATTGGTGGATCTGTCTTTGTTGACCTCGATGCGTACCAATTTCTCCAAATCCGTTTCTGGACAACTCTTGTGTAACCGACAATTCGCCCAGAATATCGCTTTTCCCTCCGTCCAAAGCCGACCCGAAACGAATGGCTGACTTTTGCAATCGGCAAAGCGCCATCTGATCGTGTTGCTGACAAACGACCTCGCATGGCGAGTCTGAACAAGGGTGAGTTACTACGCCAATTGAAATCCGCTTACTGGAATTGTTGCGGTTCTGGACGGATGACGGGCAACTCTAACGTAATGCGATAAGTAAGGGGTAGCCGACGATCCGCTAGCCAACTCGTGTCTCTCTTCTCCGATCCGGAGAACAGGCTCGCAGAATTATTGGCGTTCAGGCGATTCGTGATATTCGTCTACTTGGTCTTGCCTGGACCCCAGAGGGCGCGGCCGGGTTTGCTGCCAGTGTGTTCCCCGTCTTTGAGAACCTGAACGCCGTTGACGAAAACGTGTTTGACGCCCACAGAATATTGGTGGGGCAGCTCGAAGGTAGCACGGTCGGCGATTGTTTGCGGATCGAAAACCACTACGTCTGCAAACATGCCTTGCTTGATAAATCCGCGGTGATCGAATCCGAGGTTTGTAGCGGGCAGTCCCGAGAGGCGACGCACGGCCTCCGCGAGGGAAATGACCTTTTCTTCGCGGACGTATTTGCCAAGCAAGCGGGCGAAGTTGCCATAGGCGCGTGGATGTGTGGAAGATCTGAGAAACGCGCCTTCAGGGGCCATCGACGCGGCGTCTGAGCCGAAGGACACCCACGGCTGCCGAATTTGTTTCTCGACGTTTTGCTCGTCCATCATGAAATAGACCGTGCCGATACGCGAGCGGTCTTCCACTACCAAATCCATGACCGTCTCTATCGGATCTTGCCCGCGCATCCGCGCAACCTCGGCTAGCGTCTTCCCGGTCAGCGGCTTGAGCGCGTCCGATTTGAACCCAACCAGCAGAATGCGGTCGGGCGAGCCGGCCAGCTTGTAAAGATTCTCCCAATCGTTTGACGGAACGCGCATCGCATCGGCTATTTTCTTCCGAGTTTCCGGATCTTGCAGCCGCTTGTAGGCAGCCTCGGCACCGCCGTCGTAAACCCACGGCGGCATACAGGAATTGAGTCCCGTCGCGCCGGCGGTGTAGGTGTACATGTCAGCAGTGATTTTCAGTCCCTGGCGACGCGCCTCTTCTATCATGGCGATTACTCGATCGAGCTTGGGCCAGTTCTCTTGCCCGGAAGCTTTCAAGTGGTAGATTTCGGCTGGAAGACCTGCTTCGCGACTGATGCGAATGGTCTCCTCAACTGCCTCGGTGAGCTGATTGGCTTCGCTGCGAATGTGCGCGATGTACTTGCCTTTGTATTTCGCCGCAACCTTCGACAGTTCGATCAATTCATCGGTTCTGGCGAAAGTCGCAGGCGGATAGATCAGAGCCGTAGTCACGCCGAGCGCCCCGGCTTCCATCTCCTGGCGTACCAGCTCGCGCATTTTGTCGAGCTGCTCGGGTGTCGGAGGCTTATCCTCGAGTCCGATCACGTACTCGCGCACGGTCGGCGCGCCTATGAACGACGCGAAATTTTGGGACACCCCTCGCTTTTCGAGGTAGGTGAGATATTCGGCCAAAGTTGTCCAAGCAATTTCGTACTTTATGTCCCCCTGCTGCTCCACGCGGCGCTTCTTCATCTCATCACTGAGCGGCCCCATCGAACTTTCGCCGAAAATCTGCGTCGTAACCCCTTGCTTAAGTTCCCCCATGGAGCGGCCATCGGCGATCAGAGACACTTCGGAGTGAGAAAGCATGTTGATAAAGCCGGGAGTGACCGCAAGGCCGGTTGCGTCAATGACGGATTTGGCGCTCGCGCGCTGTAAGTTACCGATCATCACAATCCGATCACCACGAATGCCGACGTCGACGCGGCGAGGGGCTTGGCCCGTGCCGTCATAAACGGTACCGCCTTTGATCAGGACATCGAAAGAATCGGCGCGCGGGGATGTTTGCGCCGCACAAATGCATGGTGCGATCAGCACCGCCGAAACGATCAGTGCGCGCGCTAATGCAAAGAATCCATACCGTCTGATCATCCTTTTTGTGCTCCTTCTTCGACGTTGCCTACTGGACTACCCGACCCAAACCGAAATTTCCCGTCGAGCGAAAGACCCTGCCAAGCGTTTTATGTTAATCCTATCGGCCTAGTTTGAACTAATCCACTTGGACGTATAACGAGCAACCCTTCCATGATCCGGTAAGGGAAGAGTTGCCGACCATCCGTCCAGAACCGTACCTCCAACCAGGCACCGATAAAACAAGCAATTGGAGTTGCATCGCGCATGCAGACAGAGAGACCTGGGCTTCGGTTGACGTGTGTACCTGCCAGCACTATCCTTGCCACCTTCGCCAAGACTTCTCGAAGAACGGTGCCGTCATGACGAAGTCTTACACAGAGAACCGCGTTACCCGTTGGATGGGCGCTCTAATTGTCATCACCTTGCTCGCGGGAACGCGCATAGCTTTTGCCGGTAACGATGCTGCTGATGAGGCCTCGGCCACTATTCGGCCGGAAGCGATTCGCGCGGATATGCGTTTCCTTGCGGACGACTTGCTTGAGGGCCGCGGGGCTGGGACACGTGGACATGAAATTGCCGCAAAGTTCATGGCTTCGGAATTCGAAGCCATGGGCCTCGAGCCAGCGGGCGACAAGGAAAGCTACTTTCAAAGCGTGCCGCTGCGTGCGATAGACGCGGATCAAGAGCGTACAACTCTGAGCCTCCGGCGAGGAGGAAAAGAGCAAGTCTTGATCTTCGGACAGGATTTTATCAGCCTGGTGGATCCAGGTCGTACAGAAGTCTCCGTGGAAGCGCCGGTGGTTTACGTGGGGTTCGGCGTGACGGCAGCGGAGCAGAGCTACGACGACTATGCGGGCATCGACGCAAAAGGAAAGATCGTGGCCTTTGTGTCTGGGGCTCCTCCGCAGTTCGAACCCACGATGCGCGCGCACTACAGTTCTGGCGCGATGAAGGCAGCAAACGCTGCAGCACACAGCGCCGTGGGAGCAATCCTGCTCGATAGCCCTGCCACGGAACAAATTCATCCCTTCAAGGAGCGCGTGAGCGACTTGGCGTTTCCGGATATGCGGTGGCTCGATACAAAGGGACAACCGAATGATTATTTTCCGGAACTACGGGGCGCGGTGTTTCTGAGCATGGAGGCAACAGCGAGTGTGTTTCAAGGCAGCAGGAAATCTCCGGAAGAGATCTTTGCCGCAGCGAAACAAGGAAAGCCGTCGTCCATGGCCTTGCCTGTGGCTGCCAAGATAAAGATCGTATCCAAATTCCGTGACTTCCGTAGCCCCAACGTGGTGGCGCGTGTTGCAGGCAGTGATCCAAAACTCCGAGATGAGTACGTTGTGTACACCGCGCATTTAGACCATCTAGGAATCGGCCAGCCAGTGAAAGGGGACAGTATCTATAACGGAGCTTTAGACAACGCTTCCGGGTCAGCATGTCTGCTGGAGATCGCGCGGGCTTACAGCAAGATGGAGCCGCGTCCGCGCCGCTCGATTCTTTTTGTGTCCGTAGCGGCAGAAGAGGCTGGGTTACTCGGCTCAGATTATTTTGCCCATTACCCGACTGTGCCCAAAAACCGCCTTATCGCGAACATCAACATAGATGGCAATCTTGCCTTGCTGTGGCCAATCGAGGACGTAATTGCGCGTGGCAGCGAGCATTCGACTCTCGGCATAACCGTGCGAGAAGCCGCCGCGCGCTTGAGTTTGGACGTAAGCCCTGATCCCTTCCCGGAATTGGTATTTTTCATTCGCAGCGATCAGTACTCCTTCGTGAAGCAAGGAATACCTTCGGTCTTTCCGAGCGCAGGCACAAAGTCGAGCGATCCGAACATCCAGCCACAGCAGATCATCACGAAATGGAGGCAGACGATCTACCATAAGCCTCAGGATGATATGAACCAGCCGTTCGATTTTGAATCAGGCGCTAAATACGCGCGGTACAATTTTTTTCTAGGATATCTGGTTGCGCAGAAGACCGAAAAGCCCGCATGGAATCCGGGTGATTTCTTTGGTGAGCACTACGCGAAGAAGGCAAACTGATTGCTTTCAGCTTGGACAGCAATCTCCCTACAGATCTCCAGCCTTCCTCACTTTGAGTCACAAACGGAGCGTCTGAACTCATAAAGATGGCCGGGGTCAAACAAGATGTCTTGGATCCCGTTGCGGGCAGATCACGGGCAACTCGGAAGTGATGGCTCAGTTTCCGCATTGCCGCCTAACCAGACGCTAATAGCGGAAGTGCCGAGTTGGGTCGTTAATCGGTTGCCTCTTTCTGCGCGGAATCAACGGCTGCCAGCGTGCGAATGGTTGCGCTGCGCCTGAATCGCTTGCCATGCGGCAAGGAGCACCCACGAACAATTGCACAACACGATCAATCGGTCCGCCCACCCATCCAATGCCAGCACACCGGGCGGCAGCGCCTTTGGCGCATGTTGCGGCAAATGGCCCCCATTGAGCCGCGACACTTGCATGGTCATGACGGCTAGCGTCGCCACCAGCAATACGACACTGATCCAGCTCAGGTTCGCGACCCATAACAACCGGGTTCGCGCCGCGCGCCAGTTTTCGTTGCGACCTAGCGCTGCACTCAGCAGCAAGGCTGCGATCGGAAACCCGATAACCCCAAGAAAGCCGGCTATCGCATGTCCGATCTCGTGCGTGACATCAAAAAACGAAGCCATCGCCCCGCCAAGGCCGGCGATGAGCAGCAACCATAAGCCCACCTTTCCGCCACTCGTGTGGACCTCGGACCAGATGGAGGCTGCCAACGCCCACGAACTTGAGCCCATGCACAAAAACATCAACGACAGTACCCAGGCATAGTGGCCGAATGCATATTCACTGATCACACGCCACGAGGGCGAAAATTCCGGGCTCAATACATGCAGAGCCGTCAGCAGCAAGATCGTCGCGCCAGTCAACAAAACGGCCAACCAAGCTGCCGACTCTCTGAACTGCGAAGCACTGCTAGAACCCGGGAGTGATTCTGTTGCTGCCTTGTTCATTGCGCCCTCCAAGCCAGTTATTCCTTGTGGCAGAACTGCGCCCGCCATCAGCTGCCTAGAGCATCCCTTCGAGTCGTGCATAGCTCGCCTCCATTCCCTTCTCCATTCCCGTTGAGAGCATGGCCGCCCGCGTCTTGGCGTCAGGCAGCGACATGCTCATAGTCATCAACGTGCCCGTGCCGTCCGCCTCGAATCGCGTTTCCACATGGTTGTCTGGTGTTCGGTCTGGTAGGAACATTCGCTCCACATGCACGATCCTTCTGCACGGCTCCAGTTCCACGTACTCTCCCGTCAGGTGGAATTCTCCGCCCTTGCCGTTCGTCCATTCGTATCGAATCTTGCCGCCCGGTTTCGCCTCAGTGATGCATACCGGCATCGTCCACCCGTCCGGACCCAGCAGCCACTTCTGCACCAGCTTCGGATCGGTGTGCGCGCGGTATACCGCTTCCGGAGGCGCGGCAAACCGTCTCGTCACTACCACATGCGTGTCACCTTCCGTCTTGAGTGTTAGCTTGCTCATCGTTTTTCTCCTCTCTTAGTCGTCGCTTCCATATTGGCCAGAACCGCGTCCAGTCGGTTGTAGTTCTTCTCCAACGCTTTTCGCAGCATCTCCAGCCATTGGTCCATCGCTTCGATACCCGCCTTCGCCAGCCGTCGCGGCCGTCTGGTTCCATCCACGCGGCTCACCACCAGTCCCGCATCCTCCAGCGCCTTTAAGTGCTGCGAAATCGCCGGTTGCGTCATCTTGAATGGCGCCGCCAGTTCCATCACGGTCGCTTCGCCCTTCGCCAACCGCGCCAGAATCGCCCGCCGCGTTGGATCGGCCAAAGCTGCAAACGTCATATCGAGATTCATCGTCGTCTCCATAAGTTATACCTTATATAATCCACTTCTTATTGTCAAGCGCAATCTTCACGTTTCTTCGGCCGCGGAATCCTGATTCCCGCTGGTTAGTGATCCGCTCCCGGATAGCCCCTCGGTGAATAGAGCCTTGGCGCCCGGTTAACGCTAGTACTTAATCGGACGCGCGTTTTCGCGAATACGTGAAGGCTGGCAGGGTGCTCTGCGCGCGTTCAATTAAGCCGTTTGAACGTGGCCGCTGGCGGTTGCGGCGGATGCGGGCTTGTGGACCTGATCTAACGGCTATGGGAATTCAATCTTTTCGCTCACCCGTAAGCTGTTGGTTTTGCAGTACTTAGAAAAAGAGCATGTGCGAGAACCGCAACGGGATCAGCTACGTTGGGGCATGACGTGCGGAGCATAGCACGCGAAGCGTCCGCTGCCGGGCGGCTACGTCCTAACGGGCTAACCGGATGTGGGAAGTTGACCAACAACACGCTCCCTTGGTTGCAGAATCAAAAAATGACTCATCACTGGCTGCACCATCTGACCCCGGTCTCATCGTTGTGTTCGGTTGAAACGGATATAGGACCGTCTCGCCTACACCCGATGCGGGCATTTGTCGTAGTCATAAAAGTCCTGCGCGGTCACCCGAGCCGTACGGGGAAAGCATACAGGATATTTTGCAGCAAGGTCGCAGCGTCGCCGTACGGTTGGGAGGGAAGAGCGTCTGCCATTTGCGTAGAGCGTGAATGCATCTAAAACAGAGTGCCCGCTAACGCGCCCGTAGCTCAGTTGGATAGAGCACCTGCCTTCTAAGTGGAGTGAAATTCAATCCAAGTCGTTGTTCCGGTTGCGCTTACGAGCTTCGAGCCATCCTTGGCCTGCTCCAAAGTTAATCCAAAGATCAAGCTTCGGCATTGAGCGGGCATCAAAACCCCCGATTGATTAGCCACCGCGCTCACTGAGCCACGCTAATAGAGGATCACCTGGGGTCGGCCGTTCGGCCTGTCTTGCAGACCTGCCGGAGATGTAATACACTAACCTCATGAAGACTCTCACCGTACGATTGCCCGAGCCACTGGTTGCGGACATCGAGGAAGAATCCCGGTGCCGGAAGATCTCGAAGTCCGATGTAGTGCGCGAACGGCTCCAGCTCGCCCCCCGCCTGCGCCGGCGGAGCATTGCCTCGTTCAATGCTATTGCCGATCTCGTCGGATCGGTTGACGGATTACCGACCGACCTAACTGGGCGCAAGAAGGCGTATTTGCGAGCCACGGGCTATGGCCAGAAACGTTCTCGCTGACGCGGGCTTTGTGGTGGCGCTGCTTAGCAACCGCGACGCTCACCACGAATGGGCCGTGACTCAAGCCCACGATTTGCGTCCGCCTTGGTCAACATGCGAAGCAGCTTTGTCCGAGGCGTACCACCTTCTCGGAGAGCGCGGCGCACCGAGCCTCGGTCAATTGCTTCGCCGCCGTGCCGTGGTCGTCGCCTTCGTGCTTTCTCAGAACATAGAGCCAGTTACCAAACTGATCGAGAAATACTCCGACGTTCCCATGAGCCTCGCCGATGCTTGCCTCGTTCGCATGACCGAAACGCTTGCCGACCCCATCATCCTGACGACCGACGAGGATTTCCGAGTTTACCGTCGCCACAGTCGACAAGTGGTTCCTTGTGTGACGCCCGAATGATGGCCAAGCACGATAGGTCATCCGGCGCTCGCTGGGAGAAACACGCGCAAGCGCCAAGTTGCTTCAAGAACTAACGATCACCATGATCCGAAAGGCACCTGGAACCCCGGCCCTGCAGTCTAGTTTCCGCATCGGCCCTCATCGCATTTCACCCATTGGTCCGTTCCCACAGCCTTGTCAATCGCAGCAGACGCTTCCACAAACCTGGCCTGCAGTCCTGATTTCGACCCGATATGATAGGCGCCGCGTCCTCGTTTTTCATGGGGGCGTTTTTGGGTGCTCGAGCCGGATGAATGGGAAACCTTCAAGTCCGGTTCTTAGAGGGCTGGGCGCCAGCAACGGCGCCCGGCTACTCGACTCTTAGCGGATTATGGAAGGGTTGCCCGTCGGGAGGAATCCATTTTGGGCAGCCTTTCCGGGGTCTAACGGTTCGCGCCACGCCGATTCGTTGGAATTCTAGGTAAAAAGCGCCCGGTCCGCTCCGTATACGCTCAATAGCTATCCCCAAAGCGGGCCACCATGTTCTCTTCTTCGGTCCGCGTTCAGATGATCAACAGACAAAACAACACAACGCCAGTCCCCTCACAAGTGGCCCTGGCTTGTGAAACCCCTGCTGTTTGTAAACCTACGCCGGGGGTGTACGGAAGACAAGTTGCCGAGCCCTGAAGTCAGGGTACGGAAATGTTACCTTCAGGCGGACTGCGTAGCGGACTTATGGGATGACGTTATGAAGCTTGAGATTGGTAATAAGACTATGATATACGATGTGTTCCCATGGAATCGCAAGCGGACATTGAATCGGACATCATGGCGGCAGTTGATCGCAGAGAGTCGACTGACCTCATGGAGCCCTTGCTCATCGGTGAAACCTCTCGTCACCGCGGGGCACTCACCGACCTTGCTGTTGAACTGGCGCAGAAAGCAGCGGGGCTTCGCCGGAGCCTGCCAGAGAGCCTGGTGACCTCACTCGCCGACCTCGTGCGGGCGATGAACTGCTACTACAGTAACTTGATCGAAGGGCACGACACTCACCCTGTCGATATCGAGCGCGCCCTCAAAAACGATTATAGCAAGGACCCCCGCAAACGTGATCTGCAGCTCGAAGCGAAAGCACATATCACTGTCCAGAAATGGATTGACGGCGGCGGCCTGAGAGGGCACGCCGTCACGAGTAACGGCATCCGTGAAATCCATCGTCGTTTCTACGAGCTTCTGCCCGCGGACTTGTTACTGGCGGAGGACCCGGAAACGAGAAAGCGAGTAAAGGTCGTCCCCGGCGAACTGCGCCGACGGAATGTGAGAGTCGGCACCCATATCCCCGTCAGCCCCGGCGCGCTGCCACGCTTCCTTAGGCGTTTCGAGGAAGTCTACGGACACCTGAGCAGAACGGATTCTATTCTCGGCGCTGCGACGGCACATCACCGCCTCCTCTGGATTCACCCTTTTCTCGACGGCAACGGACGGGTCGCCCGCCTGATGTCACATGCAATGCTGCTGGAAACGCTCGATACGGGAGCCGTCTGGTCGGTAGCACGCGGTTTGGCGCGAAATGTCGAGGCTTACAAGAAGCACCTTGCCGATTGCGATGGACACCGTCGTAACGACCTTGACGGCCGCGGCCAGCTGAGCGAGGAAGCACTGGCCGAATTCAGTAGGTTTTTCCTGCGCGTCTGTATTGATCAGGTCGCCTTCATGGAAACCCTGGTCCAGCCGGATCGGCTGCGTACGCGCATCGTTATGTGGGCGGAGGAAGAATTCCGGCTTGGCAATTTGCCACCGAAATCGGGCAGCATCCTCGAAGCCATCCTATACCGCGGAGAACTGCCGCGTGCCGACGCCGCTGGCGTGGTGGGTACCGGCGACCGCCAAGCGCGCCGCATCGTTGGGGCACTGGTAGAGAAGGGCGTGCTCGTCTCGGACAGCGCGCGCGCGCCGCTGCGTCTCGTCTTCCCAGCAGCGCTGGCGTCACGCTGGATGCCGGGATTGTTTCCCGAGAAGACCAGTCATGCTTGAACAAAGAGATCTCTGAATCCCAACGCTAGAAGAGAAATATATTTGATCGAAAAGCCGTCGTCTTTCGAAGACGGAGAAGCCCGCCTGCGCTGCAAAACAAACAGAGGGGCCCTAGTCAGGTAAGCGATGATTTCTGTACGTTCCTCAGGGAAACCTTTTCTTCCGGTATGCGTTCCATAGATAGTGGTGTGCGTTCATCGAGAGCGAGCGAACGTCGCGCTTTACTCGCAAACTGCGCTTCCGGAGATCGGGACGAAAGATGGGGGAAGCATGGGTAGCAAGGCCGTGCATCGAATTCAGCCGACCCTAGTGAATGCCGTTGACCCTCTCGGCAGGCCCATAGAACCCCGTGTCCTTTCTGTTGCTCAAGACATTGCTCCTCAGGCCGTTTCCTACGCTCAAAAGTCCCTCGCCGATCCCTGTCTTGCCGTGAACCTCTTGGAGGAGGCAGCAGCCACGGTCTCGAAAGCAGTTCTCGCGAAGCAGCTTGGTTTCTTACTTTCGGCTCTACGAGCTTCGTTCAACGTATGCAACGCGGCTTAGTGCCGGGGGCGTCGCGGACGAGTGGGTCACTCAACTGCTTCGTCAAAGCGACTCGAAGGTCTTCAAAAAGTATTCGCAGATGAAGTTGCGAATGCAAAGAGAAGCACTCGAAAAAATGAATCGCCTAGCAAATGAAATGACGGCGGTAGTTACAACCGCTGTGCATGAGTCCGGGAGTTTGTGCACCGTCCTGCACAGTTTTGACACCTTTTGTTACAAGACGACGGCAAAATGGCACTTCAGGATGGTCGTGGAAACCGGAAATCGTTTAGAATCAACATAGCGCCCGTAGCTCTGTTGGATAGAGCGTCTGCCTTCTAAGTGGACGTAAATTCAATATAAGTCGTTGCTTCGGTTGCGCTTACGAGTTCCGAGCCATCCTTGACCTGCTCCAAAGTTGCTCCAAAACGTCCAGATGAGAAATTCTCAGGCTATGCGAACGGCACCGCAGATTCGCTTATGGGAAAGTTAGCCGGATTGCGCATACGGCCAAACATAGGTCAGGAGAAAAGGAGCGCAATTTAACTGTAGGCACATCCGAGAGCCGACTGGAGGGCTTCTAAAGCTCGGGGAACTGGTACGGCCTGTGCCTCCGTTCGGGCGGGCACACCCTTTCTGCCCAAAGGGTCTACAAACTGGCTTATTCCTCGCTCGCGAATATCCTCAATTTAAGAGAATTAGCTTAGTTTTCTTCGCAATTTCGGTCCTTGTACCTCGGATCGGAAAGGTACCGGCAAGACCGCGCGCCAGCGCAACATTAATAATAGGGTCCTATCCCATATGTTACCGATTCCGGCACCCAGATCATTCCTAGTCTGTCACGCAGGCTGCGTCCCCGTCCTTGCCAATTTCGCTAGGGAAAGTGATATTGCTGATGAGTTCCATTACCTTTTTATGTCCATTCAGTCACTACCCTACCTTCTTTCCAGTTGCCCGTTCCTCCTTTTTCTTTCTACAATTCCACAAATGCGGTGGTTCGGGCCCCTGGTGGTTAGGCGAAGAATGTGATAGACGAACAATTCTTCAACTTCATGGGCTTGCGTGAGGCCGCGGCCTGCAGACTATTCTAGAACATGGCCAACACTTTTCAGTCCAGCGGGAATCCTGCTATCTCCGATCGGCGTATGTATTGGCGGCAAAAGGTTTTCTTTTCCCGTGTAGAATGGGGCGAAAACAATTGCGGCGACGTCCTCAATATCAGCCTGAACGGATTAGCTCTGCAGGCTGCAGAAGACTTGAACGACAATGAGTTACCAAAGATGCGCTTTCAATTATCGCAAGCGCCTGCATGGGTCGAAGCAAAGGGACGGATAGCATGGAGAAATGATTCGAAGAAAGTGGCAGGCGTGGAATTCATCGATCTATCTCCTGAAACGCTTAAACAAATACTACTATCGATCTTTTTGACGAGTGACAAGGGCGAATTCCCGAAGACAGGTGCACAACTTGAAAAGACTGAACAGGTCAGCGGGGCAATGGTCACCTCGGAACCAATAAGTGCATTCCCGTTCCTTGAATCCACGACAGTGGAAGTGGTCCCCGGGGATCGAAGCCAACAGCCAATTTTTCCGTCAGTTCAATCCCCTGCCGAAACGCAAGACGGCGGAACAGTATCAGAGAATGTCATGACCGCAAACGTCACAAGCGGTTCTGGCGTGGAAGTAGTCCCCGAGGATCGAAATCAAGAGTCGATTTTCTCGTCAGTTCAATCCCCTGCCGAAACGCAAGACGCCGGAACAGTTTCAGAGAGTGCCATGGCCGCGAAGGTCGCAAGCGGTTCTGATGTGGAAGTGGTCCTCGAGGATCGAAACCAAGAGTCGATTTTCTCGTCAGTTCCATTTCCTGCCGAAATGCAAGATGCCGGAACAGTTTCAGAGAGTGCCATGGCCACGAAGGTCACAAACGGTTCTGGCAGGGCAGGACGTCTAGTTGGGTTGTCGCTGGCTGCCGTGTTGTTGCTTCTAGTTGTTCTTCCCCTGCGCCACTACTTGCAGAGGGCAGGGACTAGTCAGAAAGGCAGAGAAACAGCAACGGAACCGAATCTGCCTGGACTTTCCTCCAAGATTTCTGCAACTCCCACTTCCAATCCCGGACCCACTCCGGACCATCCTGCTCCCACCTCCAATCCCGCGCCATCTCTGGACCATTCCGCTTTCGTGCTTCAAGTGGGCGCGATGGTTCATGAAGAAAATGCGAATGCGGTCGCGGAGTCATTACGCCGAATGAACTTCCCGGCGTATGTTTCCAATCGCTCCACTGACGGGTTTCATCGCGTGGTCGTGGGACCGTACCATGGGGTAGAGGCCGCACTAAGAGCGAAAACCGAGCTCGAAAAACGGGGTTTCCAGGCCATCCGCAGGGAATGGAAACCGCAAGCCGAGTAGATTCCGTCGAGACAACCGGCTCAGAACTACCCGCTTACTCCGCCTGGTCAAAAATCTCAAACGCCCCGTGTTCGGGCGTATCTTCCTCCCCTAAATTTTAGGTAAGTCGTGATTGGCGTTGGAGTTGAGCCGCCTTTTTTGTCGGATTAGTAGACATGTATATGTTAAGTTTTCTATTGACACAGCTTATGACATGTTGTATTAGGTCGGCATGTACATTGCCACCGTCCCCAACCGCAACTCCCCGCCCGCTATTCTCCTTCGCCATGCCTACCGCGAGAATGGCAAAGTCAAAAACCGCACCCTCGCCAATCTCTCCCATTGGCAGCCGGCGCGCATCGAGGCGCTCCGCCGCGCCCTGCGTGGGGAGTTCGATCATGCCGCCCTTTCTGCCGAACCTACCCTCGGCCCGATCTTCGGCCTACTCTTTGTCCTGAAGCACATCGCTGAGGCCCTCGGCATCACCGCTGCGCTCCGCCACACCACTCTCGGCAAGTTGGCCTTGTTCCTCGTCTTGGCGCGCCTGCCTCATCAAGGCTCTCGCTTATCGGCCGTACGCTGGGCCGAGGATCACGCCGTCCACGAAGTGCTGGGACTTACCTCGTTCGACGAAGACGATCTCTACGCCGCGCTCGACGATCTGTGTGCCCGTCAAGAAAAGATCGAGCGGGCCCTGTACCACCGCTACCAGAGCCGCCGTGGTGCACAACCGCCGCGCTTGTTTCTCTACGACGTCACCAGCAGCTATCTGGAAGGCGAGAAGAACGAACTCGGGGAGTTCGGCTACGACCGCGATGGCAAGCGCGGCAAGCTACAAATCGTCATCGGCCTGCTGAGCGACCCGGAAGGGGAGCCCTTGGCGGTGCGGGTGTTCAAAGGCAACACCTCCGATCCGACGACGGTAGCCGATCAAATCAAGATCATCAAAGAGCGGTTTCAGGTGGAGGAACTAGTTTTCGTCGGCGATCGGGGTATGGTGAAGAGCAAGGGGAAGCAAGCGCTCGCGCAGGCGGGGCTGCGCTATATCACGGCGCTCACCGATCCGCAGATCCGCGGGTTGCTGGGCACGGGGATTCTGCAACTGGGGTTGTTCCACGAACAGATCTGCGAAGTGGAGAGCCACGGGGTGCGCTACGTGCTGCGCAAGAACGAGGCCGAAGCCGCGCGCGAGCAGCACCGCTTGGAAGACAAACTAGAGAAGTTGGAAAGAAAGATCGCCACGCGCAACGAGCTGGTGAAGAATAAACCGCGCTGCCAGCCGGAAGCGGGGCAGCGAAAACTGCAAGGGTGGGCCGCGCGGCACAAGCTGGAGGGCTTGGTGGAGTTGAAGTTGCACGGCCGCACGTTGGTGCTGGAGCGCCACCCAGCGGCGATCGAAAAGTCTTTGGAGTTGGCCGGCTGTTATGTGGTGAGCACCGACGTTTTGAAACAGAACATGAGTGCCCAAGAGGTGCACGACAGCTACGTGAGCTTGCAGAAGGTGGAGCGTGATTTTCGCGCCATGAAGACCGGACTATTAGAAGTACGACCGTTGTTCGTGCGCAAGGAGAGTCGTACGCGGGGCCACGTGTTCTGCTGCCTGCTGGCATTAAAACTGAGTCGTGAAATGGAACGACGGCTGCAAAAACAGTTCGGAACGACGGACAGTAATCCGCACGCCATCACGCTGCGCGATGCGCTGGCCTCGCTCGGCAGTCTGTGCCTGTTGCAGTACAAGATCGATGAAAAAACGACCGTGACGAAACTGCCGCAACCGAGTGCCCACCAGACCAAGATCCTCGCGGCCCTGGGCGTGACCCTGCCGGCAAGGATGTAGACAGAAGCGTTCGCAGCACAAAAGACAGCAACCGCAATCAAATCAACTTCCTAACCGTAAATTCATGCGCCGGCTCAAAAGGAAGATGGGTCGGGGAGATTCGAGGTAGTGGTCCTGTTTGGGATGTTGAGTCTGGTGGCACAGTTTGTGTACTGGTCGCGGATTGTCAGCGGCCTCAATCAAGAGCACGCCTGAAACCCTGAAACCATGACGGTGACCTTTGACTTCAGCCCACGCACGACTTTTTTGACCATAGAGGAAATGATCGAAAATCAGAGTGCCCTGTCTGGTGTTGGGTCCATTTCAGGCTGAGCCAACACAAGATCACAGGGCTGTCTCGTCGGTTTCAGTTTTCCAGCACCTTGTCCGACTGCCCCTTTTTTAGCCTGTAGGAAGTGCTTCGTCCTCCGGCCTCTTCCTGCTCAATGACGCCCAACGCGATCAGTTCTTCGATGTCTCGAAGGGCAGTCCGAGAGGAAGCTTTCGTCATTTTCATCCATTTCTTTCTCGTCAGTTTTCCTTCGAACCCACTGAATAGTTTGTTCAAAACTTTTGTTTGCCGATCATTCAGAGAGACCTTCCTCAGCTTCAAGGCCTTCCAGAACTGTTCCTTCTCCAGGGCGCTGCTTGTGATTTGATTCGATTGTTCAATGGCCCTATCCAGACACCCTAGAAACCACGTTAGCCATTCCGTGATATTCAACGATCCAGACTGAGTCCACTCAAGAACCTTGTAATAGTCTTTTCGTTCTTCGAGAATCTGCGACGACATGCTGTAGCAACGCTGAGCACTCCCGTCCGATCTAGCCAAGCACATCTCTGCGATTGCTCTTCCGATTCTCCCGTTGCCATCTTCAAAAGGATGGATCGTAACAAACCACAAGTGCGCAATTGCCGCCTTTAGGAGCGGATCTTCTTGTTCATTTCCGTCGAACCAGCCAAGGAACTTTCCCATCTCACCTTCGACACGATCAGCCTTCGGTGCTTCGTAATGAACTTTGTGGCGACCGATTGGCCCGGACGCAACTTGCATTGGACCCTGGCTGTCATCACGCCATGCGCCAACTCGAAATTTATCGTGGGTTGTGCGAACGCCTGGAAAAAGGTGTGCGTGCCAGCCAAACAATCGTTCTTTTGTTAGCGGCTTGCTGAATTTCTGCGTTGCGTCCAACATCATTTCAACGACGCCATCGACATTTCGATCCTTGTGAGTTTTGAGTCCTCCCACGTCCAGCTTCAGCCTACGTGCGAGGGATGAACGGACACTATCTGGATCAAGCACAACTCCCTCGATTGCGCTGGATTTGATCGTTTCTTCCGTAAGGACGTTTAGCGTTGCAGTCCACCTCGAAGTAAAGCCATAACCTCGCATCTTACCCAGTAATAGCCCCTGGCGCAGTCTGACTCCAGAGAGTAGGGGGGCAAGACTATTAATGTTTCGAACAAATCGGGGCATCTGCTTTTCGCTCAAAGGTAACCCCAATCGATGGAAAAGATACGGTTTCTGCACAGTTATTGCACAGCGCCAGTGAGAGCCGGAACGTCTGCTTCGGGCGCATGCGACCTTAAGCACGCACAAACGAGGAGCGCTTACTGAAGCCTTTTCAGTTTCCCAAATCGCGACTTCAGGACGGCCTTACAGAACTGCGACCCGGTGCCAAGCGAGATGCCTCGCTGGTGGAATAACTTCCGTGTAGCCCTTGATCTGGGAGGAACCGCTAGCAGTCCTCTTCGCAGCTACCGAGAGTCGGATGAAATTGACAGCGGCAAAGGCACGGCGTAGGTTTTACGCTGACCGTGCACAAGCCATGTTATCCGTGAAGTTTGCAAGTGAAGCTTGGCTGATCGAGGTGAATATGGCGCCAGTCACTCGAAGACGGTTCGTCCAGCAAACCGCGCTCTCCGCAGCGGCGCTCTATGGGCGTCCCCTGAAGTTGTTTGGTGGAGGGCGGCGGATCTTCGGAGAACTCGAACAGAATGCGGCTCCGGTCGATGCGGCAGCAATCCGGAAGCTGGCTTCCCAGATTACCGGCCACGTGATCACACCAGAGGCGCCCGATTATGAATCATCCCGCTTGGTCGGCAATCGCGCATACGATCGTCATCCGGCGCTGATCGTGCGCTGCGCGAGCGCGTCGGACGTCACGCGAGCTCTTGATTTTGGCCAGAGCCAGAGTTTGCCCCTAGCAGTGCGTGGCGGAGGCCATAGCGCCGCCGGATTCGGAGTATGCGATGGCGGCTTGGTGATCGATCTCTCGGGAATGAAGCACGTCGAGGTTGACGCCGACAAACGCGTAGCCCATGCCGAGGCTGGTTCTCTGGTGCGCGATGTGGATGAAGCCACTCAGCACTTCGGCTTGGCAACGACATTGGGTAGTTGCCCGACCGTGGGAATTGCCGGGCTGACGCTCGGCGGGGGGCTGGGGTTCTTAATGTCGAAGTATGGAACCGCGTGCGACAACGTGCTATCGGCCCACATGGTGACGGTGGACGGCAGACAACTGGAGGCTAGCCAGAACTCCAATCCAGACCTTTTCTGGGCGATTCGCGGTGGAGGCGGAAACTTCGGCGTAGTGACGGCGCTCGATTACCAGCTCCATCAGGTCAGCGAGATTTTGATAGGAGCGCTGATGTATCCGGCCGGGCGAATTCCAGAGTTGCTGCAGGCCTACGTCAAGTCCGCAGGGGCAGCGCCCGATGAAATGGCGACCACGGCCATGATATTGCCTTCGGAACAGGGGCCGAGAATTCGAATGCTGGTCGGCTATTGCGGCCAAGCAACTCTCGGGAATGACTTGCTCAAACCGTTGCAAGCGCCGCTCAAACCGCAGGAGGACACAGTCAAGGTAATGTCCTACCTGGAGGCTCAGGCAAGCGCATTCCCGGTATCCCCGAAGCCATCTGCGTATTTCGTGACGAACCTGTTCCTTCCCGAACTCAACGAGGCCGCTGTCGCGGCGATTGCAAACGCAACCCAGGATGCGCCGCAGCGGTTCAGGGTGATGATTGGGCACTACCACGGTGCCATGACGCGCGTACGTCTTAGCGACATGGCGTTTCCCATAAGGGAGGGGGGTTACGAAGTGGAGGTGTCGAGTTATTGGAGCGCTCCGGGAGAGAAGACGAGCGCGGTGCAATGGGTAAACGCTCTTCGCGATAATCTGCAACCCTTTTCGCACGGGCTGAACGCCAACAAGTTGAGCGACACGAGCGGCGAGCTTGTCAGGACGGCGTACGGGCCGAACTATGCCCGCTTGGTGGAGATCAAAAAGAAGTACGACCCCACGAATGTGCTGCGACTCAACCCGAACATCAGGCCGGACAGGCTCTCGAATAATTGAGAAACGCAAGCGCTCGGCGTTGACCTGGAGGGGTCTTAGCGCTGCACCCAGTACTTAGTGGTTTCGAAGCCGAATGGCTTGGGAGGCCTGCTCATCTCCATCCGTATCGCGCACTGCCGCTGGAGGGGACATGAATCGCTTTCCTGCTTGCATAATCTTGTCAGTCGCTTTCCTCGGTAAATTTGTGGTCACTGGCGCCAGCGCCCAATCCGGCCCCGAAGATGCGGTCTCCGGTTTGATGGCTGCCTGGAACCTCAAAGATGCGCAAGCATTCGCGGCTCAATTCACCGAAGATGCCACGTTCGTCAATGTGAATGGCGCCCTTTGGATCGGCAAAAAAGACATTGAGGACAGGCATGCCAAGGCGGCGATTTTCAAGAGCAGCCATGCAGAGATCAAGCCCGACAGCATGCGGCTCCTCAGGCCCGACATTGCCCTGGTACACGTGAGTTGGACGATCGCCGGGGATCCGCGTGATCCTCAGCCTCGTTCGTACTTGATGACCATGGTCGTCAGCAAACGTGATGGACGCTGGCTCATCGTTGCCGCCCAGAACGGTTCTGCCGTCGATCGCTCTACCCTGCCCGGCACATCCGTTCTCGCCCCGAGCCCTTTGCCCACGGCACCCGATGCAGACCACACGCCTTCCGACGTGCGAAAACTGCTCGTCGAAGCGGACACCGACTGGAACCGGAATGATGCGAAAGCTGCCGCTAGCCTGTTTGTTAACGACGCCGATCTTGTGGATACGTCTGCCCGTCGCTTCAGTGGAAGGGACAATATCGAAAAACACATCGCGGATGTTCTGGCACATCAATTTCATGCCACCACGTCGCGCACGACCGTTCTCACCACCATCGCGCTTGGTCCAGACCTTGCGGTTCTCGAAATACAATGGGAGCTGTTAGGGGAAGGGCAGGACGCCAAAACGCTTACCATCACAGGACTTCGCCTGCTTACCCGCAACAATGGACGCTGGTGGATCAGTGCCGCTCAAGACACGGTCACCAGGACGTCGCCTGCAGGAATACCACGATGAGGAAAGCCACCCAAACGGTGCTTCCACAGGGGAGCCTCTCACACAATGATTGCAGCAATGAAGCACTACAACGGGATGAAGCTGCTGTCGCTTTTAGAATCGAGGCCGATTCGCCCCGCCTGCGAGCTCTTCGAGGACGACAATACGAATGGAATCCATGGTCCCTTGTGGATGACTTTCGCGCACGGACTGCTCACACTTCCTGGCCCGCATAGAGCATCAAAACGTCCGGCGCAGATTGAGTGCGTGCAATTCCCGTATGGTCGGCAACCCTTCCTTTATCGGTAAGGTAAGGGTTGCTCGTCATCCGTCCAGAATCGATCGCATGCGTCACTGGAGCTTGCGACTTCTCAGAACCGGACTCCTGGACCGTTTCCCCGGGTTCATATCGATTAGCAGCACCTGACGCTTCCGGGTGGTGCCAACCACTGTCAAAAAAAGAGTACCCCATGTGAAATTTCCAGCCACTCGCATGCGTAGTGACATGTGGGAGTGGCATATATGGGCACGACCCTTGACCAGGAATGGAAGAAGGGCAGCGCTGAGCTACTGATTCTCTCCTTGCTGGAGGATCAGCCTCGCCACGGTTACGACATCGGGAAGCTCATCGAAGGCCGCTCGGGCGGCAAGCTGCGCTTCCACATCGCCTCGCTGTATCCGCTGCTCTACCGGCTCGAGAATCGCGGCTTGATTCAGGGGCGCTGGGTCGAAAAGCCCAATCAAAGAAGGCGGCGTTACTACCGCCTGACAGCGCAAGGTCAAAAGACTCTGGCGCAGCAGCGCCAAAGCTGGGGGGAATTTGTCCGCGCGGTCAGCCAAATCACGGGGGTTGAATATGCCTGAGTGGAAACAGGAAATCAGAAAACGATTGGCGGGATTGAATCTTTCGCCCACCCGCGAAGAAGAGATCATTGAGGAACTTTCAGACCATCTCGAGAATCTGTACGAAGAAATAATCGCAGAGGGAGCGACCTCGGAGAAAGCCTATGGCGAGGTTCTCTCCAGCCTAAACCAGAGCGATCTCCTGGCGGAATTGCGTGCTACCGAGCGCACGGTACCCCCCGATCCTATCCCAGATGGACTTTTGAATTCGGGCCATCTTTTCACGGGCCTAAAGCAGGACCTTCGCTATGCAGCGCGAATGCTGCGCAAGACTCCAGGCTTCACGGCAGTTGCCATCCTCACTCTGGCGCTTGGCATTGGCGCAAACACAGCCGTCTTCACGATCGTCAATACGTTCCTCCTGAATCCCCTTCCCGTTGAGCACGCCTCGCAATTAGCTGCCGTCAACACTGCACAGGCCAAGAAAACCTCTGAGACACTAGATGTCCGCCCGCTCTCGTTCCTTAATCTCAAAGATTACCGGGAAAAGAACCACTCCTTTAGCAGCCTCGCCGGGTACTCCTCTCCGATGGCTCTTACGATGTCAGCCGGGGCCGAATCGCAACGCGTGTTCGCGGAAGTTGTCACCGGCAATTATTTCGATACTCTCGGCATTCGTCCTCGGATGGGGCGCTTCTTCTTGCCGGATGAGGACGCTAAGCCCGGGGCCATCCCCGTCGTCGTCATTGGCTACGCGGCATGGCAGGGCCGGTTCGGCGGCGCATTAGACGTTCTGGGTCGGACAATCAAGCTAAATAACATCGCTTTCACCATCGTCGCCGTCGCTCCTCAAGGCTTCAAGGGCGTCAATGCCATCTTCGGGCCCGACCTGTGGGTTCCGTCCATGATGGCTGAGCAGGTTCTGCCCGCCCAGCAGCAGAATGCTCTACGAGACCGCGCGGTTCTCACTTTCACAGGCGCTGGCCATCTCAGGTCTGGCGTCTCGCTCTTGCAAGCGCAGGCCGACCTGAAGACCATCGCCGTTGCGCTCGAAAGTGAGTATCCGGAAGCGAACCAGGGACAGACTGTCACATTGCAGCCACTCAGCGAAGCGGCTGTCGCAACCAATCAGCGTCAGGGGCTCTTGTTCGGAAGTGTCTTGCTGATGGCCATCGTGGGATTCGTGCTTCTCATCGCGTGCTCTAGTGTCGCGAATTTGCTCCTCGCGCGCGCCGCTGCTCGGCGCCAGGAGATTGCGGTTCGCATTGCGCTTGGCGCCAGCCGCTGGCGTTTGGTCCGTCAATTGTTGACAGAAAGCGTCTTGCTCGGACTCTTCAGTGGCATCCTTGGATTTTTCTTCGGCTACGGCGGATGCCAGCTACTATGGTCGTTCCGCCCAGCGGAATTTGCGCAGAACCTTGTTGATCCCCATCTCAACGCGAATGTCTTCGTCTTCGTGCTCGTTGTCGCGCTCTTCACCGGCCTGATCTTCGGCATCGCGCCCGCGCTGCGCTCTTCCCGCACACCCGTCGTCGAAGCGCTCAAGGAGGAAGCTCGCACCGCTGGCCGGAGTGTCAGCCGCGTTAGTCTGGCCAACTCGCTTCTGGTAGGCCAAGTCGCGGTTTCTCTGGTTTTGCTGGTTACGGCAGCACTGTTTGTGCGCAGCGTTCAGCGCGAACACCTGATCACCCCTGGTTTCGAAACGAAGAATCTCACCGTTTTCTTGCTCTACCCCGGCCAGTTGGGTTACGACCGGACCAGAACAGAACAGTTCTACAAAGACGTGCGTGATCGCCTCGCAACAGTTCCCGGAGTCGCCTCTGTTTCATGGGCCGCAAACCTGCCGCTGTTTAGCCGCGCCCAGAGTGGCGTGGTAATGGAAGGCCAGGAGCAGCGAAAGAAATCTGAAGAAATTTCGAGCGTCATAAATACGATCGATCTCGATTATTTCTCGACGATGGGTATCCCTTTCCTCGGTGGCCGCGAATTCACCCAAAACGATCGCGAAGGCGCAGCCTCGGTCGCGATCATCAACGACACCATGGCGGGCCGCTACTGGCCCAACCAGGATCCCCTCGGCAAACGCATCCAGTTGCCCGGCCAAAAGGAATTCCGTCAAATCGTTGGCATCGTCAAGACGGCAGACTACCAAACGCTTGGCGAAGCGCCGCAATCTTGCGTCTACGTTCCTCTGCGACAAAATTATTCTGAATCGATGGTTCTCTACGTAAGGACCGAGCATGATCCGTCACAGATGATCTCCTCCGTCCAGAGTGAAATCCGGAATATCGATCCCGCCCTGCCGATCGACGACATTCGAACTGGAACCAAAGTGATCGAGCAAGCGCTTTGGGGCGCAAAAATGGGAGTAGGGCTCCTCAGCGTGTTCGGATTCTTGGCGCTCGGGCTTGCCTCGATCGGCCTCTATGGGATCATGGCCTACTCCGTGAATCAGCGTCGGCGCGAGATTGGTATTCGCATGGCGTTGGGCGCTGGTCAGGCAAGCGTGCTCCGTCTGATTCTTCGTCAGGGAATGATGCTCGTCATTTGCGGAGTTGGAATCGGGCTGATGCTCTCAATTGTGCTTGGGCGCGCTCTGTCTAAGTTCCTCTACGGCGTTGGCGCAAGCGATCCTGCCAGCCTCATCGGAGCGTCGCTTGTGCTCCTGACAGTCGCATTGCTTGCGTGCTATCTTCCCGCGCGGCGCGCCAGCCAAGTGGATCCACTCATCGCACTGCACGAGAGCTGAGAACTCACCGCTCTTCAGCATCAAGTCAAATCGCCAAGTCGGGTGACCGGACATGCCCTTCTCATAGTCCAAAGGGTGCGTTGTGGGAAGCGAAAGATAAGGCTCTGGACGAATGGTCGGCAAGCCGGAAGTAATTCGGTTACTTCCGCATCGCTCGTAACTCGGGCACAATCAAACTTGAAGGCCAAATCGAGTCAGCATTTCGCGTCGCCCGAGACTTGTGACGCCCAAGGCCCTGCTGTCGAGATCCTGGACCACCCATTTTCTTTTCAGCGCAATTCTCAGCAAAGCCGCCCCCAGTGCTCCGCCGACATGGGGCCGCCGCTCACTCCAATCCAGGCAGGCGCACGCGAACCGTCGCCGCAGCCTCCCCGTCGCCTCGATGTCAATGCCAAGAGCCTCAAACGCCCTCGTACCTTCCAAGCTTAAGTTGTACGCGTTGTTGCCGCCGTTCGGAACGGCTGACAGCCACCCGAGCGCCTTGAAGCGATCATGAAGTGATACCCCAGTTGCGCCCGCCATGTGATCGTAGCAAGTCCGTGCGGCGCGTAGCCCCCTTGGCGTGTTCGGCACGAACTTTTCGCTAGAACCTCCGGCCCCGGCGAGCACGCTCAGGCCTTCCAGCGCATTGGCCACGTCGGGTCCTTCAAGACTGTAGAAGCGATGCTTTCCCTGGACGAGCACTTTCACCAGGTGCGCTATCTTCAGGCGATTCAGGTGTACGCTCGCGGTGGACGGACTCACTTCAGCCACCACCGAAAGCTCCGTGCTTGTCCGTGCATGGCCGTCCATCAGGCAGTAGAGAATGCGAGCTCTTGCCGGCTCGCCGATAGCCGCGGCAATTCTGGAGATCGCTACCTCCGCATGGCGCTCGACATTCATACTTTGATAGTAGACGAATTGTCGATTTCGGGCAACTGGCATACTGACGGCGAAGGATCCGACTGCGCCCCTGATCAAGCAGAGAAGCCGTGGAGCGCAAAGCGAGGTGCAATTTGCGAAAACGGTGGATAACGATTGCATTGCTGGTTGTCGCGGCGGTTCTGGTACCTGCGGGCCCACGAGCGCAGTGGAAGACACGATGGAGCTACGAAGGGGCGACCGGAGCCGAACATTGGGGTGACCTGGATCCGGACTACGCCACCTGCAAAGTTGGCAAGGAGCAGTCTCCGATCGACATTCGAAATGCAGAGAAAGCCGAACTCCCCGCCGTCCGATTCGAATACAAAAGCGGTCCACTGAAAATTATTAACAACGGCTACACGGCGGTCCGAGTGAACTACGCTCCGGGAAATGGAAACCTTCTGATCGTGGGAGATAAGCGCTACGAACTAACGCAATTCCATTTTCATCATCCCAGCGAAGAGTACATTCACGGTAAGCCCTTCGATATGGTGGCGCACTTAATGCACGAAGCCAGCGACGGCAAGGTTGCCGCTGTCGCAGTTCTTCTCAAGGCAGGCAGCGCGAATAGCACCGTTGACCAGCTTTGGGAACATATGCCCAACACCCCGGGCAAAGAGGAGGTGATCGCGGGAGTCGAGGTCAATCCCGCCGGCCTGCTGCCCCGCGACACCTCCTATTACACTTACATGGGGTCGGTAACGGCTCCGCCCTGCACTGAGGGCGTCAGCTGGTTTGTACTGAAGACTCCAGTAGGCATCTCGGCAGAGGAGATCAGCGCGTTTGCCAAGCTTTATCCACACGATGTCCGGCCCCTTCAGCCGCTCAACGGACGCGTAGTGAGAGAGAGTCAGTAACGCGAGAAATCTTCTGGCCCGTGACTTTGACCCTCTGAGAGGATTAGGAAACATGCGCTATCGCACGTTGCTCGTTCCGACGATGTTTTGCACGCTTTCAACCGGTGCTCTCGCGCAGCAGGTTCCTGTACCTGTTTTTACTGACCCACCAGTAGACATTGCCCATCCAGCCGCAATGACTGTGCTGCACATCCCAAGTCACGGCGTGCTCATCAATGGTCTTATCTATCAGCCGTCCGGGCCAGGCCCGCACCCGACACTGATCATCTGCCATGGCCTACCGGGAAATGAAAAAAACCTGGACCTTGCTCAGGCCGTGCGCCGTGCGGGATGGAATGCCGTTTCTTTCAATTACCGCGGCTCATGGGGCAGCCCAGGAGTTTTTCGCTTCACGCAAACCCTGGGAGACGCCCAGGCTGTATTGGCGTTCCTTCGCGAACCCATTACTGCCAAACGGCTTGGCATCGATACGCAGCGGATCGCCCTCGCCGGCCACAGCATGGGAGGGTGGGTGGTCGCGCACACTGCGGCTAAGGACCATGGACTCATCGGAGCCATCCTGATTTCTGCAGGCGACATGGGCCCTATCGATGTGTCCCGGGACCGCCTGGTCGCTGACATGGCTGACAATATGGAATCGCTGGCTGGCGTGACTGCCGAGAGTATGGCCAATGAATGGCAGGCCAACGTCAAGACCTTACGAATAGAAAACGCCGCTGCTGGGCTTATTCAAATGCCGCTTCTTGCTCTTACAGCTGATGATGGCCTGGCACCAGAGACGAATGCTTTAGTTCGAGCCATCCAAACGAAAGGCGGACACAAGGTCACAGCATTGCACGTGGCTACCGACCATGGCTGGTCAGATCACCGAATCGCGTTGGAGAGCGTGGTAATTACTTGGCTTGCACGTTTGCCCTAATACGGCTGCAAATGTGCATAGAGTTCGGGCAGCCGTCCGTCGCAAGCGATTGTAGTTTCCGGATCGTCGGCAAGCCGGAAGTAACTACCTGAGGCATCCGCTTTCACTTTGTGAGACTCGCGCAGGGCAATGGATAAGCTCGCTGCGGATAGGAACGGCCAATAATTGTTAATTCGGTGCGTATCGACCCCCGCGCGACAATCCGAATTCGTAAGTTGTAACGATATCGAACTGACTCGCACTATTTCTCGGACGGCAATAGAAATAACTCGCCCACGTCTCGGTTCTCTTGGACGACCCTTGAACTTGTAGAGCGACCGGTAGCAGACTTACATCGGGGTTCCTCAAGACCGAATCAACCAAGCCTATTCGCCGAAGGGAAAAGGGAAATCAGATGTCGAATGAGCATGCGCCATCGCATGGCGTCATGGAAGGTAAGGGCGCCTACAATAAGTACGCAAAATTGCCTGCAGGCGGCGCCTCTCTGGCGCTGCCGTTCCTAGAAAAGGCGGTTAGAGACGTAGAACTCGACTCGGGCAACCAACCGGTCGTCATCGCCGATTATGGATCGTCCCAAGGGAAAAACTCGATGATTCCCATGCAAGTCGCCATCCGGGGCTTGCGACGCCGCATCGGTCCAAATCGCCCAATCTCTGTATTCCACATTGATCAACCAACGAACGATTTCGCCACGCTCTTCGGCGTTCTCGATGCTGACCCGGACAGATATGTGCTGGACGAGCCCAATGTATTTCCTGCTGCCATTGGCAGATCATTCTATGAGAGCGTGCTGCCGCCTGGCTCAGTGCATCTCGGATGGTCCTCGTATGCGGCTGTGTGGCTCAGCCGAGTCCCCGCACTGATTCCTGGCCACTTCATTTCGTTCCGCAGTACAGGCCAGACGCACGCAGAATTCGAACGCCAAGGGGCCAATGATTGGGAAGCCTTCCTCAAGTTGCGCGCGAGAGAATTACGCGCTGGAGGGCGATTGGTCGTCGTGCTGCCGGCTCTCGCGGATGACGGGTTGGCGGGCCTCGAAAATATTATGGACCAGGCGAATGGGGTCCTGGAGGAGATGGTGGCCGATCGCGCGATCACGTCCGAAGAACGCGACCGAATGGTCCTCAGCGCTTATCCCCGGCGGAAACGCGAACTCCTTGTGCCTTTCGCGCGCGACGGACATTTCCAGCATCTGACCGTGAAGGACGTTGAGGTCGCCGAGCTCCCGGACCAAGCCTGGGCAGACTACGAACGGGACGGAAACAAGGAATCTCTGGCGACGAAACAGGCTCAATTCTTCCGCGCGATCTTTGTGCCGACGCTAGCGTCGGTCCTCGACCGCGTACGCGCGGGCGACGCCGAGGCACTTGGCACCTTCGGAGACCAACTTGAGCGCCGCCTCAAGCGGCGTCTCGCGAGTCAACCGACACCGACGCACTCTTTTGTGCAGACCATCGTTCTCACCAAGGATGGCTAGCTCTGGACGGTCGCGAGTTTCCGACTCTGACATTGGGAATTGAATGAGCGTCTGTGCGTTGGAGGCAACATGGCCGCGGAGGCGGTAACAGCGGTCGCGGTAGCAACCGAGCGCGTACATCTCCGCGTAGCTTGGCTGTGCGGCGCGGTACTGTTTCTCGAAGGCTATGACATCGCGGCCGTCGGCTATGCACTCCCATCGCTCGTCGATGCGTGGAAAGTTCACCCGCAGACATTCACGCCGGTTCTGACTGCCGGCAATGTCGGCCTGTTGCTCGGTTCGCTGTGCGCGGGACTGTCAGGTGACAGGTTGGGGCGCAAGCCCGTCTTGATCGGCTGTGCCGTGGTGTTCGGTATCTTCTCTCTGCTTTCGGCATTTGCGGGCTCGGCGTTTCACTTGGCGGAGCTGCGGTTTCTGACCGGCCTGGGACTCGGCGGCGGCATCCCTCTGGCGGTTGCTCTCGCCGCGGACTTTGCGCCCCCCATGGTCCGGGGGCGCCTGGTAATCATGATGTGTCTAGGTGTCGGCATGGGCTTTGCGGTCGGGGGATTGCTCGCAAGCCAGCTTGTACGTGTTTTCGGTTGGTCTGCAATCTTCGTGACGGGTGGCGTGCTCCCGCTCGCGCTTGTGCCGGCGCTGGCGGTGTGGCTGCCGGAGTCACCTGCGCTACGCGAAGCGACGCGCCAGCGTCATTTGGTTGCGGCTTTGTTTCAGGACGGGCTCGCGTCCACTACGGTCCTGCTCTGGACCATCAATCTCCTCAGTCTGCTCATCGTTTACTTCATCCTTCAATGGACGCCAGCTATCTTGCACGCCAGCGGCGTGAGTCCCTCCCGAGCGATTTTGGGCACGACCATGTACGCTCTTGGCACCCTCGCCGGTCCACTGCTCATCGCGCCCATCGTCGACCGCTTCGGGATCGAGCGTATCCTGACCTGCGGCTTGGCTTTCGGAGCTCTCTGTGTGCTTTCGATCGGCCTGTTCAATCCCCAGTTCTGGTTGCTGTCAGTCATCATTTTCGGTGCTGGGATTGGTGCCGGCTGCCAGGCCGGAATCAACTCGCTCTCCGGCCTGGCTTATCCCCCAGCCATCCGCTCGACTGGCGCGGGCTGGGCATTGGGTGCGGGGCGTGTAGGTACCATCGCAGGGCCGCTTCTGGGTGGCGTGCTGCTGGCATTCGGATTTCGTGCGCGGAATATTTTCGTCGCAGCCGCCATCCCTGCCTTCGTCGCGACGCTGTTGATGGCGATCCTCGGTCAATTGCGCCGCAGCCGGTGATGCCGGCCGAACATACGAGTCAAGGGGAAGCCGCGTAATCGAAGGAGACGGTCGCGCTAGTCGTGCAGATTTCTCGGCTAGGCTCCCGAGCGAACTAATGGTAAGACGAGCGAATTCGGGTAGAACAAAGTTGCTCAACTCCTGGATGGTCGGCAACCCTTACCTAATCGCGTTTACGTCAGAGTTGCCCGTGATCCAGGCGCAAGCGCCTAGGTGTCAAGGGGGCCACACCTGCGGTCAGCCGATATATCGGGAGCTATCTCCTTATGCCGAGAGAGGAGGGGTTGCTGGCGGTAGTCAATTCTTGCCGGTGGGAACCTTGCGGCGGAGCTCATCGAAGAAATTCAGCAAAACCACAACACTCTCCGTTCGCTTCTGCTCCTGCTCGGTCCCGGCTGTATCCAAGACAACGGCGAAACTCTTACCGTCAGGCGCTAGGTCGTAAGGATAAAGTCCGCCCATATATACCAGACTCCTTGGAGACCAAAGCTGGGGTTTTCCAGGCACGAAAGAACCGCCATTGGCGACGTAATCGAGGACCATAATTCTCCAATCCGGCGTCAAGAAATAAAGTTTGTGCTCTTTGCGCGACCAGATGGGGTACGAGCCTCCGCCCGTTGAGATCTGTAACTTACCTCCCGGACCTGGGAAGGGCCGCACGTACAACTCCGGAGTCCCAGACTCATCCGAGGAATACGCCAGCCAATGGCCATCCGGCGAGAAGACTGGATAGGCTTCCGAAAATGATGTGTGTAGAAATACTTCCGGCTTTCCGAGCCGCGGGTGTTCGGAATCCCCTTCCAACGGCGCAGTCCAGATCTCACCATGGATGTCAGTACTGTACTGACTGTACGCCAACCGTTTTCCGTCGGGCGAGATAGAAGAAGGGGACAATCTCCTCTTGTCCTCCTCTCTCATCAATAGTTGGCCCTCCCCCGTCCCGTCGGCACGGATCCAATAGATGCCCGGAACCTCCTGCTGCGTCACGCCGAACACGATTCCCCCTCCATCTGGAGTCCACACAGGCTTCGTGCTCCGGCCTGGCAAATGTGTGAGGCGCGACATCGTGTCGCGTTCCAGGTCTTTCACCCAAATGTCCCCCTGAACCGGTCCGGCTGCCAAGTCAAATGCTAGGCGCTTACCGTCGGGCGAAAACCTCGGACTCTCGTAGTGGCTGGGGGTTTCCTGTAGGGGCTTAGTCTGCCCTGTGCCGCCTAGCCAAGCAATTTGGCGATTAAGGGAGGGTCCCTTGCTGCTCACATAGACGAGAGTTCCGTTTCGTGAAAAGTCGAAATCCCCGCCCCCACGAGTGCTGCTATTGACCTCCTCGATTATTGGCTGTGGGGCTGCCGTCAACGCCAGCCGTTCGAGGTCAAACGGTGCGGCAAATAGTGTATTTTGGCGCAGAAAAACCAGGTGTCCGCTGGGCAGATAACGGCCGAAAAAGCCGCCCTTGTAAACGGTTTTTCGCTCACCAGTCTTGAGGGAAACAACGACGATTTCTCCGTCATCAGAGGACGCGGCACGATAGGCGGTGAACAGGACCGCTTGGCTGCCTGGCAGAACTTGCGGCCAGCCATGTGCCGTTTCGCCTTTCTCCTTGCTCAACTGAGTCAACGCGGTTGGCACGCCACCGCCGGAGGGAACCCGCACCAGGCCGATCGCTCCGTCATTAAATGCCGCTACGATGTTACCGTCGCCACCCCAACTCGCGCCTCTTGGGAATCCAGGCGCGTCGCATAACGTCACGGGCGCGCCACCCTGAACGGGGATCTTTTTGAGTTTGCCATCGGCAAAGAGCGCTATCCATTGACCATCTGCGGAGAACAATGGCGTGCGGCCGCGATCAGCACCGAAGAGCGGCACAAACTGACTCTGATCGAGCGAACGCGCGACTAGGCGCCACGTGCCGGTGGAGGGATCGCTTTCTGCAACTACGATCCGCGTGCCGTCCGGCGAGAGCGCGAGCCAAGCGCCTCTGAACCTGTCAATCGCTGTATCTGGCGAAAGTTCTGCATTGAGCCGAACCAGGGGCGCCGCCGGGGCCGGCGTTCGATCGGTGCGCCGCCAGCCCATAGCGACAACGGCCAGAGCAATCCCGAGTACGCAAGCCGCGACCCACGCCAGCCGTTCGCCCAACTTCCGATGAGGAACCTCGGGAACTGGCCCGCCCGCTTGTGAACCTGCCTCGGCGATCCATTGCATCTCGCCGGCTAGGTCGGCCGCACTCTGCCAGCGTCTTTCGGGTTCTTTTGTCAGACATCTTCGAACGGCATGGTCGAGTGCCGGCGGAGTCATCGGCTTGATCGTGCCAATCGCCGCAGGCTCCTTCTCCAAAATCGCAGACGCCACGCTCAACTGGCTCTTTCCTTCGAACGCCTTCTTCCCCGTCACCATCTCGTACAGCACTGCGCCTAACGAAAAAATGTCGCTGCGCCCATCCAGTTCTTTCCCCTCAATCTGCTCCGGCGACATGTACTGAAACGTGCCGACGATGGCGCCTTGTTCGGTCATGGGAGAGGATCGCGTTACCGCTGCCGTCAGCGTGGCTAAGCTGGCCAGCGGTGCTGCCGGCTTGGCGAGGCCGAAGTCCAGCAGTTTCGCACCGGTGGCCGTCAACATGACGTTGCCGGGCTTTAGGTCGCGATGAATCACTCCGCTGCGATGCGCCTTGTCCAGCGCATCGGCAATTTGCATCCCGTACTTGAGCACTTGCTCCAGCGGCAGAGCGCCCTTCTCCAGCCGCTTTGTCAGCGTCTCTCCTTCCACGCACTCCATCACCAGGTAATTGATCCCGTCTTGTTGCCCGACATCATGGAGCACGCAAATATGGGGATGATTCATGCTGGAGATGATCTTGGCTTCGCGCTCGAAACGTTGTTTGTGGACAGGATCGGAAGAAAGGTGTGCCGGGAGAATCTTGATGGCGACGGTACGCTCTAGCCGCGTGTCACGGGCGCGATACACCTCGCCCATCCCACCCGCGCCCAGCGGCGCCACGATGTCATAGGGGCCGAGTTTTGTGCCCGGAGCCAGGGACATACTTGGCTGCGATTATACTCCGGAGAAATTCTCGCTGTACTGTCAACCATCACGTGCCACGACGCGATAACTCCCGGATGGTCGGCAGCTCGGAATCTATCGGGAAACGGGTTTCGAAGGGATTTCCGTGTTTCGAATTGCCACCGACCGCAGAGCTCCTGCTTGGGAGGCATACGATCTTGCAAAACTAGGGTCCCTGGCAAGGTAAGCAGACGCTCGAGTTATGAGCAGTAGGGTGGAAAAATCTAAGTCTTGTCGATGTCGTACCTTACGGGGAATCAACCGTTCAAAACGGCGCTTTAATTGGTCAAATACTTCATTGGCCACCAAAGGAATTATCCAAAATTGTCTGCCAGACTTCTGCGTGGGCCCAACTCTTCGCATCATTACATCCCTAGTATCATGCATCGGCGAAACCGGGGAGGTCTAAATAGTCTTATGGACTTACAGGATGCTAATACTGAGTCTTTTTTCCAGTTCTTCCACTATCACGAAAATTTCGACGCGAGCATGAAGCTTGCGTATGGTGCTCTCCAAGCAATATCCCTTGAAGAAGACTCGGAGGCGTCGAAAAAAGAAGGTGGCTTGCTCGCGTTACCGACTGGTGGTGAGCCTTGGGGCTCGACTACTCGATGGCGCACTATCACGCACCGAATTCCCTCGGTAAGACGGTTTCTCTCCCAGATGGGCGTAGTGCTTGTCGCGTCCGCATTTGAAGATTTTGTGACGAATGTTATTTCTGAGCACGACAGATATGCCGACTTTCAAGGAAACGAACCAACTGATAAAACGTCCCCGACTGGAGACTTAGAAAAGGGGGTGAGTGTCCGCAATCTGTACCTTTCCCGTCAATGGGACCTTCAGAGGATCGAGTACCTGCTTCCGCTGTACGACTATTTCATGCTCGCCCGAAATTGCATCGTTCACCGCTCAGGTCGAGCCAGCAAGGCATTAGTCGAACACACGGAATCTAAGCAATTCAAA
The DNA here is from genome assembly GCA_963705855.1 of uncultured Acidobacteriota bacterium. Lineage (GTDB taxonomy): Bacteria > Acidobacteriota > Terriglobia > Acidiferrales > UBA7541 > Acidiferrum. The sequence goes on from CAVPLA010000060.1 coordinate 128,405, forward strand.
AATTGCATTGAACGTTGGCCGTCAAAGCCTCGAAAGAGGATCCCAGGGTTGCCCCACGTGCGGGAGGGCCACGATATTGTGTTTTACCCTAGACACGCGGTTCTGTTCGGTGAGGTGTGCCGAAGAGCTGCGAAGGAAACTAATTCTCTCCTGGTAGAGTTTCTCGGGGCGAACGGGACTGTCTATATGGCGGCATACTATGGCTTATTGTCCGACGATCGCGTTCATGTACCAGCGCGAAGGTCGCCTGAGCAAATCATGAACTTCATACTAACCGAACGGTGGAATGTAAAAGTGTCCGACAGATACGAGGTTATTCGCATTCTTAAGCACCTAGACAAATGGACGCAATGTCGCCTTAAGTACGAGAAACTGCATCCAAAGGCCAAATTGCCTTAGTTCTTGCAGTCAACTTCGAATGATGTTCAGTTATCTTCACCACTGTAGTCACTGTAAATCACTTCGACGGAGTCGGTCCGCACGAGTCGTACTGATTTAATTGTGACCGAAGCCGTATCGAAAAAGACGACGTTGTGCCCGCCCGTGAACATCGCGCTCTCGTATCGTAAGCCGTGGTACCCATGATCCCTCGCCCACTCAGCAAAGAACTGCGTGGGCAGGTATTCATTCGTATCGTCGGTATGGCGCAGAGGCTTCGCAAATTCCTTGTTGAGATGGTTAAACAACTCGCAAGATTCTACGAGAGAACGAAGGTATCCTTCGGAACACTCGAATGGTGAAGCTAGTCCCATTCCGGCTGTCAAATCAATCAGTCTGAGGTCGCGCGATGTCTCTCCCTCGCCTATGGTAACGAGCGTGCCCCGATGAGGCCGCACTTCCGCCACTGCAGTTCCTTCCTCCTCAGCACCATAAAAGTAACTCACCCCGACCGGATTCGCGCGCCCTGGCTTCGTCACAGATGCAGGTGGTGGCGCACCCATCTCTGGCGTTGGAATAGGGGCTGTACGGTAATCTTTTTCTCGATAGCCTAAGCAGACTCGTAAAAATTCGGGTACCGGCAGGTAGAGTTACGCTGCCGCGATTCACTTCTTCCTCGAACCATCCTAGCGGATCGGTAGCCGTCGCGAGGTCTTCCTCTGTTGGCAGCAAATCTAGTGCAATCGAGCTGTGATGCTCCGGATGTTTTAACTCGTCGGCCAGTTCGTGCCAGCGGTCCAATAAACTCGTGTGCAGCCAATCGCGATCGGTCCATAAGTCTCGGACTGCGGGAGCGTCTAAGATTTCCTCTTCCATACAATTGGCTGTGAAGACTTCATTCAACAGGTCGTGGTGCATGTCCCTTTCAACAAGACGCTCACTAAAAATCCCCCACTGTTCATAAAATGAGCGTCGCTAATTGCTCTCCCACTTCTAGAGGGTCTACATCAGGAGGAACGTTGCCGCCAAGGTCTACAGGTGAGTAAAGATCGGTGAATCGACTGAAGAAAGACTCCAACTCCGCAGCATCGATGACGTACTTGCCTCTCGCGCGGCAGTACTGACATGAGCCACGTTTGCCGCGGTGCCGAATGTAATTCTTGAGGAAATCGTCCTCGAAACAAGCTTCACAGCATCGCATGGCACTCTTTGAAGTCCTCACAGCTCTCTTCCTGATACGGGAAGTTACAAAGAGAGCAGTCAATGCAATTCCAGCCAAGGAGCCACACAGAATCCTCCAGCTACGCCACCTTGACATGGGGCTCATCTCATAAGCAGATCACAAAGAGAAGCACTCGAAAAAATGAATCGCCAAGCAAATGAGATGACCGGCGAGGTCACAACCGCTGTGCAGGAGTCCAAGAGTTTGTGCACAGTTCCTGCACAGTTTTGACACCTTTTGTTACAAAACGACGGCAAAATGGCACTTCAGGATGGTCGTGGAAACCGGAAATCGTTTAGAATCAACATAGCGCCCGTAGCTCAGTTGGATAGAGCGTCTGCCTTCTAACAAAGAAGGCAAATTTTACAAAGCTTTTGCTGAGCGTCGCTTACAGGCTCCCTCTCCCGAAATCTCGCCCTCAGTTGTACCGAAGTTGTACCGAAACCGTTGGTTTGCTAATCAACCGAACGCGCAGATGGCAGATGGTTCCGAGGTGTCGTTCGTTAAAGGCGAGCGTCAGATTTGGACTGACGACCTTCGGGTTATGAGCTCAATTCCGGCCTGCGCTCGGTGCAAACCCATACAACGAAATGCAAGAAAACACAGGACAATCGCTCAATTCCGCTGCTCCGTTTTGTACTGTCCCTGCCGAAAATGCTATCCGTCGCGAATGCTTTTAAAATCAGCGACCACCAGTGCAACCCGCGCTAACCCGGCGATAGGATGCAATGTTACATGCCCCGTGGCTGGAGAAATAACAATTCGCCAGCCACAGGTACCCCACTGATCCCTACTTGCCGGACTTGTTCCTAGGAGACTTCCTGTTCAAAGTGGAAAGAAGCAATTTCGCCGAGGTGGGCGGATGAACCTTACTATTGATTACAATTTCCTTCGAGGTGGTTCCTTTTCCGTAGAGCCTCTCGTTGCCATCGTTATCTGGGCGGAGAGTAGAGCCTTCTAAAGAGACCCCGGCGAACAATCCGCGCGAACGCGAATACGATAAAATTTCCGCCCGCATTGTGACATCCGTCGAGGCTGCAGCGTCGCGGCCCTTCGGTCCAGCTGCAGCAGCCACGTCACCACCGAGTTTGACCTGGCTGGTGAGAATGGAATCCGCCCCGCGCTTGTTCATTACCAGCAGGACGAAGTCGGTGGCCTCGCCGCCAATCTGAAAGCCAACGCTGCCGGCTTCAAGCGCCATCATGGAAGGCGCACTCCAAGGTCCGCTGAACTCCTTGCCGCTTCGGCAAGTCATCACGCCTCGACCGTAGCTACCGCCGACGATGAAGGCTGCCTTCATGACTGAAGGGAGAACGATGACGCATTCCGCTTTGTTCAGAAGATCCGCCGGAATATCGTCTGGAACATTGAGAATCTCGACCATCACTTTTCCAGAATTCTCAATGCGATTGTTTTCATCCTTTTGCGCATACGTAGATAGGCTAACCAAGAACAACAGAACTATTGAGAAGAAGATCCTTTTCATGGAAATGCTCCTTTGAGCCTTATCCTGTAATAAGCTCAAATGTTTTGGGGACATTTGATCGACCCTAAGTTAACAAGTGCATCCGCGAGTTGATGTCCAGAAACGGACAGTTACCAGATATATATACGCGCATAATTAACAGGACATAAGATGGGTACATCTGGCATACTCCTCGAAGGAGGTGCCATGGTTCCGCGAATCCTGTACTTACACCCGAAGACCTACAAACAGTTGATCCGCTTGCGTAAGCAAGCAGAGCGGGACGGAGCCTACCGAGTCGCCAAGCGATTGCAAGCAGTGGTGCTGAACTCGGAAGGACGCACGAGTGGTGAGTTGGCCCATCTACTCGCGGCTCCACGTTCGAGAGTCTCTGAGTGGTTAGCACGCTACCAAGCTTTTGGCGTGGACGGGCTGCTCGAAGGACATCGCTCGGGCCGGCCATTGGAGCTGACGCCGGCACAGTGCAAACAGCTCGACGACATTCTCGACAGCGGCCCGGTAGCCTACGGCTTGGATACCGGTATCTGGACTTCTCCCATGGTCGCCTGGGTCATCGAGGAAGAGTTCGGCATTCATTATCATCCGGGCCATGTGCGCAGGTTGCTCGATCGTTTGGGCTTCTCGGTGCAGCGCCCGCGTCGCGTGCTCGCCCGAGCCAACGCTTACCAGCAAGATCGCTGGCAGCGGTACACCTATCCCAGCCTTAAAAAAAAACGCAGCGACAAAACTGGGCATTGATCTTCCACCGACGAAGCCAGCTTTCGCCAAGATTCTACCCTGCATACCACCTGGAGCCGGGTTGGTTGTCCCCCAGAAGTTCCCGTGACCGGGCAGCGCAAGAGCGTGAAGATTTTGGGGGCCATTGAATTGTGGAAGGCGCGCTTCCATTACCGGCAAGAGAACGTCTTCAATGCTTGCACGTACTTCGCTTTCCTGGAACAACTGGCTCGCAGTTATCGACGGCAGGGAGCCATACTCATTCAAGATAATGCGACATACCACAAAGACGGCGACGTATGGGCTTGGTTCGATACCAATCGCCACTGGCTGGAAGTTCATCAACTGCCGTCCTACTCACCTGAGCTGAATCCGACCGAGCGATTGTGGAGACACACGCGCCGAACAGGGACTCATAATCGATACTTCCCGGACGAGAAAGAATTGAGCGGCACGCTGAGTCGCGTGTTTGGTGAGATGCAATCCTATCCGGAACTCATTCGGCCCTATTTGCAATCTTTTTTATAATCAGTATGTCCCTTTATTTATACGCGTCTGTATAGCTGATGCCGCGCATTGTCTGCCAACCGGCAAGTGCCTGGCAGCCGTAACCGGGCATCTGACCTCCGGTTACTAATCAGTTGACAAACTTGTTTCCTACCACTTGAGGACCGTAGTGAGGGTATGATGCTCTGATGGTAAAACGTATCCGGTCCTTGGCGCTCGTCGTCTTGCTAACGTGGGCCCTCCTGCTCCCTTCCCCAGTACTGTCGCAGTCGCCGGTTGCGGTGCAATACACGGAGGGCGTGGTCCGCGGGTTCCTTGTGCTACGCACGCTCGAAGGCAACATCCTCGCCGAGGGTGATGTAACGCAGTTCGCCCGTGGCGATCGCGTGACTAGCCACACGGTTCTTCGCTTCAAGGACGGCTCGATAAATGAAGAAACCGTCGTCTTTTCTCAGCGCCATATTTTCCGGCTCATAAGCGATCACCAGGTCCAAAAGGGCGCCGCATTCAAACAACCGATGGATGTCTCGGTGGACGGCCTAACGGGCCAGGTCACGGTCCGCTATACGGACAACGACGGCAAAGAGAAGACCGTGACCGACCGGCTCAAACTTCCGCCCGACGTCTCCAACGGCATGATTCTTACGCTGCTGAAGAACATCCGGCCCGACGTTCCGCTGACGACACTTTCAATGGTGGCAGCCGCGCCAAAACCTCGGCTCGTGAAACTCTTGATCTCTCCCGAAGGCGAGGAGTCGGTCTCGGCCGGAGGATCCTCCCACAAAGCTACGCGTTATGTCGTAAAGGTCGATATCGGAGGCGTCGCCGGAGTGGTGGCGCCGCTTGTCGGCAAGCAGCCCCAGGACACCCACATCTGGATTCTCGGCGGCGATGCCCCGTCCTTCGCCAAATCAGAGGGTCCGCTGTATGGCAGTGGCCCCATCTGGCGGATCGAATTGACCAGTCCGGACTGGCACGATCATTAAGCTTTTCCGGTCGTGCTTGATTCGCTCTTCCGGGATGGTTGTGCTATGTAAAAACTCCATGCAGCAATTTTCATCGAAATAGGACATTGTTACATTCGATTCCTTGGTTAGCGCGGCCTAACAGTGAATGTCGCTGATTTCAAAGGTATTCGCCTCGGATGGGATTTTCGGGAGGCACAGTTTCTTGCACTCGCGATTTGTCGCATAAAGCTACCCCTTCATAGCCGAACAGGAACACTATGACCGAAGCAAGAACGGGGGCAGGTGACTAGAATAGCATGGCCATGACGCTAAACGAAGATTAGTGATTTCGGCGGTAGTACATTAATCAGCTAAAGCCGTCACTACGATAAACGGCCCTAGCTCTGGCGCCTGACGCTCTTGGCTGCGACGGTCACTTCCACATGAGCACCTTTTTTGAGTTTCACTTCATCGCCATTCTCATCAGTTAGTGAATTTTCAATTCGGAGATCGCGATGCCGGTGGTCGGTGTGGTCAACGACAATCTGTGCTTTTTCCGGCCGGCTCGGACGTGGAGGAATGATTTTATCTACGGTTCCGGGCATAGTGGTGCTTGGCTGGTCTGGAACTCGCGCCGTATCTAGGTTTCGCTCCGCAATTCTTGCGGATCTAGCCATTCGTGGCTGGGCCATTTCTTTCTTCACGCTAACACTTGTCGTGTCTCTAGGAACTTTCTTATGCCGCATGCATTCATCCTGGCACCGAGCCAGAAGCCATGAAGCCCTATTTCGCACACTTCGAATACTATTTTTTCGAAAGTTCGGCTTTGAAGTGGCTTTCAACATCTTCACGGCTCAACGGGTTTCCTGCTCTGGGCAGTACGACCGAATGGACGACCTCGTTGCCTGCAAGCTGCGCCGTCATGAAAGCTCCATCTTCCGGGAGTTCTTGGTAGATGAATTTCACTTTTCTGCCGCCTGCATGTGTCTTAATCCAGTCTTCATCTGGCATTTTCGTGTCTCTTCAGCCGGAGGGCAGTGGCGTGAGTATACGCCAGGGATTGTCTCGTATAAGGGACCGTCATCTTCGGCGCTCCTGAAATCAACAAATTACATTCGGAAGTGTCTCTATACGGACAGATATCCGCGTTAGCTTTCCCCAATATGGTGACTCGGAGGGGAAGTAAGGACTTTTTCAGCGTACAAGTCAACCAACTTTCCCTGACTAGGGAGGATTCAGATGGAAACCATATTAATCGTTCTTCTAATCGTGTTTTTGCTCGGCGGCGGAGGCTGGGGATATTCGCGTTGGCGCAGGGACTAGCACCTTCTAAGTGCCAAGAGGAACACTCGCGTAAAGTCACGCAAAGTGCCGTCCTTTCCGAACGGAGGGTTATCCATGGCAACAGGATCTTTCAGCGGTCTGGAAGCCTTGCGCTTGCCGGATTTGTTGGTTTTAGTCAAACTGACAGCGGACCGTGCACGAAACCTACGTGTACACAACCGTGCGCAACAATGGTTCCGGATGAGATAGTGAAAGCGAAGGTTTTGTATGCACGGGCGCGAGCTTGGCTACTGGGAGAGACACAACGGCGTGGCGAACCCAAATGGCGAAAGCCAGGAGACGTGGAAGCTGCGTTCTTCGCCCTATACGATGCATTACGCTCGCAGACCAGCTCACCACTCTTCGCGAACGCGAAGAACCCACCGCCGATTAGCAACCATATCTGATTTTTGACAGGCCTTGAACTGACTGTTGCCACTCCGTGCGGCGTAGCCACCCCCGCCTACTATTCGCGTCCGGACAACTACCATACCCCCTAGGTGGTGGCCGGACTCGGTCGCCTCAGATTTCTCCGAAGTGTGCCTTTCTGTACAGTCTTGCTTTTCCACCGTATTTACACTCACCACTTAAGTTAGGTCCTGTCCGCGGTGGGAACTGCACTTCTCGGCTGACTTCCTGCCTGATTGCTGTGGTGGGAAACAGTAAGCGGCCGGTGATGGTTCTGTTTCTTCTCCCCTGGCGTGATCAAACTTGGAGCTCAGCCCGCCATTCTGGAAAATCAGGAGGCTTTAGATGAAAAGGCTATACGTAGCAGGGTTGGCACTTTCGGTGGCTACACTTGGGATTCCGGCCCTCGCGCACGAACGTTCCCAGGATACGACCCAGGATCAAAAAAAGCCTGAGTTGATGAATATCAAGGGTACGGTGAAAGCGGACGGCGACAAAATCACGTTTGTCGCGGACGACGGCGGAAAATCTTGGGATGTCGTCAATCCCGAGACTTTGAAAGATCATGTGGGACATCACGTCGAACTCAGCGCTCACGTGTACAAAGACAAGGGACAGATTCACGTAATGAAAGTAACGATGCTTCAACAGCCGTAGTCGCGCTACTCTCAGGCAACGATGGTCTGCCACTAACAAAAGCATAGCGACATCCCGTTTTACATACCTTAAGGTCGCCTGAGTAAAGTTGACGCAAGTCTCACCAAATCGCACCACCCCGAAATCAACAACTTATATTTGACAGTGTTTCGATGTGCACAGATATCCACCTTCGTCTGTTTTAAGCTGCGCAAGAATTATGACGAGTCAATCAGCTTCATAGAACAAAAGGAGAATGACATGGCAGAGCCGAGAACAGCTAGATACACAGATATCGTTCCCGCGAAGAAGACGGTGATAGGCAGTAAAGTCGTCAATGCACAAAATGAGGATCTCGGAAAAATCGAAGATCTCGTGCTCGACGCTGGAGCTGGCCGTATCGCTTACGCGGTTTTATCGTTTGGAGGCTTTCTTGGAATGGGTGAGAAGTATTTTGCCATTCCGTGGAACGCTTTCCGCTTCAATTTGAAAGAAAATCGCGCTGTCCTGAACGTTGACAAGAAGATGCTTGAGAATGCTCCGGGTTTCGACAAGGACAAGTGGCCGAACTTTGCCGATTCGACTTGGGGAAACAGCATTTACAAACATTACGGCTATACCCCTTATTGGGATGAAGTGTCCACCGACCGCCTCTAGTCACAGAACCGGGCCGCCCGGACTTAAACGGGCGGCTCATTTTTAGATCCGTTTGATTCTAGAGCCATCTGGATGCATTCAAGATTGCGCTGGCAGAGTTGAAATGCCGAAAGGAAAATCTCGATGCTACTCCTCATTATTGTTCTACTGCTGTTGTTCGGCGGAGGCGGCGGCTATTACGGGTATTCCAGATGGGGGTCACGCGGGGGGCTGGGGATAGTCGGGACCGTCGTGCTCATCGCGGTGGTCTTGTACTTCCTCGGCGTATTGCGATGACCTTGTCAAGGCCGGTCTGAAATGAGGGAGAGGTGTTTGCAAATGACCTGTTGGTTGAAGGTTCTAAATGGGGAGTCCCAAATCGAGTTATAGGAGGCAATTCATGAAGCAAAGCACGGAGGACAAAGCAAGTGGAAAGGTTCACGAAGTGAAGGGCAAGATTAAGGAAAAGGTGGGCCAACTCACGAACAATCCCGACTTGGAAGCCGAGGGCCAAGGCGAAAAGATTGCTGGAAAGGTTCAAAAGAAAATCGGCCAGTTGGAGAAAGTCCTCGAAAAATAGTGTGGACGGCCCCGCATGGCGCGGGGGGGAACCATTTCAAATAGGTTAGGCCCTATGAAAGGAGAAGCATGAAAACCAATAAATTGTTGGTACCCGTGCTCACGCTCTTAATCATCGCAATCCTTGCGGGCTGCTCAGGTACAACGCAGTCGCCTGATGTTACTGAAGGCATCCGCAAGTCGCTAGATCAGGCCGGCCTCAAAGATGTCTCCGTAAGCCAGGATCGGGACAAGGGCGTTGTTACCCTTGGCGGACACGTTCCATCTGACGTTGACAAGTCACAAGCTGAATCCATTGCCAAGTCCATTGCGGGCGGACAAGTTGTGTCAAACCAGATTGGGGTGGTTCCGCCAGCTGCCGCAAGTGAAGCTAAGACAGTCAATTCGGATCTGGACAAGGGTATCGAGAAAAATCTAGACGCTGCTCTCATCCAGCACAGGCTCAGCAAGGGTGTTAAATACGACGTAAAGAATGGCGTCGTGACATTGACCGGTGAGGTTAATTCTCAAGCCAGGCGCGCACAGATCAAAAACGTCGCATCTGCAGTTCCAAATGTGCAGCAGGTGGTGAATGAGCTGCAGGTTAAGAACCAAAAGGCGACTTCGTCCCACTGAGACCTAGCGCACTCGCATCTAATCCTGTCTCCAGCGAAGGGCGCTGTGCCATCATTGAACAGTAGTGCGCTCGTGTTTTGGCGGAACGGATTCGACAAACCTAAAGCCGTGCCGTGCCGTGCCGGGTTCCGAATACCCCACCGCGAGTACGATTGCAAATCATTTTGTGCTATATCGTAGACTATTGAGGCAGAGGGCGTTAAATGGGGTGCCATGAAACCACAGCGACAGCCGAAGATCCAAACATCGGGCGAGAAGTTCCCCCGATAGAATTTATTCGACCAACGAAGTCGCAGCCGCATTGGGCGTCTCAAGGATGACGCTCCATCGCCGCATCGAGGACGGCCGCCTGACGCGGCCCAGAATGTTCCTGCAACGTCGGCGGGTTAGAGTCTGGGTTTGGGACGCCCATGAGTTCAGTCGAGTCCTGAAGGATTGGCGACCCGGGTTCCGAAAACCCCATCAGAACCCAAACCGCAAGTAGTTGATTCAATGGGTCCCTCTGTGCAGACCGCCCGAGTTCGGAATTCAGTTGTTTTTTGTAGCGAGGCAAAAGGTATTGTGTGAGACCTCACGGTCTGGCGACAGGGACCAATTCACTCAAAACCGCGCTTCGTACGTGCGCTCTTACTTGATTCCGCCCAGATGCCTTCGCGAGGTACAAAGCATGGTCGGCGCGAGTAAGGACTTCCCGAAACGTCACTTTTTCCGTCCCATCATATCCAGCGATGCCAAAACTTGCCGTAAAGGAAACCTGCTGACCATTCAAGCTGCAACCCTCATCGGCGAAGTCCGCTCTTAGACGCTCAATCGTTTGAACAATCGCCTTCTTGTTGCCGTGCGACATCACGATTAAGAATTCATCGCCGCCAAGCCGACCACATATGTCGGCAGCACGGGTGTGGGCCTTGAGGATCGTCGCAAAGCGCTTGATCGCTTCATCACCAGCGAAATGGCCGTAGGTATCGTTTACCAGTTTGAACTTGTCCAAATCTGTTACGACAACCCATAGGTTGAATTTGTGCCGGATTGCCACGCTGAGTTGCTTCGCAGCGAATTCTTCGACCGCCAGCCTGTTCGGCAAGCCGGTAAGGTGGTCCGTTCTGGCAACCTTCTCAAGCAGAGCGTTCTTGGCTTCGATCTCTCGGCCCATCTGAACGGTTCTGCAACCTACTCGAATTCGGGCTAACAGCTCCCCGGCATCAAATGGCTTGGTGAGGTAGTCGTCCGCTCCGGCGTCCAAGGCTTCGATGAGGTCTTCTTTCTCGGACTTCTGGGTGACCAAGATTATATACGTGCAGATATCTTGTGCCTTACGAACCTGCCGACAAAGCTCAACACCGGACACGTCGGGCATCATCCAGTCCGTGATGATAATGTCGGGGCGAAATTGTGCGAAGGCATCCAGGGCTTCGCGTCCGTTCGTAACGGAGCAGAGTTCGTAGGGCTTTTTCGCAAGAATGGTTTCTAGAAGCTTTCGACACAGTACCGAGTCTTCGGCAATGAGTATGCGAGGAACGAATTGTTGCCCAGCAATCATCGGGTTTATGCTGCAATAAACTAGCACCGGGTTCAAGGCGGAAATCGTCAGTTGACCGGCGCGCGTTAATTTCAGTATATGGACACGAATCCCCAGTAGAATAGGACCTCGGTTTTCGTGTGCTTAATGCGGTAGTTACCAGATGCGATGAAAAGGCGACATAGCGTTCGCACAACCTGCGATGTCAGCCAAAGCCCGGAAACGAAAGGTCACCAACCAGTGAGTCCGCTTCAGCCGCATTTAGCCATGCGCTCAGACGCCCGCCAAATCCCGAAGTTTCCGGATCTCGCAAGTCATTGCGAACAGGCAGTCGAGTGAGCTAGTTTTCTGTCCGCCAGAAAGACCCGATTTAGGTCGTCCTGGCCAACAGGCCGGCACGGGAGGCGTGCATCGCGAATGCGATCAGCAATGCAGAGACGTTGACGCGGAGAATGGACGACCGCTGGCCCGCTGTTCGCCCACCAGGCAACTCCTAAGACGATTCAATCCACTCGCGGGTCGCAGATCGAAGTACTACAGTCTTATGGGTATTGCCCGGTGGCCGCAACAAGCAGAACTTGGTAGTGTACCCGAGGCTTCAATGTGGCTGCTTGGGCTGTCGTTTGTACCAACTGCAACACAAAGATCCTGCATTCGCAGATTCCGAAGCACGGATTGTCCGAGTTGTTTCTTCCTTCAAAACCCGAAGTGTCTGTGGGCGCGACGATTAGCTGTCCGAAATGCCAAACTGCTGTTTCGTACGCGAGGACTGACCTCCGATATGTCGCGACCTGATTAGTTGGTTGCCGAGAAAGGCCCGGCAACGATAGGCCCGGGTACGAGCGGTATAATTTCGTTGCGGTATCCGATGCAGTCGAGCACGCCGTTCTTTGGGTCGCCCGTTAAACCAATGTGCAGAATCATTTTCTTGCCGCACAGTGGACATTCTATCCGAATGCTGTACTGCGAAATTCGTTTAGGTTCCGATTCTGTTCCGAGCATAAAGCCTCCCAAGAAACCGTCGCTGTCTGGCGCCTCTAGAAGGCTAGTTTAGCCGTGAGCCAGAGTGTTCAATATTGTACACTCGACCGGACAGTTTTGTGAGAATACCTGGAGCGGACCGCTCGGTGTAGAATCAGTGATCTATGCGACAAGCCCGCGAACAAAAAGAAGCAAAGCCATACTTGAATCCGGTGGTCTGCGCTCATCCCCACACGTAAACCGAAAGCTTGCTGCGGCTGCGGCGATTGAAGCGAAAAGAATATCTTAAAAGGGAGCAGGAGCCCGAGTCCAGTTCAAGCACCTGCTATCGGGGTGTTTCAGAGGCTTGACGACGTTGAACCCCTAGGGTCAACGGTGTGCGAAACGCCGTCCATGTCCTGGATGTTACGCAGCAAAGGCGAACCGGCATGGGGTAAGAACTCCGGTAACAAAAGCTCCCCACGTAAGCATTAACCTGTATTCCTGTCTAGCCGCGTTGGTGTTCTCCTAGGTGCGTGAGGATAGTATGAAGATCGCCCAAGTAGCGCCACTCTATGAAAGTGTCCCTCCTAAGCTATATGGAGGCACCGAAAGGGTGGTGTCGTATTTGACTGAAGAACTAGTCGACATGGGACACGAAGTTACCCTATTCGCCAGCGGAGACTCTGAGACCGCCGCGCAACTCATACCCGCCTGCCCGAGGTCTCTGCGCTTGGACAAAGGCTGCATCGATCAGCTCGCTCATCATTACGTGATGCTTGAAGACGTTATGGAGCGCATCGACGAATTCGATATCATCCATTTCCACGTGGACTACCTGCACTTTCCGCTTTCGAGGGTCACCGGCTTCCCGCATGTCACCACCCTGCACGGACGCCTGGATCTTCCGGACCTGGTTCCTCTGTATCGAAAGTTTCGAGAAATGCCCGTGGTCTCCATCTCTCAGAGTCAGCGCAAACCGTTATGCTGGGCAAACTGGGTTGGCAATGTCTATCACGGCGTGCCCGATTTTCTTTCGCCAGGCGATGGAAGTGGAAAGTATCTTGCGTTTTTGGGACGAATTTGCCCCGAGAAACGAGTCGATCGCGCCATCCAAATCGCACTAGAAGCGGGCGTGCCGCTGAAGATCGCAGCCAAAGTTGACCGCGTGGATCGCGAGTATTATGAATGCAAGATCAAGCCCCTACTGGCGAATCCGAATGTTGAATACATCGGAGAGATCACGGAGGACCAAAAGTCCGATTTCCTTGGTAATGCATACGCACATCTTTTCCCGATCGACTGGCCGGAACCCTTTGGCCTGGCAATGATCGAGGCGATGGCGTGTGGGACGCCGACAATTGCGTTCAATTGCGGCTCTGTGCCCGAGGTAATCACCCACGGCGTGAGCGGATTGATTGTGGATAACATGCGGGAAGCAGTGGATGCAGTCGCGGAAACATCCACTCTGAGTCGTGTGGCGTGCCGCCGAGAATTTGAGACGCGATTTACCGCATCGAGGATGGCCCGGGATTACGTTAAGCTATACGAGGCGATGTTGAGCGCCAAGCCTCTTCCCATAGAGACGCGGCAAATTGATTCCTTGCTCACTCTCTAGGACGGGACGGTTTCGCCTTGACGGACATTGTCCGGGTTAAAGATGAATATTATGTTCGAGCTTCTTCCGCGCTGGCTGACGACCGCACCCGCTACTCTAGGGGGCTCCGGACGTGTACCGCACGCCGGCGAGTAATGTGCGTTTCAGCGCCGAAGCGCACTGCCTTCGCGGTATAATTTAAATGCATTCCTGATTCGACCTCCCAGCCAAGAGCAATTTATTTGGCCTCGCTGGCGCCAGCCATTGAAGCACTTGTGGGAGAAACAAACCATGTCCACATCCGCGGAACAGATTGGGGCTTTGAATGAGCCCGTCGAGCGTCGCTTCTATCCTCGTATTGCCCTCAGCGCTCCGATCTACATTGCTTCCGGCGAGAAGAATCAGGGCGTGCTTCTCAACGTCAGTGAGAATGGCCTCCTGGTATCCACACCGATTGCCCTGAAACTCAATCTTGTCTCTCGGATCTCCGTCCCGCTTAACGGTCTCCCGAACGCAATCCAGGTCCACGCCCGGGTAATTTGGACGAGTGAATCCACAAAGCGCGCCGGCATACAAATGCTCGACCTCAGCGAGCATGATCGCGAGCAAATCCGCAAGTGGGGCGCGCTCGAGTCCGCACAGTCATCACAACAAGAAGTGAACCGACCTTGCGTTGCCGCAGAAGCTCCCGTGACGCCACCCGCGCCCATGCCAACCCTTCCCGGCCGTGTAGCTCGAAAGCGATCAGCTTCCGCGCTGGCAGACACCCTGTGGGGCTTGCTGATAGGCACGCTCTGCTTCGGAGCCGTGTTCTTCTTTAGAGACGTCTCTCCGCGCAGCCTTTCCACTGGTTCCCCCGGCAATCCAAGTGGCAGCGTTGCCGTGCCAACGATGCAGGACAATCCGGTGAGCCCGCCGCAAACTCCCGATTCTTCCGCCTCCAGGGTCTCGGAAAAGGGCATCTCTGGTCATCGTTCGTCACCGGCCTCGGCTACGCCCAGAAAACCTCCCGCTGACATACCGACCGCCAAGGCTCCCGTAGAAAAAACGAATGCCGATCCTGCGGACTCGACCTCCGCAACTTCCTCCAGCGCTCGCGCCGGCGCTGCGCGAAGTCAAAGCGACACCCGGCAAACGGACTCCGCTTCTCCTGTCAAGCAGATGCGCGAAACTACTCCCCTTCCGGATCTCTCACGCCCGGTCGCCTCTGAAACCGAAGCTGTTGCTCGAAATGACGAGTCCGCCGCTAGCAGCTCAACTACCGCAGAAACGCAGCCCGTCTTCAGGCAGGACGCCAGCGCCGGCTCGCCGGCCTCCGGGAACACGGTTCCGAACCTTCCACCGCAACTGCCTGCCAAGGCGCCAGTCCTGAATCCAGGGCGCGCCAATGCTACTTCCGCCGGCACCCAACCAGCGATTGCTGCGAGCCCGAGCATTGCCTCCACGCGTTCCCCATCTCTCACCACAAACGGAGCATTCCACGGAGTGCGCATATCTGACGCGCCCGTCATTCAGATGGACGCGCCCCAGAGCTCAATCCTGGAAGTCCGTTCTCCGACAGGCTTTCGTTCTTCTGTTCTCGAGTTGCCAAGCGAACGAGTTCTGGAATCGCCCTCTGTCACGATGCGCATCCAGCGTTCGATTCTTTTGCCGCCCACGCGCCTGTGGTGGCCCTTCAATCGAAACAAGAAGGTGGTTGTTGGCGAACTTCTTTCGCGCGTCGATCCTCAAGTACCACACGTTCAAATTGGCTCCGGGTCTTCGGTTCGGGTCAAGGCGACCGTCGCCCGGGATGGACATGTCGAACGCGTGCAGCCAGTGAACGGCCCCGCGACGCTCGTCCCGAGCGTCGTTAGAGCTATCCGCGAATGGCGCTACCAGCCCACCTTGGCGGATGACAAACCCGTCGAAACGGAATGCTACATCGAGGTGCAATTTCACGCTCCGGCCCGCACCGCAAAGCAGTTGTGGAAGCCGGTTCAAGCGAAAAGGTGATAGACGAAGCCAGTGGGCGGTCAAAGCAGCTGAGCCGTCACGACGTTCCGGCTACACCGAAGTACAACGTCGCCAGAGTCTGAACATCTGCGAGCTAGGTTGGAATGTGGTCCCGGCGGGGGGAATCGCACCCACTGCTCACACTGATAGGCCGTAAGTTATTATTCATTTTACGTAAGGCCAGAAACGCTAAAAACGCCAAAAACACGTAGTTTGGTTACGCGATGGCTACGCGGGAGGGTTCGCATTTGTGGACGTACCAAATCTTTGGTACGCAAAATAATTCGCACCTATAAGCGCCATCCAAGTTAAAGGGTGGGGGCGTCTTCATTCTCGGGCGACAGGGGGAGAGAGCAGGGCCAATTCATAGTGGCTGTGTGACTCTTCGGAATCTGCGCAGCGACAGCGCGAATCCCGAACGCAGAATCTGCCTTATGCGCTGACCCTTCTCCCGGACACGAAATGCAAAACCAGAAGAATGATGCCGACAACGAGCAAAAGGTGGATTAGACCTGTGGAAACGTGAAATGCGAAAAGCCCGAGCAACCAACAAATGATCAAAAATGCTGCAATGAATCCCAACATGATTTCATCTCCTCATAGCGGCGCGCGAAACTGAGCCCTCTCTATATTCGCGCACAGCACCCAAGCCAAAGTGCAATGAAGTTTCTTGCAGCCCTAACCTACGCGTCTCAAGCAGAGATGTCTGTACACTTGGGGACACCGTGAAGGGTTGAGGCTTCCATCCCCTCCCATCGCCGAAAAGTCACGCTCATAAAATTACACGTTCGGTCTGTCCCGCGATGGCGAATCCTCTTTTTTGTCCTACTGTTTCCTACGGGCGAATTGCTATTTCGCCAACCACAGGGCATGTGACAATGTTACATGCCCTCTCTTTATGTTATTCATTTCAAAGGCGCTCTTAATTTTGGCGAGGCACAGGCTTAAGATGACGCTTACGGATCATCGACCTGATTTTCAGGGTGGAAGCCCATTTCCTCCTCGAAGCTCAAAAAAATCTTGTTGGGAAGACCGTGGCTGCATTTTCTCCAGGCCTCTCATGGTTCAGGTCGTGGCTTTCTGGCTGGTTCTCGCTGCAGTGCTCATTGTTCCGCCGGCAACCGTGGCTGTACGGGGGCGACTGCCGGTTGCCTACAGCGAGACGAACGAGTTGGTTCCTCTCTGCACCAAGCTCATCTCCACCCGCGAGCTCGAATCTAACGACTACGACCGCTCCTCGTCAGACAACGATATATATAAAGATTGAGCGGATGGTTTATCTCTTGGATCGGTCAGACTTCCAACCTGAACGGATTTTTTGCGCAGCACAAGGGTATGGCCGCTTTCAGATAAGCGCGAAAGCTGGCTTTACCTTCCCAGATTACTATCGGTAACAGGGTTTACCACCGCAAATCTCGGATTGTTAGTCGAGAGGGGATTATCGACTTCCAGTGCCTCGGGCAATTCTTTTCGTTTCAATTGCCTCAGCCGCAGAAAGCTTCCGATCTATGTGTGGTTCTGAGCGCAGGGCGCCTGAATGAAGTACACAACGCTTGCCGGCTGCGACACCACAAGTAGGGCAGGGGACGGAGGACGACTGTTTTGGCGTCAGTTCGCTCTTTTTCATTCGAGCAGGATACAGCGAGATATTTCTTGGAAATATACAATTTGGAACAACATCGGTACCGCTGTCATGAAGAGTCGGTCAGCCGGAGTGGGTGGACGGGGACGAGAACTGTTTCGTTCCAACCGTCGAGGTGGACCAATGACAAGAGGTGTCCCCAGCCAAGTATTTTTTGCGCTCTGAAAACTTCGAGTCTAGGCCGCAGGTTCAATTTGAAGTTTTAGGCTTACCTAATGGTGGGACACGCTTCCGGCGGTCCGGTTTAGCTTTCAAAATACGAGGCGCTCTTCACGCCAAAACCTTGCAATCTCTTTCCTCAAAAATCAAATCAATTCACTATCAACTCAGCACCGTTTACAGTTTTTAACGGAGGACTGGTTATTCTGCATTCGCCGTTCAGTTTCATCTTCGGCCGTCCGTTCTGACCGCCACTCGACAACGTCGTAGCGTTTTCCGATTTCACGTGAGTTCCATGCTAATTAGTGGGCGCTTCGTCCTGGCAAGGAACGTCGCTTACATATGTCCATGAGCGGTCCTGCTGCGCAAAGGCATCCCTGGCGATTCCCTTCTTTCGCGCATCAGCCGCCAGCGCAAGTGCGTCCAACCGGGTCACCTTTTCGCCAATCACAACCGCGTAGACATCGCTTTCCTTGGTTTTGAATATTTTTACCTGGTGCGCAATGTCAGCTTGCTGCGACAAGAGAAGCTTTCCTTGGGCAATCTTGCATGCACCTTTTAGATCGTCAGGGGGGAGTGAGGCTACCACAGTGTACCAGAGAGCTTCCGCGGCAACTGACGTAGGGCTGGTCGTTTCGACCTGAGCCTCCCGTTTCTGGGTTTCTCCCATTTGTTGCGGCGCGAGTGGCGCAGGGTTGGCCGCTTCGACCTGAGCCTCCCGTTTCTGAGTCTCTCCTATTTGTTTATTCGAGGGCGATGGCAGGAGCTGCCAGTACAAAATCAAGGCTACGATCAGGATTGTGAACACGGCGACGACGACTTTTGCCCCCGCCGGAAATTTGGAAAAGAAACCTGATGCCAACTCCTGCGCGGCAGTTTGCTTGCGCCCATCTTCTAGGCGTGCTTGTCCCACTGCTTTTCGACGCTCATCCTCCAGGCGCGCCTCCTCAGGTTCGGTTTGACGCTCTTCCGTCTCGGGAAGATCGGTGCGTATCTGCTCCCGAACGTCTGAAAATGCTGGCGTGGTCTGTTCCGGCTTTTGCTGGGGAGATAACACCTTGAGAAGCTCCTTAAGTCCGTAGGCATAAACCTGCTTGAAATCCACGTACTGCAGGTGGCGCAACCGAAACGGAATCACGCAATCTCTATAGATGACCGGGATGACAATTTTATGTTCCTCCAACGCGAAAGAAACTTTGTCCATGACATTCGTGGATTCGACAGAGGTAGGGGAGAGAATCACAATCAAGCGCGGACAGTTCTTCAAGGCATCTTCAATGGTGCGGTCCCACCGCTGACCCGGAATGATGTCCAGTTGATCCAGCCACACGTTCGCTCCCGCTGCCTTCAAGTCTCTAGCTAGTCGAACGACAAAACTGGAATCGTCCCAGCTATAGCTGAAAAACGCTGCTACTACGTCTGCCGCCAATGCCAATCCCCTGCCCGAGAAAACTCTACGGAACGGTCATTCTGGTGGATGTGGTCCAAGAGCTATTGTAACAGGTTGGCGTTGTGATGATCTGTTCCAATGACCGGCGGGAACCATCCACGCGATTGTCATGAGTTCTTCCAATATGCGGAGTTGCTCGTCAGTAAGCCTCGACAGGTCCATGCGGTCATCTTGCACCGGCCCGCCCTTGACAGCATCCGCATTCACCAACATCTCGCCGAGTGATTCCAGGCACACGCACTTCGCGCAGCGCGACAATCGAGCCTCTGTGGTCGCCCTCGGATTCCGTCCGGGCAAGCAGTTCCCAGGCCTTACGCTGCACACGTCGCATTTCGTCAAGCAAGGTTTCACCGAGGTTGGTTGGGTCGAGGACTGGCTGTGCTACGCAAGAACTCCATTCGCTGGTTTTCAACCCGATGTAACATTGTCGTTCTGACCCCCTAGGCCGCGCGCCCTCAGTTTCATCTTCTTGAATGTCACTGATTTCAAAGGCCTTTGCGCCGGATAGCGTTTTCGGTAGGGAGGCGTCGCGGAGTTTTGGCGGTCAAGATCTGTCACTATTTCGACCGCTTCACTGCGTCAACAAGGCCAAGATAGGGGTTTACGGCCTTTCCTCTCGACCACTGCTTTTCGGGCCCCAACTCGAAGATTGCGAAATGCAAGTGTGGCGCGCTCTCAACCGCGTTTCCCGTCGATCCCACAAAACCGATGACGTCCCCAGGCTGGACCGACATTCCTTCGCGCAACCCTTCCGCGTACCGGTCCAAGTGCGCGTAGTAGTAGCAATACTCTGCCTTCTCATCGAACTCATATATGGTAATGCCGCCCGGTTTGCTTAAAAACAT
Organism: uncultured Acidobacteriota bacterium; assembly: GCA_963705855.1. GTDB lineage: Bacteria > Acidobacteriota > Terriglobia > Acidiferrales > UBA7541 > Acidiferrum. The sequence continues at coordinate 148,026 of CAVPLA010000060.1, forward strand.
CTTGCGAATCGTTCCGGGTACCACCGCACGCACGGGTGTTCCTCTCGGCTCGATAATGTCCATCGCCTCATGCCGATGTCCGTTATGAATTTCTTCGAACGTATCTCGCAGATCCGCGAGGGCGAGCCCGCTGATAGGCGGGGTCATCTCGAGAATGGAAGAGGTCCCGCTAATAGCAAGAACCGCTAGGAAAAGTACGGGAATACAAACCCAGAGCTTCAAGCCTGTTCCTCCAATCCTAATTATTCGTCCATGAGAAGACCGGTGTGGCGCGTCGTCGTTGTGTATCGCGAACTTCGCTCTCTCACTGCGTGAACACAACCCGCGTACCTTTTGTGACCAAGCCGGCCAGTATGGTGGCGTCCCAATTTGTGAGCCGCACGCACCCGTCAGACTGCGTATAGCCGATCTCCCCGGGCTCCGCTGTGCCGTGCATACCGTAGTGGGGATCGCTGATGCCAATCCATACGACACCCACTGGATTGTTCGGGCCCGCTGCGATGGTCGCCTTGGCACTAGTGGGATTCGGATCCCAAAACAATGCTGGGTTATAGTCGTATGTCGGATTTCGCTGTATCTCAGTGACCTTCCAATTCCCAAAGGGGAGCGGAAAGTGCACGCTGCCGCTGGTCACGGGCGCGAAGAAAATAATGCGTCCTTTCCCGTCATACACTTTCAGGTCTGATCCCTTCTTCGAGACAACCACCTTGACCACGCCTGCGCGGAGCCGCTCGGCGTTCACAGCGCCTCGCTCGGTTCGCACCACATTGGGCACTCGGACTTGCTCGCCCGCAATAAACTGCGCGCTGGGGTTTAGCCGCTTGAGCAGCGCCGGTGCCGAGTGGAATTTCTCGCTGATCTCCTGCAGCACCGATGTGTAGTAAAGGCCAGGAAGTTTTGACATCTCAAGCATGCCTTTCGGAATCCTCTCGCTAAACGGACCTGCCGCGTCTTCCGCCGTGATTGTATAGGAGACAATCGGTTCAATATCGACACCGCCGGCAAGCGCCTTGAGCAACGCTTGGCGATTCCGCAAGCCTGGCGCAATCCCACGCGCGGCCTCGAACGCCGCCACTGCCTTGCTGCTGTTCTTACCGCCGCCGCCGTCGATCTCACCCGGCGAGAAGCCCGCCCGATCGAGAAGGACCTGCATTTCGAGCTCTGTGGTTCCGGCTGTTGGAGTTGACGGTGCCGGCCGTTTCGTTGCGATCAACGTGGATGCACCAAGCAGAATCGCCACGCTTGCGGCGAGACATGACAAGGCCCTACGGGCGAATATCGTGGCGCATTTCGGCGCGACGACGTATCTTCTTCTTCCCAAGATGTTCAACCTCACGCAACGCAAATTTATCAGGCCTCGATCTGACGCGTCTGTTCAACACCGCACACATCAGGAAGGACGATGACGAAGGTTATGATGCCCACGTGTTCGTGGCCGAACTGCGCTGCTTGGAGATCAAGCTGCACATCGCACAGGACTGACCGGCCCGGTTTGTTAGTCCAGGAGAAGTGAGAGTTTTTATATCACTTGATCGCTTTCCGTAAAGGTCGAGAAGTACGAAGAGTCTCCCAAATTGCTGCGCATTGAAGCGACGATGAACTTGGAGCGCGACTCGCAGAAAAAGATTTTGATTGGGCATAAAGGCGAGATGCTCAAGAAAATTGGCACCCAGGCGCGCGAGAAGCTTGAAGAGTTGTTCGGCACAAAGATTTAGCTAGGGCTGTTCGTGAAAGTCGCACCGGATTGGCGCGAAAATCCGCAGAACGTGCAAGAGCTGGATTGGCACGCGCAACTCGAAGGTGATAGCGGTGCACGACGAAACCAGCGAGGATTCCGGCTCGGACGACGTCTGAGTCCGGATTTCCGATTTCCGGCTAAATCGATAAATCCATACTGACATGCCAAATCGCTGAAGGTGTGCACTTCGGAACAGTATTCGATTTCCTTCCCGGCGAAATAAATGCGTTCTACAAATGAGATGTGATGTGTTTCGAGCAATTGCCACGATACGGTTCATAGCGCATCCGCGCTAAGGATGCGGAAGATCGGTTTATGAAACTTCGTGTGATCGGAATTCAGCGCTATCTGCAAGCTTCCAGCGCCTTGATAATCCTGGGCCTGCTCGTGGAAATTGTGACACTCCTGTGGTTTCATCCGCTCTCGTTTGTACTCTTTCTTTTTATTGGCGTAATCCTAATCGGGTTTGGAATTGTGGTCTATCTGCTTTCGCTGGTCTTCGCCGTCGTTCTGCAAGCGCCCACTCCGGCGATGAAAACTGCCGGCATGGTCCCTCTCACTTTGAGTGCTGCGGACATGCAGGCTCTGGTTTCCTACGTGAGCAGCCTCGGGGGAACCTCGGCCGCGGCTCCAACGGCTACCGGACTGAGCACACCTGCGCCAGCCGTGCCTGCGAAACCAGAATCCAAAGCTAAACGGACCCTTAAATGGCTTTTCGCGCCGTCTTTTCCGCACTGACGTCGCATCCTTAGGCCCGAGTCTCGGTAGTGACTGAACCTCTAGCGAAACGTACGGAGGAATGTATCATTTAATCTTAGAGTAGATTTTTCCCGGGATGGTCATTCAATCTCCGATGGGCTTCCCTGGAAATGCCGCGTGAAACGCATGGCGGCGCGGTGACTACGGGGCTCTAATCTGGCGCCGCAATCCCCAGAGATTTCATTTTGCGGTAGAGGTTTAGCCAATTTCCCAGACTCCGAACTCTACACTGCCGGTGATTTCATCACAATGGAGTTTTTTCCAGAAAAAGAGCCGCCGATAGCGATGGTTTCCGTCCAGGACTTGAAGAATGGCTAGTGCAACGCTCCGACGAGATTCTTGGACAATTGGAGCCGCAATTGTGGACCTGGCTTGAAGATAGAAATCTTCGGCTCGAAGTGAAGTTCTCAAGACCCCAACTTAGGTGCACTTCAAGCGCGCATTCAAAAAGCATCACGACAATTGAAGAATGATGCAGCGAGGGACCCGGGAACGCTTGGCTTCTTCGTGATGCAAGTTTCGCATGGAGAGGCCGCGAAGGACGCAATCGTCAGCAGATACTTTTCGTCACTACCACTCAATTGCCTTGGCATCGTACTCCTTTCCGATCCGAGTTTCTTGATTCCCGCGTCTGGGCTATCGTCGAAGGCAGCTGAAACCATGGCAGTGGCCGCAGAAGCGTTAGACCTTTCAGAAATGGTCTCAAATGAATGTTGATGGCGAACCAGCGCTCGACAGTGCTTGAACGAGCAACAGGCGTAGCCAGTCTGAAATCCTGTTTCTCGGGAATGTTCGGTCGTCGGCTTGCCATCCGCGCCGCGAAATTTGGTCCGAAGCCGACGGCGACTTTTGTGCGGCGAGAAAACACCGCGACGGAATTTCAGCATCGCGAAAAACGAGGGGCCATTGAGGGGCCAATAAGGATTCCTTTGCATTCCCTATTGTTCCTTTTCAATACCTTAGCGTTCCCCGGCATTCCTTCTAACTCCTTGAAATTCCGCTCGGTAGTGTTTTCGATCCCCACCGCCCCTACCAATCTCCTTCATTTGCTTGACACCCATACGTACTTTGCGTTATAAAGTACTATGCGCACGCGCATCATTGCAGCCATGGAACTGGCGCTCATCTTCCCCGCCGCGCTCTTCATGACTGCGCTCGTCGTCCGCAACCTGGGTCCGCTGCCATACGAACCGGCGCACACCGCTCAGCAGCTCGTCATGTGGTACGCAGGGCGGATGTGGACCCTGTGGGTGCTGCTACTTGCTCTGCCATTTACCGTGCTAGTTACCGGCTGCGCCACGCTGCGATACAACTGGAACCGTGAACCGCCGCACACCGCGCGACAATTGCTCGCCGTGATCCGCGCGCACTTGGCAACGCTCTTCGTCGCCGCGACAACGCTGGCGGCGGGAGGCATACTGGCGATTGTTGTCCTTCATATGCTTGCGAACTGACGCTTGGGTGGGAGAGTTGCATGCCGTAGGCCGAGCATAAGTCAGCGATCGTGCCCGTGACCGCGGGGTCGGGAGTTTGCCGCGGCTTTGGGACAATCTTCGTGCAGGTCACTAACAACGACTTGACCCCTACTGTTCCGCGGACTATCCTCCAGTCTCCCCCGGTGAACCATATGTCTACAGCTCCGAAACCCCAAATGGCAGTTCAAGACCCCGTCAAAGTGGACCCGAAACATTACAAGGTTGAAGTTGATAATGACCAGGTTCGCGTGCTCCGAATCAACTACGGAGCACACGAGAAGTCGGTGATGCACTCGCATCCCGACGGCGTCGCAATTTTTCAGAACGATATACACTGTGGGTTTACATTCCCGGATGGCAAAACGGAAGAGCACCGTTTCCGCGCAGGCGAGACGCTCTATATGCCTGCCGGAAGCCATTTGCCGGAGAACCTGAGCGACCAGCCCATCGACATAATACTCGTCGAACTGAAACAGTAGTTGGGGAAACCGCTATACGAATACGAAGAGGATGGTGCGGCGGGGCCAGACCGCCACCGCGCCAGCCATTGCGCCACCCTTGTCGCCCGCTTTGGCCGCGACCAGCGAACGATCTTGTTCCAACTCTCCGATGAGGCTCACCAGCGCATTCTCGATAGACATTCTGTCACAGCCTGGTCGCGGGTATGAATCTCGTCGTCTTCGCCACACATTCCAAAAAGGGGCGCACTGAATATTCTATTGGAACCTACTGGGGCGCAAGAGGCACGTTTTTGCATCTCCTAATTTTGTACCCCTGCTTGACTTATGGATAAAACATGTTACAAGTCCTCTTTGCATGCTATTCATTTCAAATGCGCTCTTAGTTTTGACGAGGCACACGATTCGAAGATCTGCTGGGCAGAGTAAACGGTCGTGTGCAAGCTATGCCTTCGGCAAAGGTGAGTCGGAATCTTGACAGAGAACTCTCTTGGCCTGAGTACCGCGTCTAGTTCCTTCCCATCCGCACGCACACCTCAGATGGAAATCCAATTCTGATTTATCAGTCGGGAAAAACGCAAAAACATCTCGCTTACACGTTTCGCATTCGAAGACGAACACGTAGGCTAAACGGCGACCCGGTTCTTCCATTGCCGAACCACCCTTGACTCTCGGGCCGGGGGACTCGGCTAGCCAAAAGCCTAACACATCGCGATGATGAATCGCTCATCCGCATTGGTCTTGGTAATCAATGCCACCGCAGAAACCTTCGTTCGGGGCGCGGTTCGGCACGCTGTCTTTCGTCAAAACTCCATCCGCGGCGAAAATCGCGCGATTCCCTGTCGCCACAACTTGAAGAGAAAACCTGGATGGCCCCCTCGCGCGCAAGGACTCTCTCCCGGGGAAAACAGCGCAGGTTACCCTGTATAAACCCGGCGGGGGAGCATGCGTCCGAATCCAGTCAGTCGAACGGCAAGATTAGAGGAGGGGACAGCATCTTACATTCGCGACGGAGCCGGGACACACTCAGTTCTGACGGGCTACTGGGTCCTTATCTGCGAAATGAAAGAGGCCATCCCCATGCAGGGACGGCCTCCTTTTCAATTCTCAATTTGGAAACAGACGCCGGTCCGCAAAAGTCGCGTCCAACTAGACTCGGACCGGCAGAATCCGCGTCCAACTGCGTCCAAAATCGCGCATTTTATGGACCAATTTGGGGGGTGGAAGCCAGTAAAGCCAACTGCATCAACAGGAGTTATGGAGCGGGCGATGGGAATCGAACCCACGTCCGAAGCTTGGGAAAGCTTTACTGCCTTTTTCGAACCTACGTCGCAAAATCCGTTAGCCGCTGCCAACCACTGAAACCGAAATGGCAGACGTGCTCGGTCGTCTTGGATTGGCCTGCCCAAAAACCCCAGTGATGCGACAGCTAAGGAATGCGCGCAATCAATTCCGCTTGAGAGTGTCGAGCTCTGCCAAATTCCGATAAGTCGATTATTACCGGAGAAGTGCATTTCACGAGTAGCACGCCATGTTCAGGAACCGCCCAACGGTGCGGAGACGTGTTCATGCACGACAATCCAGCCGTGTGCCCGTTTCTCGAGCACCATCGTCCATCGCCCGTCCAAATGCGATGCCGCGCCCTGTTTGCTCACGAGATCTGCCCCAAACGTCACCGTCGCCCACGCCAACGATCCTCGCCCGGTGCACTGCCAGATCGTCGTTCAGTCGCAACTTGATGCTGCGATTCGGCTCAAAGAGCGCCTTCTGCACGCCCGCCCGGTACTCTGCCCAATTGTTGTATTTCATCGGCACAATGTCGAAATAGGCGAAGCCGGCATCCGCGGCGTAGTACGGCTCGATCTTAGTGATATCCAAACTTCCCCAGGACCCGATGATCTCCGGAACCAGCGTCCTCAATTTGGCTTCTTCCGAATCGGCGCCTGCCCGCGGAATGGTTAATGCCGCCAGACCGGCCATGAACACCATCGCAAGGCCAAATATCATGAGTCTACGCATGATCACACCCTTCTTTGCGATATTTCCAGTAATGCAACTTCCAGGGAGAACTTGCAGCGCATGATACGCGGCCTGTCGCGACCGCGGTCAGAACAAGCAAAACCACTCTGGAGGTTACAGAACGGATTTGTACCATAGCGAGGCCTTTCGTGCTTTTGAAATCATGAATTTTCCGGGCTAGACCTACCTCTCCTTCAGCTTTAGCCTGGTCTGTCCACCCCGTGACGCTCGAAATCGCATAACTTGCCGGAAGAATCGAAGATAAGGATAAGTCCGTTCAGGAGCGTGAAGATTGCCGTGTTTGCGCCGATGCCCAGCGCCAAGGTGAGCAGAGTAATTGTTGTGAACCCAGGACTCTGGGCAAGATTGCGCGCCCCATACCGAAGATCCCGCCTCCATGAGGGCTCCGCGGTTCTCATCCCCGCCGATATGAACTTGTTGCATGTTCTCCGTTGGGCACGCGTTCTGGAGACGGCGCCCTATCATAATGCCTTAATGAGGCACATGTCATTAAGGCTGGTGAACTTCATCACTCGGGGAAACCAAACAATCGCGATATTCCGGGAGAGGTAGAACATAACGGCTGATTATTTCACCGAACTGGTGATAGTCCGGATGACCAATGACAAAACTGGCCCTGAAAAGCTGACCGGCGAGACAATTCTCGTGGCGCCAAGGATAGCGACCAATGGAGTGTTCAAACGGCGTTCTGGGAAATGAAGAAACGCGTTGATGCGGTTTCTAGCGACCGACTTTCGTGGAACACCGCAGGGATATGTTCATTCGAGCCATTGGTGCCACCCTTGAGGCTCTTATTGCCGCCTTTTGCCGCCTCGACAAATCGCTAAGTTGTTGTTGGGAAAAAGGATGGTTGGTAGGGGCGGTGGGGATCGAAATTGCATCCCTACTTCACAAAGACCTGCACGGCAATGACTTAGTGCCACTGCCCCATTTCCAATTGTTGTTAAATGTTGTTAAACACCTTACAGCGTGGATGGAACAAAAATGCAAAACGTAAACCGCTGCAATTACTCGCTAAGGAAGTGGGTGACGGCTTCTCCATTCCGCCGCCATTCGTTCACCCTCAAGAATTTGCTCCGGTGTCATGTGCGCCTTTGCATAGGCTAGGTTTCCGTTTGGTGGTTCTACTTCAAACAGACTAAACCACATGTAAGCCTGAACATAATCTTTTGGGACTCCCTTACCTTCCAGATACAGCATTCCCAGATTGTTCCGGCCTTGACCAGCACCTCCCAAATTTGGAACGTGCTCTGCGGCTTTTTTGTACCAATGGGCGGCCATTGCGTAATTCTGTTTCACGCCCTCCCCATCTTCGTACATTCGGCCCAGTTCGTTCTGAGCATCAGGATTGCCCATGGCCGCAGACTTGCGGAACCACTTCAATGCTTCTGCGATGTCAGCCTTCCCAAACCAGCCCTGCTCATATGCGCAGCCCAGCCACATTTGGGAGCCTGCGTCACCGCTTTGCGCCTTTGACAGGAGCGCCCTTCTATCAGTTTCCGTCCATTTTGTGGTCTGAGATGCTGGTTTCGTTGTACCCGTCATTGATTGAGGAGTTTGGGACACTACCGAAGAAAAAGGCGCAAGCAGGAGAAAGATAAACAAAGGCTGTCTCATGGTCTTCCCCTTCGGGGGCAATCCTACACCTCCAAATAGCGTTTTGGGAACTGACACTCCGACACGGCAATGACTTAGTGCCCACTGCCCCAATTCCAATTGTTGTTAAATGTTGTTACGCTTTCCATGCTTTCGGTTCCACTATCGCTGAGCGTATGAAAAATGCAGGTCGTCTTGCCCCCACCGAAAGGTGAAGAGGGAGGCGGCTTAGACAAATGGAAATCGAATTAGACCTGATAACTGATGCTCACCGGATGTTCACGCACGAAAGTGGACATGCACTCATGGCGTTCATTCATTAAGAAGGTTCCCGACCATGGAATTTGCTTTCAAGAACAAAAAGCACAATGGTGCAATGTAGTTGACTGGCCATCATCATCCACGGGACTATCCGATGCGCACTATTTATTTCTGGCATCAGGGAGTGCTGGTGAACGACTTGTGTATGGAAGTTACTGCGAAACGGGAGCACAGGCCGATAAGAGTTTCTTCGCGGCAGGAACGGTACCTGATTTTGAGCAAAGGGTTGCTGAAGCTGATGTGATCCTTAAGCCTTATAAGTTTGCGTTAGAGAAGCTAAAAGCGGCTTTAATAGAGAGATTCAAACAGGTGCGCGGTGTGCCAACTGCACTCCCCAAGGTAGTCCACAAAAACATTGAATACCACGAACTGCTGTCCAACCAAGGACTGGAAGACGAACTTAAGAAAATTGGTTTAGCTTCCTGACCACGGGCCGGGTGTCCACCCTTGCGGTCGCCAACACTCCACAAGTCAATTGTTGCCAATTGTTGCCAAGTCAGAAATCTTCAACTGCATCATTCAGGGATACATGGAAGCTGTGCGAATAATTGCTCAAGCTCAATATCACTGTTGACGCTATACTGGCCCTCTCCGTTGAAGGCTTGCCAAAACCCCCAAGTTTTATCATCAGCTTCAATTCCATAGTCATTGACTTTGATGAACGTAATTGTAATGACTGACCCACCTGTACCTCGAAAAGCCAGTTGGCGTCCTTCACCAACGGATTTAAGGTGAATCTTCGTATCGCTCAATGGCACCCCACAACTCAAGGTCAGTTTTTTGGGCTTCAAGGCCACCAAAGTATCTAAGCGGTCAAGCTTTCTTGATTCCACAGGATTTCCGAATTGAAGACTGCTTCCTTGACGGCCCGCGTAACTATCAGCGGGTAACCTGCCTATCAGGAACCCCTGAGCAGCAGCAACAATCACGGCAAGCAATACGATTCCAACATTCAAGAGTTGATTGGTTGGATTTTTTTTATGCCAGAACCACGCCAGAACACCCCAGAGTGCGGCCTCTCCAAGATAAATGGGAACGATACCCTTTGCGAAACTGACAACCAGACTGAGAACAGAAAATCCAGCGAACACAAAAGTGCCAAAGTTGAAGGTGGACCGGGCTGGGGCAGGAGTTGCGGGAACACTTGAGAGTGTAACTGAAGGTACTGCCTCAGGTACCGGAGTTGTTGTGGTTGAGGGCTGTGACGCAGCTATGGGGAATGCAAATCCACATTTCCGGCAGAATTGGGAATCATCAGGCAGTTCAAGACCACACTTCATGCAGAACATGAGAAAAGCCCCCGATTAGTGTTGCTCTGAAAGTGCCAAGAGACAGCCTAACGACCAGTTCCTTGGAGAGCAATAATGTGCAAATTGTTCACTCCTTCAATTGAACCCGATTCTATACCAGCGAAATCTCGCACGCACGGACCATCAGAACCGCTGCACACACATCATGGGCAGAGTGTCGCTGCTGCTGATAGTTGAGCAGGGACTTTTCAGCAGATCGGCGTCTTGCTACGGGAACCAAAAAAACCGCTTAACACACCCCAAAATTATGTGTTACTAGTACATAGATACCATTGCGTTATCTATGGCGGCTTGGCATTCTCTCTTCGCACGAGGATTTCAAAACAAGGGAGATACAAATGAAACCTCTGAAGTTGTTCAATGTCACGTTTGAAGAAGTGCGGCAATTAAAAGCGTGGGTCAGCGGTGAACTTCACCGAAATGAAGTGATGCAGGTCAGACCTGGGCAAGTTTCGCGTCATCAATGCCGATGACTTGGCGCGTCACGGCTATGGCGGCGACAAGCGCCGGATGGAGCACGAGACCGAGAGCTTGGTTCAGCACGGATTGGTCGACGAGAAACAGGTCGAAATCTCCCTCAGCAAAAGTACCCGGATGTACACGCTATCGAAGGCTGGCCGGAGACTCTTGCAGGGGTCGGGAAGGCTGTCCAATGACCAGGAAATCTACTCAGGTTTTGTGAAGCCTCGAGAGGCCAGACACGATGCCGAGTTGTACCGGGTTTATCAGAAGGAAGAAGACCGTATCGAGCGGGGCGGCGGTCGTGTGCGCCGTGTGCTCCTCGACTTCGAGTTGAAGAAGAAAGTGAACCGTGATCTCACCCGACTTGGCCCTCACAGAGACGATCCAGATAAGAAGAACGACATCGCGGAACGGCACGGTTTGCGGGTCGTTCACGGCCGCATTCCCGTGCCCGATCTGCAGATCGAATACGACATGCCGGATCAAAGCATCGCGCGGGTCAATCTGGAGCTGACAACCGGAGACTATCGGCCACGTCAACTGGCCGATAAAGCGCAGGCTGGTTTCACGCTCTATTGCCACGGCGAGGATGCATCGCACCTGCGGCGGGTTCTGAGCGACCGCGAGCTTACGGCGGAGATTCTTTCCCTATGAACATTCCTCAGCGTCAGATCGAAGCTCTCACGGCGTTTGGCTACACCATTTCCGAGGCACGTTTTCTCTATCTCGTGGCCATGCATTCCGGGTACTTCACAGCCCGCCAGTTCCTGGCCTTCGTCAATGCCAAGCGCGGCTATCGCACTCATTCGCTGGCGCAGAAGCTCATCACCCAGGGGCACGCCACGATGCGCGAATACAGGCGCAGTGGGTGCATCTATCATCTCCACTCCCGCAGGCTTTACGCCCAGCTTGGGCATGAGAACCTCCGAAACCGTCGCCGGCATCGGATGGAATCGATCCGGACCAGGCTTCTCGCCCTCGATTTCATCCTCGCGAACCAGGGGTATCAGTACCTCGAAACGGAAGCGGAAAAGGTCGCCTATTTCTGCGACCAGTTGTACATCGAAAAAGCCTGTCTTCCGGTGAAGCTGTACATGGGTGGACCCACTAGCCAGCCCACGCTGCGCTACTTCGTGGACAAGTTTCCGTTGTTCCTCGGTTCTCCGCGTCCTGGCTTCTCCCCTGTGGTCACCTTTTCCTATGTCGATCCGGGGCTTGAAGCGCTCACTGGATTTGTCACCCATCTGGGGCAGTACCAGACGCTCTTCCGTGAGCTGGCCGACTTCCGTTTCGTCTACATTTCGAGCACACGAGCGCACTTCGAAAAGGCCACGGAACTCTTCAACTCTCAGGTCAAGGTTCCGCTCGAATCAGACATCGCCGGGGACCTCGTCCGGTATTTCCGAGCGCGCAGCATTTGGAACAGTTCCGAGTTCAAGACTCTCGGCAAGACCGACCTGCTTTTTTTCAACGAAGCGAAGCGCAGATTTGCCGGCGATCGATTTGAAACGCTCTTCAAAAACTGGAAGACCGGACGCATTGCCGAAGGCGAACTCCGCGCCGAGTTTCCCTCAAAGGTTCCGAACCGGAAGGTGTACTTCGAGACGTATCTGGTTCCGAAGCAGCCGGATTTTCGGGCCAAGGACGATGAAGCAGGGTGAACAGGGTGCAAAGGAAGGCGTTCAGCGGGCCGTTCTGTTTGGGCGTCACCCGGAAAACGGGCGAAGCCAAGGAAGAACAAAGAGATGCAAAAGAGAAGGCAAAGAAAAGCGACGGGGCCAAAACACGGAGTTGGGCGGGAGCGACCCCACTTTTCGGCCCTGCGGTGCCGAAAGTGACCCGTGAGGTCGCTCCCGCCCTTCGTCGCAAAGTGCAGCGCCGAGTGTTTTTGCCCCGTCGCCACAGGGAGAAGGAAGAGAACGGAATAGCGAAAGAAGGAGGAGGAAAACAGTGCTAAACGATGCGAAACAGCCAATGCTTTTGATGCGGAAAGTCCACCTCGAACAGCAAGCCAACGAGCTGCTCGAAGACCTTGCGCGGTTCATCGGAATCGGCGCAGAAGATCTGCTGAATATCGTGCTCAGAAAGATGATGGCGAACGACGCGGATTTTCAGCGCTGGAGAAGCAAGCGGAGAGTTCAGCAGGAAAGCGGTCCAGTTCCCCTGGAACCGTCTGCGATTGCAGAGAACATGGAGGTGGCATGATCCAGCGAATGCTCAATTCCAGAGGCATGCTCGCAGGCCTGTTCGCAATGGCGACAGGAATGACTTTGTATTTCAGGATGCCGTTCCCCGATGACAACCTCCTCTTCGAACTCATGTATCTCAGAGCAAACTCGGTCTTCTGGGGATTCAAGTGCACCTACATCCTCCTTCTGTACACAACGCCTTTCATCGGGTATTCGATCTTGCTTTCGGGCCTCTATGTCTTTGCTCTGAAAGTTCGCCGGCCAGACAAGCCTGGCCGACTGCCACGCTACCCGAACCCACGTAAGCGCGACGACCTCTATGTAGTCCTCGGCGAGGTCCACAATCCTCGTAGGCCAACACCCTCTCGAGACCCCTGGTGGTTGACGATTCCCGAGCGTGGACTCTTCACCGGCATTGCGATCCTCGGCGCGATTGGCAGCGGCAAAACGAGCTGCTGCATGTACCCCTTCGCGGAACAGTTGATCGCCTATCAGGCCCACGACCGCGGGAAGCGGATCGGCGGGCTGGTCCTGGAAGTGAAGGGAGACTTCTGCCACAAAGTGCGGGGCATATTGCAGCGCTACAGAAGGGAAGGCGACTACGTCGAAGTCAGCCTCGATTCCGAATACCGCTACAACCCCCTGCACAATGACCTCGACGCGCATGCTTTGGCCTACAACATCGCATCCTTATTGAACAACCTGTTCGGCAAAGGGAAGGAACCCTTCTGGCAACAGGCCTACACCAACCTTGTGAAGTTCATCATTCTGCTCCACAAAGTGGCCTTCGACTATGTGACCCTCTTCGATGTCTATCACTGTGCGATTTCGCCCGAGCTTTTACAGCAGCGAATCCAGCAGGCAGAAGAGCTGCTTTTTGATCAGCATTTTGTCGTCATCACCAAGGCCAAATACGAAGAGCATATCCAAGAGCTCATCGACTTCGATTTCCTCCCGGATGAAGCCAAAGATAAGGACCAATACCAGGCCCCTGCTGCACCAGCGTTAGAACGGCATCTGAAGAAGCACGCGATTGAGTTCCAGAAGCAGACCGTGCCGGCGCCCGAGAAATCCGACCCAGACAAGCGAGCTCAACTAGAGGCCGTCAAGCGCTGGTTTCATGACGACTGGCAACGGATCGAGCCGAAGCTCAGGACTTCGATCGTCGAGGGGATTTCCGTGTTCCTTTCGCTCTTCGACGACAACCCGAAAGTGAAGCGGGTTTTCTGCCCGCCGAAGGAGTGCTACGACAAGGAGGCCAACGCGGATGGCAAATACGGCAAGCCTCTGCCTTCGTTCTCCTGGTTGATTGAAAGGGGCAAGGTCTGCGCGTTGAATTTTCCAATCGGCATGAACCCCGGCCTGGCCAAGGCTATCGGGGTCATGATGAAGCTCGATTTCGAGCGAGCGGTGTTGAACCGTGTGCCCCAGATCGAGGCACACCCGGAGCAGTATTTCCGGCAGGTATTCTTCATCTGTGACGAATACCAGCATTTCGCAACCGTGGGGGAGAACGAGCCGACCGGAGATGAAAAGTTCTTCAGCCTCTCGCGTCAGCCGAAGTGCATTCCGATCATCGCCACGCAGAGCATCAGCTCGCTGAAGTCTTCATTGCCCGGTGAGACTTGGCGCACGCTTTTGCAGACCTTCCGCACGAAGATTTTTCTGGCCCTTTCGGATGACTATTCCGCAAAGATCGCGAGCGAACTTTGTGGCAAGGAAGACCAGCTCAAAATTAGCTACAACCTGTCCGAGAGTGGCCACGATACCCATGTCAGTTTCCTGACCGGCAAAGCCCAGTCCAACAAGGCCAACCTCACAACATCGAAGACCTACTACCAGCAGAGCGATTATCGCTTCGATATGAAGACATTCGCGGAGCTGCGCAACGCGCAATCGGTGACGATTGCCTACGACGGGCTGAATCCGTTGCCGCCAATGTTCTGCTACCTGAAGCCCTATTTCAACGACCCAAACAAGTCTTATTTCCGGCAGGCGGCAGACGGGGAGCTGTGAATCCGAACAATCTCTTCCGCCAAGAGGTCCTGGGAGCCAGGTGCGAATGAATTCGAATCTCTCTTGGAGGGCGAAAAAGTCGCAAAGTTGCTGGGCAATATTTATGTCAAGACCCTGCAACGTTGGCCACTAGCCCAAGCATGAACCGGATGACCCAATTCGCAGGTTGCCAAGCATCTGGGCTGCAGTCGAGTAGCCACTTGCTGCAAGGCAACGTCGCTGGTACAGTCGCGAAAGCGACGCCAGCAAAGCGGAAACGAGGCAAAGCCTTGTCACGCAGAACTGGTCAGAACGGTCACATTGAAGCATCGGGAAAGTGGTTCGTCGTGCGATTCTGGAAAGACATAGAAGGTCAGGAGAAACGAGCGCTCGTACGTGAGCGCATCTGCCCAATCTCTGGTCCCGGTTCCTTGAATCGTAGCGAGCGGGAAAGGAGGGCGAGGGAAATCATCGCCGAAGCTCAGGTAGACACCGCGCAGTACTTCAACCGCGTTGTCAAACAGCACGTCGGTGTCACGTTTGAAGAACAGTCGAAGATTTGGCTCAAACAATCGCAGACGCGGAAGCGTACGCCGATCCGCGCTACCACGGTTCCAACCATCCAGGCGGCTTTGGACAAGTGGATCTTGCCTGAACTAGGGCATCTCCCTTTGTATGAAACGGCAAAATACCCAACCATGAAAACTCTCGTAACGACGATGAATGCGGGAAGGCTTTCAGCGCAGACGGTAAATTCCTACTTTCGCATGGCAGCCGCGGTCATTGCATCTGCTGAAGATGCGGACGGCAACCCACTCTATCCTCAGAGATGGGATGCAAACAAACTGGACCTTCCTCTCGTGGAAACCTCGAAGCAAAGGAGACCATCGATCACAGCGGAAACCATGACAGAGTTTGCCAGGGTCAAGAGTCCAAAGTACCGGATGCTCATGATCCTCGCGGCCTCCGCAGGCTGCCGCATCGGTGAGCTTCTCGGCCTTGAAATCAAAGACTTGCTGGACGATTTCACTACGGTCCGAATCATCCAGCAGGCGAAAGGCAAACAGCTGACCACGGAACTGAAGACGGCGAACTCGGTGCGCTTTGTTGACATCTCTCCAGAGGTAGCTGCTCTTCTAAAGGAGTTCCTTGCCGGTCGAACCACGGGCTTGGTCTTCCCAAACCGCGTTGGTAGGCCGCTCAACCCATCGAACATTCGCAACCGGGTCATTCACCCATTGTTGAGGATGAAGGGCCTCCCAACTGGCGGGAACCACATCTTCCGCCGCTTCCGAATGACGTGGCTACGCGAGAACTCGGTTTCTCCGGACATCGAGCGGTTTTGGCTCGGTCACGCGAACCGGACGGTTGGCGACGATTATTCCATGCTCAAAAAGAACGTAAAGTTCCGCAAGCAAATTGCGGACAAGATAGGCGTCGGGTTCGAACTGCCGAACTCGATTTCGGCCTCAGTTGTACCGAATGTACCGAAAATGGCCGTCGAACAAGCAGAGCAGGCTGTAGCGTAAGTGATTGCAATATGAGAAATTAGGGAGAGAGCGCCCGTAGCTCAGTTGGATAGAGCGTCTGCCTTCTAAGCAGAGGGTCGCCAGTTCGAGTCTGGCCGGGCGCGCCACCTCATGAAATGAAAAGAGTAAGAAGAATCGCTCTTCACCGTTGACCATCTGCCACAAAAGCAGATGTTCAGAATTCAGTAGTACGCCTGCCTCCCACGCATCTGGTCGGGTGACTTGCGCGTTCACACCCTTCTGAAGCGGGGCGCCGACAGCGGCCTCCCTTGTCACTCGCGCTCGGGATAGCGCAATCATCATCAGTCACGGTTTGACGTTCGGCCGATGGCATTTAAGATGGCTTTCATTCTTTCGACGGCAGTTGCGCTTACTTTTTCGGCAAGCGGTATTTGCGGTTTCACTCGGTACTTTGGATCGCTATATTCTGAGTTTGTGACGAAGACGTTTTGACGCCTAGGCAGGCCGCCGTGAAGCTGTTCTAAGAATTTCTCGCTGCGATTCGAATTTCGGAGAGAGACTCGCTTCTAGCCGTACCACTAATGAGCGGGGCTGTTTAGAAACGCCAACAAGTGACTTAAGTCGCCCTCGTTCAGGGTAGGCCAGCCCAAACCTAGATCCTCCGCTTTCGAGTACATTCTGGGCCCGTGAGACCACAGGGCTTGAGCGAAGTTGACTGGAGTAAAGAACCTGCCCGCCGTCTTCAAGTTAGGGCCGAACTCACCGCCTCGCGCATCAGTTCCATGACAGCGGCCGCACATACGCTGGCTAAACAATTGCTGACCGATGACCGGCGATCCTCCAAGGTCGAAGTAGCGAACACTGTAGAGGAAAGCGATTAGATCTGCCATTTCCTGACCCTCAAAAGTGGGGCGCTCAATACCTTTTGCTTTCATAGTAGCCCACATCTCTGGAGAATGATTCCACATGCGACCCGCCATCTGGGTCAGGGTGCGAGGCAATGGGCGATCCGAGCTGAGGTCCGGGCCGACAGTCCCTCCTTCGCCGCGGATCGCGTGGCAGGAGATGCACCCTTTTTGTTGGAATAGGTCCCATCCTCGACGCGGATTGGCTGGCAGCAGCGCAGACTCCATTTCCGGCCCTGCACGCTCTCGGCGCACGAAGGCGAGCAAATCGTTCATCTCCTCTCCCTCGAATCGCGGCCAGGATATCTTGAGTTCGCGCATGTGGACCTCCATCGCCGGCGCATGGTTCCACATTGTCTGCGACCAAAAAATCGGGGTACCGACCGGCCCGATATCCCTGAGGTTGGGTCCCACAGTGCCTCCGGTGGTGGTACCGATCGTGTGGCACCGGATGCAGCCCTTCCGGTTAAACAGTTGGGCACCGCGAGTTGGGTTTCCCGATTCATCGTCGTAGCAGGTAACATAGAGGTAGGCAAACAGATTTGCCATCTCTTCTGGCGTAAACTGAGGATAATTGATTCTGCTGTTTCTTATCCGCTCCCACATGCGTGGCGCGTGATTCCACATCTGGGTGACCAGCTCATTCATGCTGGAACCTTGGGCTCCTCGCAAACCTAGATCGGGAGCGAGCTTGCTTCCGGCGCCGAGAACAGAATGACAATCGCCGCATCCTTTTTGCTGAAAGACCTCCGCACCAGCGTGCGGGTCGCCAGCCAGAAAAGTATTCCATCGATCGGCGCTGCTCCCTCGTCTCCACACAAGAATGCCAGCGACGATGAGCAGGGCCAACGGGCCAGCGACAAGCCACACTATCAGGTGGCGCCGAAGACTCATGTGCCCCCCTATGCTGGTGCCTAGTCCGCGAGATCTCCTGGGCCAGAATCGCGCGCTAATCCATCACCAATGCCTTCCCCGCTGTAGCTCTTATTCGGGGCAACGCACCTAGCTTATTTCGCCTGTAATACCCAAGCAGGCTGAGCTCTGCCCAGCCACCTGGCTATGACACTCGTCACGGTCAATCGTGACCGACATCACTTCAGCGTGGTCGCCGATCTCATTCTCTCTACAACCGCGTCGCGAATTTGCTCACCGAGGGCTTGGAATTCATAAAGCCAACAGCCAAGCTCTTGTTTCCATCAGGTGCGTGGAAGTCCCCGACTTCGGCAAGCTGTGATTGGCCGTCTCCGTTTCGAAAGTAGACTCGATTGTGACCCTCGTCACACTGCATGGTGACGTCAGCCACAGCCATAACTGAATGCTTCGTTCAGCCTTGTGCCCAACCAAACTCGGTTTGGTTGGTGGGCACATTCAGTGGCCATTCGAGTTTGACCTGGGGGTGATTGTGACGAACAGCGGCACTCGAGCGCTCAGGCGGTTAACCGTAGTCGCGGCGGTCGTGACAGTGGCTTCGGCAGTTGTGGCTACTGTGCCAAAAAGCTCTGCAATTCCCGCTTTTTCGCGCAAGTACCAGACTTCTTGCACCACCTGCCACAGTAACTATCCTGAATTGAATGACTTCGGAGAGGCGTTTAAGAAGAACGGTTTCAAGTTTCCCAAAGATGACGAATCTTTCGTCAAGGAACCGCCGGTGATGCTCGGCGCCAAGGCTCAAAAGGAAGCTTTTCCCGGTGCAGTCTATCCGGGAGAAATTCCTGGCAGCGTTCCAATTGCCTTTCGCTATTCAGGCAACTTTAACTGGAACGCCAAGCAACCTCAGCCGTTGGAAGCAGCAGCTTTTGTGCCGCGGACCGATCTTTTCGTACCGAACACGTTTACGATCATCAGCGCCGGCAGCTTTGGGGAGAATCTGGCGTTCTGGATCGACAACGATATCTCAACCGCCGCCACGGGAGCCGGCGGCGGATTGGGCGATGGATACCTCAGATACAACGACATAGGCCACGTGCTGGGTCTGCCTAAGAATGCGCTGAATGTCCGGTTTGGACAATTCGAGCTGGACCTGCCGTTCACGCAAGCACGCACGATTTATCCGTCAGCGTA
>CAVPLA010000061.1:0-103655 GCA_963705855.1 uncultured Acidobacteriota bacterium
AAATATTGGCTTGCGGGACGCCTAGTGAGCGATTTGGACGACGACGAACTAGCTTACATTCGTAACAAAGAGATTGGCTTCGTCTTTCAAACATTCAATTTGCTACCGCGCGCGACGGCGCTGCACAATGTGGAACTTCCGCTGATCTATAACGGTACGCCGGCCGAGGAACGCATCGAAAGTAAGGGTGCTCGAGCGCGTGGATCTCGTGGACCGGATGGGGCACAAACCGAACGAACTTTCGGGAGGCCAGAGGCAGCGCGTGGCGATTGCCAGAGCCCTTGTCAATTCTCCATCGATTGTCCTGGCGGACGAACCGAATGGCAACCTCGATTCAAAGACGGGCGAAGAGATTCATGGCGCTCTTCGAGAATCTCTACCGTCAAGGAAACACGATCATTCTCGTCACACATGAAAATGATATCGCGCAGCATGCGCACCGCATTATCTTCATTCGCGATGGCAAGATCGCTTCCGACGAAGCCGTAATAAAGAAATAGCAGACAATTCGGCTCTTTCCTTCCCTTTTCAATCCTTTAGTCTGAGCTCATCTTTGACAAGATCGGCGCTGGCTGCGCCGTACTCGCCGATGTGTTGCTTACTTTAAACACGGTGTTGGGGGAAGGTGCCGAATGACAAAGCAAACAAGCACGAACGAATTGTCCAAGAGAGATGAACTCTTGCGGCAGGCAGCAGAGATTGCGCGCAAATATGTCCAAGAAATCGCGGAACGTTGGGTCGCGCCAACTAAAAGAGATTTGGATCACCTGACAAGATTCCGTGAGCCATTTCCAAACGCGCCTAGCGATCCGATGCAGATTTTGGAAAAGCTGGACGAAATTGGCTCTCCAGCGACGGTGGCGACAACGGGTGGACGATATTTCGGTTTTCGTCATTGGCGGAACCCTGCCATAGGGTCTCGCGGCGAATTGGCTGGCGGGAGCCTGGGATCAAAATGCGGCGTTGCGCGTGATGTCGCCAGTGGCGACAGAGTTGGAAGAGGTGGTAGTGCGCTGGGTTTGCGAGGCGCTAGGTCTGCCAGAGAAATGCGAAGGGGGGCTTGTGACCTGCGCGACGACGGCGAATTTTACGGCGCTGGTGGCAGCACGCCAGGCTCTTCTTGGCGCACGCAGGCTGGAATGTCGCGGATGATGGCATGTTCGGAGCGCCGCCCATCGACGTCGTAGTGGGTGACGAAGTGCATGCTTCGCTGCTTAAAGCACTGAACCTTGCCGGGTTGGCAAAAGCGTTGGCGTCGTGAGCGGGCACGCCCAAGAAGACGTGCACAGAAGCAACTACCGCCAGAGAGCCAGCACCATTTGTGCATCCAGGAGCCAATGAGACATGAGCATCTGACTGAGCTGGCCGCCGCGCCAGCAGGACCGTGTTCATGTCGACGAGCATTCGGTTGTGGGCGTGCATCGTCACCAAAGATCGGCATGACTTGATGATCTGAGCAGGGGCACTGGGGCAGCCGATGCACAATGGCGCAACGGCGAAACGTTAATTACGATAGCGGGATCGTGATGGTGAAAGACGGCTCTGCGTTGCGTACCGCGATGACGATGACGGCCGCTTACCTCGAAGCGGGCGCCCTGCGCGAACCGATGTACCACACGCCGGAGGCGTCACGAAGGGCACGGGGCGTGGAATTATGGGCTGTTCTGAAGTCCATGGGGCGCGAAGGCCTTTGCTCCTTAATTGAGCGAACTTGTGCACACGCAAGAACTTTTGCCGTTGGATTTCGCGCCGCAGGATTCGAAGTGCTGAATGACGTCGTCATCAACCAGGTGCTCGTTTCTTTCGGCAGTGCGGAAATCACAGAGAAAGTGATTCATGCGGTTCAGGAGGAGGGCACATGCTGGTGCGCGGAACGGTATGGCAAGGAAAATCCGCGATGCGCGTCAGCGTTTCTTCCTGGGCGACGACGGAAGCTGATGTGGAACTTAGCCTGAACGCGATTTTGCGCATCGCCCGCGAGATCCGCGGCTAAAGAAGATTGCTATAAGATGGAGGCAACTCCTCGCGCCTTAGTGGCTATGAGCAGGGTGGGTGACGTTGATGTCGGCAAATGTTCGTGCCGGGACAAGATATGTCTGAGACAAACGGTCGTGCCAGGTCAGGGCGTCCTCGTCCCACATCGCCCACAGAAAACCCATGAAAAAAGTTCCTGCGGAAGGCATATAGCCCACGCTGCGCCAGAGCATTTGGCGCGGCGTGCAGCTTCCCGGAAAAGAGACGATTTGCAGGCCGCGCAGCATCATGCCGGGTGTAGTGCCGCCGAAAACAGTGAAGAGGGCAAAATATTGCAAGTACACGATGACAAAGGTCGTGACGCACACGGCTGCGCTCAATTTGCTCGACGTAAATTGCCCGCGAGCGAACCGAAGAGTGTGAAGGAAGGCGCCATAGGCGAAGGGTGAGCAGCCAGCGTCTATCGAATCCTGCAATTCGACGCTCGTTGATGGAGGCGACTGGATACAAGCCGGTCTGCTCTGGACCGCGCGTCTCGCGGGTGTTTGTTCGAAGGCCTGCTCCAAACCCGCAGGTAGGGATACGTCAATGACCATTCGTGCGTGTCTTCACGCGTCGCCGCGTTTCGGCCGATCGCGATCGCGTAAGCGAAGTCCTCATCTGCCATTGCCGGAGGTTCAGCGACACCAATGGAAGCATGAACCGGCGGATCTGCCGCAGGTTCTTCGAACGGAAGTGCTGACGGAGCAAGGTTAGGCGCAACCCTTCGCCTCCGAACCCGGTAGGTTTGGAGACGCTGTGCAAGCTCGCCACGCCAGGCAGGATCCGAATCGCGGCCGGGTGCGGCACTCGCTTGATTCCGGCCAGTCGGTAGTCCAGACCGTTCCTGAACACCAGACGCAGAAATAGCCGATTCGGAAGAAAGACCTAGCGTAAGGGATGAATCGCAAAAATTGCAGACACGTACGCTCGAAGGCAGTACGGCACTACATTGCAGACATGTTTTTGTCACCGGTTGTTTTTGCGCTGCGGACGCGTCCACTCCGGTGAGGAGAGAACCAGTTGAGAGTAACACGCGCCTGCGAAAGTCAAGCAGAGATTGAGGCGTGGATGTCGCTAATCAGTCATGCAGGGGAGGAGGACAGCGGAAGAGTCTAGCTACAGCCCATCGCTAAGTTTCGAGCTGCTGGGCGAACATGTCTCGACTGAACGCGATGCGGCGCTCCAGAGTCACCGCCGCAAAATAGGTACATTGCCCTCGTTCGGTTTCCGTCCAGGCAAGCAGCGAAGGAACGAGTCGAGCAACGCTGGCGCGCAACAACCCCAAGAGTCCAAAATAGGCGCCGATGGCTTGAATTCCGCTGCGTTCTTCCGGACGATCTGGGCAAAGATGTAGGAGCTGAACGACACGGCAAAATCGTCGCCCGTCGCGGAGCTCTTTATGCCAGTGACATCCTGCACCTCCGCAGAAAGAGGATGCTTGATGGAAGCCGCGATCAGGGAGCGGCAATAGGACACGAAGAACTGCAGTAAAAAAACCACCGAGCAGACGAGAATGATTGCGGCCATCATCGGGGGATCACCGCAAGGCGCGCAGGCACGAGTCGGGCTTCTTCAGGTAAGCGCCAGAAGGCGTATGCCCAAGCTAGTGGGAGGAATAGCCCAAAAACTTGTATCAACGGGACAAACACAGAGCTCAGGGGCGGGTACAAGTTTCGAATGGCGTGTTGGCGGCGAACAAACTGAAATAGACGCCCAGTGAGAGAACAAGCTGGATGAGCCGCGTACGTGTCTCGCGCAGCTTTAGGATGGCGCCCCATAGAACGTAGGTGAGAACCAAGCCCACGAAATAAAGGTTTTGGGAGAGATCCACTACGAAGTGAGTGACAAGCTTTGCGGAGGATTGCAGGACAACAGCACCCGTAAATGCCGCAGTCCCGCCGAGCAAAAGGAGTGCGCCCATCTTAACGTAGCGCTCTGCCTTCATTTCGCTGAAAACGTGGGAGTATAGGGCAATCAGGGCGAAATAAAGAAAGATCGTGAGAACCGCATCCGAATAAAAGTAGAAGTAACGATACTGCGTGGAGTTGAAGCCGTATTCGCTGAGGATTTTAAATCTCCCCAGCTCGCTGAGCACAGCTCCGCCCATGTACAAATTCAAGAGAAGATAGCGGCGAAACGCACCCTTCTTGAGCGCACACACCACTACGGCCGCTTCACAGAGCATGCATACGAACCAAACAAGGCACGCAAATGGACCAGGCACGTTTGTTCCTCTCTACGCCCCTGATCCCGCTCCGCGGAAAAGCTAAGCCAATCTCTGTTTATTCCGCGCAGCTATCAATAGGGCGTCGGTGGTGCTGGTGCTCCACCGTTTTTGTAGGGCGTCGGGGGTGCTGGCGCGCCGCCATTTTTATACGGTGTCGGTGGCGCTGGTGCGCCGCCGTTTGCCATAATTACGGATCCATCGCCGTGCGCCGTAACAATGGTTTTCAAGCCCATAGCCGCCACCAAAACGAGCATGGCGAGAAATACCACTGCGAGTTTCCTGGACATGTTGCCTCCGGGGATGAACGACACCCAGAGGCACTCTATCCCTAACTACAGGGATGTCAAGTACCTCGCTCTACGGACCTGTTCCGTATCGGTACACACCTAACCGTCCCGCCTTTTCGCTATGCTTTCGCCTAGCGCGACGGGACCGTGAGTTCACTACGCGGTCAGGATAGGTTCTGGGAGTTGTAGGGTCAACGGTACGGTAGTACTAGACGACATGGGACTTGCTGGGAGCCTTTCCATCAGCGCTGAGAAGCAAAACGAGTACGTTAAAAAATTCCAATTCAAGGCGGAATCCGAAAAGCCTGAATGGCTCGCTACCGAGGAATGCTTGACACCTTTGCGACCGACTTCGTAGCATGAAAGAATTGTATTTATGCCGGCGTAGCTCAGTGGTAGAGCGAGGGTCTCATAATCCCTAGGCCGTGGGTTCGATTCCCTCCGCCGGCACCACACTTTCCACGATATCTCTCAGAACATAATCGGTGCCAATCCATGCTGGAGGCCACCGTCTCGAGGGCTGGGCGAATAATGTATACTCTGCGCGTTCAGCGTGATCCAGTTTGAGCTGGGCCATCGAATTCCAAAATCTCTATCTGCCGGAGGTTCTCGTGGCGCTCATCCGAAGCGGAAAGGTTAGCCTCGCACTGCTGATGGTTTTGTGCTGGGTTTCAACGGCACACGCGCAGCAACCAGACACGGATTCGGATGACGAGGGCCAATTTCGATTCCGCTTTGTTGGTCCGCGCGTTGGAAACCGCATTGCCTCTGTGGCTGGAGTGCCCGGCGATCCGAGCACGTACTACGCGGGAGCCGCTTCCGGCGGTGTATGGAAATCGACGGACGGCGGCAATCGTTGGACTCCTATCTTCGATAAGCAGCCCGCCGCAGCGATTGGCGCGCTTGCGGTCGCACCAACGGACCCCAGTGTAGTGTGGGCGGGAACAGGCGAGGCTTGGGTTATCCGCGATAGCGATGTGATCGGCAATGGAATCTACAAATCCACGGACGCCGGAAAGACCTGGACCAATATGGGGCTGCAGGAGACCGGCCGCATCGGCCGAATCATCGTTCATCCCTCGAATCCCGATATTGTTTTTGCCTGCGCGCTTGGACGCGCGACTGGCCCGCAGCAGGAACGCGGCGTCTTCCGCACGGTGGACGGTGGCCAGCACTGGGAACGTGTGCTTTTTGCTGGAGAGAACATCGGCTGTTCGGGTCTTTCCATGGATCCGCACAATCCGCGCGTGCTCTTTGCCGGGATGTGGCAGCTGGAAATGCACACTTGGGCAGAGTTTAGCGGAGGTCCGGGCAGCGGTGTCTACGTATCGCGCGACGGGGGAACGAAGTGGACGCGGATCGAAGAACACGGCTTGCCTCATTCTCCGCTTGGCAAAATAGACGTGGCCGTTGCGCCAACAAACTCGAACCGCGTTTTCGCGCTGATTCAGAGCAAAGACCAAGGTTCGGTATGGAGATCGGACGACGCAGGCTCGCATTGGAAGGCCGTCAATTACCAGAGAGCATTGATTGGGCGGGCCGGATACTACATCCGAATCGCGGTCTCGACCGGAAATGATAACGAAGTTCTGGTGGCGAACAGCTCGTTTCATCAGTCGCTGGATGGCGGGCAGAATTTTCAAGAGGTTCGCTGGGGCGGAGACACTCATGATATTTGGATTGACCCTATAAATCCCGATCGCTTTGTGATCACGGATGACGCCGGGATGATTATCACTACCGTGCACGGACGCGGCTTTCACCGCGTCACTTTGCCGATCGGCCAGATGTATCACGTGGCCGTCGACGACCAGACTCCGTACTACTTCTATAGCAACATGCAGGATGACGGAAATATGCGTGGGCCGAGCGTGCCCATCGATTCACAAGAAACGGGATGGGATCGTCACATGGGCGGCTGTGAATCTGGCTTTACAATCCCGGACCTCGCCGATCCCAACGTCGTGTGGGCCACATGTTATGGGGACGAAGTGACCCGCTGGGATGCACGAATCAAAGCGGCGCGCTCCGTAAGCCCCTATCTTCATACGCTGGATGCACCGCCGACGGACATCAAATATAGGTGCCATTGGACCTCGCCGCTGGCCGTTGATCCCTTCGATCACAACGTCGTCTACTACGGCTGCCAAGTCCTTTTCAAGACGACGAATGGCGGCCAAAGTTGGACGGTAACCAGTCCAGATCTCTCGTCGCAGGACCCAAGCCGCATCGTTTCCTCGGGCGGAATTGTGGGGGACAACCTTGGCCAGTTTTACGGAGAAGTCGTTTTCGCCATCGCACCTTCCAAAATCCAAAAGGGTCTGGTCTGGGCCGGCACGAACGATGGTCAGGTCTGGTATACGAAAGACGGTGCTGCCAGCTGGACCAATGTCACCAAGAGTATTTCTGGGTTGCCTCCCTGGGGAACGATCACCAGCATTGCTCCTTCGACTTTCGATGCGGGCACGGCTTATATCGCGGTCGATTTTCACATGATGGATAACCGCGATCCATTCATTTATAAGACAACAGATTTCGGCAAGACCTGGAAACCGATCAGCAGCAATTTGCCAAAGCACCCTCTGGCTTACGTGCGAACCATCGCTGAAGATCCAAACTGCGCAGGTTTGTTATTTGCGGGTACGGGGAACGGTCTGTACTACTCGCTGGATGACGGAGGGCACTGGACGGCACTGCAGGCCGGCCTTCCTCATGCTCCGGTAACTTGGGCAGTTGTGCAAAAAGAGTTTCACGATCTGGTGATTTCCACTTACGGGCGCGGACTCTACATTTTTGACGACATTACGCCTCTTGAACAGCTTGCCAAGAACCACTCGGATGCCCCTACGGTGCTTTTCGAGCCGCGTCCCGCTCACCGCTTTGTCCGCGGCGGGCAGGCCATGCTCAATTTTTCGCTGAAAACAGTGCCCAAAGATCCGGTGGAAATCGAAATCCTGGGTGCGGATGGAAAAACAATTCGCAAACTCAAGACGAAAGCTCATGTTGGAATTAATCGCGTGAAGTGGGATATGCACTACGAGTCCCCGCGGTTGATCGCGCTCCGCACGGCAACTTCCGACAATCCACACATTTGGCAGGAGCCGCGCTTCCGCGACGAGGACTCTCGGCCCATAACCCACTGGGGAATTAGGCCGGCAGAAGTCGGCCCCATGGTCGCTCCCGGCAAGTATTCCGTTCGCCTGACCGTGGCGGGTCAATCGTTCACTCAGGCGCTGACGATACTGCCCGATCCGCGCATCCCGACTTCGGCGGCGGACATTGAGTCGTCGGTAAAAACACAACTTCGAATCCGCGACGACATTACCCGAGCATCCGATACTCTCAATCAAATTGAATGGTTGCGGAAGCAAATCGAGGTCATCGAAACGATGCTTCGCCCGCCAAAGAAAAAAGAGAAGGAAAGACCGCCTTCTGCCGAACCGGATGACTTCGACGAACCGGAGCCCTCGCCGGCGGAAGATGAAGCGCAGTCCAAGCGCAAGGCTGAGCTCTTGAAAACCGTCGAGGAAATGGACAAGAGGCTCCAGACCATAGAGTTCAAGCTTGTTACGCCCTCGCAAATCAACAGCGACGACAAATATTTCGTTGAGGCTGACAAGGTTTATCTCAACCTGATTTGGCTCAACGCTGAAGTAGGCACTGGAGGCGGAGACGTCGCCGGCGGAGCAGACTTTGCCCCAACGGACACGGCTTTAGAATTGCTTCAGACGATAGAAACAGAACTTACCGGAGCGGTCGCGGACTATCACAAGCTCATCGAGCAAGATCTTCCCGCGTTCAACCACGCTCTCAACGAAAATAACCTCGCTGCCGTAATCTCCGCCATCGCGGCTCCAAGTAAAAATGAGAAGTAAAAGCCGAACGATTTTTCGCGGCAACGCAGCCCGCGTCGCCACTTAGAGAATACTTCCAAAGAAGCCCTGAATTCTCAATCGCGTGCTCGCCTGCCCGTGGCGTCTTGATTGACAGGCATACGATTGGTTGGGCAGGATAGCAAACCAAGTGGCCGACACCAGCTTCATTTCTTCTTTACCGCAGACAGTTGTCTTTGTGAACCCCACTGCGGGAGGCGGGCGCGCGCGCGCTTGTCTCCCGCGAATTCGAAGAGTGTTCGAGGCGGCCTCTCTCCCCGCAGAGTTTATCTTCGTTCGGAGCGCTGGAGATCTCGAGTCGAAGGCGCTGGACGCCATAAACTGCGGTAAACAGCTATTGTTTGCCTTAGGTGGCGATGGCACCTTCCAAGGATTGGTGAACGCGGCTTACGGCTCCGAAGTTATTTTGGGGGTTCTGCCGGCGGGTGGCGGGAATGACTTCGCCGCGTGCCTTCAGTTGCCGGAGGATCCGGTTTGGGCGGCCGAAGCAGTTCTGCGGGCTCAACCGAGGCGAGTGGATCTTGCGCGGGCGCGAACTGCGGACGGCCGAGTGCGCCTCTATCCGGGCGGGGGAGGATTGGGAATAGATGCGGAAGCGGCGCGGCACGCAAGCGGAGCTTTTCGCCATTTGCCCGGCAGATCGCGATACATTGCGTCGGCACTGCGCGCGTTCTGCTACCCATCGCGGCGTTAGAGTGAAGGCGGAATTTCCGCGGAGCGACTTGCCTCCGTTGGAGGTCAACTCTCTCGTGGCTGCCGTGCTAAATACGCCGACCTACGGGGCCGGAATTAGGCTTGCGCCCGATGCGCGTGTGGACGACGGCTGGCTCGATGCCGTGATTGTGGAAGACCTTAGTGTTTTCCAAGTTTTGGCGCTCTTGCCGCGAATATTAGTGAGCGGTGAGCTGCGAACACCCCATGTCAAACGGATCCGGGTTCAGGCTGTGAAGTTCACAACAGACCGACAATGCATGTTCCACGGAGATGGCGAGATCCTGGGTCCCACACCTGTGGAGGTTGAAGTGGTGCCGCAAGCCGTGCGAGTTTTGGCGCCTGCACAAAATTGATTCTCGGCGGACCCGCCCGCCGCGCATTCTTAGGGCGTATTTTTGTGAAGTACCTTGCGTCGAATATCTGGCCAGAACTCTTTCAGTTCGTTAGAAAGACCATCCCAAAGAATCAGCAACCCAAACGTGGAGGCGTTTCGCGCCGCAGTACGATCTTCTGCTGGATGGTAAATGTTTGAGATTGCGGCCGCCACAGCATTGCCCGCCGACTCCGAGATATTAAATCGATCGTGTCCGGAATCCGTACGCGTGACAAACAGCCGATTGATCCCATGGTAGGCGCGATGCACGAAGCTGCCTTTTCCCATCTGGTAGTAGCGAGGATCTTCATGCAGCAGACTCGGGAAAATAGCCGTTGTCATATACGTGCCTATGCTGTTGTCGGCAAATGACTCGCCATAACGCTTCCCGTAAGCCGCCCAGCCCTGTCCCCAGGATTTCGGATCATTTTTCGCCTGGGCTATGCCAGCGAGCGCCCCATTAAAGGGATATGCGGCCCAGTCGAATACACCGGCGGTTGCAAGCCGAAATTTTTGCCCGGTCGTGAGCGCCGGAAGAGTCTTAGTAGTTTCCACGGTTCCGTAATTCGGGAGCACTTCGAAAATACGATCGTTTACAGTTCCGGTTTCTTTCTCCAGCTTACTCTTCCCAATCTGATCATCAGCCGTTTTCTTATCCTCCTCTTCTTTCGCGTCCTTAGACTTATCTGACTGAGACTCGGCTTGAGCAGGCGCTGGTGGCGGAGGTTGTGGTTGTTGCGCAAGCGTTGTTGGAACTATAAAAATTAGGGCAAATAAGATTCGCAGAAACAAATGGCTCGGCTTCCCGATGATGCTATGCACTCAGAACTCCAATTCTCTTTAGGGAGAAGGGATCGTCGAAAAATGGGCTGACCGAGTTTCCAGAAAGCCATGCTCCGACTTAGATTCTCCGCGGTCCAAAATGGTTTCATATCAATTTCACTCGCTTTTTACTGTTTTGACTCTTCACAAGGCGGTTTCTCCGAGAGGAACAACAGAATCAGCCAGTTTCCTCCGGCCATGTGTATTATTCTGGCCGTCACCTGCCGAAACTTCCTGCCAGGTAAATCTCAATTATCATGAATACGGCGAGACGCGCGCGATCCGATGCTCTCAATCTCTCTTCTTTTCGATTTTCAGATTGAGCGTGATGTCCTTGCGGCTCTCAAAACTCGAAACCGTACGAGTAGGCGATTTGGAGCCTTCTTTTTCCGCGTGGATTTCGTAGTCAGCATTTGGGTCTAGCCCGCTAAAGCGGTACTTGCCCGTGGTATCTGTATAAGAACTGCGTACGACATTCGTCCGAGTGTTCTTTAGGAAAACCACGCTCTCCGAAACAGGGTTCTCGGATTTGTCCTGTACTATTCCGTGGACCGTGCGGAGCTGAGCTTCGCGCTTGGCATCTTGCGCCATGACCGTTACGCTCGCCAATATGAGAACTACTGCCATAAGAAGGAATCGTTTTGGCGCATTCATTTCTTCGTTCCCCCTGCAGATTCCATACGAAACACTATACGTGCTTCGCTGACGCCTGTCTTCGCATCCAGCTCACGTATCTGGTCCGCGAATCCCTTGGCGTGGATCACCATCTCATAGTCCGAACCCTGCGGCACGCGCATGGCAAACTCACCCCGCGAATTTGTGTAGCTATCCCAGCGGTATTTTTTCTCGTTGCTCCGTCTGATACGCAGCTCCACACCCGGAAATGCATAACCCTTGGGATCGAAGATGGTCCCGATGATCAGAAAGTCGTCGGCATGACTGTACTTCTGTTTCTGCGGCTTTTCGGGAGCCGGTGGCTGAGAGGCATTCGGGGCCGGTGGAGCTGGAGGCGCGGGCTCCTGCGCTCGGAAAAAATCCGGAGCAAGGCAAGCTGATAGCGCTGCCATTCCCACGACAACAAACCACCGGGGACTCTTCATAAGTCCACTCCTATCAAATTAGATGCTTGCGCGGAGGATTGGGGATGCTGGACGGCAGTCGAAGCCGGTTACTCTTCGTCTTCGTCTTCTTCTTCTTCCTCGTCGTCCTCCTCGTCGTCTTTGAGGAGGTCGCCGTTTTCCTTGGCCTCGTCTTCTTCGTCATCATCATCTTCTTCATCGAGGTCGTCGGAGATGAGGTTCAGATGCACGGGATGCGTCTGCGAAACCTCAAGCTCCGATTCGCATTCGGGACAGCTCAGGATTTCGCCTTCTTCGACTTCGTCTTCGTCCACATCAATTTCGGTGGAACACTCAGGGCAGCGGATCACGGCTCCATCCTCCGTAGAAATGTTCGCAGGGCGGGGCCCTATAGATTGTGCCGCCGCCACCATGGCGTATTATATACCCCGTTGTCCTAAGTCAACTCTAATGCGCGGAGCGGCTGCTTGGATTGTAAACCGCTCCAGGGCAGATTTCCAAAAGTGACCTCATCCCGCGAATATCCCGAGCGTCCCATAGTCGGCGTTGGCGGCGTGATCATCGATAATGGGCGCGCCCTGCTGATCCGGCGCGGCAGCGAACCTTTACGTGGCGAATGGTCCATTCCGGGCGGAACCCTCGAACTCGGAGAGTCACTGCAAGAAGGTGTCGCGCGTGAGCTGCGTGAAGAAACTGGACTCGACGTGCGGGTGCTTGAACTCATTGAGGTCTTCGACCGTATATTTCCTGACGAGCGGTTGCAGGCTTCGGCACAGAAGCACCAACCTCGCTTTCATTTCGTCATAGTGGATTATTTGTGCGAGCGCATCAGCGGGGAACCATGCGCCGGAAGCGATGTGACCGACGTGGCCTTTGCCACCGAAGACGAGCTTGGCCAGTATCACCTGACCAAGACCGCGACAGGCGTTCTCAAGAAAGCATTTGCTATGACTCTAGCGCGAGGTTCAATGCGCCGATCTTCGCTGTAATGCGCGAACAAATAAGTGGCTTTGCCACTTCTGCTCAAGGTGCTTTGGCAATCTCAATGCTTCCGTTCGAATTGGTCAGCTGCAACTGGCAGCCCCCCGCTCCGATCGTCCCGTTCAGCGAATCTCCTCCAATATTTCCCGTCGCCGTGACCGGCAACTCGGAGGAAACTCTCCCGAAAGAGGTCCGTGCAGCAAGGTTGTAGCCCACGCCGTCCGGGACGCGAACGTGGATGGACGAGAAAGACGTCTTGAGAGAGATGTCGCGACAACCGCTGGCAGGGCGCACGGCGAGAACGGAAATCGCTCCGTTCTGATTGTCCACCCGGGTGCGACCCCCTATGGATTCCAGCGTCACACCTGCGAAGGACGTATTTACGCTGGCGTCGCCTTTGACATTTCGTGCAGTAACCGAGCCATTGCTGTCTTCGGCCGTGAAGTTGCCATTGATGCGTTCGGCCGCGATGCTGCCGAAGCTCGTTTTCGCGTAAGCGTCAGCCCCGATATCCGTCAGTGTGATAGCTCCATTTCCCGTGATGGCACGGATTCCCTTCGGGATGTTCGTTGCCTCGATGGCTCCAAACGAGGACTTGAGCGTGACGGCTCCCCGGATGTCCCGCACCGTGATTTTCCCGTTGGAAGTCTCGGCATCGAGCGCACCGTTGAGATTCTCCAGCTCTATGTTGCCAAAGGAATCGTGGATGGTCGCGGAAGTTCCCGTCAGCGAGCTTGCCTTGACGCGGCCGTTGTTGGTCGTGCAATTTACACGGCCTTTCACGTCGGAGAACGTCACGTTTCCAAAACTGTCGCTTACGTCAAGCGTGCCGCCGATTGCCGAAATATCCAAGTTGCCGTTGTTGTCGTGGACGGACAGATCGCCGTGGATGTTTCGCGTGTCCACGTTCCCAAATGAAGTCGTGACGCTAGCTGATGCGGCACCGTCGAGTGTAATCGCTCCGTTGCCTCCGGTGATCGTCGCAGGTCCCTGGATATTCCGAACCGTGATGCTGCCGAAACGATCCTGCACATCGAGAGTGCCTTTCACCTCAGAAACCTGCACGGAGCTGTTCTTGTTGTTGACGACGGCATTGCCCGCAGCACCGGTCAGCTCAATGCTGCCGAAGGAATTGTTCAACCGCACCGCACCAGCATCGCGCACAGTGAGTGAGCCGTAGCCATTCTCCACGTCCACCGCGGCGTGGACGCGGGCGACCTCGACACTTCCGAAACTGTTGCGGATATTCAGAGGTGTATCCGTCGGTACCGCGATGTCATAGCTGACGGACCAGGACGAATGTTTGCTGATATGAAACCATCTGTTTTCTTCCGGCGGATAAATCGTCCGGATGCTGATGCCTTCACTGGTTTGTTGTACTTCAATCTGAATTTTCTGCGCGAAGGACTCGGCTTCGTCATGCGAGCTGCCCTGCGCTCGGATGACGGCGGAGATCTTGACCTCGCGTCCGGATTCACCGTGGACTTTGACCTCGCCGAATTTGTGCTCGACGCGAACGGACTGGCCAGCGCCAAGAGTTAATGTCTTATCAAAATTTCGCGTGACCTCGTCCTGCGGCCAGTTTCTCGAAGCCAATGCAGGAAATGCTGTGAGCAGAAGGACGGCCGCAATCCCGCACGCCAAGCGCGCGCCGCGCAAACGCTCTCTATTCTCATTCGACACGAACAACTTCATCGCTTTTCCTCCAAAATATCTTCCAGCGTTTGCTGTTTCTCCTGGTACATCGCCAGCAGTTGTTGGCGAAGATGCGCATTGGACGGATTCATCCCCGCTTGCGCGCGGAGATCGTTGATGGCGCTATCTACCACGAGAAGCTTCTCGCGGTAACTTGCTTGCAAGGGTGTCGCAGGATTTTCAAGTTGCGGTTTGGCATCTGCAGCCAGCTTGTCGATCGCTTGCTCATAAGCGGCCTGCGTACGCTCCACCTCTGCCAGAGCCGGAGTCTTCAGAAGAGACTGGTCGCGAATATCCAGCGGCGGCGGGCGATGCCCATAAATCCATACGCCGGAAACTGTCAAAATCAAGACTAGGACAGCAGCCGCAGCGGTTTGCCATCCCAGAGAAAGGCCGAACCCGAGCGAGAGCCAGTTCCAGCGTTCTGCGCGTTGTTTCTTGGCCGCGCTTTCTTCGGTAAGCGCTCGCTCGATGCGCGGCCACTGCGAAGGCGTATCGGAGTAGTCGCGCATCTCTTTTGCCGCGACACTCAGTGCTTTCCAGCTACGGAGTTCTTCGGCACAGGCGGCGCAGTTCGCGCTGTGCGCCTCGAGAGCAACCCATTCTGAGGGCGTGCCATCTTCCAGAATCCTGTCTCGGTCTTCACATGTGATGTTCATCGTCATTCACCGTGCTCCCGCGGCGCTGTTGCCGCGCGGAGGCTCAAGCACCTGGCGAAGGTTTCGCTTCGCCTGAAAAAGAGTGTTCTTTGAAGCCGTCTCTGTAATCTCAAGCATCCCGGCGATCTCCCTATGATGGAAGCCTTCGACTTCGTACAGCAGAAAAACGTCGCGCTGATGCTTCGTCAATCCGGCCAGCGCACGTTCCAGCGCCATCCGCAGCGAAGGATGCGCGCCCGGTGCACGGGGCTCCGGTCGCGGCGAATCTTCGCTGTCGTCGTTGGCGACTTCTTTCTTCCGCACCCGGCTGCGCCGCGCGTCATAGCAAGTGTTGATGAGAATCCTGTACGTCCACGTAACAAAGCTTGATTGCCCCCGAAAGCCGCCGATACTTCGCTGCACTTTCAAGAATGTTTCCTGCACGGCATCTTCAGCGTCGACTGGGTTTCCCAGAAGATTGCGCGCCACGTTCTTCATACGGGCACCATGCAGCGCATAGAGACGCTCGTAGCCACTTAGATCACCGGCTCGGCAGCGCGCCGCCAGCTCGGCGTCTTCGGAGACCGGAAGCGTGGCAGCAGCGACCGCAGCAGACTCGATGGGGCGGCCTGTCAGGTCTTCGGAAGGTTCCACTCGCTTCTCCCGTTCGCGCGGCACGGAAGAGATTCTAGTCTCCCAGGGCAGCGCAAGTCCCATAGTTCCCATTCCTAGCTCCTGGAATATAGACGCCACAGGGAGCCGAAATGTCAGGGGTGATCGGAGACGTATCTTTAGTTGTTGAGGGTGGAAAAGCGATGAATCTAGTCGACTTCTATCCAGGAGGGATGGAAGTCAAGGTAGTTCTTCTTGTGTAAAAAGCTGTTTTCGTGGTCAATAAGTAGCCCCAGCTGGCCCTAGAATAACTCCCGCTTCGCTAACCTCAGAGACTGAATAAGCAATATGACCATCCAACTCGCAAAAATACTTCCAAGAACCGAGAGGCAATGTTTTGTCTTTACCTCGGAGAGAAACACAGCACAATAGAGAAAAATATCCCGCGAGTAATGCGGCCGCGATTGTTGCTCCAATACAAAAGATTGGCTTTGAACGTCGCGCGACACCATAGAACAGCGCCAGCAGGCTCGCTCCAACTGCGAAGAGGGTGCCGAGCAAAAGTAACGCGACTATCGGTGCGGAGTGGGGAGTGGACTCTGACATGACTGTATCCCCGTCAATGGCTCTTTAGCCAGCGATAGCGTCAGGCAGCGCCCCACGGGTCCTCTCGCGTCGTTGGAATTCGATCAAAGCGACCTCTAAGTCCTTGACGTTGAAATCTGGCCAGCGTTTCGGCAAGAACACAAATTCGGCGAAGGCGCACTCCCACAGTAGAAAATCTGACAGCCGCTGTTCACCGCCAGTTCGAATGAGCAGATCGACTTCCGTGGAGCCACCGCGAAGAACTTCCGCGAGGACGCTGGAGAACGACTCTGGCGACAGCTCGGTGACCTTATAAAATCTGCAGGCGGCGTGATAGATCGCTTCGCGAGCCGAGTAATCGATCGCCAGCCGAAGATGGAGCCTTGTGCCGCTCACGGTAGCGGCCTCGGAATCCGCTATGGCTTGGCGCAATGTGGCTGGAATACGGTCGCGGCGTCCGATGACGCTCAACCGCACGCCTTCCTCGATACAGTGGGATGTTTCCACCAGCAGGTATTCGTGCAGAAGACGAAGAATCGCATTCACCTCGGCGGCCGGCCGATTCCAATTGGCCGAGGATAGCGCGAACAGGGTTAGCGTATGAATTCCCAGGCGCGGCGCTGCTTCGATAATGTGCCGCGCCGATTCGGCTCCCGCGCGGTGACCGGCGGAGCGCGGCAGTCCGCGCGAAGTGGCCCATCGCCCGTTTCCATCCGAGATGATGGCAACGTGCAAACCGGAATCGATCGCTACCTGAGGTCCTGTCGTCATGATGTGCTGCGTGGTCAAATGCTGCATGTTTTTTGCTACTTTCTCCGCCGCCGGAAAAAAAGATCATAAACTACTCTATGTCACAAAGTGCCTGCGCAAAAAATTTTGCCGATCTCAGCCCTCGCGCGTCGCGCGAATCAGCGCTTCCATGTGGTTCAGGTAGCGCTCCAGCGCACGCCGGCCCGATGCCGTCAGCCTGTACTCCGTTTTGGGCAGCCGTCCATCAAAGGATTTCGTGCAAACGATGTAATCCGCTTCTTCGAGTTTGCGAGCGTGGACGCTCAGATTGCCGTCCGTAGTCTTAAGCAAAGCCTTGAGCTCGTTGAAAGTCAGCGAGCGATTCACAGCCAGCGCGCTTACTATCCCTAGTCGGATCCGCTCATGTATCAACCGGTCCAGGTCCGGAGAAACAGCCTCTCGCGCCGATCCGCGGACGGCGGCCAGCGACGCATCGCGCTCGCGCGTGCGCTGGACCCGTTCCTGGTGTGCTGAGGATGACTTCGCCATGAATTTCTCTTTATCCCCCGTGGTGCCGCGCAATCCAAATTCCAAAGCCAATTTGCAATGCGCCAAATCCCGCGGCCATGAATGCATCGCCCCAGGCGGCGGGCGCGACAAGCGCCGCAGCTCCGAGACTCATCAGGCAAAAGCCCATGACCGGAACCACGCGCACGGAAAACGCTCCGCCCGTGACGATAGCAGTCCCATAGAGCAGCAGCCAAACGCCCGGCAACACGGCCGCAGCCCCAGCGGCATAGAGAGCGAAAGTCAACAAGCCGCCAACGATGATCGGTGGAGCAAAGCTAAACAGGAATTTGCGCCCCGGACCAGAGAAAAGAGTCGAATTCGCGCGGTGCGCTTTGGTGACAGCTGTCGGTGCAGCGATCGCAACGGCAACGAAAGCCTCAAGGAGCCAGACCGCAAGCCAGGCACGAGGCGAAGACTGGCGCGCTGCCACAAAGGCAGCCGCAAGCGCCGTAATCCCCATGGCCACGCCGCCCCAGCCGGGCACGGCAGTAAATTCCGCCGCACTCTCCATGGTCTCGCGAATGTATTTGAGATGATCGGCCGCGCGAGCGTCGATCGGGATGGGTTCGCGCTTATTCGAACGGAGAGGGCCAGCGGCTAGCATACAAAAAGCCTATTCCAAAAATGAGCTTCTGTCAAGTACTTTGTGTCATAAAGCATATTCGTCACCATGACCCTTACGACCGCCTCGGATAGCGGCCCTTGATCGCGTTCCAGCGAATCGTGAACACGTCCAGAAACATTTGAATGCTGTCATGAAACATATTGACCTTTGTAGCAGGCGAATGCCCCCAACGGACGGGGATCTCGATCGTGCGGAGTCCGTGATGCCTCGCCAGGTAGAGCAATTCGGGATCGAACCCGAACCGCTCGATGCGCTGTTGTTCGAAAAGAATTTGGCAGCGTTCGCGCCGAAATGCTTTGAACCCGCACTGCGTATCCACAAACGGCAGACGTAAGATCAAACGCACCATGGCGTTAAAGATAATGCCCGCGAACTCGCGGAAGCGAGACTCATGGACGCTGATAAGACTGCGGTCTAGCGCCCGCGAGCCTATCGCCACATCGTAAGTTTTCAAGGCCTCCAGAAGTTTTGGGGCTTCTTCAATCGGCGCGGAGAGGTCGGCATCCGTGAAAAGCACGCTCTGGCCACGCGCTTCAAGCATTCCGTGACGGACACTGAAACCCTTCCCTCGATTCACACCATTGGAGATCACCCGCAGGCTGGGAAGTGTTTTCTGGAAAGACTCAGCGACCTCTGCCGTTCGGTCTTTCGAGCCATCGTCGACTACAAGAATCTCTGTCTCTCCTCGCAAACTTGGGAGATAGGCTGCGATTTGCTCTAGAGTTGCGGGAAGGCGCAACTCTTCGTTGTAGGAGGGAATAACAATCGATAGGTCAGGAGCAGCGGCACTCATCGCGCCGGCGGTTCCTTCCATCCGTGATAGCCAATGAGGGGCACAAACCGGCACGCTTCCAGGGTACGCGTCTCGAACGAATTTCCGTGTCGTTCAATGTAGAGCAATTCCTGATTCTCCGCATCGCCCACCGGCAAAATCAGCCGGCCACCCTTGGCAAGCTGCGCACGAAGCGGTTCCGGCACCGCTGGCGCCGCTGCTGCAACGAGTACCGCGTCAAAGGGGGCAAGTTCCGGCAGTCCCAGCGTGCCGTCGCCACAGTGAACATGAACAGTCCCATATCCGAGCCGCTCAAGCCTGGCCGAGGCCGAGGAAGCAAGTTCCGAGCGCGACTCGATCGTGAAAACGATTTTCGCCAGGTGTGAAAGAATCGCCGCTTGATACCCACAACCAGTCCCGATTTCTAAAACGCGCTCGTTTCCCGTGAGGCGCAGCGCCGCCGTCATTGCCGCAACGATGTAAGGCTGCGAAATCGTCTGGCCTTCCCCGATAGGCAACGGTGCGTCTTCGTACGCTCGGTGGCGAAACTCCTTCGGCACAAACTCTTCGCGCCGCACGGCAGCCATCGCGGCAAGCACGCCGGAATCATGAACGCCGCGCCGCCGCAATTGCTTTTCAATCATTGCAGCGCGCTGCAAGGCGAATTCATCCGTGCCGGAGCTCTTAGCGTGCGTCTCGTTTACCGAGTTATCGCGAAACAGTTTCATCTCAGTCGTCCCGTCCCGTCATATCCTGCAAATGCACTTTTCCATTCCTCAAGCGGACGAAAGCGCAGCTGCATGTTTCTCCCAAGCTCGTGTTTCGAGAATGTCCGAGATTTGGGCAATCGCCAGGTCGCATTCCTCTTCGCGATTGTAAAAATGTGGCGAAAGCCGCACGCCGGCTTTTGGACGATAATCCACCAGAATCTCCCGCGCCAGCAGCTCGCGGCATACCTCTGCCGCATGCGGACACTCAACGGAAACCGTTCCCGCTCGCTCTGCGGGATTTTCCGAGGTGTTTACCCGCCATCCGTGAGCTTTCGCACCGTCGAAGAGCCGCGCCGTCATGACGCATCGATTTTTCGCGAATCGCGCCTATCCCAGCTTTGTTGAGAATGTCGAGTCCCGGCTGGCACGCATACAACGCCGGAATGTGCGGCGTGCCATTCAAATACCGGAAGGAATCCTCACGGGCATCGATAGCGCCAGTCTCAAATGCAAAAGGCCGCCGGTGCGCAAGCCAGCCCGCGATCGCTGGTTGCAGTTTCGTGCGCAAATCCTCCCGCGCGTAGAGATATCCCACGCCAGGACCGCCGCACAACCACTTGAGCACGCCACCGCACGCAAAATCCGCGCCGAGACCGCGGACGTCGACAGGAATTGTGCCAGCAGCCTGAAAGAGATCGAGGATGACGTGCGCGCCAACCCGATGCGCTTTTTCTATAATCGCTCGCGTATCCACGGTATAAGCGCTTCGGAACAGCACCTGCGAGATCGGCACCAGCAGCGTCGTCTCATCAATGGCGTCAAGAAACTTGTTGAGATCGAATCGCACGGGATCGTCGCTGGGAACAAGCTCGACCCTTGCACCGTTACGGCGCTGCTCATGGTAGAAATACTGAATCGACGGAAATTCCAGGTCCGTTAACACCACCTTGTTGCGCGGCCCGCGAAAATCAAAACACGAACTAATCACCGCCTGAATCAGGGTGACGTTTTGATGTAGCGAAATTTCGCCCCGTCCCGCCCCAATCAACGGAGCGATCTTGTCGCCGACGTTGACGGCCATCTCCCACCAGCCTTCTTCCCAGGCACGCACACCGCGCTCGCCCCACGAATCGGCGTAGGCCCGCATTTCGTCGTACACTCCGCGAGGCATGGCACCCAGCGAATTGCTGATCATATACGTCGTGCGCTCAAGGATCGGAAATTCGCCGCGCCACTTCAGCAGTTCATCCATCTTGCAAGGCTCCATCGGAAAACTTCTGGGATCGCACCTTTCTCCACACAAGGTAGCACAGCGAAATGAACACAAGCCAGGGAACCCCCGCTTCGAGCGTAATGCGCAGACCGGGGACCCACCACGTCGAAATCAGCACTGCAGTAAGCGCTGTAAGTCCGAAAACAGAGCTCCAAGGCCCCCGCGGAGCGAGTCTCAGCGGAGGTTTGACCCACTTCGCGGTTCGGCGTCGAAACGCAAGATGCGAAACGAAAATCATTTGCCAAACAAAAATCCCGCCCAGGAACGCTGATCCCAGCATGTAAACATACGCTTTCTCGTGAAACCAATGATCCACGAAGATCGCTGCGATCATTCCCACGCTGGAGACCAGCAACGCCGCCACCGGCGTTCCGCGCGGGCTCAAGCGACCCCAGACTGACGGAGCATACCCGCCGCGCGACAGCGAAAAAAGCATCCGCGACATCAGATACAAATTGCAATTGACGCTGGAGAGCGCTGCCGTAAGCACCACGAAATTCATCACCCCTGCTGCTGCAGGAATCCCCACGATTTCGAAAACACGCACGAACGGGCTTTCCCCCAGCCCTACCTCGTTCCACGGCACGATTCCGACAACGATCGCGAGTCCTCCCACATAAAAAAGCCCCATTCGCCCAAGCGTCCAGCGCAATGCTCTCGGCAACGCCGTCGTTGGATCTTTCGCCTCACCGGAAGTAACAGCGACGATCTCCACTCCCAGAAAGCTGAAGATGGCCATCGCGACACCAAGTCCAACGCCTTGCCAGCCGTTCGGAAGAAATCCTCCATGCCCGGTATAGTTCGCAATCCCGATCCGCGGAAATCCAATGCCCAGGATCAACGCTGCGCCTAGAATCAGAAACACGGCGATGGTCAGCACCTTGATCATCGCGAACCAATATTCGAATTCGCCAAAACTCGCTACGCTTCGAGCGTTCACATACACGAGCGCCGCCGAAAATCCTGCAATCCACATCCACGACGGCACATTCGGAAACCAATGTTGGCAATAGATCGACGCCGCTACGACCTCGCTACCGGTCGCAATCACCTGCGCCAGCCAGTAGGAGTACCGCATCGCAAAGCCAGCCCACGGATGCACGTACATTTCCGCGTAAACTCCGAAAGAACCCGCCACTGGATGCGCCACCGTCATTTCGCCGAGCGCCCACATCAAGCACAGTGCAATTGCAGCCGCCGCCAAATAACTGAAAATCACGCCCGGCCCAGCAAGCCTTACGGAAATGGCGCTGCCAAGGAACAGCCCCGTTCCTATCGCTCCGCCCATCGCGATCATCGAAAGTTGCCGCGGCGTTAGATTGCGATGAAGTCCTGCTTCACGCTCGATGATTTCGGCGTGGTCCGCAACGCCCGGTGCTGCCGCGCCCGCAGATGCAGTCTCCGCCATGCCGCGGCATGGTAGCAGAAAGCCTCAGCTACCGTTACCGGGCCCACCTGAACGAACGGACAGTTAAACGAGAAGCACGCCTGTACCGTGCCAAGTGTCTTCTCCGAGCCGGGGCATTTTCTACAATTTCAGAAGTGGCGGAAAGGCTCTGAATGCTCCGCCGCGGAGGAAGTCATGAAGGCCGTCCTAGCCCTTGTCATTATTTACGTCGGAACATTTTTCCTTGCCATCCAGGGCGCATCCCAAAATCCGGTCAGCGCCGCGCCGCAGAGCGCAGCCGCGCAGGACCAGGCAAGCCCTGCTCAAGCAAAGCCCATCGATCCCGTCAAGGATTCGGACGTTCGCTCGCTGATGGAACTCATCGGCGCGCACGATTTAGTGCAGGACGCCGTCAGCAATTCCAGTGAGCAGTACCGGGAAAAACTTCTCGCAACGGTCCCTAATAACGACAAAGGCCAGGCTTTTGTAACTTCGTTTATCGAAAGCTACCAGAAGAAATTCGACGTCGACCAGTTGACCGAGCAGCTCATCGTCATTTACGACAAGCACTACACCGACGACGAGATCAAGACCCTACTGCAGTTCTACGGCTCTCCTGTGGGTCAGAAGGTCGCCGCAGAAATGCCCAAAATTACTCGCGAAATCCAGGGAGCCAGCCGCACCACCGGCGCGAAGGCCGCAAAAGAAGCCCTGCAGGCATTGAAGGCACAAAATCCGGAAATTGGCCAATCCGCGCGGCTGAACAACGGCCCCCGTCGCTGGCAGCCGGGCGCCCGCGCACAACAGAACGGGCAACAAGGCCAGCCTCAGCAGGCAGCGCAACAGCCCGATCCGCCGCAATTCTGAGGATCAGGGGCTTAGGCCACATCTACTGAAAGTGCTTTTTGAATTTGACGTCGATGCCAAACGTGCCGTTCTGGTCCCGCAGCGCCACAATCGACACATTCCGGTTTATGTTGTATTCCACCTGAATGACCTGCTGTTGTGTCGACCCCACATTTGAAACATAGGTAATGGTTAGATCTCGCGTGACCTGCTGCTCCACCGTGACGCGCGCTGCGGCGTTCTGGGACGAACTCGTCGAGCCCACTTCCGCCAGCCCGGGATCAACCCGAAACCTCGTAATCCCAAACAATCGTTCGACCCGCCCGCCCAATTGGCTCGAGACTGCTTCAGAAAGAATCGCCGAAGCGCCTGACGAGGCGCTTTGCGTTGCACCTGTTCCACCGCCTCGGATGCTCGCTTCCGAGCTCGTCTGTCCCAGCGCCAGCAGCGTGATGATGTCATTTGCGGGCAGCGGTGGATCCGAGCGATAGGCCAAAGTCAGTTTGCTCGCCGGCCCATTAAAATTGAGCGTAATCTCGTATTGCTGAATTGTTGTAGTGGCTTCCACATTCAGCACCGGATCCAGCCGGAACGGATTGGCAAAATTCATGTCGCCGCGCGTGACCTTATACCTGTCGCCGTGGAATGTCATCTCGCCCGCGAGAATGTGTATATGCCCGAGAAGAATTGGGTGTTCCCATGTGCCCCGTACTCGGAGATTCGCTTCTGCTTCCAGCTCGGCACCGGGCCATTCCATGCGTGCGTCTGGC
Source organism: uncultured Acidobacteriota bacterium (assembly GCA_963705855.1). Classification (GTDB taxonomy): domain Bacteria; phylum Acidobacteriota; class Terriglobia; order Acidiferrales; family UBA7541; genus Acidiferrum. The sequence continues at coordinate 23,605 of CAVPLA010000061.1, forward strand.
GCGGATAGCGCCGAGATATCGAATTGCAAGTTACGCAAGAACGGCGAACTGGTCGATGGTCCCGAAATGCTCCCCTTCGAGGATACAAGCACGCTGGCAACCTCCAGGCCCTGCGTTAGCGTCACTCGTTCAATCACTACTCTTCCCGAAAGAACTCCGGAAGACGGTGTTCCCGCCAGTCGCAGCGAGCCGCCGGCCAGCCAGCTCATTCCTTCGGGATATCGGATGCGCGCGCGGTCGGTGCGCACGGTCACGTCGTACCGCAGTGGACTTTCGATGTAGTTGACGCTCCCGGTGAGGTGCAGAGTGCCGCCGCCCGATTCGGCCGTGACGTTTTCAAAGAACAGCCGCGTCGCGTCGAAAACCAGATCGCCCGTGATGTTGCTCATCCCCGTCGGAAAATCAGCCACTCGTGCAGAGGCGCTTTCTATGTGCACTCTTCCCGTGATGCGCGGCCGGTCAAATGGCCCTTCAAACGTCGCGTTGATTTGGGCCGGTCCATTCGCTTCCACAGCTGGCAAGAATCCTGTCAGTAAGCGCAGGTCCAGGGCACCATTCAGTTTCAACCCAAGCGTGCCTCGTCCTGCAAATCGCACTGAACCGGCAACAGCAATATTTGTATCGGTCCCTTGGAAGGTGGCTTGATCGATTTCCACGCTCTCCTTCGAGGTGCGCAGATGGATCGGTCCCACGTTCTCCAGCTGTACGTTCGCGTAATTCAGTGCTAGCCGCGAAAACTTGGCGTCCATCACGATGCTTTCAAGATGTTGCAATTCGCCAGCTACGGTGATATCCCCGTCAGCCACACCGTGCCCATTGAACTGCGTGAGATGCAAAGCAGTCATCAAAAACGGATTCAGATCGATGTTCGCAATGGAAACTTTTCCGTTTAACGCATAGGGATCAGCCAACCCCAGCCTCACCTCTCCGGATATGCCTCCCGTGGTCATCGCCGAACCAAGTTCCAACTTCGCGCTGTGGCCGTCGGAAGTGAGACTCCCGTCGAAGCTTCCGATCACATCCTTCCCAATGCGAAAATCCACCACTCGAAATGTCCCATCGCTTTGCAGCGCCGAGAGCGGTCCGCTGGCCTTCACTCGAAACGTAACCAATCCTCCAACCGGCAACCTCACCGATTGCAACTTCTCAATGTCTTCAAGCGGAAGCGATGCTCCCACCAGATCCGCGGTTATTCTTTGATCCGTGAACCGATAACCCGCCGTCCCCGTCACGATGCCCGCACCTCGGCCGTTCTCCTTACCCGGTGCGAACACGCGTAACTCCGCGTCTGCGATACGTACTTCGTCCGGCGAAAGGTTCAGTTGGCCTCGCAATCGATTGAAGGACACGCCATAGACTCTTCCCTCAGCGAGATCGAAGAGTCCCGTGACGCCAGGCGCCACGCGCGTTCCGTGCCCATGCAATTGCCCGCTCAACACCCCTTGCACAGGATAGGACGATCCAAAAAGCTTCTGGATAGTCTCGACTGAGGCTTTATCGAAGTTCACATCCGCCGTCCACTCGTTGTCCGGCAGAAAACTCCAGTCCGTCAAATCCAGGGTTCCCTCGATCTCCGTATCCATCGCGCCGAATCGCAACTTGCCCCGCGCCAGCGCAAGTTCCGTGGGCGAATAGCTGAGATCGCCTTCCACGGAATCCAGCGCGACACCGTTATAGCGCATGTGCTCGCCACGAACATGCCCGCTAAACGTCGTCCGGCCACTCGGCTCCGTGATCTTGCCGTCCCACTGCGCGCTTCCCGAAATTTCCTTGATCGCGTCCGCGGAACCCCGCTTCGCACCGCGGAGCACATCGATGAAATCCTTGTAGGATTCCAGAGCGCCCGTTTCGAAATGGACGTCCAGCATGGAATTGTGCGGCGCCAGCACGCCCGTAATCGTTCCCCGCGACGAAGGGGTTTCGAATTCCCCCGCGCTAATCGCGAAAACAGCGGTATCGTAACGGTAGTGGAGTTGCCATCTCGCCGTAACTGGCACATGGCCTGGTGCCAGGACGTCCACAGGCGACCATTCCATCTTTCCGCCAAGCTCAAAGTGCTCAAACGCGTTGCTCCACGTCTCGCTCGTGTCCCCACTCAGCAACGCGTCCCATTCCAGCTCATCGATCGGAAAACCCGGATGCTCGATCGCGGGGAACACTTGCGCCAAATGCATATCCTCTAGGTGCGTGTCCGCGCGGAACTGTACGCCCGCGAAGCGCAGCGTCACTTTTCCCTTCGCACTTCCGCCAAATCCTTCCGCGACGAAATCCGGCGCTACAAGCCCATCGTTGTTTATGCTGTAGCTGGCCCGGCTCGTAAGCCCCGCGGCGTGAAAAACGTCGTAACTCAGGTGGATGTCGCTCCCAACGTAGCTCCCCGTGCCTTGGTACTGGCCATTTGCGAAGGTTCCTTCTCCGCGCACATCGACGTGCCCGGTCGGCACCTGCGGGTGAGCGAAAAGTCTCGCGAAAGTCGAGCAACTCGACCCACCCCCGGTAACGGAAACTCCACTTGGGTTTTGCGAAGTCCGACATTTCCGCCTGCGCATCAAGGTGCGACCGTCCGGCGCTCAACACTCCTTGCTCCAGCGTGAATCCGTCACGCCATAGCGTAAATCTCGCCGAGAGATTTGCAGGCAACGGCGCCATTCCCTGCGCGCTCAGCCGTATCCGTTGCCACTCCAGATTCCCCAGATACAGTGGATGTTCTGGTGTCCCCCCGGCGTCCAGCGTCAGACTCATCTCGCCGCCCTCCACTGCCAGCGGCACTTTCACTTCGTTGTAGAGCAGCCACCCATTCTCGATGCTCACCCGCCGCACCCGCAGGTCGAAAAGCGATTCCTGCAGCGGCTTCTTTGGAGCACTTGCTCCTGGCGGAGTCGGCACGTTTGTCGAGCCATCTTTCGCCACGCGGATGTGCACCTCCGGCTCCTTCAGCACCAGTTCGGTCAGCGATACCTTTCTGCCCCAGAAGGAATCAATTTGCAGCTCCGCATCCGCCTCCTTGGCCGAAAACAACGCCTGCGTCCCGGCCGGCTCGTGCCCGTGGATCACCAATCCCTTGAGCGTGGCTCGCATCGAAAGCCACTGGATCGAAATCGACCGCAATTCCACCCGGCCGCCCGTTGCTTTCTCCAAACGGTGCACGATCCACCGCTGCAGGATCGGATTCCCCGCGCCGCTTGCGAAGAAACCAATCACGCACAAGATGCCAATAACCGTCAGCACCCACGGTGTGTGGATCACCCAATTCCATATCGGATGTCGCTTCCGGACCTTCATCTTGCCCCTTCATCCAAAAACTTTTGTATATGCAACCGATCGCGGCTTTCCTTTAGCCAGCGATCCGCCTGTTCATTGATGTCGCTCTGCACCAGCGCATCTTGGATGATGTCCCGGGAGGCCTCCAGCGTGGGCGGCTCCTGCCCGCGCGCCTTTGCTCTCGGCACGACGGCATTCTGATAAAAATCCTCAACGGCTTTTTCATCGATCTGAACCGACGGCCGAAATCTCGAATCAAGATAGTTGTTCAGGTACAATTGTGCGGTCACAATCTTTCGCACTTCCGCATCACTCAGCCCGCTCTGCTTCTTACGCGCTTCATATTCCTCGACCGAGGCAAAGGACTTCACCACTCGCGCAACCTCACGGTCGATTTCTTCGCTGTTCGGCTCGGGAAAGCGTGACAGCTCGGCTTCCGACCGTACGATCCACTGATCGATCAGCCGGTCCACAATTGCGCTTTCGCTTTCCGATTTTCCGTTCACCAGTTCCTGGTACTCCTCCAACTCTCGGACGTCGCTCAGCAAGATGATGTCGTTCTCCACCCGCGCCACGATCCGGTCCACAACCTCCTGCCCAGCCATCCGCGAAGCAGTTGCCGGCACAAGAAACAGCGAGCAGATTGCGAAAATAAATCCTCGGCGCATTAAAAAATCGACCCCAAATTAAAGAAAATCTGCAGCCGCGGAAGTTGCGCTCCCTTGAAGCACTGAGGATTCGCTGGCGTGCCACCCGTGATGGGGACGCACGGCACTACGAAAAACGGACGGTTGATCTGGTAGCCCAAATCCACTCGAATCGGCCCCACCGGCGTCGCATACCGGATCCCGAACCCGACCGTGTGCGCGAAATAATTCAGCTCGTTCGTGCAGTTGTAGACGCACAGTGTGGGATTTGTCGCGCTGGGTGGCTGTGAAGGATCCTGCAGCGTGAAAACGGGCTTCGGTGAGTACGCCCGTAGCGTAAAGTGATCCAGCCGGCTATAGACATTTCCCCCGTCGTAGAACAATGCTCCCCCCAGTTGCGTCCCAACGAACGGCAAGCGCATCGGAAAGCGAAATTCCTGGTTGAGCACTAGCATGGCCTGGCCGCCCACCGGGAAGCCCGTGCATGGGTCGCGCGGTCCTGCTTGGTTCAGCGCAAATCCCCGTAACGACGTCCCACCGCCTGCGAAGTATCGTTCCGGAAGCGGGATGATTTCAGGCTGCGGTCCGGGCGCCGCCGCCGCCGTGCACTGCGTCGGTGTAGGTGGCAGAAACGAGAGTGACTCGGTGTTCGCAAACGGCTCAAGAATCCCGATCCGGATCGAACGTGCAAAGCTGAACCGCCGTTTGATCCGGTGATAAGTCGAATTCTGCACAAAAAACCGCAGAAAGCTTGCGCTCGAACCGAAGTTTGTACTGGAGACGCTGAAATCCGCGCTATTGAAGTTTCCTTTGGTGGCATCAGCCGGATTGTCCCTCGCATCGCGCAGCCACGTCACGCCAAACTGGGACACCAATGTCGGCTGCTCAAAGAGCGGTATCTCCTCCGGAGCAATGTGCGAATTTAAATTTGAAACCAGCACCTTACGGAATGAATAACGATATGACACCGTGGTCAGCGGCGTCACCTGGTCCGACAATTGCGCCGATATTTCGTACCGCATTGCCGTGAACGTGTTGATGTCCTGCGTTTTTTCGGTGTACGCCGTTGCCTGCGTACTGTAGTGCGGACTTCCAAACGTGTTGGGGATGGAGTAGCCCAGCAAAGCCCGGTCTTCTATCGTGCTTCCGCGCAACTTCAGCGACAGTGAATCAGCACGACCCGTCAGGTTGACTTTCGTCAACTCAAAAATCCCGCGCGGCGCTGCCTGGACCTCGCCTCCCGTCGGATTTGTCGTGCTCGCCAGGCGTTGCACTTCAAACCCTCCGCCATACGCCATCGTGTATCGCTTGGCTTCCTCGACCAAAACGACGATGTCTTTGTCAGGGTCTGAGCCGTCTGGATTCTGCGGTTCGATCGTCACGCGGTTGAATATGCCCAGGTTGTACAAACGCCTCTGCGATTCCACCACGTCACCTTCGCGCAGTGGTTCCCCCGGCTTAACCCGGATTTCTCGCTGAATCACTCCCAACCGCGTCCGGCGGTACCCGCTCAAAAGAATTCGCCGCACCCGCGTCTGCGGTCCTTCCGTGATGTGATACACAAGCTTGACTGGAGCCGCCTGCGCCGCCTCCGGCTTCGATTTCTTTTCCTTCTCTTCCTCTTTCTTCTGGCTCTTTTCGTCTTTCGTCGTTTCGGTTTTTGTCCCCTTCGCGGTCCCGCTCGTTTCTGCGGCTACCCGTTCCGCCGTCGACGTAAAGCTCGCCTCCGGATATCCTTCGTTGAAATACATCGCCAGAATATTGTCCCGGTCTGTCGTCACGTTGAAATCGGAGTACGGCTGCCCCGGCGTCGATCCGATCACACCCAGCAATTCCTCTTCCGTGAACGCGTGGATCCCCTCGATCGCGATCGACGCCACTCGCGTCTGCGCGCCTTCCTGGATCGCGAATCGTACGAAGATGTCTCCTTCTTTCCCCTTGTAATTGTCCAGGATCTGCCCGTCCACCTTCGCATCCAGAAAGCCGTTCGCGTCGTAGAGACCCTGCATCGATTGGGCGTCCGAATCAATCAGCCGCCGGCTGAACCGCCCTCGCGAACCGAATGCCGCGCCGTAGATTTGCAGCCGGCTCCGCAGCAATTCTGTGCTGAAGTAGTGATTCCCGCTGATTTCAATTCCGACAAGCTTATGCCGGTCGCCCCTTTCGATGTGGTACGTGATCACTTCTTCCGTGCCCTTCGATTTCTGTTCCTTGACCTGCACTTCCTTGGTTTCTGTCGTGTAGCTCACTTGCGCGTCAAAGTATCCATCGCGTTCCAGCCGCTCACGAATATTCCGTTTCCCTTCCTCCAGAAGGTCTGCATCCACGGCGCCTTCTTGATACACGGGGACCAACCTCTTTAATTCTCCTTTGGACAATTTCGCGCCCGTCACCGCCACGTCCACCTGCGGACCTTCCGTGACCTCGAGCGCCAGCGGGATCGTATTGTTCGCCGCGTTGTACTCGCCTCGCCGGACGGTCGCCCGTGCGCTGAGCCGCCCCTTCTTCACCAGAAATTTTCGGATCCGGTCGGTCCCGCGCTGTATGCGCGCGGTCGTCACCTGCTGTCCCGGCTTCATCTTCAATCGCGAAAGTATCTCCACGTCGCGGTACGCCGTGCCGTTCTTCAGTTCCACGGATGCCACGCGTGCCCGCGGCCCGGGCTTTACATGCACCAAGATGTCCATTTGATGCGTGGCGGGGTACGGCACGTTCTCTGCCGAGACTTGTGCCGTATACAGGCCTTCTTCCTTCAATACATCACGCAGGCGCGCCAACCCTTCGTCCACGTCTTCTTGTCGAAACGGCCGGCCCAGCGTGATCTGCATGGCCGCGGCAGCGGATGAATCCGTAGGGGGTGGCGTCAACCCATCAATCAGGACTCTATTAAAGAAGATACTTTCTCGAACCACGAAGTCGAGCCGCACGCCGCTGTCCACGGGAGTCACGACGGCTTTCAAATCCGTATAATCACCCAGCCCATACAGCGCGCGCAGGCTCTGCGCAACCTGCTCTCTATTCAGCGGTTTCCCAACTTCAACCGCAAGTCCTGATGGGCGATTCCGAAAGCACGTCGCCCATCTTCGGTAACAATCCGTATCGCAACGACAGGAGCTCCCGCTGGAGGCGTTTGGGCCTTTGCTTCCACCTGTGCCTGTCCATAACTCCTCGGCGCCACAAACAGCAGCGCGAAGACGGCAATACCCCTCAACCTTCTTCCCCATCTCAATTTCATGCCCACTATCGCTCAGACGAAGCGTAGCACAAGGGCGTTGCCCATCCCGCTATCTCTAGCGTTATGATGATGCAAGGGGGACGATGACCGTCGCCGCCGCACCGGGTCCGCGCTTGCTCGATTCGCTCCAGGAAAAGTACTCGCGTCAGATGCTCTTCGCCGGAATCGGTGAAGAAGGCCAGCAGCGCCTGCTCGCCTCCAGCGCTGTCATCGTAGGCTGCGGCGCGATCGGCTGCGGCTGCCGCTGGTCTTCTCGTGCGCGCCGGAGTCGGCCGCGTCAGAATTCTCGATCGCGATTTCGTCGAACCGTCCAATTTGCAGCGGCAAACTCTTTTCGACGAGGACGACGCCCGCTCCGCCCTTCCCAAAGCCGTTGCTGCCGAGCGCAAGCTGCACGCCATCAATGGCAGCGTCGCCGTAGAAGGCTTGGTCTCGGACTTAAACCCGCGCAATGCCGAAGAGTTGCTCGCAGGCTTCGATCTCATCCTTGATGGCACGGATAATTTTGAGACTCGCTTCCTCATCAATGACTTTGCCGTGCAATCCGCCAAGCCCTGGATCTACGCCGCCGCCGTCGCCAGCTATGGCGTGACCATGACCATCCGCCCCGGCCTAACTCCTTGTCTCGCCTGCCTCCTCGAATCCTCCACCAACGGGCACGGCCTCGAAGAAACCTGCGACACCGTCGGCGTCCTCGGCCCCATCGTCAACCTCATCGCCTCTCTTGAAGTCGCTGAAGCCCTCAAACTCCTCGCCGGCCGCGAAGAATCCCTCCACAACCGCTTGGTGTCTTGCGACGTGTGGACTGGCCACTTCCAATCGGTCCGCGTCACCCAAAACCCGGCTTGCCGCGCCTGTGCCCGCCGCGAATTCTCTTATCTTCAAGGACAAGCCCAGCCGCACATCACCCTATGCGGCCGAGACTCCGTGCAGATTCACGAGCGCGGCCGTACTCTCGATCTGGGAGCGCTGCAGGAGAGGCTTGCGACCACCGTCTCCGATGTCCGCCATAACGAATTCTTGCTCTGTTTTCGCGTCGACCCGTATCAAATGACCGTCTTCGCCGATGGCCGCGCTATTCTCAAGGGCACAAAAGACCCCGCCATCGCGCGTTCTCTCTACGCCCGCTACATCGGCGCCTGATTCTCTTCTTCTTTGAGAGGGGATTGGTGCCAGCCCTGCTTCAGCGCGTCTGCCCGGTCCGCCCGAAGGAACTCCGCATGTTCGCGCGATCCAGGTTTTCCCGCAGGTTCATCAGCGTCAGAAACGTGCTCAGAATTCTCGCCTTCAAATCATCGGTCAAGTGCAGGCCGCTGGTAGCCACCCGCGCCAGCCGCTCACCGCTTTCTGTAATAAATCGCATGATTTCCTTCTGCCGGTCGTGCGGAGCGTTCCCCAGCGCCGTCTCGCGCCTCATTTCCGCGCAGCTTCCCTCGATCGATAGTGTGAAGTGCAAAACGCAAACCTGCTGCTGCTCGGCGAGGGCTGGCGGCGAGTCGTTCTTGCATCCCGTTACTTTGCAAGGTATAGCCATGGAGCGCGCAAACTGGGGTCAACAAGAAAGGTAACCACTCCTCGCTCTGAAAATCCAGTCTCCTTCTGCCGAAGGTTGCGAATCCTGCATAGCCTCTTTCCGCACCCCGTATCCCTCCCGATAATCCCATCCGCCAGCCGGTTGCGAAAAATCAATTGCCGGCATGCAAAAACAATTGTATAAAAATGCAGGAGGTTGTATATTTGTGCTAGCCATGAGCATCGGTAAAACATTTCGCCACGGTCAAATCCTGCGGTTGGTCAGCGGCCAGCCCATCGTCAGCCAGGAAGAGTTACGCCGCCGCCTTGCTCAGCAGAAGATGCGCGTCACTCAGGCCACTCTTTCCCGGGACCTGCAAGAGCTCCGCCTCGTTAAGACTCAGGAAGGCTACAAGCCTGAAACCGTTCTTCCCGAAGAGAACGGTAACGGGACGCTCCCTCTACCTCCGCTCGCGCGCGCGCTTCGCGAATTTCTGCTGGATATTCGCCCAGCGGAAAATTTGCTCGTTCTGAAAACTCCTCCCAGTGGGGCCCAGCCTCTCGCCGCCGCCGTGGACGCATCGAAATTTCCGGAAATCGCCGGCACCATCGCGGGGGATGACACCGTTCTCATCATCACTCCCAACAAACGAACTCGCGACTCCCTGCAAAAAAAGATTGAAGCCCTGGTGAAATGAGAGATCCTCGCCAAGTCGCCGTCGTTGGTGTCACCGGATACACCGGCCTTGAACTTGCCGGCATTCTCCTGCGCCATCCCGCTGTCGCCTCCACCACGTTTTATGTGCGCGAAACGCGAGGCGCCCACTGCATCGCCGAACTGTTTCCCCAATTCCGCGGCTGGGGACAAGCTCCCCTCCGCCCGCTTTCTCTCGACTCGATCACGTCCACCGCGGCGGGAACCGCTTTTCTTGCCACGCCTCATGAAGTCTCCGCCGAACTCGCCCCTGCGCTCCTCGAAGCTGGCTTGCGCGTCGTTGACTTGAGCGGCGCCTTCCGCTTTCGCGCAGCCGGAAACATTCACCTCCTGGTACAAGCTACCCACGCCTCATGCCGATTATCTCGGCGAAGCGGTCTACGGTCTTCCCGAACTCTATTCTGAGGAAATCGCAAAAGCACGCCTGGTCGCGAATCCTGGCTGCTACGCCACCAGCGTCATCCTCGCGCTGCGCCCGCTCGCCGAAGCCGGCTTTATCGCTTCGGACCAAAACGTTATCTGCGATTGCAAGTCTGGCGCCAGCGGCGCGGGCAAAGATCCCCGTCGCGACCTGCAATTCGTCGAAGTCGACGAAAATTTCAAAGCCTACAATCTTTTTTCACATCGCCACACGCCGGAAATTCTCGAACACACCGGCCTCGCCGAATCTCAGCTCATTTTTTCCACGCACCTGCTGCCTCTGGCTCGCGGCATTCTCTCGACCATCTACGTCACGCTCTCCGCGCAGCAATCCCCCGAGACCATCGAAGCGCTCTATCGCAAGTTCTACGCCGGGCGGCCAATGGTCCGCATCTGGCCCGCGGGCTCCTTGCCGGAGCTGCAGCATGTCGCGCACACCAATTTCTGTGACATAGGCTTCGCCCTGGATAAGTCTGGCCAGCGCCTCATCGTCGTCTCTTGCCTCGACAATCTTGGCAAAGGCGCCGCGGGCCAGGCCGTTCAGAATTTCAACCATATTTTGGGTATCGAGGAGAAAACCGCACTTCAATGAAAACCGTAATCAAGTTCGCAGGTGCTTTGCTCGAAGATGAAGCCGACGATGCGCGCACTCGCGCGGCAGGTCGCCGTCCTTGCCAACGAAGGCCACGAGATTCTCGTGGTTCACGGTGGTGGTCACGCATTCACCGAGGCCCTCAAGCGCATGGGCATCGAAAGCAGATTTGTCTCCGGTCTTCGTGTCACCGACCGCGAAACGCGCGACGCCGCCGTGATGGTTTTCGCCGGGCTACTGAACAAGCGCCTTGCCGCAGCGATTTCCGCGGAAGGGTATCCAGCGATCGGCATCTCCGCTGCCGACGCTCAGTGTTTCCTTGCAGAGCCCATGTCCCACGGCGAAGTTGCCGGCAGCCTGGGGTTCGTCGGCTATCTCACCGGCATCAATATTGCCTTCATTGAATCGCTTTGGCGCGAACGCCTAATTCCTGTCGCCCCCTGCCTCGGCCTCGGCCCTGATAACGAGCTTTACAACATCAACGCCGACCACATGGCCGCTGCCTGCGCCGAATTTCTCGACGCCGACCAGTTGATCTACCTCACCGACGTCGCCGGCGTTCTCGACGGCGAAAAAGTCCTCTCCGCTATCACCTGCGAAGAGAGCGAGCGCCTGGTTCAATGCCGCGTTGTCTCCGGCGGAATGATTCTCAAGTTGGAAGCAGCTAAGCGCGCTCTTGAGGGCGGCGTCCGCCAGGTGCGTATCGTCGGTGGCACAGCTCCCGATGCTCTTCTCCTCGCGTTTCACTCGGCGGAACACACCAACGAAGATAATTCGGCCCCGATCCCCGGCACGCGCATTCTGCGCGAATCTTTCCCGAGCGCCCAAACGGCTCTTTCGGCGGCGTAATGCGCATGCTCGATACAAAAAAGACAGCAAAATCCGCTGTCCGGTCACCTAAGAAATTCTCTCCTCGCGCCTCGAATGCGAAGTCCATTCTGCGCGATGCGAATCAATTTCTTATGCCCACGTATAAGCGCCAGCCCATTGTCTTCACGCATGGACGCGGCTGCTATGTCTATGATTCGCGCGGCAAAAAATATCTCGATTTTCTCGGTGGCATCGCTGTCAATGCTCTTGGCCATGCGCATCCGCGCATCGTAAAAGTCATCCGCCGCGAAGCCGCACGAGCCATCCATCTTTCCAATCTCTTTCACAATTCTTACCAGGGCCCGCTGGCCCGCAAACTTGCGCAATGGTCTGGCCTCGACCGCGTGTTTTTCTCCAATAGCGGCGCAGAAGCCGTCGAAGGCGCTCTCAAGCTAGCCCGCCTATACGGCCGCACTTCGACCGAGTCTCCAGGTTCCCCAGGCCGGAAACACCGCATTTTGGCGCTCGAAAACTCTTTTCACGGCCGCACTTTTGGCGCCGTGAGCGTTACCGCCACGGAGAAATACCGACTCCCTTTTGCACCCCTCATACCCGGCGTAGAGTTTGTCCGCTTCAATGACGTCGCTGACCTCCAATCCAAGTTTGACGACACCGTCTGCGCCATCCTCCTTGAAACCATTCAGGGTGAAGGCGGAATCTTTCCGGTCAGCGAAGATTTCTGGAACGGCGCGCGCGCCCTGGCCACAAAAAGCGGTGCGCTGCTCATCGCCGACGAAATTCAGTGTGGCTTGGGCCGCACGGGCCGCTATTTTGCGTACCAGAAATTTTCCTCGAAACCCGACGTCGTGGTGATAGCCAAGCCGCTCGCCGCCGGTCTCCCGCTCGGCGCGATCCTCACGTCCGAAGTGGTCGCCCATCGCGTTTCGCCCGGCTTGCACGGTACAACCTTTGGTGGCGGTCCGCTCGCTTGCGCCACGGCTCTTGAATTTCTCAATATCATCGAGGACGAAAAACTCCTCGAAAACATTCGCAAGCGAGGCGCCGAGTTGCGCGAAGGCCTCTCCGCGCTCGCCGCAAAATTCAGCTTCATCCGAGAAATTCGAGGCGAAGGCTTGATGATTGGCATCGAGCTTTCCATTGATGGCGCTCCCTTTGTCGAGCAAGCCATGCTCAAAGGACTGCTTATCAATTGCACGCACGATTTCACGCTGCGCTTCCTGCCGCCTTTCCTCGTAACCCGCGCGCAAGTGCGCCAATTCTTGCGTCTCCTTGAAAAAATCTTTGTATCTACCCCGCAAAAGGCTGCTGCCCCAGAGCCCGCGAAATCCGCGCCTCCGTCGCATGCTGCCCTCGTCGCGGCAAGGTGAAACAATGACAACATCTGCACTCGTTACTCCTATTTCTTTGTCGAATGACCTGCTCACTGGAGCGGAATGGAGCCCCTCGCACACGCGCGACCTGCTTCAGCTCTCTGCCGAAATCAAAGCCCGCCCGGGCCGTTACGCTTCCTCGCTGACGGGCAAATTCATCGCGCTGATTTTCGAAAAGCCCTCCCTGCGCACGCGCGTCACTTTCGACGTCGGCATCCAGAGCATGGGCGGCTCGGTCGTTTTCCTCGATCACACGCAAGCCTCCGCCTCTCTCGGCGCCCGCGAGTCCATCGCCGATGTCGCGCGCAATCTCGATCGCTGGGTCCACGGCATCGTCGCCCGCGTCTACCACCAAAAAGTCCTCGAGGAAATGGCTGCCAACGCCACCATTCCCGTGATTAACGCGCTCTCGGATAAATTTCATCCCTGCCAGGCGCTCGCCGACTTCTTTACTCTCGAAGAAAGGTTCGGCGCACTCCGCGGATTCAAGCTCACCTACGTCGGCGATGGAAACAACGTGTGCCATTCCCTGATGTATCTCGCCGCGCGCCTTGGCGTTCATCTGCGTGTCGCCACGCCGCACGATTACCAGCCTGCGGCGGAAGTCGTCGCCGACTCTAAACGCGTAGCCAAGGAAACTCGCGCCAAAATCGAACTCATGACCGATCCCCGCGAAGCGGTCGCCGGCGCCCAAGGCGTCTACACCGACGCCTGGACCAGTATGGGCTTCGAAGCCGAAGGTGAAGTCCGCAGCGCCGTCTTCGCGCCTTATCAAGTCAACCCAGAGCTGATGGCCCTAGCCGCCCCAGACGCCGTGTTCATGCACTGCCTTCCGGCGCACCGCGGCCTGGAAGTTACGCCCGAAGTCCTCGACGGCCCGCAATCGGTCGTCCTCGACCAATCGGAAAACCGCATGTACGTGCAGAAAGCCATCTTGCACACTCTGTTCTGATGAATGGATGTTCGCTATTACATCGCGCCAAATTGCATTTGTAGGGGCACGGCACGCCGTGCCCGTCTTTGAACTCTTGAACCTTGAACTCTTAAACTTTTTTCAAAACGAGGAACCGTGAAAACGCAATTACCAAAACCTAAAAAAATAGTTCTCGCCTATTCCGGAGGTCTCGATACTTCCATCATCATTCCCTGGCTGAAAGAAAATTATCAATGCGAAGTTATCGCCATGATTGGCGACGTAGGCCAGCAGGAAGACTTGGAAGCCGCCCGCAAGAAAGCCCTAGCCACCGGCGCGTCGACAGCCTACGTCGAAGACCTTCGCGAAGAATTTGTCCGCGACTACATCTGGCCGACGCTGCGCGCAGGCGCGGTCTATGAGCACACCTACTTGCTCGGCACCTCCATGGCCCGCCCCATTCTCGGCAAACGGCAAGCGGAACTCGCTCTCCAACTAGGGGCCGACGGCCTCTCGCACGGTTGCACCGGCAAAGGCAACGACCAGGTCCGCTTCGAACTGGCCTACAAAGCCATCGCGCCCAACGTGCAAATCATCGCGCCCTGGCGCGAATGGGACATCGACTCCCGAGAGGACGCCATCGCCTACGCTGCAAAACACAACGTGCAGGTCGAGCAAAGCAAGAAAAACATTTACAGCCGCGACCGCAACATCTGGCACCTCAGCCACGAAGGCGGCGAACTCGAAGATCCCGCCAATTCGCCCAACGATGCCATGTGGCAATGGACCGTCTCTCCCGAAAAAGCTCCGGACAAAGCCGAAGAAGTCGAAATCGGCTTTGAAGCAGGGACTCCGATCAGCGTCAACGGCGCAAAGCTCGGTCCCGTCGAGCTTCTCAACACACTGAATGAAATTGCCGCCAGGCATGGTATTGGCCGCACCGACATCGTCGAAAATCGCCTAGTCGGGATGAAGTCCCGCGGCGCGTACGAAACGCCCGGCGGCACGCTCCTCGTCACTGCGCATCGCGAACTCGAAGCGCTCACCATCGACCGCGAGACCACGCACTTTCAGCAAGCACTCTCGCTTCGCTACGCCGAACTCGTTTACTACGGTTTGTGGTTTTCTCCGTTGCGTGCCGCACTCGACGGTTTCTTCAACGTCTCGCAACAGCGCGTGACCGGCGCCGTCGGCCTAAAGCTCTGGAAAGGCACGCTCACCGTCACCAAGCGCGTCTCTCCGTTCTCGCTCTATCGCACCGACCTCGCCAGCTTCACCATGGGCCGCTACAACCCCAAAGACGCCGAAGGCTTTATCAATCTTTTCGCTCTGCCTGTGACGGTCCGTCCCAAAGCCAAAGCGGAAGGCAGCAACAACTAATCTCTGCGGGGGAGGGGCTTGCCCCTCCCCTTGGAGGGGCACGGCACGCCGTGCCCTCAGCTGGCAACTGATGAAGAATGCCAATGACCGAACGCAAAGATGACCGACTCTGGGGTGGACGTTTCGAACGTGAGCCGAATGTTCACTTCGACGCGTTCCAGCGATCCTTTGCGTTCGATCGCCGCCTGCTGCCCTGCGAAATCGCCGTTGACCGCGCGTGGGCCAAAGCCCTCGAGCCCATCGGCATCTTCACAGCCGCAGAAGTGAAGCAAACGCTCGCCGCACTCGACAAGATCTCCGACCGCGCGAAGACTGATCCTGTGTGGATCGATACGTTCGCCGCAAACGCCGAAGACGTCCATCACTTCGTGGAAAAAGCCCTAGTCGAAGAACTCGGCCCCCTCGGCTGGAAACTGCACACCGGCCGCAGCCGCAACGAACTCGTCGCCACGGACTTTCGTCTCTTCGTCATCGACGCCGCGGCAGAAATCCAGCGTGGTCTGACCGCGCTCTTAAACGCGCTGCTGAACCAGGCCAAGGCACAAATCGCCGTGCCGATGGCGGGCATGACCCATATGCAGCACGCGCAGCCAATTCTGCTTTCGCATTTCCTCCTCGCGCATGCCGAGGCTTTTCTGCGGGACGTCACGCGTCTGCAACACGCAGCCGCGAGCGCTGACGCGTGTCCGATGGGCTCCGGTGCGCTGGCGGGAAATTCCTTCGGAATCGACCGCAACGCCATCGCGCGCGAACTCGGCTTTTCTAGGATCACCGCGAACAGCCTCGACGCCGTGAGCGATCGCGACTTTGCGCTCGATTATCTTTTCGCGCTCACCGGTATCGCCACGCATCTCTCACGCCTCGCCGAAGATTTCGTGATCTTCGCGTCGCAGGAATTCGCATACGTGGTTCTTCCCGACGAATACTCCACTGGCAGCAGCCTCATGCCACAGAAGAAGAACCCCGATTCCTGGGAACTGATTCGCGGCAAAACTGGCCGAATCACCGGCGCGTTCCTTGGTTTGCTTACCACGCTCAAAGGATTGCCCACCAGCTACCAGCGCGATCTGCAGGAAGACAAAGAAGCCCTTTTCGCCGCGCACGATCAAGTCGCGACATGATAGCGGTCGCGGCAGGCGCGCTCACCGGCACCAAGTTTCGCGAAGATCGTCTTCGCGCCGCCGCTTCGAATCCGCTTCTCTTGGCCACCGAAGCTGCCGACTATCTCGTTCACAAAGGCGTTCCGTTCCGCCAGGCACATGACATCGTCGGCAAAGTCCTACGCGAAGCTGAGCGGCAGGGAAAGGTCTGGACTGAATTGCCGCTCGACGATTTGAAGAAAAGATCTCCCAGCGTTCGACGCCGATTTTTCCGATGGGCTGAACGTCAATGCTGCGCTTGCGGCCAAAAATGTTCCCGGCGGAACCGCGCCGGACGCAGTTCGAAAAGCCATTTCCGATTTGGAAGAACGTCTCAACAAAAAAACTACCAAAATAGGAGCCACGCCATGAGCATGCAAACTGCAGTTCAGCTGAACATCCTAACCTCCATCTCGGAGGAGAGGAGGTCGCTTCCGGGGACGGCGCGCTAGTCACACGGATATTCCGCTGATGAAGCACGCACTCTCCGAAGCCTCTCTTCCGCAGGGATTCCGGTTCGCAGGCATCGCCTGCGGACTGAAAAAAACCGGCGCGCTCGATCTCGCGATTATTTCAAGTGACATCCCCGCTTCTGCCGCCGCCGTGTTCACGCAAAATCTTGTGGTCGCCGCCCCAGTCATCATTTCCAAGGAACACCTGCGCGCGTCGAAAGGGCGCATGCGCGCCGCGATTGTAAATGCCGGCAACGCGAATTGCGCGACAGGTGCAGCGGGCCATGCCGCCGCGCTGAAAACTGTCGCGGAAACGGCCAAGCGGCTCGGCTGCACTCCCAATGAAATCATCGTCTGCTCCACGGGCGTGATTGGCGTGCCCCTCGTTGTCGAAAAGATTTTGCGCGCGGTGCCGAAGCTCACCCGTAACCGCCGCTCATCAGCGCGGTCCTTCGCGGAACTCTCGCTCGCCATTTGCACGACGGACACTCGCCCAAAAACCGCCGGCGCTTCGTTCAAAATGGCCGGCAAGAAAATTCACATGGTCGGGTGCGCGAAGGGCGCAGGGATGATTCATCCCAACCTGGCCACAACGCTCGCCTTCGTAGTTACCGACGCCGCTATCGCGCCGGCTCTGCTTCAAAAAACTCTGCGCGATGTGTGCTCGCGCACGTTCAACGCCATCAGCGTGGATGGCGACTCTTCCACGAACGACACTTTGCTGGTCTTCGCAAACGGCGCAGCTGGCACTCCCGCGATTCGCGCCGGAAGCGCGGCGCATAGGTCCTTTGCTACGGCCCTCGAAGACGTTTGCAAATCGCTCGCGCTGCAAATCGTTGCCGATGGAGAAGGCGCGCAGCGCGTGATCGAGATCGAAGTGCGCGGCGCGAAGACAGAAGCAGCGGCCAGGCGCATCGCCGAAACAATCGCGACTTCGCCTCTCGTCAAAACGGCGTTTGCCGGCGGCGATCCCAACTGGGGCCGCGTTTTCGCCGCCGCCGGGCGCGCAGGTGTCCCGTTCGATCCCGCGCGCGTCGACATCAAGATGGCCGGCATTCCCGTGCTGCGGCGCGGCAGTCCGCTCGATTTCAATGAACGCGCCGCCAGCAACCGCCTGCTCGCCGAACACGTTCCAATTGTCCTGCATCTGCACGCCGGCACCGCCAGCGCGCGCTACTGGACGTGCGACCTCACTGCGGAGTATGTCCGCATCAACGCTTCCTACAGAACGTAAACGCAGTCGATAGAGATCGCAAATTCCGCCCGACGGGCTACGCGCGAAATTATCGCGAGCGGAACGTCGGACATCTTTGTGCGACATTCGTCGGCCGCGAATTAGGTTGGTGAATTATGAACAACGCTGTAGGCACTCATCCCGTTCATCAGGCACTTGCCAGCCATACGGACCCGAGAGAATTTGCCGTGGGTTCCGTGGGCCGAGGGGCACTTTATCAAGCTAATCAAATTGAATCCCATCACCGGGCAGATCATTTTGTTTATCCGGTCGCATCCCGGAGCGGCGCTTCAAATGCATTTTCATCCGGGGACGGTTGTCGTGTACACGGTGCAAGGCGCGTGGACTTACGACGAGGGCTGGGTTTCGGAAACGGGTGACGTGGTCTTTGAGGTCGCTGGATCGACGCATTCGCCGCGAATGGTGGGCAAGGAAGACACGATCGTGTTTGCGGTGATTGAGGGCGCGCTGGATTTTGTCGACGACACGGGTCATACGGTTGCAACAGAAAACTGGCAGACATTTTTGAAACGCTACCACGACCACTGCGCGGAGAAGGGCCTGACGCCGGTGGACATCACGAAGTTCTAACTCTTGCGAATTCCACTGCAGAACCCTTCCGGATGGATGCGTCGTGTCTAGATACCCGCGAGACCGTTCCAGATCGACCTCGAAATTGCCAGGCTTGTCGGATCGCCCAGCGCTCTACGCTATGCCCACGATCTCGAGCGGCTTGCCTGCGGCGCACAGGGGACATTGCGAGGGCGTCCACAAGTTGTGCGGCATTTGCTGCAAAAGTTCGAGAGCAACATAGTGTTCCGCGGCGAATTCGGCGATGGAATCGCCGAGCGCTAGAAGCGCTCCGATGGCAATGATGTGAGCGCCGATGCCTTGGCAAATCGGAGAAGGTTCCGCGAACAGCCGAGCCGGCGCTGATAACGTCATTGACGATCGCGACTCGTTTGCCCTGGACGGCTGATTGAAGCGCTTTCGGGAGACGGTACTCAACCGGGTATAACCCTTCGCGTGCCGTGTTGGCAAAGCGTTCGGCGTAGATGAACTCGCAGCCCAATTCTAGAGCGACCAGCAACGCGATGTAGGCACCCTCGACGAGCGGCCCGCATACTACCTCAGTTTTGTGCTGCGAGAGTTTCGCTGCGAGTTGAGCGGCAAATGTCTGCACTCCACGAGGATGCAGGCACAGGGTCTCGAGGTCGAACCAGAGATCTCCGTGCTGACCGGACTCGAGCCGGAAATGTCCGTGGCGTGCGCGGAAAAAGGAAAGAAGATTTTCTTCCATGGGAGTCCACTCAGCCGGCCGCTTCGCCGCTGCTCAGATAGTCTCAGGCTAACCGCAACGCGAGACAAAAGAAATCAATCTGTCCGAACCCCACGATTATTGGAATTGGCGCCGGGGTATATTGAGAGGTCTGGGAGTACAAACCTGAGTTCAAGGTAAGGACTGTGTGACTCCAATTTCGAATAAATCGCTAATGATTCTGATTGCCGGGCCCTACCGATCTGGAACAAATGACGACCCCGCTTTGGTCAGGAGAAATGTCCAAGAGATGGAGTCGTATGCCTTGCCCATCTTCCGCGCGGGGCACATCCCGATGCTGGGCGAATGGCTGGCGCTTCCGCTTGTGGTCCTTGCCGGTTCCAAGAAAATCGGCGACGAGCCGTTCAACGAGATATTTCATCCGATCGCAGTCAGGCTTTTGGAAAAGTGCGATGGTGTGCTTCGCGTCGGAGGACTCTTCGGCAGGCGCGAGATGAAATGGTGCGCGTCGAGCCGGAGCCTTGGCCTAAAGATTTACGCCAGTCTCGCGGAAATTCCCGGCATGTGAATTGCAGCGGAAACTCTGGTCTCCTGGGTTTCGCCCATAGCCGAATCATTAGACGCGGCATCGTAGGCCGCCGTGGATTTAGTGGGGGCACGGTATGCCGTGCCCCACCTGTCGGAATTTATTCGTACTCCCTCGCCTAGAAGGAATACCGCAGCGAGAACTGGATCAATCGTGGTGTCCCCACCAGGCTGGTGATTTTGCCGAAGCTGCTGCCGGCTTCCACGTCGGTCACGGTCGGGTTCCCAAAATTGGGGTGGTTCCATATATTGAAGAAGTCGGTGGTGAAGCGCAGGTTCTGCCTCTCGGTAATCTTTATATTTTTGATCAACGAGAAGTCCCAGTTCTGTTGGCCAGGTCCACGGAACACGTTTCTGCCAAGATTCCCGAAGCCCGTCGTGCAGAAATTGCTGTTCAACAAGCATTGCGCGGGGTAGAGCTGCGCGGCGGGCGTAAAGGCAGCAGGATTCAGATAGCCGTTGGCAACCCGGCTCCCGATGCTCCCCGTGGTATAGCCGCTCGGAATCGTGCTGCCGCCCGCCAGGCTCCCCGTCAAAGTCCCGGGAGTAAATCCCGCCCCGAGGAAGGCCGTGCCCGCTCCGGAATCCAGAACGGAAAACGGCTCGCCCGACTGAGCGATGGTGATTCCGCTAACAGCCCAATTGCTCAGCAGCATTCCCTTGGCCCCGGTCTCCCCTTTGAAGAACGGCAAGTCGTAGCGGTAGCTCACGACCAGCCGCTGGGTTCTATCGAAGTCCGAAAGGCCGCGCGAGTCTGCGAGTGTGGACTCATTGTTGAATGCCGTATTGAACGCGGTATTTCCGGTCGATGTCGCATCCGTCGAGCGCGAAAACGTGTACGCCGCCTGGAAATACCCCGCCGCCCACCTGCGCGATAGTGTGGTTTGCAATGAGTTGTAGTGCGAATAGGCATCATCGGCGAACAACTGGAACCCCGAGTAGCCATTGATGCCCTGATAGAGCGAGCGCGCGATCGCGTTGGCGAAGGTGTTCGTCGTAATGACGCAAGGATGTCGGATTGCAAAACGAACTGTTGATGTTCACGGGATTCGTTGGAGTCGCGTTTTGCGCTTCCAGGTTGTCGCGCGTCTCGCGCAGGTGAACGGTATGCGTGCCCACGTAACCGACCTCGAGCACCCACTGTCTGCCCAGCGAGTGCTGGACGGTCAAATTCCATTGCTGCGTATTTGGCACGACGAAGTGGCCCGGCACCTGCAGCCCGAAAATGTTCTCCGAAGCGAGAGGACCCGGGCAGGCGCTTCCCGTCGCGTTTCCGTAATTGCCGCTTGCGTGGTGTCTCTTCCCGGGAAACCTTGAAACACGGAGAGGCAGGGGACGAATGCTCGGGTCCAAGGTGCCAGCTTGCGGCAACGCGTTGGAGTTCGGATTCGGGCAAGGTTCGGTAGCGGAGTCTGCCGAGAAAAAGGTACCCAGGCAGCCCTGGAGGTCCGCCGCCAAACGCTACCGGCAGAAATGGCGCCTGGAACGAAAGCTGGTCCACATTCCCCACGTCTTCGCGCACGTAGTAAATTCCGTACCCCGCGCGAATCGTGGTGTTGTGATGTCCGAAGAGGTCATAGGCCAATCCGATGCGCGGCCCGATTCCCGTCGAGTAGTTGTTGTTCAAAGTGGTGTCATTCGCGCTTCCGGATAGTCCCGCCAGGTTCAGACTTTTCACGCACGATGGATAAATGAAGGGATACACGCCCTGATTCGCGAGGGCGGGATTGAGGTTTCCGATGTGGCAGAGGTTGTCATGAAATGCGCCGAATATCTCCGTGCGCAGGCCCAGATTCAGCGTCAGGTCGTTGCGTATCTTCCAGTCGTCCTGCGCAAAAACGGCGTAGTTGTTGCTGCGGTATTGGTGATTGTAGACTCCGCCGCCACCAAAGCTAAATTGCGGCGCTCCAAGCAGAAAATTCTGGAAGTCCGTCGTCGGACCGGCAATAGGTCCGTTCGTCGGCGTATTGGTGAAGAACAGCTCGCCGTTGAAGACCTGGGGAAACAATTTATTTAAATTCACCCGCGTAAATTCGCCGCCGAACCGGAAAACGTGCCGCCCTTTTACCCAGCTAACAGTGTCCGTGAGATCGTAGTTGTTCTGATCCTGGTGCTGGTTGGCGAAAGGCGCCGGGCCAATCTCAAAACCAGAAGTGGACAAAACAAACTTATAGATGGAGTCCGTGACGTTGTTCGTGGGCCGGTCGATGCCTACCTGCTGCGCCGTGACCGGGGCGACGTTATTCAGCTGATCGTTGATGTGCACGTATCCAAATCGAAACTCGTTTACAAGCGTGGCTGAGAACAAATGGGTCTCCGTAACGTTGAGAAACCGCGCACCCACCGGTGTGTCAAGTGGGAAGTTTAGCGACGCGGAGCTGATGCTGCTCGCCAGCGTGCTGCCCAGCGATTCCTGCAGGTCGCCTCCGCCGAAGGGAAGCACACTCTCCGAATCCGAGAAGAAGAAGCGTGCCGAGATTTTGTCCTTGCCGCCGTGGAATTCACGGTCCCAATTAGAGGTGAACTGATTGTCGTTATACGTACCCGGCTCGCTTAGGGTGAAGGTTCCGGTGTTGACGGTGCCGTTGGTCAGGCCTGGGGTGCAGCCTACCGTGCAGTTGGCAGCCACTTGGCCGGATGGAATCACGAAACCAGTCTTCGGCCCGAATTGTCCTTTCGCGTCCAGCTGTTGCAGGAGTCCGGTGCCGGCCGCGTTCGAAATGACCGGGTCGATGCTCGGCAGGCCAAAGGCGCTCTCCAGGCTGGCCGGCGAGCGGTCCGCCGGCAACAAGGGAATGTTCGTGCTGATGATCGTGCCGGGCGAATCGCCGCTCTTCTGCCGCGTGCCCTGGTAATTGAGGAAAAAATAGCCGAACTTCTCTTTTACCACCGGCCCGCCGAGGCTTCCGCCGAAGATATTCTGATTGATCTGCGGACGCGCCTGACCTTCGCGATTCAGGAAGAAATCGTTGGCGTTCAAATCGGTGTTGCGGAAAAACTCGTAAGCGTCTCCGTGGAACTCTCTTGTGCCAGACTTCAGAATCGCGTTGATGTTTCCGCCGCCGTCGCGCCCCTGGCTGGCGTCATACAGCGAAGTCTGGACCCTGAATTCCTGGATCACGTCGGGATTGGGAAGCGGTACGTACGTCGCTTGCGCAACGTTGTAGTCCGTAGCGCTGATTCCCTCGATCAAGAAGTTGTTGTTGTCTTCGCGCTGGCCGTTCACGAAGAGTTTCACCGTGCCGCGCCCCAGCTGGGAGGCGGAGTTCAAATCGCTTTGCGCACCGGTGGAAAGCGTAAGCAGTTGCTGGTAATTCTGCGTCGCCAGAGGCAACTCGCGGATTGTGGCGGTTCCAAGAGATTCGCCGGTCGTGGCGTTGCTGGTTTCCACCGCCGTCACTTGCGCCGAGATTTCTACTTTTTCCGTTACCGCCCCGGGTTTCAGCGTGATCGTCACGCGCGTCGTCTCCGTGACGCGTACTTCGATGTCCGTGGCTTTTGCTTCCCCAAAGCCGGATTTGTTTACAACGACGATGTAGTTCCCCGGCGGCAAGAGCGTGGCCACGAAAATCCCCTCGGTAGTCGTGGGTAGCTTGCGCACGATCGATTCCGTCCGCGCATCGATAATCTGCACATCCGCCGAGGCGATGGAGCCCCCGCTGGTATCCACGACCACGCCGCTGATGGCGCCCGTCGCTCCGCCTTGCCCGTACGCGTTCGCGCCCGCCAGCATTCCCGCGAGCAACAACACCCCTACAAACAATCTATAAATACCCCACATGATTCACCCCCCAGGTGATAAAACTTAAGGTCTGCCTTACCTTGAACAACGAATATCCCGGCGTGCAATACTTCGCATCGCGCCAGCGTCCCCCGGAACACGGCACGCGCCAGTGAACATTCCTATTTTGAAACTAGCGATTCGGCTTCCGTGTGTCAACCCGCGGGGGCATAAATTTTCGTTGAATGTTCATAAGTGTTTTTGATGAAGCAGATCATGCTGCCGTCAAACCGCTCGCCACGGCTGGTCTTGCTCGCCTCCCCATACTCAGCACTTGACGCGCACTTTACCCGGCGAGACCATTACCTTTGGGTTGTATCAGACGCAACCTGTCCCGCTTGCTGTCCGTCTAACGATACAGCTGATCAGCCAGCGTCGCCGATGGGGGTGACACATGACTTCTAGCACCATGTTCCGTTCGCTCCTTTCCTTCTCGTTCTTCGCTCTCTTGGCAGGCTTCCAACCGGCCAACGCCGACTCTAGCCACGCCCGCGTCATTCGCCTCAGTCTCGTCCAGGGCGATGTGCGCTTTACGCGAGAAGCCCATGGAGATCCACTCGCGGACCAAAAAGCACAATGGGAAAAGGCCCAGGCCAACCTCCCCATCCGTCAGGGTTACGTGATTGCCACGGACAATGGCCGAGCAGAGGTCGAATTTGAGAACGGCGCGATGGCTTTTCTCAACGAGAACACCGTTCTCGAATTTTTCGATCTTTCACTCGACGATGGCGCGCGCACCACGCGTCTGGTTCTCCGCCAAGGCTCCGCGTCGTTCTACGTCAATCCCGCAAACGAGGACTATTTCAGCGTGACGGGCGGCGATTTCACCGTCGAGGCCAACGGCAAGAGCTCCTTCCGCCTCAACAACTTTGACGATGGCAGCAACGTGGACGTCTTAACCGGCCACGCCTCCGTCCTGCACAAGAAGGAGACCACCCAGCTTAGCAAGGGCCAGTCACTCTCCATGAAGGCAGGCGAAGATTCCGTGAACATTGGTCGGCTCCCTTCCGACGATGATTTCGATCACTGGGTCTCCGGCCGCATCGATACGGTTTCTTCGGCAACGAACGCTTCTCTTCAATACACGAACACTCCCTATTACGCGCCCGGATACGCCGATCTTTATACGTACGGCGCTTGGTCTTCCTGCGGAGGCTACGGGTATGGCTGGCGCCCCTTCGGCGCAAGCCTGGGGTGGTCGCCGTTCACCATGGGTCAATGGATGTGGGATCCCGGTTTCGGCTGGACTTTTGCCAGTTATCAACCCTGGGGTTGGGCTCCTTACCATTATGGAGGCTGGCTCTTTGACGCCTCTTGCGGCGGATGGTTTTATTCGCCGCCACCTTATTTCGGCTACGGAGGTTACGGAGGCTACGGTCGATACCCGGTAAAACGTCCTCCGCCCATCGTCCATCCACCTCACCCACTCTATCGCGCGACTACCGCTGTTTTCGTACGCCAAAACGGCCAGCTCGCTATCGTGCCCATGCACCCTCTCGATAAGGATGGCAAGACTCCGCTGAACCTGGAGCACGGTGTTTTTTCCGTCGATCCCGCCAGAAATGCAACGGTGCCGGCGCTGTCCGCGTCAGGCGGACAGAAATGGGAAACCGTGAAATCTCCGCAGCGCGATGCGCTTAGCGGCGGTCTCGTTGCCACGACGGCCCCCGTGCGCACTTCGCGCACGCTCGTAGAAGGAAGCAGCGGGACGCGCATTGTTTCCCTCAGCCACGATTCTTCCATCATGTACGACCCGCACGAGCACCGGTTTGTTAACAGCAATGCTGCTCCGCGTTCCGTGCGCGAGGCAGAACCCCTTGCGGAAAAGGATGTGCCGGGTGGGGCTAGAAACGATCACATTGCACAAAACCCACCGTCCAGCACAGCCACGCGTGTCGCCAATGCATCCGCTCCAGCGCGCGCCACAGCTCCACCATCTCGCTCAATGGCTCCGCCACCGGCGCCTCGCTCTTCAAGCGGCGGTGGGGGCGGTAGCAGTTATTCTGGCGGAGGCGCATCTTCGCGCGCTTCATCAGCGTCCTCTTCGTCTGCATCGCACACTTCAGCTTCTTCCTCTGGCGGTGGTGGTGGCGGCCGTCCACATTGAAGCAATGCTCAATTTTCAGCAATTCCTGATAATAAAAACGGCTCCCCGATTGGGAGCCGTTTTTATTATCCATGGAGATGTCCTGGCCATCCGCATCTCGTAGGCTGTCAGGAAAAAAACATTCCGGCGTAACCCACGACCGCGTCAAAATCTCCGGAAACATCCCCCGACGTCGCGATAGCGCACCAACTCTGGCCGCGCGCCTCCCAAGCCTTGCAGCGCCGTTAGCATGGCTACCGTCGGCCCCAATCCGCACATAGAGATCGCCTCATTCCGGCAAGTGTCATACAGCCCGCGTGCATCCAGTGCCAAGATTTGGTCGATCGCCATGCGATCCTTCACCCGCGTCGTCGAGTCATTCTCGTAGTGATTCAAATCGGAAGTCGTCAACAAAAGTATCTCCTCGGCAGAAGCGGCCAGCACACGCCCGATAGCCTCGCCCACGGCGACGAGATCCTCGAAGCGCACTGTTCCGAGCGCGACAGGCACGAACGTAAACCCCGGCTGCAGCACCTGCAAAAACGGAATTTGTACCTCCAGCGAATGCTCGCTGCTGTGCGCCACGCTGTCTTCGCGCAACAACGGGCAAGCCGCGCGCAACGCCTCCGCCAACCGTTCATCAACCGCTGCATCTCCGAGCGGCGTCCGCCACGCCCCGCTCGAGAGAATCGCCGCATTTTCCCCGCGTGGATAATGCCGTACTCCGAGAATCACAATTTTCCTAGGTATCTCTATTCGCGCGTAAACCGCGCCTGCCACGAGCCCCGAATAGATGTAACCCGCATGTGGGACCAGGCATGCCTTCGCCCGCACTGGTATCACCGTTTTGTCAGATTTGGTGTATTCCCGAATCAGTGCGGCGAGTTCCGTTGGATTGGAGGGATAAAAACGGCCGGAAACCGCAGGCAGGCGAAGCATCACGCTGCTCCGCAAATCAAAGTGGCCTGGAGGGTTTGCCTTTGACCTTGAGGGCCTTCAACGATGTCGGGTCGTAATAAACCGTGACCTTGTCGCCGTACTGGTAGCCGCCCCTGTCGACAATCGTCTGCATTTCCGTTGACGCTCGCTCGGAGAGTGCGAACGTCTGCAGGGACATATCGTTTCCCCTCGCGCGGACCGTGATCTGCGCGGTATTCGCGTGCATCACGTAACCTTCAAACTTGCCGAGCCCCACATATTTCGGCTTCGGCTTGACCGTGTTTACGATGATCGGCACGGCTGTATCCACGATGACAGGCTTAACCACCTCGGGAACCTGCGCCCGCACCGGCGCGCTGAAAGCTCCCGTCATCACCAGCGCCGCAGCACTCAATCCCGCGATTTTTGTCAGTGCCTTCATTCGATGTCGTCCGTAGCAATCCTCAACGATTTCAAAAACCGTACATCCTGCGGCGTCATCGTCAGCCTTGCCGCCGGTTTCTTGTCTGGAATCTGATCAAACGATTCCTGGTCCACCTGAATTCTCAACGATTCCAAAAAGCGCCGGTCCTGCGTCGTCAGCTTCGCCGCTTCCGCCGCGGCCGCATCCCGCTTCGCCAACCCGATCGTCGCGTCCAGTTTCAGCACGATATCGTAGCCGTGCGCGCGCACTCCGGCAATGGCGCCTGTGATCCGGTCGGAGTCGGACACCGTATCATTGATTGCGTGTCCCAATTCACGAAGCAAGTTCTTCAGGTGATCGTCGAGTTGCAAGGGCGGTTCTCCCTCACTTCAATTGTCATTCTAGGCCCGCATTTCTTAGGATACAAGTCACCTCGTTTTGCGTTGTCTCCAATAGGTTCACAGTACGTTAGTGCAGGTCTGGAGCGCCTTCCGCAGCCTTTCTACTCCATTCCTCACCGGATTTCACGCCTTGTTTTGCGCTAAGATGCATTCATGTCATCGATAGCCGCATCAACGGCAGCCGCGGGTCGCCAAGGGGGTTTTCAGCGCTTTTGGCGCGCTCTGAAGCAACTCTTCCTCGAGGTTGCCGGCGCCATGTTTGCATTTCTCGGAATCCTCTGGCTCAATGCAGCTCTGCGCTCCTGGACCCGCGACGTGTCCCACTGGCTCATTACCACAGCCGTAGCCTTCGCCCTGGTATTCTTTTTTTTCGCACTAAGTTCGTTTCGCCGCGCCCGCAAGCTGTAATCTATTCCTTGTAGGGGCGGGGCTTTGCCCCGCCCGGGTTTTCTGTTTCCAATGGCTCAAAGTCGACCGGAAAATGTCTGAAACAAAAACCAAGCCCCCCGCCGAACGCAAAGAGCATTTCACAACGCTCTCCGGCCTCCCCATCGATCGCCTCTACACGCAAGACGATCTCTCCGCCTCGGATCCAGAATCGTCCATCGGCTACCCCGGTGAATTCCCCTACACCCGCGGCATCTACCCCACCATGTACCGCGGCCGCCTCTGGACCATGCGCCAATACGCCGGCTTCGGCACCGCCGTCGAATCCAACCAGCGCTATCGCTATCTCCTGAGCAAAGGCCAAGCCGGCCTCTCCGTAGCCTTCGATCTGCCAACGCAAATCGGCATGGACTCCGACCACCCGCTAGCTCTAGGCGAAGTCGGCAAAGTCGGCGTAGCCATCGATTCCCTCGAAGACATGGAAACCCTCTTCGACAACATCCCCCTGGAAAAGGTCTCCACATCCATGACCATCAACGCTACCGCCGCCATCCTCCTGTGCCTCTACGTAGCCGTCGCCAAGAAACAAGGCGCCAACCTCGCAAAAATTTCCGGCACCGTACAAAACGACGTCCTCAAGGAATACATCGCTCGCGGCACCTACATCTACCCCGTCCGCCCCGCCATGCGCATCGTCACGGATATCTTCGCCTGGTGCCGCGACAACCTGCCGAAGTGGAACACCATCTCCATTTCCGGCTACCACATTCGCGAAGCCGGCTCCACCGCCGTCCAGGAAGTCGCCTTCACGCTCGCCGACGGCATCGCCTACGTCCAAGCCGCGCTCGATGCCGACCTCGGCGTCGATGATTTCGCTCCGCAACTCTCCTTTTTCTTCAACGCCCACAGCGACCTCCTCGAAGAAATCGCCAAATACCGCGCCGCCCGCCGCCTCTGGGCCAAAATCATGCGCGACCGTTTTCATGCGCAGGACCCTCGTTCGCTCCTCCTCCGCTTCCACGCCCAAACCGCCGGCTCCTCCCTGACCGCGCAGCAACCCGAAAACAATATCGTCCGCGTCGCTATTCAAGCCCTCGCCGCCGCTCTCGGCGGCTGCCAGTCGCTGCACACCAATTCCATGGACGAAGCCCTGGCCCTCCCCACCGAAGACGCCGCACTCATCGCCCTGCGCACGCAGCAAATCCTCGCCCACGAAACCGGCGTCACCAACACGATCGATCCCGTAGCCGGCTCCTACGCCATCGAGCACCTAACCAACGAAATTGAGCAGGGGGCCGTCGATTACATTTCAAAGATTGACGCAATGGGAGGAATGTTGCGTGCGATCGAATCCGGCTTCGTCCAGGGCGAAATTCAAAAAGCCGCGTACGACTTCCAGCGCGCCGTCGAATCCAGAGACCAAATCATAGTCGGCGTCAACGATTTCATCGCTGAACAAGAGCGCTCCATCGCCACTCTACGCATCGAACCCGAAATCGAGCGTTCCCAAATCGCCCGCCTAAATGCCCTTCGCGCCAAACGCGATTCCGCCCGCACCCAATCCGCCCTGGCCGAACTCCAGCGCCGCGCCGCCACCGCAGAAAATCTCCTTCCCATCATCCTCTCCGCCGTCGAAGCCCACGCCACTGTCGGCGAAATCTCCGACGCCCTCCGCCATGTCTTCGGCGAATACCAGGAATCTGTCGTCATCTAATAACGCGACCCAGTTGCCGTTCCTGATCTATTCGCCGCGAATTCCAGAAATGTTCTTTCGTGCGAAGGCGATCTGCACATCGAGCCCGGACACGGTCGATCCGGCATTAATATCCGTCAGGAGGCGTAACTGGCGAGTTCTTGGGATCGATATGGATATGTTTGTCGCCACGGCTTACCCAATTGTCGATATCGAATCGAAGCTCTGGGTACCCATGTCAGCAGGAACTAGATCGTGTACGCTGCCACGCGCGGATTGTTTTTTCCGTGGTTGACGCAAGCCGGACGGCAACGGTCATACAACAACATCATTATTTATGTCCTTTTCTATTTATCACTGCGAAGGGCGAGCCACGCTTCGGTGAGACCCGCCATTTTAGAGCAACTGGCTGATCGCTAGCGATGTGGGGCGCCTCCTTGTAGTATCCTTTTCGCTAATTGAGCCCCGCGCTGTCCCAACGGCCGCAATCGCAAACCTATGAAATTAATTCTCGCTTCCACATCGCCGCGCCGCGCCGAAATTCTCCACGACGCCGGCTTCTCCTTCATCGTCGTTTCTTCCGCCGTTGACGAAACTCCCTTACCCGGCGAATCCCCTAGCCAGCTCGTCCAGCGCCTCGCCGACGCTAAAGCCGAACTCGTCGCTGCCCGCGCCGCCGGCCCCGCCATCGTCCTGGCCGCAGACACTGTCGTAACTCTTGAAGGCCGCATCTTCGGCAAGCCCCGCTCGAGCGACGACGCCCGCCATATGCTCGAACAACTCTCCGGCCGCACGCATGCCGTCGTCACCGGCGTCACGCTCATCCGCCTTCCCGACGCCGAGCGCCGCACCTTCGTCGAATCCACGCTAGTCCATTTCGCCCAGCTCTCCGCCGAAGAAATCACGCGTTACCTCGCCACCGAAGAGCCCCACGACAAAGCCGGCGCCTACGCTATCCAAGGCCGCGCCGGCCGCTACATCCCGCGCATCGAAGGCGACTACTTCAACGTCGTCGGCCTGCCCCTAGCCCACGTCACGCAAGCCCTAGCAGACCTCGGCTGGTCCGAAAACTGATTCTGCTCTAGCAAAATTCTCTTGACATCCAATACCGTTCAAGTTTCGGGCACGACAGCCAGCCGCTTCACCATCGCACGTGCATTTTGCATGCGATGAATCTTGGCTGTCCCGTTTCCGCCCTCGCGACACACGGAAAACGAGATATGGGCTATCGATCTCCTCGTACTCTCACTCCACAAACATAAAAAAAGAGGTGTCCTCCTTCCGGAGAGCACCTCTTCGTTTCAGGGGGTGGAAAAACTTACGACTTTGGCTTCGTGCCAGGTTGTGTCTTGGCGTTGTGCTTCTTGTTGTAGATATTCTTCGACGCCGCGTTCTGTTCTTTGTTCACTTGTGCTTTCTCGCCAGGCGTCAGCTTCCCGCCATTCGCTGCGCGGTCCGCTTTCACTTGCTGGTTGATGCCCTTTTGCTGATTTTCCAGCTTCGCCGTCTCGCCCGCCGTCAATTGCCCGCTCTTGACGCCCTGCGCGATGCGGTCCTGCTGGTTTTCCTGGCGCTGGCCCACTTCGCTCTTGCCCGTATTAGCGGTGTTGGCGTTGTGCTTGTCCTGATAAATCTGCTTGGAAAGACCGTTCTGCTGCTGATTGATCTGCGTCTTCTCGGCGCCCGTCAGCTTCCCGCCGTTAGCCGCGCGGTCTGCTTTGGTTTCGCCGTTGATCGCCGCTTCCTTGGTCTCAAGGTTGGCGGTTTCGCCAGCAGTCAACTGTCCGCTCTTCACGCCGTTGGCGATGCGGTCCTGCTGATTCTCTTTCCGCTGTGCGATGGTTGGATCGGGTTTTGCCGCGGGCGTTGCCGGCTGTGTAGCAGGCGCCGGCGCGCTCGAGCCTTGCGAAGACGATTGCTGTTGCGCAATTGCCGCTGTTCCCGCCATCAACACTGCCATCGGCAAGGCGCTCCACTTCAACCAAGTGAGTTTCATATCTCTCTCCTGTACGTTCCACTTCGAGTTCGGGGATATCCGGGACACTAGGTAATACCCAAGTTTGGAGAGAAAGTTGTGCCTACACTACTGGTCGAAAGTGCAGTTTTTTCGAGTTGGAAAAACTTTTCCGCTACTCATTGAACACAATTTGCCCGTGACCAACCAAAAGAAACTGCTCAGGTACGCTTCATTCCCGAGGTTTCGCTCCGTGTGCGTGCAATAGCTCATCCACTTCCGCGTAACCTGACGGATAGTCGACGCCGCGAACGGTCGCTCCCGCGTTGAGCAGCGCCTCCACCGATTCCGGCGTTCGCCGGTGCTTCCAGTACGAGTCCACGCAGGCCCGTACAGCGAGCATCAGTGGCGTGCGTCCCTTCTCATCCGTAACGTTTACCGACGCTCCGCGTTCAAGCAAAAACTTTACCGTTGAAGGCCATGCCCGCCACGCCGCCGAGTGCAGCGCCGTGCTGTTCTTCGCCACATCGAAATAAGGATCGCCGTCTTCGGTCACTGCTGTTCACGTCAACACCGAGATCGAGCAGATGTCGAACGCCATCGGCATTCCCGACGCCCGCGAACTCCGCAAGCAGCTTGCCGCCCTGCGCCACAAGTTCGCGAACCAACTCGGGCTCCTCCGCCGAAATAGCTCGCACCTTTGCCGAATCATTTCTTGCGCAAGCCGCCATCAATCGCTCTACGCCCTGCAGTTCGATCGCAACACCTCGCCCTTCGATCAAATCCGAGCACATCGCCGCGCCCTCTTCGCGCCGCCATAGCGACCCCCGACATCGCAGGGCCAGCTGTCTGCCGCGTGTCCGGCCTCTCCGCAACAAGCGTCGGGTCCGCGCCATGCTCCAGCAGCACGCTCGATGATGTTGATGCTGTTGTCGCGCAGCACCGCATGATGAAACGCCGTCCTCCCCCACTGCGTCGCTCGATTCGGATCGGCCCCGTGGTCCAGCAGCCATTTGATTCCGTCGTAGTCGTGCCAGTCGGTCTTGCGCAGCAGGAGCGTCGTCATGCTCGTCTTCGTTCGACTTGCCGCTCTCTACCAGAATCTTCATCACCGAGTTGTCGTACGTTTCCACGACATGGTAAGGAGTCTCCGCGTCGTTCGGATCAGCGCCTCGCTCGAGCAGCAGCCGTGTCACTCCCGGATGCTGCGCAATCCCCGCTGCGCCATAAATCGCGCTCTCCCACTCAGGATGCGACTCATGATCAACTTCCATCCGCCCGGTATTCGCGCTCGCTCCCGCATCCAGCAGCGCCTTCGCCGACGCGACGAAACCGTCAGATCTCGCCCGATCGAGCCGCAGATACCTCGAGAAACACAAGTGCGTGAGCGCGTCCCAGCCGTGCGCACCGCCCTTCGTCGTCGCGTTGCGCGCATCGAGCGTCAAGGAAACGACGCACAGCTGCAGCGTCGCCAAGAGTGGCCGACGTGTGTATGTCGCTGCTCGCCACCTCGGGATGCGCCGCCAGTATCGCCTCGGCGCGCTCTAGAGTCCCCGAACTGTGCCAAGCGTTGCGCGGAACGCACGCCGCACGAATGAAAGCCGCTAGCGTATCGGCCATTTCTAGAGGTAGCTGAGCCACCAGTCCTTCTTCCTAGCTTTGAGATCGGCGAACCACCGGCATGGGAAATACAGCAGCGCGATCGCCACCGCCCAGACAGCGTACAGCAGCCCGAGGTTCCACGTGTACCCCTCGGGCGGCCACGGATTGCCCATCGGATGATTAGTGAAGAGCCAGGGGCTCACCTCGCCTAGCCTGATCTTCGAAACCACCAGCGCCAGGACGTGGATCAACGGGATGTGGAGCATGTAGAAAAAGAATGGCACGCGGCCAAAGACGGTGATCGAACGGACGAAGGTCCCGCGCGCGCTTTCGAGCAGCGGGATCAAGGCAATAATAGGACCCAGCGTCATCAGGAGAAAGGCCAACGATGCCGGGTACTTAGTGGTGTTCAGGAAAGCGAGGAGCGCGGGCATTGGCTGTGAGCCGTTCGGCCCCTGCGCTGCGGCGTGCCAAGGGCGCGGATCGCCGTAGAGGTTGAATCCCCTCAGCACTAGGAAGAGTCCCATGGCTCCGAGCCCAATCGCCAGACAAAGGCGGTTTCGTCGCGAAGGTTCCATCGTCAAGATTTTGCCGAACGCATAACCCGCCGCCATAACCCCGATCCACGGAATGATCGAATAGAGCACGATCAGGCTCGGACCGTCGACTCCGAACTGTACCGGCCCGGCAAAGAACCCCACGTAGAGAATCTTCCAAAGTCCCGACAGTCTGTTGTCGGGAAGCGCCGGAATCAGTTTGCCGAGGTATGGATCCATCAGGTTGTGAGCGGAGATGATGACGACGCCGATCGTCCCCACCAGTGCGAGAGGCAGTTTCACCAACCCTGCCAGCAGGATCATGCACCAGCCGATAACCCAGATGACTCCAGCCATTTCGTAGTGCGCGAAATCGAAGTTGAAGGTCCAAGATACGCGGAGGAACGTCAGTTCGAGGAAGATGAGCCAAACGCCGCGGATCAAAAGATGCCTGGAGAGGTCCGCGTGCTTCCGGCCGTAGAAGAAGGCACTGGTCCCGGCCAAGAAGATAAATGCCGGCGCGCAGAAGTGGGTGACCCAGCGGGTGAAGAAGATGCCCGGTGTGGGGCCGCCGGCGGGAAGGCCCGAATAGACTCGCACATGGTCGATTGCCATCAGGATCATGACCGCGCCGCGGATCAGATCAATGGACGCGATCCGGGACATGGACGTGGCGGACGGTTTCACTCGGGTGGCGGGAAGGGTTGCACTCATGATTTCCCTCCATCGCGCCGAAGAAGCCCAATCTCCGCGTGATCGCCCGAGTTGCAGCTTCTAACGAGATCCCTTGCATGTTTCGTGAAGGGTTTGAGGCTCGGATGAGCCGGTAACGGCTTGGCATCCATTTACTACCTTCTTTTCGTAAATGCGAATCAGGCTAAAAGGTTCGTAAACTTGCTCGAAAATCAAAGCTGCGCACGCCCCAAACTCTAGCGCTCGCTGATGGTCACGTCAATTAACACAGGCTAACTGACGAAGGCGGACCGTTGGAAGGATGCAGTCCGAAACGAAAAAGGCGCTCTACCTAGAGAGCGCCTCGAAAAAACTAATTTTTTACCTGATATCGCGGAAAACTGTTCTTAGGCCTTCTTCTCTTCCGAGGGTTTCTCGGCCGGAGCTGCTGCCGTTGGAGGCGGTGGCGTCGACTGCGCTTGCGCCCCGGACATACCTTCCTTGAATCCGCGCACGCCTTCGCCGAGTCCGCGCATCAATTCAGGAATCTTGCGCCCCCCGAAAAGTACGAGAATCACGATCGCAACGATCAACAAATGCATTGGGCTGTCCCACATAGGGCACCTACCTTTCGCGCCGGGATAAACACACTCCCGCGCCGGGGCTACGCACTACATACACTCAAAGTATAACACGCTCATCCCCGGCCCGCCGCGTCACCCGCTCACGGTCCAGGTACTCCAGCAAGGGAATGGCATACTTTCGCGTGATGCCCGTCAAGTCCTTGAATATGGGCACCGAGATTCGCTCGCCCTTCGCCTTCTTATACGTAACGAGCTGCTCTTTCAGATGAGCCAGCGCATCCCGGTGAAAAATAAGCTCCGGGCTCACGCGCACTAGACTTTTTTCTCTCAACAAGATTTGCAGCAACTTCTCCGCGCGCTTCGCTTCAACAGAAAGTCTTGCCAACACTTCTTTAACAGATGGCACCGCCAACCCTGCCTCAGCGAACGCCTTTTCGATTTCCCCTTTGGCCTGCGCTTCTTCCGGCTGCAGTGCAATCTGAGATCCTGCCCGCTTTACGATCTCGCCTTGCACGTGTAATTTCTTCTCGCCAGCCAGCTCTTCGAGCGCCGCGCGAAACGTCTCCGCACGCACGCGTCTCCCCAGACTGGCGCGCAAATCTTCCCGTGCGATTCCTGGAGACAGCGGATTCTCCTTGTGAAATCTTTCCACGCGCTCGCCGATCTTCCGCCGCACTTCGTCGAACGCCTTTCGCCCCAGCAAAATCAGTGGTTCTGACGAAACGATCTTGATTTCCGCAGCCACGTTGGGACGGTGAGCAACTTCCCGCACCTCGTTTTCAAACCAGGCAGTTCGCGCGACGATTTCGTCGAACTCTAAACCTAATATCGCTCGCTCCGTCATTGCGACAAGCACTTCATCACGTTTCCCACGCTCCATGATTTCAAGGAACGCAGGCCGACCCGAATCTCGCACCGTCGGCCGCCTTGCCAGGCAATCCAGTACTTCGCCCCCGCCGATCGTAACGACCGGCGAAAACTGCCGCACGATGAACCGGTCACCGGGCAGCAGCAACACGTCATCCTGCAAACGCAAATGCGCCAGCGCGCTCTGCCCTGCTGGAAGAACGCCTCCCCCATAGAGAAAAACCTCAGCTATCGTCTCCGCAGTCCCTGCATGAAAATGCACCCGCGCGCGATGCTTCAGCTTGCGCGCGGAAGGCAGTAGCGAGAGCCGCACATCCATCCTGCGCGTCTTACGAAAATGTCCCGGCGCAGCAAGCGTCATTCCGCGTTTCACGTCGGCGTGATCGATGCCCGCCAGGTTCACGGCCGTCCGCTGCCCCGCAATGGCGCGTTCAACGGATTTCCCGCCCGATTGCACGCCTCGCACGCGCAGCCGCTTGCCACCCGGAAAAAGTTCGACTTCATCTTCTGCACTAACGCTTCCCGAAATCAGCGTGCCTGTCACCACGGTTCCAAACCCCTTCATCGCAAACGCTCGGTCGATGGGCAACCGAAAATATCTCGCCGCATCCTTTCCCGGGATTTCGGTAGCGACGGAGTGCAACGCGTTCTTCAACTCGGCGAGCCCGGCTCCCGTCTTGGCACTTACCGGAACAATCGGCGCCCGCTCCAAAAACGACCCGCGCAAATACTCTTCCACTTCCAGCCGTACCAGCCCCAGCATGTCCGCATCGACCAAATCACACTTCGTCAACACCACAACGCCACGCTTGACACCCAGCAACCGGCAAATGTCAAAATGCTCTCGCGTTTGCGGCTTGATCGATTCATCCGCCGCAATCACCAGCAGCACCAGATCGATCCCCGCCGCGCCAGCCAGCATGTTGCTCACAAAACGCTCGTGCCCCGGTACATCTACCAGACCGAATCTCACGCCATTTTCTTCCAGAAAAGCAAAGCCCAGATCGATCGTGATCCCGCGCCGTTTCTCTTCCGCGAGCCTGTCCGGATGCGTCCCCGTCAACGCTTCCACAAGCGCCGATTTACCGTGATCGATGTGCCCGGCTGTTCCGACAATCACGCTTTTGTTTTGGATGGGCATAAAGAGCGTTGCAGTTCGCCTGCGTAGGGGCACGGCACGCCGTGCTCGCTCTTGGGCGCGCGAACTCAAACGTATCACTTGCGATGCTACTGGAGAGAAGAAGGAAGGGTCAAACTTCGGAAATCGACCAGGTGATTCCGCGCGCTAAAACGCATCCCTACTTGGCGGCCGCGATTTCGTCGACCATGGCCTGCGCGGTGGCGCGAGGATCTTCCGACGTTAAGATCGGCCTGCCAACAACGATGTAGTCCGCGCCAGCTTTGATGGCTTCCGTCGGAGTCGCGGTGCGCGAGTGGTCATCGTGTTTTGTGTCGGCGCCTTCTTTGTCTTTGGGCCGCACACCTGGTGTCACGATCAGAAATTCGCGCCCGCAAGCTTTGCGAATCGCTCGCGCCTCCTGCACGGAGGCCACGACTCCATCTACACCGACTTCTTTTGCAAGCCGGGCCAGCTTCACGACTCGGCTCTTCGGCGGACCGCCGATTCCGACTTCCTTCATCGATTTCTGGTCCATGCTGGTCAGGACCGTCACGGCCAGCAAGCGCGGCCGGTCGGCTCCCATTGGTACGCCCGCGCTGATGGCCTGCACCGCGGCTTCCAGCATGGCTTTGCCGCCGAGGGCATGTACGTTGACAAGCTGCACGCCCGTCATGGCTGCCGCAGAGAGCACCGCTCCCGCAACCGTGTTCGGAATGTCGTGGAATTTCAGGTCGAGAAAGATGCCTGGACCCAGCGCCGCAATTTCTTTCACGGCAGCAGGTCCCGCCGCCGTAAACAGCTGGTTGCCGATCTTAAACATCCCAACCAGATCGGAAACCTGTTTTGCGAATTTCAGGGCAGAGGATAGCGAATCAAAATCCAGTGCCACGATCAAGCTGCTGCGGGGATGGGCGTCGAAGCTCAAGGTCATGTGAGACCCCGATTTCGGCGGGGTCAGCGTTTCTCGGGCAATTCCATCAGTTCGAGCCGAACTTGGCTCACGCCCGAGTGGATCAAACCAAGCTTTCGGGCTACGCGATAGGATACATCAATTTCGCGTCCTTCTTGATATGGACCTCTGTCGTTGATGCGTACTAGTTCAAACTTCCCGTTCCGGGGGTTTACAACCCGGACGACAGATCCGAACGGCAGGTTCGGGTGCGCGGCCGTCAAAGCTTCGCAGTCGAAGTGCTCCCCGTTAGCGGTCTTCTTCCCATTAAAGCCCGGCCCATACCAGCTGGCATTGCCAACCCAAGTCTTCACCGGCTTAACCGGAGCGCTCAAGTGCGCCACGAGGGGAGCGTCCATCACGGGAACGATGAGGAACATCAAGAGCACCCATCGGAACGCGGCCCAGAAAACAAAGAGTGGTCGTCTCATAGTGTGTTCTTTGTGCTACTCATATCCAAAAAAGTGTATCGCAAAATCGTCGTTATGTCAACCAAAATCCGCGGAAATTTTACCTCTTATCTCATTGACAGTAAACGTTTTAGCTCTGAAAAGAGCTCTCTCCAATCCCTCCACAAGTCGCTGACTGACCGTAGGGTCAGTAAAGCTGGCCGTCCCGACCTGTACGGCAGTCGCGCCTGCCGCTACATACTGAAGCACGTCCTCGACCGTCTCTATACCGCCAACACCTAAGATTGGTGTCTTTACCGCTTTATACGTTTCCCAAACCAGACGCAGGGTGATCGGTTTTATAGACGGGCCGGAGAGACCTCCAATTTGGTTCCCCAAGCAGGACTTTCCGGTCCACGGGTCGACCGCCATGGCCGGATAGGTGTTCGCCACCGTTAAAGCGTCGGCGCCAGCACTCTCTGCCGTCCGGGCAATAAGTCCAATGTCTGCAACCATCGGCGAAAGCTTCACCCAGAGAGGTCGCTTGGCGGTGGCCTTCCTCGCGGCTCCTACCACTTCGGCTAGCAGTGCTGGATCGGCCCCGAACTGCATGCCCCCCTTCTTCACGTTGGGACAGGAGATGTTCAGTTCATAGGCCGCCAGCCCCTCGGCATCCTCAAGGATCCGGATCACCTCGAGGTAGTCCTCAACGCAGTAGCCGAAGACATTGGCTATGATCGCCGTATCGTATTTTCTCAGTACTGGGAGTTTTTCTGCCACGAAAGCCCGGACTCCTATGTTTTGGAGCCCTACAGCGTTCAGCATTCCGGATGGGGTCTCGCAAAGCCGAGGCGCGGGGGCACCCTCCATGGGTTCGCGGGAAAGGCCTTTTACGACTATGCCGCCAAGACGGTTTAGGTCTACCAGGTGGGCAAACTCAACGCCGTAACCGAAGGTTCCGCTGGCTGCGAGAATGGGATTCCGCAGGCGCACCGCGCCGACATGCACGGCCAGTTCAACAGCCACAGCGCTCGTCACTTCGGGCGAAAGAATAACATGAACGCGCTGCTACGGGCCACGGTTTCCATTGTGGATTCATCGCCCGAACCCAGGTAAATTCTGCCTTCGCAGGGAGTATTCATGTTCGAGCGATTTTGGCTTTGGGCAGGGAAAAGTCGCTGGCGGCTGCGGGCTTCCTTGTTTGTCATCGGCGCTGGAAACGCGGTCGCTTTTTTCTGGCACTACCATCGTTCTCCCATTTTTGCGTTCTTTGATGCGCTATTCACGATTGTTTTTCTGGGAGCTTCGATCTGGTCTCTCCTCAGCGGTACAGATCCGTAACCAAATCCTATTCTTCTTTTGGTTTGCTCTGCTTGGGCATTCGCTGCGCGAGTGCCTCCCCAAGGACGCGGCCATCGCGAGGCGCCAAGGTAACTCCGCAAAGTGAAGCCAGGGTCGGCGCTATGTCCGCCGGGGTCACCGCACCGTAATATTCGCCAGGCTGAACGCCGTAGCCCATCAGCAAAATCGGCACATGCTGATCGTAGTTATAGGGTGTCCCGTGGCCCGTGCCGTAGGAACGCGTCTTTCCCAGTGCCGTCCCATCCATCAACCAGTAGGGCTTTGGCACGATGAAGAGATCCCCGCTGCGGCCAGGCAAATAGCTGTCTGCCATCGCTTCAAGCAGCGGACTTTGCGTGGCGGGACGGTCGGCCAATTGTTCGGCTCGAAATACCTCCACAACGCCCGGCGCTCCCTTGATGGCATCCACCACTGCATTCATGGCGGCTGAGTCGCCTTTCAACTTCTCATACACACCGGGCACAAAATAAATGTCGCTCCCCGTGATTCGCGCAATCGCCGGCTTCGGATAGTTCAATGGCTCGAGCGCCTTTTCGATTCGTTCCTGCACGTCGGGCAAGTGCAAGACGCCGGCGTCCGCGTCAATTTTTTGCATGTCTTCTGGAACCGGCACCACGCCGTGGTCCGCGCTCAGCGCGACCACGTAATTCCCCCTGCCAACTTTCTTGTCCAAGCTCGCGAATAGTTCAGCAAGATCCTGATCCAACCGCACTAAAATGTCTTGAATCTCCCAGCTGCGCGGCCCAAAGGCATGCCCCACATAGTCCACGGACGAGTAGCTCACGCCCAAATAATCAACGCCACCGTCTTTGCCCAACCCCAGCGAATCCAC
Organism: uncultured Acidobacteriota bacterium; assembly: GCA_963705855.1. Taxonomy (GTDB): domain Bacteria; phylum Acidobacteriota; class Terriglobia; order Acidiferrales; family UBA7541; genus Acidiferrum. Next base: position 63,727 of record CAVPLA010000061.1, read on the forward strand.
CGCATTCTCTGCAAGTTTTGTTAGGTACGTGTCCGCATACGGGCTAGCCGACCATTGCTCGTAGAACACCTCGTCCGCCTCGTTGCTCCCTGCTTTTCCCGTCAACGGATGCGGAAAAGTAAGTTCCCATCCCTTGGGCGGCACAGCGCCGGTTCCTTTCTCGTCGTACCAATAGGCGGGTTCGGGGAGCGAAAGGGTCCATGTCTTTCCATAGTCGGCCTTGACGGGATGCGCGCTCGCGTACGCCTCGATGAACGGCATCGTGCCGTAAACGCTCGAGGTCGCCCAACCGCCACTATCAAACCATGTGGCCGCGTCTGCCTTGTGCCCTGCCATGGTGATGGCCGCGCGCGCTTTCAGGGAAAACGTCACCACTCTCGTGGCGCTGCCAGATTGAAACTTGAGCTCCTCCGCAAATGCGGGAATTTGCATCCGCCACGCGGAGTCTCCACCTTTCGGACTCGTGCCTGCGTAACCTATGTTTGTGGCCTTCGGATCCGCCGTGCATGTCACCACTTTCTGCGTGTCACGATCCCACCAGGCGTTCGCTACCATTCCATGCGTGGCCGGAAGCGCACCCGTGGAAATCGTCGCATGCCCGACGCAGGTCTCCGTCGCGGCATAGGGGTAGGCCGCGTCGCGGAACCACGCACCTTCCTCGACCAGGCGCTTCAATCCCCCGGTCCATTGCCCCTGAAACTTGTCCACGTAATCCCCGCGCATCTGGTCCACCACAAGCACTACAACCAGCTTCGGTCGCGCTGGTGCCGTTCGAGCCGCAGTCCGAGTGCCTGGCTCTTTGGGGCTCGCCTTTTTCGCTGTCGCACTGGCCTGGCCCAGCGCCGAGGGAGCGCAGATCGCGACCCACAGCGCCATTCCTGCCAGAGTTCTTTGCCAGCTCTTACCAGCGCCCTGTTCCAGCAACATATTCACCTCTCCCCGCAATTCGCCGTCGCAGTTTATCACGGCCGTCCGAACCTCTAAGACCTGGGCAAGCTATTCGGACGCACCCTCCAGTCCCTAGTCACGACTCACCAGTCACTATGCTAGGATTACCCGACCATGCGCATCGTCGAAAAAGCCCAACTGATGTCTGCCTCGGAGATCGACCGCACCCTGCGGCGCCTGGCCCATCAGATTGTCGAGAAAACCGGCGGCACCAAACATCTCGCTCTGATTGGGATCCGCCGCCGTGGCGTACCTCTGGCCCAGCGCATCGCCCAAGCCATGCGCGGCATCGATGGCGTCGATGTCCCCGTCGGCACGCTGGACATCACGCTCTATCGCGACGACCTCTCGAAAGTCGCCACCCACGCCGTTCTGCAGTCCTCTGACATCAGTTTTGGTGTCGACCAAATGGACCTCGTCCTCGTCGACGACGTCCTTTACACCGGCCGCACCATCCGCGCCGCCATGAACGGCCTTTTCGACCTCGGCCGCCCCCAGCGCGTCTCTCTCTGCGTGCTCATCGACCGCGGCCATCGCGAAATGCCCATCGAAGCCCAGTTTGTCGGCCGCACCGTGCAAACTAGCGACACCGAAATCATCGAAGTGCGTCTCCGCGAGATTGACAACGAAGAGCGCGTCGTTCTCGTCGACCGCCAGGAGCCGTAGTTGAAAGAGGATTTTTCGCGCTACCGCCAAAGAGTGCAAATGTGACCCATCGCTTTCGCGACCTTCTGGCTCTCGAACCGCTCTCCGCGGACGAACTGACTTTTCTTCTCGACCAAAGCAGGCCCTTTCAAACAATCCAGCGTAATCCGCTCAAAAAACTCGCTACCCTTCGCGGCAAAACGGTGGCTCTGGCCTTCTTTGAAAACTCCACCCGTACGCGCATCAGCTTTGGCACCGCCGCCTCCCGTCTCGGCGCGGACACGATGAACCTGCAAGCGGAATCTTCGAGCGTGAAAAAAGGCGAATCCCTCCTCGACACCGTGCAAACACTCGACGCCATGAAGCCTGATTGCCTGGTTATGCGTCACGCTTCCTCCGGCGCCGCCGACTTTGTCGCGCGCCACCTGGACATCCCCGTGATTAACGCAGGTGACGGCACGCACGAACATCCCTCACAAGGCCTTCTCGACGCGCTCACCATTCGCGACCGCCTCGGAAAAATCGACAATCTCAATGTCACCATCCTCGGAGACCTTCAGCACAGCCGCGTCGCCCGTTCCAACATTCATCTCCTCGGAAAATTTGGCTGCCGCTTCACACTATGCGGCCCAGCGATGTGGGTTCCGCGCGAACTCGAAAAAATCGGTGCTTCCGGCGTCTCTATCCGCCGCGTCTTCAAACTCGAAGAAGCTCTCGAAGATGCTGACGTCGTCCTCGTCCTTCGCGTGCAGACCGAGCGCATGCACGAACCATCCATTTCCAACGAAGATTATGTTCTCGGCTACCAGCTCAACGCCGAGCGCCTTCGCCTGGCGAAGCCAAACGCGCTCGTCCTCCATCCCGGCCCCATGAATCGTGGCAGCGAAATCACACCAGAAGTCGCCGACGGCCCGCAATCCTGCGTCCTCGAACAAGTCACCAACGGCATTGCGGTGCGCATGGCACTTCTCTTCCTGCTAATCTCCGGCCCAACAGAAGACGGCTCGGATCCCGCAACCGTCCCAAAAGAAGAAGCGCCGCCGCAACGAAACCGCCGCTCCACCGATAAAAAGGATCTTTCGCATGCTTCTGATTAAAAACGGCCGCGTCATCGACCCCGCTTCGAAAACCGACTCCGCGCAAGATATTTTTATGGACGGCGAAAAAATCGTTGAACTCGCCGCGCCGGGCAAACTCACGAGCGATCACAAAAACGGCGACGTTTTCGACGCCACCGGCCTGATCGTGGCCCCAGGCTTCATCGATCTTCACGCACATTTGCGCGAGCCGGGCCAGGAATCCTCCGAGACGATCGAGACAGGGACTCGCTCCGCAGCTCACGGAGGTTTCACAGCCGTTTGCTGCATGCCGAACACCAAGCCCGTCAACGACAACGCCAGCGTCACGCGCTTCATTCTCGACCGCGCCAAAACCGCCGCGGGCGTCCGCGTCTGGCCCATCGGCGCCGCCAGCGTCGGCAGCAAAGGCGAAGCCATTGCCGAAATCGCCGCCATGAAAGAAGCCGGCATCGTCGCCGTTTCCGACGACGGCAAACCCATCGCCACAGCGAAGCTAACCCGCCAGGTCATGGAGTATTGCCGCTCGCTCGACATTCCCGTGATCGAGCACTCCGAAGATGTTTCGCTGGCAGCTGGCGCCGTGATGCGCGAAGGCGTCACTTCCTCCCGTCTGGGTCTGCGCGGAATGCCCGCCGCCGCCGAATCTGTTTGCGTTGCACGCGACGTTCAACTCGCCGAACTCACCGGCGCACGTCTTCACGTCGCGCATCTCTCCGCCAAAGCCTCGCTCGAACAAGTCCGCTGGGCCAAGCAGCGCGGCCTCCACGTCACCTGCGAAGTCACGCCCCACCACTTCACTTTGATCGACGAAGACGTCCAATACGACTCGCGCTACAAAATGAATCCGCCGCTAGCCGCCCGCGAAGACCGTGAAGCCCTAATCGCCGGCCTCGCCGACGGCACTGTCGACGCCATCGCCACCGATCACGCCCCTCACGAACCCGCCCTCAAAGACGTCGAGTTCGACCGCGCCCCCTTCGGCATCCTCGGCTTCGAAACCGCCATCGCCCTTTCTCTCGAGCAACTCGTCCACTCCGGCCGCCTCTCACTCATGCGCATGGTCGAACTCTTCACGACAGGCCCCGCCCAAGTCCTCGGCATCGAACGTAAGATCGCCGCTGGCCAACCCGCCGACCTCACCATTTTTTCCACCACGCACGAATGGATCTACGATGTGAAGCAATCCCCCAGCAAATCCCGCAACTCCCCCTTCGACGCTCGCACCTTCAAAGGCGCACCCATGGCCACCATCGTCGCTGGCCGTATAGTTCATAAAAACTAACGGAGAGTACAGAGCTTCTTTGTTCTATCCTTGCCAATAATAAAGCGCCGTCGCAGAATTCTCGAAGCGAGGCATCCATGCCAAACACACTCGGCATTTCGAGCGTTCTCTTGTTTTTCCTAGCTATCGGAGCTACGCAACAGACAACCTCCTCGAAGGGCGGATGCGAGACGCCGGCTGGCCCGTGTGACTCAGCGGGCTCTCAGAGGGACATGAATTTTTGCTATGGCGAACAGTACAAAAAAGCCGACGTACAACTAAACACCGTCTACGGTGATCTGATAAAACGATTCTCGGCGGGCTCCTCCCAAGACCAGAAACTGAACGAGACCATTCAAAGACTAAAATCGGCGCAGCGAGCTTGGCTTACCTACCGCGACCTTCACTGCTCGATCGCCAGGGACCAATATGAGGGAGGCTCCATGGCGCCCATGGTTTGGTCCATGTGCATGGAAACTGTAACGCAACATCGCATCGAGGAACTGAACGCCGCCTACAATTACCAATAGCGAATTGTCCAAAGCGTAGTGGCCCGGCTTTAGCCCGGCGATCTATGCCTTCAATGTAGATGGATGCGGTTCTCGCTTCCGGAGCATTGTCAAAATCCAAAATCCCGCGGCGCCCGCCGCCAAGTGCTTCAGGGTGTGCCCGCTGATCGCGTGCTGGTCTAGCGAGAAAATCTGCCGGTCCTCCGTCTCGAAGATCTTTGCCAGTACGTAGAAACAGAAAACCACGGCGAAATCCAAGCTGCGCGTGTACCTCGGCGGCAACAAAAGCAAAATTGGCAGAATCAGCACCGCGTACACCTGCACCGCCGCATAAAACCGCAAATCTCCCGCGCCGCGCGCTTCGCTGTACCACCACAGAACCACGCTCCCCGCACCTATCAATAACAATAGCGGTAGCAAATAGAGGCCGGCTGCCACGCTCACGCGTTCCGAAATTATCGCCGACACCAATCCCATGAAGGCGAGCGTCATGGGCAGTCGGTCCCAAACCAATCGCGCGTTGTCGGGAGCGAGATGGTAGTAACTCGATCCAAACGCCGTGAGGAACAAGCCCAGAAATAAAAAGGCGTACCCCCATCGCTCGCCTGGATCGACGAACTGCTCATGGCCGCGCCTCCCAAGCAGAAAAATCACCCCCCAGGCGCCGCTCACGGCGAATAAAAGGTTGGAAGCTACGTCTCCGAAGTTCGGGATTCCGAGCCATCGCCGCTGATCGGCAAAGTCATGATAGGACTGCGGCTGAGGGATGCGAGGCAGCAGCACCGCAGTTGCTGCCACCACAATCGTAAACGCGACCAACACCCAAACGCCCGCTCGCCGCGAAAGCAATTTGGCCTCGCCCTGAGCCGCACAGACTCTGACACCGCCGCATTTTAATAAATTCCTAACAAACCCCTCAGGATTTTCTTGCCCCGCCGCACATAACCTGCTTCTCGTGCGGACAACCCATTCCCGTCCGCGCGAAGTGAGTTAAAGAAGCGAGCGAACCATGTCAACCACAGTATTCCTCGCGTTTTGCATTCTCGGATGCGATTTTCTTTTGTATGTCTTGTACCAATTCACCTACGGAGAAAAGCGCAGAGGCCTCTCCCGCAGATCGAAAGCTCCGAAGCACGCCGCCATGAATCAGCCTGACGCCCGGCCATTTTTGGTTGCTTCACGCAGAAATTCCACGGCAAGAGATCAGCGGCTCCTGAGTGTGCCGCAGCGAACCGCCAGGGAAGATGCCAACGATCCTGGCCAATTCAGCGAGGTGCGGGCTTACCGCCGTATCGCGTCGTCTTTCGCGCAGGCCAAGCGGTAAACAATCCTCGTCTATCCCGCAGTCGCAAATTCTTTGTGTCCAGTCCCTTTGTGTCTACCCCCTTATCTTTCGTTGTGAATAATTGTCCCAGGGAGCCGCTTCTGCCCACTACTTCTTCGCTGGCCCCATGGGCGGCGGCACCTCCGGCCTGCTGTCAGTATTTTGAGCAGCGGCAATCAGCCATCTTCCGTTCTGTCTTTGCAGCACGTGCGTGAAAATTCCTTTTCGCGGCTGACCAGGTGTTCCATCCGGATTCTTCTGTCCCACCAGTGACCACAAAGCATGGACAACAGCGATCTCAGGCGTCAGGAATTTCGTGTCAACTTCGTAGATGGTCAGCTCGCTCTCTAGAAACAGGAACGCGTGCGCGTCGGCGTGCTTTTTCTCGATCTCCGTCCGCCCTTTCCACCACCAGCCCGCAACGTTCACGAAATCCGCGTCCTCTGTGAACAAATTGGCCCACGCTTTCATATCGTGGTGGTTCCACGCCTCTTGTAGTTCCAGTTCCACCTTGCGGATCTCCGTCTCATCGGAACTCTGCCCAGCTCGCACCGTAGGGCCGTCGAAACCTATCAGCAGCAAAATCATCGCGCATACCAGCGCCCGTCTCTTCATGCACTCTCCTCCGTCAATTCGATACTCCCAAGTAGAATCGCTTCAGTCCGCACTCACCGCTATATGGGTCCGTCCCCTCCCACCGACAATTCAACGCGCATTCTTGTTGCATGCACAAAGCGACGTCCACGCCGCCAGAGCCGCGAGCTTCTCCTCCGCTCTCCAGGAGCCTTCATGCAACATCCCCAAACAAGCAATCACACGTTTTGCGTCTGCAGGCGCTTTGCGAAGCGCGGACGACGCCGTCATGTAAGCGGTCTTCTCCAAAAGCACTTTGTACGGAATTCCTTGCTCCCCTAGCGCATCTTCCAGCACAGTCCGAAACAACTGACCTTCCAATCCATGCGCGCGAATGTGCTCGTTATGAAGTGTGGCGGGGTCCGCGAGACTGCCGACCACCAGCCCTGCTCCCACGACGCCATAACCATCGGCCGCTGCCCGCTCCAGCAGTTGTTGGACAGACTGCTTTGCCGCGCCAGCTACTACGTGACACAATTTTTCTGCGAGCGCCTTTCCTTCCTTCCCAGGACGATCCAGCGCGGCGTGATGGGGTTGCTTCGATCGAGGAATCTTCGGATCAGAAAGTAGGATGGCCTGGCACCGGACCAGCTTTGGCTCGCTCGCAGGTTCCGCCAGCAACACCGCCATCGCCCAGCCGGACTTCACGCGAAATCCAAGTGCCGCGGGGGTCGGCTTGCTGGCGCTCGCCAAGGCTCTTCCTCCATCTTCATCGCGCACGGGGAAAAGCTTGTTTCCGGGCGGCGCGAATTCCCCGTTACTGCTTGCGCGCCACTTGATAACGTAGTCCCACCACTCCATCGGAAAACTCTTTGCTCGATAGCAACTTGAGCCGAATCAACCGGTGTCGCGGCTGAATCAGCGGAATGCCTTCCCCAATCAGAATCGGAATTACTCTAATGTTGAGCTCGTCGATTTCTGCATCGTCCAAAAAAGAGGCGATGATCTCGCCGCCACCCATCATCCAGATGTTCTTGCCCCGCTTCTTCCGCAGTCCCTGCGCGAACGCCTTAATCGGCTCGCTGACAAACTTGAATCCTGCCACCCTTGATTCCTGCGCTTGCCGTGAAAAAACGTAGTTCTGGATGCCGGCGCCGAATCCCGATGCCATCCTCTTCTCCATCCCCATCTCGATTCCCTTACTGTATGTTTTGCGTCCCCACAGGATCGTGTCGATGCTCTTGAAGAACTCGCCCATCCCGTAATTTCCCTTAGGCCTCGGACGGTCGAGCCACGCCACGTCGCCGTCGGGCCGCGCGATATAGCCGTCCACGCTCGTCGCAATAGAAACAATGATTTTCCGTCTGGAATTCATGCTGATTTGCTAAACGCGCTTGCTTCGGTTCGGGCAGAATCCGTTCGGGAACTTCGTCCGGCAGCGCGAGGGACTTTAGTGCGCGGTCGGCTCGGCTGCGGGATGCATACCGTGCTGCGGCACTTCGTGAATGCCGCGCGCCGGTGGCTCAATTCGCTGCCGGTAAAAATGGTCGAGCGGCAATCGGCCCTTGCCCACGGGATATGCCTTCTCAATTGCTTTCGTCGCGTAAGCTTTCGCGAGCGTCGCCGCTTCGAGCAGTCCTCGTCCCACCGCCAAGTGCGCTGCCAGTGCCGACGCAAACGTGCAGCCGGTCCCGTGCAGTTGCTCTTCGTTCACTCGTTCGCCGGGCAGCGTCACCATCTCCGTTCCGTCGAAAAGCACGTCCGTCGGCCGGCCCATGTGCCCGCCTTTGACGATCACCGCTCGCGCGCCCATCTCCACGATCTTCCGCGCCGCGGCTTCCATGTCCGCCACATCCTTGATCGTCATGCCCGTAAGAATCTCCGCTTCGGGCACGTTCGGCGTAATTACGCTCGCGCGCTTCAGTAACTCGGTCGCAAGAAACTTAACCCCGCCCGCGTCGAGCAACTCCGTCCCGCTGGAAGACTTCATCACCGGATCATGCACCACATGCGCAAATGTGTGCGCATCCAAAAATTCCGCCACGGTAACCGCGTTTCCGCGGTTCCCCAGCATCCCGATTTTTACCGCAGCGATGTTGCAATCCTTCGCCAGCACCTCGAGCTGCGCCTTCAGCGTCGCGCTCGGAATATTGTGCACATCTTCCACGCCCTGCGTGTTCTGCACCGTCAGCGAAGTGATCGCCGCCACGCCATAACATCCGTGCGCCGCAAACGTCTTCAAGTCCGCCGCAGTCCCCGCCCCGCACGACGGATCGAATCCAGAAATAGTCAGCAAAATCGGCGGCGCGGTATGTGTATGTCCGTTCGTGCTCATTTTTCGTGCTTCGCAGCACCCCTCGAAGAAAATAGCCGGTCGCGCCACCCGGGCGCACCGGCAATTGCGAATGTACGCGCCTCGCTCCCCGCGCGCAACAAGAATTTAATCTGATTCAGGAACGCCCTGAGGGTCAGCTTACGAAGTGCCGCCGCACAACTTGCGGCTCCGAATTTGCGAGCCGGAAAAGCCAGCTAGCGGCAGATCGCGTCGAGTTTGTCCATTGGTCTATCCATGTGCGCGGGATACTTCAGGTGCTTTGCTTCGGTCAATTGTTCGAGGAACGTACCACCATGTAGCAGCGCGGCATCCGGATCGCTTTGATAGGCCGGATCTTTTTCTGCTTCTTCGAGCGTAATAAAATCAAATCCTTGCTTCTTGAAAAGATCGAGGAGGTCCGGAAGCATGATGCTGTCCAACGCGCCGATGTGCAGGAGCAGGACATACTTGATGTCTCTGCCAAAGAGCATCACCGACAATTTTCGGTCCAGCGCAATGTCTTCCTTCGCCGTGCTGAGGTAGCTCGATTTCAGCCACTCGATAGCCTGCGTATCCTGCTTTGCCACGCACCGCGCATACGGGTTGTTCCAGGCGTAGTCCCCAAAATCCAGCGTCACTTGCGCGATCTTGTACCCGTGGTCGGCCAGATATTTCCGCACCCCGTGCCTTTTTTCGAGCGTGTCCCCCTCATGCAAAAAGGGGTACCGGAACCAATGCCAATCTCGTGCGCCCATCAACCCCTGCAGCACAGATTCATTCGCGACAATCTCGTCCTCGAACGCCTGCACGCTGGCCGCGTTCAGATCAATGTGCGAAAAGGTGTGATTGCCGAGCGGAAATCCTGAATCGGCCCATATCTTCAGCACGCTATCTTTTTCCGTATCGCCGTTGACCCCGATATTCTTCGCATTCACAAACCCGTAAACACCCGGCGCGCCCTTGGCTTTAAACGCCTCAATCATCTTCTTCGCAATTTCCGCCCGTGTCGTGTTTAAAGGCAAATCGCCGTGGACAGGCAGGTCATCAACCGTGATGGCAACTTCCGCCCGCTGCTGCCACGCCCCAGACGAAATCGCCAACGCTGTAAGCAAAGATGCACACAGCCATCGCGCGAAATTTTGAAGTCTTCCGACGAACTTGGAGTTTATGTTTTTCAACAAACGCGAATGTACCCGCGTCCCTGGGTGCACGCAACAAGAATTTTTACTGGCTGGATTCCGGGCTACGCGGCTCAAAACGTTTTTCGATCGACGGCAGCCGTAAGTAGTAAAGAAAAAATGTGCTGAGCCCGCTGATTGCGACTCCTGAGATTTTCCAAAACAAACCGGGGACCAAAAGTAGAGCGACTCCGATGAATAGAAAAATCCACATCGTAAAGATTGTGAACGACAACCCTTCGTGCCGAAGCGTGCTCAACTCAAGGCCGGCTTTATAGGAAACCCAAACGAGCGCGGAGAAACACACTAGGAGGACTAACTCCCAGAAACACAGCCAAAGATTCTCGTTCAGAGATCTCGGTGCGGAGAGTTCGTAAATATGCAGAGAAAGGACTACGAAAAGAACGACAAATAGTGGAGAAAATGCAAACGCAATATAACTAAGGACGGTTACCCCTATAGGCCGCGTTGGAGACTCCACCGGCACCGTCTCGGTTTATATCCTCAGGGGAACAGCCCGCGCACCAAGGTAGCTTCCGCCACGCGCCCAACCGCCAGAATCATCGCGCCCGCACGCGGCGGCACATGATGCTTCCGCATCGTCTCCACCATTTCGTGGAACGCCTTCACCATGCTCTTCTGCAAACGTGCGTTCACTTCTTCCGCGTCCCACATGAGCCCTTCCATGTTTTGCACCCATTCGAAGTAGCTCACCGTCACGCCGCCCGCGTTCGCCAGAATATCCGGCAACACGGTAATTCCGCGCCGCGCCAAAATCTCATCCGCGTGTGGTGTCGTCGGCCCGTTGGCCGCCTCGGCCACGATCCGCGCCTTAATCGCTTCCGCATTGTGCAGCGTAATCACATTTTCCAGCGCCGCCGGCACAAGGATGTCGCACTTCATCGTCAGAAGGTCGTCGTTCGTCATGCGCGACGCCCCCGGCATTCCCACTACCGTCCCCGACCGCTCCTTATACCGAATCGCCTTGATCGGGTCGATGCCGCGCGAATTCGTTACGCCGCCCCGCGTATCGCTCAGCGCCACAATCTTCGCTTTCTTCTCCGCAAACAATCGCGCCGCCGTTGCGCCAGCATTTCCGAATCCCTGAATCGCCACCGTCGCGCCGCGCAGCGGAATCTTCTTCAACTTGCAAGCCTCTTCCACCACGAACAGCAACCCGCGCGCCGTAGCCTCGCTCCGTCCCTCCGAGCCTCCGATCGACACCGGCTTCCCTGTCACCACTCCATGCACGGAGTGCCCCACCGTCATCGAGTACGTGTCCATGATCCACGCCATCGTCTGCGCGTCCGTGTACACGTCCGGCGCCGGAATATCCATCGTCGGCCCGATGATCGGCAAAATCTCGCTCGCGTACCGCCGCGTCATCCGCTCCAGCTCGGTCTTCGACATGCGCTTGGGGTCGCAAATCACGCCGCCCTTCGCTCCGCCAAAGGGGACGTTCAGGACAGCGGTCTTCCATGTCATCCACGCCGCCAGCGCCTTCACTTCGTCCAGCGTTACATTAGGGTGATACCGAATGCCGCCCTTACCCGGCCCGCGCGAAATATTGTGTTGCACGCGAAACCCGGTATGGACTTTCACCTGCCCGTTGTCCATCTTCGTGGGTATCGAAACTTCCAGCACGCGCTTCGGCGTCCGCAAAATCTGCCGCAACCCCGGCTCCAATTTCAGAAACTCCGCCGCCATATCAAACTGAATCTGCGCGATGCGAAACGGATTCAAGTCCTCTCGCGGAGCAATGCGCGGCACCATGGGCGGCGCACCAATCTGTCTCAGCGGTCCTGTGGGCTTTACGACCGTGGCCATCGGCTTCGGTCCTTTCCTGTACGCGTCTAGTCTCGACTTCTCGATCGACTAAAAATTAAAAGCTTTTTGATGCCCCGGGGTTCAAAACTTTTCTTCCCGCTGGCTGCCCACTGCTAAGCGTTCGCTGCCATCCGTTGCGTGCCATTCACATACTTGTCCCGGCAAGCCACGGAACAAAAGTGCACCAACTCCCCACTCTCGCGCAGCGGTACCGCCAAAACTTCCGCTACATGCATCCCGCAAACCGGATCGCGCACCAATCGCCGCGCCGACACTCCACTCTGCGCATTATCCGACTCCGTCCCGACTCCACCGCCAGCCGCAGAACCCGTCGCATCCTGCGCCGGCATCGCCCCGTGCAACATCCGCGCCAACACACGCCGCAGCAGCGCCACGCTCCACGACACGATCAGCAACCAAAACAAAAATCTAAAAATACGCGCCAAAAAGTCCATTGATTCTTCTAGCTAGGCCCAATACTCCGCTGGACCAAGTCCTCTTATCTCGTGCGTTCTGGCTTGAACTCTTCCCGCGACCCTAAGTCCCCCAGGGTCTATTACATTGCATTATGACGTTGGCGTGCCAAATGGGCCTGAGGCGAGTGTATGCAAGGCGAAAAGGCAGGTCAAACGAAAACACGTACTTTCAACAGCTTGCGCGGCGTAAAAGCCTTTTCCAAATATCCAAAATCAGCTCAATTGCAGTGCTAAACCGTCTATTATCAATGGGTTGAACACAAATTCGCGCAAAACCTAGCACCCCACGCCAGCCTGCGTCCTTACCTCATTACTTTGCTACTTCCTTACTTCCTCAGCCGGTATCCTCTCAATCCCCATATACGGCCGCAAAACCTCCGGCACCACAATCGACCCATCTTCCTGCTGATAATTCTCGACAATCGCTATCCACGTCCTCCCTATCGGCAACCCTGAGCCATTCAGCGTGTGCACAAACTCGCTCTTAGACGCGCCCTTTGCCTTGAAGCGGATGCCGGCGCGACGCGCTTGGAACGCTTCGCAATTCGAGCACGAAGAGATTTCCATGAATTCCCCGGTCGATGGCAACCACGCCTCGATGTCGTATGTCTTCGAGGAAGCGAAGCCCGTGTCCCCCGAGCATAGCTGCATCACGCGGTAGTAAATCCCAAGTCTTTGCAGGATGGCCTCGGCGCTGCCCACCAGAGACTCGAGCTCTTGGTAGCTGCTGTCCGGTTGCGTGAACTTAAAGAGTTCGACCTTCTGAAACTGGTGCTGACGCTTGATGCCTCGCGTGTCTTTTCCTGCTGCGCCAGCCTCGGAGCGGAAGCACGATGTCCACGCGCACACACGGATCGGCAGTACGTCGGCGTCCAGAGTCTCCTCCCGGTAAAGGTTGGTCAACTCTGTTTCCGCTGTGGTCGTAAGCCAAAGATCCGTACCTTCCAGGTGGAACATATCCCCGGCGAATTTCGGGAGCTTGCCGTCGGCCACCAGTGACGCCGTATTCACGATGAACGGCGGTAGAATTTCCGTGTAGCCGTGCTCGCGTGTGTGCACATCCAGAAAAAAATTCGCCAGCGCACGTTCCAGCCGCGCCCCTGCCCCGCGATAAAGCGCAAATCGCGCACCTGCAATCTTTACAGCTCGTTGCAAATCGAGAATTCCAGCGTTCTCGCCGATTTCCCAGTGCGGCTTCGGCGTAAAATCAAAACGCGGAGGGGCCCCCCACCTCCGCACTTCCACATTGTCCGCCGCACTGTGCCCGACCGGCACGCTCGCGTGCAGCATATTCGGAATCGTCAACATCAATTCGCTCTGCGTAGCATTCAACTGCGCAATCCGCTCGTCCGCTTCCTTTATCCGCTCCGAAACCGCCTTCATCTCCCCAATCAACGCATCCGCGTTCTCTTTCGCCTTCTTCAACCGCGCAATCTCGTCGCTAGCCTTATTCCTCTGTGCCTTCAACTGCTCCGTCGCGGTAATCAACTCCCGCCGCTGCGCATCCAAAACGCGAAACGCATCCAAATGCAGCGGCGTTCCGCGCTTCTCAGACATCGCCGCAAACACATCCAAATGATCCCGAAAATAATTTAGGTCATGCATCACATTAGTCTAACAAAGTGTTTTGCTTTTTCATCAACAGCAAAATATTATCGCCAACCACTGGTAGGGGCACGATACATCGGCCATTGTGATGTGTACATCTCGCTCTTGATTTCTGCGGCCCGCCCCCTAAGAATTGGTTTAGCAGGAATAGGCGACCAGGGCCTCGAAATGATTGTGTTTCCGTTGCGCCTCCAAAAATCGCTCCTCGACGAGGCGCGCTACGCCCACGCGGACAAGCTAGCGAAACTCCATCCCAACAACACCCACGTCCGCGACAAAATCCGTCAACAACTCCAAGTCCTCCGCGACCTCGGCCTCCTCCAATTCTTCGGCTCCGGTTCCTATCGCCTCAGATAACCCCATCCACCTTCGATGTTCTCCTTCTGTCGTCTGCTATTGACTCCTCGACGGGCGAGTGTAGATTCTTTCCAGCGCGCCCTTCGCAGCATAACCGTCAGTTGCCCTGGATTCTTCCCCAACGAGGTGCCTCTTGAATTCCACACGAATTGGCAAAGCCTTTGCCCTCGCGAGCGCGGTGCTCGTATCAATTTGTACTTCCCAAACGCAAACTCCGCCCGTTTCTGCCTCGGCCTCGCAAGCCACCGCCAAACCATTGCTGCTCGAGAAAAATGAAGGCGAGGCCCGCATTTGGCGCGAACCTCCTCCCGGAGGATTCATGCTCAAAGTCAGTCCTCAAAACAACGGCTCCCAGCACCTCGTCTTTGGAACGGAAGACATACACCCCGGAGACGAAATACCGCTCCACAAACATCTGGGCCAGGATGAAATTGTCTGGATCGAAACGGGCACCGTCCACGTCCACCTCGGCGGCCAGGAACGCGACCTCCATGCCGGTGGCATGGTGTTCATTCCCGCCTACACCTGGGTGAGTTTGAAGCCCGTCGGCAATGATACCGTCAGCATGGCCTTCGTATTTTCGGCCCCTGGCTTTGAGAATTACATGCGCTGTGACTCCGTTCCCGCCGGCGAAAAGCCAACACCGATAACCCCAGAAGAGGACAAGAAATGTAGTCACGAAGGCCACGTCATGTACAAAGACCTCGAAGAATCCCCAAAACCCTGAGCATCAAGTGCGCCGGGTGCCGCAGCCTTGGATCTAAAGGCTGCGGGTTTTGACCTTTCCTCCCATTCCCCCGCCCGACTCCCCAAAGCGTGGGCCACGCGAATCAACGTCCCAATCGTCAGATTCCGCGGCTCATTCTCCATCGCCGAAATCTCCGGCGCGCTCATTTCCGCCTTTGCCGCTTCAACACTCGACCTTCGACTTTCAACTCTTCCTCCGCTATACTTGTATAGCGAGGTCGCCATGCTAGCTATACGCCTTCCCCAATCCATCGAAAAACGTCTCGAAAAACTCGCCCGCCGCACCGGACGCACCAAGACCTTCTACGTCCGCGAGGCCATCCTCGAGCACCTGGATGACCTCGAGGATTTCTATCTCGCCGAGAAATCCTTCGACCGTATTCAGAAGGGTGAGGAACAGACCGTCCCACTGGAAGAACTTCTAAAATAGCATGCCCTGGCAGGTTGAATTATCCGCCACCGCCGCCAGCGAGCTTCAAAAACTCGACTCGCCGCAACGCAAGCGCATCCTCAAGTTTCTCCACGAGCGCCTCGCGCCCCTCGAAAATCCGCGCAGCATCGGTCAGGCCCTGCACGGCTCCAAGTTTGGCGAGTTCTGGAAATACCGCGTTGGCGACTACCGCCTCATCTCGAAAATCGAAGACGGCCGCGTGCTCATCCTGGTCCTTCGTATCGGCCATCGCCGTGAGGTCTACCGTTAGCACCATATCGCGGGTGCCCCACCCTTCGGTGCTAAAGGCTGCGGGTTTTGACTTTTCCGCCGTTATTCCGCCGCCCCATCTTCGTCCCATTCCTGCCCACCAACTTAGTCTCCACCCTGCTCCCCAACGCGCGCGCCACGCGAATAAATATCCCCATTTCAACCCACGTCCGCGCTCACCGGCTGCACTTGCCGGTCGATCTCCGAGACTTTGCCCGCCCGCTTCTCGCACTCCAAATCGTAGAAATTCTGCAAGTTCAGCCAGAACTCCGCGTTCGTTTTGAAATAGCGCGCCAGCCGCAGCGCCGTCTCCGCCGTGATTCGCCGCCGTTCACGCACGATTTCCCCAATCCTCGTCGCCGGCACGTGCAGTTCCAGCGACAGCTTGTTCACCGACAAACCCAGCGGCTTCATGAAATCCTCGCGCAAGATTTCCCCCGGGTGCACCGGCGCCATCAATCCGCAGCGCCACCCGCTCGAAAGCACGAAACCGCCGCGAGTGTTGGAATGACATCGGCCGGAAACTGATTGCCATGGCCGAGGACTTTCCCGAGGACAGTATGATTTTCGCCCCGCCCCTGGCCAGCGGACTTTCGCCGAGCAATTGCTCCATGTAGCCGGCCCCAATGATCTCTTCAGCGATATCGCCAGCGGCAAGAAAGCCGTCGACGACGAGGACCGCGCGCATTTCTCTGGCAAATCTGCAGTCGTCGCTTATCTGAAGAAGTCCTTTGAGAAAGGCGCCGCGGCCATCACGGCGAAAGGCGAGGCGGGCTTGTCAGAAGCTGTCGTGGATTCCGAATCAGGACAGCGCTTGCCGCTTGCCGCTTGCCGCACTAGGATGGGAGCTCGCCGAGCATTCCGGTGAACATTATGGCCAATTGGTGGTGTACTACCGCGTTGCCGGCCTTGTGCCGCCCGAATCCCGCCCACGAAAGTGAACCAGTCGATCTCAAGGGCGTCTATCCTCGCTACGAAATTTTCCGCGGAACTTCGCTCATCAGCTGGTGAACGTTGCCTTCGCTGTCCTTGAACGCCGTCATCCACAAATCGTGCGTCGGCATCGGCGCAATCAGCCGCGGCGGCGCAACGATCTCTACTCCATGTCCCACCAGCCGCTGGTACCCCGTCTGAATATCCGGCACGCGGAAATAGAAGATCGAACTGGGGTGATCGTATTCGGGCGACGAAGCCGTCCCCAGCATCAGCCGCACCCCGCCGCAATCAAAAAAGGCCATGCTTGGCACCGTGAACAGCAGCGGCAACCCCAGCACGTCGCGGTAAAATGCGCTCGCGCGATCCACGTCCTTCACGATGATGGAAATCTGCCCGATATTCTGAATTCCCAAACCTGCCGCCGCATCGCTCATTTCCCTTTACCTCCGCAGGAAGATTAGTTAGCATAGCTAACTATCTTCCATGCCTCCTGTCAAGCACAAAAAAGCCAAGCCCAAGAACTCCAACCGCAAAAATCGCCCGGCTCCAAAAGCCCCAACCGCGCCAACAACAGCTCAGACGGTCACTCCCGCAATCGTCTCTTCAGCCGCCGCTCAGGTTGACCCACTCCCATCCTCCGGAACCGCTACCCAAGCCGGCCACTTGGCCGCATCGCAACGCGTTCACTCGCTGACTCTTGAAGCATTCACCTCAGCCGAACCGTCGCCGCCTTCTCTAACGGCGATGGAAATCGCCGATCAGCTTCACTCCTCGGCGATTCACCTGCTCCGACGACTTCGTGTCCGCGACCGCGAAACCGGAGTCGGTCCCGCCCAACTCTCCGCGCTCTCCGTCCTCGTCTTTGGCGGCCCCAGATCGCTGGGCGAGCTTGCCGAGGCCGAGCAGGTCCGCCCCCCCACCATGAGCCGCATCGTCGCCGGCCTCCAGCGCTCAGGCTTAGTACGCCGGCACGCCACAGAGGACGGCCGGCGCGTCCGCCTCGAAGCTACGCCCGGGGGCGTCAGCCTTATGTGGGAAGCGCGCAAACGGCGCGTAGAATCGCTGGCCAATGCCGTTGCCGGACTGCCAGAAAACGAGCGGGGACAGCTCCGCGAAGCCATCACCCTGCTGCAAGAAGTGATGCGAAATCTCTAGCCGTTCGTTGCGCTCAGGTCTCTTCTTTTCAACGTGCAAAGTGAGCGAGGCGGTTGGACGAGCGTTCGAACTAGGAGGATTGCGAGTAAGGTTGCGAGGATGCAAATCTCGTGTACTCGACGCCGTAACGGAAAACCAGGCCGCCGGAGAGGGGTTCGACGCGCTTGATCTGGGCTGGAACGAAAAGCGCCGTCTCTCCGGGTGAGAATGGCGCGGCTACTTCAATGAAAGAATCTAGTGGGTATTGTTGCAAGCTGTGAAAGCACACGCCGCCCTTCGAGACGTTTTCGCATTCGACGACCTCGTCCGCGTGAGCCGCGTGGCGCACGCAGGCGCTGAAACTTACGCGAATGCGAACGTTGCGCCGCTTGTTCACGGGCCGCCCGTTGCCATCCAGCTCTCGCGCCAGAACTTCGCGGGGCTTAGCCAGAGGAACCATGGGTTTCGTCGCAGGTTCAGGTGACTGGAGCACGGCAGTGGCGCTGGCCACTGCGGTCGATGTTTGAATATCCGACAGGGAAGCGAATTCCGAAGTTGTCGATGCAGCGGAGTACGACGACGGCGCAACTGAGCTAGGCCTATGTGCGGCGGTGAGCACAGGCGCGGAGGACTCTGCGAACGCAGGCGCAACATCTAAATGCGGCTTCGATGTTTTCGGTGCGGGCGTAAGCACCGGCAGGTTGAGACTTGGATTGGCGGGGCGCGCGGGCGGAGCTAGAAGAGCTTCGCTTTCGGCTTTTTTCCAGGGCGTTGACGTGCCGCACTCCGCGCAATGGCGCAGAATGTTTCCGTTGACAGAGTAGACGTCCTCTTCGATGTCGCCTTGTTCAATTTCCACACGCGTTTCGCACATACTGCATTCGAGGGCGGTGCTTCGGCCGACTGGTTCGAACGGATCGGGGGGAGGAAACTCCATCGGCCAGAAATCAGGGTCGGGATCGACAAAGGTGACGCCGTAGACGTAGCGGCCCGGTTCGCCACCGATCTGCCCAACCAGGCGGATTTCGGTTTCCTTGGCTAAACTGGGAAGCCGCAGCGTTAGGCGTTCGTCCGGCGAAAATCGATATCGCGTGACAACTCCGGCGCCGTGGCGGCTGAGAACAACGGTAATCGTTTCTTCCGAAAACACTTTTCCTGTTGCGTCGGTCCCGAGCAGGACGATGGGTAGTTCTTTTGCGATGCGTCCGCTGCGGCGTTTTCGTTGCATAGGGTTGTGGGCACACGCACTCCAAATGGAGAGCCTCGCAGTAGATTTGTCGGCAGCTCTCCCCTACTGTTTCGTGGCCCCCTGATTTTTATCAGGCTCCTCCTCTTCCTTCGACTGCTCATCTTTGCAGCTTTATACGTAGGGGAGAAGCCGCGAATGGCGTGAAATAGGTACGTAGGTACTAAAAAGAGCCTCGTGAGTACAGCGGGAAGTACTGTGAAGATTGAACCGGTCGGGCTATCGACGCGCAAGGCGGTGGAGAGCAGAATTGCAACTGTAATCGGGAGTTGGTTGCGGCTTCCGGAGTAAGAAGGTTTGGGCCTGATTGCTCCTGCTTAACGTTCTGCTGCTCGCGAGCGCAGCGGAACGATCGGAAGAACGGAACTGGCTTCAGGTTGCAAGACCCTCCATCCCCCACGCCCGAGCGGCCGGTCCCCCCACCGGCCGCTCATTTTTTTGGGGCGGAAGCTCACCGTCGACAGTTGAAGATTCAAAACCGAAAAGCAAGTGGGTACTGGTGTGCGGGAGATTTGGGCGCCGAGGTTCGCTTTGCATAAAGAAGCGTTGATGGGCGGCGGATGGGGACCGGAGTTTCAATGGCAGCTTGAGACGTG
Organism: uncultured Acidobacteriota bacterium; assembly: GCA_963705855.1. Taxonomy (GTDB): domain Bacteria; phylum Acidobacteriota; class Terriglobia; order Acidiferrales; family UBA7541; genus Acidiferrum. The sequence goes on from CAVPLA010000061.1 coordinate 83,185, forward strand.
CGGGGAAGCGGGCACGGCATGCCGTGCCCCTACGACTTGCGAAGACAAGAACAGGGAGACGGAAATAAAAAGAGGGCCCTAACGGATAGGCCCTCCGAACTGAACCACTTCGATGACACACTCGCGGGAAGCGAACCTCCCACACCGGCCAACCACCACGAAGAACAGAGGCCGCAATGAAAAAGGGGGCTGGTGCAAGCCCCCTTTTTTAAGCTGACCCCCCAAAAAACCGGAACCGAGTCGAGGTTCGGATCCGGCCACCCCGGGAAGCCAATCTTGTAAGTTGTATATGGAGAGAGCAATAGTTGTGCCAGCAGGGGACTGAATTGGTCTTGTGCTAGAGGTGTATGATTCAAAAGAATTTACGAGAAATCTGGATATAAAAGAAGAGAGAGCGTCCCGAGGATTCTACAAAATCTCACAGAAAACGGGGAATCACCTACATTCTTTAGGAGTATTGCATCGAAAAAAACGATGGAGGCGGGGGAGTGGGTTGGAGCCGCGTCCTGGAAAGATGTATTTCGAGTGGATACGAACAGCCGATGTAGTCGGGATCGACTTGTGATTCGGTGGTCCAAGCGAAAGTCGGTAACGTTAACGCGCACTCGTTGCCGACTGAAGGCACGGATTCTGGAACATTGGCCTAGACGCGAGCTTCAACCCTTTTCCAACATCACTTCCGTGGACTTAATCACAGCGGAGACTTTGTCGCCCACTTTTAGCTTCATTTCGTCGACACTGCGTTTTGTGATTACGCTCTCGATCAAGTTCTTCCCGACACGCATCACCACATGAGCCATGACGCCACCAAACTGGATCTCAATAACTTTCCCTTCGAGACGATTGCGTGCTGATAGAGTCATGGACTAAGAATATGCTTGGCCATTCGACTAGTCCAGAGAGCAACACCATGAACGAATTTTCAAGGCGACCTTTCACGTTGCCGAGTCGACTCGACCGAAGTCCCGATGTAAGCCGTAATCGGAAGCCGACCTATAGTGGGAAACCTACTAGATTGCGGCGGTGGCGTGGCGCCAGCGGCGCCAGACTAGAGTGGCTGGAATGGCGAGCAAGAGAAGCCAGAAGATTAGAACTGGGCCGTATTCGGCGAAGAAGAGAATTATGGAGAGAAGAGTGTCCGCGACATTGCGATAGCCGTTGACAGCGGCGTTGTGGATTAGCGTGGAGATCGCGGGGGCTGGCGAGTCTAGCTTGGCTTTGTATTCCTCAGAGAGTTGGAGGTTGATGGTGGCGAAGTCGACGCGGTGCTCGAGGTTCTTTTGTTCGGCTTCCATTTGCTCGATTCCGCCGCGGACGCGGGCAATTTCTTGTTCGACTTCGAGAACGTCTTTGATCTTGCCGGTACGCTCGGTGAGGATGGCTTGGAGGCGTTGCTCGGTTTCGCGGGAATTTTTGAGGCGTGCGACGAGGTCGGCGTGCTGCTGGGTGACCTCTTCGCCATTTTGCGTCTCGCCTTCGACGCGGCCGAGAGATTTGAGTTCCGCGAGCACGGCGGGAAGCTGCGGCGCGGGGATGCGAAGAGACGCTTGGAGGGAACGCGCGGAATTTAGCGGGGTGGCGACGTTCAGTTCGGCGGCGTAGCCGTTGTGACGGGTGAGGATGGCGTCGAGCGATGCGCGAGAAGACTCGAGGTCTTTTGTGAAGAGGGAGAGTGAGACGGTTCGGGAGATCATGGGTCCTGAGAAGACGCGGGACTGCTGGTCGGAGATCGGCTGACCGTCCACGGAGAAGCTCTTTTGTGCGTGATCGCCGAGGCCGTGAAAGAGACCGTTCGAGTCGGCGGTGACACCGGGGGTTGCGAGGGTCGTCAAGTTGGACGACAGGCTCTCGACAGGCAATTTGTTGCTGAATATTTTGCCCTGTTGGTCGGTGACGGGACCGAGGGATTTGTCGCGATCGGTGTGCATGGTTGCTTCTCGTTCTATGAGCTTCCAGCTGGCAAACCCTGACATCGGGCGGAACGCGGTAGTGGAAACTAGCACAACAAAACCGACAGCCAGAGCGGAGGAAACCGCGGTGAGAAGCCAATGGCGGCGGAAATAGGAGCCGAGCCGAAAAGCCCCCAAGGGTCTTTGCTTAGACGCAGCGTTGCGGGCGGCGTCGAGCAGGCCACCGTCGAACACTGAATTCGTGAGTTCCTCGGGCACGGTCCAACGAGCCATGGTAGCGCGAGAGGCGCGGTGCGAGTTCATGACTTCCTTGCACATGATGCAATCGTCGAGATGGCGTGCAAGAGATTCGAGACGATCCGCGGGAAGCTCGCCGTCGAGGTGGGCCATGATTTCTTCCGGCGCGAATGGATGTGGGGTGGTGCTCATAGACGGAGACCTTTCTCTGGAAGTCTTTGCGCGGCAGTGGGCAACGCGGCTGGCTCGGCCGATGGCGCGGCCTCGTTCGGCGAGGTGGCCGAGGAGGGCTCGAGCAAATTGCGGAGGGCAGTACGGGCACGGAAGAGGCGGGAGCGGACAGTGTTGAGGGGGAGTTGGAGGAGGTCAGCGATTTCGGCGTAACTGAGCTGCTCGAATTCGCGCAGGAGGAGAATTTCGCGGTCGATGCGGTCGAGCTTTTCGACGGCGCGGCGGACCCAGAGACCGGATTCGGTGGCGTCCTGCTTGGCGGGATCGGGAATGCTCTTAGACTGGCCGAAGAACGTGGCGCGGAACGCGGATTTGCGGCGGTGGGCGTGAAGGATTTTGAAAGCGATGGCGTAGAGGTAGGTGCGGAAGAGGGCGCGGGGCTCGTAGCGGTTGGCGGCGCGGAGGAGGACGAGAAAGGTTTCTTGCGAGAGTTCTTCGGCGTGATGGGGATCGGCGGTGCGGCGGCGGAAGAAGCCGTAGATGGGTTGTTTGTAGCGGACGAAGAGTTCGTTGAAGGATTCGGCGGAGCCTTTGGAGAAGGCGAGCATGAGGTGCTCGTCGCTAGCGGGGCTGGCTGGGAAAGCGGGTGTGGGCGGCGTGTCGTTCATGGTGGCGGACTTGAGAGCCTCCGAGTTTAGAACGAGAGCTGGGAGCGCGTCTTGCATCAAGGGCGGCTTGAGCCTCCACTAACGGTAATGTCGCGAGCTGGGGAAAAGTTCCCCCTGAGAAACCGAGAAGAAGATAACGCAGAGGAGCGCAGAGAGTTAGGAGAGCCTAAAAAGAATGGCGATTCAGGTTATTGCACGAGGGAAAAAACCACATCGATCGTGGTGTCCACTTCGACGGGCTCGCCATTCAAAAGCGTAGGCTTGTATTCCCATTGGCGAACAGCTTCGAGGGCGGCTTTCGCAAGAACTGGGTCGCCGGAAACCAGCTCCAACTGTTGGACCTTTCCTGCGGTAGACAGCACAGCATGGAGCCGAACGGTGCCCTGAATGCGATTGTCCCGAGCTTCCTGAGGGTATACGGGCTGAACTTTGTGCTTCAACTGGGACTTCGCGACGTTGCCGCCAAGGCGGATTCGAGTGACTTTAGGCTTCGGCGCTTCTTGAGCGGCAGATTGATCTGACTTTGGAGAGTCCTGCGGTAGGGCGGGTTGGCTCGCCCACGGGAACAGCGACAAGAGAAACAGCAGACCAATAATCACAGAGCGCCTCCGGAGAGCTGGGAGTCTACTTCATAAAAACGCGGAAATCCAAGACCGAAGAGCCAGATGAAGACTGGAGGGAAATAGTGCCGCAAGATAGCGCTTTACATATTCCCATATCGGCATGTATTGTAGGGCTATGGCACGAGCGGCTACCACTTCTGACGCTTTTAATGCTGTGGCAGAGCCTCGGCGGAGAGAGATACTCAACTACCTGGCATTGCAGGAGCGGCCGGTGGGAGAGATTGTGGATGCTTTAGAGATGGAGCAGCCTTCCGTTTCGAAGCATTTGCGCGTCTTAAAGGATGTTGGGCTGGTCCATGCGCGGCGGGATGGGCGGCAGATGTTTTATAGGACGAATGCAGAGGCGATCCGGCCATTGCATGACTGGGCGGGGACATTTGAGCGGTACTGGAAGCATCAGCTGATCCGGGTGAAGGAACGGGCCGAACGGGGAGGACGGGAGGAGAAGAGCGGGGCGGTGAAGAAGGATTAAGGGATTGAAGGATTTCGGGCTGGGCTCTGGAAAAATAAACTCTTTGAGGAGGAACAATGAGTTCGATGGCAACAGCAATGGTGGCACTCGATAGCTTGACGTTGAATATTGTGCAGGAAATTTATGTGAAGGCATCGCTGGAGGTGACGTTTGAGGCGCTGCTGGAGCAGCTTGGGCCGAGGAATGAAGTGATGAACGGGACGCCGATGCCGATGAAGCTGGAGGCTTGGCCGGGCGGGAGGTGGTTCCGGGATTTGGGCGATGGGAACGGGCACTTCTGGGGACATGTGCAGGCGATCAAGCGGCCGACGCTGCTGGAGTTTACGGGACCAATGTTTATGTCCTATCCGGTGAGTTCCAATGTGCAGTACCGATTGAGCGAGACGGATGGCGGGACGCTGATCAAATTTCATCACACGGCACTGGGATTGATTCTGGACGACCATAGAAAAGGCGTGACGGGCGGGTGGGGATCGATCAACGAGCGAGTGCGGAAGGCGGCTGAGGCGCATGGATCGTTCGCAGCCGGAGGCGGGAAGAAGCAGTAGCAAGCAGAGGGATTGCGATTCAGTTTCCTTTCCAGCCCGCAGGAATTAAATTTCGGAAGAAAAGGAGAATCAACATGGCGATTGCAGAAGCGATGCTCGCAGAGTTTGAAGTACAAGCACCCGTCACACGGAGGTTTCTGAGCGCCTGCCGGAAGATAAGTTGGGATGGAAGCCGCACAACAAATCCTTGTCCGCCGGGCAGCTCGCCTACCATCTGGCCTCTGTGCCGGGCGGCATCGTCCGCTTCGTGCAGAACAATCCGGCGCAAGCTCCAGAGTCTTTCCATTTTCCGCAGCCCACGAGCCGCGAGGAGATCCTCAAGACGCTGGAGGAAAGCATCGCGACGGTGCGGAGCTGTATTGCCAAAGTTCGATGACGCGGCAATGAGCGAAACATGGCGCATGGTTGGCGGCGGACGGGAAGTGATGGCGCAACCTCGAGCGGAGTCTCTGCGCGACTTGATGCTAAGCCACTGGTATCAACACCGCGGCCAATTCAGCGTGTACCTGCGAATGCTCGACGTGGCGGTGCCGGCAAGCTGGGGACCAAGCGGGGACGAACCTCCAGCATTCGTGCGAAAAGGCTCGATCGGCCTAGTGGTTTGGCGTTTAGGAGGAGCGTATGTGTCCTGCGTGCATAGCGGCGACGGCAATGCTGATCACATCGGCGGTTTCAGCGGGCGGAGTGGCGGCGGTGTTGGCGAACAAGCTCCACTGGAAAGAAATCGCGAAGAAGCGGTGTTGGCGAACAAGCTGCACTGGAAAGAAATCGCGAAGAAAATGTTTCGCAGATAAGAAAAGGAGAAGACATGGGAGCAACACATGAGCAAGTGAATCTGATGCTGCATTTGTATGAGTTGAGGAGAGAACCGAAGCTGCGGGAAGCGCGGGAGTGGATGTCCGTGAATTTTCATCCGAAGAGTCCCGAGGATGCGATGCGGCTGACACATCAGGGAAGCAAGGAGAACGCCTACATGCGGATGGTGCTGGGCTACTGGGAGATGGTGGCGAGCATCGCAAACCGCGGGCTGGTGGATGAAGAATTGTTGTTTGAAAATTCGGGCGAGCAATGGGGAGTATGGGAGCAGGTGAAACCGCTGGTCGGTGCGTGGAGGACAATGTTTGCGAATCCACAGTTCCTGGGGAATTTGGAAGAGCATTGCAAGCGGCTGGACGCGTGGAGAGAAAAGCGCAATCCGGGATCGGTCGATGCATTGCGCAAGGTGTACGCGCAAATGAGCGAAGCGGTGCAGGAGAACAAGGCTCGCGCGGCGAGCAACTGACGGCGAAGTTGAGTTGACTAGCGTGCGGGAGCTTGTGAGGCAATGAATTGCGGGCTTCCGCACATTCCGAGTGGTCGAGAAAAACTTTTTAAGGAGGAGAAGTCATGAGTCAGAGCGCAGTGGAAAATCCGAAGGTAGTTTCGCAAGCAGAATGGATCGCGGCGCGGAAGGAGCTGCTGGTCAAAGAAAAGAATTTGACGAGGCAGAGAGACGCGCTTGCGGAAGAACGGCGCAGATTGCCGTGGGTGAAGGTCGATAGGAAGTACGAGTTTGACACGCCGAGCGGGAAGAAAAGTTTGGCGGATTTGTTTGGCGGCAAGAGCCAGCTGGTGATCTATCACTTCATGCTGGGTCCGGACTGGGAACAGGGATGCCCGAGCTGCTCGCTGTTGGGCGATCACATGGATGGCATGGGGATCCATCTGGCACAGAGAGACGTGAGGTTCATGATTGTTTCGAGGGCACCGCTTTCGAAGATCGAAGAGTTCAAGAAGCGGATGGGATGGAAGTTTCCGTGGGTCTCTTCTTTCGGGAGCAAGTTTAATTTTGATTTTGGCGTGTCGGTGACGAAAGAAGATGCGGCAAAGGAGACCGTCTACAACTACGCCACAACCAAGTTTCCGAGTGACGAACGGCCGGGGATGAGCGTGTTCTACAAAAACGCGAACGGCGAAGTGTTTCATACCTATTCGATGTATGGGCGCGGGCTGGAAGACTTGATGGGCTTGTATGTGGTTCTCGACCGAGTACCGAAAGGGCGCGATGAAGCGGGGTTGCCGCACGGAATGGCGTGGGTGCGGCATCACGACCGGTATCCGGAGAGCAACATCGTTGAGGTGAAGGCTGCGAGGACATAGGCGGAGGCCGAGGCGCTGACATGAGAGGCGGCGCGTCAGACCACGGACGCTAGCGCATATTCAAACACGGACAAAGTAAGTGCGAAGAAAACGGCGGTTTGCTCGGGCCAAAGCTAGAGTGAGCCGCCGCGTTTTTTTCGCAAACGTTGGAAAAAACATCAGGCGCCGATGGAGGAGCGTAGGGCGTTGGCCAGAGACTGGGAGAAGCGCTGGACGTCGGCGTCGTGCTCGGCTTCGACCATGACGCGGGCAAGTTGCTCGGTGCCGGAATAGCGGAGGACGACGCGACCATTTTCGCCGAGAGCGGATTGGGCTTCGGCCAGGGCGCGGGAGACTTCGGGGAGAGTTTCGAGCGGGGGCTTGGATTTCACTTTGACGTTGACGATGATTTGCGGGTAATCCTTGAGGCCTTCGACGAGCGATTCGATTTTGCCGTGCATGGAAACGAGCGAGGCGATTTTTAGGGCGGTGAGAAGGCCGTCGCCGGCGGGGCTGTCTTCCAGAAAAATGACGTGGCCGGATTGTTCGCCGCCGATGACGTTGCCGCTGCGAAGCATTTCTTCGAGGACGTAGCGATCGCCTACGGAAGCGCGGGCGAGGGAGATGCCTTCGCGGGCCAGAACGCGTTCGAGGCCGAGGTTGGACATGGACGTGGCGACGACGCGATCGCCTTTGAGCTTGTTTTGGGATTTGAGGTGACGTGCGACGGCGAGGAGAACGCCATCGCCGTTGACAATTTTTCCTGTTTCGCAGACGAAGAGGGCGCGGTCGGCGTCGCCGTCAAAGGCGACACCGAGCTGAGCGCGCTCGGAAAGCATGCGCTTTTGCAAACCATCGAGATGGAGCGAGCCGCAGCCGGCGTTGATGTTGCGGCCATCGGGAGAAATGCCCATCGAGACGACTTTCGCGCCTAAAGAATGAAAGAGTTCGGGGCCGAGCTTGTAGGCGGCGCCGTTGGCGCAGTCGAGGACGATGCGGAAACCGGAGAGTTTGGCTCCAGGAATGACGCGGCTGCGAAGAAAGTCGAGATATTCGGCGTCGAGAGAGGCGTCGGCCACGAGGAGAGGCGGATTTTTCGACGGAGGATTGGAGCGATGTTTGAAGATATCCGCTTCGAGCGTTTCTTCGACGGAGTCAGGAAACTTCATGCCCGCGTGGGAGAAAAGCTTTACACCGTTGTCGTGATAAGGATTGTGCGAGGCGGAAATGACGACGCCGGCTTGAAAATCATTTTGGCGGACGAGGCAGGCGACGCCGGGCGTAGTAATGACGCCGGCAAAGGCAACGGACGCGCCGGCTTGCTTCAGTCCTGCGGTGAGAAGCGCGGCAATGTGGGGGCCGGATTCACGGGTGTCCATGCCGATGAGAACGTGGGCGGCGGAGTGTTCGCGGAGCAAATAGGCGGCGAGGGAACGGCCGGTGGCGAAAAGAGTGGCGTCGTCGAGAGGTGGCGAGCCGGGCACGCCGCGAATTCCATCGGTTCCGAAAAGTTCTTTGGGCATGAGAGGTTAGCGGCCAAAACCTGAAGGACCGACCATACGAAAGTCTAGCATACGCTCTGGAAGAGGCTTGTAGCGGTGGTTGCGCGGGTTCGCTTGGGTAAACACGAGGCAAGAGGCTTGCGCGGCGCCCTGGTTGGAGCGCTCCTGGAAAGCGATTCAAGATAGGAAACGCTGGTGACCGACGGCGCCACGAGTTTGCATGAGTATGCTAACGTGAAGGGCACGGAGTGCCTAGTGCCTGAGATAGAGACGCCAACATCCACAGTCCGAATCGCCGGTTCTACGTTCAGTTTGCGGATTCTTGCGGCAGCAATCATCCTGCTGTTCTTTTATTACGCAGCGGGCGTGGTAATTACCGTGCTGTTGTCAATCTTGCTGGCGTATTTTCTCGATCCCGCGGTGGAACTGCTGGAGAGAATGCACTTGCCGCGCACGGTGGGCGCGATGGTGATGGTGCTTCTGCTGATCGCGGTCCTGGTGGCGGTCGGCTACGCACTGGGAACACGAACGGAAGATTTTGCGGCGAACTGGCCGAAATACAGCGCGCTGTTGAGACAAGCAGCGGGAGCCGTGGAAGGAAGAATTAGCGGACTGGAAAAGCAGGTTACGCCGACAGAGCCAGGAGTTGGTGCACAACAACAGGGGGGCGAGCACCCGGAGGCAGCTGCGCTGCGCGCGATGTTATTCCGTGGGATTGGCTCTCTGTATGCGCTTTTTCTGGAAATTACGTTTGTACCGTTCCTAGTGTTCTTTATGCTCGCGGGAAAACGGGAGGTTTGGCATGGAACGCTGCAACTGTTTCCAGTGTCGAAGCGCACGCAAGTGAAGGAGACGCTGGAGGATTTGCGGGAAGTGCTGCGGGACTATCTGGCGGGAATGACGCTGTTGACTTTGATGGTGATTACGGCGAGCAGCGCGTTCTTCTGGTTTCTGGGGCTGGACTTTCCGGTCCTCACGGGAATTGCGTCCGGCTTGCTGAATATGGTGCCGTACATCGGGGCGGTGCTGGCCTGGCTGCCTGCGTTTATCATCGCGCTGGCTAAGTGGAAAACGTTTGGGCAGTTTGCGCTGATTGCCGGGGGATTGATGACCATTCACGTGCTGGCGCTGAATCTAGTGGCGCCGCAGCTGGTGGGGCGGCGCGTGCGTCTGAACGCCGTGGCGATTACAATTTCGCTGCTTTTCTGGGGCTGGGTGTGGGGCGGCATGGGATTGATACTGGCGATTCCTATCACCGCCGCGTTGCGCGTGATTTGCGACCACACGGAGTCCTGGCGACCGATTGGACGATGGCTGAGCGCGTAAAGTAGTGACTGGTGATTGGTGACTAGTGGGGAAGGTCCTTCCTGAGTGGCGCCACTCTTTTTTGTTCGAGTAACCTTCTTTCAGCTACTCTCTTCTGAGGAGGAGAAGAAACTTTTGCGGTGCAGGCTGTCTCTCGAACATTCGCAAATGCTGAAGGAGAGCTATCCATGAAGCGGTTTGGAATTTATCTGTGTTCGCTATACGTGCTCATGTTGCTTTTCTGGCCGACCGCGGCGCACGCGTGGGGATGCAAGGGGCACCAGACGGTGGCATTGATCGCGGAGAAGCATTTGACGCCCGAGGCACGGCAATGGGTGTTGAAGCTGCTGAGCGAGAACCCGATCGATCCGAAATTGAATCGCTATTGCGGAGGAGCGAGCCGTGATGCGATGGCGGATGCAGCCACGTGGGCCGACGATGTGCGCGGAGAGCGGAAAAACGGGCCGTGGCACTACATCGACATACCGCGAGGATCGCAGCGCGGACCGCTCGAGTCATTTTGCGGACAAGAAGGATGCGTGACGAGGGCCATCAGCGAACAACTGGTTATTCTGAAGGATCCTAAAGCCGATGCGGCAAAACGCGCGGAGGCTCTGCGCTATATCATCCATTTCGTTGGAGATTTGCACCAGCCGCTACACACCACCACGAACGCGGATGAAGGTGGAAACTGCGTGCCGGTAAAATACTTCCGGCGCAGCCCACATGAGCACAATCATTCGTTTTCGCCAAACCTGCATAGCATTTGGGATACGGCAATTCTCGAACGCGACACGGAGGGCGCTGATCCGGTAGAGTATGCCGAAACGCTCGACGCGCAATTCGCGGCGGACATCGAAGGCTGGCAGAAGGCGGGGATTCATGTTGATGAATGGGTGTGGGAAGGCCATGACTTTGCGGAAACCGTGGTCTATGGCCAGCTGACTCCTAAGATCGCCATCGAACCGAATGTGGCAGTGCACAGTTGCTCGGACGACAACAACATCGGCGAACGGCTGCTGCGCCAAAACATCGTAGCCGGCGAGGCCTACCAGGAAAAGGCGGCTCCAGTGACCGAAAAGCGCATTGCCGAGAGCGGCGTCCGGCTGGCGATGATCTTGAACGAAGCGGCGAAGGCGAATCCGTAGCTGCATCGTACGGCAAGTTCGGCGAAGGGCGGCCAGGGAAATGAATTTCGTCCACTGCCCACCTAGAGGTGTGCACTTTGGAACATCGCCACAGAGAGACGTGTTGCGCGTCGAGAGCCCAGTGGTAAGCTCAAAGATGCTGTGGATGTATCGCTTCCTGGTTGAATAAAAGACTCGCAGGTCCCTCCTCTCGTCTGCGAGAAACCCATCCTTACAACGCGAACGCCCTCTCCGTTCTGAAAGAACATCAGGTTCTCATGCTGCCTAGCCCGCGGTGCGAGCAAGTGCTTGCTGCCATTTTGGAATCCGCCGAAGAAGCAATCATCGGTATATCACTCGATGGCTCGATTGAATTGTGGAGCCGAGGAGCGGAGCGTTTGTACGGATACACAGCGGAGGAGGTTGCCGGCCTTTCGCTGGTATCGCTGCTGCCGATTCACGAAGGGCCATTACTGCAGGCAGTTCTGGAAGCAGCGCGCGAAGGGAAGGTGACCGATCGCGAAACAGTCGAGCGGCTGCACAAGATGGGTTCCAAGTTGAGCGTAGGGGTGAGGCGGCAGGCCATGCGGGATGGACGGGGAATCATAACTGGCATCCTGGAGATTGGGCGGGCCACGCGCCAGAAAACGCAAGATACGCCATCCGAGACACAACTGCGTCTGCTCGTGGAGCAAATGCCGGTGCTGCTGTGGACAACGGATCAGAGCTTGCGGATCACGTCGAATTGGGGTTCCGGTTTGCAGCACTCCGATGTACATGCGGGAGACCTGGTAGGGCGCACCGTGTCGGAATACTTGAAGTGTCAGGACACGAATGCGGGGCCGATAGCGCACCACTATGCAGCGTTGCGGGGAGAGTCGGCGCACTTCGAGTACAAGCGGCAGGACCGAATTCTGGACGTTCACCTGGATCCACTGCGCGCGCCGTCGGGGGAAACCATCGGGTGCATCGGAGTTGGGCTTGATATCACGGTGCGGAAGCAAAGCGAAGAACTGGTCCGCTACCAGGCCACGCACGACGCGCTGACGGGGCTGGCCAACTACAGAGAATTCATGGACACGCTGGAGCGCGAACTGCGGCGCGCCGAGCGCGGCCATCATTCGTTTACGGTTCTACTCCTGGACCTGGACGACCTGAAACGAGTCAACGACCAGCTGGGACATTTGGCGGGAAACAAGGCGCTGAGGCGTCTGGCAAAGGTCACAAAAGAGCAATGCCGCGCAACGGACCTGGCCGCGCGATACGGAGGCGACGAATTTGCAGTGGTGCTGATCGAATCCGACCAAGGCATGGCGCAGCAGGTGGCGCAGCGCATTGAAGCTCATGTACGGGAAGAACAGGAAGAGCCGGCCATCAGCGTGTGCATTGGCATGGCGATATATCCCACCGATGGACGAACAGCGCACGAATTGCTTGAAGCCGCAGACCGGCAACTGTACCGGCGGAAGAAACTGTTGCAACGGCGAAAAGTGGCGGTCGGGTAGCGGACATTCTCCAAAATAGAAAATGATCAGCGATGGGATTAGGTAGCGAGGTGTGCGCGTCCGTGCCGCGTGTGCTCTCTAGCCGCGGGAAAAGGAGGAGGGAGTTAGACTTGAGAGTGATGGAGAGCTGGCGAAAAGGTCTCGCCTGGGGGAGAACAACGTGAAGACGCAGGAACTAATGTTGAGGTTGTTCGACGAAGCGTACAAAAAGAAAACCTGGCACGGACCCAACCTCAGACAAGCGATCCGGGGAGTGAGCGCAAGGCAGGCCGCGTGGCGTCCGGGAGCGGGGCGACACAATATATGGGAAGAGACAGTGCACGCCGCGTATTGGAAATACGCGGTGCGGAGACGGATCGAAGGCGGAAAAAAAGGATCGTTTGCGCTGCCGGGGAGCAATTTTTTTCCGCGGCCTGAGAAAGGCAGGGCCAGCGAGGCTGCCTGGCGCGCAGACAAGGAATTGCTCGAGCGCGAGCACCGCGCATTGCGGGCGGCTATCGAGCAGGTCCTAGATACGCCACGGGGCGGAAAGTTCCTGAAGCAAATTTATGGCGTGGCTTTTCACGATGTTTATCATGCTGGACAAATTCGGTTGTTGCGCCGGTTGATGGCTCGCTGAGGTGCGGCGCAAGCCGGCTATGAATTAGAAATTTTGGTTGCGAATGGCGCATATGAGGCCGGCGGGATCCGCGGAGTCCTGAAACAGGCGGATGGCAGCGATGCCGGATGCTCCGGCGGAAAGGCACGCGGAAATGTTTGCCAGAGTAATTCCGCCGATGGCTAGGACGGGATTGTCTACGGAGCTGCAGACATCGGCGAGACGCTCGAGGCCCTGGGGCGCTCCGTAGGCGGCTTTCGAGGGTGTGGCGAAGACGGGGCCGAAGAAAATGTAGTCCGCGCCGGAGGAAGCGGCGGATTTGGCGGCTTCGAGCGAATGGCAGGAAACGCCGACGATAAAATCGTGCGGGAACGTTTGCGCGGCAGGAGACGACAGCAGCAGACGTTTCGCTTGTTCCACAGGCAGGGAGCTTTCGCCAAGATGGACGCCGCCAGCTTGTTCGGCGAGGGCCACATCGAGGCGGTCGTTCACAATAATTCGCGTTGCAAATTTAGAGTGACTTCCCTGTTTCGAAACGCGGCTGAATGCCTCGCGGGCCAGCGAGGCTGATTGTTTCCCCGATAAATCTTTCTCGCGAAGCTGTATCCAATCGATGCCCGCAGCGGCTATTAGTTCGATTTTCTTCTGAAGCAGATCAATCAAATCTTTTTGAGGCGCGGCTGGCAAACTGAGGCGGTCGGTCACATAGCAGAGGATGGGCTTGCTGTCCCGGGAGAGGTTGAAATCTGGCGCCGAACTATTGAGGAGGGACACTGGAAGGACCGGAACGAGAACCGATGAAGCTGAGAGCCAGCAGTATGTCTAGGACACCGATCCCGCTAACGGCGCCGCGAAACGAGGGATGAAGGACAATGCGAATGAGCGAAGGAAAGTGGTTGAGAAAGAAATTTTGTTCCCAGAAGGCGGACCATGGAAGATAGAGAAGCAAGGCTCCCATTTCGAAGCAAACAACGACCAGCAGCGCGCGGAAGACACGGTTCATGGTTAAGAGGGAATCGCCTGCATCAGTGAATGCCGGGTATCAACGGCTGGGCTTCTGGAGAGCGGCGATGCGATCAGCGACATCGCGATAATCGATGTTCATCGCATAGACCTGGGAAAAACTCTTCAACGCTGCTTCCGGCTCACCCGCGGATTCCTGGGCAACGCCTAAATCATACCGCAACGCGAGGATGCTTTCCGGTTCGATGCCCGGGACGCGCAGGGCGCGCTCGTACCAGATGGCGGCGATGCCCGGCTGCCCTTTTTCCGTGAAGGCCAGGCCAAGCAGCGTGCAGCACTGCATGACATAGCGGAAGGGCTTGCCGTTCTCGGTAGCTTTAGCCACTTTTTGAAATTCGCTGATGGCTTCATCGACCAAGCCCATTTCGCGGAAAGCAATGCCGAGATTGTAGTGGGTCTCAAGGTCTTCGTCTTCGGCACCCATTTCGCCGAGCTCGGCGCGGAAATCGTCAAAGACTTCCTTGAGCGGGCTATGTTCAGCTAGCGCGGCAGGCTTTTCTTCGGGCTTAGGCGGAGCGACTAAAGGTGCCGCTTCCGAGTGGGAAGGCGTCAGCGCGTCAAGACCAAGGTCGTCGATCTCTTTTGCCAGGTCCGCAAGAAACTGGTCGGAAGCGAAACCGGCTGTGGGCGGGGCGGCAGCAGAATCCGTTGCCGCAGGAGCATGCTCCGGCTCGGGCGGAGGGACAGCAATGGGAGTCGCAGGAGGCTTCTGGTCGTAAGCGGGGACGAGCGATTCCGGCTCGAGGACCAGCTCGAAATCCTGGTCGAGCTCGAATTCGGGTTCTGGTTCGATTGCGGCGGGGGGGGCCGGTTTTTCTGGAACAACTGGCTTTTCGTGAACGGGCGGCTTTTCTCGGATGTTCTCGGCTGCGGCAGGAGGAAGCTCTGCGGAAATGTCCGCAAAGGAATTTGACTCTTGTTCAAGAACCGCGGGTTCTTGCACAGGCAGTTCGAATTCCGCGACTTCGCGGGACGCGGACGGTGCTGCGGTGACCGGTTCTTCCGCCATCGAAAACTCTTCGCCGGCAACAGGCACGGCGGTGACTTCGTGGGGCGGCGGAGGAGCGGGTGCAGCGGGCCTTGCCGGGGGCGCCTTTTCGGCGGGTTCCGCTGGATGAGAATCTTCCAGCATCGAGTCCCATTCATCGGAAAGGTCGACCTCCTCTTGAGCGGCGGAGGCGTCCGCGGAGGCGCTGGCCTGTACCGCTTCGGCGGGAGCTGGCTCGGCCTCGACTGGTGTTTCAAATTCAAGCACCGGTTCTTCGACGATGGGCTCGGGCTCGGCGGCAACTTCCATCATCGGGACTTCTGGGATGGTTGCCGCTGGAGGTTCCGGCTGAACTGGCGCGGCGCTGGCGGCCAGTTCAGCGTCGGTAAGACCGGCGGCACGCTGGAACCGGCGGCGAAGCTCGCCGAAGCGCTCGGCGCCACGCAGGTCGGCGCGTTCGATATGGATTTGCTCGAGCTGGGAAGCGAGCTCGGCGGTGCGGCGGTCGTCTCCCGCGCCGAGGACAAAGTCAAGAAGCTTTTCGAGAGTGGGAGTGTGGCGAGGGGCACGGCGCAAAATAGCTTCGAGAAGGCCGATGGCTTTTTGCGTGAGACCGTAGCTGGCGAAGAGGTCGACGTCAGTGAGGGACTGAGCGATGAACTTCTGGGTTTCTTCGTCAAGCTGAGGCTCGGCAGGGGTGGCGGCGGCTACCGGCGTATCGCCAGCGACGGGGGCAAAAGTGGCTTCCGTGTCGGGGCGCAATTTGGGCGCGGGAACCTTGGGAATTTCTGCCTGGAGATCTTCTTCGGGAGCGACTGGCTCCGCTTCGGCGCCGAGCAAGCCCATCTTGCGGAGGCAGCCATCCAGTTTGCGTTTGGCGGAATCGCTATCTGGCTGACGGTCGACGAGTTGTTCAAAGATAGCTTTTGCGCGATCGAGCTGATTGGCCGCGACGAGTGCATCGCCCAAGTGGGCCAAGGCGTCCGGAAGGCGGAAAGAATCGCTGGTGCGGCCGTAGAAGTCGACGAGCCATTCGAGAGGCTCTAGGCGGCCTGGCATGCGTCCGGCCAGTTCGTTTTGCAGGCGGCCGATAACTTCATGCTCGCCGGCATCGATCATGGGGACGCGAATCTGGCCAATGATGGCCATGGCGCGGTCGCCTTGTCCTGATTCAAGGAGGGATTCGACGATTTTCTGCGCGGGGCCGAAATTTTTGCTGTCGGCTCCCAGAACGCGGAGCGCGAGAGCGGTAGCTTTATCCCAATTTGCGTTTTTGAGATAAAGATCGAGGAGCAGTTCGGTCTGTTCGCCGCCTTTATCAAGATCGGAGACGCGCTCGAGGAGCTCGGCAGCTTGCGTGAGATTGCCCTGCGAGGAAAAGGAGCGGGCTCGCACAATGGTAGCGGCCAGGCAATTGGAATCAATCTTCAGGGCTTTGTCGGCGAGCTTATCGGATTCCGCCTGGTCTCCACGGGCCAGGGCGCGCTGCGCAGCGGAGACGTAGGTGTCGACAGCCTCACGCGACTGGCCCATCGCCTGATAGAGATCGGCCAGGCGAACCTGAATACGAAGATTGTCCGGTTCGGCGAGGAGAAGTTTTTTCAGGAGGCCCACCGCTTCGGGCTGGCGGTTGTTCTTGAGATGGATTTCCGCAAGCTGCAAAAAGAGCGGGCGGGCCTCGCTCATGACCCCTTGCTGCACGTAAAGGTCGGCCAGCTTTTCGAGGGGACGAATCTCTTCCGGAGCAAGTTTGGCGATGCGTTTGTAAACGGCGATGGCTTTGGTGAGAAAACCGTCGCCGACAAAAATCTGGGCGAGGCGTTCGAAATAATCGATGGCCTGAAAGGTTTCACCCTGGCGGATATAGAGCTCGCCGATGGTCATAAGCGTGACCTGATCGCGCGGCTCAAACTTGAGAATTTGCTGGTATTCGGCGATGGCCTGAGGGACTTTGCCCTGATTCAGCAGCTTCTGAGCGGATTCGACAAATTTGCTCTTGGTATAGGCCATTCGCGTTCCCAGACAATACGCGGCCCGCGCCTGCTAGGAGGATATCTCCTCCGACCCAAGAGCTCGAAAGGCAGACTCAAGCCGTGCTAGCTAACGCTAGCAGGCAGGGAAAAGGCAAGTCAACGAAGCCAGAAGAGGGTGTGAGCAGCCAGTTATCCCCGTTAGGACTAGGAAACTAGTAGGCGAAGACAAGGCGAAGCGGGGGAGAGCCGTTTATCGGGTTTTTGCGGACATGGAGGACGGCGGGACGCTTGGGGGAAAGATGGGGATATAGGCGAAGCTGTCGAAGAACAGTGGAGGAAATGGCTTGCTACTTACGGAGATTGAAGATTTCGTCGGCAGCGACGGCCGTGCCGTTGCCGTTCCAGTGGATGTCATCTAGAAAATAGAGGTATTTTTTTTGGTCGAGCAGGGCGGCTGCGTCGTGAGCATAGCGGCGTTCGAGAGGTACGGTTCGGACGCCCGCGTTTTGGAGCGCATTTGCGAAGGCAGCCAGGGTTGCGCGCGATGCGGAGACATCGCGCGGCGGGGCGAGTAGAGGTGCATAGATCGTGGCGCGGTTGGGGACGAGGAGAACGACGAGATCGAGGCCATCGTTTCGCAATTGCGTTGAATACCAGGCGAAGTAAGCCGCCCAGCGGTCTGCTGCTTCGCGCGGATCGCTTGGTGACCGAAATTCCGCAGGGAGAAAAACGATTGGTTCGCCGTTGCGCAGGTTTTCTTGGATCATGAAAGATAGGAAAGAATTGGGTAGCAGAATATCGTCCTGGATTTTCTTTTCGAGCTTGCTCGAGAACGCTTGCAGCGGGGAAGAGTGGAGCTCATTGAGCGGAGGTCCGAGACGGTCCGTCCATTCCTGGCCCAAAGCGCGAAAGAAAAATGTCTGGGCTGCCCCGCGGGCACCGTCTGGGGTAGCGGCCGGCGGGTCTTGCAGAGCTCTGTATTCCAGGAACTCGAAAATGACCAGCCCGTGCTGAAGGCCGAGGCGTTGGGCGACGGCTTCTAGACTGCGCAAAGGAAGGGGTTGTGGGGCGCCCGCGTTATAGAAATAGCCACCGAATCGTTGGGTAAGTTGGGCGGAGAGCGACTGGTCTTCGGAGAGCTCGCTACCGACCGCGAAAGAATCTCCAATCACGATACCAACGGGGCTTCCTTGCGTCAGCGCGGGGGGATTGTGAAAGCCGTAGGCGTCGGTCGTGAAGTCGACGGAGTGATAGTGGCGCAGGGCAGGAAGGTTTCCTATGCCGGCGACGCCTCCGTAAGAATTGTCTCGGTGATAATGCTTGTTAGGGATGAAGGGACCCACGGCATTTGGGTAATGGCGGAGCATCGCTTCCCACGCGCGAAACGTGAGCGGATCAAGCGGAACAAAACGCAGGACCAGGTCCAGGAGGAAGAACAGAAGCATTAGACGCGGCAGAAAGCGTCCTATGCTCAAGATACTTGTCTGATTGGATCCTGTGCCGCTCATTTCAAAGATTTCTGCTCCTTACCGCTAAAACTGAAAATAGAGAAACGGCGATTGCTGGCCGGATGCGATGGCCAGAAGCGCCGCCGTGTACCCCAGGCCGAGACCAGCGACGGACCACGAATTCCATTCGTGATTGAGTTCAAACGTGTTGGGCGCGAAGTGGGCGATAGCTGCGGCAACGGCTAAGACTACGAGCAAGCCGATCAACTCAGGAAAGAGTAAGCCCGCAGAGAAACTGAACATGCGGGCGAGCATCGCCGTGGCAACGGAGAAGTTGTCGGAGCGAAAGAAAACCCAGCCAATCACTACGAGAAAAAACGTTCCGACGCGCTGAAGAATGGCCGGCGATCGGTCCCAGAATCCGCCAAACAGCTTGTGGAGACAAAGCAGGACCCCCTGATAGCCGCCCCAAAAGACAAACGTCCAATTGGCGCCGTGCCAGAGGCCGCCAAGAAGCATGGTGATCAGCAGGTTGCGGTAAACGAGCCAGTTCGCGGAGACGCGGCTGCCTCCTAGCGGAATGTAGAGATAGTCACGCAAGCAAGTAGAGAGCGAGATGTGCCAGCGGCGCCAGAAATCGGCGATGTTGATTGCTTTATACGGCGAGTTGAAATTCTGCGGGAGGCGGATGCCGAAAAGATAGCCGAGGCCGACGGCCATGTCGCTGTAACCGGAGAAGTCAAAATAGATTTGGTACGTGTAGCCGAGCACGCAGAGCCACGCGCCGAGCGTGGAGAGATGTGCGACGTTTTTCCAGGCAGGGTTGATGACGGCGGCTATGGTGTCGGCGAGAAGGACTTTCTTCATCATGCCGATGGCGAAGAAGGACCAGCCGACGTTGAGCCACCGGGTACGGTCCGCGTGATCGAGATTGTCCAGATCGGCTTCGACCTGTCGAAAACGAGTGATAGGGCCGGCGACGAGCTGCGCAAAGAGCGAGACGTAGCAGGAAAACTCCCAAAAGTTGCGGGTGGGCGTGATGACGCCGCGGTAGGCGTCCACCATATAGCTGATGGTGTGAAAGGTGTAGAACGAAATGCCCACGGGAAGAATGATATTCAGCGCGGGGGGGTGAATGGGCACGTGCAGCCACGCGGAGAGCTCAGCAAAGCTGGAGATCGTGAAATTGAAGTACTTGAAGAAGCCGAGCAGGAGAAGATCAATGGTGACGGGGATGAACAGGAAGAGTTTGCGGCGAAGCGCATCAGTAGTGCCGAGCATGCCGAGGCCGGCAAAGTAACTGACCGCCGTCGAGAAGGCCATGAGGGCGCAGAACTTGTAGTTCCACGTGCCGTAAAAAATGTAACTGGCGACGGTGAGCCAAATGTAGCGCTGCTTTTTTGTGTGAAGACGCCAGAAACCGAAATAGACAATCGGCAGGAAAAGAAAAAGAAAGATGAGGCTGTTGAAGAGCATGCGCTGGCGTCAGAGCTCACCGCTCCGCGGCGACCGTGAAAGAAAGGCCGCGGAAGGTCTCCGGCGGGGACGATGATAAACGCATCGGCACCGATTTGCTAAAGGAATGACGCAGCTACGAAGAACAAATGGCTCGCTATTTTTCCGAGGCCCAGTAAATCGCGGACCCATGGGCTGGGAGTGTGATATCGACGAATTCCTTCGAACCCAGGTCTTCGTGTTCCCAAAGGTCGCGGAGTTTGTAGTTAGCGCGTTTGAGTTCCAAATCCTTCCAGGAATAATGAAACGATTGCGGCGCCGTGTCGAGATTGAAGACGGCAATGTAGGCGCCATCGCCGGATTCCGGAGTGGATAGCCAGACAGCCGCTTTGTCGGTCGAGAGGACGGCGTGGCTGCCCGTGGAATGCTGATCGACACCGATTAGCTCCGCATTGGTCAGCGCAGATTGGGTCCATTCGTCGCACAAGGTGAGATTGCCGCCCATGATGAGCGGAGAACGAAAGATGGACCAGAGGGTGAGGAGGGTGCGCTGCTCGTCGTGGGTGAGGCGTGTTGTGCGAGGCTTCTCCCAGCCTGCAGCGGGTTCCAGGCGGCCAAGCGGAAGCATATCCGCGTCGGGCCAGTGACCGGGACCAGACGACGCGGCCCATTTCGCTGCGCGGGCAAATTGATTTCCCACGCCCTGCGGAAAGTCTTTGTCGCTCAGCCAAACATCCCAAACGTCGTCCGAGATGCGCCACATTTGGGAGTGGCGGCTCAGCTCCGCGGCTTTATCGAGA
>CAVPLA010000062.1:0-39469 GCA_963705855.1 uncultured Acidobacteriota bacterium
GGCAAATCACAAAGACCGCCCACACGCCGAACGCGATTGCATATGATTTTCCGCCCTTCAGTTTCTTAGGGCTTGTGACTGCAAATCCTATGGCCAGCAAAATTAGCGTCCAAATCGAAAAAACGTCAATGGATTTGCAGAGCGCCACCAGCCACTTTGCTGATTCGTCCGGCAGAACGGCCGCGAGGTTCGTCGCGACCGGGTTCTCAAGATCAAGTGTCCCCGGTGCTTTCAGGTAGATGACTAGCAAGAAAAGGGGGCTGCTGATGAGTCCAGTTAAAAACGCGTGCGACGTAATCGCCATCGCAGTACTGAAATTCGTGGTGACTCCGCCAAGAAGCGTATAAGCCCCCCACATCACCAGCGCGATAACGAGCGCAAAGACGATAGGACCCAAAGCACCGACCACATACGTGAAGATCGGAGAGATTTTGGCGCCGCCCTCGATCCGCTGCTCCTTCTGCTCGGCCGACAATTGCGCGCCCTGGGGGCTCTTCTCGATCTGTTGGCTCATGAATTCGCGCCAGTTGACGCGCTGATTTATGCCCACGCTGACGGCAATGCTCAAAACCGTCAGCAAAGCTATGGCTAGCCCCCAGCTAGGCTTTCTAACGATATCTTCAAACGTCTTTTGCGGCGAAAACAGCACGCCAAAAACGCGGCTGATCGCGCTCATCTGGCGCTGCGGCTCAGGCGCAGCCGGGGGAACGGCGGTTGTCGTTGCCATCGGAAAATCCTCCACCACGAGGTTGGGAAATGCTCTCTGTTAAGTCAGTACGCAGGGAGCAACCCAAAGATTTCATCGGGCGAATTCTAGCCTAACCGGGCGGAAATTGTCAGTTTACGTAAAATTGTTGCGGCTGAAAGCCCAGGGGAGGGTCTAACGCGTTGGCAATGCCGGGACCGCGGCGAGCAATTCGCGGGTGTAGCCGTCCTTCGGCTGGTGAAGAACCTGTTCGGGGGAGCCGACTTCGACAAATTTGCCCGCGCGCATGACGGCGATGCGCGTCGCGACTTGCGCCACCACCGGCAGGCTGTGAGAAATAAAGATGAACGTGAGGCCGAACTCGCTCTGCAGCTCCTGCAACAGCAGCAAGACTTGCGCGCCCACGGAAACGTCCAGCGCGGAAACGGGCTCGTCGGCAACCACGAGCTTTGGCCGCAGAATCAGGGCGCGTGCGATGCCGATCCTCTGACGCTGGCCGCCGGAAAACTCGTGCGGGTAGCGCTGCAAGGTGTCCGCCGCGAGTCCCACGCGTTGCAGCATCGACGCCGTGCGCTCCTGCTTCTCTGTCTTGCTCAAATCCGAATGATGAATCTCCAGCGGCTCGCCAACAATGTCTCCGACGCGCATTCTTGGGTCGAGCGACGCGAAAGGGTCCTGAAACACCATCTGCATCTGCCGCCGCTCGGCGCGAAGTGCCGCGCCACGCAAACTCAGGAGATCTTTCCCTCCAAATCGAAGCTCGCCCGAATCCGGTTCGATGAGCCGAAGAAGCATTCGCGCGAGGGTCGTTTTCCCGCAGCCGCTTTCGCCCACCACGGCAAATGTTTCGCCGCATTGCACCTCTAGGCTGACGCCATCGACTGCGGTAAAGCGCGGCCCTTCTCTCTCGCGCGAAAAAACACCGCCGCCGCGACGGTAAGATTTTCTCAGTTCGCGCGCCTCGAGAAGAACCTCGCCGCTGCTTATTTTCGTGGATGCAATCTCACGATTCGGCATTTGGTTCGTTACACCAGGACGCAGCGCGCGGTGTGGCTTGTGTCCGCAGCTCGCAATTCAGGAACAGCGACCACGCAGTCAGCGCGGCGCAACGAGCAACGTGGCTCAAAGGCACAACCCGGCGGTAGCGCCGTCAACTGTGGTACCGAGCCAGGAATCGGCGACAGCTTGCCGCGCTCCAGCGTTGGCGAAGCCTTCAGCAAACCTTGCGTATAAGGATGACGCGGCGCGGCCAGCACTTCGCGCACAGGCCCTGCCTCAATAATCCTCCCGGCGTACATCACCGCGACGCGGTCCGCGACTTCGGCGACCACGCCAAGATCGTGCGTGATAAAAAGCAAAGCAAGCTTCAGCTCGCGTCGAAGCCTGTCCAGCAAATCCAAAATCTGCTTTTGCACGGTCACGTCTAGCGCAGTCGTCGGCTCGTCGGCAATGAAGAGCCTCGGCCCAGCCGCCAAAGCCATAGCAATCATCGCGCGCTGCCGCAATCCCCCAGAAAGCTGATGCGGAAACTGTTCCGCGCGAGCTTCAGGCTCAGGAATCGCTGCACGCCGCAGCGCTTCCGCAGCACGCCCCTCCACATCGCCTGCACCAAACCCGGATTCATGCGCGCGAATCGCCTCTTCAATCTGCACCCCAATGCGCATCACCGGATTCAGCGAAGTCATCGGCTCCTGAAACACCATCGCAATTTCGCCACCGCGCACCACTCGCCACTCGCGCTCGTTCAACGCGACTAAATTCTTCCGCGCGCCAATTCCCGATCCACTTGTGTTCCTCTCCTTTACTTCGTCTGCCTCATTCACATCCTTGCTCAACAACGCTTCACCCTTTACCCGCGCCCCCGCTGGCAACAATCCCATCAACGCCAAGGCCAGCATCGTCTTCCCACTGCCAGATTCCCCAACCAGTCCAAGCGACTCGCCCGCATCAATCCGCAGCGACACGTCATTCACCGGCCGCACCCAACCGGTTGGAGTTGGCAGCTCCACCGTCAACCCACGCACATCCAACAAAGAAGTCACGCCATCATATTAGTGCGGAATTTCGGAACTCTAGAAGCAAAACTACGCGCTTGTGTTCTGCGGTGCTAACGCTTGTCGAGCGGAATGACGAATTTCAGGGCTGTATGTGTTGAGGAAAACCCGACAACCTTTATATCCTTCAAACCCTTCTTTCGCCCGGCGGCGATCACATCGCTCTCCGTGATGCTCTTTTGCCCCTTGGGATAGACAATCCACAGCGCGGTTGCGCCTTTCATGGACTTCGCAACTTTCGCGACTGAGGAAAGCTCTTTAAGCGAATCGGCCGCGAAGAAAACTGCATCGGGCCCAGCTGCAACTTTGTCCTTGATCACCGCCGCGTCGAGCGATTTGAGCTCAGACAGAAAGTCCGCGTCGAAGTTCCCGAACAAAGACACCTTTGCTCCCGGTTTCACACCAATCTTCTCGAAGCGCGTTTTCGGATGAAGTATTTTCTCGCGCCACTTCTCCGCAGCCGAGCCAATCTCGAACACGGCCAATCCATCCGCGGTCTGCAAAAGCAGGTCGCCGTCAACCGCTTTCGCTGACTGGATTGAAGCAAACGGAATCTTCAGCCGAAATTCGCCGCGAAACAGAACTTCGCTCGTTTCCAGCAGCGCCTTCCCTTCCGACACTTCCTTCCCAAACCGTACGGTGCATTTCAGTTCGTTCCCCATAAATCTCCGTCCCTGATTCACAAGACTTAAAAAGATGTAAACCGCCCGCTTCTCTGTCCGCAAATCCGCGCGTCTACGATAGTAAGCTATAGGGCTCGATGGCAACCGCAATGACACCCCGTGTGGACTGGAAGCTGATCTGGGCGGAGCGCGGCTTCCGCTTTTTCTTTGTGGCTATGTTCGTGTCGCTCTTTGGCAGCGGCATGAACTTCGTCGGCGTGAGCTGGTACATCATGGCCGCCACGCATTCCACGGTGAAAGTCAGCCTGCAGGTCATCGTCGTCACGTTGCCAGGCCTTTTCATTCCTTTTCTCGGCGGAGTGCTCATCGACCGTTTCGACCGTCGCTATCTCGGCGTCGTGCTGGACCTGGTTCGCGGCTGCTTTGTTCTCGCCACCGCCTACATTGCCTGGAGCGGCCATCTCCAACTCTGGCATCTCTATGCCATGACGCTGATCACCGGCATCGGCTCTGCGATGTACTGGGCCACCGTCAACGCCCTCGTCCAGGAAGTCATTCCGCCGAGCCAGTTCACCGGCGCCAACGCCGCCGTCCTCGTCGGCGTCCAAAGTGGCATGCTGATCGCCGGCGCATTCGTCGGCTTCCTCTACGACCGCTCAGGCATAGCGGGGATTCTCATCATCGACGGCCTGACCTACTTTGTCTCCGCCTACTGCCTGTACAGCGTGCGCAGCGGTTACGTCTCGCCGCGCGACCATCTGAAATATCCGCGCGAATATTCCGAAGCGACGGAAGCCACCGCCGAAGCTCTGGAGTCCGGCGAAAATCCCGAAATTGCCGAGGCCGGCCTCTCTCTTGCTGTCTACTCCGACCTGAAAGAGGGCTTCGCCTATCTCAAACAACAGCCGCTGGTGCGCTCGCTGGGAGTCACTCACTCGATCATGATGGCAGGAGTCGTCAGCGGCAACGTCGTCCTCGTAGCCCTCGTAAACGACATTCTGCACGCCGGTGCTCGCGGCCTCGGCTTTCTGGAAGCAGGCTGGGCCATCGGCGCCATTACGGGCGGCATTATCGCCAGCCAGCTGCGCAACTCATTACGCATGCCGCTCTATGTCGCCGTCTGCGCCGTTCTTGCCGTAGGCCACATGGCCACGCCGTTTGTGGCTTTTCTCGTAGGCGCGGTCGTGATGCAAGCCATCTTCGGACTTTGCCGCGCAGTCGGCGGCGTCACAGCGCAGTCCGGCTTAATGTCCATCGTCCCGCGCCATTTCATGGGCCGCACGCAATCTGCCATGGCCATCTTCACCACGTGCGTTCAACTTACAATGAGCATCGCTCTCGGCGTAGTCGCGCAAGGTGTTAGCCTGGTTGCCGGTTATGCTTTGCTGGCTCTCCTCTACGCTGGCGCCACACTCTCCGCCTCCCGCGCCCGCCAGCTCATGCGTTAGACTTCAAAAGCAGTTCTTCTAGTGTGCGAGGTCCCCGTGGAAATCAAAACCATTCAGCCATTCCTGCATTATTTTGGAAATGTCCGAGAGCGCACCATGCGCGTCGCGCGCTGCATCCCGCCGGACAAAATCGATTGGACCTACGCACCGGGAAAATTCACGCTCGGCGACATCCTGCGGCATCTCGCGGTAGCGGAACGCTACATGTGGGCCGAAAACGTGCAGTGCCGACCCGCCCGTTACACGACTCACGGCAAAGAACTCGCTGACGGTTATGAAAACGTGATGGCCTTTGTTGAACGCCTGCACGCCGAATCGATGGAGATTTTCGCGCGTCTCACCGACGAAGACCTTCAGCGCAAATGCAAAACTCCCGACGACGCGCCCATCACCACTTGGAAATGGCTTCGCCTAATGCCCGAGCACGAAATCCATCACCGCGGACAGATTTACCTATATCTGGCAATGCTTGGGGTAAAAACGCCGCCGCTCTACGGCCTGACCTCGGAACAAGTTCGCGCGCGCAGCGCGATGGATTGAGAAGTAATCGGCGTAGTTTTTTGTCTGTCTTACCGTTTGGGTAGCGGTTTCAGGCTTACAGCATCAAGCCGGCTTGGAAGCCGGCTCCGGCGCAGCCGCTGGTGGCGCTACAAAGCCCTGACCCAGCAAGTCCACCGCAGCTTGATTTAACTTCGCGCGCAGCTGATACCGTTCATTTGCCCGCGTGATATATCTGACCGCGATTTCGACGCCGCCCATCACCGGCTTCACATTGATGGCCGGTGCTGCCGTCAGTGTATGCGCCGCGTCCTGCGAGCGCGTCACACCCTGCCATTCTTTCTCGGCCTGTTTCGCGGTCTCCGAGGTCGCTTCCAGCACGATCTTCTGGATGGCGTCTACCATCGGATAAGGATCGCGTCCCGCAGGCAAAACCACTTGCAATTCGTCCCACAACCACTGCCCCGAAGTCGAAAAATTAAAGTAGTGCCCCTCAATCGCAAAGCTATTTGTAAACGTCACGCGCCGTCCGGTCGGGTGGCCCGAGTCCGTCCAATTGCCAGTCTCCAGCAGCACCGTATGAAACATCCCAAGTTCGACGACTTCCCCTGTCACGCCGTTAATCTCCACCCAATCGCCCAGCCGAACCCCATTCTTCCCCATCAACACAAACCAGCCTAGGAAGCCCACGATGAAATCCTTCAAGGCAACGGTCAAGCCCGCGCCAGCAAGCCCTAGAAAAGTCCCAAGTTGGTTCGGCGGACCGAGAATCACCAGCAAAATAAGCAGCACCGCCAGCACCTGGATCGACACGCGCGTAACCCCGCGCAGTGTCTCCACCTGCCGGCGATCCAACGAAGTCTTTCCAAGCAGCATTTCCAGCCAGCTCTCGAAAAACACGCCTACCAACAAAATACCAAGAATGACGACGAAACCAATCAGAGCGCGATGAACGACCGCTTTCTGATTTCCCGCGACGACCTGAATCCACTTCCCGTAGTTATCGGCGAGCTGTTTCTCGTCGTCTATCCTTTTGTCGAACGACGCCAAAGCTTTCTGCTGCGCCGAGTGGCTCTTTGACTCTTTGAGCAGCGTCGCTGAGTCTTCGCTGCTCAGCTTTGATGGAACCGCGCCGTTCGCCGATTGTTGGCTCGGGTTCGCCGGTCCATTCGCTTGCGCGGACTTGTTTTTTCTGGCGTTGATTTGCGCTTCGATTTCATTATGTCTCGTCGCCAGCAGCGCCGCCGCCGACTCCGCCGCTTGTTTCGCCTGCCACAAGAGCAACTGCTTTTGATGGAGTGTCATCCATTGCTGGAACCGGTGAATCAATCCGGCTTGGTCCACGGCGGCGGTGACGTTCACGCGCAACGCATCCGTAGCCTCCGAAGACGCCTTATGCTCCTGCATCATTGCTTCGATGCGGCTCTTTGGGTCGCCCCCTGCGCGCTCTAGATCCGCCTTGGCATCGTCCACTTCATCCTGATGCTCTTCTTGATGTGCCGTCGCCAGCACCAGTTGATCGTCCAAGGCATCTTTCTTGGCCCCGGTAGCTTTCGCATCGTCGGCTGTCAACCGCGCCACTAACGCATTGTCGGCGTCGAGCGTATCTTCGGCGCTTTTCAACCGCGCTTGAATTTCTTTTGCTTGTGCGCTCAGCGCGGGCGGGTGCGCTTCAGCCTCACGTTCCGCCGCCGCGTAGGCTAAATCCATCTGATGGTCCGCAAGCCGGAGTGCTTCCTTGGCAAACGGCTCCTCCTCGGCGCTGTTCGGCATTTTCGCCAGACGCTGCGCCGTCAGCAGCGGCGATTGATCCACCAACGGTGCCTGCGCGGTCGTGACGCCGTTCGCCACGCTTCCCGCGGGCGGCGAACCGGCTGGCTGCCCCGTGTGCAGCAACCCGAATACGCTCGCCGCCAAAAGCAGTACTAACACCACAGCAAAGATCTTTTGTATCGGTTTCATTTTTGTCTTACGGCTGGGTTTATTATTTTAGTATGCTTCGCGCCCGCCACAAACAATTCCTTCGCGAGTTCTTGCAATCGGCAATCTCGATGTCGTCCTTGAGGCGCCAACCATTTCACAATCCTCAGTTGCGCCCGGACCAAGAAGCGAGGCTTGCGTGGTTCCCGATATGACAAACGGCGCCGCACGCCGCTTGCCGGTCCTCGGCCGGACTCGTAAGCTGGTCGCAGAGGACTCCGTGCAGGATTCCAAATTGCCCAGAAGTATTTTCGTCATGCTCGCAATTTTCGCGGCGATCTATTTTTCTTCATGCTACCCGCGTCTCCCCGACGAGCTCGCGTCTCACTTCAACAGTCGCGGCCTCCCCAACGGCTGGCAATCCAAACCAATGTTCTTCGCATTTTTCGTTGGCGCTTTGGTGATGGCCACTATCCTCACCTTCGGCCTCCCGCGCATATTAAAAAGCTTGCCGCCGCAAGCTATCAATCTCCCCAACAAAGCCTACTGGCTCGCTCCCGACCAGTCTGCGGCCACCCTGGAGTTCTTCAGTGCGTGGTTCGCCTGGTTCGGCTGCGCTGCTCTCGTGCTCATTCTTTTTACGTTCAACTACGCCGTGCAGTCCAATCTACATGCCGACCACCGCCCCGACCCCGACCAAATGCTCTACGCCGTCCTCGCTTTTGCCGCCTTCGTAGCCGTATGGATCACTCGCCTAGCCACGCGCTTCGCGCGCATCCCGCCGCAAAACGTCGGGAGCTGACATGACCCTCTTGCTTCACTTTCATCCCGTCTACGTATTCCAATCTGCGTTTTCGAGGAGTTCCAGATGAGACGAATGCAGTTCACTCTACTACTGGTAATCTCCGCACTATTCGCGCCCACACCCGCCAGTGCCTGCACATGCATTTGCAAGAAATACGGGGACGGAAGCCCAACGGCAATGAAAGAGCGTTCCGCCGCCGTCTTCGTTGGCGAGGTCTTGAGTGTCGAGTTACCTCAAGGCCCTCAGGCTGAGAAGGGCTTCATCGGCGTCGTCGTGAAGTTTCGCGTCGACCGTTACTGGAAGGGCGTAAAGCAACAGGAGATCAAGGTTCATATGAGCTGGGCATGCTGCAACATGCCCAACCCGAAAATTGGCAGCAAGTATCTGGTTTATGCTGTTGGCAGAAAACGAGAAGCCACGTGCACGCGGACCAGGCTACTAGATAGTGCGGACGAAGATCTTCGCGCCTTGGGTTCGGGCAAGACTCTTGAACAACCCAATGCCGCAGCCGGAACCGGCAACTCCCGACTAAACCAAGATAAAAACGCCCCGATCACTCGGGGCGTTTCGATTTTCGGATTTCGTTCTTTCTACAGGTAATCCCGCGAAGGTCCCTCCAAGAACGCTCGCAACTTCCGCGAACGCGAAGGATGCCGCAGCTTGCGCAGCGCCTTAGCCTCAATTTGCCGGATGCGCTCGCGCGTCACAGCGAACGACTGTCCGACTTCCTCAAGCGTATGCTCACTGCCGTCATCCAAACCAAACCGCATCTTGATAACTTTTTCCTCGCGCGGCGTCAGCGTCTTCAACACCGAAGACGTCTGCTCCTTCAAATTCAAATTGATCACCGCGTCCGACGGCGAAACCACGGCCTTGTCCTCGATGAAATCCCCGAGATGCGAATCTTCTTCCTCGCCAATCGGCGTCTCCAGCGAAATCGGCTCCTGCGCAATCTTCAAAATCTTGCGCACCTTGGACACGGGAATGTCCATGCGCTTTGCGATTTCTTCCGAAGTCGGCTCGCGCCCGAGTTCCTGCACCAACTGGCGGCTCGTCCGCACCAGCTTGTTGATCGTCTCGATCATGTGCACCGGAATACGAATCGTGCGCGCCTGGTCGGCAATCGCGCGCGTAATCGCCTGCCGGATCCACCACGTCGCGTACGTCGAAAATTTATACCCGCGGCGCCACTCGAACTTGTCGACGGCCTTCATCAACCCGATGTTGCCTTCCTGAATCAAATCCAGGAACTGCAACCCACGGTTCGTGTATTTTTTCGCAATCGAGACAACCAACCGAAGGTTGGCTTCAATCAATTCCTTCTTCGCCTGTTCGGCTTCCGCTTCGCCGCGGTGAATAAACGTCAGCGTCCGCTTCAATTCGGTGAGCCCGACCTCGCTCGCCTCTTCAATGTCTTTCAGCTCGGTCCGCCGCGTGCGCAATTCCTTTCGCGCTTCGGCCGCCACGTCACCTTTCGCGGCGTCCACACGCCGTTCCAGGCGCCCCGCTTCGCGCTCCAAAGACTGCAAGCGCTCGACTGTCCCACGCATCTTGTCGATCAGCCGCTTCTTCTCAAACGGATTGAAATCGATCCCGCGAATCTCCACGGAAATCTCAACACGCGTCCGCGACAGCGCCCACTTCGCTTTCATGTACGGCTTTTTTTTCGCCTTCGGCGTGCTATCGAGCTTCTCCGCCTGCTTCAGCGCCAAGTCGTACAGCTTCGCAATCTTGTCGATGTACTTCAGCGTCTGTTTGGTCTTGTTCGCGATCTTCTCTTCGGTCAGCTCTTCGTCGTCAAACTGCACGATCTCTTTGATGGACCGCGCGCCCTTGCGCAAATCCTCGCCCACCGCAATCAATTCCTTAATAACGATCGGCGACCGCGTGATCGACTTCATCACCACCAGTTGCCCGCGCTCGATCCGCTTCGCGATGGTCACTTCGCCTTCGCGCGTCAGCAGCGGCACGGTTCCCATCTCGCGCAAATACATGCGCACCGGATCGTTAGTTTTCTCGAGCGACCCCGGCGTCAAATCCAGATCGCTGCCGCCCTCATCCGAATGCGCGTCGTCCTTGACGACCGCATCCCGATCGCCGCTCTCCGAGGACACTTCCACCGCCCGCGCCGCCTTCGCCGACGCCTGGTCCTCGTAAATCTCGATCCCGTTCCGTTCAAATGTAGTGAGAAGGTCGTCGATCTCTTCCGAAGAATGCACTTCCGCCGGAAGCGAATCGTTCACTTCGTCGTAAAGCAAATACCCGCGCTCTTTGCCCACGGCAATGAGCTGCTTTACCGCATCATATTTTTCTTCAAGACCCACTGCTGCCACGAATTCCTCCAGCCATAAAAGCGCAATCCAAGTGCGGCCGGTCAAAGCCGCCAAAACTTTTTCCTCGCAAAGGCGCAGGCAGTATGCCACGCTTGCGCAGCCAATTCCTCTGCGGTCACCAAAACAAACTGTGGGGAATCCCCCACCAGATCACTCGTCTTTTTGTGAATTCCTTTATGGTACGCCGCGCCGCCAGCTTGCCGTTTGCCCTGTACTTCGCCCGTTATGCGCTCTCAGAGTACGATCCCGCGCCTCTAAGTGCATCTATATAGATGCAGTTAGGTGCGAATCCGTTACTCGCGAAACCCTAGTACGTTACACGCTTAAGTCCGCCTGCGTCAACAATTTAATCGGTGGAAATCTGTGGAAGAGTGCCCCCTCGCCCGTTTATTCAGAACCCGGACCCTCCGGCCATGGCGAGTTTACAACCAAGACTCAGCTTTTTTTCCGCCGTTTTTGGCACCTGGCGAGCTCGGCCGAAAAGCGCCCTCGCTGTGTATGATGTTCCGCAGGCAAAAACGACTCGCTCAAAATGGCATCCGTCCTCTCACACGCAGTAGCCGCCCTCGGCATCG
Source organism: uncultured Acidobacteriota bacterium (assembly GCA_963705855.1). Taxonomy (GTDB): domain Bacteria; phylum Acidobacteriota; class Terriglobia; order Acidiferrales; family UBA7541; genus Acidiferrum. The sequence continues at coordinate 10,963 of CAVPLA010000062.1, forward strand.
GCGCATGCTTTTGCCGGCCCGGTACCCCGAAGCGCGTCTGGATAGCCGGAGCGATCTGTTCCGTCGTCCCCGATCTGGATGTCGTCGGCTTTCACTTCGGAATCCACTACGGCGACTTCTGGGGCCATCGCGGCTTTACGCATTCCCTTCTCTTTGCGGCACTTCTAGCTACTCTCGCCCTGCTCCTCACATTTCGCCAAGCCGTTCCAGACCTGAGCCGATTCGCCTTATGGATGTATTTCTTCCTGGCCACGGCCAGCCACGCCTTTCTCGACGCCATGACTGACGGCGGCCTCGGCGTCGCCTTCTTCTCCCCCTTCAACAACACCCGCTACTTTCTTCCGTGGAGACCCATCCGAGTCTCCCCCATCGGCGACACCCGCTTTTTCAGTCACCGTGGTCTGGAAGTCATACAAAAGCGAACTGCTCTGGATTTGGCTTCCGTCCGCGCTCCTGATTGTCTCGGCTTGGATCCTTCGCCAGCGAACCGCGCCTACCACTTAGCGTGGGATGCCACCAAGGGAAGACAGCTATTACGACTCTGACGGGCCCTGGCGCAGCGAACACTTGGTGCGCGGACTGTCAACTTTGACAATAGACGTCGCTTGAGGCGAGCAATAACCTCTCCTTTTGGGGCCCTTATCCACGAAGGAGAAACCATGAAGATTCCTCTCAGAAAGTTCGTCGTGATGGCGCTGGCCGTATTGACGGTAGGCGTACTTGCTGGCCGCGCTCAGATTGCCAATCAACTCGAATTCAAGATGTCGCAGCCGTTTACTGTTGGGAATGCCACTCTACCGCCTGGGAGTTACATAGTTAGACCGGTCCAGGGGACTGATCAACAGGTTATCGAGATATCGAGCGCCACCGGCAAGCCTAGCGTTATGGTAGATGTGAACTCCGCTCAGCCCAACGGGGACCAGAGTGGCACGCAACTCATCTTCAATAAGTACAAGAACGTTCTGGCGTTGTCTGAGATTTTTCCAGGCGGGGGGAACCAGGGATACCAGTTGGTCCAAGGGCATCCCGAGCAAATAGCTGCTAAGACAGAAAAGCCAACGAAACAAGCTGTCAGCGCTACTGGGAAGTAAATGGGAAGGGCAGGGATATCAGTATCCTAAGGGTTCAAAGGGCCGCCAGCTACGCTCCTTGTCCCCCTCGGCTCTGCTAATGCTCGCCGCCTTTGTCATTCGACCGCGGGTTGCACCGTCACCCTCGCTTTCGCTGAAGCCTCAGCTGAGAATTGCGGAGTTCCCATGCAGCGACGGCCTGCGCTTCCTCAACCGGATCGAGGAAAAACGGTTGGCTATCCGTCCCCCGCTGGGAGACTCACCTCGCACCATTCCTTTAGCCTATACTCCGCCCATGCGCCAAAAAATCTCGATCCGCGTTTGCTTACAGGTTTTCATTCTCGTCCTCGCGGAAGGACGGTTCGCCCAATCCAATCCTGACTGGACTGAACCCTTCCCGCCGTTTCGCATCGCGGGCAATCTGTACTACGTAGGGAGCAAGGGTCTTGCAAGCTATCTGATCACCACCCCAGAAGGCGACATCCTGATCAACAGCGATCTCGAAGCCAATGTGCCGATGATCTCCGCAAGCATCGAAAAACTCGGTTTCCATTTCAAGGATACAAAAATTCTTCTTATTAGCCACGCGCACTGGGATCACGATGCAGGCAGCGCCATGATCATCCGGATGACCGGCGCAAAGTACATGGTAATGGATGCGGACGTTTCCGTGGTCGAATCCGGCGGCAAAACCGATTTTCAGTACGGCAACACTCCCAGTTCTCTTTACCGGCCCGCCAAAGTCGACCGCATACTTCACGACGGCGACCAAGTGAAGCTTGGTGGCACGGTGCTAGTCGCACACCTCACTCCCGGCCACACCAAAGGCTGCACCACTTGGACGATGAAGGTTTCCGATGGCGGCAATACATATAATGTGGTGATCGTCGGCAGCCCCAATGTCAATCCTGGCTACAGGCTTGTCCACAACACTGCCTATGCGCAGATCGCCGAAGACTACGAGCGCATGTGGCGCGTTCTGAAGTCCTTGCCATGCGACATATTCCTGGGTGCCCATGGCAGCTACTTCGGCCTCGAAGAGAAATTCCCCCTCAGGAAAGAGGACGGCGCAAACCCGTTCGTCGATCCGGATGGTTACAAAAGGCTTATCACCCAAAAGGAACAAGACTTCCGCGACGAACTAGCGAGACAAAAACTCGCCGCCAAATGAATCATTTAGCGAACAAAGCTCCTGACCGATTTTCTTGACAGAATTTTTCTTCATGCCGTAGTACGCTTTGGGTAACAATCCGCCCGCTCCACGTAGCACCAACGTCTCGCTGGCGTTTTTGCTTTTAAGCCTGCAATCGTCCGGAGCCTTTCTACGTACGCGGGAAAAATTCCGAAAGCCCTCGATGGCGTTGCTAAAACACGTCAATTCCGCAATTTTCCTGCGAGAGTTATGTTTACAAAGTAGCCAAGTCGGCCGCCTATCTGGCTGCTGCCAGCCGACGCATCAGATCCTGCTTTTTCTCCAGCAGGCTGCGCATTTCCGTCACGGGCGGGTTCGCCTCGATACTTCGCTGCACTTCCGCAAGCTCCCGCTCGGCTTGCCGGTGCTGCAAAGCCTCGACGCAGCTGACCGCCTCTTCCCAGGTCGGCTCGCTGGCTTCCTCGAAGAGAATCTCGAACAGCATCCGCCGGTCACGTTCTTCGAGTTTCGCAGCAACCTCCGTAGCCTGCATCGGCTCGTCAGCCAGGCTGGCAACAATCAAAGCCGCAAAAACTTTCTCGGTCTCGAGCCCGTGATAAAGCTGGGCCGCCTGAAGCCGTTGCGCCAGCTCGCGCCGAAATCCCCCGGCCTCCGCCAGCATACGAATCAATCGCCGCTCGACGGGCTTCGCCGAACGGCCCACCAGCTCCGGCTGAATTTTTAGTTCGCTATGGCGCTGCGTAGCAGCCTTGCTCAACGCGGCGCGCAACACCGGCTCGTCCAAGTGAAGCTGCTGCGCAATCCGCGTCGCCCACTCCGAGCGAAGAATCGTATTCGGAATTTTTTGTACGTAGGGCAGGAGAAAATTCACGGCGCGCCGCTTCCCTTCTCCGGTCGTCAAATCCATCTTCCGCGCGCGTGCAATCAAGTAGTCCACATAAGGAGGCGAATCTTTCAGCAACTTTGTGTATTCCTCGACGCCTCGTTCGCGGATGAACAAATCCGGATCGGCCTTTTTGTCGCCAACGGGCGGCAGCGCCAGCACGCGCACCTCGAAATCTTGCTCGAGCAAAAGCGCCACGGACCGCTCTGCCGCCAACTGGCCCGCGTTATCCGGATCGTAGTTAATGATCACGCGCTTCGTAAAGCGGCTCAGCAGCTTGATCTGCGGCTCCGCAAGACTCGTCCCGCAACTCGCCACCACGTTGCTGATTCCCGCGCGCGCCACGGCAATCGCATCCATGTAGCCTTCGACCAGCACCGCAAAATCCGACCGCCGCAGCGCTTCCTTCGCGCGGTCCATATGGTACAGCACGTTGCTCTTCGAGTAGATCGGCGTCTCGGGCGAATTCAAATATTTCGGCTGATCATCGCCCAACGCACGGGCGCCGAACGCCACAATCTTTCCCGAATCATTGGCGATCGGAAAAGTGATGCGCCGCCGGAACCGGTCGAACAATCGGCCGCCCTGTTCGCCTCGCGAGATCAACCCGGACTCAACAAGCAGCTTCTCCGGATATTTCTGTTTCAGCGAGCGCAACAAGGCATCCCCGTCGCTTGGTGCATACCCAATTCCGAATCGGTCAATTGCTTTGTTATCGAGCCCGCGGTCCTCGAGATAAGCCCGCGCCGCTTTTCCCTCAAGCGTCCCAGAAATCTGTTTCGTAAAGAAAGTCTGCGCCTCCCTATGCATCTCGACGAGCGCAGTACGCTGCTGATTTTCCTGCCGTTCCTCCGGTGAGCGCTCCCGAGGTCGCGGAATCGCGATCCCGCACTTCTCCGCAACGGTGCGTACCGCCTCCGGAAACGCGGACTTCTCCATGTCCATCACAAAATTAAAAACGTCGCCGCCCTTCCCGCACCCAAAGCAATAAAAAATCTGCTTCAGCGGAGACACGGTAAACGAAGGAGTTTTTTCCTGATGAAACGGACAAAGTCCCGAGAAATCTTTCCCGGTCTTTTTCAGGCGCACATATTCGCCCACCACGCGAACAATGTCCGCCTGCTGCTTCACCCGCTCCGCGAATGATCCCGCTTCCGCCATCGTCTCAATCGTCGTTAGTCTTTATTTTGTGAAGCTTTCTCATGTAATTCTTGGGGATTCCTTGCCGTTGGTGTTGTTCCGCGCCGCGGATTATGTAGTTCAAATAACACTCACGTGAGGGGAGAAATGACCCCTTTTTGTTTGCAATGTACACGTAGCAGCGATGCAGTGCGCCGTTCACTCTTTCAACTTGCATTTCGATCCGATTGTAAGAATTCTCTTTTGGATCTCGCTTGGGGTTGTACCCCTCACACGCGTTGAGATTCTTCAGATCGGCTTCACTGACTTCGTATACCACACCGCAGACCACTTTGCGGGGAAACTGTTCGATACTTGAGACTCCACCGTGACGACCAGTGCTTTCGCGTGGAAAACAAAGCTCGTGATTCCGCACCCTGGCGACAAATCGAAACTTGGCACTGGGGCATCTCTCCCGCATTTGAAATTCATCCATGTTGGAACCGTACGCAAAATAAGAAGGCACGATTTCTCCTCAACTATCTCAAATACGCTATCGTTACCGCGTTTCCGCCACGCTCTTGAGTCTCGGAGGTTATTTTTTCCACTTGAGGATGGGCATTCAAGAAATCAGCAAGCCCTTTGCGTAGTGCACCGGTGCCGTGCCCGTGGATGATTCGTACGCGCGTCTGATTCGCCAGCGCGGCTTCATCGAGATATTTATCGACGCGCTCTGTCGCTTCTTCAACGCGCATGCCAATCACGTTTATTTCGCCTGAAGCTGCGCCTTCGCTGGGTTGCGATGTGACAGTGATATTTCGTGGCGCTGCTGGCACTGACCGTAAAGCGGCCGCGCCTTCTACTCCCATAATTTCATCGACGGCGACTTTCATGCGCAACGGGCCAGCTTCGATTTCCGCCGAGGAGCCATCCAATCGGCGAAAGATGACGGGCTTGCTGAAGCCGCGCACGCGTATTCTAGCGCCAGGCTGCAACGTTTCCGCGCCAACCGGTTCCTGGCTCGCGGAGGCCGTGCCCAAATCCGTTTGCGATTCCGAAATTGTTTGCACGAGCGCGGCGTTCAGTTCTTCGCGAGCTTCGCTGCGGATGTCCTGGCCTTTGCGGCGCGCGGTTTTCTCGAGCGAGGCCCGAAGTTCGCGTTCTTTCACGGCTTCGATGACGCGTGCAATATTTTCATCGAAGCGTTTCTGCATCTCGGCGAACTGCGCTTCAAGTTCCTTGATGCGTCTCTGCTGGCGCTCGACCCACTCGGTGCGCAGTTTCTTACGCTCCTGTTCGAGTGCGTGCCGTTCCGCCGCCATTTGTTGCTGCATGCGGTCGAGTTCATCGCGGCTGCGGTGCAAATACCGAATCAGGTCGGCAGCTTCGCGCGATTCGGGCGTCAGTAACGACCGCGCGCGCTCGATGATGGACGCCGCGATGCCCAATCGCTGCGCAATGGCAATTCCGCTCGAGCCGCCGGGCACACCGACCATCAGCCGGTACGTGGGCCGCAAATTTACATCATCAAATTCCACCGCCGCGTTCACCACGCCGGGTGTCGTCGAGGCGTAGGTCTTTAACCGGTCGTGATGCGTCGTGGCCAGCACGATGCAATTCTTGGCGCGAAATTCATCGAGCAGCGCCACGGCCAGCGCCGCGCCTTCTTCCGGGGCGGTGCCGGTGCCCATCTCATCGACGAGCGCGAGCGATCGTGGCGTCGCCAATTCCAGCATGGACTTCAAATTCAGCATGTGCGCCGAAAACGTCGAGAGGTCGGCGGCGATGGATTGCTCGTCTCCAATGTCCACTAGCACGCGGTCAAAAATCGGCAGCACCGCACGCTGTGCCGCCACGGGAATTCCGGATTGCGCGGACAGCGCCGCAAGCCCCGTCGTTTTCAGCGCAACCGTCTTGCCTCCTGTGTTCGGCCCGCTGATGACTAAAACTTTTTCCGCGCCGCCGAGCGCAAGCGTCATCGGCACGACCGCGCGATCTTCGCGGCGCAATTTGTCTTCGAGCACGGGGTGCCGCGCGTCGACCAAACGCATTTCCGAGGTGTCGGAAAACTCCGGCATCGCCGCATCGAAATCCCGTGCAAATCGCCCGCGAGCGAAAATACCGTCAAGCTCGGCAATAGTCTCTGCTGCTGCGAGCAACGGCTCGCGTATTGCCTGGAGCCGCTCGGTCAGTTCGCGCAAAACTCTCAGAATCTCCGCCGCTTCGTCCTCGGCAAGCTGCACGAGCTGGTTATTCGTTTCGACAGTTTCAAACGGCTCGAGGAACACCGTCTGTCCTGTCGCACTCGCTCCATGCATCACGCCAGGCACGCTGCGCCTGCTTTCTGCGCGCACCGGAATCACGAATCTTTCATTGCGCAGCGTGACGTAATCTTCGCCAGCCTCTGCATTGCGAGATCGCAGGATTTGCTTCAGCGTTTTCTGAATCGATTCCCGCGTCTGCATGATGCTCGCGCGAATGCGCCGCAGCGCCGCCGACGCATCGTCGCTAATCTCTCCGCTGGGCAGCAAACATCGCCGAATCGCCGTCAATACTTCGCGGAAGTCCGCCAAAGAGGCCACGCGGGCAGCCAACAAAGGAAATTTCGCCGCATCTTCCTGGAATTGTCCACGCAACCATCCCGCCGTTTCGAGAAGCGACGCAGCTTCCAGTATTTCCTTAGCCTCGAGAACGATTCCCGGCCCCGCGATTTTCTCGAGCCAACCTTGCGGATCAGCTAGCCCGCCGAATCCCAATTCGGCTCCGCCGCGCAGCCATTCCCGCGCTTCGCGAATCAAGGGAAAGGCTGCTTCGAGCGCAACGCGATCCGTTCCAAACTCCAGCGCATCCACAGCCCGTCGCCCAGGCGCGCACGTCGTCCGCAGCCGCAACAACTCGCGCAGCTTGTCAAATTCGAGTACGTCGTGTACCGTCCGCGACATTTTGTTTTTTTGCTATTCCAGGCTGCTTTTCAGCTGCTTCATTTCTGTTTTACGTGATCGCGCGCGGGCGCGAGCATCGCTGCTGCTTCATCAAATTCTTCGATCATCGCCACGCAGAACCCGTTTAAAGCGTCGGCCGCTTCGTGACTTTTTCCGCCCTGATTGTTGCTCAGGAACGAAAAGATCAGCCGCCTCCCACTCGGCGTTTCCGCAAAACCGGAGAGAGTCCTGACGTGCTCGACCGATCCCGTCTTCGCGTGAATTCTTCCCGCCGCCACGGTGCCCTTCATGCGGTCTTGCAGCGAGCCATCGATGCCCGCCACTGGCAGCGACGCGTAGTACGGCGCAAACCACGTCTGCCCTTGCGCGTATTTGAGTAAAGTCACAATCGATCGCGGCGTAACCAAATCGTGGCGCGAGAGTCCCGAGCCGTCTGTCTGAATCACATCGTCGGGCGCGATTCCGGCAGCGGCATAGAAATCCTCTGGAGTCTTCAGCATTTCTTCGGGAGTGCTCCACAAGCTATTTTGCCGCGCCGCGGTTCGCAGCAGCATCTCCGTGTGCAGGTTCTGACTGATTTTGTTGACGAGCTTCACGGAATCGCCGAGCGGCACGGACACATGTTCTGCAAGAACGGTACGGGGCGTTACATCCGCCTCAGGAACGTGAACCGCGTGGACTTTTCCATTGAGCTTCACACCGCGTTCGGCCAGCAACGCGGCCAGCAACGATGCTGCGTGTTGCGCAGGCTCTTCGATCGCCAGCACGAGTTTCCGTGGCGCGCTCTTTGCCGGCAGCGTGCCTCGCACCACCACGAGACTCGCACCCGGCTCGCGCGTCAGCGTCAAATCGGATTTCACTTCCGAGGCCGACGTGATCACATCGTTCTGCAGCGCAAAGTCCGGCGTCAGCGGTGCAACCGATGCCTGCACCGGATCTCCCGTCTTTTCGCCAGGTATCAGCGTCACCGCGACGGTGTTGTCGTCCACCACGATCGCGGAAAGCGCGGCGCCATATTCCCAGACCATGTCGTCGATTTCCCAGCCGTTCGGATAGCGCTCTCGCGGAAAGTAACTGTCGTCGCCGATCACATCGCCGGAGATTTCTTTCACGCCGCGCGCCACCAACGCATCGGCAAGCTCGAGCAGCGCTTTTTCCGGCGGCCCGTCAAACTCCTCCTTCAGTTCGTAAGGAAATTTGCGGTTCGAAAGATTGGGGTCACCCCGCCCGACCAGCACCACGTCGCCGGAGAGAATCCCGCCCGGCGAAATCGTGCCGCGCGTTTCGAGCGTAGTGTGAAACTTGTAGTCCGGCCCCAGCTTGGCCAGCGCCAGTGCGGTAGTGAATAGCTTCATGTTCGAAGCCGGCACAAAATAACCGTCAGCGTTTTTCTCGAAGAGCGTTTCTCCCGTTTGCGCGTCAACGACCAGAAGTCCCCAGTCGCCTTTGCTCGAAGGCCCGGCTCCGAGCAGCGCGTCCGCACGCGCGCCAAACCGCGCCGCTGCGGCAGCCCGCCTGGAAGAACGCTCTTCCCGCTTCCCGTCGTGCTTCGTCGCGCAGCAAGCCTGTTCTCGCGTCTGATTGGATTGCGCGCGGCCGCCAGTCGCGGCCAAAGCAGAGATGGCCGTTGTCAGTGACAAGGCCACAGCCAGCGATCCAAACGATCTTCGTAAGCCCATGTTTCCTCTGCCCTAAAATCTCCAGCCTTAAAATCTCCGTAGGTGAAAGTATAGTCGAAAGCCCGCGCTACATTTCTTCCAGGGTCCGCTCTTCCATGGTCCGCATCTATCCATTAACTGTACCGAATGGAACAGGCCCACATAAACTGTCCTGATAAACTGGCGGTTGCGTACAGACTCCGGACAACCTATCATTTCATTACCCGGACCTGTAAATTTCAGCGAGGTGAAATTTGATTAAGCGAATGAGTTCGTGTCTCATGGCACTGGCGATGATCGCCCCGCCGCTGCTCTCACAAGTAGACAAAAAAGAAGCGGACCGGCTCGAGAATTGCGGCACTGTGATCAAGGAAATTATGGATATCCCCGATGACATCCCTCAGGATCTCATCGACAAAGCCGAATGCGTCATTGTTTATCCATCGGTCTTGAAGGCGGCCTTTGTCGTGGGAGGCAGTTACGGCCGCGGGTCCATGACTTGCCGCACCGGTGAACACTACACCGGTCCGTGGAGCGCACCGTCAATGATGGCATTAGAAGGCGGCAGCGTTGGCCTCCAGATCGGCGGGCAAGCGACCGATTTCGTTCTCCTGGTAATGAATCCGCGGGGAGCGCACTCCATCCTCAAGAGCAAGGTGAAGCTCGGTGCGGACGCTTCCGTGGCGGCTGGGCCAAAGGGCCGAACAGCCAGCGCCGAATCGGACGCGACGCTGCGAGCTGAGGTGCTCAGCTATTCGCGCTCGCGAGGGTTGTTTGCCGGCATTTCTCTCGAGGGTTCGACGGTTCGCCCGGACAACGATGCTAACGAACGCGTCTACGGAAAGAAGCTGAGCGCGGAGGATATTATCTTCAAGGGCGCGGTCGCTGTGCCTCCGCCGGCCCAAAAATTGGTCAGTTATCTCAACCGGAAATCTCCCAAGAACATGTCCGATCCCAACTCTTTGAAGGAATAGCGCCGAGCCATATGAATTAAGGAGTAAGAAAGTGGGAAGGCCCCGGTGATCGCCGGGGTCTTCGTGTTTTTGGGGATGAAAAAAGAAAGCAGAATGGTGTTGACTCCGCCGAATTTCTGACCTACAGTCATTTATGAACTATGGTCAAGAAATCAAAATCGGAAGCTTCAAGAGCACGCCGCACTTCCGCTGGCCCTTCCCGAGGCCGCCGAGAACGCCGCACCGTGGAAACCCGCGAACGCCTGTTTCGGGCAGCCCTCGATCTCTTTGCCAGAAAAGGCTTTACGGAGACGATCGTGGAAGATATCACCGAAGCCGCGGACGTCGGTAAAGGCACCTTCTTCAACTACTTTCCCAGCAAGGATCACATCCTACTGGCCTTTGGCGAAATGCAGCTCGCGAAACTGGAGTCCGCGGTCGAGGAAGCTCGCGGTACTGGCGAGCCGATGCCTCAGTTTCTGCGCTCGCTCGGGTTCCGCATGACGCAGGAGCCCACTCGCCACCCGGGCATCATCCGGACTCTTCTTCAGGCCTATCTCTCGACTACCCCTGTCCGCGCGGCGATGCTTGATTTGCAGAAGCGGGTCCACGCCCTGCACACGGAGATTGTCCGCCTCGGTCAGGAGCGCGGCGAGATCCGCCGAGACCTGCCCGCGAGCGAGATCGCACACGTTTTTCGGCAGACTATTTTCGGAACGCTGTTGCTCTGGTCGCTGAATGGCGATGCGACTTTGCACCCGCGCATGGAATCCGCGTTCAACGTGCTCTGGTCCGGACTAGCTCCGCGTAAAGACGGCGTTTCGCAGCCCGAGACACCGAGGGTCGAAGCCAGCTTGGCCGGAGTTCCCCTATTTACTTGTGGAGATTGATTCATGACTCGTAAGCGCGTGTTCATCCTAATCCTCGTCGCCGTCATCTTGGGCGGCACGACGGTTTACGCCACGTGGTTCCGGCGCGATAGCGCGCTGCAAGGCTCGGGCACTGTTGAAGCTCGCGATATTCGCGTCGGCTCGAAAGTGGGAGGCCGCATCGACAAAGTGCTGGTGCGCGAAGGCGATCGCGTGCAGCCTGGCCAGACTTTGATCACGTTCGACGACAAGGAATTGCTGGCCTCTCTCGACCAGTCCCGCGCCGCAGCCGAGAAAGCAAAGCGCGGCTTCCGCCCGGAGGAAATCGCCGAAGCGCGTGCCGCTGCCGCGCGAGCCAAAGCCGACTATGAAATGCGCCTGAACGGCTACCGAAAAGAAGATATCGAGGCAGCGCAATCCGATGTCGAGCGTGCTGCCGCTGACGAGGTTCGCGCGCGCTTAGATTTTCAGCGTTACGAAGCGCTGGCGCAAAAGGATCTCGTCTCGAGACAGCAGCGCGACACGGCCGAGGCGAACTGGAAGATGGCGCTGGCGCAGCAACAGAACTACCAGCACAAGCTCGATGTGCTGAGGCGCGGCTACCGCCCGGAGGAGATTGCTTCTGCGGAAGCGCATTACCGCGAGACTCAAGCAACTCTCGAAAAATTTGAAAGCGGCAACCGCCGCGAGGATGTCGATCTTGCAAGAGCCGCATATTCCTATGACGAAGCGCGCTTCCGCGAGCGCCAGGTGACGGCGCCTTCCGCCGCCACAGTCGAGGTTCTTGATGTCCGGCCTGGAGACATCATCGCGCCGAACACGCCTGTCGCTACGCTACTTGAACAAGATCAGATCTATGTGCGCATCTACATTCCGGAGACGGAGCTCGGCCGCGTGCGAGTGGGCCAAAAGGCGGAAGTGCGTGTCGACTCTTTTCCAAAAACTGCTTTTGAGGGTGTGGTCGAACAGATCAATCAGCAAGCAGAATTCCTTCCGCGGAACGTGCAGACGCGCGAGGAACGCGTTCATCAGGTCTTTGGCGTAAAAATCCGCATCAATGATCCGGCCGGACATGTTCTCGCGGGAATGGCCGCCGACGTGAAACTGAAAGCGGAAAATTAGCCCGTGGCCACTGCTTCGCAAAATTCTGCCGAACCGGCCATCTCCGCCGAACATCTTGTCCGGCGCTTCGGCCAGGTCACTGCCGTGAATGACGTAAGCTTTCGCGTCGAGAAAGGCGAAATTTTCGGCTTTCTCGGTCCCAACGGGAGCGGCAAGACCACCGTCATCAAAATGCTCACTGGTCTTCTGCCGCTGAGCAGTGGGTCTGCTCGTGTGGCGGGACTGGACGTGCGCGTGGATTCCGAAGTCGTCCGCGAGCGCATCGGATATATGTCACAGAACTACAGTCTCTATCAAGATCTGACGGTCGCAGAGAATTTGCAGTTCTATGGGCGCATCTACAGCCTCGAACCGGCACGGTTGAAACGGCGTATCGAAGAAGTGGTCGAGAGCAACGGCCTCGCGCCGTACATGAATCGTTTGTCGGCAAAACTGTCTGGCGGCTGGAAGCAACGGCTGGCGCTCGGCTGCGCCATGTTGCACGAGCCCAAGCTGCTTTTTCTTGACGAGCCCACCGCTGGAATCGATCCGGTGGCGCGCCGCCAACTTTGGGATCTTCTCTTCGAACTTTCCGGGCACGGCATCACTTTCTTTGTGACCACGCACTACATGGACGAAGCTGAACGATGCAGCCATGTGGCCTACATTTATTACGGCAAGATCATCGCCGACGGAACGCCCAATTCGCTTCGCGAACTTCCCGACGTTCAACCGCCGGGAACGATACGCGTGGAAATTACGACTCCGGAAGTTACGCGCGCGCTGCGCTTCGCTCGTCAGATCCCTGGGATTCGCAGCGCAACTATTTTTGGCCAGTCCATCCATGCTCTGATCAATGACGACCTCAATCTTCACAATCTTCAAGAACAGCTTCTGAAAAACGGCATTGCCGTCGCTGAGGTTCGTCCGCTGGCTCCGAGCCTCGAAGATGTTTTCGTCGAGCTCACTTACAAGCATCAGGCCATCCTGGAGGCGTCGCGTGCCTGACCTGTTCCGCGGTTTCGGCGCCGTTTTCTATAAGGAGGTTTTGCACGTTCGCCGGGACGCGGGAACGCTGTTTTTCTCGCTGACCATGCCGCTGCTGCAATTATTTCTTCTCGGTTTCGGGATTGATACGAATATCCGTCAGATTAATACTGTCGTTTACAACGCCGACGGCCGCCGTGAAAGCCGCGAACTGCTTGACCGCCTGAAAAACTCCGACACCTTCCATATCATCCGCTACGTCGAGAATGACTACGATTTGAACGATATGATCATCGCCGGCAAAGCGCGCGTCGGCGTCAAGATCCCCGTGGACTATTCCGACCACCTCATCCACAACATGAGCGCGCAGGTACTGATTCTGATCGACGGCTCGGATTCTTCCGTCGCCGGCCAGGCCATCAACGTGACCAATGCTATCGGCCTCGATGAATCTCTGCGCCGCGTCCTGCAAGACCGCGCCGCCTTTGCGGTGGACATGCGTCCCAAGCTGCTCTTCAATCCGGACTCTCGCTCCGCGAATTTTTTCCTACCCGGGCTCACCGCCATCATGCTCCTCAACGTCACCACATTTCTTACAGCCTTTTCGATCGTCCGCGAAAAAGAGCGCGGCACTCTCGAGCAGCTGTTCGTTACGCCGGTTCGTCCTTTTGGGCTTCTCCTTGGCAAATTGCTGCCCTACCTGGGCATTGGCTTTTTCGAGCTGAGCCTGATTCTTTTCTTCATGCGCTTCGTCTTCCTGGTTCCCATTCACGGCAGCGTGTTTCTTCTTGCGTTTCTTTCGGTGCCTTATCTTTTCGCGGCTCTCTCGCTAGGAATCCTCATCTCGAGCAAAGCTAAATCGCAGGCTGAGGCCATGCAACTCGCTTTTCTGCCCATTCTCCCGAGCGTTTTCTTCTCGGGGTATATTTTCCCGCGCGAGACCATGCCCGCCCTTTTCTATCCCATCAGCTATCTCATTCCCGCCACCTATTACATCAACATCACTCGTGGCATCATCCTCCGCGGAGCCGGCATCAAGCATCTCTGGACCGACGGCCTCGCTCTATTCATTATCGGCACGCTTCTATTGATCATCGCCGCCCGGCGATTTCGCAACAAAGTCATCATGGCGTAGACCTGAATCTCGGCTTGCCCTACAGAACCGCTACGCACTACTATCCCCGTTCCAGTCCAGCGTAGAGGGTGTCTTCCGTGGAAAATCGTATATCTGGTTGGGTGATCCTTCTATTTATTTTGGTTGTCGCGGGTGTATGCGCGGTGCACCAGGGAACGCCTGATCCGGTATCCGCAACCGCATCGCAAGATATTTTCTCCGCGGATCGCGCTCTCGTTTATCTGAACGCATTTGCAACCGCGCCTCATCCCATGGGCTCGGCCGAGCACGACCGCGTGCGCGACTATCTCGTCTCTCAACTCACGGAGCTCGGACTCGCACCGGAAGTACAGCGCGCAACAGGAGTTACGCCTCGCTACGAAGTTGCCGGCACGGTCGAAAATATTGTTGCGCGCTTGAAAGGCACAAGCGGCGCCGAGGATGCCGTTGCGCTCGTTGCTCACTACGATTCCGTTCCAGCTGGGCCTGGCGCTGGCGATGACGGGGCAGGCGTAGCCGCTCTTCTTGAAACGCTTCGCGCTTTGCGAGCCGGACCTCCGCTGCGCAACGACATTCTTTTTGTGATTACCGACGGCGAAGAAGACGGATTGCTAGGCGCTTCCGCGTTCGTTGCGGAAAATCCCGCAGCCAAAGATGTTCGCGTCGTCGTCAACTTCGAAGCCCGGGGAAACGCCGGCGAATCGCAAATGTTTGAGACCAGCGCAGGCAACGGCCGCCTCGTGCAAATCTTCGCGCAATCGGCGCCGCATCCTTCCGGTTCTTCGCTCACCTACGAAATCTACAAACATATGCCTAACGACACGGACATGACCGTGTTCAAAAAGTCCGGCGTCGCGGGACTCAACTTCGCGTTTATCGGTCACTGGGAGGCTTATCACACGCCGCTCGACAATCCGCAAATGCTCGATCGCGGCAGCCTGCAGCAGCACGGCGAAAACGCGCTTTCTCTCGCCCGCAGCCTCGGCAACACAGATCTCACTCAGCTTGAGGACCGCGATTCCGTGTACTTTTCGCTCCCCGGAAATTTCTTTGTGCACTACTCGAGCCGTTTTCTCTGGCCGCTCGCGCTTGTCTCCGGGGTTCTGGTCTTTGGCGCGATCTTCTACGCCAACGGGGCCTGGCAAACAAGTTTGTTGTCTATTTTCGCCGGCTTCTTCCTACACATCGTCGTCCTTCTCGTGTTGTTGATGATAGGACTCGGCTTTGTCCTCGGCGTGCACTGGCTTCACCTCCACACACTTCCCGAAGGCGGCCTCGAACAAAACGCTCTCTACGTTTTCGGTCTATATGCTTTGCTGGCCGGCGTTCTGACTTTGCTCTTCTCCCTGTTTCGCAGGAGGATCACGCCGCCCGCGTTTTTTCTTGGCGGGGCGCTCTTGATGTTTGTGTTCATCCTGGTGACAACGAAATGGCTCCCTGGCGGCAGCTATCTGTTCGTCTGGCCGCTGCTCGCCGGCCTGCTGGCAACCATGATCGCGGCGTTTCGCCCGGGTCGTCTCTCGTTTCTCGCCGTTTTGCTTCTCTGTGTGTTGAGCGTCCCTGCGCTGGTTTTCTTTGTTCCTCTTCTGCAAGGTTTCTATACCGCGCTCGGCTTCACTTCTCTCGGTACGCAACTTCTGAGCGTAACTTTCGGCGTGTTCTTCTTTTTTCTGTTCCCGTATCTCGATCCCGTGCTTGATTCGGCCGGCAGAATTCTTCCGATCCTCGCGTTGGCCGCCGCGCTCGTTTTGTGTATTTTCGCTGCAAGAACTACGCGTTATTCTCCGACTTATCCGAAACCCAGCCTGCTGTCCTACGCCCTCGACGCCGATACGGGCAATGCTCTATGGACAAGCTCCACCAACCGTGTGGATTCCTGGACCGCTCAATATCTAGGCAACTCACCGTCTCGGGACAAGCTTCCCGACTTCATTCCCGACTGGTATCCCATCGATTTTCTCCAGCATGAAGCGCCATCCATCGCGCTAGCGCCTCCGCAAGCGGAGCTTCTCGAGAATTCTACTGACGGTGTAACGCGCACGCTTCATCTCCGCATCACCACCCCGCGTCACGCGCGCACGCTCCACGTCGGCGTCGCGCAAGCGGAAGTTCTCAGCGCGAGCGTCAATGGACATGATCTTGGCAAGCCGTCCGATGCGCGCTGGCATCAGGCAGGCCACTGGGGCTTCGATTACGCTAATCCGCCAGCAGAAGGCATGGACGTGCAGCTCCGCTTGCAAGTTTCGGGGTCGGTCACCGTCGTGCTGGTCGATCGTTCCTCAGGGCTTCCCACGATTCCAAGCGCAAATTTTCCTCCGCGTCCCTCAGATTCCATGCCCATTCACTCTGGCGACCAGACCATGGTGCGCCGCACTTTTGTCTTTTAGGCGTTTTGTCTTTTAACCGCGGGCGAGTTAATCTGCTGGTTTGTCTCTGTATCACTGGGAGCCGCGGTGTCCTGTCCGATCTGTGAAAAACGTAAAGACGAGAGATTCTGTCCGGCGAAGGGCGAGAAAATCTGCGCCGTTTGCTGCGGCAAGGAGCGCGAGGTTTCCATAGACTGCCCCTCGGACTGCTCCTACCTAGTCGCGGCACATCGGTACGAGGATCAGCATCAACGTTCGCTGCCAGAGGACACACCGCTCCTCGACGTCAAAGTACCCCAAGACGTGATCTACACTCACCAAAATGTGCTTTCCGGACTGGCCTTCACCGCCGCGAAATTTTCCGTCGCGCATCCCGACACTACCGATTCCGATGTTCTTGCCGCGCTGCACGCTTTCGCTGAAACCTACAAAACGCTCGGCTCCGGCATCCTTTATGAAAAGCCTCCGGTTGCCACGCTGCCACGCGAATTGTATGCGGCACTCGCCGCTTTCCTAAACGAATCCAAGCAGCAAAACGCTGGACGGGCCGGTGCCCCGCCGGTAAAAGATTCCGAGGTTTTCACTGTGCTCGTCTTCCTCTATCGCATGGGTCTGCTGCGCACGAACGGCCGTCCCCGGGCTCGCCGCTACATCGAATTTCTCCGCGGGCAATTCCCCGCAGCCCCCGAACTTAAGCGCGAAGAATCCCGCATCATCGTTCCGTGATGGCGCTCTGTTGGCAGGCGCACGAGCGCGGGAATCTGGTAGTGTTTTCTTCGGCGACTGGTCAACGGAGGACAGAAATGTTTCAGGCAAGGCAGGGATTTGGTTCGTCGATAAAACTGGCCAAAGCGAAGAAACCATTTCCAGCAGCCGCGCTAATTGCTCTGAGCCCCGCAATAATATTTGCGGGGGCAATGATCGTCCCTTTTGCAACTCGGGGCGAGGAGCGCGAGGCGGTGGCGAAGCTTGTGGCGCGCACCATGTCCAATCCGGAATTCCGAGTTAAGACTTTTCGAGGCGGCGAGTGGCTGGGGAACGGAGATTTCTATCTCGCTATAGAGCCTGCAGCCGCGGGCGGCGGCAGCGACATCGTGCGCTACCAAACGGCGACGGGCGCGCGAGAAATTCTGGTTGCGGCAAGCCTTCTGATTCCCGCTGGCGAAAAAGCGCCGCTGGCCATCGACGATTACACTATGTCATCTGACGGAAACCAGGTCTTGGTCTTCACGAACTCAAAAACGGTTTGGCGTCAAAACACGCGAGGAGACTATTGGGTTCTTGATTTGAAGAGCGGTGCATTGCGCAAACTCGGCGGCGATGCACCCGCGTCCAGTCTGATGTTTGCCAAGTTTTCGCCGGACAACAGCAAAGTGGGTTACGTCCGCGAGAACAACATTTACGTGGAAGATGTGGCTAATATTAAAATTGCACAACTGACGCGCGATGGCTCTGATACCGTCATCAACGGCACTTCCGACTGGGTCAACGAGGAGGAGTTTGACATCCGCGATGGGTTTGAATGGGGCCCTGACAGCCGCGCCATTGCTTTCTGGCAGTTCAACACCAGCGGGGTACAGAACTACACTTTGATCTACGATCTCGGCGCACCGCGCGGTGAGATCGTCACTGGAATTCCTTATCCCAACACAGGACCGTATCCACAAACGCTGCAATATCCATATCCACTTGCTGGAACACAAAATTCGGCGGTTCGTGTTGGCGTCGCTAGCGCTGCCGGTGGGCAGGTCGTGTGGATGCAAACGGCAGGAGATCCGCACAATTTCTACATTCCTCAGATGGGCTGGGCTGATTCCGGCCACGTGCTGTTGCAACACATGAACCGGTTGCAGAATAAAAATGAATTTCTGCTCGCTGACGCGGTGAGCGGCGTCGCACGGACCGTTTTCGTCGACGAAGACCGTGCGTGGGTTGACGTGAATGCGTCCGTCTTGTGGATCAATAAGAGCCGCGAATTCCTGGTGCTGAGCGAGCGAGACGGCTGGCGACATTTGTACCGAGTCGCACGCGAATCGGGCAAAGCCGAACTCGTCACGCGCGGCGACTTCGACGTGGTAAGTCTCGACCGTGTCAGCCCGGATGAGAAGTGGATTTACTTCATCGCGTCGCTGGACAATCCAACGCAGCGGTATCTCTATCGAGCAAAACTGAATGGAACGGCTGCGCCCGAGCGCATCACACCGAATCAGCCCGGCACGCACTCCTACACCATTTCGCCCAATGGCGAATGGGCGTTTCACAGCTACTCTTCCTTCAATGTGCCGCCGATATTTGAAGTGGTGCACTTGCCTGATCATCGCGTCATGCGAAACACGGCGGACAATTCCGCGCTTGCCGAACGCGTGAAACTACTGTCGGGCGGACCGGCGGAATTCGTGAAAGTGGACGCGGGCAACGGCTTGATGGTAGACGCGTGGCTGATGAAGCCACCGGATTTCGACCCCGCAAAAAAATATTCGTCGATTGTGTATGTCTATTCCGAGCCGGCTGGGCAAACGACCGAAGATCGGTGGCAGTCCATGTTTGTCCGCGCCATGACCAGCGCCGGGTACGTGGTGGTGAGTTTTGACAACCAAGGCACCCCTGCTCCGCGCGGCCGTGAATGGCGCAAAGTTGTCTACGGAAACGTGGGCCCGCTTTCGTCGCAACAACAGGCCGCAGCTCTGCAATCGCTCGAAATAACACACTCGTATATTGATGCGAAGCGCGTCGGCGTTTGGGGTTGGAGCGGCGGTGGAACGGAAACGCTCAATCTCATGTTTCGCTATCCCGAAATTTACAGCGTCGGGGCATCCGTGGCGTCAGTGCCAGACCAGCGGCTCTACGACAGCATCTATCAGGAGCGGTACATGGGCTTGCCGCAGGACAGCCCGAAAGCGTACGAACAAAGCTCGGCCATCAATTTTGCGGGCGACCTGCGCGGAGACTTAATGGTGATGCACGGCTCGGGCGATGACAACGTGCACTTCCAAGGGTTCGAGCTACTGGTCAACAAATTGATTTCGCTCGGCAAACAATTTGACATGCGCGTCTACCCCGGCCGCACCCACAGCATCTCCGAAGGCAAGGGCACCAATCTCGATGTTTACACAAATATTCTCGGCTACTTCGAAGCTCACCTGCCACCGGGGCCGCAAGATGCGGCCTCTCACTGAGCTGGGCACCATCGGCCGTCGCGCCGACTAACGCAACCCCCATCGACTAGCCTCGAGCGCAGGAGCGCAGACCTTCGAAGTCCGCGGCGGCGGCGGCGCCCCAGCCTAGCTTCATTTGGGCGCATGGCGTTATGCGTTGTGTGTCGCGCGCCAGGCGCGACTCGAAGCCGTACTTCTGCTTGAGCCGCGCCACGCGTTCCGCGATCACCTTTCTGTACTTTTCGGGCGCGTAGGCGTCTTTGGTGTACCACTCCTCGTATTGTTTCGTGAGGCGGGGAAACTTCTCGCGGATGAACGGCAAGAACTGTTTGGCGGAAGACGGCATTAGGAAGAGGACGCCAGAGAAAAACCATTGCGCTCCCGCCTTATGGGCGGCTTCGGCAACTGCTTCGAGTTCGCCTTCACGGTCGGTGACACCGGGGATCAGCGGTGAGGCGGACACCCCGACTCGGAGGCCCGCTTCTCGCAATTGCTTCACCGCTGCAATGCGCAAGTCCGGGCGAGGAGCGCGTGGCTCAAGTAATCGCGCCAGCCTTGCGCGAAGCGTTGTAATGGTGATGTTCAGAGAGAGCTCCGAGCGCTCGGCAATCTTCTTGAATACGTCGATGTCGCGCACGATCTGATTCGATTTGGTGATTACCGAAATGCTCAGCCCTTCGCGTTTTGCCAATTCCTCGAGGCAAGCGCGCGTCACACCGTATTCGCGTTCCGCCGGTTGATAGGGATCTGTGGCTGTACCGATGGCGATGTGTTCCGGTTTTTCACCGCCGGAACTCTCGGATGTGTACGAATACTTGTGCGAGACGTCGTAAGCCAGCAGCGGTGCCGCATCCTTCTTCACAAAAATCTTGCGCTCGAATTCGCCGCCGTCCAGCTCCATGTACTCGTGGGTGTAGCGGGCGTAGCAGTAAAGGCACCCAAACTCGCATCCGCGGTAGGGATTGATGGTCCAATCGAACGGGACGCGCGCCGAATCGCAGCGGTTCAAGATGGACTTCACAGGCAGCAAAAAATACTCCGGCCGCTCGGCGGACTTGCGGTGGCTCTCCGCGGGGGGAGAGCATGCTGCGAGGCGGGCGATGCCGACCAGCGGTACGGCTGCCTCTTGGGTCCGGTGATCCGCTCGGCCGTCAAGGCTGCGCGGGACCGCCTCTCGCGAGGTCGGCGGGGGGCAATCCGCCGTGGTGTAACCCGAAGTGCTGCCGCCTAAGCCGGCACCCACCACGGCCTCCACCTTGTCGCTGACATGGTCATGGACAGTGTGGACTCCGCCTGGCAAATCACCGGCCCTTGGTTTTGGGCTTGTCGCATAGGGGCTAACAGGAAAGAGAGTTGCCGTGGATTGTCTTGCGTGGCGGCGTCGGATACCAAAGGTCCTAGCCGCGGAGGAAAGAACTGGAGACATAGCCCACCTCGAAGCACGGGCAAGTATTTCGCCTTTTGTTCGCTATGTCAAGCGGTTTTCGCTTTTTATTCGTTAGTATTTGCCTGCGAAAACCGTTTAGTTCACCGCACTCACACCGTCCCTCTGTCCAGATTGTGCGCTTCGACGCCTCAGGGTATCCTGGTTGTTCGGGAGGATCGACGTGCGACAGTCCCCACTAGCACGGTTACTTCTTGGTGCGTTCGCCGTCCTTTTCTCTGCGCTTTTGTGTCCTGGTCAGACGCAGCAACCATCGGCCCAGCAGCAACCTCCACCGCAGCTGCTTCCCAAACAACGGTCGGCGCAGCCAGCCCCCCAACAGGCGGCCCAGTCGCCCCAAGCTAAAAAGCCTGCCGTTGGACCAGCCGCTCCACAATCCACCCATTACCCCATCCTTCTGCTGGTTCAAGGCAACGACCAATCCTGGAGCCTTCGGATTGGCCTTAGGGGGCCGGAGCGCCTGGACCGGGAAGGTTATCCTCCGATACCGCTAGAGCCAATCGACGTGGCCCGGGAGGGCGCAACGGATTCCTGGACTTACCATGCGAAGGATTCTCAGACGGGCGCTGCGGTTTCTGTCCATCTGACCCGCGATGCCTGCAGCGATCCTGTGTCAACCACCAAATTCGCTTTTACTGCCTCCTTCGAGCATACCCAGATCGGCTCGGCGCAAGGGTGCGCGCGGGTGGCCACGGAACTCTTCCCAAAGATCAATAATCAGCCCACAGACGACGATGACGATGCCAAGGACAAGCCTGCCTCTCGGACTATCACGCATTTCAAACCACCCTTTGCCGTGGCCTACATCAACGCGACCGGCAAGCTGATCGTGAAGCGTGGCACCGTGGCCCGGGCGGTTCCCGGGAAGACCGGCTACCAACCCTCGCTATCGCATGATGGAAAGCGGCTACTCTACACGACCGATGAAAAAGGCGGTGAAAAGGGTGATGAGCGCACGATTTCCATCTACGACTGGGCGGCGGGCAAGACTTCCGAGTTGCTACGGGGGTCCGTTCAGCATCCCTTGTGGTCGCCGGACGATACGCGCATCGCATTCACAAAATTTGACGGCTCCAAATGGCAACTATGGACCATGCCAGCAGATGCCCCGGAAAAAGCGACTCTCGTGTATCCGGGCGAGGCCATCAGCTTGCAGGGCTGGGCGGACGCGCAAACGATTCTTGCCGGCGATTTACAAACTCTCGTTTGGATGGGTGAAGACGGAACGTTAAAGCAAACTCTCTCCGCCGCGGACTTGTATGGGCAGGATCAGTTCAGTTTATCCAGCGCCAATACCGTGCGCGTTCACCCGCTTAACCCGGATTTGCTTCTCGTTTCGGCCGACTTGTTGCCAGCGGCCGCGGCAGTCTACTTGAAGAATGCCCAGGGTACGAATAAGGATGCCGTTAAAAATGCCGGGACGCCGCCGGGACAAGCCTTTTTTCTCTATGAGATCAAATCCAAGCGCCGCGTCCTTCTCAGTCCGCCGAACTTGACGTCTTCTTTCGCCGAGTGGTCTCGCGACGGTCTTCAGATTTTTTTCACAGGCAGCGAGCCATCCGGCAAAGCGATGACCATCTATAAAATGTTTTGGGACGGAACCAGCCAGCTCAAAGTGCAAGACGGGTACGACTTCGTGATTGGGCAATAGTCTCAGTCCAACAGAATTCTGAGCTAGGGTGGTTTATATGTTCATGTCCGCATTTCGTTCGTCGGCCATTACCATCGGGGCCGCCGCCTCAGTGTCACTCGTCCAGTGGGCTTTTTCTCTAAGCGCACAGGAATCCTCACCAGCTCAATCATCGACCGCACCGCCTTCTCAACCTGCGCTGCAAACTCCTGCTCCGCCGCCTCATGCGATATCCCGCTCGCCAATGCGCTTTGCCGCGCCGCGAATATTCTGCGCTGGCGGCGCCAGAATCGTGATTCTGGTAGAAAGCAAGGCGGCGCGGCTAACCTTGAACGGGCACATCTACAATATGAAGCAGGTCGTACCCGCCGATCGCTCCCACCGCCGGTTCAATAAATGGCACGGCAACCTTCGGGAGCGTTCCCGCTCTGCCTGCGGATGCCGTTTTGATTGTCCAGCTCAGAGATCTCAGCCACGACGCAGACGATCCTGCGGCTGTTCTCGGGGAAGAAAGAATCGCCATCGGCGACGTAAAGCTCCGATATCGTTTGCGTTGAAGTTCGACCCGTCAAAAGCCACAGCCGAGACTCCGTTTGCCGTTTCTGCCAGCATCACAGGGCATGGCAAGCTCCTTTTTGTTCAGGCTAAGGCTGTTACGATTCCCGATATCGCCAGTCCCGCCCCGGTTCATCTGGCTCTATCGCGAGCAACTTCAAAAAAGGGTCAAACGCCGGCTTCTGCTGTTCCCGAAGCTCCGCCGCACCTCTAGGACCGATTTGGTCCGGTATTGGCCGATACGCGGCAGGCCCTTGCCTGTTTGAACGGGGTGCTTCGGCCCGGCGCTATACTTATTTGATGGCGCCCCCTACTCCTGTGCAACCGCAGCAGGTCGGCATTCTCATCCTGGATGACGACGACAACAACCAGGGGGCCTTGCGTCAAATCCTCGATTCAGAAGGCTGGCGCGTCCGCTTGGTGCAAAACCCCAAGCTGCTGCTGGCGGAGCTCAAGTCCGGCGAATGGTCCTTGGTGATCGCCAACATTGCGTTGGCCGGCACGGACACCCCGATTTTCATCACCCTGCGCGAACTGGCAGGAGTTTCCCACGACGAGGGGGGGCGCATACGTGCTCTGTATCTTGTGCCGGAAATGACCGGTAGCCAGTACGTCCCGGCACTGGAGCTGGCTAGAGCACCTTACGTGGTGAGGCCTTTCCATCTGCACGATTTTCTCGAGAAAGTCAGCGACCTGCTTGTGGAAGTAAAAGCCATCGAAGGACCTATCCGCCAGGTGCGCCACGAGTTTGGCGCGATCCGTAAGAAGAAAAAGCAGGCCGGGCGTTCGAACTCGATGTTTGCTTCGCGGGATTCCTATTCTTACAGTGACGAAGAAATCGCCGAATACGAGAAACAGGAAAGCGAAGCTTCCGCAACTAGAAGGAGCAAGCCTCGCACTAACCTTGGCGGCACCGACCGCTAGTCCGCGCATCTCTGAAAATTTTCCACTATTCGCACACCTTGCATCCGTTCCCTTAGATTACCCTTGCGGAAATTCGGCGCGCTTGGCTTGACTTACACGCCATGCAAGCGCGATGCTACCGCGTCCCAACTGTCGGGAACGCCATGACAACTGCCCCAGATCGACGAGGAAACGAATGCGATTGCGAGCAACAATGACTTCTCCAGTGTTTCGATTCGCTTTGCTGGCGGCTTTCGCTGGCTGCGCGGTGTTTCCATCCGACGCGCAGCAGACCAATTCCGCGGGGCGGCGAGTTCTCACCGTTGATGATTACAAACACGCCGAAAAATTCATGGCGTACAACGTGCGGCCGCTGGTGTTCCATGACGTGCGGGGAAAGTGGTTGCCAGAGGATCGCTATTTGTTCCGCGACACGGGACCGGATGGCAGCGAGTTCGTCATTTTCGACGCGGCGCGCGGTTCGCGCCAGCCTGCATTTGACCACGCTAAAATTGCTGCTGCTCTCTCCACGGCAGCGGGGGCTACTTACAACGCGGCGCAGCTGCCATTTATGACCTTCGAGTTTTCCGCCGACGGCAAAGCCATTTCCTTTCATGTGAAGGGTCAGCAATGGACATGCGATTTGCAAGGGAGCAAATGCACCGCCGAACCTAAGCCCGCCAAGGCTGCAGCCGAACGCCCTGAAGAAGAACTTTCGCCCGATGGGAAGAGCGCGGCGTTCATTCGCGATTACAACCTCTGGCTGCGCGATGTGGCCAGCAACAAAGAAACGCAGCTCACGACCGACGGCGTGAAGGACTTCGGCTATGCCACAGACAACGCCGGGTGGATTCACAGCGACCGGCCGATCCTTTTGTGGTCGCCCGACTCGAAAAAAATTGCGACATTCCAGCAGGACCAGCGCGGCGTCGGCGAAATGTATCTTGTCGAGACGAAAGTCGGCCACCCGGTGCTTCAGGCGTGGAAGTACCCGCTCCCAGGCGATGACGTAGTGACTACCATTCAGCGTGTGGTGATTGATCTTGACGCGCACAAAGTGATTCGGCTGCAGCTTCCTCCCGATCAACACCGCACGACTCTCTGCGACGACGTGGAATGCCGCGGCAGTGACTGGGACGACGTGGAGTGGAGTCCTGACGCGACCAGTCTCGCATTCGTTTCCACCTCGCGCGACCACAAGCATGAGCAATTTCGCGTGGCCGATGCCGCGACCGGGGCCGTGCGCGACGTTCTCGAGGAAACCGCTGCTACGCAATACGAATCCGGCTGGGGCCGTGTGAACTGGCGTTACCTGCCTGGTTCCAATGAGATCATTTGGTTTTCCGAGCGGGACAATTGGGGACACCTTTATCTTTACGATCTTGCGACGGGCAAGCTGAAAAACCAGATCACTTCCGGCGATTGGGTTGTCACACAGTTGCTGCGCGTCGATGAAAAAAATCGTGCGCTTTATTTTTTGGGTCTCGGACGCGAGAAAGGCGAGAACCCTTATTTCGCACATCTTTATCGAATTGGATTCGACGGCAAGAATCTCGCTTTGCTGACTCCCGAAAATGGAAACCACGAAGTCAGCTTCTCAACTTCCGGCCGCTATTTCTTCGATAGCGATTCCAAACCTGATGTGCCTGCCGTGGCCGTGGTGCGCGACGACGCGGGGAAATTGATGTCGACCGTCGCGAAGACAGATATCTCGCGGCTTCTCGCCGCGGGCTGGCAGCCGCCTGTTCCTATCACCGTGAAAGCGCGCGACGGCGTTACCGACCTTTACGGATTAATGTACAAACCGACAAACTTCGATCCGACAAAAAAATATCCGATTGTGAACCGGATTTACCCGGGTCCACAGGGCGGCAGCGTTGGCTACTGGGGTTTCGCACCGGGGCGCGGCGATCCGCAGTGTCTGGCGGAACTAGGGTTCGTCGTGGTGGAAATCGAAGGAATGGGCAATCCGTTGCGGTCGAAGAAATTTCACGACTTCTATTATGGAAACATGGGCGACAACACTTTGCCCGACCAGATCGCCGGCATGAAAGAGCTGGCGCAGAAATATCCGTGGATCGATATCGAGCGCGCTGGGATATTCGGCCACTCGGGCGGAGGGTATGCTACAGCCGACGCCATGTTCCGCTATCCCGATTTTTTCAAAGTGGGCATCTCGGAATCCGGCAACCATGACAATCGCGAATATGAAGATGACTGGGGTGAACGGTATCAGGGATTGCTGATAAGAAATGCCGACGGGACTACCAACTATGACGACCAGGCCAACCAGCACTTGGCCAAAAATCTGAAGGGACATCTGCTGCTTGCACACGGGACGCTGGACGATAACGTGCCGCCGTACAACACGCTGCTCATAGTGGACGAACTCATCAAGGCCAACAAGGATTTTGATCTATTGCTCTTGCCGAACCAACATCACGGCTATGGGAGCGCGACGCTTTATATGACGCGACGCCGTTGGGACTACTTCGTGCGTTATCTGCTTGGAGCGGAGCCGCCGCACGAATACGAGTTGCATCCGCCGACTCAATAGTGTGATTTGACACGCTGCTAGCTCGCATTCCCGGGATGGATGGATCTTCAGGATTCGATTTTGCCCAGGCGAACATGCGCGTTGGCCCTACTGGCGGAGGAAAGCCA
This sequence comes from uncultured Acidobacteriota bacterium, assembly GCA_963705855.1. GTDB lineage: Bacteria > Acidobacteriota > Terriglobia > Acidiferrales > UBA7541 > Acidiferrum. The sequence continues at coordinate 37,529 of CAVPLA010000062.1, forward strand.
GCACGGTTTTGGCGAAATGGGGAGCGGCTTCGAGAAAGACTGGTCCGTGGCCGCCGTTTGGAACGACCCAGAGAGCAGATCGAGGGATGGCGCGATACATATCGACCGCCATTTCAATGGGATAGAGGAAGTCGCGATCCCCGTAGACTATCAATGTTGAAGCGGTGATCTTGGACAAGGTAGGCGGTGTGAAGTTCATGTCGTCGTAGCTTTCCGCCATGCCGCGGGACCACTCCCAGATGGCCTTAATCTGCTCGTCGCCGAGCTTGTGGCGCTTGCGCATCGTTTCCCACGCTTGGGGCGGCTGGGTGTCAACGGGGACCTGCCGCATGATGGCCCGAGCCTGCTCTGGGAAATACATTGTGGCGCTGACGACGACCATGGCAGTGATGCGGTGCGGCTGCAGAGTAGCCATGTGAAGAAGGATGTTCCCGCCCATACTTATGCCGATGGCCTTGCATTTCTTGATGGCCAGATGGTCGAGGAGCGCGAGGGTGTCCAGAGCACATTGGCGGTGGGTAATGGATTTAGAAGGGTTTGTAGAGCGACCGTGGCCGCGAGCGTCCGGGGTGATAAGAGTGTGTTCGCGCAAGAATTCATCGCGGCCAGCATAGACCCAGTCCTCGTGGCAGCCACTGCCGCCATGTAAAAGCAGGAGCGGTTCTCCGGCGCCGTGTGTTTCGTAATAGAGCTCGATCCCGTTTACTTGCAAAGTGTTCCCTATGTTCTCGGTTGGCATATTTGGAGGATGCAGCGACCTCACGCTCTTGGTTTTTTTCCAGGGGGCACGCCAAGGAAAGAGAATACCACTGCTCGAAATCAAGTTGGGGTGGTGAAAAGAGGCGAGGCGCGCGGCCCGGCGTGGGCGAACCCAGGGCTGGCCGGCTGGATTTCGACGAGACCAGACGCTGAGAACTTATTCGTGGAGGACAACGGTCAGCAAGGATTTGTTGACCTTGATTTTGCCGTTGTATTCGATGAACCCGAGTTTTCTGAATTTGTTCATGAAGAAATTTACGCGAGAACGTGTAGTGCCGATCATTTCTGCCAGGGTCTCCTGGGAGACTCGCGGGAGGGAGCGGTCCGGCTGATCCTGCTTGCCATAGCGGGCGAGCAGGAGAAGGGTTCGCGCCAGGCGCTTCTCGCTGGAGTTAAAGAGTTGATCGACCAAGTCCTCTTCCACTCGGATGTTGTGAGCGAGCATATAGCCGATAAAACGGTCGGATAATTCGTGCTCTTCATGGAGCACGCGAAGCATTTCGTTTTTATTGATGACAAGTAGAGCGGTGGGGGCAATGGCGGTCGCCGTAGCCATCCGGACTGATTGGCCCGCCATGCAGCCCTCGCCAAAAAAGTCTGTTGGACCAAACATCGCGACAACCGCTTCCTTACCCGAGCCATTCACAACGGAGAGTTTTACGCCGCCCCTCTGAATGTACATGACGGAGTTCGCATCGTCTCCCTGACTGAAGATGGATTCTCCTCGCCTATATTCCGCAACTTTCTTTGATACTCCCGCGGTATCGAGAAAAGCCTGCGGATCGAAGGGGGCCGGCTTTTTGGCCTGGTGTTCAGGTGTGGCTTTGGATTTCTTAATCTTCATATTGGGATGGAAAGGCCAGAGGACGCCGACTGCCTAGACCTCAGAGGAACGATAGCAAAAGACGGCTGCGCCGGAGTGTGCAAAAGTGAACAGTCGAGGCACGTCGTCCCAGATTCGACGGCGCTGGAGAAGCTCATTTTTAGGGATGAGTTCCAACCCGCAGCGTCCGTAATGACGCTCCAGAAACGATTGAGCGGCACTGAGCTGCACCAAGAGGCTTATGCGCGAGCCTGGAATTGTTAGTGCGTGGGGATCTGGTGGGCTAAGCGTGACAGCCGCTAGGGCAAACGCAAGGGTTTATTGAGATCACAGTCGAAGCCAGCACCTGGGCCGCATAA
>CAVPLA010000063.1:0-6399 GCA_963705855.1 uncultured Acidobacteriota bacterium
AGCGGAGATGGAGCAGATCGGCGGCTGGATTGGGGAGATTCTCTCGCATCTTGGGGACGCGGAAACGGAACAGAGAGTGCGGAAGCAGGTTGCGGAATTCGCTGCGCGCTTCCCGATTTACGAATCGCGTGTGCGCGGAACATCTCGCGCAGAACACGCGCGCGTGTGAATTGCGAATGATACCCGGCGTCATTGATGCAACGTTTGCATTCGAGAAGTGGCTGGGCGCCCAACTCCCGATTATTAAGCAGGATCTGCGCCTAAAACATCGATTGATGGCCGAGGCGGCGTTCCCATTCTTTCGCGCGACTTTTTACAGGTGGCTGCAGCTTTGGCCGGAAGTCTGCGGCGAACTGGCGAAAGCTCCCAAAGTTCTTGCGGTGGGCGATTTGCACGTCGAGAATTTTGGGACGTGGCGGGACCTGGAAGGGCGGCTCATCTGGGGAGTGAACGATCTGGACGAGGTATATCCATCGTCATACGCGATAGATCTGGTGCGGCTCACGACCAGCGCTTATCTGGCGATTCTTGGGGAGCATCTAAGCATGCAGCGGCGCGAGGCTGCGGAAGCGGTCGAACAAGGTTACCGAGACTCACTGGCTGCTGGCGGGAAGCCCTTCATTTTGGCGGAGGACCACCAGTGGCTGCGCCTGATGGCTCTGAGCAAGCTGCGCGATCCCGTTCATTTCTGGCAAAAGCTAACGCACTTGCCGTCTTTCACCGCAAAAGCTCCAGACGAAGTGCGGGAACTGCTCGAGGAGTCTTTGCCGCCCAAGAGTGTGTATCAGTTGAGAAAGCGAATTGCGGGGCTCGGCAGCCTGGGCCACCCGAGGATAGTGGCACTTTCTTCCTCGGGCGGGGCCTACATTGCGCGCGAGGCGAAAGCGATTAGACCTTCGGCATCCGCTTGGAACAGCGGGACCTCGACGGCGGTCGTGTACGGACCAAAGCTCATCGGGCGCTGTTTGCGCGTGCTGGACCCTTTCGTTCAGTTTCACAGCAGATGGGTGGTGCGGCGGCTGGCGCCAGATTGCTCGCGGATCGAACTGGTTTCCCTGACTGCAGAACGGGATGAAGCGAGGCTGCTGTATTCGATGGGATGGGAGACGGCCAACATGCACTTCGGCTCTCCGCAGGCCATTCCGGAAGTCAAACGCGATCTGGCGAAGAGAAAAGGCCGCTGGCTGCATAAGGCGGCAAAAGCAATGTGCAAGGCCACGCTTAAGGATTGGGAAGATTGGCGGAAGGGCTGGAAGAAGCTGACGAAGTAGATCCCCGCCTAAGATTTCGCGCGTCCGTCGGCAAGCTTCCAGAGCCGGAAAGTTCCGAGAGCCAAAAACGGGCTGAATGGGCGGGTATTTCGCAGCCTGTACTTGCCCATGCCGCTCTTACCGCAGTGCGGCTGACCCAAGACTGTCCCACGGGTCAGTAGATTCTTGAGAAAAGTGCGCGTAGGTTCAAGAAGGACTGGGATGGGAACCGAAAACGCGACACAGCTCTCCGCTGTACCGAACACCAACTGGGTGAACGCAATATTTTCTTGGGTTACTTCGAAAAGGCTAATCCAGCCAAGCCCGGCGCCCGGGCGGTGAGTGTCCTTTTCTTGCAGCGCGCGGCAAGTTTCCAGCTTCCCGGGGGAGTCCTAATCCTAGCCCATCCTGAAAAGGACGGGGGCAACGAGGTGAAGCAATGATGGACACGGAAGCCTTCCGCGAATTCAAGACCGGGTTAACGCTGCTGCGAGACAACTATGCGGTGAAGGCGTTGCCGCATATGAAGCGCGCAGTAGACCTCGATAGAAACAATCCGTACTACATGTCTTATCTGGGAGTAGTGCTGGCGCGCTCCGAACAGAAGTGGGGCGAAGCCGAGCGGCTGTGCGATACGGCGGTGCGGATGAAGCGGAACCAGGCACAGCTTTATCTGAACCTGGCGGAAGTGTACGCGACAGCGGGGCGGCGCGAGGAAGCTGTGGAAGCGCTGCAGTCCGGTCTGAAATTTGCGCGCCGAGATGTCCGGTTGACGATCGCCATGAACCGGCTAGTCGAGCGGCGGCCTCCGGTACTGACATTTTTGACGCGGCAGCACCCGATCAACCGGCAGCTGGGAATCATCCGGCACAAGACTTTGCAGATGTTCGGACAAGATTAATTTCGAGTTCTCTCCAACCCCCAAAACAAGAAGGGGCGGGTGGCTTTTAGCCATCCGCCCTTTTTTGTTTCCATAAATCAGTCTTAGAAACTAATTCGAGTTGCGCTGAACGCGAGGCTACCTGCGCGTTGCCCAGGAATCATTGAAAGTAGGCTGTTGCGTCCCCATTTCCATGAGGATTTTCAGGCCGACGCCGAACATGCCGGTGGAAAGAGGATCTCTGCGCACGACTTCCGCGAGGTACTCACGATTCATCGACATGGGATTTTGGGAATAAGGCAGAGTCAGAAAAAGGCGCATACCGATTTCATAGGCAGGCTCGCTGGTTTGAAAATAAACACCGCTGCGAGAAACGCTGAGGGTTCCGCGCATGTCGTCGAAATGATCTTTCTCCGGATCAGAAGGGCGAATGCGCATGAGCTGGGTGATTTTGCAGCGGCGAGTGCCACGGCGTTCTTGTGTAGTGGGTTTCGGAGCGGCGGCGCCACTGGTGCTGGGTGTCTTGACCATAATGCTTTGCTGGGTCTCCATGAATGCCTTGCCTCTCGCAAATGGGACGTTTCTAGAGAGAGTCTAAGGCTTGCGTAAAACAAAACCTATAGCTGAGGCGTACCCGCAAAAGAGTAGGACGCGCTGGATGAATGATAGTACGGAAGTACTGCGAAAGAAAGAGAGCGAGGGAGAGTATTTTCGCTAAGAGGAAGAATAAGAAGGATTTAATGGGCGAGTTCCGAAGTGAAGTGGGGATAGGGATTGGTACCGATGTGGGACTCGGCAGAAGTACGGTCCCCACGAAGTCCGGCCCTTAGAGATAGGTACGATGAGAGATATGTGGGGACAAGGGAGGAAAGGAGAAGACGAAGTGCGGCTGTGAAATTGCAGAAGTGAAATTGCAGAAGTTGGTTGCTGTCCGCAAATGCGAGTTCCCTGAGAGGAAGGCATTCGCGGGAGAGCAACAAAGATGGCAGGAGAAAAACCCACATGAATACCGCGGCGCGTCGAAACCACTTTCGTCAGGAAATGGCCAGCGAAACGAAGTCTTACGTGGAGAGCGCGGTGGCAATCCACTGCTGGCAGAAGAAGCGGCGCGAATGCGAGCAAACGGTGAGGCGGAGGTAAGGTCTCGCGTGTACATCGCGGCGAGAACCGGCTGTTGCGTGAGGCGCTGTCACGGATGTTGACGAGGCAAGGAGACATCGATGTGGTGGGATTTAACTCCACCGGGCCTTTCCGAGTGGAAGGATTGATCGAGGAGAAAGCCGATATCTTGCTGCCGACTTCGCGGGGGACCTTGGGAGAAGACGTTTTCGTGATTCGGCAAGTGCGATTGACAGCTCCGACAGTGCGAATCCTGCTGGTGGGAATGACGGAAGACGAGACGGAGTTTTTTCAATACGTGCGCGCGGGAATCAGAGGGTATCTGCCGCGATACGCTTCGGCGGAAGACGTCCTGGAAGCGACGCATGCGGTGCAAGCGGGCGAGGCGGTAGTGCCCGGGGTCGCTGTGCGCGTTGCTCTTCCGCTTTTTTGAGAGAGAAGCTACGTCGGTGCACTCAGCGGCCATTCACGTCTCTAGCAGCGCTCGTGATAGAGAGCACAGCCAGGATTGGCTGTGCCCCTGGCGAGTTTTCGAGTACGCCGGGTGCCTACCTGTAGGTGACTTCTTTCCACCGTTTGTGCGATTCTCTTCCTCGACGAAACGCAAGGAAGTAGCAATGCTCAAAAAATTCAAAGATTTATCCGAAAAAGAGATTCTGGCGTTGGCTATCGCGTCGGAAGAGGAAGACAGCCGCATCTTCGGCGAGTTTGCGGACGCCTTGCGGGAGACATACCCGGCGACGGCGAAGATGTTTGAGGAGATGCGCGCGGAAGAAGTGGTGCACCGCGACCGGTTACTGGCGATGTTCCGGCAGCGCTTTGGAGATCACATTCCGTTGATCCGGCGGGAAAACGTGAAGGGATTCTTGCAGCGGAGGCCGACGTGGCTGGTGCGACCGCTGGGCGTGAACGTGGCCAGAAAGCAAGCCAAGGTGATGGAGATGGAGGCGGCGCGTTTCTATTCGCGAGCCGTCAGCCGCGTTACAGATGCGCCGACGCGTGAGTTGCTGAATAAACTGGCGGATGAAGAGCGCAAACACGAGGCAACGGCGGAAGGCCTGCAAGAGAAACATTTAACGGAACCTGCGCGCGCGGAAGAAGCCGAATCGCACCGTAAGCTCATCCTGCTGCAAATCGTGCAGCCGGGGCTTGCCGGATTGATGGACGGATCGGTATCGACGCTGGCGCCGCTTTTTGCGGCGGCATTCGCCACGCACCAGAGCTGGGACGCATTTAGGGTGGGACTTGCGGCTTCGATTGGCGCGGGAATCTCGATGGCCTTTTCGGAGGGACTTTCCGACGACGGATCGCTCACTGGGCGAGGTTCGCCGTGGCTGCGGGGCACGGTCACGGGGGCGATGACCACGGCCGGAGGAATCGGGCACACTTTGCCATTTCTGATTGCCAATTTTCACGTCGCGACGATCGTTGCGGTGATTGTGGTGTGCGTCGAGCTGGGGATCATCAGTTACATCCGGCACCGCTACATGGATACGCCGTTCTTGCAGGCGGCGTTTCAAGTGATCGTCGGCGGGGTGCTGGTCTTTTTAACGGGATATCTGATTGGCAGCTCGTAGAAATGGGGCGAGTGCGGGAACGGCACCTTGCCGCCACTACAAAAACAAAGTCAGACAAAGCAGGAAGAGATCGCGTGGCGAATCAGTCCGCCTGAGCGCCGGCAGGGACGGGTACGTGTCCGTGTTTGCGCTTGCCTTGTAGCCAGGTTTGCAGGCGATCCATGTAGATGTAAACGATGGGTGTGGTGAAGAGAGTGAGCATCTGGCTGACGATGAGGCCGCCGATGATGGTGATGCCGAGCGGACGGCGAAGCTCAGAGCCGACGCCCGTGCCCAGAGCGAGAGGCAGGGCGCCGAAGAGCGCTGCCATAGTGGTCATCAGGATGGGCCGGAAACGCAGCAGACAAGCTTTGTAGATCGCCTCGAGCGGCGAGATTTTCTCCTCGCGCTCGACTTGCACCGCAAAATCAATCATAAGAATGGCGTTTTTCTTGACGATGCCGATGAGGAGAATGACGCCGATGAGGGCGATCATATTTAGATCCGAGTTAGTAACTCGAATGGCGAGAATGGCGCCGATGCCGGCGGAGGGAATGGTGGAAAGAATGGTGATGGGATGGATGAAACTCTCATAGAGGATTCCCAGAACGATGTAAACGGCAACGAGAGCGGTGATGATAAGCAGGAGTTGCGAGGAGCGTGAATCTTGGAAGGCCTGCGCATTGCCCTGGAAAGCAGCGTGGACCGTCCGAGGGACGCCGATTTCACGAGTGGCCGCTTCAATATCCAGAACGGCAGGGCCAAGAGAGGCACCAGGAGCAAGATTGAAGGACAGGGTGATCGCTGGAAAGACGCCCTGATGATTGATGGAGAGCGCGGTGTTGGAGGGTTCGTAATGGGAAAAGGCGCTGAGCGGGACGAGGTGACCACCCGTGGCAGGCACATAAATGGACTTCAGAGCCGCGGGATCCTGCTGGGCGCTCGGCATGACTTCCAAGATCACGTAGTACTGATTGAGGCCTTTGTAAATGGTGGAGACTTGACGCTGTCCGAAAGCGTCGCTCAGGGTGTTGTCAATCGCCTCCATAGAGACGCCGAGGCGGCTAGCGGTGTCGCGATCGACGACGAGGGAGCTTTGCAGGCCATGTATCTGCTGGTCGGAGTTGACATCGCGTAGCTCCGGGATCTTGGCCAACCTCGCCATGACCAGCGGCGCCCAATGATTCAGGTCATCGAGATTATCCGCCTGCAGAGTGTACTGGTATTGCGCGGCACCGAAGCGCCCGCCTACGCTGAGGTCCTGCACCGCCTGGAGAAAAAGAACGGCACCGGGAACATGCGCGGTGGCGTCCCGAATGCGGCCAATGACCTCGTCGGCGCTTATCTTCCGTTCGCTGAGGGGCTTTAGCTGGGCAAACATGCGGGCGGTGCTACCGCCGCTGCCGCCGCCCGTGAAGGCAGTGACGGTATCAATGGCGGGGTCCTTCAAAACAATATCCGTGAACTCGCGCATCTTTTGCGACATGGCCGCAAAAGATAAATCCTGGTCGCCCTGGATCATGCCGCTCACGCGGCCAGTATCCTGTTGGGGAAAAAAGCCAGAATTGACATTAACGAGGAGATACGCACAGAG
>CAVPLA010000064.1:0-31982 GCA_963705855.1 uncultured Acidobacteriota bacterium
CGCATCCACGACACTAAACTCGGCCACCGTAAATGTTGTTAAAGAGTTGCGGCGAGCGGGCGGAGCTCATGTTGCGCTGGTTACCTCGGCCGCGAAAAAGGCGTACGACACGGCGTTTCCATGCGTCAGGCCAACTGGGACGCTCCTCGTGGTGGGCCTGCCTTCCGAGTCACTCTGCTTCGCGCCCATCATGATGGCGGCAACGGAAGTGCGCATCCAGGCTTCTTCTGTCGGCACACGGGAGGACTTGCAGGAAGTCCTGGCCTTGGGCGCGGCGGGAAAAGTCCGATGCCAGACGGCTAGCCGGCCGCTGACCGAAGTGAATGATGTCATGGAGCAACTGCGGCTGGGACGAGTTTCCGGCCGGATGGTACTCGTGCCCCGGTGAACGGAGTTCTGTTGCTCGACCCTTTCGGTGGCTGGCCACAGGGCCGTTGCCTCTCCAACCTCGACGCCCGCCATACGTCCGCAATGCCGAATGGCACGCAGGCCAAGGACCGGGAGTATCCGCCCTCGACCGGATCTCTCGTGGTTTCAACTTGACGTTAGTCAATATTATGTGATACGGACAATCATAATTTTGGATAGTACGTCGGGGGCATGGGAGTCTTCGAATTCCTGGGACTGGGTAAGAGTCTCTCGTAGTGGCTCCATGAATATTGGCAAAGCTGGCGTAAACCGAGGCGCGGATGGGGGTGGCACGAGAGTCCGGTCCAGCCGGAGATTGACGGTGCGAAGCAGGGCTTACATGGGCAATTTCAGCAGCACGAGTTCTGTGAAGAATTCGCTGAACCAGGAGGACTTATGAGGGCAACTTTACTTGCTGGCGCTTTTCTGTCGTTGGCATGCTTGCTGCCTGCAAACAGCGTGGCGCGCGCCCAGGGCACCGGTACATCGGGAGAGATACGCGGGACGGTGACGGATCCCAGCGGAGCGACAGTTCCGAAAGCCACCGTGACGGTCGAAGACGCGGAAAAAGGAATCCGGCGTACCGCGGTGACGGAGACCGATGGCGAGTATCGTGTGACGGGGCTCCCGCCGGCCTCCTACAGCGTGACCGTGGAGACCTCTGGCTTTCAGAAAGAAATCCGTAAGGAGGTAGTTGTCAACGTTGGACAGACGCTCATTCTGGACTTTCACTTGCAGTTAGCGTCGACAACAGCGCATGTGGAAGTGACGGGCGAGTTGCCGGTGGTGGAAACGGAGAGAGGAAGTCAGGCGGACACGCTCACGCAATACGATATCGCCAACCTACCTATCGACCGACGCGATTATCTTACATTCACGCTACTGGCTCCCGGGGTCTCGAATTCCACACGGCTAGCCTCTGACCAGGATTATCGAGTCAAACAAACACCGCAGAGCGGTCTTTCGTTCTATGGCAGCAACGGCCGGGGCAACAGCGTTACCGTGGACGGTGGAGAAGCCAATGACGACTCAGGTGGCGTACGTCTCACGGTAAGCCAGGACGCCGTGCAAGAGTTCCAAGTCAATCGCAGCAACTATTCGGCTGATCTCGGCGGAGCAAGCGGGGCCACGATTAACATCGTCTCCAAGTCCGGCACGAACGAAATACATGGCAGTCTTTTCAGTTATTTCCGCAATAGTGCGATGGATGCCGCCGACCCGTTTGCCATCACTCAGGCGTTGCAACCAGGCCAGACCTTCGATCCATCCCAGCCAGATAGCGTGGGTCACCCGACAAAGAATTCTTTAACTCGTTACCAATATGGTGGCGCGGTGGGATTCCCGATCCAGAAAGATAAATCGTTTCTTTTCCTCTCCTTTGAAGGATTGCAGCAGGACTCTCAGACCGCTGTCCCAATCCTGACCGACACAAGTGTCTTACGGCCGAATCCCACACAACAGACGATTATCAATGGACTAACGGGCACGGGGATTGTGCCGTGCCTCAGCGGGCCCGTGGGCGGCGCTGTGGCTGCGCAGCTCGACTTGCCGGCGCCGAACCCGACGACGAATTTACCTGCGAGTACATGCGCGGCCATCTTGAACGGAGCTTTGACTTTGAACCCGGCCTCGAGTCAATTGCAGGGCTTTCTCTTGAACGAGCTAGAGTCAAACGGTGGTTTGTTCGATTACAGCACACGGCAGTACTTGGCGTCTGGCCGCTTCGATCATCGTTTCAGCGACTCGGACCAGATGACGGTCACTTACAGATATGGGCACGATGTGGAGGAGAATCCCGACGTGCAATCGCTCACGGGGTTTTCGGCAGGCAGTTCGATTCACGACTACGACAACAATGCTCTAGCCGCTTGGTACCACCAGTTCAGCCCCACGGCGCAGAACGAAGCCCTATTTCAATTCGACTACACCAGCTTCAACGTCATTCCCAACGAACCCGGGCAAGTTGGACTGCAAATACCCGGCGTTGTGAATAACCTGGGAACGAGCATCTTTATACCCAACTTCACGATCACTCGCAGATATGAAATTGGGGACAATTTCACTCTGATCCGCGGCCACCACACCATGAAAATGGGTGGTTCCGAGCTACTGCGCGGCAATCACACGGAATCGCATACCTTCTTTCCCGGCCGCTTCATCTTTGGCTCGCTCCCCGGAGATCTGATAACGCCTCTGCTCCCCGCCATAGATCCCTTGCAATCGGCGTCCTTTGGCCTACCGCAGGTTTTCCAGCAAGGATTTGGCAATCCCACCTATCCCTACTACACAAGGCCGTTCACGGCGGTCTACTGGCAGGATTCTTGGAAGATCGTGTCCAATTTCACGCTGAACTACGGTCTTCGCTACGAACTTGACTCCCAGTTCGCTCCTTTGAGTACCTACAAGAAGGATTTTGCTCCCCGCGTGTCCTTCGCCTGGGATCCTTTCAAAGACCACAAGACGGTGATTCGCGGCGGCTATGGGATCTTTTACGCGCCAATCTACGCACAGATTCCGGATGTTGATTACTCCCTCGGAGTTCGGAACGCCAACAACAGCGCTGTGGGAAATACGACATCGGCCGGTCAAGTGAATAACCTGGACGCCATCTGCGGAATGTCCGGAGCTTTTGGGCTTTACCCAGGCAACGGAACAAGTCCCTGTAACCGCGAGATCTCGATCTATATCATCCCCATCACCGGAGTGCCCGGCGGTAACCCAGCACTGAATGCCCCGACGGTTTTCCAGACGCTCTTCGCGCAAGGTGCAATTAGCTGCACGACGCCGCCACCCGGAAGCTATGCTTGCATTACGCCCAATGGTGGCACGGGCGGGGCGGGTGGGCTGTCCCAGTTTGGGCTGCGTATTGCCAACGGTGGTCAACTTTCCCCGCTGCAGGTGGTTTTCGTCAACCAACCGAACTTCAGGTCTCCCTACGCTCAGCAGGCGGAGTTCGGAATTGAACGCGAAGTTGCTCCCGGCTTTTCAATCTCCGCGAGTTACATCTACTCTCATACCATTGGCCTTCCAACCGCCATCGACACCAATCTACTTCCCGCTCCCGTGTCCACCGTAACTTTGGCAAACGGCAAGAATTATTCCTACCGAAATTGGAACACCACGGCTGCGGGAGCCGATCCACTCGGGGGTGCGGAAGGCTTGCCTTGCAATCCAACGGCTGGCAATCCCGGCGCTACCTTCGCTTGTTTTGTGAATCCGTTCATCGTTCAAAACAATGAATATGCTTCCGTTGGCTCCGCTGTTTACCAGGCCGGAATTCTCGAAGTCAAGAAGCGCTTTAGCGATCACTTCACCATATTTGGCAACTACACGTTCAGCAAAGGCTTCGATACGGGGACTGATTTTAACAGCGACTACGGACCCCAAGATCCGACGAACCTGGGCGCCGATCGCGCACTTTCCGAATTCGATCAGCGCAACAAAGTCGTAGTTGCCGGCGTGTTTGCTAGCCCCTGGAAAAATCCCATTCTCGCCGGCTTTCAGTTGTCTCCCATTTTTGCCTACAACAGTGGACACCCCTTCAACCTCTTAGCAGGCGGCGAGGTCAACGGTAACAATCACACCACTAATGAACGCCCTATTGGTGCCGGCCGTGACACTGGACTTGGCCCGGACTACATCAATCTCGATATGCGCCTGAGTTGGCAACATAAGGTCGGCGAGAAGGCGATGCTGCAATTTACAGCCGAAGGCTTCAACATTGCCAACCACACCAACTATGCAAGCGTGAACAATGAAGTGAGCCCGCTTTTCGGTCTTCCCACAAATCCCGCTGACAATACAGCGTGTCCCGCCTGTCCCCCCGGGCTGGGGAATACCACATTTAACGTGCACGGGAGCTCGACCCTCTCTCCGAGCCAGCCGCTGGGCTTCACTTCCGATTTCCCCAAACGGGAAATCCAGCTCGGTGTGCGAATTACGTTTTAATTAGCGGGAGAGCGGTTCATGGCGGCATTTGCTGGAATGCCACTGCGGAAGCCGCGCCTCAACGCGACGAGCCTACGTCCGAATTTTCCTTGCCCCCAGCGACAAGTGGTATTCCGAGTTTTGCACGCAGGAGGAATCCAAGTTGCCGCGCTTGTGGTGGGTTGCCTGCAGACAATAGCGTTAGTTTCTAACATATGATATAAACATTCGCTCCACGTTATTTGCCGCGGGCCAATTGGCAATCGCGGAAGAGGCACGGGATGCAGCTCACTCCCAAAAAATCGAAGGAGCCGGATTCATGGATCTAAACTTAACTGCCGAGGAGTCGGCGTTTCGCGACGAACTCCGCGCGTGGCTTGCTTCCAACCTTCCGAAGGACTGGGACGAGTGGCGCGAAAAGCCCATGGAAGAGTCCTTCCCCTACGTGCGCGCCTGGCAAAAAAAGCTGCAGGAAGGCCGCTGGGCCGCAGTTTCCTGGCCCAAGGAATACGGAGGCCGCAGCGCCACGCTGATGCAGCAGGCCCTTTTCTGGGAAGAGATGGCACGCGTCGAAGCGCCGCCCATGGCCAATTCGCTTGGTCTGGGACTCATCGGCCCCACCATCATTGCCTACGGAACGGAAGCGCAGAAAAAGCGATACATTCCGAGAATTCTGAGCGCGGAAGAAATCTGGTGCCAGGGCTTCTCCGAGCCTAACGCCGGTTCCGATCTCGCCGGTCTGCAAACCGAAGCGCGCCTCGAGGGCGATCATTATATTGTGAATGGCCAAAAAGTCTGGACCAGTTACGGCTGGGTAGGCGACTGGTGCGAACTCGTTGTTCGCACGGACGCGAGCGCAGCGAAACACAAAGGGCTCACTGTTCTTCTCGTGGATATGAAATCGCCCGGCGTCGAAGTTCGTCCCCTCCGACAAATGACTGGGGAATCCGAGTTCAACGAGCTTTTCTTCCGCGATGTTCGCGTGCCCGCTGAGAATATCCTTGGCAAAGTAAACGACGGCTGGAATGTGGCGGTGAGCACTCTGATGTACGAGCGCGGTTCTTACGGCGCGCGCCTGCATCTGATCTTTAAGCGTTATTTCACGCGCCTCATCGAACTCGCGCGCGCCATCCAACGCAACGGCCGCCCTGCATCCGAAGATCCAGTCATTCGCCAGAAGCTCGCGCAGTGCAGCGCCGAGATTGAAATCATGCGGTTCAACCAGATGCGCGCCTTCAGCCGCATTACGGCTACTGGCGTCCCGGGCCCGGAAGGCTCGATCCAGAAAATATTTTGGAGCGAGCTTAACCAGCGGCTACAGCAAATCGCTCAGGAGATTCTCGGTTCCTACGGCCAGCTCATGGCAGGCGATTCGCGCGCGATAGACAAAGGGATGTGGTCCTACGCCTACCTGCGCACCCGCGGAAACACCATCGAAGCAGGCACCTCCGAGGTGCAACGCAACATCATTGGGCATTTCGTCCTCGGTCTGCCCAGAAGCTACTAAACCAGAATCTGCGAAACCGGAAACCAGGAAAGGGATGCGCGATGCAATTCGGTTTGAGTGAGAGCCAGGAATTTCTGAAAGACAGCGCCCGCAAATTCTTCGCCGGGGAGTGTCCCAGCGCGGAAATGCGGCGCCTGATGGAAACGGATACCGCCTACGACGCCGCGCTTTGGTCCAAGCTCACCAACCAGGGCTACACCGGCATTATTTTTCCGGAAGAGTATGGCGGAGTCGGCCTCGGCAAAGTCGAGCTCATGTTGCTGATGGAAGAGTCCGGCCGCGCGCTCTTGCCTGGCCCTTTTTTCTCGACCGTCGCCCTTGCAGGATCCGTTTTGGACGCTGTTGCTACGTCCGCACACAAGAAACAATACCTGGGGCCGATATGCCACGGCGAAGTTCGCGCAACTGTCGCTATTCTCGAAGCAGGCGCAAGCTGGACCCCCCGCGACGTCCAACTAACCGCGACCAACGGAAAACTGAGCGGCGAGAAATTCTTCGTTTCGGATGCTGGCATCGCCGATTTCCTCATCGTCGTGGCACGCGACGGAGTCTTCGTTGTCCACTCAAAAGCTCGCGGCCTGAAGATTACTCCCATGTTGGGAATGGATCTCACTCGCAAACTCTACGTCGTTGAATTCAGCGACACTCCGGCGGAAAAAATCGGCTCTACCTCGAATCTCGCGCGGGCATTGGACATCGCCACAGCGGCGCTCGCTGCCGAACTCGTTGGCGGCATGCAACGCACACTCGATATCACCGTCGAATACGCCAAGACCCGAAAACAATTCGGCAAACCCATCGGCATGTTCCAGGCCGTGCAACACCAGTGCGCGGACATGTATCTCGAAACCGAGAGCTCCCGCTCCGCCGTGTACTACGCCGGCTGGGCGCTGGAAGAAAATTCGTCCGACGCAGCAGCCGCCGTTTCCATCGCTAAAATGTACGCCAGCGATGCCGCCCGCACCGTCGGCAACCGTGGCATCCAGATTCACGGCGGCATGGGCTTCACCTGGGAAAACGATGTTCACCTCTACTACCGCCGCGCGAAGGCCTCAGAAACCGCTTTCGGCGATGCCACTTTTCATCGCGAGCGTATCGCTTCCATGGTGATCGATTCCACCAGCACCTCCGCGAAAAGCGCGTGAAATTATATTCACTAATCCAGAGAACCCTTGACCGCTAGTGCCTGCCGGAACGGGAGAGTCCATGTCCTTCGTTGAAAATAGAGGCGCCAGAATTTATTGGGATGAACAGGGCTCCGGCGAACCTCTCTTGCTCATCATGGGCCTCAGCTATCCCTCTTACATGTGGCATCGCAGCCGCCCGGATCTCGCAAAACGTTTCCGTACCATAGCACTCGATAATCGTGGTGTGGGCCAAAGCGATGCGCCTCCAGGTGTCTATTCCATGGCGCTGATGGCGAGCGACGCGGCTGCCGTGCTGGATGCCGCGGGTATCGAGAGCGTGCACGTGTTCGGCGTTTCCATGGGAGGCATGATTGCCCAAGAACTTGCGCTGCAATATCCGAATCGCGTGCGCTCGCTGATTCTGGGTTGCACCGCCGCCGGCGGTCCCCATGCCGTACAGGCCGAACCGGAAGCGCTGCAAGCTCTTCTGCGCCGCGATGTCACTCCCGAAGAATCCAAGGAAACCATCATCCCTTTCATTTATGACCCCGCTACGCCGCGCAAGCGCATCGACGAAGACATGGCCATCCGTATGAAGTGGTATCCGACCGCGCAAGGGTATATGGGTCAGCTCCAAGGCATTTTCGGCTGGGAGGCCTACAGTCGCATCGCGCAAATCACCGTTCCCACGCTGGTCATCCATGGCGAAACCGACCGGCTCGTTCCAGCTGCGAATTCTCGTTTGATCGCCGAGAAAATGCCGGGCGCGAAGCTCGTGCTAATTCCTAATGCCAGCCACATTTTCGAGACCGATCAACCTGCGGCAGCGCATCAAGCCATTCTCGAATTTCTTTCTGCTCAGCAGCTTCGTGCGGAAACGCACAGCTAACGAAGCGCGACGCCCTACCGCACCGAAATATACAGATCCACTACGGAATCCGCGGGATTTTGCGCCCGCTGATCGTAAACCTCGAAGTCCGCTTTGTAGGCTCGGTCCCCGCCCATCGTGCTCTTCGGCGTCACCCACACTTTTTGCCACGTCTCGACGACGACTTTTTGCACCGGGCCTCTCTCCGAAGTGAACACCGCATATCGTCCCGCAGGGACATTCTTCGCGACCATTCCCGCTGGCACGGTTTCCACTTTCGTCACACGCGCGCCCAGTACGTAGGTGTACTCCCCATCCTTGTCGCTCGCATACTCCGTATACAACGCCACAATATTCGCATTCGCTTTATTCGGAATGGCCGTCAGCACTCCTTCTTTGAATAACCGCTCCCACTGCTTCCCGATGGGCCGCTCCGGCGTCATTTGCTCTGCATTGCTCGTCCGCACGGCGATGCCAACCACCGTAAATTCGTCCTGTTGCACAGCCCGCGGGTTCATGTCTGACACTTTCTGCGGTTCAGAGGACGCAACGATCGAACACATGACGACTACTGCAGCAATCACCGCCCACCACATCGCGCACCAAGGTATTCTTCGAATCATCAAGTCCTCCACCCGCACCGGCGACTCCTCATTTCACAGCTTGTCGCGATCCTTCTAAATATGACCCTGTCGTGGGTCCGCATTCTATCGTTTCTCGTCGGGAATTCGATGCGTTCTATCGGATACTCCACGCAAGCGCCCTCTTAGCACGGATAGGGCTATGATGAAGGTGTGCGGTTCTTAAGAACCGCACGAGGGTACGACCATGCGAGCAACAAATCTCTTCTTCGCAAGCTTGCTCCTCATCCGCTCCATCCTAGCGCAGGACAAGCCCGCCGACGCCCCGCAGGACATGGGCCACATGCAGCACGGTGGCTTCATGCAAGGCGGCATGCATCACGCGATGGCCAAAGGCGTAAGGCTCGAACAAAAGATTGACGGCCACACGATCGTGGTCCGCATCGGCCCAATGAATCTGCCGGCGCACACCAGTCACATGAAAATGCCGCAGCCCCCCGACCTCGAATGGCAAATTCCGATCGACGGATGGCTCCTCGCCTACTCTCCAAAGCTCGTCGACGCAGCGGGCAACGTCGTGCCTGGCCGCCTTCTTCATCACACCGCCTTCTGGAACGAAAACCGCGCCGACTTTCTTTGCCCCAATAAAGAAGAACACATTTTCGGCGCCGGGGGCGAGCTAACTAATTGGGCCGAAGTCCCCAGCTACGGCTATCGCGTCCAAATGGGCGACAGAATCCGCATCGAAACCATGGTCCACAATCCCACTGACAGCTCATACGAAAACGTCTATCTCGAAGTTGCAATCCCCTATCAACAAGTCGCCGACAGCCCGCAACCAAAAAGCGTCTATCCCACATGGATGGACGTGAAATCCTGCGGAAACTCCGGCTACGATTTGCCAGCGGGCAAAAGTGAACAAACAGGCACCGTCTCCGTGAAATACTCCGGCGTTCTGCTCGGGGTTGGCGGCCACATGCACGATTACGCAAAACAACTCACGCTTGAAGACGTCACGCGTAAAGAATCGGTCGCCACTCTCGACGCCAAAGTCGACGACCACGGTGAGCTTATCAGTATGCCCACGGTCTTGTTCCTCGACAAAGGAGGCTACAAGTTTGCCGCTGGCGACGTCCTGAAAATCTCAGCAACCTACGACAATACGACCGGCAAGCTCCTGCGCGACGGCGCCATGGGAATCGTCGTCGGCTATTTCGTCCCCGCCGATGACTCCGCCATGTCCGCACTACGCCGCAAATCAACAGCTCACCACATGGCCGGCATGGCCCACGATCAATAAACCGCGTCTATGGGCGACATTTCGTTGCCGCATCGTCCGCCAAGGCGAAGCCTTTCTGGACCAAAAATAAGACATCTGGCGTGCAACGCAGTCTAATCGTTGGAGTTGCGCCCCAACGGCCTAACAACACGCAACTCCATGTACAATGCCGTCGGCTCGCAACTGCTAATCCACGCCTCGGGAGTCATTCATGGCCATCGACGATTTAAACGCTCCTCCGCCCGCAACGCTTTCGCCGGAAGCGGGGCCGCCTTCTGGCAAGCAATCCCGGTGGCGCAGGATGCGTGATTGGCGCTCCCGACAGTGGGCAGCGATCCGTCCCGGCCGTGAAGCACGCCGTGGCGCCGTTTGGGGAACGCTGGTTGCCGCCGCCATTTGCGTCATCATCGGCGGCCTGTACATACAGACGGGCTTTGGTTACCTATTCGATTTCCTATTTTGCATCCTCTTCGCCGCCATCTTAATCCCGCTGGTTGCTCTCCTGGTCGTGCTGCTCCTGAGCATTTTCCGAAAATTGCCCCGCTATGCCACGGGAGTCATCGTCGGCTCGTGTGTGGTCGTCATGATGTTATGGGGACCGCCGGAATTGGGCATTGCCATGGCAATTCTGATGGGCCTTGCTGCAGGAATTCTCGGCGCCACGATCGCCACTTTTTTCTGGGGCAATTTTGGGCAAGCTGCGCTGAGCAAGAAAATCGTCGTTTCGTTGCTTTTCGTTCTCGCTCTTGCTGGCAATGTCTATTTCTTCTGGCTCTTTGCTCATGAAGGCTCGATGGAAAAGCTGATTTCGTGGAAGCCACCCGCTGACTCCACGCCCGCGAAATTGGCCGCGCCGGATCCGTCTGCCCCTGGGCCGTTTCACGTGCTGAAGCTTTTTTACGGCGTTGGCAACGACATTCGCCGTCCCGAATACGGCCCTGGCGTGGCCATCAAAACCCGCACCGTGGACTCGTCCGACTTCTTCAAGGATTTCGACGGCTGGAAGCGCTGGTCGCGCAAGAAATATTGGGGTTTCGATATCGACAAACTCCCGCTGAACGCGCGTGTTTGGTATCCGGAAGGGCCCGGCCCTTTTCCACTCGCGCTCATCGTCCATGGAAATCACAACATGGCAAATTTTTCCGATCCCGGTTATGCCTACCTCGGCGAATTGCTTGCTAGCCGCGGGATCATCCTTGCCTCGGTCGATGAAAATTTCCTGAATAGCGGCCTCTTCCATGACCCTCCCAAGCAGCAAGCTGTTCGTGGCTGGATGCTCCTCGAACATCTAAAACTCTGGCGCGAGTGGGACCAGGCAGAGGGCAATCCGTTCCACGGCAAAGTAGATATGTCGCGCATCGCGTTGATGGGCCACTCGCGCGGCGGCGAAGCTGCCGCCACTGCGGCTGCTTTCAATCGCATGAAATACGCTCCCGAAGACGCCAACATCAAATTCGATTACAACTTCTCCATCAAAGCCGTCGTGGCTATCGCCCCGGCCGACGGCCAATACAAACCCGCAGGGCAGCCTCGTTGGATGGAAGACGTGAGCTATTTAACTCTGCAAGGCGCTCATGACATGGACGTTTCTTCCTTCGACGGCAGCCGCCAATGGGATCATGTCCGCTACACGCAGCCCGGTCCGTGGTTCAAAGCCGAGATTTACGCCTACCGAGCGAATCACGGCCAATTCAACACCGTCTGGGGCCGTGACGATGCCGGCAAGCCGCTCGGCTGGCTGCTCAATCTCAAGCCGCTGATGCCCGGCGACGAACAGCGCCGCATCTCGAAAACGTATATCTCCGCTTTCCTCGAAACCACGCTTAAAGATCATCGCGAATACATCCCGCTCTTTGAAGACTGGCGCGTCGCTCGCGCGTGGCTGCCTGACACGATCTACTTTAATCGTTATCAAGACGCCTCCTACGTTCCTCTCGCGGCGTTCGACGAGGATGCTGATCTCACGACGACGAGCGCGGCTGGCGGACACATCGAGAGCGAGAACCTTTCCGTGTGGAACGAAGGCAAAATTCCGTATCGCGATGGCGATCGTGGCTATAACGGCGTGTTTCTGGGTTGGAACCGCGCCAAAGATGCTCCTGCTGCGACCTATACAGTTACATTGCCCGCGGGCGCCGCGGCGAATTGGCATCTCGGTCCAGCATCGACTCTTGAACTTTCTGTAGCTCCCTTGGACGAAGACGTATCGCTCCCGGGAAAGAAAAAGAACGACAATAAAGACGGGAAAAAAGCCGAGGAAACGAAAAAAGAAGAAGACAAATCGAAAAAGAAAGAACGAGAATCGCCCGATTTCACGATCGAACTTGTGACTACCGACGGAGTGACGGCCAGTGCTCCCGTAAGCCGCTTCATCTCCATCCCGCCTCCTTTCAAGGAGCAGTTTACGAAGCTCGGAGTGCTGGACGATGCGGGATACAACCAGGATTGGGAAGCGGTGTTTCAATCCGTGCGCCTTCCGCTCTACGATTTTCAAACGACTGACAGCTCCAAACGATTTGATCCTGCCAACCTCAGCGCCGTGCGGCTGAGATTCGACCGGACGCCGATGTATAAAATCTGTATCAGTGCAATTGGTTTCGGCAGGCAATGATGTAAGCTGTGCTCTCTTTGGAGGCTGCCTATGCATCTTTTGCGCGCGCGTGTCGTTCGGATTTTATCGTTCGTCATTTTCGCGTTCCTCGCGGTAGGCGCTGACGCGCATGTAACGCGCGTCGAGATTATTTCCCGCACTGACATTCAGGATGGACGCGCCTTCGGATTGGCCGGAGCCTACGAGAAAATCTTCGGCCGCGTCTATTTCGCGGTGAATCCGGATAACCTTCACAATCGCCTCATTGTCGATCTCGATAAAGCACCCCGAAACGCACAAGGGGAAGTCGAATTTTCCGCCGACCTCTATCTCCTGAAACCTAAAGATATGAATAAAGGAAACAACGCCGTTCTGTTCGAGGTATCGAACCGCGGTGGAAAAGGAATTCTGCGCCTTGTGAACGGCGTGACTTCCTCTAATCCAAGCGAGGAATTCGGAGACGGATTTCTCATGCGCCAAGGCTACACCGTTGCCTGGGTTGGCTGGGAATTTGATGTCGCCGATCGCGGCGAAAATCTCAAGCTCTACGCGCCCGTGGCTCACGACCCGGGCGAAAAAGAGATTCGTGGCCTGGTTCGTTCCGATTTCACCCCCGCGCAAACAGTGGAGGACATGCCTCTCGGCCATTCCCTCCTCGGGCCAACCGGCGGCAAAAGCTATCCAGTCGACGACCCCGCAGGCGCAAAGAATGTTCTGACCCAGCGCGACACGCCGGAAGGCCCGCGCCAAACGATTCCTCGCAGCCAGTGGAGTTTTGCCCACACTGTGGATGGCAAGCTTGCAGCCGACCCGCATTTCATTCACTTGGACGGCGGATTTCAGGCCGGCACAATCTATGAAGTCGTTTACGAGGCCAAGGACCCCGTCATCGTTGGCCTCGGCTTCGCCGCTGTGCGCGATTTCCTCTCCAATCTGAAATACGATCCGCAATCCACAGCGCCCGTGAAGCGCGTCTACGCTGTCGGAATCTCCCAGAGCGGCCGATTTCTCCGCCATTTTCTTTACCAGGACTTCAACGCCGACGAGCAAGGCCGGCAGGTTATGGATGGAGTCATCGCTCACGTTGCCGGCGCGGGCCGCGGCAGCTTCAATCATCGTTTTGCGCAGCCTTCGCGCGACGCTCAGCCGCTCTCCAGCATCTTCTTCCCCACGGATCTTTTCACTTTCACCGATCTTCCGGAAACCGATCCTGAGAGCGGTGCAACCTCTGGCTTACTCGACGCTTCCACCAAATCTAAAACCGCCCCGAAAATATTTCTCACCAATACTTCTTACGAATATTGGGGCCGCGCCGCGTCTTTGATTCACATTTCGCCCGACGGTCTGAGTGACGCGAAGATCGGCGACAATGTCCGCGTCTATTTGCTATCTGGCTTGCAACACTTTTCTGCACCATTTCCTCCGCAGAAATCCATGCCCGGCTCGCCGGACTCCAATGCGCAGCAGCGCTACAATCCCAATCCCATTCAGTGGTACTGGCGAGCACTAATCACCGACATGGACCAGTGGGTGAAAGACGGCACGCCGCCGCCTGCGAGTACGTATCCGAAAATTGCGGACGCCAAGCTCGTGCCACTGAGCAAGTGGATTTTTCCAAAGATACCCGGCGTCAATACACCGCATGAAATCAACCTGGCGTATCATCTGGACTTTGGGCCGCAATGGAAAGACGGCATCGTAAGTCTGGAGCCTCCTAAGGTTGGCAAGCCGTTCCCTGGTTTGGTTCCGCAATCGGACGCCGATGGCAACGATCTGGGCGGCGTGAGTTTGCCGGAATTGCAAGTTCCGTTGGCCACGTACACGGGCTGGAATCTGCGCGATCCGGGAATCGGGCTCGGCGATCTGCGCCTCAGCTTCTATGGATCCTTCATTCCTTTTGCGAAGACTGCCGCGGAGCGTGAAAAGTCCGGCGATCCTCGGCTCTCGATTGCCGAGCGATATGCTTCGCGCGAACAATACTTGGGCAAATTTGCGGAAGCGGCCATGAAGTTGATTCACGAACGCTTTTTGTTGCGCGAAGATTTGCCCGCGATGCTCGAACGCGGCGAGCGCGAATGGGACGAAGTTGCAGGACAGAAATAAGCCAGATAGCTGATCAGGCTGGCTGGAAAACAATATGGAGGAGAGATGAATCGGACTCGCCGTGACGTTTTGAAGGGGGGAAGTCTTGCGCTGCTGGGCGGCGGGTTGTTTCGCCGCATGGACAAGATTGATGGAATGCAAACGCAAGGCGCTGGCGGATCGCTTGCGGAAATCGTGAAGAGCCGCAGCTCCGGCGCCAGCGAAAAGCTGCTGCTTGGCCTGACCCCCGCCGAAGAAGGGCCGCCGGAACCGGCGAAAGTTGATCGGCTGCCGCTGGATTGGAACAAGCAGACGGTTGCGCGCTTCAAGGAGCAACTGGCGCAAAAAGATATTCACGCGTTTGTGCTGCGCGATCAGCTCAACATTATTTATCTGACGGGCTATTGGCACACGCACACCGAGCGGCCGCAGTGTGTCTTTATGAATAAAGACGATGCCGACCCCTGGTATTTGTACCCCGCGCTGGACCGCGACTTGGTGAAGGGCTGGTGGTTTGGCGGCGGCTGGGAGTATTTCGACACGAAGCACGCCGAAGGCGGTTTCCCGGAGCAAGGGAAAGTCGTTCAAGGAAAGACCGTCGATTTGTTCCACCTGCTCCTCGAAGGAATGAAGGCGAAAGGTATTCAGGGAAATAAAATCGGCATTGACGGGAAGCTCTACGCGGATGAGTTGGCGACGGCCAAGAAAGTTCTGCCGAAAATAAAGTGGATCGACGTGGGCGACACGCTGCTGGATATGCGCGAGGTAAAGACTCCCGAGGAGCTTGCGCTGACGCGGCGAGCTTACACGTATTTTGACCGCGCGCACGCTTATGCGCGGGATTACATTCTCACCTACGGAACCGACGTGACGGATTATGAAGTGGCCTTCGCGAGCACATTCTGGATCAACAATGTGCTGCTCGCGGATTTGGACCTTGCGGGTGGTTTGCCGCATCATGGCGTGGCGGCGACTGTCGAGATTGACTGCCGTGTAGGGCGCCTGTGCGCCTATCCACATCCAAATCAGCCGCGGTTCAACCGGATTCAGCGGAACATGCCGTTACAGGTCGATGGCGATGCATATATCGGCGGACACGGCGGAGAAAACTACCGCATGTACATCCTCGCGGACAACGCGGGACAGTTTGATGAGCACATGCGGAAACTTTGGGAAGTGAGCCAGCACACGTGCGACATGCAGGTGGAATTGCAGAAGGAAGGCGCGACGTGCTCGAGCGTCGCGTATGAGATTCATGAATACCAAGTGGCGCAGGGAGTGCAGGATTACATTTATCACCGGCCCGCGCATGGTGAAGGTTCGGAGGGGCATCAGCCGCCGTATCTTTCGCTTGGCGATTACACAGTTCTAAGAAAGAACATGTGCTTTTCCGAAGAGCCGGGACTCTACGATCCAAAAGCAGGAGTCGGATTCAACTGGAGCGATCACGTTGTCACCGGCGTAAAGTCCGGCTACCGGATGAGCCGCGTTCCGTACTCGAAGGATTGGAGCTGGGTCAAAATCTGAAGTAATGAGGTAGCGAGACAAAGACCTAACGACTGGACAAAGGGAGTCGGGTCAGGACGTAGTTCTTGCTTGCCGGCATCCGCTAAATATTTTCTGGCGCTGACGTTGAAATTCCGTTTGGGCCGCGTCACGGTTCTATCGGAGAGCGCGGCTTGCCTCTCGGGCCAACCAATGGCGTAGTTCCGCTAAAAGTCTTGGCCATCACTGGCATCAATCTACAAAATCGAAGTCGGCAAGCTCACGCTGCTTGTGTATTCGCAGTGGACGGTGCTGGCGCGCGCGATAAGAGATAGACTCGATGGGCTGCGGGTGGGATGTGTTGAGAGGGAATGTGGCTGAGCCGAAGGCGGAGTACGAAAGGCGGCTGGAAAAATACCTGAAGGTCATTGCTGAGAAGGATCGCGTACACCTGCTGGTCGGCTACGCGAAGTTGGCGGTGATAGCGGTGGGATTGCTGCTGCTTTGGAGTGTTTTTGCGAAGCATCTTCTGATTGCCTATTGGCTGACCGCACCGATCGTTGCTTATGGGCTGTTGACGATTTTGCATGGGCGCGTACTGCGCGCGAAGAACCGGGCTAACACGGCGGCGGAGTTTTGTCGCGGGGGGATTGCGCGAATCGAAGATCGCTGGGCTGGAGGAGGCCAAACGGGAGAGCGCTTTCGCGATGCGAATCATGTGTATGCGGAAGATTTGGATCTTTTTGGTCGCGGGTGTCTTTTCGAATTGCTTTCGACGGCCCGATTGCCGATGGGGGAGAGCCGGCTGGCGAGCTGGCTGTGCGCGGGATCAGAGAGGGGCGCGATTCTGGAGCGCCAGAAACTGATTGAGGAACTGCGCGAGAAGGTGGATTTGCGCGAGGACTTGGCTGTGACCGGGGAGGATTTAAAAGCGCGGTTGAATCCAGAATCGATGATGGAGTGGGCGGAAGGGACATCGATTCTGCCGCGCGGAGCCTGGCGCGTGGTAATGGCTTCGCTGGCGCTCGGCGCGGCCGCAGGGATCATCTATTGGTTTCAGACTGGGGCGCTATGGCCGCTTTTGAGTGTGATGGCAGTGGAGGCTGTGGTCCTCGCGTGGCTGCGGCGCAGAGCGCATGCGGTGATTGAGGGAGTGAA
Organism: uncultured Acidobacteriota bacterium; assembly: GCA_963705855.1. GTDB lineage: Bacteria > Acidobacteriota > Terriglobia > Acidiferrales > UBA7541 > Acidiferrum. The sequence continues at coordinate 17,013 of CAVPLA010000064.1, forward strand.
TTGCAACGCGGAAGGGTTACTCCTTTTTTCCGAGATTCTGAAACGGCTGGAGCGAGAGCCGTTTGTGTCCCCGCGCTTGCAAGGCTTTGCGGCGCAACTGAAGCAGGGGAATGAGCCAGCTTCGCTAGCGATTCGAAAATTTTCGCGCATTGTTAATTGGATTGACGCCAGCGACGGCGCGATTGCGAAGATGTCCGAGCTGCCGTTTCTTTATAGCGTGCAGGTCGGGATGGCGGCGGAGTCGTGGCGGAGGCACTGGGGCGCGAAGATCCGGCGATGGGCGGAGTTGACGGGGGAGCTGGAGGCGCTACTTTCGCTCGCGGGGTATTCCTACGAGCATCCTGCTGATCCGTTTCCTGAATTCATTGACGCGGGAGAGGGGCTGGGATTTTTTGACGGCGAAGAGCTTGGTCATCCGCTGATCGCGGCGGAGAAGTGCGTATGGAACAGCTTGCGGCTGGACGCACAGACGCGCGTGCTGCTGGTGAGCGGGTCGAATATGTCCGGGAAGAGCACATTTTTGCGCGTGGTGGGAATCAACACGGTGCTGGCCATGGCGGGCGCGCCAATCCGGGGCAAACGGCTCCGGTTGACGCCGCTGAAGATTGGCACGCGGATACGGAGCACGGATTCGTTGCAAGAGGGGCGGTCGAGTTTTTATACGGAGATCTTGCACATCCGGAAAGTGTTTGACGCTGCGAATGGAGCGGTGCCGATGGTGTTTTTGTTCGATGAGTTGCTGGAGGGAACGAACTCGAAAGATCGTAGGATTGGAGCGGAGGGATTGATCCGGGGGCTGCTGAAGCGGCGGGCGATCGGGATTGTGACAACGCATGATTTGGCGTTGACGGAAATTGCGTCGGCGGTGGGGAATGTTTTGCGGAACATGCATTTTGAGGATCAGGTGGTGGACGGGAAGATGCGGTTTGATTATAAGTTGCGCGAAGGAGTGGTGGAGAAGAGTAATGCGTTGGAGTTGATGCGGTTGATTGGGCTAGAAACTTAGGGTGGCGCTGGAGCGCGCTCCACGTGTGCGCGGAAATCCAAAAGCAGGTCCCTCGCTCCGCTCGGCTGACACCGTTTCATTAAAAACCTAGTTAGTAATCTTGCTAGGCGGCCGCGATGCGACGAATGAGATCTTCCTGTTCGGATTTGCTTTCGGCGCCGATGGTGAAGGCGTCGAGGAGATTCACACCGAGCGCGAAATTCAGAGCTTCGTCCTGGCGGTCGCGGAGACTGCCCTGGCCGAGGATTTTCATACCGATGATGCCCTTCCCCTTGGCACGCATTTCCTTGATGACGCTGACGACGGAGTCCGGATCGGAATCCATGAACGTGCCGATAGGATTGATGCGCACCAGATGGACTTCGACCCAAGTGGAGCTGGTCGCGGCACGGAGTGCTTCGATGGAATGGCACGAACAGCCATGGGCGCGGATGATGCCCTTTTCCTTGGCTTCGGAGAGAACGTCCATGACACCTTTGTAGCGGTCGGTCCAGTCGGGCTCGGTGAGGCAGTGCATGAGACAGATGTCGATGTGATCGGTGCCGAGCTCGCGGCGGAAACGGTCGAGGTCGGCACGAGCGGATGCGGCGTCGCGGGCCCAGGTCTTGGTCAGAACGGTGACTTTGTCGCGCGGAACATGCTTGAGGGCTTCGGCGACGTGCGGATGGCTGCCGTAGCTGTCGGCGGAATCGAAGAAGCGGAGGCCGTGCTCGTAGCCGTTCAAAAGAAGATCGGAAAGGCCCTGAACTCCAAGGGCGGTCTGATGAGAATGATGGCCGGAACCTACAGTGCCGGTGCCCATGGCGAGGCGGCTGGTTTGGATGCCGGTCTTGCCGAGGGTGACGGTGTCAGACGCGCTAAATTTGCGCGGAAGGGGCTTCAGGGTTAAGGCGCGGGCGCGCTTCGGGAATACAGAGGAATGGAACCAAGCTGCCCCCGCGGTGCAGGCGGAGCGAAGGAGAAATTCGCGGCGTTTCATGGGGCCTCCTCAGAAACGTCCTTCCAGAGGGTGTTACACCCTGTATGGACGGATGGTTGCGGGCGGCGGTTATCAAAAACTGGTGCGATGCTATGAGTCGTTTAGTTAAGGGGCGAGTCGGAGGACTTGATTTCACCAGGCGATGGCAGCCGCGCTTCGAGCGACAGATTCGTGCGAATGAGCGATTCGACTTGATTCCAGACTGCGGGATCGCACTCGATTTGAATGTGGGATTTCATGAAAATGCGGTCCCACCACGGATACTGGCCGCAGCTGAGAGGTTTTGTCTTGTAGTCGGAACGAAAATTCCCAAGGATGCGCGTGCGCGCAGGATCGGCAGCGCGAATCTGAGCTTGGCCGTGGAGCATGCCATCGAGCTGATAGAAATTGATAGCCTGGCCGACGTTCGCGGGGATGACGGCGTCATTCTCCCCCTTCTTGGAGACGCTATCGACCTGGATGGTGAGAATTACAGGGATACCGTCTTTTTCCAGCTGGCGCGCGAGTTCGACCGTTTCTGACGCGCCCCAGCTGTGGCCAAAAATTATGATGCGTGCCTTTTGCTTTTCTTCGGGCGAAAGTTTTCCGTCGCTGTTGACATCAAGGAGGCGAAGCACCGCCTGATGGGCATCCTTACCGCGATGATTCTCAAACGTTTGAACGAAAACGCTCGAAGCATATTCTTCGCGTAACCGCTCGACCAGCTGAACTTCGGTGTGGACGCGATCATCGTGTCGAACGTAGCCACCGACAAAACCGATGACAATGACGGGTGAAGCGGTAGTGATAGCTGCAGGTATAGCCGGAGGCTTTGAACTCGCCTCACCAGAGACGAGTGCCAAAGAAAAAATCAAGAACAAGACCCGGAACGACGGAAGCATGCGCTGCACCGCGACAGGGAACCTACATCAGTACAGATGAGATAGACAAGACTAAAGTTGCGCAAACTGGAAAGGGAGAAAATGGTACGGGGTGATGGAAAAAGCTGGGAGAAATGCCTTAGTACTCACAGGACCCGCTCGAAGCCTGAGGTTTATTGAATCTGACTGAAGGAGATGGCAGTGGCACGCGCGCTACTGGAAGGCAGACTATTGTTCGCCGCCTTGGAAGTTGCGCTATTGACGCGAGCCGCCTCCAAAAGGGCCCAATCGCTCTTGAATTCCGGCATGATCTCGCGGCTGTGCTTGGGGCTCTTTAGATAGTGATCGGCACGCGCAAGAGTCATCGCATAGGCCCACTGGGAATCGCTGCCGGAAGCAAAAATGTTGCTGGCGCTCAGGCCGATCCTCGACGGCTTACCGCCTTGCGAGAGATCCAACCAGAGGCTCCCACTCGGGTCTAGAGAGAGCGTGCCCGCGCGATCAAGGTATTTGTATAGACGGCCGAGAAACTCGTAGTTCGGAATGATTTCGCGGCTGATGGCATCGTTCGTGAGGGATCCAAAAGCCTCTCGATACTGTTTCCATTCCTTTGCGGTACCCACGAGTTGCGCGCTTTCCTGATTAACCACGGCTTCAAGTTGCGCTTCGCGCGGCACGTCATTCTCTGCCTTCGCTTCCCGGATTTCCTGCTTGATGTCCGCCGATTCGGCGTTGGGATGCTGCTCCAATTCATGCTCGGGGTTGAAGCGCCCCGTAAGCAGATAGGTGGCGGCCATGAAGGGCAGTTCGTGGTCGGCAAAAAGGATCATGGGCACGAGAAGTTTTTTGGAGTGGTACAACTGCTCGGTTCCGTTGCGGCACTCGGTGCTGCGCTTGATGGTGCCGGGCAACTGGGCGAAATGCAGCACGCGAAGATGCGCTTCCGGATGGCGTTCAGCAAAATGGGTAAAGGAACGGGCAATGGCCTTCGGAGTGATCAATCCGAAATCATTGAGGTAGTCAGCCCTGGCGGCGTGAGGATAATAAGTATTAATGACGCGGCGGGAGAACGTGGCGCAATTTTTCGTGACGCCGTTAAAGTGGTTCTGATTGGGAAGAGAATTGAATTCCGCGATGAGCGCGCGGTCTTGTTCGACGGAGGTCTCCACAACGAAAATATAGATGCTGCGCTCAAGCGTGGCGCCGACCATTTCGCGCCACTCGGCTCTGCCGCTCGTGCGGCAAGTCGGGCTGTCACAATAGCCTGCGAGAAAGTTTGTGCGGTATCTTTCCTCAAGAGCTTGCTTGATTTTTTGCGAGCCGAAAAGCGGCCGGTTTTGGGGCTCCTCGACGCCGTACAAATAAATAGATAGAGGAACGATATTCCACTCGAACGGCTGATCCTCGCCAAGAGTGGTGTAATTGCTCATGACCGAGCCTTGCTCGTCAGGACGGCACAGGCGGAGCTTGACGGGCGATTCCGCGCAGATTCGCGAGAAATAGACGGCGCTATGGCCGGAGCCCGTAATTCTGGCGAGGCTGGTATCCAGGGACTCGTTCAGAAGGACGCCAACGTCGGCATACGCGGGAGAGGCGATCAGGCAGCCGGAAAGGAGTACTAGAACCGTAGCCAGCCGGGCAAGAATCCCCACCCGAGCAGACAGAAGTCTGGCCGATGCCATGGAAGAGCAGATTGTGGTCCGCTTGGGCACCCTGATGGGTCTCCTTTCTGCCGCAGGCTCAAGCTACAAGTTTAGCCTACCGGGAGGCATCAGTGGATTGGTGTAGGGGCGGGGCTAATAGTGCTTTAGGCAAATAAAAGCCCGCACCAAAGGACAGGTCCAATTCCCATAAACCATTGAAACGGAACGACCTATTGTCAATTAAGACGCCCAGGGGCGGTGCAGGGTTGCTCCACAGCTGGCTAGCGCCGGCCCCCGGCGGGGAACGATCCGCCGCATAGCACAGCATGAAAAGCCTTGGGAGCACCCCCATGGACAAACCCAAACTGGGAAGGAATGATTTGGGCGGCGATGGCCCTGCCGGAGAGCACTTGAGAGGGGCCCGGGCTCCCGGGCGTGGGATGAGAGGCGTTTAAACGGGGCCCTCCTCTGCAATCAAGGCAACGAGAATCCGGACATTTCTACTTTGACCATCTGGGGACTGTCGTTTTGCGTCGGCCAACAAAAGGCACGCTTTGCTGGAGATAGGTCGTCTGTTAGAATAAAAAGCTCAGTACGGCAACTTCTAGAGCAAATTTCTGGCTGCTACAGACGGCCTAAGTAGGAAAAACAATGGCACTGAAGTGTGAACTTTGCGGCAAAGGGCCGCACTTTGGCAACGTGATCAGTCACGCGAATAATACAAGGCGTAGACGGTGGAATCCGAACCTGAAGCGCGTCCATGCGTTGGTGGACGGCGCGAGAAAGCATGTTCGAGTTTGCACGGCCTGCATCCGCGCTGGCCGCGTCAAGAAAGCGGCCTGAACATCACACCTTGAACCACTCGCAAGCCAAAATTAGCGTGGCGGTGCGCTCGCACAACCCCAGGAAAGGGATGGCGCGCGCGGCGATGCTTTTGCCCGTCGCGGCTCTGGCGCTTACCATGGGCGCGGGCTGCAAACAGAAAGCGCAGCCTTCGCCGGACGTGTGGGCGGTGGTGAATGGGCAAGAGATCAAACGCGATGACGTGGATAAATACTACAGGACGCGGGTGAATCCGGAGGGGCAAGAGCCTTCGCAGGAAGAGGCGCTGTCGCTGAAGCTGAATGTTCTGGATGAGCTGATCAACAACGAGATCCTGCTGGAGCGGGCAAAGAAGCTGAATCTGGAAGCAAGTGACGGTGAAGTGGAAGACAAATTCACCGAGATGAAGAGCCCTTACACCGAAGACGAGTTCCAGAGACAGTTGAAGGATCGCGGCGTCTCGGTCGACGATTTAAAGCGCGACCTGCGGAGGCAGCTTTCCATCACGAAGCTGCTGAACCGCGAAGTGGTGGCGAAAATATCGATCACCGACCAAGACGTCACCGACACGTATAACGCGAATAAAGGGCAATTCAACGTCGTGGAGCCGCGCTACCGGATATCCGAGATCGTTGTGACGCCGCGCAAGGAACCGCAGATTCGCAACCTCAAGAATGATGACGCAACGAACGAGGTTGAAGCTGAGCGCAAAGTAAAAATGCTCGAGGACAAGCTGAACAGCGGAGCTGACTTTGCACAACTGGCGATGGACTATTCCGAGGACATGAACTCCTCGGCCATGGGCGGCGACCTGGGGTACGTGCCGGAATCGGCGCTGAACCAGTCTGATGCGACTCTGAAGAGGATTGTGATGGGAATGAAGCCGGGGCAGGTGAGCCCGCCGCTTCCGATTCAGTCCAAGGAAGGTCCGCGGATCGTTATTTTGAAGCTGATCTCGCGTGAGTCGCCCGGGCAACGGAACATTAACGACCCGCAAGTCCAGCAAACGATTCGCGACACGCTGCGCAACCACAAGGAACAATTGCTGCGCGCCGCCTACCTGACGATTGCGCGGGATGACGCGCGCGTGACGAACTATCTCGCACAACAAGTGATCGAAGCTGCAGGCAAACTACCGGATGCGGCGAAAACGGATTTCCCCGCAAAGTCATCTGGGCATTAATTCCCTAACGAACGATCTACGCTGTATTTTTTCCGTGTTATCCGACCATCGTGCGGCGCAGCGCCTCGCGCTGCATTCCTTCCGGAGTTTCGCCTTTACTTACGTACGTGTAGCCAAGCCCTACTGCCGCTCGCGGCATCCCCAGCAGATTTGTAAGATCGAGATGACGTGCTACCTCGACGATATAAGCGAGCCGGATCTTAAGGTAAAGACTGAGCAGGCCTAGCATGCCATGAGATTTTCTCAATAGGCTTAAGACCTGCTCCTTTGTTTCCGGCTTTTGAAAAACGCGGGCGAGGACTTGGGCCGTTTCCTTCAGTTCTGGGAACTCACTGCCATCTTCAAACGATTTTCGTGAGGAAGCATAACGCGTGGAGAGACTTCCGTTCTCATACAGCGCCAGCCAGAGAACGTCATCGTCGGCGTTGCAACTTGCTAGCGCTGTGCAGGAGAGGCGCGTGGAGAGAGTTAGAGCGAGAGACTCGAGAATGCCCAGATCAAATTCATCGGTCTGCTGATCGTAAATAACGATCCAGCCTGCGGTCTCGGGCGTAACGTAGGCGCGCCGGCCAAGTTCCTCGAGTACAGCGACAACGTCCGATTGCTGCGCGCCTTTCACGGAAACGTTGGTATACCAATTTCCCATGGCAACTCAAGAAACGACGCAGAGCACTTCACCTGCGTTGACCGGCTGGCCTTCTTTGACGTGGAAGCGCTCGACGATGCCGCCTTTTGGCGAACGAATTTCGTTCTGCATCTTCATCGCTTCCACGACCAGGAGGCCCTGGCCGGCTTCGACTTTGTCTCCCGCTTGGACGAGAACGCGGACGACTTTGCCGGGCATAGGAGCGATAACTTGCTGCCGGCCTTCGGCTTCGAGTGCGCCATGACGCCGCCCGCGCCATGCGCGGGGATCGACAACCTCGGCGGTGAACTCCTGCAATCCAGTCTGGACCTTGAGCACGCCGTCAGGCGAATGAGTGACGCGAACTTCGTACGATTGACCTTCGAGAAGCAGGGAGAGCGTGTTGGGGTCGATTTCGACGACATCGGCATCTACAGGTTGGCCATCGAGCGAGATTTTCCAGCGGTCGGCGTCGCGATCGAGTTCAACGCTGCGCAGCTTTTTTCCGGACGGGCCCGTTAACTGGATTTCAAATTTCATGGCAGGCGGTCCAGTTGTTGGCGGCGGCCTTCCTGCTTCCAACGGGAAGGTTGCGAAGACTCCTGATTTGAAGTGGACGGACCGGATGGCTTTTCCGAGTGCTTTACTTGCCAGAGAGCCGCTGCGATGCTTGCGGCATCAGCAGCGCGGTCCGCGTTCGCGCTTCCATTTGTCGGAGCCGCAACGGAAGGCGAACGCTGAAGCAATTCATCGAGCCACTTGGTGTGGATTTCTCCGCGAAGAAAATCCGTTTCAGCGAGAATGCGGCGGAAGAGGCCAGCGTTGGTCTTGATGCCTGTTATGGTGTATTCCTCGAGAGCACGGCGGAGGCGAGCGATGGTTTCTTCGCGGCTGTTGCCCCAGGCGATCAACTTGCTCAGAAGGGGGTCGTAGTCCATCGGAACGGTCCAGCCTTCGTAGACGCCCTCATCGAGGCGAATGCCGGGCCCGCTCGGTGCATGTTGCGAGAGAATTTTTCCGGGCGACGGGAAAAAATTGTTGTCTGGATCTTCGGCATAGAGGCGCACCTCTATGGCGTGGCCGCGCGGCGTGATGGTCTCCCAGGCAAAGGGGAGACGATGGCCAGCGGCGATGGCGATCTGCAGCTTGACGAGATCTAGCCCGGTGACTTGCTCCGTGACGGGATGCTCGACCTGAAGGCGTGTGTTCACTTCGAGAAAATAAAAATTAAGATGGGCATCGACGAGAAATTCCACAGTGCCGGCGTTCACGTATCCACCAGCGCGCGCAAGACGGACGGCAGCATCGCCCATTTTTTTGCGCAGCTCCGGCGTGATGACAAGCGAAGGAGCTTCTTCAATTACTTTTTGGTGGCGCCGCTGAACCGAACATTCGCGCTCGCCGAGAGAGACGACGCGGCCGTGGGCATCAGCCAGGATTTGAATCTCGATATGGCGCGGTTTGTCCAGATATTTTTCAAGATAGAGGCGCGCATCTCCGAACGCGTTTAGCGCTTCGGAAGAAGCATCCCGCCAGGCAGGTGCAAACTCGGCGTCGCGCGTGACAACACGCATGCCTTTGCCGCCTCCTCCGGCGACCGCCTTCAACAAGACGGGATAGCCCATGTTTTGCGAGAGAGCCTGAGCATTATCCGGGTTTTCGATCGGATCGTTCGCGCCGGGAACCGTTGGCACATCGGAGCGTCGCGCGAGTTGACGACCGGCTGTTTTCGAGCCGAGGGCTTCCATGGCTTCGGCGCTCGGGCCGATAAAGGTGATTCCCGCCTCTCTACAAGCACGCGGCAGGGCCGCGTTTTCCGCGAGAAAACCATAACCGGGATGGATGGCGTCGCATCCGGAGCGGCGCGCGACGTCAATTATTTTATCAATGCAAAGATAGCTTTCGCGCGAGGGCGCGGAACCAATGGGATACGCCTCGTCGGCGAGGCGAACGTGAAGCGATTTGCGATCAACTTCGCTGAAAACCGCCACGCCGCGAATGCCCAGCTCGCGGCAAGCGCGCAAAATGCGCACGGCGATTTCGCCGCGATTGGCAATCAGAATTTTCCGGAACATGGACCTTTCGTGTTGCTCCGGGATTTTAGCATGCGACGAGTCGGTGTAACCCGGGAGCCGGGTTTGCGTGTGCTGTGTTCGCGCATAGGCCACCTTCGAGGATGTCGGACAATCATGATAGAATGTCTGACAAGGGCTTGAAGGAAGGGATATGGCATCACAACGGATATCCGTCCGCGTCCCCGGAAGTATTGCGCGGCGGCTGAAAGAGCGGTCACGAACAACCGGCACGCGCGAGTCGCAAGTAGTGCGAGAAGCGCTTGAGGAATATCTTTCCAAGAATGATGGTGAAGAAACTGCATACGACCGAGCTCGAAAAGCCGGATTGATTGGCTGCATTCGAGGCGGCCGAAAAGATGTAAGCACCAACAAAAGTCTTTTCAAGGGATTTGGAAAGAATAAGTGATGGCGATACTAGTGGACACGGGGCCGCTTGTGGCCATCTTGCGGGCCGAAGACCAATACCACGAATTGTGCGTAAGGACGCTTACGCAGCTACGGGATCCCCTGCTCTCCAGTTGGCCGGTGATAACGGAGGCGGCGTGGCTCCTTCGGAGGCATCCTCGAGCCATCGAGAGACTACTGCTCGGTTCGGACGGAAGCTTCCTTGAATTGGCCCATCTCAGCGGGACCGAAGCAATTCCGATCGCGGAGATCCTAAATCGCTATGCCGGGTTGCGCCCGCAACTCGCAGACGCGTCGCTGGTGTACCTGGCAGAGCGCGAAAACATCAACACTATCTTCACATTGGACCGCCGCGATTTCTCCTTGTACCGGACGGCCCGCAAGCGCGCTTTCCGCATCATTCCTGAATGAAAAACCGTATTTGCCTTTTCTGACGCGCTTTCCTCGAAGTTCGCTTCTTGTCCCTAGAATCGGAGCCAATGCTTCCGTGAGATTGCGGCATTCTTCCGTGAGAGTTCGCTGCTATTGGCTGTACTCAAAGAGGAATGTTGCCGTGCTTTTTTCGGGGGTTGGTGTCACGCTTGTTTTCCAGTGCGCGAAGAGCGTTGATGATACGGGGACGCGTTTCGGAAGGTTCGATGATGGCGTCGATGTAGCCCTTCTCAGCTGCTACGAACGGATTCGCGAAGCGGTCGCGAAATTCGGCGATTTTTTCCTGGCGTAGGCGTTCGCGATCGGATTCGGGAGCTTTGTCCAGTTCACGTTTGTAGACGATGTTTACAGCGCCTTCTGGGCCCATCACGGCGATTTCCGCGGAGGGCCACGCAAAGTTGGCGTCGGTGCGGATGTGCTTGCTGGCCATGACGCAATACGCGCCACCGTAGGCCTTGCGGGTAATAACCGTAATCTTGGGAACGGTGGCTTCCGCGAAGGCGAAGAGCAATTTCGCGCCATGTTTAATGATGCCGCCAAACTCCTGATGCGTGCCGGGCAGAAATCCAGGAACATCTTCGAACGTGATGAGCGGAATATTGAAGGCATCGCAGAAACGGACGAAGCGCGCACCTTTCAGAGAAGCGTTGATATCGAGAACACCGGCAAGGAACGCAGGTTGATTAGCGACAATGCCGACGGGGCGGCCATCGAGGCGCGCAAAACCTACAACAATGTTTTTTGCGAAGTGCTCATGGACTTCAAATAAATACCCGTCGTCGACAATGGCGTGGATGGCGTCCTTCATGTCGTAAGGCTTTTGAGGCTCGTCCGGGACAAGCGAGTTCAAGGATTCCTCGCAGCGCTCGGCAGAATCCGCGGACTGGCGTCGCGGAGGATCGTCGACATTATTCGATGGTAGGAAACTCAACAGCTCGCGAATCATGGCGAGACAATCGGCATCGTCCACGGAAACAAACTGCGCCACGCCGCTCTTTTCATTGTGGGTCATGGCACCGCCAAGCTCTTGCTTGGTGACTTCCTCGTGGGTGACGGTCTTGATGACGTCAGGCCCGGTGACGAACATGTAGGAAGTCTCGCGCGTCATAAAAATGAAATCAGTGATCGCCGGCGAGTAAACTGCGCCACCCGCGCACGGACCCATGATGGCGCTGATTTGCGGGATCACACCGCTGGCGAGCGTGTTGCGAAGAAAAATATCTGCATAACCAGCGAGCGACGCGACGCCTTCCTGAATGCGAGCGCCACCGGAGTCATTGAGACCAATGACCGGTGCGCCGACGCGCATGGCGAGATCCATGATCTTACAGATTTTCCGCGCATTGGCTTCGGAGAGCGAGCCGCCGAATACAGTGAAGTCCTGTGCAAAAACGTAGACGAGACGGCCATCGATGCGGCCATAGCCGGTGACGAAACCGTCGCCGGCGGGGCGCTGCTCTTGCATTCCAAAATCCACGCAGCCGTGGCGGACAAATTTGTCGAGTTCTTCGAAAGTGCCTTCATCGAGGAGCAGATTTATTCGTTCGCGCGCGGCAAGCTTGCTGGCTTTGTGTTCGCGCTCGCGGCGCTCGGGACCGCCGCCGGCCTCGGCTTCCGCGGACTGGCGGCGGAGTTCTTCCATGCGGTCGTGGTGCTTCTCTTTTGCGCTCGCGGCGGTGTTTTTCTCAGGCAAGCTTTCCTCCGGGAGCAACGGGCTCATTTTTAGAAAAGATGCGAACGGCCAGATGTGTGGCAAGCCATACTGTTCCGAGAAGCAGGATAACTCCGAGAAGCAATTCCGCACAGATCGCAACGGCGCGCTGCAAGGGCGACTCGCGAGATGTGACGTAATCCGTGGCTTGCACCAGAATGAACATCGCGCCAAGAGTCATGGCAACGATGAGAACGGTCGTCAAGATGGAAGCGAGGACCATCTTCATAAGATTGGCGCGGCACATCGAAGCCGCAGAAAGAAGGATAGCTCAACTGGGCAAAAAGCAGAATGCGCAGCGAGGCAAAAATGGGAGCTTGGAATATCAGCGTATACGCCTCGGGGCTTCAAGCAAGGGCGTCGAAGTTTGAGTGTAAACGCATAGAGCCTCAGCGCAAGCCCGACCAATCGTCAGCGACGAGTATCGAGTCGCTGGGGTTCGAGGGATCATACTTCACGCTCGCAGGCTGGCCAGCAACGAGCCTCTCGAAACGAATCTGCCCTTCAAGACCCGTGATGTCCTGCGCCGTGTGATAAGTGACGCCAGAAATTGCATAACTGTAGGTGACGAGGTGCCTGGGCCTCAAATCGACGACCGGACGGGCACGAGAACCGAAGAGTTTTCTTTGAGCTTCGCGCGCCTCGGGTGGATGCTCGGCAAGCTCGACGACTTGCCCTTCCGCGATGCGCCCAATCTGATTCAAGTGGAGGCGCCGCCTGCGCTCAACGTCCTCGGGCTCTTCGGCCGGGTGAAAGAACGCGTAGGCGATCATCATGATCGCTGCAATGGCAGCACCCGCCATGGCGAGAACCACTTTCCAGTCCCCGAACAGAGCTTTCAACTAAAAATCTCCATAGCTGCAAATAAATTGTGGAGTGCTGTACGCGCGAACAGCAGCACACCGAAGCTGACGACACAGAAGAAAAAGCCGTCCTCCGGAGATCGCCCCACAAGCGTGTATTTTACCGAAAGACTGGCAGGGCGGCGAAACTACGTGTGCGGGGCTTGCACTGGATTGCGCAACACGCCAACAGCGCCGACGCTGACCTCCACGGTGTCTCCCGCAACTAGCGGGCCGACGCCCGCGGGCGTGCCGGTGGCAATCAAATCTCCGGGGAAAAGAGTCATAACACGGGAGATCCAGCGGACGAGAAACGCAACCGGGTACGCCATCAGCGAAGTGCTTCCCGATTGGCGGAGCGCCCCATTGACATGCGTCTCCACCAAGACATCGGTTGGATTTAGCTGCGTCTCGATATGCGGGCCGACAGGACAAAAAGTGTCGAAACCCTTGGCGCGAGTAAATTGCACGTCGCTCTTCTGCAGGTCGCGCGCGGTGACGTCGTTGAGGCAACTGTAGCCGAGAAGATAGGAGAGCGCGTCGTCGGAGTCCTTTAAATGCGAACAGCGCCGCCCAACGATAAGCGCAAGCTCGCCCTCGTGTTCCACGCGCTGGGATTGCGGCGTAAGAACGATGGCCTCGCCTGGACCAATAATCGCCGAAGGAGGCTTTAGAAAGATAAGCGGCTCCTTGGGCACTTCATTGCCAAGTTCAGCGGCGTGCGCCGCGTAATTGCGCCCGACACAAACGATTTTTCCAGGATCGACAGGAGCCAACAGTCGGACGTCCGCAACCGGCCAGGTACGCGAACCGTGCGACCAGGAACTCCAAGGAGGACCGGAAATCTCGCGGATGTGATCGCCCTCGAGCACACCGTAAAGCGCTGAGGCTGGCGGCTGGGCAGATGAACCAGTGGGAAGAAATCGGCAGAATTTCATTGGGGATCAGCTCGGATGATGATTCGGATGAGATACGTGCGACGCGCGAGCGCGCCGGATGATAGTCCATAGCCAGGAAAGAGAAACCACGAGCATGTAGAGTACAGCGCCGAGCATGAAGATCTGAACGGCGCTGAAGCGTTCCGCGAGCCCTCTGAAATCCATGCACAGTACTCGGTAGGCCAAACTGAAAAGGACCCACGCAACAAGGCTCGAAGCCAGCAAATTACCCGGCATGCGCCAAAACCGGAGAATCGGAATCAATGCGACCAGCCCAAGAAGAACCACCGCAGCCAGATTGCGCGCGAGTGCAAATCGGTCAAGGGACGGAACATGGTTCGCGACGATCACCCATCCGCTGAATACAATCGAAAGAATGATCCCGACGTAGACACCCGTTCGAACCGATGCGTTTCGCAAAACGTGGAAAGACTCGTACGCGGGCCAGTGTGCACGAACGGTCATCAAGCCATCCGCTCCCAAGATAGATGCAATGTAAAACCCGGGCCTACGAAAAAGGTTTCGCGACATCTACGGCGACGGCCGCGCTGGCTTCACTTTCATTGCCAGCACGATCGACGGCAGTCACGGAGTACCAGTAGCGGTGGCCGGGCTCTACAGACGTATCACGATATGCCGGTGCAAGCAACAACTCGGGCGTGATAAGCACGCCGCGCGTGTCCGGTTGCTCACTTCGATAGACGCGGTAGCCGGCTAGGTCGGTTTCAAGATTTATGGACCACGAGAGGTCCACGAGGACGGAGCCGGGCGTGCCTCCGGAGAGCACAGCGGCCACCAAATTTTGTGGAGCAGCGGGAGGAAAGGTATCGCGCGGGGAAACGATCGCGGGGGCGCAATCCGAGGACTCAAGTGCGTTGCCATCCACGAGCACGACGCTTCTGACGATATAGGCGTATGTCTTGCCGAAATCGAAAAGAGTGTCGCGGTAAGTGTTTTCGTCCGACGACGCGAGCAAAGTGAGCGGCGACTTCCATTTGGCTTTCGAGAAGTCGGCTGCGGCCGCTTCCGCCGAGGCAGGGTCGAGTTCGCCACGATAAATTCGATAGCCGGAAAATGCGGTGAGCGGATCGCCGCTGGACGTGCGCGTGGGGGCCGGCCAGCTCAACTCAATCGCGGCCTCGGTGACGCGCGCCTCCAGCTTCGCGATTGGCTCCGGCACAGGATAAACGCGGACGGAAACGGCGTTGGAGTCTCCCGAAGCGCGCTTTTTGGAGGCTCGCGTCCGGACGACATATACAAGCGTTCCCCCAGGATGCGCGCGAATTTCCGCGGGCGCGACGGGGTCGATGAATTTCACGTGACCTTCCGCTACGTAATTCTCCACAACCCAACCCGGAATCGTGTAAACGACGCGCAATGATTTTGCGTCGGGCGAACCGTCGGGCTTCGGCGTGCCCCGTACAATTTCGACCGCAGGTGGCGATGCTA
>CAVPLA010000065.1:0-173349 GCA_963705855.1 uncultured Acidobacteriota bacterium
GATGGAACCTCACCATGACCCGGTTTCGTGTATCCAGCCACTTCGCCGTCGCCAGCCGCACACCTTCTGCTGTCGCGGCCCGGTGCCGCTGTACGTCCGCGGCGAATTTATCTGGGTCGCCGAGATATGTATTGTATGTATTGAGCTGGTCGGCCTTGCCGCCAAAACCGCCGATACGCTCGAGGCCTGTCACATAGCTAAATTCCCACTTGGTCTTCGCGCGGTTCAGCTCGGCGGCCGTAGGGCCCTCTTTGGCCAGTCGCGCGATTTCTTCCGTTGTAATTTGTTCCGCCTGCGAGAGCGCCGCTCCCGGCCGGGCCGTTACCCACACGATAAAATTGCCGGCTATTTCGGAGGAGTTCTCGAACGATACAACATCGGAACAAATCTGCTTGTCGTAAACCAAAGACTTGTTCAAGCGCGATGACAATCCATCGGTCAGGATCAGCGAAACAAGGTCCAATTCCGCATCCGCTGGGTCAAAAAAGGCCGGTGCCGGCCAGGCAAAGTACGTGCGCTCTTGTGGCACATGATCATTCACATCGATGATCTTTTCCGCGTCTAGCTGCTCCACCCAGTGCTTGGGCCGATCCAGCGCCGGTCCGGGAGGAATCGGACCGTAGTATTTCTCAATCAGACGCTTCGCCTCGGCCACGTCAAAGTCGCCAGTGATCGCTAGCGAGAGATTGTTGGGAGTGTAATACGTGTGGAAAAATTCCTTCACATCGTCGACGCTCGCGGCCGTCAGGTCTTCGTGGCTGCCTATCACCGTGTGGGAATAGGGGTGGCCGCTGGGGAAAACATTTTCCGTGATGAGCATGAAGGCCCGGCCGTAAGGCTGGTTTTCCAACCCTTGGCGCCGCTCATTCTTTACGATATCGCGCTCGTTATCGAGCTTCTCCTTGGTCAAAACATCGGTGAGCGTCGCCAGACGGTCGGATTCGAGCCACAACACGTATTCAAGACTCGCCGATGGCACGGATTCGAAATAGTTCGTCCGGTCCTCGCTGGTCGTTCCATTCACACCGCCCTCAAAAAGATTTGCTCCTGCCTTTTCGATAAAGCCGAAGTATTTGCCGTTCGCGTCTTTCGAGCCCTCGAACATCATGTGTTCGAACAAGTGTGCAAAACCCGTTCGCCCCACGCGTTCATTTTTCGAGCCGACGTGGTACCAGTTGTTTACGTGGACCATCGGCAGCTTGCGGTCTACGTGCAGAATCACCTGCAACCCGTTCGGGAGCGTGTATTTCTCGAAGACAATCTTCGGCACATCGCTCGCCGCGGGTGTGTTCGAACTGGCATTCTTGGCCGCTTCTTGGGACCTTCCGGGTAAAGCCGAAAGAATCAGCGCGGCAGAGAGAATCAGAAATCCCCATATCTTCGTTTGGCGTGTCATGACGCAAGTCCTCCCTTTCAAGGTCATCCGGCCCATTGTTGTCGAGTTCTATTTCTAGCTTGCTTCGTTAGTAGGATGGAAGCCCAGCAACACGGAAAATTTAAACTGCGGCTAGAACTCCATACAACAACCGCGAGTCTTGGCTCGGATTTTCCGGCCCTAATTATGGCGAAACTTTACCAGCCAGCAACGCTGTTGCGCAACCCGCACCCAGCCCATGCGAATCACTTGGCCCGCCACATCAAACGCGCTGCGCACTTCAGATCAAGGAGAAATAGATCCATGATTTGCTCCCGAACGCAGAGTCCCTCATCAGCGAAAAGCGAGACGCACCGCCACATGCCTTTCAATGAGCATAGACTAAGAAAAATGCTCAAGTGTCACGGGGGTGCCCACCCTCGTTTTTGAGCGTGAGTCTTGGGGTTCTCGATCCCCGGACTGTTCAACTTTCCTCATCACTTTTTCACTACCGTGAACACCACCTGCGAAGGATATTGCTTCGAGTGATGCACCGAATTGTGCGCCACCACCCCTTTTTCCTCGTCATAATTATTCCCGCCTGTATTCAAGTTCCGGTCGAATCTCGGAAAATTGCTGCTCGACACCTCGATTCGCAGTTGGTGTCCCGTTTCAAAATAATTGCTCGTGTTCAGCGGCTGCAGCATCACCTTGTACACCTTCCCCGCCTCCATCCACGCAAGCGGCTTATCGTACCCATCGCGATACCGTAGCCGTTGGATCGATTCGTCCAGGTTGTAAGCACGCCCATCCGGGTAAACGTCGAGCACTTTCACCGTAAAATCCGTATCCTTCGCATCCGACGAAACATAAAGCGTCGGCGTAATCGGCCCGCTCAACTCCGTCCCTTCCTTAAACGGTTCGGACGTGTACACCAGAATGTCGTTGCGCGCTTCCATCTTTCGCTGGTCGAATGCGCCAGCTTGCACTGCGGTTCCCGTGCAGCACACATTCCCGCCAAAAGACGGCACCGGATTCATCGGATCGTACGTAAACGAATCCGGCTTGTCCGTTGCAGGCGCCGACGTCACAAGCGCTCCATCTCCTGTCAAAGAGTTTGCGCGCCCCGCGCTCGACAAATACATTGTCAACTGTTGCGCGCCGGCAGGCGGCCAAGTCTCCGAAGTCTGCCACTTGTTCATCCCCATCGTGAAGTACGTCACTTTCGGCATCGAGTCGATCTTCGGGCTTTTCTCGCCCTTCAAGAAGCGGTCGAAGAAGCTGTACGTAATCTCCTGATAGTCGAGCCGCGCATCACCCATGCTTCGCTCGCCGACCACCGTATCCTCCGTCGCCCGCGTATACGCACAGTGCCCTACGGGTGCGATGATCACCCACTGCTCATCCGCAATCTCCGCCTTTGCCGTTTTTCGCACGTGGTTGTAGAGCTCGAGGTTCGGCCCCATCGAAACGTCGTACCACGTCATGAACCACAGCCCCGGAAGATTCAGCGGCATGTCATCGTGATACAGCCCGCCCTTGTGCCACGCTGGATCGTTGGGCGTGCGCTGAATCATGCGTCCGCCCGTGGGAACCGGCATTGCGTCCGCGTAGATTCCGTGCGGCGCATCTACCGCCTTCAAAATATCCTGCTCCGGCAAATGCCACAGCGCCTTGGACCAGTCCACCGGCGGAGCCTGCTGCGCCAAATCAAACAATTTCGAAGCGCGAATCAAATCCTCCTGCGAAGTATTCGGCGGAAACATCGGCCGCACTTGGTTCTGCTCTCCAGCAATCCAGGTAATGAACAGCATCTGCACTGCGCCGCCGCGATACCAGTTTCCCTGCTCGTAATACGGTCCGACGCGTCCCACACCCGCGCCAAAACTTTGAATATTCATCGCCGCATACGCCGGATGCCCCATCGCGGCAATTCCCATCTGATATTCCGCCGTCGACGAGCATCCCGTCGTGCCAACTTTGCCGTTCGTCCAGGATTGCGATGTGAGCCAGTCCAGCATGTCGGTTCCATCCGTCCGCGGCGCGCCAAGAATGTCGTAGTTCCCTTCTGAGAAAAAATGCCCCCGCTCGTTCTGCACCACGTACGCATACCCGCGCTTGACTGCCGTCAAAGCCGCCCGCATGTCCGCCGGCAATCCGTTGCGCACATCCCAAAAATTAAAATTGTAGGGCGTCCGCACCCAAATTATCGGCACTGGCCCGCTCGCATTCTTCGGCCTGTAAATATCCGTCGCCAGCCGCGTACCATCTCGCATCGGCACCATCACTTTGCGCTCGATGATGGCCACCGACTCGAGCTCCTTCTCCGTCTGCACCCGCTGATCTTTTTGCTCCTGCGTAAGCGGTGTTCCCTGCTGCGCTCGCAACATGCCCATCGAAACGGCGCCAGCAAGCACAATCGGCAATCCCATCCGTCCAATAGAATTTCTCATCGCGCGGCTTCCCTCCAAAACGGCAGCGAGATTAACACCATGCACTCCACCGCGTGAAGACTTTGTAGAATTCGAATCACTTGCAGGAGGTCCGATTCGAAGGTTGCATGTCCTCTTGTCTGACGCGATACTGGATTCATGCTTGACTCTGCTCCCAGAGCAGCCCTTCGCGTCACAGGTCTTCGAAAGGCCTACCAAGATGTGGTCGCCGTCAACGGCCTCGGCCTTGAGGTTCATCCAGGCGAATGCTTCGGCCTGCTTGGGCCCAATGGCGCGGGCAAAACGACGACAGTGGAAATCTGCGAAGGCCTGACCCTTCCTGATTCCGGCGACGTGGAATTGCTCGGCATGCATTGGGACTCGGATGCGAAGCAGCTCCGCCAACGCCTCGGCATTCAGTTGCAGGACACCCAGCTCTCCGAAAAACTCACCGTGTTCGAGACTCTTCGATTGTTCCGCAGCTTTTTCGATCAAGGCCCGGACGCGTCCGATGCCATCGCGCTCGTGCAACTCGAAGAAAAAAGGAATTCTCGCGTCGGCAATCTTTCTGGCGGCCAAAAGCAGCGCCTGGCTTTGGCCTGCGCGCTCGTCGGCGATCCCGATTTTCTTTTCCTCGATGAGCCCACTACCGGCCTCGACCCACAAGCCCGCCGCCAGCTTTGGGATTTAATCGAGCAATTCAAATCCTCCGGTCGCACGATACTTCTCACCACGCACTACATGGACGAAGCCGAGCGCCTCTGCGAACGTGTCGCCATCATGGACAACGGCAAACAAATCGCTCTCGGTAGTCCGCGCGAGCTGATCGCTTCTACCTGCGCGGAACACATGGTCGCATTTTCCGGCGGAGCTAAATCATCCGCACTGAACGTGGCCGCCTTGCGCCAAATCGAAGGGGTTCGCGACGTTCGCTCCGAAAACGGCACCGTGGAAATGCAAGTCACCGAACTTCATCTCGCCGTGCCGGCACTGCTCGCTGAATTAACGCGCCAAAATATTCCGCTCACCGAGCTGAGCACGCATTCCGCAACTCTGGAGGATGTGTTCGTCTCCCTGACAGGGCGCCACCTCCGCGACGAATGAGCAAACCACATGAGTGAAACCACCGCCATCCCCGATATTCAAGTTCGCGCCGCGGAGCGGAAAGCTCCGCGCGGTAAGACCTTCGCCGAGCACCCGCTCGTGCAATTGACCATAGTGCGCTTTCTCGAAACTCTCCGCGAGCCAGAAGCTCTCTTCTGGATATTCGCGTTTCCCATCCTTCTCGCTGGCGGTCTCGGCATTGCGTTCCGCAATCGTCCCGCGGAGGTGCTGAAGATTGCCACTGTCACGCCGCAACTGACGCAGTCTCTAGAGAAGGAGAAACTTCTGGCCGTGCAACAACTCGATGCAAACGCGGCGGAAGAAGCGCTGCGCACCGGCAAGATCGCGTTGCTCGCCGTGCCCGGCGCGAACGGCACGGTCGTCTATCGCTACGACGACACCAACCCCGAAGGCCGCACGGCGCGCATGCTGGCGGACCGCGCGGTGCAGCAAGCCGCCGGCCGCGCCGATCCCATCGCTTCGAGCGATGTGTTGATGCGCGAACCGGGCTCGCGCTATATCGATTTCCTTATTCCCGGATTGCTCGGGATGAATCTGATGGGCAGCGCGATCTGGGGCATGGGATTTACCGTCGTTGACGCGCGACGCAAAAAACTTTTGAAACGATTGATCGCGACTCCCATGCCCAAGCAATACTTCTTACTCTCGTATGTGCTCTCGCGTATCTTGATGCTCGTGGCCGAAGTAGGAATTGTGCTTGGGTTCGGTGCTTGGATTTTTCATGTGCCGGTGCGCGGCTCGTTGCTCAGTCTGGCAGTCGTGTGTCTCCTCGGCTCGCTGACATTCAGCGCAATGGGATTGCTGCTTGCGTCGCGAGCCAAAACGATTGAAGCAGCTTCCGGTTTGATGAACGCCGTGATGCTACCTATGTGGATCGCTTCCGGTGTGTTCTTTTCCGCGCAGCGTTTTCCGGATGTCGTGCAGCCGATCATCAAGGCTCTTCCACTTACTGCAGCGATCGATGCGTTACGGGCCAACATGTTGCAGGGCGCGAATCTCGTTCAATTGGCGCCTCAGATCGGTGTGCTGAGCGCTTGGCTCATTTTTTGCTTTGTTCTCGCGCTGAAACTTTTTCGTTGGCGGTAGATTCCTTTTAACTCTCCTAGCTGACGGCTTTCTTGTGAAATTGCCGCAAGCCCACGGCGAGAAACAACGCGTTGAATCCAAACAAGGCAACGAATACGGCTAACAGCGACAGGTGCGGAAATTGCGGCACCAGAGTTGCTCGCAAACCCTCGCTGGCATAGACCAGCGGATTCACCAGCACTACTCTCTGCATGACCGGGAAATTTGCCAGAGCGCTCCACGGGTAGTACGTGCAGCCGAAAAAGATCATTGGCGCAACGACCAGAGAAAACATCAGGCCGATGTGGGTTTGCTCGACGCTGCATCCGAGCGCGAGTCCGCCGCACGCAGAAAACAACGCTACGAGCAGCGCTACGATGCCAAAGAGAATCGGCCGGTGGAGGCTCAAGTCGACGCCCGGTCTGAGCAATAGCCACGCTGCGGGAATCACCATGATTCCCGCGGCGAGAGCTTGCAACGTGCCGGCAACAACTTTTTCAATCGCAACCCAGGAAATGTCCATGGGCGCGAGCAGGCGGTCTTCGATTTCGCGGGTGAACTGAAACTCGCCAATGAGCGGCATCGCCACCGCCCAAATGCCAGTGCCAACCATGCTGAGCGCCATGATGCCCGGAAGCAGCAGGCTTTTGTAGGATGGCGGCATATAGCCGCTGCCGACCATCACGCGGCCGAAAATAAACACGAACATCAGCGGCTGCAAAAACGTTTGGAACAGTAGCGCCACGATGTTGCGGCGTGCGACGCGCGCGTCTCGGGCCAGCATCGCTACGAAGGCTTTGTAGTTCATTCGCGCAAGCTCCTGCCGGTGTGGTGCAAAAAGAGATTTTCGAGGCTGGGCTCGGAGATGTGCACGTCGCACAATTCCGCGTTGGCCGTCACCGCGAGATTCGCAACATCCGAAACGAGCGAGCCGCCGCGGTCAGCGTAGAGATCGGCGCCGTTGTTTTCGGTAGAGCGAACTTCACGGACACCAGCTAATGATTGGAGACGCTGCAACAATTCCGGCGAGTGCTGGCCGAAGCGCACGCGCACCAGGTAGCCGCCGGGCACGGAAGCTTTGAGCTCTGTCGGTGTACCCAAAGCGATGATGCGGCCATGATCGACAATCGCAAGGCGCTGGCAGAGCGCGTCGGCTTCTTCCATGTTGTGCGTGGTCAGCAGAACGGTTTTACCGCTCTGGTTGTACTCGCGAATGATTTCCCAGAGAAGCAAACGCGTCTGCGGATCCAACCCCGCGCTAGGCTCATCGAGGAAAAGCACTTGCGGATCGTGCATCATGGCGCGCGCGATGGAAAGGCGCTGCATCATTCCGCCGGAGAATCCGCGCACGATTTGATCGGCGCGGTCGGTTAGTTTGAAACGCTCAAGCAGAGACGCCGCGCGATTGTTTCGCTCGGGCGAGCTGAGGCCAAAATAGGCGCCGTGAAAAACCAATATTTCTCGAGCAGTCAAAGAAAAATCAAGATTCGGACGCTGAGCAACAACGCCAATCAGACGTTTGACTGCGGATTGTTCTTTCCAAACGTCATGTCCACCAATCCAGGCTTGGCCAGCGGTTGGCTTGACGCGCGTGGTGAGAACGCCCACCGTCGTGGATTTTCCCGCGCCGTTTGGCCCGAGCAGGCAGAAGATTTCTCCGGACTGGATATCGAGGGAAAGTCCGTTGAGCGCGACAATCTCCGGCTTGGGCTGTTTTCCCTTGCTGCGCTTTGCGGCAAAAGAAAAAGCTCCGCCCGAGCCGGCCGCGAGCGGCGGCGCCGTGTTGTAAACCTTCCGCAAATCGTTGGTGCGAATGCCGGCCGCCATGTCTTGATTCCCCTCATCTCTACCTTAGGAAAGTGCTTCTGCAAAAGTTACTTCAAAAAAAAAACGCAATGCTTCAGGAGACTCTTGCCACTCGCGGGAAAACCACGCAACAGTGCTTGGAATGATTCCAGAGTGGTGGGAGGCGTGTCAATTCTGGAGAAGAACGCGTCCGGGCGTCGCGGTCATCGAATCTATCGAGTTTTTCCATGCTTGCCAGACTCCTATTACTGTATGCCGCGGATGGCGTGGCCGCCGAGGGCGGGGCAAGCCCCGCCCCTACAGGCCCATCGGGCATTTCGTGGTGACAATGGTTTGACATCGTTGCCATTCAGCGGCCGGAGTAGCGTTGCTCTTTCCAGGGGTCGCCGTAGGCGTGGTAGCCGTTGCGTTCCCAGAAGCCGAGGCGGTCGTAGTCCAGAAGCAGGAAGCCGCGGACCCACTTGACGCTTTTCCAGGCGTAGAGTTGCGGAACGATGAGGCGCAACGGGCCGCCGTGCTCGCCAGTGAGCGGCTCGCCGTCATGCTCAAAGGCGAACAACACATCGGGTCGCAAGAGGTCCGCGAGGGGAACGTTTGCGGTGTAGCCTTCCTCCGCGAGGATTGACGCGAATTGCGCACCGGGTTTTGGTTTGATCAGCTTCATCAGGTCGGTGAAGAGCACGCCCTTCCAATGATTGTCGAGGCGGCTCCACCGCGTGACGCAATGGAAGTCCGACTTGGTTTCGGTTTGCGGCAACGCACGAAAGTCATTCCAGGTCAGGCGCTTCGGCTCTTCCACTTCGCCAGAAATCTTGAAATCCCACTTGGCCGGATCAAAGTGCGGAATGCTGCCGTAATGGAGCACGGGCCACTTCAGCGTCAGCGACTGCCCCGGCGGCAGCCGCCCTTCCGCCTTCGCTTTGTTTTCCAATTCCTTGCGCGTTCCAAGTTCTCCGAATAATGACATGCGGTTTCCTTTGCGATGAATGGCTCGACGCTATTAAGGCCTTCTTCAGTTTACAGCCCTGGTTGTTGGAATGTCCCGGATATGAGACAACTGAAAATCCCAGTCGTATCGTTCAGGAGAGAAAAAATGCTGGCTTCGATGGACATGGTCGGTTTCCTTCTCACCAAGGATTACGAGAAAGCGCGCTCTTTTTACGAGGGAAATCTGGGATTCAAGTTTGTGAGTCTCGATCAGTTTGCGCTGGTGATGCAAGCGGGGAAGAGCATGATTCGGATCGTAAAGGTTCCCGATTTTACTCCACTGCGGAGCACGGTGCTGGGCTGGAAGGTGGACGACATCGCAGGGATGGTTGATTGGCTGAGGAAACGCGGCGTCGTGTTTGATAAATATCCGTTTGTGCAGGACAAGGAGCGCGGGATTTGGACGGCGCCGGGTGGAAGCAAGATCGCTTGGTTCAAGGATCCGGACGGGAATGTGCTGAGCGTCTCGGAACACCATTGAGCGGCGCCGATGTATGCATTACAGGACATTTGAATAGACCGGTCAGGTGCGCACGCTGTAGTAATCGCGCGGGGTTTGCGGGGTACCGGACGCGGTCGAAGTTGGAGTGTTCGACGGCGCGTGTTGAGACGCGGGGCCTGAAGAGTCCCTAGGTACCGTGGACGGATTTTTCGTCAAGTCCAATTTATGAAGACAAGAAAAGGAAAGAGATAAGAGCGGGGCGTGGACGGCAGTGGGTAAAATTCGGCGAATTTGGCGATGAGCGGGCATTGACATCATTTTCTACAAATGATGCTTCTTCAACACATTGACATCATTTCTAAGGAGTGACATCATAAATTCCATGAGAACTACACTTTCTATCGATGATGACGTGTTGAAGCAGGTGAAGAAGTATGCGGAGAGCCGCTCGCTGACGCTGGGCGAGGCCGTGACCGATCTGGTGCGAAGGGCGCTTACTGTGCCGCGTCCGACGCGGGAGGTGAATGGGGTACAGGTGTTCGATCTGCCTGCGGAGTCGCCGAGGGTGACCAGCAAGAAAGTGCGGGAACTAGACGCGGAGCAGAGATGACGGCGGCGCTGCTCGACGTGAACGTGCTGATTGCGCTGATGTGGCCGGCGCATGAAGGGCACAGGCGTGTACAGGAATGGTTTGGAGAGCACGGCGGGAGCGGCTGGGCGACTTGCCCGTTTACGGAGGCGGCGTTCGTCCGGATTGTCGCGAATCCGGCGTTTTCGAGGGATGCCGTCACGCCGTGGGAAGCGATAAAGCTGCTCGATGCGAATACCAAACACAAAGGGCATCAATTGTGGGGCGATGAAATTGGGTTTGTCGAGGCGACGCGAGGGTTCGAGCATCGGCTGACGGGGCATCAGCAGGTGACGGATGCTTATTTGCTGGGGCTGGCGATGCACAAGAAAGGCAAACTGGCCACGATGGATCGGGGAGTTTCGGAATTGTTGGCGGAGAGAGGCTTGGAGCGGGAGTTCGTGGTGATGATTTAGGGCGGATGCAAGGCGGAAGAGAAGAGAAAAGATAACGCAGAGGCGCAGAGTGCGCAGGGCCGCGTAGAGAGTCGAGGTGCCAATTCGAATTGGCACCTCGATATTTTGAAAAAATTAGGTGCTGGGTCAGTTTCCAGTAGTCCGGCTTACCCGGAGTTGGCCTAATGCGGGGCTGTGTCTTTGGATGAACCCGTCTCACTAGACCGTGTGAGCGACTCAGTTCAATGCCCGGCAATCGTGCAAGCTATCCAAAATGACGAAGACTAAAACCGCGGGAAATGTTCCTTTGAGTCCCAGAAAGCAACAATCGACCCCCCAGCCTTGACCAGAGGGCCTTTGAAAACGCGCGCATCTTTTGAGATTGTGCGGCTCAATTATTTTTCTTCACGAATCTCACAATGTGATGGTAGCAAAATTCTCGTCAGCTAACCGCGTCCAGGTCTTGATAAAACCGTAGGCAGAAGTTGGCTCAGAATTAAGACGCAGGGCTCCGCGGACTGCGCCCTGCGCTACATTTTGGGGGCGATTGGCGGGTGGTTACGAGGGAGAGGATTTGGCGATGATGAGGGTGATGTCGTCGTGTTGTTCGTGGGGAGAGAATTGGCGGACGTCGGCGACGATGTTTTGGAGAAGGGATTGGCTGGGTTGGGAGCGGTGGCGGAGGAGGGAGTCGATCAGGCGGGCTTCGCCGTATTCGTCGCGGGCGTCGTTGAAGGATTCGGTGATGCCGTCGGTGTAGAGGACCAGGGTGTCGCCGGGGTGGATGGTGCGTTCACCTAGTTCGCAGTCCCACTTTTTGAAGATGCCGAGGACGGTGGCGGTGGGGTCGAGGCGGTCGATCGAATCGTCACAACGGAGGAGGAGTGCGGGCGGATGGCCGCAGTTGATGTAGCGGAGACGGCCGGTGGGGATGTGGTAATCGGCGAGGAAGAGGGTGGCGAAGGCGCCATCGGGAGTGTTTTGAGAGAAGAGTTGATTGACGGCGCAAAGGAGGCGCTGGGGCTGGTCGAGCGAGATGGCGCACTGGCTGCGGAGATTGGCTTGCAGATTGGCCATGAGCAGCGCGGCGGCTATGCCTTTGCCGGAGACGTCGCCGATGACGAGGCCGAAGCGGTCGGGACCGAGATCGAGGAAGTCGTAATAGTCGCCGCCGACGGCGCGTGCGGGGAAGCAGCGGCCGCAATAGTCGAGCGCGTGGATAGGGGGACGGAGTTGCGGGAAGAGGCGGCATTGGACTTCGTTGGCGATTTCGAGTTCCTGGGCGGCGCGGCGTTCGAGTTCGAGTTTGGCGGCGGTGGCGCGGCGCTGGGCTTCGAGGGCGTGAGTGATTTCGTCGAAGCTGACGAGGGAGAAAGTGTTGCCGTCGGGATCGCGGAAGCGGGTGGTGACGCCGCCCCAGATGGGGGTTTCTTCGCCGAGGAGCGGGGAGTCGCTGGCGTTGCGAACCTGGCGCGTTTCGGGGTCGAACTTGATGCGGCGGAGGCGTGGGGTATGTTGGAAGCGGACGCCGCGTTTGGACCATTCCTGGTATTTTGCGAGGACGTCTTCGGTGATCAGGGTTAGGCGGGTGGAGCGGCCGATGAGTTTGAAGTCGAGGGAGTCGGCTTTGGGGGCGACCAGGGAGAGGACGGCTTGGCCGTCGGGAGGGGCTACGGCGACGAGGCGTTCGCCGGATTGGAGTTTCGCGTCGTAGGCGAGGTGGAAGCCGAGTTGGTTGACGTAGAAGCGGAGGCTGCGGTCCTGGTCGCGGACGTAGATGTTGATGGAATGGATGCGGAGGTGGGGGGATGACGGAGGAGAGGATGGAGCGCCGATGGACATGGGGAAGATTATACGGCGGGGAGTGGGAGCTAGGAAAAAGATAACACCGAGGCGCAGAATGAGCATCCCAAAGAGACGCCGTAACGGCTCCCCATAAAATCCTGAATTAATTCTGCTGAAGATATTACGCCAGAACTATCCGAGATCGAGCGGCGAACCAAGAAACGTATGAGGATTAGAGCAGTCAGGGAACGCGGAATCACCGCGGACGCCGGCAAGCGTGACAGCGGGTGCCAATGTGGGGGACAATTTGTCACGTTCGGTTGCGCGTCGGCGTGTGTTGAATCGATGCGAGACGGCCAAATTCTAGAAGGGCCGGGCTGAAGCCCGGCGCCTACAGGGGCTCGGATGACGACGAAAATATTGGATGGGGCGAAGATACGAGATGCGATGTTTGGGGAGTTGAAGGATGAGGTGGCGATCCTTTCGTCGGCGGGGATACGGCCGGGGTTGGCAGCGGTGTTGGTGGGGAACGATCCGGCTTCACAGCTTTATGTGAAGAGCAAAATTGCGGCTTGCGAGCAGTTGGGGATGGGGAGCGGGTTGATTACGCCGGCAGCTAGCGCAACTACGGCGGAGATGCTGGCGATTGTGGAGGATTTGAATCGAGACAATGACACAGATGGGATTTTGATTCAGTTGCCTTTGCCGGCCCAGGTGGATACGAAGAGAATTCTGGAGGCTGTGGATCCTGCGAAGGATGTGGATGGGTTTCATCCGGTGAATTTGGGGAGGTTGGTTAGTGGGCGGCCGGGATTGGTGGCTTGCACGCCGGCGGGGTGTATGGAGATTTTGCGGCGGAATGAGATTGCGATTGAGGGAGCGAACGCGGTCGTGCTTGGGCGGAGCGATATTGTGGGGAAGCCGATGGCGCTGCTGCTTATGCACGCGAATGCTACTGTGACGATTTGTCATTCGAAGACAAAGAATCTGGCGGAGGTGGTGCGCGGGGCGGAAATTGTGGTAGCGGCAATGGGTAAGGCGGGATTTGTGCAGGCCGATTGGATTCGGCCGGGGGCGGCGGTGATTGATGTGGGGACGAATCGGGTGACGGATGCAGCGGAGGCAGAAAGATTGTTCAGGAACTTCCCGGCCCGTTTGGAAAAATTTAGGGCGAAGGGGAATGCGTTGGTGGGAGATGTGCATCCGGATGCGGTGAATGTGGCGGGGGCGATAACACCGGTGCCGGGGGGCGTAGGGCCGATGACGATAACGATGCTGATGAGCAATACGGTGAAGGCGGCGCGGATGCGTCGGGCGAAAGCGATTCCGCGGACGATATCCGCTGGCGGGCCGTCTGGCGCGGGTGCGCGGTAAAAACAAATAATGAAGCGATTCGGCCTTACAGGCGGCATTGCCAGCGGCAAGAGCGCCGTTGCGGGAATGCTGCGCGAGATGGGATTCCATGTGATTGATGCGGATGCGTTGGGGCATTCGGTGATTGAACCGGGCGGACCTGCTTACGACGAGATTATCCGGGAATTTGGGGCGGGCGTGATCGGGGCGAATGGGCGGATTGATCGAGGGAAACTTGGAGCGATGGTGTTTGCGGATCGGGGGAAATTGCAGCGGTTGAACGCGATTGTGCATCCGCGGGTGGAAGAGGAGATGGTGCGGCAATTTGCGGAGGGGGAGAAGAGCGGCGTGAAGGATGCCGTGTTTGTGGAGGCGGCTTTGCTTGTGGAGGCGGGATATCAGAAAAATTTGGATGGATTGGTGGTGGTTTGGTGTCGGCCTGAACAGCAGATGGAGAGATTGTTGGCACGGGGGTTGAAGGAAGTTGAGGCGCGTAGGCGGATTGCGGCGCAGATGCCTCGGGAGGAGAAGTTGAAGTTCGCTACGGAGAAAATTGATTGTTCGGGGTCGCTCGAGGAGACGCGGCGGCAGGTGCAAGAGTTGGGGCGGAAGGTGAGGCGTGGGGCGAATGGAGCGTCTAAGAGTGAAGATACAAGAGAATAGAGCGGGCCTAAAGACCCCCCGCCCCTACAGATTCTTGGTGGGGAAATGCGTGTGGTATCGTTGATTTAGGCGGGTCGAGGAAGGATTGCGAATATGAGTGCGGGAAAAGGGACAAACGCGGTGCGATTGCTTGTTGCGGCGGTGGCGATTATTGCCGGGGCGTATTGGGCTGGAGGGCGATGGGGACAGCGGCAGCCGAGGAAGGTGGAGGCTTTGCCATTGGGAACAGGGGCGGGGACGGCGGTGGCGGGGGCAGAGATGGCGCAAGTTTCCGCGCGGGACGCGGCGCTGACCGACGATGAGTCGATTAATGTGCGTGTTTACCGGCAGGCGGCGGCCGCGGTGGCGAACGTTTTGACGAAGGCGACGGAATATGATTTTTTTATGGACCCAGTGCCGGTGGAAGGGGCGGGGTCCGGTTTCGTGATCGATCCGCGCGGGTACATTTTGACGAACTTCCATGTGGTGCAGGAAGCGCAGTCCATCGAAGTGGTGCTGGGCGACCAGACGCGGTATATGGCGAAGTTTATTGGGGCGGATCAGCGCAACGACGTGGCGCTGATAAAAATCGATCCGAAGGGCAAGACGCTGGTGGCTTTGCCATTGGGGGATTCGTCGAAGCTGCAGGTAGGACAAAAAGTTCTGGCGATCGGGAACCCGTTTGGGTTTCAGAGCACGCTGACGACGGGAGTAGTTAGCGCTTTGGGGCGGACGGTGCAGACCAGCCAAACGACGCTCATCGACGAGGCCATTCAAACGGATGCAGCGATCAATCGAGGAAATTCGGGCGGGCCGCTGATCAATTCGCATGGAGAGGTGATTGGAATCAATTCGGCGATTTATACGCCGAGCGGAACGACGGCGGGGATTGGATTTGCGATTCCAGTGAACACGGCTAAAAGGATTGCGCACGATTTGATGACGGAAGGGCGAGTGCGGCAGGCCTTTCTTGGCGCGCAGACTTTGTCCGTGGGCGGATGGCTTTCCGAGGCGCTCGATCTTCCGGTGCAAGAGGGATTGCTGATCGAAGAAGTGACGAAGGGCGGACCGGCGGCAGCGGCGGGGTTGCATGGGGGAGACCGTGCAGCGCAGGCAGGGATGCAGCGCATTATGATTGGCGGCGACGTGATCGTGGCGATTGACGGACAGAAAATTGGGAGTCAGTCGGATATGAATTTGGTTTTGAACCGTAAGCGGCCAGGGGATACGGTGAGCGTGACGGTGTATCGAGGTGGGAAGAAGATGGATGTGCAAGTGAAATTGGGGGAGCGGGCTGGAAATGGGAATTGAGAAGTTGTAGAGCCGTGAAGATGGAGCGGCGGTTAACTTAGTACTGCTATTCGGCAAATACAGTGACGTATTTCAGTGACTGGCTGAGTTGACATCCGGAGGATTATCTCTGATGCCGCGACAGAGCCCATTTTTCGTGGTTTTGTCTAAGGACGAACGTCAACATCTGGAGTCGATCGTGCGCCAATATACGTCACCGTATTGTGATGTCATTCGCGCCAAAATCATCCTGCCTGCCTCCCAGGGCCTCTCCAATGATGTAATTGCCTCGCGGCTCGACACACCACGCCAGGTCGTCAGCAAGTGGCGCAAGCGCTTCTGCCTGGCCCGCTTACCCGGCCTCGAGGGTGAACCTCGAGGCCGGCGTCAGGCCCGCTTTTCCCCCCAGTCTCGTCGTGCAGGTAAAAGCTCTCGCTTGTGAGCTGCCGCATCGCAAGGGCCTGCCCCTCTCTCGCTTCTCGATTGCCGACATCCGGCAGGAAGTTCTCGCTCAGGGGCTGGTAGCGGTGATCAGCGGAGCCACCATCTGGCGCGGGCTCAGCCAAGACGCCATTCGACCTTGGCGTTATCGAAGCTGGATTTTCCCGCGCGATCCATTGTTTCTGGAAAAGGCGGCTCCGATCCTCGATCTCTACCAGGGTGTTTGGCAAGGACAACCCCTGGGTCCTCAGGATTTTGTACTTTGCGCTGACGAAAAGCCGAGTATTCAAGCACGACGTCGGAACACCCTTCGCTTCCTCCCGCGAGGATTTGGCAAAGTTTATGATCCGTCTCCGCGCCAAGGCCCTTGCTACGGCGGCTTGAACCCCGCAAAATACGTCACCGTAATTCCGAACGACGGTACTTAGCAAGCGCGGGCGGGGTAAGCCTTGCCCCTACAGGATCCTGCCTTTATATCCTTCAGCGCGAGAATTCGGCGCGGTGTTTTTGACGGTCTGCTTCGCTTAGAGAAAACCAGGATTCGGCGATGTCGCGGACGCGCTCTAGTTCGCTTTGCATTTCTGCGTGTTTGGCTTCGAGGACTTCGGCGTTGGCGTCCGGCGGGACGTAAATGGGCGGGGCGAAAAGGATTACGGCGTGAGCGAACGGAGCGGGAAGCAGAAAGTGGTCCCAGGTTTTCTCGAAGGTTTTGCCGCGGTCAACGCCAATGTGGAAGACGAGGACGGGGCAGCCGGTTTTTCTGGCAAGTATGACCGGGCCCGGCTTGGCGACGTAGCGAGGGCCGCGCGGACCGTCAATGGTGAAGGCGCAATCGACGCCCTCTTTTAGCCGGCGAGCCATTACGGCGAGTCCCCGGAGGCCGCCGCGGGAAGAGCTGCCTTGAGCTGTGCCGAAGCCGAGCCATTCGATCACTTTGCGAGTCCACTGACCGTCGAAGGCCGTGGTGTTCATGACCACGACGCCGTGATTGCGGTGCCACCAGACAATCGGGATGATCACGCGGTGCCAGAAGGCCCAGATGCAGCGTTTGCCTGAGGCATGGACGCGCTCGGCGTTTTGCCAGCCGAGGACTTCGTAACGCAACGTGGGTCCGAGAATGCGAATCACACTGTAAACGGCGGCGGCGATGAAGGGGATTTGAATGCGACGCGACCAGGGAAGATCGGGCAGGCGTGTGTCGTAGTGGGCGCCGATAGAATCGGGAGAGTTTTCTTTGGCGGAATCGTGCGTGGAATCGGGGGATGGGGAGGCGTTGGCGGCGGGCGGAGTCATAGTTTATGGATGCGCCTGCTCAGAAGGCGACGTGACGTATAGTATAGGCGAGAGTTTCTTGCCGGGCTTGCGGGAGACGAATTAAGAGTGCTGGGCAGAGTCTATTTGCGTGGACCGGTGCGGCGGGCGCGGCTTTTGGGCGGGGTGTGCGCGGTGCTGTGCACGGGACTTTTTGTTGCGGCAGCGGCGAAGACTGCCACGGTAGCGACATCGGACCAGCCAGCGGGCGATGCCGTGGGATTGATCGAAGGCGAAGATATTGCCGTGACGGGACCGATGAGCGTGGAAGTTGTCGGCGGACAGACGAAAACAATTTTGCGGAGCGGCAGCGACGTTCGAGTGAAGTCCGGGCAGGCACGGATCAGTCTCGTGGAAGGCGGGCAGATTTCGATTTGTGGACCGGCGCATTTTTCTGTGCTGAAATCCGGCGGATCGCTGACGGTGGCGCTGGAAAGCGGTTCGATACACGCACTGGTGGAGCGGGAACCGGCGCTGACGGTGTATACGGCGGAGATTCAAGCGCAGACGGTGGCGATTGGAGATGAACCGCGAGAGATTCTTGTGGGCTTCGAGAGTCCGGGGATGATGTGCATTCGGACGTATCGTGGGGCGCTGCGTGTGGAGCAGCAGTTGAGCGGGCGAAGCGTGATCGTGCCGCAGGGCGTGGACGTAATGCTGGCGAACGCGCAGATCGACGCGATGCGCAATGGCACAGGGCAGTGCAAATGCGAATTGCAGATCGCGAAGTCTAGGACGATTCCGGCGCCGAGGGATACCACAGCGGCGAGAGTTGGGGAAAGTGGAAACAGCAAAGCCGCTCCGAATGCGAGCGACGCACCAGCGACCGAAGAAAAAACTGAAAAAAAGGAACAGCCTATTTATACGGTAATCATGCCGCCGCTGAGGTTTGACGCTAACGCGAAAGTGCAGGCGGAACCCGACCCGAGGTTGATGCTGATTGTGCGGCGTGTGCGAGTGCGGCCGACGCTCGTGTTTCAGGGACGCGTGGAAGAAGAGACGGTAGCAACAGCTGCCGCGACGCCGCCACCACCACCAGTGGCCAGCGCGCCGGCGAAGGCGGAGGCTCCGCCGCAAGGATCCGTTGTGGATCGAGTGCGGTCATTTTTCCGGAAGCTGTGGACGCGAGGCGGCTAGGCGGACACACTGAATATGTTCATTGTGATGCGTAGGATAGCGAAGTCCTCTCTTATTCCCCGGTTCGGGGCACAGCTGGCCCTTGGTAGTGTTCCGGCGGCGAGATATGCGTGGTAGGTTTTAGCATTGGGATGGCGTCTTCCGCTCGCCGCGATCAGGATTCTTGTGGTGCCGCCGGATACCTTCAATTACATGCCTTCGTAGCTGGGGCCACCGCCGCCTTCGGGGACAACCCAATTGATAATTTGGTAGGGGTCGGCGATGTCGCAGGTTTTGCAGTGGACGCAATTGGCGGCGTTGATTTTTAGTTTTAGAGAGTTATCGGGTTGCTTGGCCATCTCGTAGACGGCGGCGGGGCAGAAATATTGGCAAGGGTTGCCATATTCCACCACGCATTTTGTGGAGCAGATATTGGTGTCGGCGACGTGGAGATGGCAGGGTTGGTCTTCTTCGTGGCGCGTGCCGGAGTGGTAGACGTCGGTGAGGCGATCGAAAGTGAGTTTGCCGTCGCCTTTGAAGCGTTCGGGGGCGGGGCGGCCGTTGATTTTTTTGTAGTGCTTGTAGCCGGCATCGGCGTGCATGGGATCGATCAGGCCGCGGCCTCCGGTGATTTGTTGGAGGGCGGTGTGGAAGAAGCCGCGGAGCATGCCGTGTTGAAAGGATTGGTGAAAATTGCGGACTTGCCAGAGTTCTTTTTTGATGTAGCTTTGCTCGATTTTTTGCGGGAAGGCACTCAGCGTTTTGGCGGTCGCATCGCCGGTTCTTAGGGCTTCGAAAATTGTTTCGGCGGCTAGCATGCCGCTTTTCATGGCCATGTGAATGCCTTTGAGGCGCTGCGCGTCGAGGAAGCTGCCGGAATCGCCGATGATGAGGGCGCCGTCGACGTAAGTGCGTGGCATGGCGTACCAGCCGCCGTAGGGGAGAGATTTGGCGCCGTAGCGGACGAGTTTGCCGCCTTCGAGAATTTTTTTGAGGAACGGATGCGTTTTCCAGGTTTGGAAGGCGGCGTGTGGATCGAATTGGGGATCGGCGTATTCGAGCGCGAGGACGAGGCCGATGGAGAGGCGCTCGTTGGAGAGACCGTAGATCCAGCCGCCGCCATACATGTCGGTGGAAACGGGCCAGCCTAGCGTGTGGGCGACGTAGCCGGGTTCGATGCGGCCGGGCTGGATGTCCCAGAGTTCTTTGATGCCGATGCCGTAGGATTGCGGATTGATGTTGTCGAGTTTTTTTGTGGCGACGAGATTTTTTGTGAGCGAGCCGCGGGGGCCTTCGGCTAGGACGGTGACTTTGGCGCGGAGTTCGTAGCCGGGAGTGAAGTTGGCTTTGGGCTTGCCGTTTTTGTCGAGGCCTTTGTCTTCGGTGATCACTCCAGCGATGCCTCCGCCTTCGTAAATGAGTTGGACGCCGCCGAATTCTTTGAAGACGTTGACGCCGGCGGCTTCGACGAGCCCACCTAGCCATTTCGTGATTTTGCTTAGGGAGACGACGTAATAGCCTTTGTTTTGGAAGGGCGGCGGAGTGATGGGAAAGCGGAAGGAGGAGTTTTTGGTGAAGAGAAGAGCGGCGGAATCGGTGACGGGCGTGTCGAGGGGCGCGGATTTTTCGAAGCCGGGGACGAGTTCGGCGAGGGCTTTGGGATTCATGATGGCGCCGGAGAGTTGATGTGCGCCGATCTCGCGGCCTTTTTCGAGGACGTAGATATTTTCGGCGGAGAGTTGGGGCTTGGCGCCGGAGTCGTTGTGTTTTTTGATGAGGTTTGCGAGATGCAGGGCGCAAGAGAGGCCAGCGGGGCCTGCGCCGACGATCAGGACGTCGGCTTCGAGTTGTTCGCGCTGGACTTCATGCATTTTTCTGCTCGCTGCGCTCTTCCATAATCATATCGAAAACGAGCCTTAGCTCAGCCTTGGCTTGATCAGGAGTCTTTATCAGAGCCTAGCAGCCTTCAATTGCGGGGATCTCAGCAACCCATCCCGCGCCATCGTCCTGCTGGCAGAGAATTTGTTCGTAGTCATCGAAATTCATGTCGGTCCAAATAGTATAGGACAAGTGGAATCATTCGATGCAGGCAAGTGTTTTGAACAGCAGATTCCTCGAATGAAATTGCGCGCGCGTGAGAGGTTTCTTCTGTTCTTAGCGGAGGCTCTTGATTCGCCCGGCAAATGCCTGGCAGGGGCTCCCCCCGGGATTTTCTCATAAGTGTTCATTCTAAATAAGATCAAAGGCGATTATGTACTTGACACAGATGAGCTGTCTGTGTAGTCTCGCATCATGGACGAAAGGCAAATCTAGATAGCCAAGAAGATCGTAAAGCGGATGTGCTTTGTCATTGGCTTTTTAGGGGTATTCACCCTGCTCTGGTATTTCGTCCGGGTGAAACCATGAAGCTGATAGACGTTACCGCGAAGTTCTGCACCGAAGATAAGTGCCTCGATTACCTCCGACAAATGCGCTGGCCACACGGTGTTGGTTGCCTTCATTGCGGCTCGATGAGCGTGTCCACGATCACGCGCAAGGCGGGCAAGAACAAGCGCGTACGCATCTACCAGTGCCTAGAGAAAGAGTGCGGAAGGCAATTCAGCGCGACTAGCGGCACGGTCTTCAACGATACGCACCTGCCCCTCACCAAATGGTTTATGGCTCTGGCGCTGATCTGCGAAGCCAAGAAGGGCATCTCTGCGAAACAGCTAGAGCGGCATCTGGGGGTGAATTACCGTACTGCTTGGCATCTGTGCCACAGAATCAGAGCGGCCATGCAAGACGGCGGGTTGCTCACGGGCGAAGTAGAGGCCGATGAAACTTACCTCGGAGCACGCAAGCCGCGCAAGGGCCGTCCCTACGTCAAGAAAGACAAGAAAGACGCGGGAGTATCGGAGTCTTAGGGCCGCGCCGGCCCTGCGTCTTTATCTTCTTGCGAGGCTCCGGCTTGGCCCTCAGCATTTTGGTCAAGGCATTGTCGAATTTTCGTTTTCCCACTTTCATCTCACACGCATGCTCCTAGGTATGGGATAGTTGATGATGAGTCCTCTGAAAGTAACACTTAGGCTGGAGACTCGATATGCGCTCGGAGATTGCTGCATGTGCATTCGCCTCTGTACCCGCCTATTACTGGCAAGCGCGTTGACGGTACCGTTGTCCTTCACGTAATCATCGGTAAGAACGGTGCTGTCAATAGCGCCCGATATGTTTCCGGTCCGACTAATCTCATGAACTCGGCGGTCAAGGCCGTACTGCAATGGCGATATGAGCCGACCTTGGTGAGTGGGGTGGCCGTCGAGATGGATACTACGGTGTCGGTAGTGTTCCCTCACCCGTGAAACAAGAACCACCGACCGCAAACAACTGACTGAGCTCCTGAATAACCAGAAGTACCGGGATCCTGCTCCCGCTTCCCGACATTTGTCGGTGGCCCGTCGTTTTCGCAAACTAGGCGGACTGCAGCGTTGGAGGTAAACTCTCTTCATGACGTTCACTAAACGGCTTCGCGAGGGAATACGTCGCGGAGAAATCACTTGCAGTGTGCGCATCTGGATGAGTCCCCGTGTCCGAGTAGGCGCGCGATACCGTATGGAGGAAGGCGAGATTCAAGTCGACTCGATTGAACCAATAGGGTTTCCAGATATTACTCCTGAGCTGGCGCGCGAGTCTGGATTCCTTGGCGTTCTGGATCTGCTGAAGGTCGCGAAACATGGTCGAGGCGAGAATATTTATTTAATCCGGTTCCACTACGTGCGGCCGCGCGCCAAGCGAATGGGTCAGCGTAAGTCTGGTTAGAACTTGAATGGATTTTGCGTGGTTCTTTCTTTGGTTGAAAAGGGGTGCCGGTACGAACATTTTCTACATCCCGCTCATCGAACCGGATGGGCGGATTTCCCGCTTCCGGCTCTCGGAGAAGGTCACGAGGTCGCTCACGGGAGATGGCGCGGCCGCCTGCTAAGGCGGACGAGACCCAGCACGTTGTGTAGGGAGACTCTCGAAAACCGCTTGGTCCCCGACATCACTTTGTGCTTAGCACACAAGCGTCCAGTCTGCGGCTCGCGGCATCTAATTTTCGAATCTGTGGTGATGCCGGACGCAAAATAGTTTGGGAGTGTAGCCATGATTGAATCTTCCGATCTGCGGCTGATGAGAATTCCGCTCAGCCACGGAGCAGGCCATATGCCGGCACTCGGCTTTGGCACCTTAATTCCGGACGCAGCCGCGACGATAACTGCGACCAGAGACGCCATGGAAGCCGGATTTCGACACTTCGATTGCGCGGAACGATACGGGAACGAGCGCGAGGTAGGCAGGGCGTTGCAGGCAGGACTTGCCGGTGGAGGGGTCGCTCGCGAAGACATTTTTGTTACCACAAAGCTATGGAACTCCAATCACCGTCCCGAGCGCGTCGCACCGGCTTTCGAGGCGAGTCTAGACAGACTGGGGCTCAAATATCTGGATCTCTACCTCATTCACACTCCATTTGCGTTTCAACCAGGGGATGAGCAGGATCCGCGGGATCAGGACGGCAATGTGCTTTACGACCACGGCGTGACCTTGCTCGACACCTGGAAAGCGATGGAGAGTCTCGTGCATTATGGCAAGTGCCGGGCCATCGGACTTTCTGACATCAGTTTAGACGAACTGAAGACCATCTATGAATCATCGAGAATCAAGCCAGCCGTGGTCCAAGTGGAAGCACATCCGTATCTCCCGGAAACCGAGCTACTGGAGTTCTGCAAGGAGAGGGGCATTGTGTTTTTGGCTTTTGCGCCGTTAGGTCACGGGATGAAGCCGGGACTGCTCGAAGATGCAGTGATTTCGGGCATCGCCGCGCGAGTTGGAAAGACGGCGGCGCAGGTGCTGCTGGCTTGGGCGGTGCAGCGCGGCACGGCTTTGCTTACTACTCCCAGGAGTGCGGCCCGCGCGAGAGAGAATTTCGACATCTCGCGCCTTCCGGAAGACGCGCTCGACGAAATTAATCGAATTCAGATCAGACAGCGGCTGAATGCAGTGGTGAACACCGGTGTTCCGGGTTTTATTCCAGGCTAGATGAACATGGAAGCCAAACCGCAGCTAGAGCAGTCCATGCAAGAAGAACAAATCCGTGCAGCCCTGAATAAACATTGGCACGCGTCGGCAGTCGGCGATCTAAACGCGGAGCACGATACTTACGATGACGATGCCATTTGTGACTATTCCCAGTCGGGCGAGCGAATCCTCGGGCGAAGAAATTTGCAGGCCTTAGGGAGTCATCATCCCGGCAAACCGTCCGGTTTCAACGTCAAGCGGATTCTCGGAAACGGGGATCTCTGCGGAATACACAATCACGCACCAGGGGCGACCAGCATACACAGTGAGTATTATGGAGTTCCGGAACGGCAAGGTCGTCCACGAAGCACAGTATTTCGCGGATCCCTTCGAGGCGCCGGCTGGGCGAAAGCAATGGGTTCAGCAGATCACGTGACGCGGCACTGTTGGCGGATAGGTAGCTAGCCGTTTTCGACGCGGGCCTTTATATTGGTGTAGGCCGTATCGATGAGCCTGCTTAGCGCTGCGGCGTTTATGGCCGTTTCCGGTCTCAGCTTCACATGACGCATGAACTTGCCGGTGCCTTGCAACAAACGAGCCGGATCCGGCAGCGCTGCGCCGTGAAAGAAGCCCACGTTTACGTGCGAGATGAAAACATTCACGTAGCCGAAGGGCGCATCCCCCAAACATGCAACCGGACAGCCGTCATGTAAAAGCTCCCGGACTTCGTCCCCGCACTTTCGCATCACCTCGAACCACCGATGCGCGATGGCTCCCAATTCACCTGTGTGCTCTTTCATCCACGCATCGATGGCGGGATCCCGCTCGACAGCGCCGTTGAATCGCAGCAAGTCCGTTCTCATCGTCGCTCGCCTTTCTGCTTTCGAGAATTTAGTCAGCCCAGAAGGTCGACTACTGCTGATGCGGAATCTGAGGCTTGTTCTCGCGCCGACTTCCTGCACGCTGATTTCTCGAGCCGGGCGCGCTCAAGGCTGGAGCTTTCGAACGACCGGAGACCGGTGCCTAAGAATACCGGCATGATATCAACATGAAGCTCGTCGACGAGTCCCGCATCCAAGAGTTGTTGGGCTACGCTGACGCCGCCGACCACCTGAACTGCCTTATCGCGGGCGGCAGGTTTTGCTTGGGCGACTGCTGATTCCAAGGGTCGCCATTTGGGTCGGCTACAAAGCCGTCCAGCGAGATGGTCATCCCGACGATTGTGGAGTAGCTGGACGAGACGGGAAAATGGCAGCGCACGAATACCGTCCAGTTCACAGTGCAAGCGCCAGCGCGGTAGTTTTCGTATGGGTCGCTTGATTTCATCTCTCGAAGCTCTGGGAATGCAATCAGATTGACGTGCCGTTACCCGGCGAATCGGCTGAGTGGTCAGGAGGATTTGGATTTTTCGAGGGCTTCGGTTAGGGCGGGCATGATTTCGAAGATGTCGGCGACTACGCCGTAGTCGGCGATTTCGAAGATGGGGGCGTTGGAGTCTTTGTTGATGGCGACGATGGTGCGGGCGCCTTTCATGCCGACGACGTGTTGGATGGCACCGCTGATGCCGAGGGCGAGGTACAGCTTGGGGGCGACGGTTTGGCCGGAGCTGCCGATTTGGCGTTCCATGGGGAGCCAGCCTTCGTCGCAGATGGGGCGAGAGGCGGCGATTTCTCCGCCGAGAGCCTTGGCGAGGGCTTCGGCTTGGGGAATGTTTTCGGGGGCTTTGATGCCGCGGCCGATGGAGACGATGATGGGGGCTTGCGTGAGGTCGACGGCGGATTTGGCTTCTTTGAAAAGGTCGAGAGGCTTGGTGCGAATTTGATCGGCGCTTAGCGTGACAGCGAATGCGTTGATGGGAGCTTTGCCGGACGGATGCGCGGCCAGGAGATCGGCGCGGAAGGCTCCGGATTGGAACGAGGCGAACCAGGGGGCGGCGCCTTGGAAGGTGACGTCGGCGACGGTTTTGCCTTGGAACATTTGGCGGACGAAGATGAGTTTGCCGGATTCCTTGCGGTAGCCGATGCAGTCGCCGATCATGCCTTTGCCTAGCGAGGCGGCGAGTTTGGGAGCGAAGTCGCGGACTTGGTAGGTGTGGGGGAAGAGGACTAGGTCGGGCTTGGCGTTGGCGATGACTTGGGCGAGGGCCAGGCAATAGGCATCGGGTGTGTAGGCTTCGAGTAGGTCGTGTTCGACCGTGAGAACTTCGGCTACGTTTTTTGTGGCTAGTTCGCCGGCCAAGGTGGCGAGACCTTTGCCGATGACCGCGGCGCAGATGGTGCTCGAGGTGTCCGCAGCGATTTGCTGAGCGGCAGCCAGGGTTTCGAAGCTGGCGTTGTTCCACTTGCCTTGGCGGAGTTCGGTGATGACTAGGATTTTCATGGTCAGATGACTCGAGCTTCGAACTTTAGTTTTTCGACTAGCTTAGTGGCAACTTCTTTCGAAGTGCCGGTGAGGAATTCGGTTTTTTTGGTTTTCGTGGGGACGTAGATTTTTTCAATTTTTTGAGTGGGTTCGTGCGGGATGCCGAGGGATTCACGGGTGATGGTGGCCAGCTCTTTTTTCTTGGCGGCCATGATGCCTTTTAGGGTGGCGTAACGGACTTTGTTGATGCCGGACTGAATTGAAAGGACCGCAGGCAGCGGGCATTCAATGTGTTGGAACCAGCCGGCTTCCAGTTCGCGCTTGAGCTTCATTTTGTCGCCGGCGATTTCGATCTGCATGATGATGGTGGCGTGCGGGAGATCGGAAAGAGCGGCGATTAGGACGCCGGTCTGGCCGAAGCCGTGGTCGTCGCTTTGCAAGCCGGTGAGGACGAGGTCCACTTTTTCTTTTTTGATGGCGGCTGCCAAGGCCTTTGCGGAGCCTAGTGGATCGAGTTCTGCAAAATTGTCGTCGGAGATGTGGATGCCGCGGTCAGCACCTTTGGCGAGGGCTTCCTTGATGGTTTGCTTGACGCGCTCGGGACCCATTGAGAGCGCGATGACTTCGCCGCCGTGTTTTTCTTTGAGGCGGAGGGCTTCTTCGAGTGCGTAGCTGTCCGGCTCGTTCATTTCGAAGCCGATGTCGGATTCCTTGATCCAATTACCGGCGATGGCGAGAGGAGCGTCCTTTGCTGGAACCTGCTTGATGCACACGATGATGTTCACGAGATTTTTCCTTGTCGGTCCTTCGGTGATTTTCGTGGAATCATTATACCAACTTACGATTGTTAGTTACTAACGATATCGATCGGCTCGAGCTTGCGTACGCCCGGTGGCGGTCTGAAGACCGCCGCTAGGTCGGATTCGGCAAGTTGGACATTGCGCCGGCTCCGCGATTGCTTTCGGCGGTGCTGCGGCGGGCACAGACTCCCGACCCGGTCAGGATAAATTCCGTCTGTGCTACCTACTTCCCGGACCAGCGTTTGAAAATCAGGGCGGCGTTTGTG
Source organism: uncultured Acidobacteriota bacterium (assembly GCA_963705855.1). GTDB lineage: Bacteria > Acidobacteriota > Terriglobia > Acidiferrales > UBA7541 > Acidiferrum. The sequence goes on from CAVPLA010000065.1 coordinate 26,631, forward strand.
CCGCCGAAGCCGAAGGAGTTCGAGAGCGCGTATTCGACGGAGGCTTTGCGGGCCACGTTTGGCACGTAGTCCAGGTCGCACTCGGGATCGGGTGTTTCGAGATTGATCGTGGGCGGCAGAATCTGATCGCGGAGCGCGAGGACGCTGATGCCAGCTTCGAGGCCACCGGCGCCGCCGAGAAGATGGCCGGTCATGGATTTCGTCGAACTGACCGGGACATTTTTCGCGTTGTCGCCAAAAACCCTTTTGAGGGCGCGCGTTTCGATCAAATCACCGAGCGGCGTGGAGGTTCCGTGCGCGTTCACGTAGCTGATGTCTTCCGGCACGAGTTTGGCATCCTTGATGGCCGCTTTCATTACGCGGTAGGCGCCATCGCCGTCGGACGCAGGCTGGGTGATGTGGTAAGCGTCCCCGGACATGCCGTACCCAACAATTTCCGCGAGGATGGGGGCATTACGTTTTTGCGCGTGCTCGAGCGATTCGAGAATAAGAATGCCTGTGCCTTCGCCGACGACGAAGCCATCGCGACCGGAATCGAACGGTCTGCTGGCATGAGCGGGATCTTCGTTGCGCGTAGAAAGAGCTTTCATCGCAGCAAAGCCGCCGATGCCCATCGGAGTGACGGTGGCCTCGGTGCCGCCGCAGATCATCACGTCCGCGGCGCCCCGCTCGATGATTTTAAAGGAATCGCCGATGGCGTGAGCGGAAGCGGAGCAGGCGGTAGCGGTGGCGGAATTTGGGCCCTTGGCTCCATAACGAATGGAAATGTGGCCAGAAGCGAGATTGACGATAGCGGAGGGAATGAAAAAGGGAGAGATCTTGCCGGGTCCACCCTGGACTAATTTCAGGTGCTCGCGTTCGATAATATCGAAACCACCGATGCCGGAGGAGACGTAGACGCCGACTTCGTTGAGATCAGAATCCTCGGGCTTCCAGTTGGCGGATTTAACGGCGAAGTCCGCTCCAGCCAGAGCAACCTGGATGAAACGGCCCATTTTTTTGAGCTCTTTTTTTTCGATCCACTGGAAGGGATCGAAGTTTTTGATTTCGCCGGCGATCTTGCAGTCAAAGCCGGTGGTATCAAACTGCGTAACATGGCCAACGCCGCTTTGGCCGGCGATGAGGTTCTTCCAAGATTCCTCCGTGCCGATGCCCAGCGCGCAGACCAGTCCAACACCCGTAACGACTACCCGGTGAGTCAAGCCTTTGATGCTCCCTGTTGAGGTGATAATTTCGTGGCTTACTTTCCCTTGGCGTGCTTGTCGATGTACTCAACGGCGTCTTTCACCGTGGTCATCTTTTCGGCGTCTTCGTCGGGAACTTCGATACCGAAGGCTTCCTCAAACGCCATGACTAATTCGACCTGGTCGAGAGAATCCGCTCCGAGGTCGTCCACGAAGGACGCTGTCGGCGTCACTTCGGCTTCATCGACGCCGAGCTGTTCGACGATAATTTGTTTTACGCGCTCTTCCACACTGGCCATTCCGGTGTCCTCCGCGATTTGCTATCGCTTGTTGTGCATCGACGTACACTAACATTTCATGGGCCCAAACGCCGCCCTACGGACTTAAATTCCCTCTATCAGGCAACCTGCTCATTCTAGGCAACCCTCTGCACAAGGTCAACTTTAAGACCGCTTGGATCGCTTGGATTAGACTTCCCAACCTCCCTGCTTTGCGTCTTTCAAAAGACGTTTATGCATTTCTTTGAGCGACTTCTCAAATTCTGGAAGCGGAGGAGGATCCAACAAATGGAAGGAGCGCTCCAACTCTTTTTCTCCACCCAGATCGATAATTTGCACAATCAGCGAGTCGATCTCCGCAGAAAACGCGCTGCGTTTGTGAATCAAGATATCCGTAAGGGGATGGTCTCCGGGTTTTCCGTTCATACTGAACTCACCGTCTTCCCCTTATATCTGCTGCGCAACTACGCCAAATACAGGCCGCCGTTGACATCGAGGACGTGGCCGGTGATGTAGGCGGCTTCGTCGCACGCCAGGAAAACGATTGCGGAGGCTACGTCTCGGGCTGAGCCCATGCGTCCTAGTGGAATGCGATTCTTCAGCTCGTCTTTCACTTTGTCTGAGAGGACGTCGGTCATGGGTGTGGCGATGAAGCCGGGGGCTACGGCGTTTACGGTGATGTTGCGCGAGGCGATTTCGATGGCGATGGCTTTGGTTAGGCCGACTAGGCCGGCTTTGGCGGCGACATAGTTTGCTTGGCCTGCGTTTCCCATTTGGGCGACTACGCTGGCGATGTTGATGATACGGCCGGCGCGGGCGCGCATCATCGTGGAGAGAGCTTGTTGGATGCACAGGTGGGCGCCGGTAAGGTTGGTGCGGATGACAGCGTCCCAGTCTTCTTGCTTCATGCGGAGGGCCAGGCCGTCGCGGGTGATGGCGGCGTTGTTGACGAGGATATCGAGGCGGGCGAATTTTTCCAGGGCTTGCTTGAAGCCGGATTTGATTTGATCGGGGTCGGCTACGTCCATTTTTATGGCTAGGGCGTCGCCGCCGGCGGCCAGGATGTCGGTGACGAGGGTGGTGAGTTTTTCTTCGTTGCGGGCGGCCACCGCTACCTTGGCGCCAGCTTGGGCCAGGGCTAGGGCGGTTTCACGACCGATGCCTTGGGAGGCGCCGGTGACTAGGGCTACTTTGTCTTTTAGACTGAACATCTTTTTTCCTGGCTCACCCTTTTATTAGATCGAAGTTCTAACCCCAGATCCACCCTCAAACAACGAGCGTGGGGCACCCGCGAAAAGCGTGAGGGCTCGCCCTGAGCACATGCCCACTTCCAGCAAACTCGTTCGGCTGGCACAGACGGAAGTCTGTGCTACTTCAGGCCGCATCGGAACGGGCGCCGGCGATTTTGTCGACCGTGGCGGCTAAACTTTTTTCGTCTTCGACGTTGAGAGTGGCTGCGGAGCGCTCGATTTGGCGCAGGAGGCCGGTCAGGACGCGGCCTGGGCCTACTTCCACGAAAGTGTTTACGCCTTCATCGATCAGGAGGCGGACGGATTCTTCCCAGCGGACGGACATGGTGACTTGGCGGATTAGCGCTTCGCGGGCTTCGTCGCCGGTCGAGATGGTGTCGGCATCGACGTTGGTCACCAGCGGGACTGACAAATCTGAAAAGATGGTGCGCTTCAAATCTTCGGCCAGGCGCTCTTGCGCTGGTTGCATTAGCGCGGAATGAAACGGGGCGGAGACAGGCAGGATTACTGCGCGCTTTGCGCCGAGTTGCGAGGCGATTTCGACGGCGCGTTTTACGGCGGCGGCATGGCCGGAGATTACTGTTTGCTCGGAGGAGTTTAGATTTGCCGCCGAGCAAATTTCGCCATTCGATGCGCGTTTGCAGGCGTCGGCTACTACGGCGGGCGACAAGCCCATGATGGCGGCCATTGCGCCTACGCCTGCGGGGACGGCTTCCTGCATGTAGGTGCCGCGTTTGCGGACTAGCTGGACGGCGTCGCAGAAACTCAGGGAGCCCGCGGCTACGAGGGCGGAGTATTCGCCGAGGCTGTGGCCCGCTACAAAATCGGGAGTGAGGCCGCGTTCGGCAAGGACTCGATAGACGGCGACAGAACAGGTGAGGATGGCCGGTTGCGTGTTTGCAGTGAGCTTCAGCTCGTCTTCAGTGCCTGCAAAGCAGACTTTGGAGATGGCGAAACTTAGAGCTTTATCGGCCTCGTCGAAAACTGCGCGGGCTGTCGGATACTTTTCCGCCAGCTCTTTGCCCATGCCGGGGTATTGCGATGCTTGACCCGGAAATACGAATGCAACTTTGCCCATCGTCAATTCCTCTCCTGAGGCGTCATGCGAGAACGCTCGCGGCTGAGAGCTCCTGTTCGATTTTTTCGTTGATGCGCGCGCGGGACAGGCCCGCGGCTACACGGATGGCGTTTTTCACGGCTTTGGCGTTCGAACGGCCATGGCCGATGACGCAAACGCCGCGCACCCCCAAGAGCGGCGCGCCACCGTACTCCGTGTAATCAATTGTTTTCTTCAAACCCTTCAGGGCTCCTCGCGAAAAAAGAAAACCGACCTGCGACGCCAGCGAGCTTTGGATCGATTTTTTCAGCAGGCCGAAAATCTGGACGGCAAGGCCTTCGCAGATTTTCAGGGCGATATTGCCGACGAAACCGTCGCTCACGATTACGTCTACGTTTCCGGAGAAAAGATCTCCGCCCTCGACATTGCCGACGAAGTGCACCGCGCTTTTTTTCAGGCGTGTGTAAACTTCGCGTGTGAGTTCATTGCCCTTTATTTCTTCCTCGCCGACGGACAAGAGGCCGACGCGGGGGCGGCGGTTGCCAAAAGTTGCCCGGTAATAAATTTCGCCCATCACCGCGAACTGCACCAAATGCTCGGGTTTGGAATCCACGTTGGCACCGACATCAAGCAGCACAGAAACGCCGCCTTTGGCATTCGGGAAGGGCGCGGCGAGCGCGACGCGATCGACCGACTCCAAAGTGCCAAGCAAAAATCTAGCGACGGTCATGACCGCGCCGGTGTTTCCAGCGCTAACCAAGCCATCGGCTTTGGCTTCACGCACCAGGCGCGCGGCGACATGGACCGAACTGTCTTTCTTCCGGCGAAAGGCTTGCGCCGGGTGATCTTCCATGGTGATCACCTCGCTTGCCGGTACAATATCAATGGGCAAGTTCGGGGCGGCATGCTTGGCCATCTCTGCGCGAACGACGCTTGGTTGCCCGACGAGCATCACGCGTACGCCCAGTTCGCGGGCGGCCAGGACACTGCCTTCAACCTCGGGGCGGGGAGCGTTGTCTCCGCCCATGGCGTCAACGGCGATAGTGATCATCGGATTTATCTGAACGCTTTATCTGGCCGCCAGTTCTTGGATGAGACCCGGCAGGAAAAGGCGGCGTCAGGCCGACTTGTCTTGCACGGCGCGGCCTTTATAGAAACCGCAATGGGGACAAGCCTGATGCGGCTGCTTGGTTTCGTGACAATTCGGGCATTCGCCGAGAGGCGGCTTCTCGAGAAAATCGTGTGCCCGTCTGGTGCTCGTCCGTCGTTTCGAATGCCGTCTTTTTGGGTTAGGCATAGCAATACTCCTCGTTCCCGCCTCAGTGGGCGGATTCTATGGGCTTTCGGCCCTGTAAACTATTGTTTTTTCAGCCAGTCCTGCTTCAGGCGCGCGAGAGGGGCCAGCCGCGGGTCCGTCGCGTGGGTCTCACAGCGGCACTCCTCGTGATTCAGGTTGGCACCGCAGTTTGGGCACAATCCCCGGCAGTCACTTTGGCAGATGACTTTCAGGGGCAGAGCTAATAGTACCTGTTCTCGGAGCACATCCGCCAGGAAGAGTCCATCTCCTTCAAAAAAGCCGATCTCCGTATCGTCATCCTTGAGCCGGTCTTCTTTCGGCTTGGCGCCTTTGGGCATGGGCGCATAAAACAGATCGAAAGAGCGGTTTACGTCTTCAATAACCGGTTCGAGGCAGCGGGCACAGACCATTTCAATCTTGGTTTCGAGCTGACCTTCGATGCGAATCAGACCTTCGAGAAGCTCGGCGGTGGCAGTGACTTCCACGGGGGCGACTTGCTTGATCTCGGACGAATGGTAATCGATGCTGCCCGGGGCATAGCTCTTCCGGATACGCAGCTTGCGAACCGCGAGATCTTTTACATCGAGGAACAAGTCTTGAATGCCTCCGGCGCTAACGCTCATGCTTTATCATTATTCCGTCGCGCGAGCGGCAAGTCAAGGAACAGGGCCGCTTTCTGGTACTTTTGCTGCACGATTGGCAAGGGGTGGCTCTAGTACCAGCGGCCGAAAAAGCGGGCTAAACAGCTGCGCTGCGGGATTGGGGTTGCAGCCCCGTGGCTTGAGCCCGCGCGATGCTCCAGCCTTCCGGTTTTTGGGTCAGGATGACTGTCATGCGGACGCAACCGGGATTCGGCTTTTCGACCTTTACGGGAGATTCCCACACCAGGGTGGCCATGGCGGCTTTACTGCCAACGAACTGAACATCTTCGATTTTTCCGATCGACTTGGCCCAGCCAGGAGCGGCGAAGATAAGTCTTGCGGCTTCATGGATGCGCGCCGGACCAATCCACAGGTTGCCCTGCATGTCGACAAACTGGCCATCCGCGGCAAACATCCTTGCAAACTCAGTTGCTTGACCGAGGCCCCATACCAGGGCAATTTGCATCACGGAAACAATTTCTGCCGCGGCATTCTCGAATTTTCTTTGTGGATCATCTGAAGGACGAGTCAGTTCTTCGCGAAGCCAATCGAGAGTCAAACCGCGTTCGCGCAAAAGCCGGGCGGCCAGACAATCGTGTTCGTGGAGGATTCCGAGAAGGATATGTTCCGGGCCCACATATTTGGATCCAAGACGCTCCGCTTCTTCTGCGGCTTTGCTCAGGATGCGCTTGCACTCTGCGCTGACAGGAATTTCAATAGCTGTGGATAGGCGCTCGCCACGCGTAATTTGGGATTCGATTTCCCGACGAATCGATTCCGCGCCACCATTTTCGCGAAGAGACTTCCAAAGGAGCGACCTATCCTCACGCATTAATCCGAGCAGCAAGTGTTCTGTCTCGATGGACATGATGCCATATTGACTGGCTTCGTAGCGGGCGAAGAAAATCGCGCGGCGGGCTTTTTCTGTGAATCGTTCGAACATACGTTATCTCACTTTTGTGGCGGATCGCCTAGGCACCTCGAATCAGATTCGTCGGATCAGCATAAACCTGTACAAAAGAGGATACCACCGCGGAAATTGAGCGGGTAAGGTAGCAAGGTTGATTGGTCACGCGGGCGAGCGGGATTGCGAACTTGCCGGCTGGGTTGGCGAGAAAAGACAGGCGAGAAGTGCTGCGGGCGGGCAAGAATTGCATGGGACTAGTACCAGGCCATATTTTTTCGCGATCGCCGCGTACAGCACATAACTTGCTGACATAGCGCGGCTTACTTGACGGGGACAAATCTTGGGAGAGTTTGGCTCATTTCGTGCCTTCCGTCAGGTCCCGGTCGAAATCAAATTGGAGAAAAACTTCATGAGATTCCGCACCATTCTTTCACTGGCTACGCTTTTTATGGCATGCTTTACCCTGGCCGTGTTTGCCGAACCCTTGCCCGCGAACGCGGCCGGACGCAGCGCGAACCGCGCGGCGGAGAATCAATCCGTATCCGGACAGATCGCTTCGGTGGGCGATGCCGTGTTTACAATCAGCACAAAAAAAGACAATCAGGGACCGCAATCCGTAGAGTTCCTGGTGGATGACAAAACGAAAGTGGAAGGCAAACTGACCATCGGAGCGCAAGCGATGGTAGAATACCGCTCGGACAGCGGGAAGAACATTGCCGTTCACGTTGTGGTGACGCCAGCTTCCGGCGTCAATCCTTACTGACCTACTGCCTTTTTTCTTTTTGGCCTAGTGTAATCCGGTATTTCGCCGGATCCAGCCCCGGCGCAATCTGACTTACTTAACGAACTCGAGGAGTCTTGATGCGCACGACTCTGAAGATTGTCCTGCCCTTAATCGTCAGCGTGGCGGTCGTGTCTTTGTTGTTCGCGGCGTATCAGGTGAGGACGGAGAGGCGCAATCTCCGCAGCGACCTATCGCGACGCGCGGAAATTCTGGGCGATAGCCTTCAAGAAACCGTCGAGCCTCTTCTGGGCAACGGGCCTAATAAAAACCTGCAACGGCTCGTAGCACGTTTCGGACAGAGAGAACATCTGCAGGGGGTGGCGGTTTACGACGACCAGGGTGCGGCGATTGCGGTCACCACGGGGCTCCCGGCGGAATTTCAAACGCGCCCGGCGATCGCGACGCGGGCCGCACAGCGAGACGCGGGTCAGGGTGAATTTCTGACAAAGGACAGCTCTGCGGCCGGGGACGAAAAGTACCTGGGTCCGATGCACATCTTTGCTTTGCCATTGCATCGCGACGGGCAAGCCGCCGGCACTCTCGTCTTGTTTCATGACACAAGTTATATTGACACGCAGGTGCAACATACGCTCAGGGATGCATTTGTCAACGCAGCGATCCAGACGATTCTCATCAGCTTGCTGGCATTCGTGCTGGTGAGGTGGACGTTCACAGCGCCGCTGGCGCGGACGGCAAAATGGCTGCGAACTTTGCGAACGGGACAGGCGCACGCTCCCCCGATGACACCGCAGGGGGAGATCTTTGATCAACTGCATCAGGAGGTCAAGCATCTTGCGCATGATTTGAACGCGGCGCGAGCGTCGGCGGAGGAGGAAGCGCGGTTGCGCGATTCCAACGTTTCCATCTGGACAGCGGAACGGCTGCGCGTGAGTTTGCGGAACAAATTGCAGGATAAGCCGCTGTTTGTGGTTTCCAACCGCGAGCCATACCTGAACGTCTACAGCGAAAAAAATAATTCCATGGAGATTATCGTGCCGGCAAGCGGCGTTGTGACGGCGATCGAACCTGTGCTGGTAGCGTGCGATGGAACTTGGATCGCCCACGGATCGGGCAGCGCCGACCGCGAAGTCTCCGATGCTTTTGACCATCAGCGTGTTCCGCCGGAGCGGCCGAGCTATACGCTTCGACGCGTGTGGCTCAGCAACGAGGAAGAAAAAGGGTATTACCAGGGATTCGCGAACGAAGGGCTTTGGCCGCTTTGCCATATTGCACATACGCGGCCGGTGTTTCGTCCAGAAGATTGGACGCATTACCAGCGCGTGAACCGGCGCTTTGCCGATGCGGTGCTGCAAGAGATGGAAGGAACGGAGTCGCCGATACTCCTGGCGCAGGATTATCACCTCGCGTTGCTGCCGCGGATGGTCAAGGAAGCACGTCCGGATGCGCGAGTGGCGATTTTCTGGCACATACCGTGGCCGAATCCGGAAGTGTTTGGCATTTGTCCGTGGCAGCGGGAACTGGTCGACGGACTTCTCGGCGCTGACCTGATCGGGTTTCACATCCAATCGCATTGCAACAATTTTCTGGAAACGGTGGACCGCGCGGTGGAAGCACTGACGGAATGGGACCGTTTTGCGGTGAATCGCCAAGGCCACGTCACGCGGGTGAGACCGTATCCGATTAGCGTGGCGTTTCCGGAGAATGGGCACGCTTTAAATGAAGCGCGAAACTCCGGAGAGGAACGCGCAGCTCTGTGCAGCGAGCTGGGAATCGACGGCAGCCTGCTGGGCGTGGGCGTGGACCGCCTCGATTACACAAAGGGGATCATCGAGCGATTCCGCGGAATCGAGCACTTCCTGGATGTTTATCCCGCCTACCAACATCGATTCACTTTTGTACAGATTGGAGCGCCTAGCAGGACGGAGATTGACCGATACAAACACTTTCTGGATGAAGTCAGCGTGGAGGCGGACCGGATTAATGCGCGGTTCCAAGCGGGGCGGTGGAAACCGATTGTACTGCTCAAGAAACATCACACGCACGAGAAAATTGCGCGGTACTACAAAGCGGCTTCCGTCTGCCTGGTGACTTCGCTACATGACGGAATGAATTTAGTGGCGAAGGAATTCGTGGCGGCCCGCGAAGACGAGCGAGGCGTTCTTATGCTGAGCACGTTCGCGGGGGCGGCGCACGAACTGCCGGACGCGCTGCTCGTAAATCCATACGATGTGCAGCAAGTGGCGGAAGCGATACACCGCGCGCTGGAGATGCCGGAGGAAGAACAATTCAGGCGTATGCAGCGAATGCGAGAAAACGTGCGCGAGCACAACGTCTACCGATGGGCCGCGCATCTGCTCTCCGACCTGACAGAGATTCGCATCGACGCTCCAGAACGGATTGAGGTGCCGCAAACATCATGACCATACCGTCCCGGACTCGCCAAATGGGCGAGTCCGATATGCGGCGCACTGCCACAGGGTTCGTGGAACAGGAAAACCAGCCCATGATCGCCGCGGAAACGCCGTTCGAATTCTTCACTGTCTCGTATTTGACGCGCATTGGGAATCAGTCCGCGGGCACGTTGACCGAGTTTCTGAAGGGGCTAAGCCAATGCAGTGATGCTTCCATCTTTCATCACACTTTTCAGACTTTGAGCAGCCATCACTTCCTGACGGAAGGCTTTTCGAATGACTTCGCGCAATGGGCGCACGCGGACGCGAGCCGCGAAGACCTGGCCGAGCAACTCGCGGCGCTCGACGTGCGAGATTATCTTTCCATCGCCGCACTGCGCAGCGACTTGTGCCGCGTGGTCAGCGATTATTGCAGCGCAAATCCGGCGCTAGCGGAGCAAACGGCTCTGGAGCGCTTTTACTTTTGCGAAAGCGTGGAGGTCACCCTGCCGTTCGGGCTCACAGCGCGGACGCTGGAAGAATTTCGCAACGGCATCGTGCATTTGAGCCATGCCTCTTTCTATTTCCACTTCCTCTCGTCGCGGCTGCGCTTGCAACTGCAAACGAACGATTTTTCGCACTGGTTGGCGGATGGACTCGGCCTGGGAACGCTGGCAGACAGCGTGAATCACATCGATATTTATACGAACACGCTCGACAGCGCCCGCGCCAAGGTACTTCGGCTGATCGACCGCGAGAGGAGAAAAGGATGAGTGCAGTAGCGATCGCCAGCCGGATTCCGTTGGATGATTACGCAGCGCTGCTCGGGGAAGGCGAGATCGACGAGCTGCGCGTGCTCGCGAAACCATTGCAAGGCCGCAGCATAGAGATGATTAACTCGACCGCGGTGGGTGGAGGCGTGGCGGAGATTCTTAACCGGCTTCTGCCACTCGCGGAGGAACTCGAGCTGAATATGCGCTGGGACGTGATGACGGGGGGCGATGACTTCTATGGAGTGACGAAGTCGTTTCACAACGCGCTTCATGGGGCTCCGTATCACACGGACCCGAAAGATTTTGAAATTTTTCTTGCGTGCAACGAGCGTAACCGCGCGCGGCTTCCGCTCGACGCCGAATTCATGATTATCCACGATCCGCAGCCCGCTGCGCTTATAGAAGGACGTAAAGGCAGCGGGAATCATTGGGCCTGGCGGTGCCATATCGATCTGTCGCATCCCCATCGCCAGGTTTGGGATTTTTTGGAGAAATTCGTGGCGCGCTATGATGCAGCGATGTTTTCTTCGCCGGAGTTTTCGCGCTCGCTGGCTATCCCGCAGTATCTTTTTTATCCCGCGATCGATCCTCTTTCAGAGAAGAACCGCGATTTGGAGAGCGGGTTTGTAGCTCGGACATTGGCGCAATATCAGATCGATCCGCTACGGCCCATCCTGACGCAGATTTCGCGGTTCGACCGGCTGAAAGATCCCGTTGGTATGATTCGCGCATATCGCATCGTGAAGCGATATTTCGATTGCCAACTGGTGCTTGCCGGGGGCAGCGCCTCTGATGACCCGGAGGGAGCGGAAGTTCTGAAGGAGGTCCAGCGAGAAGCGAATGGCGAGACAGACATTCATATCATCGAACTGCCAGCGTGGGCACCGCTGGAGGTGAACGCACTTCAGCGCGCTTCGACGATCGTGATTCAGAAGAGCCTGCGGGAAGGGTTCGGGTTGACGGTTTCCGAAGCGCTGTGGAAGAAAAAACCGGTCGTGGCTTCGGCGGTCGGCGGAATTCCGGTGCAAATTATCCACAAACATACGGGGCTTTTGGCGCATTCGGTCGAGGGGACGGCGTATCAGATTCGGTTCTTGTTGTCCCATCCGGAGATTGCGGCGAAGCTTGGCGAGAACGGGCATGAGCACGTGAAGGAAAATTTTCTGATTACCCAGAAGCTCAAACGCTACGTGACGCTATGCTTGGCGATGGCACGGGCGAAGTAGAGCGCGCGAACAGAGTCCGTACTGAGTCTCAATAAGTAAGCGACCAGCCAACCATGGTCATCGTCAGCACGAGCAAGAGCATTCCGGTGCTTACAACGCTGAGGATTCTTCCGTGGCCGAGGAGATAGTCGCGCGACTCCGCGTCGCTGCAGAGAAGAACGGAAACAACCAGGACGACGGCCCAGGCAAGAATCGCAGGCAAGCCGGGATACTTCCCGATCATTGAAAGAAATTGGCCCGGGGGTTGGCCAGCGGGTATCCACCAGGGGATCATGGGAGCTACGCCAGCGGCGAGCGAGAGAGTGAGCAGCTTACGCGTAAACCAGCCTTTGATTTTGGGCCGGGCCTCTTTCCAGACAAAATAATCCCAAGCCAGAAGAGCGACGGCGAAAAGCACCCAGCCATAGAGAGCGACATTTTGGTCAAACCACCACCAGGCGCGGAAGACGAAGCGTGAGTTATGCCCCGTGGCATAGCGCGGGAGCAGGAAGATGGCTACGAGACCGTTGCACGCCACGGCTACGAGCAGCGTGACCAGACTCATCAACTGAAACCAGTAGCGCGTCGGAACGCGCCTACACCGGGTGCATACGGATTGTTTGGGAAGGAAATTTAGGCCACAGCGGTCGCAGAACACGGCTGGTCTCCCATTCGCGGGAATCGAATCCTGTGATCGCTGCCAGAGTATCTTATTGGAATCTAAAAAAACTACTGGTCTGAGGGTCAGTTGAAAGGGCAGGCAGTATTGGTAGTATGGTGGGTATCCAGCCAGACACCTTTCCCGGGTGAAGTGCCTAGACTTGAACTAAACTTGCAATAAATCCACGGTCGGGCGGGGGTGCAATATGACCGAGGCCTCGAAACAATGGGAAGGCCAGATTGTCGAAGGGATTTTTCCCTTGCGGCAATATCTTGGCGGATCCGATCACAGCGCGGTGTTCCTAACGGAGCACAGCGCGGGCGAGCCGCAAAAAGCTGCCATCAAGCTTTCTCCAGCGGATCCGGCAACTGCCGATTCGCAGGTCTCAAGTTGGGAATTTGCTTCGCAACTCTCTCATCCGAATCTCCTGCGAATATTCCGCGTGGGGCGATGCCGGCTCGGCACCGATGATCTGCTGTACTTGGTGATGGAGTACGCCGAGGAAGACCTCGCGGACATTCTTTCGCAGCGCGCGCTTACGCCGGAAGAAACACGCGACATGCTCTTCCCTGTGCTGTATGCGCTGGAATGCCTGCACGGTAAGGGCTTTGTACATGGCGATTTGAAGCCCGCAAATATACTGGCTACCGGAGACCACCTGAAACTCTCGAGCGATGCGATTTCGCGCATCGGAGAGTCGCAGAGTGCCTCAAAAAGGGCGAGTGATTACGATGCGCCTGAAGCGGCCAGCGGAATGCTGACGCCGGCGGCGGACGTTTGGTCGCTGGGCATGACCTTGGTCGAAGTTCTGACACGGCATTTGCCGGAGTGGCAGTCCGGGCCGAATCGCGAGCCGGTGGTGCCCGTTAATCTCCCTGCGCCATTCCTGGAGATCGCGCGCCAATGTTTGCGGATGGAGCCTCAGCGGCGCATGAGCGTTGCTGACATTGCGGAGCGGCTGAATGCGCGCGCAGCGGTGACGTCTGTGTCTGTTGCGGCATCGGTTGCCGGGGCGAGGTTGAGCCCGGTAGACTTACCACGCCAGGGCGCAGCGGTGACATCCAAACCCATCGCCTCGCTGCCGCTGCCGCCAAGATCTGCACCCCAGGTGCAAACTAATCCCGACCGGCCATCGCCATACGGGGAATCGGGTGCCAAGTCGCGGTTTCTTGTTCCGCTCATTGTGGGCGCGCTGGCGTTTGCTGCGATTCTGACGGTGCCGCGGCTGCTCACGCATCACCCGGAAGCTCAGTCCGCACCGGCCGTGGCTTCGGAGAAACCAGGTGCAGTTTCGAAGCCAGCCGAGTCCGAGGATTCATCGAAACCCAAGATGAAATCGGAGCGCGTGCCTGCGATTTCCCAGTCAGCGAAGTCCGCGGCGCCGGCAACGCCACAAGAAGCACAGCGGATCGCACCACCTCCCGCACAGGACACTTTGAAGCCGACGAGCGAAAAGGAGCAGCCTGCTTCCTCGGCGGCGGTTACCGCAGCGCCTGCCTCCGAGGAGGTTGCGAAACCGGCCACTGGTGGAATTGCTACAGGCAAGGGAGAAGTCCTGGATCAGGTGCTGCCGGAGGTGTCGCCGAAGGCGCGCGCAACCATCCACGGGAAGGTGCGCGTTAGCGTAAAAGTTCACGTTGATCAAGCGGGCAGTGTTTCCGGAGCGGAGCTGGACTCCGCCGGACCAAGCCCGTTTTTTGCGGATCTCGCCTTAGAAGCCGCGAAAAAATGGGCCTTCACGCCCCCCGAGGTAAATGGAAAGAGCGTGGCGAGCGAATGGCGGCTGCGGTTTGAGTTCACGCCGCAGGACACAAAAGTGATTCCTGCGCAGACGGCTCCTTAAAAGGCAGACCCCCATAGCCGGGTAGCATTGACCGTTGTGAGCATACCCATGGGCGCCATTGGGCTCGATGAAATGGGAAGTGCGAAAACACCTGTACCATGGGACGCCGCTTCCGCCGGCTTTGCCTATGAGTAACTCCCCGAACTAATTGAAAAAAATAAGGTTAGATAAGAAATAGCGACAATCTGTCCCGCCGTACCATACCCACGCACAAGCTCAGCTCGTAATTTCGCTGGTGACAGGCGGTGCTCTAGTTGCGGCCACGCCTAGCGGAGCCACGGCGAATGAACGAGCAGCAAAATCCAATTTGTGTAGAAAACAAGTCTGGCGCGCAAGCGAGGACTCGGTGGCTGCGTTTGGGAATCCGAAATGTGGCCTTGCTCGTGGCCATTGGCGGCGTTTCGCTCGCCGCCGGATTTGAGACCGCACGAACGACGCTGCCAACGCAAAAGTGGGGCAACGGACTTCCAGCCGAGAGACCTTCTGAGGCCCTCTCGCCCGTACGAATGCCGACTCCTGAGGCAAATAAGCTGGATGCGGAACTAAAGCATCTCCCACCGCAGCAGCAAGCGGCGCAATTGCTGGAACGCGCGATGCATGACGACCAGGCTGCTCTGGATCTGCTGCGTGAAAATGTGGATGGCTGGCGCGGCCATATTAAAAATACTGACCAGCTTTTTGACCTGGTGCTGGCGGCGCTGAATTCACGCGATCTTCGCGTGCGGACGGCAGCGATCGACGTGGACCTTGCGGCAAACAATTTGAGCAAATCGCCCGAGAGTGTTGCGCAGTTGATCCAGCAGTTGCAGCGTGATCCTACAAGCCGAGGGATGGCGTTGTGGCGGCTCGGTGCGCTGGGAAACCGTGGCGTTGAAGCTCAGAAGGTCCTGGACAGCCTGTTGAATTACGCGAACGATCCCAGCGAACACACACGCTATTGGGCAGTGGAAGGATTGGCGATGTTGGGCAGCGATGCTACGGTTGATCCACTCCTGGACATTTTGACTCACGACCGCTCGCCGCGTGTGCGCGAACTGGCGGCTAGCAGCCTGGGTCAATCCGGCATGCTCACGCGGGAAGAGCGGCTGGCGGCCGTGCCTCATCTGCTCAATTTTGCGGACGACGATTCGCTGAACACCACGACGCGGGAGTTGGTGTATGGAACGCTTCGGGTGATTACGGGCGCGGCGCTCGGCAACGATGCCAATGCCTGGCGCGCGTGGTGGGCAAGCCACGATCCGGCGCAAGAGCGTCCACGACAGCGCACGAGGATTCTACGCACCTAATGAACTCAGTTGGGCAAGTACTCTTTTGTGTACAGCATCTTCGACTAGACTCCGAATTCCCGCTCTTATTCCGTCAGGACTTGAGAAAATAGGTCCTACAGAACGTACGGGCCGAGAAACACGACTATCTCTTGGGAGGATACGTTGAGACAATTTTTCCTCAAGACCGCCAGGCCGATCTTCGCAGTCCTGCTTGTCTTTTTCATCGGAATGGGAGCACTTTCCACAGCTTCGGCCCAGGAAAAGAAAAATCCTCAGACCGCTGGTGTGGACAATACCAAGATGGGAGCCTACCGTGCCCTTGCCCAGCACGCCTATTTGGAGTTTCAAAAAGGCGATACCGCAACGGCCGCTCAGCTCGCACACAGCCTCGAGCGGGTGTGGGATAAAGGCGAAGACTACGGCGGCGACACCGCGCTAAAGAAAACCCATCCCGATTTGTTCGAGCAGATCGACAAAGCGATGGATGATTTCGTATTGCCCTTGATGGAGTACAAAACCAAACCGCCTGACCCTGCAAGAGTCAAAGCAGCTTTTGGCGCGTACATGGAAAAACTTAAACTCGCTGATTGAGCGCCGACGCTTCTCGAACGTCGAGTGCTTTCTATGCGGATATATTTCGCAGCTCTGGCCTCCTCCGGGTAGTTCGGCGGTCGGCAATGAATATAGCTGGGAATTGTTGTACTTCCAATACCGGCCCGGGCCATCCCGCTCTTTTGTAAAGGGATCGGATCTGAGGACACACTAGCAATCTCGTCCGAAGCCAACAAAACGGCAAAAACCAACACTCGCATTCGAGAGACATTTCTGACCATGAGTCCCATTCTCCCTCCCTATTGCGAGCTGCCTGGAGCGCGAAACAGCCAGCTCAGTAGTAGATGCGTGGGCCAGTAAACCAATCCCACGATGATGATGAACGCGGCCGCAAGGTGAACGGGGGCAGGTCCCCAGGCGCGGTGGAAGACAGGATCGCGGTAGGCGTAGTTCATGTTGATCTCCACCGACAAGAAGCGAGCGACGATTAGCAGAACGGCAGCGATCGCGGCTTGCAGGCCCAGAGCGCGTCTGTCATAGCCGACTCGACGCAGGGTCCAAAGCAGGATCAGGGGCAGCCCGACGTGAAAGGACGAGAGCAGGCGGACCCAGAGCGGATAACGTGCGTCCCACATATAATCCGTACCACCGATGAGATAGCGTCCTGTCGTGAGCCGCCAGCCGACGTCCAGGATCCAAAAAATTCCTGCCGCGAGCGAACTGACGGCCTGACTTGAAAGCAGCAGGGGATTTGCCCACCAGATACCGATAAAACTCAGGATCACCGCGACATCGCACAAGTGCAACAGATTCGTCCAGCCCCATACGCGGAAATACGTAGGAAGCCAGACGATCATCCAGCACAAGCTAACCCATCGGAGCACAGGAAAAGTGTTCGAGCCCAACAACATGCGTTTTTACCTTTTCGCTGCTGAAGACGGCTAAGGCTATCACAAGCGACGGCGGAGATTGGATTACGGCCATGTTGGCGTTCCGAGGCGCAGTGGAGCGCGGCGTTCAGCGATAGCCCAGCTCGGGGCCCAGATGGATGGAACTTGGCATGAACGTTCCACTTCCACGAGCGACTTCCTTGCCGCGGCTGTCGAAGAGGACTCCTTCGGCGATGTAGAGGCGTTTCGAGCGGCTGACGACCTGGCCGCGGGCGAGAAGGTGACCTTGAGAGACGGGCCGCAAAAAATAGAGCTGGAAAGAAGAAGTTACGACGAACAAATCCTTGACGAGAGATTGCACGGCAAAAAATGTGGCGTCGTCCAGCGCTTTGAAATACACGGCTCCGTGAATTGCGCGAGCGGCGTGATGAAAGTCCTCACGGACGGGCAATTCAATCTCCGCCCGCCCTTCTTCGGGGATGCGGAGCAGCGGCCGGAACCATTTGTTGATCGGGGCGTTGTCATACATCGTGACGAGCGTTTCAAAGTGTGTGCGTTCCATGGTGTGGTTCGGGATCGCTCCGGGACTTAAGAAGATTCGGAAATCTGGCCTGCGGCGGAGGCAGCAGAAGAGCCGAAATGCTCCTGGTGCTTGCGAAGCAGAAATTGATCGGTCATCCCAGCAATGTAATCGCAGACGACGACGTGGCGGGGTTCTGTTTGGGCCGATTCTTCGTGGGAGGGAGGCATCGAACCAGGCGAATCGAGGTAGTACAAAAAGACCTCTTCGAGGCAGCGGATCGAGCGGTCGCGGTCTTCGGTGATAGCGGGGTGGTTGTAAATGTGCTTGAAGAGGAAGCGTTTCATTTCTGCGTTGCGCTGGGCAAAGGCATCGCTGAAACCGGCAAGCCTGCGTGGGGCATGGCGAATGTCGTCCACCGTTGCGGCTCCGGAAGCGAGCACGCGTTGCCCGGTCGAATCGATGAGATCGGTGGCCAGTTGATCGAGCATGAGACGCAGAGCTGCATTGAATTTTAGCTTGTCCCGTCCAGCGGGATAAGCTGCCTCGATTTGAGCGTACATCTCGGCGAAAATTGGAACTTCGCTTCGCAGGGCCTCGAGATCCAGGAGCTGTGCTTCGCGCGCATCGTCGAGGTCCGCGGTGTTGTAAGCGATTTCGTCGACCCAATCGATGAGTTGTCCTTCGAGCGGCGTTCGAAGATCGAGAAGATACTCCGCAAGATTTGGGAATTGTGAAGCGGCGTAATCGTGAGAGTGCTTGATGATGCCCTCGCGGACTTCGAAGGTGAGATTCAGGCCGGGGAAATCGAGATAGGGACTCTCGAACTGCTCTACGATGCGGAGCGCCTGGAGATTGTGGTTGAAACGCGAGCCGCGTTCACGCATGAGCTCGTCGAGTTTCTTTTCGCCGGCGTGGCCGAAGGGCGGGTGCCCGATGTCGTGGACGAGAGCCAGAGTCTCGGCGAGATCCGTGTTGAGGCCGAGCGCGGCGGCAACGGTGCGAGCAATCTGCGACACTTCCAGAGTATGCGTGAGCCGATTGCGAAAATGATCGGAGTAACGGATGGTGAAGACCTGGGTCTTGGCTTCGAGGCGGCGGAAGGCGCGCGAGTGAATGATGCGATCGCGGTCGCGCGCGTATTCGCTACGGTAGGGATGCGGTGGCTCAGGGTAGCGGCGTCCGCGTGAGAGTTCCACGCGCATCGCCCACGGCGCGCATGTGTGGAGTGGTTCTATGAGCGGCTCCGGCGACGGACGGAGACTTTACTGTCCGTTTGCGTTCTCAGGTGTCTTCAAACTTTCTCGAAAGGTTCAACGGTCCGCCCGAGCTTGCCGCGGAGAGGATCGAGGGCTCAGGATTGTGGCGCGAGCGTTTCCAGTCCGCGATCCGCTTCCTCCGAGACCGGCGTATTCGGAAATTCCTTTTTGAGCTGCTCATACACGCTGGCGGCTTCTTTTGGATTACTTTGGCGCAAGGTCTCGGCAAGTTCGAGAAGAACGAGCGGGCGCGGGACGAAGACGGAGGAATGCTCGGCCAGATCGCGGAAAACTTTGACGGCCTCGGCCGTCTTTCCCGTGCGCTCGTAAATCACTCCTGTTTGATACTGCGCCATGGCTACGAGTTCTTTGTCTTTGCCAGAACTGATCTTCTTCAATTGCTCGAGAGCTTGATTGTGGCGTTCGAGGTCTTGGTAGCAGAGCGCAGCGTAGTAGGCGGCAAGTCTGCCGGGATTTGTGTTTGGATATTTCTCGGCGACTGCAGAAAACTTTTGGACGGCGTCTTCGGCGCGCGCGGCCTCCGTGGGATAGAACGGCTCGCTGGGATCGTTGGGATCGGGTACGGCAGCGATGCGCGCGGAGTAAGCCTTCGTGGCGATGTCTAGCGCCGCGGTAGCCTGCACCGTTTTACGGTCGGTATAAAAGCGCCAGCCGAAATAGCCGACGACGACGATCACGACAGCCAGGACGGCCGCGGCGAGAACGGTGGTGTGCGAAAAAACGGCTTCGGCGCCGTGCTCAATGGCATCGTGGATCTTGTCCTGCTTCAATTCCTTGCGCGAAATATGTTCCGGCACAAACGCTCTCCTGCTTGGATTGGAATCTTTAATCGTAGCACAAGACCCGGGCAAGCCGCCTCCGCGCTTTGCGGCTTATGTTCGTCCGCGCCGCAAATTACCCTTGCAACATGGAGAGGAAGAGAGCGCAACTCGGCCACGGCGCGAGTGTTAAATTAGAGTGATGCAAGCCAAGTGTGTTCATTGCGGGACCGAGCACAGGCTCAAGGATGCCGACTCCACGATCCATCCTAAGGTGCAGTTCAAGTGCTCGAAATGCGGGAAAACCACGGTTGTGGAGGTCAAGTGGCGCCCTGACCAAACCGTGGTGATCAGCCCGCTGCCCACGTTTGCCCGCGCTGACGCTTCCAGTTCGAATTTGCATCTCCCCCCTGAAGACCGTGGAATGAAGCTGCCTGCGGATGGTGTATTTGTCCTGGCGATCACGTCGGGCCCCGCGAACGGCCAGTTTTTTAGACTGGCGAAATCGCGCGTTGTGATCGGACGGAAAGGCGCGGACATCCCGTTGAGTGACCCGGAGATTTCGCGGCACCATTGCTTGCTGGAGGTGCGCGACAAGGTCATCAACCTGAAAGATCTTGATTCCACCAATGGCACGTTTTACGACGAAGAGCGCGTGAGAGCGGCCATGTTGCAGGACGGGTCGGAGTTTCGCATTGGCGAGAGCCGGATTCGTGTCCGCTTCCAGAAAAAGTGACGTTGCTTCCCTGCTCCGCTCTTCCGCATATTACAATCTGAACTCGGCGCATCGTAAGTGTAAGATACGGACGATAGCGTTGAGCTTCCGAAGCACCCGATGAATCGCCTCTCCGCCTGTCTGATCACACTCAACGAAGAACATAATTTGCCGCGCGCCTTGGCATCGCTAAAGGGAATCGCGGACGAGATTGTGGTAGTGGATTCCGGAAGCGCTGACCGAACCGCAGCGATTGCTCGCGAGCATGGCGCAGTCTTTTTGGAGCTCGCGTGGACAAATTATTCGGAACAAAAGAATTTGGCCGCGGCGCGTGCGCAGAATGATTGGGTCTTGTCGATGGACGCGGATGAGGAGTTGAGCAGCGCATTGCAGACTTCCCTGCTGGATTGGAAGAAACACGAAGCGCGATTCGGTGTATACGAAATGGCGCGAAAGACATGGTATCTGGGAGCCTGGGTTAAGCACTCGGGCTGGTATCCGGATTTTCAGCGGCGGCTATACCGGCGGGATAAAGCGCAGTTTTCGGGAATCATCCACGAAGCACTGCGGTTTGAGGGCAAGCCGGGACGTCTTCACGGGGACTTGCTGCATTACACGGTGCGATCGTTTGCGGAGCATGAGGCGAATGTGGAACGCTACACCGCCCTTGCGGCCCGGCAAATGTTTGAGGACGGGAAACGAAACTGGCAGGGCGCGATGTGGCTGGCGACACCGTGGAGTTGGTTTCAGAATTATTTCTTGCGTGGCGGATTTCTCGATGGATACCGCGGCGCGATCATTTCGCAAATGGCGGCTCGTTCCGTGCGGCTGAAATACGCGAAGCTGGGCAAATTGATCGAGCAAGAGCAGCGAGGAGCAACCGGAGCGAAGCCGTGAAGGTGCTGGTTGTTGATCTCGAGACTGCTTGGCGGGGCGGACAAAATCAGGCTCTCCTCATTTTGAAGGGATTGCGCGGCCGCGGACATGAGGCAGAACTCGTGGCTGCGCGCGGGTCTGCGCTCGGAGAGCGAGCGCGGGAGAACGGCGTTCGCGTTCATTTTGTTTCGCGTGGATTATTTCGTGTGCCTGCGGCGTGGAAGGTTCGCGAATTGATCCGCGGCGGTGGATTTGATCTTGTGCATGCCAATGAAGCGCACGCCGTTTCGGCGGTGTGGCTGGCTGGTGCGCACAAGCACATTCCCTTTTTGATTTCGCGCCGCGTGGGATACCCCATCGGGAAGAGCCGCGCATCGCATGCCCGCTATGAAGCCGCGGCGCGTATCATCGCAAACTCAAAGTGGGTGGCGGAGCAAGCGGCAAATTCGGGAGCGCCGCGAGAGAAATTGACTGTAGTTTATGAAGGTGCGGAGATTCCACCGCTATTCACGGAGGCTCAACGACGCGCTGCGCGCTCGCACTGGGGAGTTTCCGGTGATATGCCATTGCTCGGCTGCGTGGGGGTATTGTTGCCTGACAAGGGTCAGGAGTGGTTGATTCGCTCGCTCGCCGAACTCCGCAAGGAATTTCCAGGGGCGAAACTGTTGCTTGCAGGCGATGGACCATGCCGCGCGAAACTGGAATCGCTGGCGCAAGAGCTTGGTGTTGCGGGGGCTGTTTTGTTTCCGGGTTTTGTAAAGGATGTGGAGAGTGTGTACGCGGCTCTGGACGTTTTCTTGCTGCCCTCCTTTTTCGAAGCGCTGAACAATTCCTTGCTCGCGGCGATAGCTTACGAGATTCCTTCTATCGCATTCGACAAAGGGGCGCTTGGCGAAATCATCGAAAACGGAATAAGCGGGCTGCTGGTTTCCGGCCCGCACGTTGCGGAAATTTGCAACGCGGCGAGTAGAATTCTTCAAAGCCGGGATTTAGCGGCGAGCATGGGAAAAGAGGGCCGCAAGCGGGTGGAACAAAACTTCTCCGCGCGACAAATGGTGGATGGAATGATTCGCGTTTATGAGGAAGTCTTTCGCAGCAATGCCAGAGTTTAGCCGCTTACGCCGTGAGGCGCGCCAGTCAGGGAATTTGATGGCCGCCACGTCCTATCGGGCAAAAAAAGATGAAGCGCCGGGCGGCTCCTTCTCGATCCGCACGGCGCTTCCAATGATTTTAATTTTGCGCAAGTTTTCTAACTTCTCCTGTTCCAGGTATTCCCTCCTATCCGCTTGCCGATTTACGTCAAGCTATCTTGGGGATTAAACAACCCATCGCCCTTTTGGCTCGAGAAACTCCACGCCAATCGCAAAGCCGTCGCCTTGCAATGGTTCGCAGTATGCTACTCGGGCCGAGGAGCGAAACTCTCCGGTGCGCGATAGGAACGTCAGCCGTTCGCCGTGTTCCCAGCGGCGGGTGCTCACTACCCGCGCGCCTCGCGCACTCACATTTTCCGTAAAAGTCGATTCCCTGCTGGGCATCCGGCGATGGCCATCCAGAAGGACGGGGATCTCCATGGGGATCCGGCGTTCGACGCGGTTGAAGGGAAAAGCGTGCCTGTTGGATTTGACTGGCATTCATCCTCATAGGCACGCGGCAATCCGCGTGAGATTTTTTACATTGCTGCTGCTGCGGTGCTTCATGCCGTAGAGCGCGCGGTCGGCAGCGCCCAGAAGCTTTTCCGGAGTGTCGCCATCTTCTGGAAATGCGGCAACCCCGGCGCTGACGGAAAGCGCGGGCGGCTCAGCTTCGGCGGCCAGGCGTTCCCGAATGCGGGAAACGACGCGGGCAGCAATGTCCGTGCCGGCTTCAGGAAGCACGAGGGCAAATTCGTCGCCGCCATAGCGCGCCGCGGTATCGATGGCGCGAGAATGGCTGCGAAGAATCTTCGAAAGGCGAACGATGGCGCGGCTTCCGGTGAGATGGCCGTAGTGATCGTTGATGGTCTTGAGGCCATCCATGTCCAGAAGTACGACGCTGAAAGGACGTTGCGTGCGGCGCGAACGGTCTAGTTCCGCTTCCAGCACGCTTATGAGTCGGCGATAGTTGGCAAGGCCGGTGAGCGAATCGCTGACGGCCATCGAACGAACCTGGTCAAACAGACGCGCTTGATCGAGCAGCGCGCCGGAAAGCATGACAACGTAACTGGCGGTCTTGCTCAGCTCTGCTAGGAAGAACGGACCATCGAAGAGATGGCGGGAAAAGGCCGCGGAGACGTGGCAAACGACGTTGAGCGAGGCCACGGCAAAGAGCGAATAGTCGTACAGGCTAGCCGCGGTCTTATTGTTTTTGCTGCTCTGGAGACGCTGTCCGAAACAGATGGCGGCAAACAGGAACAGAGCGCCAGGGAGCAAATCCCAGGGACGCGAGATAAAGCTGGCTACGTGAGCGAGCGGCGCCGAAGGCGCGGCGAGAAAAGCTGCGCTCGTAAGATAGGTAGCAATGGCGACCACCAGTAACGCACCTGCTGTTTCTTTGCTGGGTTGCCGGGCATTCGGAATGTAACGTTCCACGGCGATGGCGGAGAGCAAGAAAACTGCAAGAATCGTGCGGCCTACCATCCAGCCCATGGGAATTCTTGTCAGGGCAGCGGGGCCGGCCTGGAGTACATCGTTCAGTCCGAAATAGCCGACTGTCTCAATGATTCCCGAAAGCACAAAGCCAAATGCCAGAATGAGCGCGGTGCGGTCATGCGTGCCGCGGAACCTAACCAGCGCGTTGGCCGCGTAGCAAAAGCTGAGGAGCGTGCCGCCAACTTCAAGATATAGGTAAATCTCGGGGGAACCAGAAATAGCGGCTTGCCTCAAATAAAAGATGGCGCCAAAAAACAGGAACGCCAGGCCCACGGTGGAGGCCATCAGGACGCGAGAACGCTCCTTCCGAAGAAACCCGACGATTTGGCCCCAACCACCCACGAAACCCCCCAAATACCGAAGAAACAGCTACAAGACCATGAGAATGCAAGTTTGTGCCCTTTCCGAAGGGAAAATCTCAGTCCGTAAGTAACTGATTTTTCGTTAGTTACGGGAGCGTTGCGCGGAGGGTTGGCGGGGAGTGTACCGGCGAGACACAAGGATGGACTGAGAAAAACAAGCCTAAGGAAACTATCATCTTTGTTCCGTTAGAGTTACCGACAATTGGGACAGTATCAACGTGAATACGGGTAGCGTCTCAGTGTGAGACAGTCTCACAGGTCACACTGTCTCGCTCCTTTCTCTTTTTGTGGGTTACAGCTTGGGTTTGGAAGGAGGGAGTTCGCGAGCAACCACGGGGTCGCTAAAGCCGGAGGTCTTGTGCGAGCCATCGCAGAACGGCTTGTTGGCAGAGTGGCCGCAGCGGCAAAGGCCGATGGCCGTGCGCCCCGCCAGACCAAAAGCGCGGCCTTCGGGATCGACAATTTCGAAATCGCCTTCCACTCGAATCGATCCGTTACTGTTTATGGTGATCTTGCTAGCGGCCATTCGGGCCTCCGAAAAATGTGAAAGCGCGTTCGGGATTTATCGCTTAACGCCGAACACGCTCTCTAGATTACGCAGAGTTGGCCGGGAACTCAAGGAAGCGGCTGAATGCTGAATGCCCTCAATACTTGGGTACGCTTGGGTCTACCTCATCCGACCAGGCGAGGATGCCGCCTTTGAGATTGAGGATTTTGCGGAATCCGGCTTTGCGCAGGAAATCAACGGCTTCCGCGGAACGCTTTCCGCTGCGGCAATGCGCGACGATTTCCCGCGAAGAATCTAGCTCGTGAACGCGGCGCGGCAATTCGCCGAGCGGAATCAAGTGGCCGTTCAGATTGCAAATCTGAAACTCGTGCGGCTCGCGCACGTCCAGGATAAAGAGAGCATCTCCGCGATCGAGGCGTGCTTTCAGCTCACGCGGCGTAATTTCCGGGACTTGCACATCGGGGCCGGGAGCTTCTTCGCCGCGTACGCCGCAGAATTCATAGTAGTCGATGAGTTTGTTGATGGTGCGATGCTCGCCGCACATCGGGCAGTTCGGATTTTTGCGCAGCTTGAGTTCGCGAAATTTCATTGCCAGCGCATCAAAGAGCAGCAAGCGCCCAACAAGACTATCGCCGGCGCCCAAAATCAGTTTAATTGTTTCCATCGCCTGGATAGAGCCTACGATTCCGGGCAGCACGCCCAGCACGCCGCCCTCGGCGCAAGAGGGCACAAGCCCCGGCGGAGGCGGCTCCGGATACAAGCAGCGGTAGCACGGCCCTTCCGGCATTCCGAACACCGTGGCTTGCCCTTCAAAGCGAAAGATCGAGCCGTAAACGTTTGGCTTGCCGAGAAGGATGCAGGCGTCGTTGACCAGATAGCGCGTTGGAAAATTGTCGGTGCCATCGACGATGATGTCGAAATCCTTGAAAAGTTCGAGCGCGTTGTCGCTGGTGAGTTTTGTTTCGAAGGCTTCGATTTGAATGTTGGGATTGAGGTTCGACAGCCGCTCGCGCGCCGCTTCGCTCTTGGGTTTGCCAACATCGCTTGTGCCAAAGGTGACTTGCCGCTGAAGATTCGTGAAGTCCACGACATCGAAATCGACGAGTCCGAGCCGTCCGACGCCAGCGGCGGCCAGATAAAGTCCAAGCGGAGCGCCAAGTCCTCCCGTACCTATGAGCAGGACCTTCGCGTTTTTGAGCTTGAGCTGACCCTCCATGCCCACTTCGGGCATGATCAGGTGGCGACTATAGCGAAGAATTTCTTCGTTGGTAAGGCTCGTAGCCGGCTTCGCACCGGTTTGTGGCTGTAATGTCGTGGCCATTGCAAAAGCTCCCTGTCAGTTAAAAATCAATCAGCGGTTTCAGAAGAACCGCCGGCGATGGACGGGATAATGCTGATGGTGTCTCCATCCTTCGTCGGCGTGCTTTCCTGCGACAGATACCGAATGTCCTCGTCGTTAAGGTAGACGTTCACGAACGCGCGCAGCTTGCCGTCTTCTGTGAAGAGATGCTTGCGCAGCTCAGCGAATTGGCTGGTGAGCCCGCTGAGTGCTTCGCCGACGGTCGCGGCGCTGAACTCCGCGGAATCGCGCTTGCCCGCGTATACTCGCAGCGGCGTCGGAATCATCACTTTGACGGACATCGTTAGTTCTCCCGTTCCCTTGGACGCACGCTAGTTTGCGGCGCTTACTTTCATCGGCGAAATCTTCTCTGCCAAGAATTCGGACCGGTCGTCTTTCAAACGCCAGGAGGTCAGGTCCTGCGGCACACCAGTATGCACGCTGACGATGATGTAGCTATACCACGGCCAGGCGTGATCGCGATCGTAGTCGCTGGGGCGCGCCGGATGGTCGGGATGGGAATGATACCAGCCGATGACGCCAAGCCCTTGCGCGCTTGCGGCTTTTTCGGCTTCGCGCACATCGTCCGCCGTAACCGAAAAACGATTGCGCGGCGAATCATCGCGCCGATTTACGAGCGGAAAAAGTGAAAGAACCTCGCGGGAAAACTTTCGGGATTCCTGATTCTGGTCATTGGCGGGGGCATCGTGATCCGTTCCAAGCAGCGCTCCGCAGCATTCGTACGGATACGTCTCGACGCTATGTTCGCGAATCTTAGCCGCAAGCTCGGCGTTCATCCAGAGTTCGAATGCTTGGCTCATTGTGAAATCATTCTTCGTCCCAAAAGCGTTCGGTCAGATACTTTGACGCGGAATCGGCAAAAACGGTGACAATTACGGCGTGCTGGCTCGGTGGCATTTCCTTCGCGACTTGGAAACAGCCAAGCAACGCAGCGGCAGCACTGGGACTGACCAGCAGCCCCTCTTCGCGCGCCATGCGCTTCACCAGGCGATAAGCCTCTTCAGTGGCGACCTCAAGATTTTCGTCCGCGAGGGTATCGTCATAGATCGCGGGGCGCAGCGCGGTCTGCATGTGCTTCCAACCTTCCAGGCCGTGAAAGGCTGCATCCGGCTGAAGGCTTATGCAGCGGATCGATGGATTCAGCTCCTTCAACCGCCGCGATGTGCCGACAAATGTTCCGCTGGTCCCTAGCGCCGCTACAAAATGCGTGACGCTCCCGCTGGTTTGCTCCCAAATTTCCTTCGCGGTAGTGCGATAGTGCGCCTGCCAGTTCGCCGGATTGCTGTACTGATCGGGGTAAAAGTATTTTTCCGGCTCAGTGGCAACGATCTCATGGACGCGCCGGATTGCGCCGTCAGTGCCCTCATCGCCGGAGGTAACGACAAGCTCGGCTCCCAGAGCACTGAGGATACGTTTACGCTCGTGGGAGGCGCTGTCTGGCAAACAGAGCTTCACGCCATAGCCGAGCGCCGCGCCGATCAGGGCGTAGGCAATCCCCGTATTGCCGCTGGTGGCATCGATGATGGTCTTGCCGGTCCGGAGAGCATCGCTGGCCAGACCGGCCTGGATCATGCTCAACGCTGGCCGATCCTTGACCGACCCTCCGGGATTGCACCACTCCGCCTTGGCGCAGAATTCCACATTGGGGAATTCGCTGCCGATTCGCGAAAGGCGCAGAAGCGGCGTGTTGCCGATCAGGTCGATCACGGATTGCCCCGCCCGGATATGACGCTTCTCCACTGGGACGGAGGGTTTGTCAATAGAAGCGGTGAAGGGCTTGCTCGTGGCCATACTCTTTAATCGCCTAGCAGTATCAAAGATATGCGACCAGTTTACTCCGAATTAGATGCCGCACGCCAGTTTGATGGTATAGCCTGAGTTTAGCGTCAGTTAGAGGCAATCACCCTACAAGGAGTAGAGAATAGTTTGTGGGCCTGAGCAAGAGCCGGCGCTTCTGGGTGCGGTCCATTGTTAACACTTGCCTAGATCATGGCGTCCTGCATACCAGGATGACATCCGGAGTGGGCATATCCAACGCTGGAACCACAGTTGACTCGCGCCTCACAATCAGGGACTGTCGAGCGGTGACGACCGCGC
This sequence comes from uncultured Acidobacteriota bacterium, assembly GCA_963705855.1. GTDB lineage: Bacteria > Acidobacteriota > Terriglobia > Acidiferrales > UBA7541 > Acidiferrum. The sequence continues at coordinate 54,675 of CAVPLA010000065.1, forward strand.
CTGCCCCCGAACCTAAGGGTGATTCTTCGTTGGTGCTGGCTGCACGCGAAGGTGACCGCGCCGCATTTGGCGGTTTGTACGCGCGATACGCGCGCATGGTTCACGGAATTCTGCTGGCGAGAGTGCCCGCGAGCGACGTAGATGATCTTGTTCAGGACGTATTTCTGCGCGCTCTTCCCCGGCTTTGCGACTTACGCGATGTCGCCCGGTTTGGACCGTGGCTGGCGGCCATCACGCGCAACCGTGCTAACGATTACTACCGGCAAACACGGGCGGTTGCCGCAGTAACAGAGAGCCTACCGGAAGATGAAGCGGAATTGCCTACGTCGAATACCGCGCCTGATGCGGAAGCAGCGGTGATCCTGGCGTTCGTTCGCAGCCTCCCGGATGCTTATCGCGAAACGCTGATCCTCCGATTGGTGGAGGGCATGACGGGGCCGGAGATCGCGGCGCGGACCGGCCTGACTCCCGGCTCCGTTCGCGTAAATTTGCACCGAGGCATGCAGCGGCTTAGAGAGAAATTAAGCCAGGCGTCGCCGGACGATGCGATTCAGCGTGATTCCTCGGGCGACAGAAATTCAACGGCGCAGGCAAAGAATCTGTTGAACAGAAGGAATCAGCCATGAACAACGATTATCTCTGGGACGGTTCCGGCGAACCCGACCCCGAGATTCAAAGACTGGAAAGCACTCTTGCCAGATTCCGCCATGAAGGTCAGCCGCCGGAATTTCCTGAGATCACGGCCATGCGGCAACCACGGTTTTGGCAGCGGTTGCTTACTTCTCATTGGTCCTTCGGGCTCGCAGCGGCGACAGCGGTCATCCTGTTTATGGCCGCGTTTGGGATTCTTCGATGGAGTCAGAAGCCAAATACGAGTTCGGGGCCGGGGTGGGATATCGAGAGTCTCGCCGGTACTCCACAAGTGGAATCGAAAGCCTTTGGAATGAACTCTGGAACCGCCAAGCTTGGCGTCGGCCAAACTCTCGTCACAGATAGCCATTCGAAAGCCAACATTTCCATCGCCGATATTGGAACGGTGAATGTGGAGCCGAACACGCGCTTGCGTTCAGTCGCCGGGGGCAACGGACACCATCGACTGGCGCTCGATCGCGGCACGATTCACGCGTACATCTGGGCGTTGCCGGGTGAGTTTACGGTCGATACGCCTTCGGCCATCGCCGTAGACCTGGGCTGTTCTTATACGTTGCAAGTGGACGATTCGGGCGCCGGTCTTCTCCGCACGAAGCTTGGTTGGGTTGGTTTTAAGCTGGATGGACGTGAGGCGTTCATCCCCGCGGGCGCGGTTTGCGCAACGCGGCCGAAAGTTGGGCCAGGCACTCCGTATTTTGACGATGCTTCCGCTTCGTTTCGCGAAGCCTTGTCCAAGTTTGACTTTGCATCAAGCACCCAGGAAGAACGGAGCGCCGAACTCAGCAAAATACTTGCGGAGGCTCGCCAGCGCGATGCGCTCACGGTGTGGCATCTTCTCGCTCGCGTTGACGAATCGGAGCGCGGACCAATTTATGACCGCCTGGCGACGCTGGTTCCGCCTCCCGCGGGAGTCAAGCGCGATGGCATTCTGCGCCTCGATCAAGAGATGCTGGATTTGTGGTGGAACAAGCTAGGCCTCGGCGACGTCTCGTTGTGGCGCATTTGGGAACGCTCTTGGTCTCCAGCCAAAACCTGACGACTCTCTCCCGATTACATTCGAACCACAACCGGGAAACCGCTTCTCAACAATGACAAACGGTAGTCCGCTTTACAGAACTCCCGGCATTTACTAGGCTAAGAGCCCTATGTGGAGTGTCGAACAGCGGTTCACAGGGAAGCAAATCGAAAGCCTGGCGGCGCTTGGCTTTGCCGTCGGCAGCACGCGGGGCGTTGTGCGCGTGGAAAAGTACGGGTGCGGCGCGGAGTTCCGCAAAGGCCCGGACGATCTCTATCAAATGACGGTTGCGCCGACGATCATGCTGAAAGGCCGGTTCACCCGGCTTTGGGACGCAGGCTACCAGAAATTTCTGCTGACCGACGATGGTTTGAAGCTGCCTGCGCTGGCGTCGCACCTCGAGAATTTGCGAAAGTTTAACGAAGAACTGCGGACGGCGCTGGGTGTGCCGACTTTCTATAACGAAGCGCTCGGCTCGGTAAGCCAAATCAGCGTCTACGACCGCGTCAAAGGCAGGGCGGGCGATGTGCCAGACAAAACAGTTGGCGCCCATGAGCCAGACGGCGGACACTAGGAGCCGCGTTCGACCGCCTCAGGGTCCGGTATGGATGTCCATGATTTCATAAGAAAAGCAGCCCACGATATAGAGCCATATCGGCCTTTTCTTCATTTTGCTTGCTCAAGCTGACGCCGGAATTGATGTACATCAACGCGATGCTTGGCGGCTTTGCGCGCGCCGATGAAGATCACTGGAATATCCAACCCGTAACGCTCTTCGAGAACCGCGTCCTTATCGATATTTACCTCACGCAGCACAGCGCCGAACTTGGGCAGCAGAGGTGCGATGGCCGCCTTGGCCTCTGCGCAAAGATGGCAGCCCGGCCTCGTGTAGAGAGTCACTTCGCGCGGACCCGCGGCGGCCAAGCGCGCATCTTCCGGATGTTCCTTCACGGTTTCGGGTTGGAATATTTTTGGAACGGACCGGCATAGGGGTGAAACGCTCGTGCGCGGTATAGCTCCGCGATCTGCCGGAGATGCCCGAGGTCGTGCGAAGCCCACTCGCTGAGCATTTGATGGAGCGTAATATTGCCGAGCTCGGAGTGCGTCGCTTCGCGTTCGGCGGAAGCGGCAGGGATGCTCCTCAAGAGAATTACGGTTGAGCGCCGCGTCCTCGTGAAAAACGCCAGGTTTTGGGCAGCAGAGCCGCGAACGTAATCACCGATCACAACGGTCTGCGTAGGATCGTACTTCTGCAGAGTCGGCGTGTCTTCCGTAACGATGCGGCGCGTCCGGTCGGCATAGATCAGTTCAATATCAGCGAGATGCCCGATCACTTCGGCAATCGACCAGCGCTCCGGCGCGGGCTTCCAGCGCAGGAGATCCTGGGGCAAATCGCGAAGCATCGTTTCGAGAAGAATCGGCGTCTTTTCAAGGAGCAACAGAGCAGGCTGTATCGATCCGGTGACCGCCGGCTCGGTGGTTCGGGCTACGCCTTGCTGCATGCGGGGACCTCCCAAGCGATGCATGCATCTTACTCGAAAAGGCAGCGAAAAGTTGAACTGGCGCATAATGAGTAACAGGCGCGGAGGAGTCGCAGGCATGGGAAGAATCGTGGCACTGATGGACGATCTGTTTTTTCAAATGAAGGTCGCGGAGACGGCGAAGCATCTAGGCCTGGAGTTAAAAGTGGCCACGAACGGTGAGGCGCTTCTCGGTTTGCTGGAACCAACGCCAAAGCTGGTCATCGTCGATCTGAACTCGCGCAACCAGCCGCTCGCAGCCATCGAACGCGTGCGCGTGGCGCAAAAAGACCTGAAAGTCATTGGGTTTCTCTCTCACGTGCAGCGCGATCTGGCAGCGCAGGCACAAGCCGCAGGGTGCGACGAAGTGATGCCTCGATCCGCCTTTACGCAAAACCTGGCCGCCATCCTGAGCGCCGCAAAGGACTGATGTGAAATTTAGAAAAAATACCTTAGTTGCCAACGCGATGATGGTGCCCGCACTGCTTCTGCTCCTAACGAATAGGGCCTCCGCACAGGAGTCGAGTTCAAATCTCACAGCACAAGCCTCCTCGCCGAACGGGCCATCCGCCGCGCTTCGCGATCTCTTGATGGCGGCCTGTTCGCAAAGCCAAAACGACTTTGAGCGTTTTCTCACCGCGCGCAACAAAGAATCGTTTTCCCGCATGGCGCCGGCAGCTCGCGTAGCGTTTATGAAACGATTCGTGCTGCTCAACGAAGCCGGCAAACCCTCCGCGATCAGCAATCCCTCAGGCCGTCCCATCGTTCGCTGCGATACTCCCGCAGGTGCCGCGGAGATCCAGATCGGCGGCGCCGACACTCGTGACAATGTGGCGTTTATGCCGGTGAACTTGCGCGACGCCACGGATACGACGGACGCCAGCGCGATTCAGGTCACCATGGGCCTGGTGCGGGAGAACGGCGAGTGGAAGATCCTCTCGCTGGGCGTGGTTCTTCTCGATTTACCTTCCCTGGAACTGGAGTGGGACTCCGCGGAAGCAGACAAAAATGAGCAAACCGCCATCGGATCTCTCAAGGATATCGCTGAAGCTATCGAAGCTTTTCGTCTCAAGTACGCGCGGCTGCCTAACTCTCTCTCGAGTCTCGGTCCTCCGCTGCATGGTGCCGCTAACGCGGAAGCCGCCGGGCTCTTGGAATCTGATCTGGCCGCGGGAATGAGAAATGGATATTCGTTCCGTTATGTCATTGTCGGCGCTAGCGGACTGGGCGCGCCGGGGAAGTTCGAGCTTGCCGCAACGCCGCTGGTCTATGGCCGCACAGGCCACCGCTCCTTTTTCCGTGATGCATCTGGGACTCTTCGCGGCGCGGACCGGCAGGGCGCAGTGGGCTCCTCATCTGATGCAAGATTGCCAGAGCACTGATCTTAGCTGCATCAACGCATAAAACACTATGGGTTAGTCTTCACCGTTGGATATTGAATTCCCAGTTGTTCGAGATAAGTCTTATAGCGCGTGGGATCGTAATAATATTTTTTCAATTGCGGCGCGAACTTCTCCATTTTCTCTTTATTCATCTCGATAGCTGGTTTGTCATCGGGACTAAGAAACGTCTCGTAGTGAATGTCCTTCGTTTGGACATTCCGAAAATAATCCCATGCTTGCTGCACAAGTTGCGGCTGAAGAAAGAAGTCGAGAGCGGTTAAGGCTTGTACCTTGGCGCCGGCGGTCGAGCCTTTGTGGGAGATGGGCGTTGCCATCGCCACACCGTCAGCCCAGCTATGCCCGGGAAGATTCGGGATATTTGCCGGATACATCAGATAGACCATCGGGACGTTCCAGGAAATATCGCCGATGTCGTCGGAGCCTCCACCGGTGGGTTTTTTCACTGGCTCCGAGAGCGCCTCGACTTTTTCCTTGAGACCTTCCACTTTCGCGCCAATGTCCTTTTGAAGAGCCTTCGCCAGCGTCTGATCCTCGTCGCTCCATTTCGGCATTCCGACGGCTTCGATATTTTTCTGCTGGGTCTCGGCGATCACCTTGTTCAAATACGGCGGCCACGCGGATCCTACCAACTTGTGATCAACCGTGGTCCCAGTCATTTTCGCCGCGGAATCCGCAATGGTATTTCCCAAATCGTAGAGATCCTTGATATGCGGATAATCCAGCTCGCGGAAGTAGTACCAAACCGCCGCTTCCGATGGAACGACATTGGGCTGATCCCCGCCATTGATAATGACGCGATGAGAACGCTGTGCGGGGCGCAGGTGCTCGCGGCGAAAATCCCAGCCGGTGTCCATCAGCTCCACGGCATCCAGTGCGCTGCGGCCTTCCCACGGCGCCGCGGCGGCGTGCGCCGCCTGGCCATGGAAGAAATACTGCACGGAGACGAGCCCGCTCCACTCGCCGTTCCCGGTGCCGTAAGAGGTGGAAAATTCAGACTCCACGTGCGCACCCAGGACGATATCCACATCTTTGAACAATCCTGCGCGAACGTAAAACGCTTTTGTGCCAAGCAATTCTTCCGCAACACCAGGAACAAGTTTGATGGTCCCGGTGATGTGGTGCTCATCCATAAGTTTCTTCAGTACCAAAGCCGCCGTGACGTTGACGGCCATCCCGGAGTTATGTCCTTCTCCGTGGCCCGGCGCGCCTTCCACGATCGGATCGTGATACGCCACTCCCGGCTTCTGCGAAGCGCGAGGGATGCAATCGATGTCCGTGATAAAGGCGATAACCGGTTTGCCATTGCCGTACGTGGCTACCCAAGCCGTGGGAACGCCTGCCACGCCGTGCTCGACGTGAAATCCGTTTTTCTCAAGAATGCCAGTGACGTACCGCGAGGTCTCATATTCCTGGAACCCCAATTCGCTGAAGCTAAAAATTTCGTCCACCATCTGTTGCGTAAGTGTCTGGAGTTTGTCCACTTCCGCCACGGCTTCCTGTTTCAGGGTCGGGAGTTGCGGCGACTGCTGCGCGAACAGTCCGCATGGCGCGAACAAAACCACCGCGATACAGCTCACTACACAAGGTTTCGTCATCCCACTCTCCCGTCAGCAATCGTCAGCAAAATGAGCGGGCATAGTACATCGGGTATTGCAAAATAGGGGAAAGAAAGAATCCCGGGTTTGTGCAGCGAAGGAGTTGGCGCTACTATCGTGCGATTCCACATGCGCCCAGCATCCACTCGATGTCTCTGCCTGCTCCTGACGCTCGCTCTTCTGACTCCGCTGGCAGCGCTGGCGCAACAATCCAGCTCCGCCTACGGACCTCTCCCCGTCTTCGAATTTCACAGCGGATTCTGGATTAACCTGCACCACATGCTTTACTACGAAGCCAAGCTGCGCGAATCTCCGCCAGCGGCCCCTCAAAAGGGCAATTCCGCTCCACAAATAAAATTGAAGACCATGAAAGATGCGGGCACCGCCCTCAGCCCCGCGGAGCGGCTCGCTTGGGACAGTTCGGTCGACTATTACGTGGCAAAGTACGCGAACAAAGACTTGCTCTTTAATAACGACCTCATACTGCTAAAAAACCAGCTCGGAGATTTTGAGGATTGCGACGAACTCTCCGGCACGCGAAAGAAAACGTGCGACGCCGGCCTGCCTCCCAAGCTGACCCAAGTGCTGGAGACCGCCGCAACTGTCTACCGCACTCATCTGTGGGCCGACCAGGACCGCGCCAACCGCCGCTGGGTCGCGCGCGTCGCGCCTCTCATCGAAGAACAGGGTGTTGGAATTTCCGAGCGGCTAGCGGACATCTATCAGACCAAATGGCCAAAGGCGAAAATCCGCGTGGACGTGTGCGCCTACGCATATTCGTCGGGTGCCTACACCACGCTCGACCCGCTGCGAGTCACAATCTCCAGCACCGATCCGCGCAACCAGGACGACGCCGCGTTTGAAGTGCTCTTTCACGAGGCTTCGCACGGAATCGCGGAGCCCGTGGAATCGGCGATCATTCGCGAATGCCACCAGCGCGATAAAGCCATTCCCCGAGACCTCTGGCACGCGCTTATCTTTTATACGACCGGCGAAGTGATCAGACCTCTTTTGATGACGGCTACCAAGGAACCACAGGACATCGTTAGTCCCAACGTTAACGGCGGTCATCCTGCTCCCCGGGAAACTTACACGCCCTACGCCATTCGCGAAGGCCTCTACCAGCGCGGGTGGAACGACTACTTTGTACTTCTCACGCGCTTCTGGCAGCCTTATCTCGACAATAAATCCACGTTTGACGACGCCATCGCCCGCATGGTCTCCGCGCTTTAACGCCTCCGGCTACGTTCACGAACGGAATGAGCCCGGATTTATTTCTTACGGCTCTAAAACTTTCCGTTGCGCAGCCATTCCCGCACTTCGGCTTCCACCGAAAATGCGTCGCCAGGATCTTTCGTGTAGCGAGCGTCCAGTTTGTAAGCTTGTTCCTCGTACGGCACAACCATCCAGAGGCCAGAGTCGTTCAAGGCGCGGAAGTATCCTCCCATGACCTTCTCCAAGCCAACGATTGAAAATTGCGTAACGTGGATCAGCGTGTGGAACACCGTTCGCAGCGTCGGCTGCCGATTGAAGAGCGCGACATCGATGAACGGAATCGCCGTCATGTGCGCAGCATCCGGCACGACGCGCGCGCCTCCGGCGCGAACACGCTCGTAAAAAGGAGGATATGGAATCGTCTCACCGGTCTTGGACAGATCTCTTAATCGCAGGCTGTCGAGGATTTCCTCAGGAAAAAACGGCCGAAGGTTTACTTTTACCACCTCCGAAAGCGCGTTGCAGGCAGGACGGTATTTGTCGCGCTGCTGTTGCATCCATGCAACAGTCTCAGCAATTAATCCCGCCATCTCCGCTTGCGTGAACTTCGGGGGCTCCACGAACATTATCTTTCCGGGGCGGCTTTCCAATTCTTTTCGACAAATGGCCCAAGCAATGCGAAATGACGGCTCCATTTATCCTAGCATGAAGCCGCGCGGTTCTTTTTCACGGAAGAACGCATGCAATGCATTAACGACGCTTGACGGACCATCGGAATTGCAACAATCGTGTGAATTCGTTACTGGCGGGCCGAAGGCGGGCCACCAATACTCCTTTGTCGGCTATAGCGAAACCTGCTATAGTTGGCCTATGCGACCCTTTCTTCTTTCCCGGGACACTTTCCATATTCTCGTCGCGCTCGCCGATCGCGACCGCCACGGCTATTCCATCATGCAAGAGGTCAGCGAGAGAACGGGCGGAGAGATTCGCCTCAGCCCCAGCACGCTCTACAGCGCCATCAAGCGCCTGCTGGAACAAGGATTCATCGAAGAATTGGAAGAACGTCCCGACCCTGCGCACGACGACGAGCGCCGCCGCTACTACCGTCTCACCAAAGCCGGAAAACGCGCGGCCATGGAAGAGGCTCGTCATCTGGAGAAACTGCTCTCCGACGCTCGAGCTTCCGGATTAGTACGCAAACGAGCCTGAACCATGGCGCGTCTACACCCCTCGCAAGCCGGGATTCTCCGACTCTATCAGCCATTCCTTTGGCTATATCCAGCTGAGTTCCGCGACGAATACCGGCGCGAACTTTGTCTCGCCTTCATCGATCGGTGGCGCGAGGAACGCTCCATCACAGGTTCACTGTTCGTCTGGCTTCACGCGGTCCTCGGAATTTTTTATCAAGCACCCCGGGAGCACTTCCACATGATCATCCACGATATACGCTACGCGTTTCGCGTTTTTCGCAAGGACCTGCCCGTTACCGCCGCGGCGATTTTCATTCTGGCACTGGGCATAGGCTCTACAACGCTCGTCTTCAGTCTTGCGAACGGCCTCCTGTTGCGGCCGCTTCCCTACCCGCAACCGGAGCGCATCATTGCCGTCACAGAATCCAGCCCAAAAGACCCGAACGAGACGACGCAGATTTCTTTCCCCAACTATTTCGACATCCGTTCCCGCACCCGCCTGCTCGATGACCTTGGGGTCTATGCAGCGGAGCAATCTGCCGTCAGGGGAGAAGGAGCCGCAGAGCGTATTCCTTCCGCGAGAGTTACCGACGGAATATTCCGCGTCCTCGGTGTGGAACCTGTGCTCGGTCGCGCCATTTCCCGCGAAGACGAAGTTCCCAACGGTCCAAAAGTCGTCCTCCTCAGCGAAGAGCTTTGGCAACGGCGCTACGGCCGCGATCCTCACGTCCTCGGCAGAACCCTGCAAATCGACGATTCGCGTTGGACCGTTGTCGGCGTTATGCCTGCGGGTTTTCATTTTCCGGACCGCGCGGAACTTTGGTTCCCTCTTCAGATGGACCCTCTGAAAGCACCACGCACAGATTATTTTCTGCGCGCCGTGGCCCGCCTCAAGCCGGGCGTTTCCGTGGAACAAGCCACCGGCGAACTCGAGTCCATGCTCGAACAGATTCACCGCGAAAATCCCTCCGTCAATAACAATTGGGTGGCCCGTGCGATTCCCATTCGCGAATTTGTTGCCGGCTCGTATCGCAAAGCGGTAATCACGCTCCTGGTCGCTGTAGGTCTGCTCCTGCTCATCGCGTGCGCCAATGTCTGCAGTCTTCTCCTGGTCAAAGCTTCCGCCCGCGTGCGTGAAATTGCCGTGCGTACCGCGCTTGGAGCCACGCGCCGTAGGCTGCTTCGCCAACTAATTACGGAGAGTCTCCTCCTCGGTCTGGCAGGCGGCGCATTGGGAGTTCTTCTCGCGTATGCGGGAATCCCAGCCCTGCTCTTTCTCATTCCCGTCGATCTCCCGCTGTGGATGAATTTTTCCCCCGATCACCGCGTTTTGGGTTTTGCCTTTGCTGTTTCTTTGCTCACCACTCTCGGCTTCGGCATCATCCCCGCCTGCGGTTCCTTCCAGGGCGATCTTTCGGATTCGCTCAAGGAAAGCGGTCGTGGAGGCACGACCGGCGTCCGCCGGAGACTCATGCGCCACGGCTTGGTTGTGGGTGAAGTCGCGCTTTCTGTGATTTTGCTCGCGGGGGCCGGCCTCATGATCCGCAGCTTCCTGGCACTGCGCATGCAAGATCTGGGCTACCGTCCTGAAAATGCTTTGACGATGACTATCGACTATCCCGAGAACCGCTATCCCGACGGCGCTCCCGCCCGCGCGATGCTCCGCCGCCTGACGGAAGAAGTCTCTTCTCTTCCGGGAGTCGTTTCCACTTCGTTTAGTTCTGGTATTCCGCTGAACGATGGCTGGGGACGCATTTTCACTGTGGAAGGACATCCCCGCGACCTCAAGGACATGACCTTCATCAATCACATTGTGGTCACGCCGGGATATTTCCGCACGCTCGCCATCCCCTTGCTCCAAGGCCGCGACTTCACCGAGGATGATTTCGACGCGCCCCGCATTGTCGTCGTCAGCGAATCCTTCGCCAAAAAGAATTGGCCGAGCGAGAGCCCCATCGGCAAGCGCATCCGTTTCGGTCCGCCGAAGAACAACGAGCCGTGGCACAGCGTCGTCGGCGTAGTTGCCGACAGCAAGCACGGAACCTACAAGGGCGAGGACCGCGCTAGCGTGTATCTTCCCTATAACTCCGAGATCACCCCCAGTGCTCTGCTAGTGCGCACCAGTGGTGATCCCTTACAGCTTCAGCAAACCCTCAGAGCTCGCGTCGTTGGGTTTGACCCGGATATCGTCGTAAGCCGCGTCTTCAGCCTTGAGCAAATCATCGCCCGCGTCTCGTGGCAGGACCGTTTCCTCACCGTTCTGTTCACTGCCTTCGCCGCGCTTGCTCTCTTCCTTGCAGCCGTAGGCCTTTATGCAACGATCTCTTACACCGTCTCTCTGAGCACGCACGAGATCGGCATCCGCATGGCCCTCGGAGCCTCTGCCTCTCGCGTTCGCGCCATGATTCTGCGCCAAGGCATGGCTCTCGCCGTCACAGGCCTCTTCATCGGCATTGTTGTGGCATTCGCGCTGGCGCGGCTGCTCAAGACCCAGCTCTATGACGTTTCGCCCAATGACCCAGTCACCTACATCGCCGTCCCCATTGTCCTGATTCTCGTAGCCGGCTGGGCTGCCTTCTTGCCCACTCGCCGCGCCACTCGGGTCGATCCCGTCGTCGCCCTGCGCCACGAGTAACTTTTCCAATCGGCTGCGTGGCCACCCTCAGGTCGAGCGGCAGCGGGGTGGTCTGTGGAATGGACTTGAAGTAGCAGTGGCTGTAGCATTGCCCTATGAAAAAAGTGAAATCTGGTAAGCGTGGTTCTGCGGCGAAAGGTAAAGGTGCTCCTAAGAACGTCGAGGAGTACATTGCTGACGTCCCAGAACCCACCCGCAGCACCTTCAACAGACTTCGCGCGGCGATTCGGTCCGCTGTGCCCCCGGAGGCTACCGAAACGATCAGCTACCGGATTCCTGCGTTCAAGCACAAACGAGTGTTGGTCTGGTTCGCCGCGTTTTCGAACCACTGCAGTTTGTTCCCTACAGCCGCGGTCATCGAAGCGTTCGAGAACGAACTTAAAGGCTTCTCCACCTCTAAAGGGACCATACACTTTCCCACAGACCAGCCTCTCCCGACTGCACTAATCAAAAGACTGGTGAAGGCGCGAGTCGCACAGAACGAAACCAAGCAAAAACGCTGACCAGGTTGCAATGGGCGCCTCCGACTATTCGCTTTCCCGCTTGCTCTACGCGCCTTTCATCGGCGGTAACGATTGTCGAGGAACCACGGTTATGCTAGTCTTTGCGGTGCGGAAATAAGCTTGGCCACGGCGCCACGCAAGCCCCAGCGTCCGAAACGTTCTCTCCTTACCGTTCCTCAACAGAGCTTTCCCGAGGGGAAGACTCTCTTCGGAGAAACCGAACGAACGGCTCGGGCTACTCGATAACCGGCTCCCTCGGAGCTCGGCCGTCAGAAGGAACTGGATAAGCCCATGTCCGGTACACAAACAGCCTCGAAGACCGAAAAAGAGACCGTGGAGATCAAACTCGCGCATTCCCCCGATTCCGACGATGCCTTCATGTTCTATGCGCTGGCAACCCATAAGCTTTTGACGCCCGGTTACAAATACACCCACGTCCTTTCTGACATTCAAACTCTTAACGAAGCAGCCCTTACGGAAACCTATGACGTCACAGCAGTAAGCTTCGCTGCGTACCCGAGCTTGCGGGACAAGTATGTCCTGCTCGATTGTGGCGCCAGCTTTGGAGAAAACTACGGACCTATCGTGGTTGCTTCCAAGCCCATGAAAAAAGAAGATTTAGCTGGAAAACGCATCGGCGTCCCGGGCCTCAAGACGACTGCCTATATCACCTTGAAGCTATTTGAACCAAACTTTGAACCGGTGGTAATGGCGTTCGACAAAATCCTGGACGCCGTCAAGAACGAAGTTGTCGAAGCGGGCCTCCTGATTCACGAAGGACAGCTTCTCTTCCCCCAGCTCGGCATGCATCGCGTTATCGACTTGGGGGTCTGGTGGCATGAACAGACGGGATTGCCATTGCCGCTGGGTGGCAACGCCGTTCGGCGCGCGCTTGGTCCGGCCCTGGGCTTGCAAATCGCTAAAACCATTAAAGATAGCGTCGAATACGGCCTCGAACACCGCGAAGAAGCTCTGAACTACGCCATGCAGTTTGCCCGCGACATGGAAACCGAAGTTGCCGACAAGTTCGTCGGCATGTACGTGAACCGCTGGACGCTCGGCTACGGCGAACGCGGCAAGCAAGCCGTCAAAACCCTCATCGAGCGCGGCACTGCGGCTGACCTTCTACCCGGCCCGCCAGATGTCGAATTCCTAAGTGAAAAGTAACAAAACGAAACACTTAATCCAATTTATAAAGCGCAAGCGCACTTGCCCAGGCTCTTGCGCCACAGCCAACCCAGCACGCATCTAGGCCATTGGTCTGCTCCATCAGTGAGCAGGCGACCGCTCCGGCGCGAACCAGAGGTCTTGATAGTCAAAGCTGAAATCGGCAAGGGGCGAAACCGCAGCCATCGTGAAGTGGTCGATGCTCCCGTCAGGATTCAGCGTGAACGTCACAAACGCGTCTTCGATGGTTCGGTCACGCCAATGTGCTTTGAAGGTGTCGTACTGCCAATGCTGCAAATCGGCCACGGCTTTCGGAGTGTGCTTGAGGCTGATAACAAGTCCTGAGTCCTCCTTCTTGATCGTGACCGGTCCATACCAGGCGTCGTTGTAAACTCCCGCGTACTTTTCCAGCGGCAGCGACGGCTTGGAATTCGCTGCCCGCCCCTTATCGCTGTCCGCCATGGCCTGCTTTGCCGCTTTTTCGTACTCGTCCTCTGCGTCCTTGAAGTTCGGGATCCAGTCCGTTGGCGTCAACCCAAAATAAGCGTCCAGCACGTGATACATGATCGAGTCGAACGCGCCGCCTTGCTCTGCATTGGTCAGAATCACCATTCCCAGGCTCTCTTCCGGAACAAGTATTACGCGCGAAACGAAGCCAGAGACACCGCCGGTGTGTCCAACCAACTTTCGCCCATGATAATCACGTATCCCCCAACCAAGTGCATAGGCCGCAAATTGTGGACGCAAAACACCTACCGGCGAAGGTTCAACGCTGATGGGCGTGAGAGTTTGGGCGGTCCACATCTCGTGGGATTGTGCCTCGCTAAACAGCCGCTCTTCCCGCCCTGGAAATTTTCCGTGGTTGAGCTGCAACATGATCCACTTGGACATTTCCGCCACGGAAGAGTTGATCGCTCCCGCCGGTCCAGCATTATCCAAATCCTGGAACGCAATGGTTTGCAGCTTTCCATCGACCTTTGAGTGCGGCCAGGCATAGTTATCTCCGGGCTTGAACGCGGTTGTGCTCAAATTCGTAGTCTTCATCCCCAGCGGATCGAGAATCTTCTCGCGAATGTACTCTTCCCAGGATTTTCCGGTGACGGCAGGAATAATCTGTCCCGCTGCGATGTACATCAAGTTGTCGTAGGCATAGTGGCTGCGAAAGCTCGAGGCCGGCTTCATAAATCGCAATCGATAAATGATGTCGTCGCGCGTGAATGTCGTATGCGGCCAGAAAAGCAGATCGCCTTCGCCGAGGCCCATCCCGCTGCGGTGCGTCAGCAGATCGCGAATGGTCATCTCATGCGAAACGTACGGATCGTACATCTCGAAACCCTTTAGCCGCTCGAACACTTTGTCGTCCCAGGAAATTTTCCCGGCGTCCACGAGCGAAGCCAGCGCCGCGCTTGTAAAAGCCTTCGTGTTTGAGCCAATCCCAAACAGAGTGTTCTCGTCGATCGGCGTGGGGTCCCCCAGTTTTCGGACGCCGTACCCCGTCGCGAGCACGACTTTCCCATCCTTCACGATGGCCAACGCTATACCAGGCACATCGAACGTCTTCATGTCGCGGGCGACATACGCATCAAGGTCCGCAGGCGGGCCGCTCTGGGCAAATAGCGACGGCCCATAAGAGAAAAACAGAATTGCAAAAAGCAGACAATGGACTCGCGATTTATTCATTTAAATTTTTGGTAGTCCTTTCCCCTTTAACCGGAAAGGATTAAATCACAAAAGTTCTTCGAATGAGCGTGTTTCGTGGGGCGGCACAATCATCATGAAGACGTCGATGCGCTCTTTGCCTTCGATTCGGGAAATGCAGTGCTCTTCGAATTCCGTTTCTTTCTCACGTGCTTGCCACCAAGCCGCGGCATGAGGTTCGCAAAGCCAAGCCTTCAGGACGGGTAAATCATCTTTGCGCATGGGACTGAAGCGCAGGCCGGAAGCGTCTACGCGATTTGAAGGAACGCCCACAATCTATCCGCGGCCTACGTCCTAAACTTCAGTTGTTGCCTTCATGTTTGTCTTGGGACATCGCATCAACAGGAACAAGCGTGCAATGGTCGCCCTTGGAAACGTTTTCCTCGCAGTGTTCCTTGGCCACTTTTTCCGCGTCTTTTTCGGAGCGACGTCCGTAGGCGTAACCAATACGGCCTTCCCTCGAGACTGCGAACGCCTTGTAGGGAGGCAGAGTCAGAAAGGTGCGAAACTCTTCACGGCCAGCGACCTTGAGCTGAGCGGGCGGAGAGACGTCGGGGGGCTCGGACAGCGAAAGAAGAGTTGTTCGGAAGACGAGATTTTGGCTTTTTAGGAAATCGTCAACCATCTTGGTCCAGATCGGGATTCCGCCAAGAGAAAACAATCCGTGGCCATCCCGACGATACGGTTCGGCGTGAAGGAACGTGGCCTTTCCGCCAGCTTGTGTGAACGCTTGATAAAAGCCCTGAGCGATTTGTGGTCCGAAGAAATGGTCGTTCTCCGAATACACCCACAGCATGGGAATACGCGATTTCTCTCCAAATTCGTGGAATGCGCGAATAAGCTCACCAGGATTGCAAACTTCGTCCGGCCTCCTCGACCCGCGGCCTCCCGCAAAGCTAATTGCGGCTACGAGCCCGGGGGGCGGCTCGGCAGTGAGGGCAACGTTGGCGAATCCTCCGGCAGAAATTCCGACGCTAATGATACGAGTGGGGTCGACCTCGGGAAGTTTCGAAAGATAGGCGATGGATTCGCGCAAATCCTTCGCGGATTCCTTGCCGGAATCGTAGTAATCCGGACGGTTTGAGCAAGCTTTGGCGTCTTCGTCAAAACCGCCGCCGGAATCCCCGTAACCTCGGCGTAGGACGACGACCGTAGTCCAGCCGCGCCGGGCAAATTCCCGCGCCTGCGGAACCATTTGCCAGGGAGACATTCCGGGGCGATCGCTCGCCTCGCGAGGGGTGCCGTGCGTAAGAACGGCCAGCGGATGAGGGCCCGGCTCATTCGGGCGCACGATCACAGCTTCGAGGCCTTTCTTGCCGGCATCCTTCGTGGGAATGCGAAACGCGTTTTCGAGCAGATTCTGTGCTCGTGCCGGCGAAGCAGTGTAGACGAGAAAAGCCAGGTACATGGCGCGACGACGAGCGAACATAGAGCGCTTCTCCGTTTCTCCGGAACGAGAAACCTGCTTTCGATATGCGACCCTAGTCTTATCCCATCGGCTTGGGGGAGACAAGAGAGTATCTGCGCGCCTTGACGCCTTCCTTCTAATCACTTAGTGTCTTTTCCTTGCAATGGTGTCCCTGATGAAAATACATTTGCGTGCCTTGTGCACGGCAGCGGCCACACTCACGCTCTTGGCTCCCCTATCGCGTGGACAGGCTGCGGCGGAATATCGCGACCACACCCAGGCGGCGGGGTCTTGGCCCCAACAGGCTATCCGCGCGGCGCACGGCATGGTCGCCTCCGACGAAGAACTAGGCTCCCAGGCAGGCATCGAAATCCTGAAGCGCGGTGGAAACGCTGTGGATGGCGCCGTAGCGGTAGCCTTCGCGCTGGCCGTCGTAGAACCAGCAGCGGGAAACATCGGCGGTGGCGGATTTATGCTTGTGCGTCTTGCTGATGGACGCACAACCTTCTTTGACTACCGCGAAGTCGCCCCCGGCAAAGCCACGCGCGATATGTACATCAAGCCCGATGGAACGCTCGACAAAGAGCTTTCCGTCATCGGCTACAAATCCGTCGCAGTTCCTGGAACCGTCGCAGGGCTCGAACTCGCATTGAAGACCTACGGCAAGCTGAAGCTCACCGACGTTCTCGCGCCTGCGATTCATCTTGCGGAAGATGGTTTCCCCGTAAGTGAAAAACTTGCGCGGCAATTGGATGGAGAACGCTCGGTGTTACAGCAGTTCACCGTAAGCCGGCGCATCTTCTTGAACGATGGAAAAATGTTTCATGCCGGCGATACGTTCAAGCAGCCGGAGCTGGCGGCCACCCTGAAACGCATCGCAAAGAATGGAGCGGCCGAGTTTTATCGCGGCGAAACCGCGCAGATGATCGTCGATGACATGAAGCGCATGGGCGGTCTAATCACTCTCGAAGATCTCGCGCAATATCAGCCGAAAGTTCGCCAGGCGCTGCACGCCAATTACGATCTCGACGGCCACAAGTGGGATGTCATCACCTCGCCTCCGCCGAGCTCGGGCGGCGTAGCCATCATCGAAGCGATGAACATGCTGCAGGGTGTCCCGCTAAAGGGCTGGGACGACGCGCAAAGCGTGCACATGGTAGTGGAAACGATGCGGCGAGTCTTTGCTGATCGCGCCGCGTACCTCGCAGATCCCGATTTCTCCAGAGTGCCGGTCGAAGGCCTCACGAGCGATTGCTACGCCAAGGAGCTCGCTGCGACCATTGATCCGCAACACGCCTCCTCCAGTAAAGAGGTAAAGGCAGGCACGCCGCACGTCTGCGGGGTTTCCGCCTCGGTTGACGTGGCCCCGCGAACGATTAGCCTAAATGATGGCCCCCACACCACGCACTTCTCAGTCGTCGATGCAGCCGGCAATGCGGTTGCCAGCACGTATACGCTCAACAACAGCTACGGCTCCAGTGTAAGTTCCACAGCGGGCTTTCTTCTGAATGACGAGATGGACGACTTCACGACGCAGCCCGGCGTCCCCAACGCTCTCTTCGGTCTCATTCAATCCGAAACCAACGCCATCGCTCCTGGACACCGGCCGCTCAGCTCCATGACGCCCACGATTCTCTTGCGTGACGGCAAACTCAGCTTCGTAACTGGTTCGCCCGGTGGCCCGACGATTATTTCTGCCACGTTGCTCAGCGTTTTAAACTGGATGCGCCTGGGACTGGATGCGCAGGCGGCCATCAACGCGCCGCGCTTCCATCACCAGTGGATACCGGACGTAATCCTGATGGAGAAGGACTTCTCCGCAAGCCTGGAGTCCGCGCTGAATGGGCAAGGCTACCAAACGCGACGGCGCGGGCACATTGGTCTGGTCAACGCCATCGGGATAGATCAGAAAACGGGTGAGCGCCTCGGTGCGGCCGACCCGCGCGATAACGGCGCTGCCATCGGCTACTGAACGATTTTTGTGCCGGCGCCCTGTATGTTTTAGGCGAGCCGGGTTAAAGCGTTTGGCTTTTCATCTCAGAGCAAAGTGCACGGGGCTATGCGAAGAATCCTCTCCACTTATATGTTCGTGTCGCGAAGGCTTACTACGGAACTTCTCGGGCAGATTTCCAAGGCCGGATTCGAAGCCGTCGAGATTTTCGGCACGCGCGGCCATTTCGATTACACTACCAAGCAGGAAATCCAGGCGATGGCCAGCGCGCTCTCCCAGCATCGCCTCGTGGTCGCATCACTCCACGCTCCCACAAGCCGCGACTTGAGCGCCACGCGCGAAGGCGGCACACCGCTGTCTATCACCGAAGTGGAACGCGTGCGCCGCATTGAAGCCATGGACGAGTTGAAGCGCGTGATCGACGTCGCCGAGGATTTGCCTTATTCCCGGCTAATCCTCCACATGGGCGGTTCGCGCGAAACCGCCGACCCGCGTAAGCGCGATGCGGCATTCAGCTCGCTCGAACACCTGGTTCTGCACGCCCGCCACGTTGGCGTGACCATCGCGGTCGAAAACACCACCAGCGAGATGGGGGATCCTGCCTATCTTCGTGCATTCGTTGACGAAACGCGCCTGACTGGCCTCCGCTTCAACTTCGATATCGGCCACGCGCATCTTGCCGATGGCCCGGAAGCCGAACGTATCGAGAAAGGCTTTGCGCCGCTGCGCGAACTGGCTGTCTCCGCGCACATCCATGACAATCACGGCGAGAAAGACGAGCACCTCCCGCCCTACGATGGCTCTATCGATTGGGAATCCACCGTCAAAATCCTGAAGTCCGCGCCCGAACCAGATATCGCTCTCACCCTAGAGATGAAGGAAAAAACCGGCCACGACGCGCCATCCACCCCCGAGCAGCTAGCTGCCGCCAGCGAGTCCCTCGACCGCTTTGAGCGCGAATGGAGTTAGGTCCGGGCACGCTCTCATATGGACCATTATTCTGACTATGGTCTATAAAATGGTCAGGTCAAGCCAATGCAAGAGATCGCCATTTCCGTATTCAAAGCCAAGTGCCTTTCCATTCTCGAGCAGGTTGAGAAGACTAAATCGCCTGTCCGCATCACTCGCCACGGCAAGCCTGTCGCGGATGTCGTGCCAACTGTTCCAGACGTCGACCGGGCTGCCCTGTTCGGATCCATGCGAGACTCCATCCGGATTCTTGGCGACATCGTTTCGCAAGAGACGAATTAAACTGAGTCCAGATTTTTTGGCTTGGCTGCAACAATCAACTCCGGGATTCCGCATGGCCCCGTGCACTCATGAAATCGTGCTCGCAGCTGAAAATCTCGATCTTCACCCCGATCCAGCGGACCGCTTTCTCGCCGCCACGGCGCAAGTCCTCGACCTAACTCTGGTGACAGCAGACCAGCGGTTGTTGGGCCTCGGAACGATTCGCACCATGGCCAATCGCTGAAATTTTTCGGGCCGCCGGATTGGGCGAATGTCTTCCCTTCTCTGATAAACTACCCTTTTGCATATCCACTGAAATAACGGACTATGACGATCATTACTATCGAGCAGGCGGGCAAACACGATGGCCAGGAAGTCACGATTCGCGGCTGGCTCTACAATCTGCGCGAATCCGGCAAATTGATGTTCCCGATTTTTCGCGATGGCACCGGCATCATTCAGGGTGTTTGTGCGCTCAAAGAAAATCCCGAAGCTTTTGAAGCGCTGAAAGGGCTGACGCAGGAATCCAGCGTCATTGTCACAGGAAAAATCCGAGCCGAGCAGCGCGCCCCGGGCGGCTTCGAGATGGGCGTCACAAAAATTCAAATCGTTCAAAAGGTTCCGGACGCCACGCCGTTCCCGATTCAGCTCAAAGAGCACGGCGTGGATTTCCTGCTCGATCAGCGGCACCTCTGGATTCGTACGCCCCGGCAAGCCGCTATCCTTCGTATTCGCGCTGAAGCCATCCGTGCGGCGCGCGAATTCATGGACGGCCAGGGCTACACAATCACCGACACGCCGATGTTTACTCCCGCCGCTTGCGAAGGAACCTCCACGCTCTTCGAAGTGAATTACATCGACGACCAAAAGGCCTACCTGACGCAAAGCGGCCAGCTCTATGCCGAAGCCATCGCTATGGCTCTCGGCAAGGTTTACACCTTCGGCCCCACGTTCCGCGCCGAAAAATCCAAGACGCGCCGCCACCTCACTGAATTTTGGATGCTTGAGCCGGAAGCCGCATACGTCGAGTTTGACGAAGTTATGGAGCTGGCCGAAGGCCTCGTCAGCGCGATCGTCGAAGGGGTTGTAAAAAACAAATCGCGCGAACTGGAAACGCTCAAGCGCGATGTCCGCAAGCTCGAAAACATCAAGCCGCCCTTCCCACGCATCGGATACGAAGACGCTGTAGCGGTATTAAACAAGAGCGGGAACCCAGCGAAATTCGGCGACGATTTCGGCGGCGACGAGGAGACTATCATTTCCAGCTCCTTCGACCGCCCCGTGCTGATCCACCACTATCCGTCCGCCATCAAAGCATTTTACATGCAGCCTGACGCTGCGCGCCCCGAACTCGCCCTCGCCTTCGACATGATCGCCCCCGAAGGCTATGGTGAAATTATCGGCGGAAGTCAGCGCATTCACGACTACGATTTACTTTTGAAGCGCTTGCGCGAGCACAACTTGCCCGAAGAATCTTTCCAGTGGTATCTCGACCTGCGCCGCTATGGCAGCGTCCCGCACTCCGGCTTTGGGCTCGGTCTGGAGCGCACCGTCGCGTGGATTTGTGGAACCGAGCACATCCGGGAAGTCATCCCCTTTCCCCGGATGATTTACCGCGTGTATCCTTAGTGCGGGGTAGTTCCGAGTACTTGTAGCTCTCGCATTCCCTAGTGGAACAGAAGATGGGGAGTTATATCGCGTCTTGCGATCCGTGCCTATTTCCGCGCGCGTTTTCGCAGGTCGCTAGTCGTCCGTCGCATCACGGAGAAGCCTTATGCATCAAAAAGTTCGCATCATCGGGGTGCCAATGGACCTGGGCCAGAGCCGCCGCGGCGTGGATATGGGCCCCTCAGCCCTACGGGGCGCTGGCCTGCAGGCGCGCATCAAACAGCTCGGCGTTACCGTCGAAGACATCGGCAACCTCGAAGTGAAACAGCCAGAGGAAATGCAGGTCGGCGAAAAGCGCGCCAAGTATCTTCAAGAAATCGCCGAGACGTGTAAGGATCTCGCCGTCACCGTTGACAAGTCCCTCAGCGAAGGCTTTCTCCCGCTCGTTCTGGGCGGCGACCATTCCATCGCTGCAGGCGTAGCCGCGGGCGTTTCCTCCTTTTTCCGCAAGGACAAAAACCAGATCGGCTACCTCTGGCTCGACGCGCACGGCGACATGAACACGCCCGACTCTTCCCCTTCAGGCAACGTCCACGGCATGCCGCTCGCCGCCATCATGGGCTACGGCGCGCCCGAACTCGTCGACCTGCTCGGTTTCAAGCCCAAGGCCGAGCCCGCCAACATCGTCATCGTCGGTGCACGCGACCTCGACGCTCAGGAACGCAAAATCGTCAAAAAATCCGGCATCCACGTGTTCACCATGCGCGACATTGACGAGCGCGGTATGCGCGAAGTCATGTCCGACGCCCTCAAGTACGCCATGGACGACACCGCAGGCATCGCCGTCAGCCTGGACATGGACTTCGTGGATCCCAGCGACGCCCCCGGCGTCGGCACGCCCGTCCGCGGCGGTGTCACCTACCGCGAAGCGCATCTCGCCATGGAAATGATCGCCGACTCCGAAGCCATGGCCTCCCTCGAAGTAGTCGAAATAAATCCCATCATCGACGAACACAACCGCACCGCGCTCCTCGGCGTCGAGCTGGTCCTCTCCGCCCTCGGCAAAAAAATCCTGTAATCTGTTTTTATTTTAAGCGGAAGTAGCTCAGCTCATCCGCAATGCCGCCATCGGGTCGATCCGCGAAGCGCGCCGCGCCGGCAAGTATCCTGCCAACGCCGCGACAGCCGTGAGTATCACCAGCATCCCCAAAAACGTCACGGGATCGCTTGAGGTAACTCCAAACAAAAGTCCGCTCAACGTACGCGCTAACACCCACGACGCCGCGACTCCGACAATCATCCCCATCGCCGTCAGCCCCAACGTCTGCAACAAAATACTTCTCTGCAGCGTCTCCGCCGACGCCCCCAGCGCCATGCGAATCCCGATCTCCTGCGTCCGCTGGCTCACCGAATACGAAATCACCGCATAAATCCCCAACGAAGCCAGCACCAGCGCAAATCCCGCAAACCCACCGAGCAGCCACACCACAAATCTCCGTGGCGAAACCGCGCGATCCACCATCGTCTGCAGCGTTCGTATATTCGCCGTTGGCAAATCCGGCTCGATCGGCCGCATCGCTTCTCGAAGCTTCGACGCAAGCTCCGCCGTAGGCATCGACGTCCTGACCACCAGATCCACCGTCCCGTAATCCTGCGTTTGCCTCATCGGAATGTAAAACTCGTTGCCCGATCCCTCCTCCAGCGCCATGTGATGAACGTCGCCCACGACACCCACCACCGTCCGCTCGGGATTATCCGCGCGCACAATTTTCCCAATGGGATTCTCGCCCGGCCACAAATTCTTCGCCAGCGTCTCGTTCAAAATAATCACTGGCAACGCGCCCTTCGTGTCCCGCTCCGTAAAATCGCGCCCCACCTTCAACGGAATCCCCATTGCATGAAAATATCCGTCGCTGATAATCCTCGGAAACCCATTCGGATAATTCTCCGGCGTATACTGCACGCCCTTCGCAGCAACGCCCCAGCTCCGGTTGTGTCCCAGCGGCAGCGAATCCGAAAGCCCCGCGCCCTCAATCCCCGGCACATCCATCACCCGATGCAGAGCCTCCGTGTAATAGGCGTTCTGCGCCTCCTGCCCTTTGTATGACGAATTCGGATCAATCCGCAGCGCCGCCGCTCGCTCCGGACGGAATCCCATATTCACATCCAGCACGCGCAAGAAACTTCGTATCAACAGCCCCGCGCCAACCAGCAGCACGCACGCCAGCCCAATCTCCGACACCACCAGCGCCCCGCGAATCCACGCGTGCCCGCGCCCATGGCTCGATCCGCGGTTCGAATCCTTCAGCGTGTCGTGCAGCTTCAAATCCTGCACCTGCAGTGCCGGCACCAATCCAAAAAGCAATCCCGTCAATAGCGCCGCCACCAACGTAAATCCCAACACGCGCGCATCAATCCGCACATCGCTCAGCAAAGGAATGCTCACCGACGTCAGATGCGCCAGCGCGCGTGTCCCAATAAACGCCAGCAGCAATCCCAGCGCCGCGCCGCAGCACGACAGCACCAAACTCTCCGTCAACATCTGCCCAATCAACCGCCCGCGCCCCGCTCCCAGCGCCGCGCGTATCGCAATCTCTTTTTGCCTCCCCGCGCCGCGCGCCAGCAACAAATTCGAAAGGTTCGCGCACACAATCAGCATCACCACGCCCACCGCGCACGCCAGCACCACCAACGTCGGCCGCAGCCTTCCACTCACGTGTTCCGCCAGGCCGGAGACCTTCGGCTCAAAGTCATTTCTCTCTTTGTGCTCCTGCTGTAACAGCTTCCCGAGCACCGCGGTCTCCGCCGCCGCACTCTGCACGCTCACGCCCGGCTTGAGCCGCCCAATAATCGCGACCGTATTTCCCTGCCGATTTATCTCCGGCGAAAGCGGCAGCGGTTCGAACATATCCACCCGGCTCCCCGGCGTAAAAACCGTCGAGAAATCAAACGTCGCCGGCAGCACTCCCACCACCGTCACCGGCCCGCCATCAAACGACAGCGCCTGTCCCACAATGCTTGGGTCAGCCGCGAATTTTCTCCTCCACAATCCATCGCTCAGCAGCGTCACTCTCGGCCCGTTCTGTTTGCACTCTTCCGCGCTGAATTGCCTCCCCATCTGCGGTTCCACACCCAGCAGCGAAAAAAAATTCTGCGTCACTGGAACGCTCGTCAGCCTCTCGGGCTGCCCATCGCCAATCAGCTTCGCGTCTCCCAAACCATAAAACGCGTAGTAAGCCGCCAGATCCTCGTACGACTGGTTCTTGGCTCGCAGATCCAGCAGGTAGTCCGTCTGCGAAGTTTTCCCGGACATATCGTTGGTCTCATCCTGGTGGTTCGCGATCCACACCAGCCTTCCCGGATCGCGAAACGGAAGCGGCCGAAGGAGCAGCGTATTCACCACGCTGAAAATCGTGCAGCTTGCCCCCGCACCCAGCCCCACAATCAGAATCGCAAACACCGCAAACCCTGCATCCCGCCAAAGCGTCCGCACCGCGTATCGCACATCCCGCTGTAGATTCTCCAGAATCGGCGTTCCACCATTCCCATTTTGAGATGGCGATTGAGAAGACATTTGCGTAGACACGGATCCTCCTGCGCAATTCCCGCAACTCTGTAGACGATGGAAACGGAAGAAGGTTCCGTGCCCCCTCGTGAATTTCTTTCGCCAAATCTCCGTTATCACTCCAGAACCAACCCGCCAGTTCCCCCGCGACAACTCCCTACCTTTGCCCTATAACTAAGAACTGGCACTCGAACAATTAAAACCGGCGATTTCCATGACCCCCGACAAAAAACGATTGCGCGTTGGCGTCCTCTTCGGCGGCCGCTCCGGAGAACACGAAGTCTCGCTAGCCTCCGCAGCCTCGGTGATTCGTGGCTTGGACCCTGACAAATACGAAGTCGTGCCCATCGGCATCACCAAAGAAGGCCACTGGCTCATCGGCACCAGCGCGCAGAAATTACTTCCCGAAGTCCTGCGCACCGGCCAGCGTGTCACGATGAGCGCCGATCCCACCGACGCCGCTCTAGTCCGCCTCGACGGCAGCGCCGGCGGCCAGCGCGTCGACGTCGTCTTCCCCGTCATGCACGGCACCTTCGGCGAAGACGGCACCGTCCAAGGGCTCCTCGACCTCGCCGGCCTCCCCTTCGTTGGCGCAGGCGTACTCGGCTCGGCCATCGCCATGGACAAAGACATCGCAAAAAAGTTGCTCCAAGCCGCCAAAATTCCCGTCGTCCCCTGGCTTTGCATCCACCGTCATGACTGGGAGCGCAACGAAAACATCATCAAGCATCAAATCGAAAAAGAAATCCCCTATCCGTTGTTCGTAAAACCCGCCACGCTCGGCTCGAGCGTCGGCATGACCAAAGTCCACTCGCGCCAGGAACTGACTCCCGCGCTAAATCTCGCGTCCGAATTCGCCATGAAAATTCTCGTCGAGCGCGCCGTCAACGCCCACGAAATCGAAGTCTCCGTCCTCGGCAATCACGATCCCCAAGCCTCCATCCCCGGCGAAATCGTCCCTCACCGCGAGTTCTACGATTACGCCGCCAAATATCTCGAAGAAGGCACCAAACTCCTCATTCCCGCCGATCTGAAACCCGCCCAAGTCAAAAAATTCCAACACCTCGCCGTCCTGGCGTTTGGCGCCCTCGAACTAAGCGGCATGGCCCGCGTCGATTTTTTCCTCGGAAAAGTAGGCGGGAAAATCTATCTCAACGAAGTGAACACCATTCCCGGCTTCACTTCCATCAGCATGTACCCCAAGCTCTGGGAAGCCAGCGGCATCCCCTTTCCTCAACTCATCGACAAACTCATCGAGCTAGCCCTAGAACAACACGCCGAAAAAGCTCGCACTAAATACGCCATCGAACTCCCCACAGGCTCCGCCGGCGCCCTCGAAGGCTAGCCGCCACGACATTCGGCCTCCCCGCAGGTCGCCCATCTAGAATTCCACGTTGGCACTAGGTATGCTTTCCATAAGTAAGGCACTCGTTGAAGGCGCTACCTATTGCCGCTGCTCTGATTTTGGTCGCGGCGTTCCCCTGTTAAGAAACGCTTGTGCTAACAGAGCGCGATGGGGGCGGAGGAAGCTGCGGCGGCTGGTTTCTCGCACCCGATTACAGTTAGAACTCGCTCACTACTCACTTCCCACTACTCGCTCTCATCACACCCTAGCCAGACTGACCAGAACAGGTTAATTTAGATACAGTCGCCGAGCGACTAATCTGCCTCGCAGGGCAGGAGACCACGGAATGTCACTTCTCGAACCGCCTGCCGATATTCAAAAAAAATCACGGGCCATGATCTTCACCATGACGGCGGCCTTCATCATCGCCATCATCGCCGTATGGTTCTGGCTTCGTTTTTATCCGGAGAAAAAAGCCGCCGAGCAATTCTTCAACGCCGTCGTAGCCGGAGACATGAACACCGCCTACCAGCTTTGGAAACCCGGCCCCGGCTCCAGCTACAAGCTCCAGGACTTCGTCGCCGACTGGGGCTCCACCGGCTACTACGGCCCGGTAAGAAGCTACAGCATCCTCAAAGCCAAATCGCCCAACGGCTCAACGACCAGCGTCGAAGTCCGCGTAGCTATCAGCCCCTTTTCACCAATGCCCACCGCCAACAACGACCCCGAAAAAAGTCAAAAAACAAAAGTAGTCAACGTCTGGGTCGACACAAAAGACAAATCCTTCAGCTTCCCGCCGTAGAAGTCCCCTCTTTGCGCGGTAACTCACCCAGTTTCATCGCCACTCTCGGCATAGGCCATCAGATTCTCCGCGCTTCTCCGAGCTCTCTCCGCCTCTGCGTTATCTTTTTCTTTCTTTCTCGTCGTGCCGTACACACTTTCTCAACGCCGAATATCCTCTAAGGCGTGCTCTAACTCTTGTGGACTAACGCTCGCCGTCCCCAACTTTCCCACCACCACCCCCGCCGCCGTATTCGCCAACATGGCCGCATCCGCCAACGACGCCCCCGCCGCCACCGCCAGCGAAAGCACGCTCAAAACCGTATCCCCCGCTCCCGTCACATCAAACACCTGCCGTCCCGTAGCCCCGCGCTCCACCCCGCTCTGACCCACTCGCGCGTAAGTCACCTCAAAACTGGTCGCCGGAATCTGCAAATGCCGTGGCGAAGACTCCTCAAAAAGCCTCATGCCCTTATTGCCCTCTGTGATTAGGACGGCGCTGCAACCGAAGTGGGCAAGGAGCGCACGTCCAGCCTCTTCCACCGATTTCTCGTCGTCCAGTGACCGCGTAACAAAAAATCCTGCCTGCTTTGTGTTGCACACAATCGCCCGCGCCCCTCGATAGGCATACAAGCGCGACGTCTTGGGGTTCACGAAAACAGGCACCTTCAATTGATGCGCCGCGCTCAACACGCGGTCGGCGAAATCGTCCGTAATCAGCCCCTTGTCGTAGTCGGAAATCACCAGCGCGTCCAGACTCTTCAGCGCATTAAAAAGAACACCGAGCAGTTTCTTTTCCGTCTCGGGTCGAAGCGCCTCCCGACGTTCGTGATCCACGCGAACGACCTGCTGATGCCGCGCAATGATCCGCGTTTTCACGGTAGTCACTCGCTTGGGATCCGGCACCACTCCTTTTTCAACAATGCCCCCCGCCCGCAAACATTTCTGCAAAGCCCGCCCATCCTCGTCCGCACCGATCGCCCCAAAGGTCTCGACATGCGCCCCCAGCGCGGCCAAATTCGCCGCCACGTTCCCCGCCCCGCCAAGGCACTCGCTCTGCGAAACAAAATCCACCACCGGCACCGCCGCTTCCGGCGAAAGCCGCGTAGCCGTCCCCCACAAATACCGATCCAGCATCAAATCGCCCAGCACCCCCACGCGCTTCCCGCGCAATTTCGGGATCAAACGCTTCAATCGTAAAATGGATTCAGAAATATTCGTGGGCATGCGCAGTCTTTTCCGGTTCCCTATCTCGTTACCTCGTTACCTTATTGCTTCTTTACTTCCCTTCTTCCATCTTCGCCTCTTCCGGCAACATCACCGGAATATTATCCCGCACCGGATAAACCCTCCGGCACGTCGAGCACTTCAACCCCGAATTGTCCGGCGTAAGCGCAACCGGCGTCTTGCAAATCGGACAAACCAAAATCTCCAGCAACTCCCTCGGTATTCCCATGCAATTCTCCATTCCTCTCTTCAACTCTTTGATCGCCAGCGAA
Organism: uncultured Acidobacteriota bacterium; assembly: GCA_963705855.1. GTDB lineage: Bacteria > Acidobacteriota > Terriglobia > Acidiferrales > UBA7541 > Acidiferrum. The sequence continues at coordinate 82,653 of CAVPLA010000065.1, forward strand.
CTGCCACTGTAGCAAAGCGCCTCTTTCAGGAGCAACCAAGGAGCGCATCGGCAACATGGACGACCGCTGGCGAGACGTTCTCCAAATGGAGCGCAGGAGCGCGGTTGTCGGAGTGTGAAACCTGAAGATTCATGGCGCCGGGGAAGCCTCGCTCGCGGCAATCCCGCCGCGGCCAGCGAACCGGCGAAACGCCGCGCCCATCGCGATCGCCGTCAGCAGAAGGACTACCGGATCGAGCGGATGCCGGAACCGCAAATCCGCATGCGTCACATAGTACAAACAAGGAAAGACCAGAGGAAACACCGTCAGCGGAAAGGCCGCGTTTCTCGCCCATTCCCCCGCTCTATGGATTTCATCCTCCGTCTCTGCTTCGCCTCTCGGTTCTCTGCGTCTCTGTGTTGTCCTTTTCCTTCCTTTCCCCAAAACTGCCACCCCGCACAAAGCCCCCACTGCACTCAAAAAACTGGAAAGCAAAATCCCCCGTATCAACCAAGAATCCGTCTCCCGAAAATTCTTGAGCGGCGCTTCGGTCCCCATCCAGAACGCCACAAATTTTCTCCCCGCCAGCCGCAATTCCAACGCCGGATGAGACAGCATAAACGAAGTCGCCAGCTCCCACTTCTCTGCCATGTACCCCGTCTCGCCAAGCTGCGCATATCTTCTCGCCTCTTCCGTGCGAGTAATGGACCTCCGCCCGTTCCGAGCATGCTCGTCAAAAATGTCGTTGTTCCCCAGCCACAACTCAAACGGCAAATTCGATCGCACCGGAATAAATCGGTGAAAAGCAACGTAGTTGCGAATCGTCCATGGCACGCAACACAAAATCGCAACACCAACCGCCAGCGCCGCTCGCTTCCACCGCACCTTGCTTTCCCCGCGCCCGCGAAGCGCCACCCAACCCAACAAAAACGGCAGCAGCACGCCAAGCGCTGGATTTGTCATCAGCGCCAAACTCCATAACAATCCATATACACACCAGTCCAGCACTCGTTCCGATGCCGCTAACTCCAAAGTCGCCCACAAAGTCAGCGCCGCCAGTAACGCCGACAGTGACGTATCCCAGATCCACTCAAACGGCATCATCACCGCCGTCGGGAAAACCGCCCAAAGCCATGTCGCTCCCGCCCCAACTCCCAATCCGCCGATCTTTTTTCCGGCGAAGAAAATCGGCACGCAAGCCGCCGAAGAAAAAAGGATGTTCAGAGCCACGCAAGCAAAAAAAGCCCGCGCCGTAAACGTTCCGAATAACTTGAAGGTCGCCGCCACCAGCAAGGGATAAACCGGCGCCAGCCAAGCGGTAGGCCCGGTCTCCGTTCGAAACACGTTGCTGAAACCCTTGCCCTGCGCCAGGGCATACGCAATATTCCCCGTCTCCTGCTGAAACGGCACATTCCCCAACACGCCCGGCGCAATCTTACGCGCCTGGTCCCAGGCAAACGCCACGCGCACACCCATCGCCACAATCACGATAAGCGCCAGCGAAGTCGCCACCTTCAGAATCTCCCTCCTCATATCGTTAGAACCACTTTTTCGCTCCGTTCAAATCGCCTTTTTGTCCCGCGACAAATGTACTGGCTGGAACAAACTGTGACAAGCGCGCGCAACAATTTCACGCTACAATGGGAGGGTTATGCTCACAGTCAACAACATCTCCATGCGCTTCGGCCCCCGGGTCTTGTTCGAAGATGTGACCTGCACCTTCATGGCCGGGCGCCGCTACGCCGTGACCGGCCCCAATGGCGCCGGCAAATCCACATTCATGAAAATCCTGACCGGCGAAATCGAGCCGACCAAAGGCTCGATCACGCGCCCGAAAAAAATGGGCGTCCTGCGCCAGGACCAGTTCGCGTTCGATCAGTTTCGCGTGATCGACACCGTCATCATGGGAAACGCGTCACTGTGGAAAGCGCTGGAAGAGCGAGACGCGCTCTACGCAAAGCCTCATGAAGAATTGACCGACGCCGACGGCATGCGTCTCGGCGAACTCGAAGGCATTGTCGGCGAAGAGGGCGGCTACACTGCCGAAGCTGACGCCGGAACACTGCTCGACGGGCTTGGCATCGAAAGCTCGCTGCACGAACGCAAGATGGGCGAATTGCAGGGCGGACAGAAAGTTCGCGTGTTGCTTGCGCAAGCGCTTTTCGGAAATCCAACAGCGCTGCTGCTCGACGAGCCTACCAACAACCTGGACCTCGATTCCGTGCACTGGCTGCAGCGATATTTAACCGAGTATGAAGGCGTGCTCATCGTGATTTCGCACGACCGCCATTTTTTGAACAGCGTGTGCACGCACACCGCGGACATCGACTACGAAACGATCATCATGTACGTCGGCGGCTATGACGACATGGTGGTGGCGAAAACGCAAATTCGTTCGCGCATCGAAACGGAAAATGCGAATCGCGAAAAGAAGATCGCGCAGTTGAATGAATTCATCGCGCGATTCTCCGCTGGTACGCGTTCCGCGCAAGCTACCTCGCGCAAGAAAGAGGTCGAGCGGCTGCAGACGACCGAACTAGCGCGCTCGAATATTCAGCGTCCCTACATCAAGTGGGACATGAAGCGCAATTCAGGGCGCCATCCGCTGGAAATTCGTAGCGTCGAAAAATCCTATGACGACCTGAAAGTGATTCCTCGCTTTTCCGCGGCGGTGACGCGCGGGGAAAAAATCGCGCTCATGGGCCGCAACGGCATGGGAAAAACCACGCTGCTGAAATCACTGGTCCTCAACGCGCCCGGCTACATCGAAGACGACGACCGCCATTTCAAAATCAATGGCGGCGAAGTGAAGTGGGGCCACGAAGTCGCCGTCGGCTACTTCGCGCAGGACCACGGGGAATCCATCACCAAGGGCATGACCGCCATCGACTGGCTCTGGCAGTTCGATCCGAGCGCCAATCAGCAGGAATTGCGCGGGCTGATGGGCCAGATGCTTTTCAGCGGCGAAGACGCGCTGAAGCCAACGCGCGCGCTTTCCGGCGGCGAATCGGCGAGGTTGATTTTCTGCCGCTTGATGCTGCAGAAGCCGAATTTCCTGGTGCTCGACGAACCGACGAACCACCTCGACTTGGAATCCATCAATGCACTTAACATTGCGCTGCAGCGCTACGATGGAACTGTGCTGCTGGTGACGCACGATCACGACGTGATTGATGAAGTCGCGACGCGCATCTGGCTTTTCCACGACGGGAAGATCGAAGACTTCAAGGGGCCGTACGAAGAGTTCGTCGCGTATACCGAGCAGAAGAATCAGGCTCTTGTTAGCGCCACCGCTCAAAAGCGCCGTTAGCTAGATTTTTTCTCCTTTATGGGAGCCCAATTATTTGTTAAGGCTTGAACTCTTCAACGTATTCAGCCTCCCCAATTAACTCCAATTGCGCTCCGGTTCCTGCAATCGAAACAATTTCGCTCCACGATTGCAAGCGCAGGTCAAAGAAAAGTGCAACACCGCATTTCCATCCTTCAGAGACAGACCGTCGAGAACCGAATCATGAATTTCTATTACGCGATTTTTCATGTATCTACCCTGCTGGTCTGTCTCGTTTCCCCCGTGTCGCGATCGGTCACTGCTTGGTGGCGCGGTCGATGAAGCTGGCGATTTGGTTGTGCAGGCTCACGCGGTCCTCGTCGTGGAGGTACATCATGTGGCCGGCGTTGTAGTAGTCGAGTTTGACGTTTTTCTGCAAGTCGGCGGGCAGGCCTAGGTGCTCCATGGTAAATTCCGTGGCGAAGAATGGCGTGGCCATGTCGTAGTAGCCGTTTTCGACTTGGACTTGCAGCTTGGGGTTGGTGATCATCGCTTGGGCGAGGTCGCCTTGGACGTTGGGACCGCTGGGGAAAAATCCTCGCGGTCCTCTGGATTGGCGAGTCCAATTCCAGCTGCCGCCGCCTCCGCTAGTGTTGTGATAGACCTTGTCTTTGCCGAACTTTAACTCATCGTGATTGTATTCGTTGATGAGCGCGGTGTATGCACCGCCGACGGCGGGACCTTCGGGGTCACCTTGTGCGTTTTCCTCGAGCAAATCAGCCGTGTAGCCAGTGAAGCGGGCGTCGATGCGGCCTACCGTCTTTCCCTCGCTGCGTTCGAGTTCGGCGCGGAATTGGCTGAGATTTACGCGCAGATCGGCTTTGATTAGATATTCTTCGCTCAATCCAGTGAAGCGAGAGACTTTTCTCGCGACCGCGGATTTTTCACTGGCGGAAAGTTGCGCGCCTTTGAAGAGCGCGTCGGCGTACTCACCTTGCGCGAATTTTCGCACTTCTTCGACGAAACCGGGCAAGTCGGCGGGACGATCTTTCAAGACTTTGTGATACCACGCGACGGCGGCGTAGCTCGGAAGATAGTAGATGTAGGAGCGATCATCGCCGGGGGGGAAGGTGATCGTGGAGAGATCGAGAACCGAAGAGATCAGGACGATGCCGTTCAAGTGTACGGTGTCGTGGCTCTGTAAATAGTTGCCGAGCGCGGCGGAGCGGAAGGTGCCGTAGCTTTCGCCTATAAGGAACTTCGGAGAGTTCCAGCGGTCGTTGCGACTCAGGTAGGTGACGATGAATTGTCCGAAGGCTTCGACATCTTCATCGATTCCGTAAAAATCTTTTTCCTGGGCTTTGCAGACAGCGTGGCTGTAACCCGTGCCCATGGCGTCGATGAAGACGAGATCGGTTTTGTCGAGGAGGCTTTCGCCGTTGTCGACGAGTTTATATGGAGCGGGCGGAGTGAAGGTGCCGTCGACGGTCCAGGCGCGGCGCGGGCCAAAGGCGCCCATGTGCAACCACATCGTGGCAGACCCGGGGCCTCCGTTGTAGAGGAAAGAGACGGGGCGCGTGGTGAGATCTTTCACGTCGCTGCGCGTGTACGCGACGGAATAGAGCAGCCCTGTCGGATCGCCCTTGTCATTCTTGAGGAGCGTAGTGCTGGCGGTGGCTTTGTAGGGAATCGTTTGGCCGCCGAGCTTTATGGTGTGATCGGTGACGGAAGATTCTTCTTTGGTGGCTGCGGCGTCGCACTTGTCAGGTGCTTTGGCTTCCGGAGCTTTCGCTTCCCGGTCTGGCGCTTGCGCGGCTACGCGCGCGGTCTGTCCGAAGATCAAAAATCCTGCCGCAATAAGCCACAAACTTTTTCTCATCTAATTGCTCCCAGCTGCGAAGTTGCCTCGCGGCGACTCCCGCGAGCCCGCGGGATTGTATGTTGGCGCGGCGGCAGAGTCAAAGGACGTGGCGTCCCATGACAGAGCATCCCTCCCCCGTCCCTCTTTTTCTGTAAGTGCGGATTGTAAAGGACTTAGGGACAAGAGTTTCGTGGTTAGTGCAGAAGTGGCGAGTGCTGAGTGACGAATCTGTGGAAAAGAGTATCCGCCAACCATTTGCGTCTATGAATATGGGCTGACGCTAGGGGCGAAACGTTTTTTGGTTTTTTTGGCGCGCGACTTCTAGTGCGTCGGTTTCTTTTTTCTGGCGGTCGGCTTCTTTTTGGGGGCCGCCTTGTTTCTCGAGTTTTAGGGCTTCGACGAGGGCGAGTTCCGCTTCGGCGTTGGCGCGCTTGGAGTAGATGATTAGGCCGAAACGATCGGTGAAGGAAGAACGGACAAGATTGAAGGAGTATTGCGAGTCCTCCCACGAAGCGACGACTGTTCCCTTCCCAGAATAGGGGGCGTTTGCGGTTTGATCGGCGGCGGAAGCGATGGTGGTCGCGGCGCCGTACTTCGCGGAGATGGATTTTTCCATGTCGCCCGCGGTGAGACCTTCGGTGGAAGGTTCATCATAGATGACGGAGATTTTGTAGAGCGTGCCGTTGTAGAAGGAGAAGAGAATTTGCTCGACGCTATCCGAGCGGTAGGACGTGCCGGGAAGGCTCGGCGGCCACCAAGTCACTTCCTGTAAGAGCGCTGGGCTGGGATGGATCAGATTTACGTCGGCTAACTTCTGGTCGGTTTGTTTCAGCACGGTGGCGAGGTTTGCTCCGAGCGAGAAACCGCGATAGTTGGAAAAGTCCTGCGCGCGAAGCGCGGAAGCCGCCAGAAGAAAGGCGCTAAGGAAAAGGATGGAACAACGTATGGCTTTCATAGTCATGTCTCCCGCATACTACTGACGCGAACTGCTAAGAGCTCGGAATAACCGCGATCTGCGGCTCTGTGGCGGCCTTTTCCTGGAGTATTTTTTCTGCGCCACCAAAAACTGTTCTCGCTAGCGGAGCGGAAGGTGTGGCTGATGGATCCCGCAGCCGGAAATCTTTCGCAGAGACAAGGTACATGCCTTCCTGGATATGGCGGGAGTGCGCGGAGATGCTTAGATAGGGCACTCCGAGAATGCGTTTTGAAATTATCTTTGTGATCTCCAGAGCGTTGAAGCTTTGGTTTTGCTGCTTTGCCAGGACGCGCTTGACTGCCCTGCCGAAGGCCGACAGCCCTTCGCGGCCGAGGACCGTAGTCTTAATCGGACCCGCTAGATAGAAGAAATTCCAGTTGGCGTGTTCGATCTTACGGCCGAGTTGGCGCCCGTCGAGATTCGTCAGAGAGCGCCAGCCGGGTAAAAAGGCTTCGCTTTGGAGCGCCAAGCCTGCCGGCAAGAGAGTGTTCTCTTTGACGAAAATAGTCGGTAAAGCGGTTTTTTCTAACATTAGAGCTTTCTAAAGCAAGGGCGGGGCAAATCGCCGATATAAAGGGGACTGCGCCTTAGAGGACTGCCATGAGAAGAACGGCGAGGGGAGGGAAACCGCCCGTCCCAGCCCTGGATACCGGCCAATTTCGCTCCTTCTCGCCGCCCAACATGGTTATTTTAGAGATTGGCGGCGGCTGGCGCTGTCCCCTTTTATACAGTCTTGTGGAGGGTCTTCTTGATAGGGTGAAGAGGGTTGCGGAACGACCATCTCGAGATGGTGTTTTGGCCCGACTATGAAATCACAAAAACCGAAGAAAAATGGAAAGGCCGGCACTTTCGACCCGCAAGTGTTTCTCGATACGGCGGGAGTGGCAAGAAAAATTGCCGAATACCACCGGCGCGAATCCATCTACACACAAGGCGACGTCGCGGATAGCGTGATGTACGTGCAGAAGGGCGGGGTGAAGCTATCGGTGGTGAATGGGTCCGGAAAAGAGGCGGTGGTGGCGATGTTTGGCCCAACGGATTTTTTTGGCGAGGGCTGCATGGCGGGCCAGACGATTCGGATGGGCACGGCCACGGCGATTACACCAACCACGATTCTCGTCATTGAAAAAGCGGAACTGTTGCGCGTGCTGCACGCCGAGCAGGAGTTATCGGACCATTTCATCCGGTACATGCTGGCACATAACATCCGGGTCGAGGAGGACCTGGTCGATCAGCTGTTTAATTCGAGTGAAAAGCGGCTGGCAAGGACGTTGCTATTGCTGGCGCGGTATGGAAAGCAGGACCAGCCGGTGCGGACATTGCCGAAGGTTTCGCAGGAGACGCTGGCGAGCATGGTTGGAACGACGCGTTCACGCGTGAATTTCTTCATGAACAAATTCAGAAAATTGGGCTTCATCGAATACAACGGGAAGATCAAGGTCAACAAGTCCTTGCTGACGGTGGTCTTGCACGAGTAAGACGGCACGCCCCTCTCCGATAAGCGGAACGCGATTCAGTATTTGACAGAAAAGTTCGGCGTTCCATGGGCCTCAAAGGCGGGTATTTCTTGGGCTCTCACGCGGCGATCCTTCCGCGGATCACGGATTCACTGGAAATCGAATGTCTTTGCCAAAAATACTACCCCTCACAGAAACCGAAGCGGTGATTGAGTTGCAGTCTCTCGTGTTGGAAGAGAGGCCGGTCTCACTGACACCCATCCCGCAGCGATCCGTGCTTCCGAACAGAATCGCGGTCGTGGGGAATTATCTGCCGAGGCGATGCGGGATTGCGACGTTTACGGCAGATTTATGCGACGCCCTGCACGCGGAATACGGAACGACCGAGCTGCTGGCGCTTCCGGTTAACGATACCGAAGAGGGTTATGCGTACCCTGCGAGAGTACGGTTTGAGTTGTCGGAAGATAATCTGGCTTCCTACCGGCAGGCCGCGGACTTTCTGAACTTCAGCAACATCGATTTGGTTTGCCTACAGCACGAATACGGAATCTTTGGGGGACAGGCCGGCGCACATATTCTGGAGCTTTTGCGGCGCCTGCGAATGCCCTTCGCGACGACGTTGCATACGGTGCTTCGCGAGCCAAATCCCGACCAACGCAGAGTGTTGGAGGAAATTGCGACGCTTTCGGACCGCGTGATCGTGATGAGCAAGCAGTCCTCGGAAATTCTGCAGGAAGTGTTTAAAGTTCCGGCCGACAAGATCGATCTGATCCCACATGGCATCCCCGATTTGCCGTTCACCGATCCGAGTTTTTACAAGGACGCGTTCGGGACGGAGGGGAAAGAGGTTTTGCTGACGTTCGGGCTGCTCTCGCCGAATAAGGGGATAGAAAACGTTATCAAAGCGCTGCCACAGATTCTGACGCGCCACAGCAACGTGGTTTACATGGTTTCGGGCGTAACGCACCCGCATATATTGCGGCGGGAAGGCGACAAATACCGGCAATCTTTAGAGAGTCTGGCGAAAGAGCTCGGCGTGGAAGCGAATGTAATCTTCCGCAATCGGTTCGTGAGTCCGCAGGAGATGGTTGAGTTGATCGGGGCGGCGGATATTTACATCACGCCATACAAGCATAAGGCGCAGGTCGTCTCCGGAACGCTGGCGTACGCGTTGAGCGCGGGAAAAGCAATCATTTCGACGCCCTACCTGCACGCCGTTGAGCTTCTGGACGACGAGCGCGGCGCGCTTGTTCCTTTCGATGATCCGGAAGCGATCGCGGCAAAGACGGTCGAGCTTCTGGACAACGCGACGGCCAGGCACGCCATGCGGAAACGCGCTTATTTGTACGCGCGAGACATGGTTTGGAGCCGCGTTGCGCAGAAGTATATGAAAGGCTTTGAACGGATTTACAACGAGCGATTGCGAAATCCGCGGGCCACATTTTCGGCACGGAACACGGAAAAGAATCTCGACCGGCTTCCCGCGATCAAGCTGGATCACCTATACCGCATGACGGACCACACGGGAATGGTGGAACATGCGGTTTTCGTGGTGCCTAACTATCCTGAAGGGTACTCGACCGATGACAACGCCCGCGCGTTGATTGTGACCACACTTTTGGAAGAGATTGGGATTCACGCGCCGGCAAACTCGGCCGATCTGGCTTCCCGTTATCTGGCTTTCTTGTGGCACGCGTATGATCCCGCGACCAAACGCTTTCGAAATTCCCTGACATACGAATGCCAATGGCACGAGACTGAACACTCGGAAGACAGTCATGGTAGAGCCCTTTGGAGTTTGGGAACCGTTCTCGGCCGATCCAAGAACGCAGGATTGCGCGGAGCGGCGGGCCGCATGTTTGAACTCGCCGTGCCCGCAGCTGTCGAGTTTAAGAGCCCGCGTGCGTGCGCTTTCGCTTTGCTGGGAGTCCAGGAGTATCTGGACTCGTTCCCCGGGGATCGCGCGGCGCTAAGTGCTTCTGACGCGCTGGCAAATCGACTGCTGAGTTCCTACCGTGCGCACCGAACCGAGGACTGGAAGTGGTTTGAAAATGGGCTGTCCTACTCCAATGCGCGATTGCCGCAGGCGTTGATGCGAGCGGGAGTGCGCGCTGGGAACGAAGAGATGATATCGGCTGGACTTGAAGCATTGGACTGGCTGGTCACGCTGCAGCGTTGCGAGGTGAAAGGCCACTTCGTGCCCATCGGTTCCGAGGGTTTTTATTCCAAGACAACCGAGAAAGCCCGCTTCGACCAGCAACCGGTGGAGGCCTGTGCGGCGGTGTCGGCGTGCCTCGAAGCCTATCGGGCGACCGGGAAGGGCCGCTGGCGCAAAGAGGCGTGGTCCGCGTTCAATTGGTTCCTGGGAGACAATGATCTGCAGATCGCACTCTACGATCCCGCTACAGGCGGTTGCAGGGACGGACTGCATCCGGACCGCGCCAATGAAAATCAGGGCGCAGAATCCACGCTGTCGTTCCTGATGGCACTTTTGGAAATGCGTCAGGTGGAAGAATACGACGGGACCGGGAAAAAGATCTGAAGCAGCTGTCAGTAGTCTCTGAGAACTTAAGAAAATAATGCGAGACCAACTACCATGAACGTAATCACAATCCCCGCAAAGGCCAAGATGATCCAATACGAGACGCTATTTGAGCGGCACGCCGGTAACCCGATTTTGACGGGAAAGGATTGGCCGTATTCGATCAACAGCGTATTTAACGCCGGCGCCACGCTTCTCCGGGATGGTTCCACGCTGCTGCTTTGCCGGGTGGAAGATCGCCGCGGACTCTCACACCTGTGCGCCGCGCGCTCGGTGAACGGTGTTGACGACTGGCAGATTGACCGCGAGCCAACTTTGGTGCCCGACGCGGAGCGCTACCCCGAGGAAATATGGGGTATTGAGGATCCGCGCATTACCTACGTCCCGGAACTTAAGAAATATGCCGTGGCGTACACGTCCTATTCCCGCGGCGGTCCTGGAGTCTCTCTGGCATTGACGAGCGACTTCCGGAGCTTCGAGAGACTGGGCGTTGCCATGTCACCTGACGACAAGGATGCCGCACTGCTGCCACGTAGAATCGGGGGATTCTGGGCGTTGATCCACCGGCCGATGACACCGCTGGGAGCTCACGTGTGGATCTCTTACTCTCCCGATTTGCGGTACTGGGGAAATCACAAGCTCATGCTGGAAGCCCGCCGGGGCGCGTGGTGGGATGCAAACAAGATTGGCATGTCGCCGCCGCCGATTGAAACGCCGAGAGGCTGGCTCATGATTTATCATGGCGTGCGAAGGACGCCTTCGAGCTCGATTTACCGGCTGGGACTGGCGCTGTTCGATCTCGAGCAACCTGAGAAATGCCTCATCCGAGGGGATTCCTGGATGTTTGCCCCCGAGGCGGACTACGAACGACACGGAGACGTGCAGGATGTTGTTTTTCCTTGCGGGTATACGGTGGCGGCGGACGGGGATACGATCAACCTGTATTACGGCGCTGCGGATTCAAGTATAGCTTTGGCGCATGGCAGCATTCGTTCGCTCCTGACTTGGCTGGATGCCAATGGGCATGCGGAACACGCAAACGACCGGCGTCACAAGTAGTGAGTAGTGGCCGGTGCGAGAGCTATTGAGCGGAAGCAAGGTTCGGGGCCGCAAGCGACCATTTGCGTCAAGGTATTGAAGTTGGGACTGCCAGGGATTGCAGCCGTCCTACGACTTCGCAGATTGCCGCGGTCCAGAGTTCCGGCGAGCGCTCCTCTGAAATACTTTTCTGGACAACAAAATTCGCCGGGATGAGAAAAATCCCGGCGAATCGGTCACTTCCAACTATTAGTTAGAAGCGCGTTGTGATTCGTTGACTGGCGAATGCTTCTCCAGAACGTTAACGAGATGGCGGCCCGTTTCCGGCACGCCGACATGTTCGCCACGCACGATTTCACTGGCCTTCATAGGACGCCCATAAACGTCGCCGCTGGCATCATCGTCAGGGCGAATCGTGGAACCTTCGAGGGAAATTCCTGCAAAAATTCCCTGTGCGCGTGAATAGCTGAGGATCTCAGCGCGCATCCAAGCGTCGGTATCCGCAGAAGCGGTACGTCCCTTTGGGCCTGCGGCAACGGATGCATCGCCGCCCAACTTCACCTTGCTGCTGAGGATCGAATCCATCCCTCGGCCATTCATGACCAGCAGGACCAGATCCGTTCCTTCTCCGCCGATCTGAAAGCCGATACTGGCACCTTCAAGAGCGTACATCGCCGGCGCTCCCCAAGCTCCGCGGAAGTGCTCGCCGGTGCGGCAAACCATGGCGCCGCGTCCGTACTCAGCGCCGATTCCGAAAGCCAATTTCTTGACGCTCGGAATTACGATGACGCACTCGGCCTTGTTCAAGAGATCCTGGGGAATGTCGTCTGGCACGTGGAGAATTTCTGACATGACAACGCCGCACTCTTCCAGGCGCCGTTGTTCCCTGTTCAGTTTGTGGGCATAGACTGCGCCCGCTGCGAATGTGAGACATGCTGCCGTTACCAAAAATTTCTTCATCACTGACCTCCGATGGTCAAAACATCTCTTCTAATTTTTACTTCTACAAAATCCGTGGTTGAAGAACCTTCAACACAAATCCATTTGCGAGAGGGTTATGCATTACCCGACTCTGCGGCGGGAACTCTTGCAGATTCGAACTTTCGACTCACTGGTCAGAAAGCTATCCTTCGGCCCTGAATGACCCTGAGTAAGGGTGTTGTCAGGACGGCTCCAGCCCAAAAAATGTCGAAGAACCTAACGAGAGAGAAGGAAGTCGCTAGCCCCAGGCGCAACAACAAATCCGACTGCCAAAATGTCCAGAACCTGCTGATCCCGTTTTGCCTTTTCCGAAGTGAGGGTTATCAGCCGAAACCATTAGGCGGAAGCGAGTGGGGGGATCCGCGAAACAGCCCTCAGGCTGCCCTGCACTAAGGAATGTTAGACGAGTTGAGAGAGAGTGTCTGTCCGGTTGTGCACACATCTGCATTTCGTTCCATTTTGGGAGTCTGGAGGAGCTAGAGCGAAAGAGGATGGCTGCGTGCAATTCATTTCTGAGGCGACGAATTCCCGGGAATCGTCTACGGCGCGGATGGCTAGTCTGGAGATGAGGATACAAGTTCCTGAGCGCGGACGACATAGCGGTTTGGGGCTGGGCCTATGTAGTCAAAGGGAAAGCACGTGATGAGTGTTAAAGTGCGGCCGGCCGTTGCGTTTAGGACTTCCAGGTCGCTAGCCGGAACGACTTCGGTGGATTCCACAAGATACTGAAAAGTGCCATTGGGTGTCTTGAGAGTGATGGCATCGCCCGGCCGGATATTGCGGAGCGAACGAAAAAAAGTGTCGCGATGACCGGCGAGAACGACGTTGCCTGGCGTTCCAGGCAAGGCCGTTTCGGGGATGTGGCCGACGGCGCGGCGCAAAATGGTGTGCGAGTCACCTTGAACGACGATGGCTTTCAACTGAAGACGAGGAACCTGGATTTCACCAATTACGCCGCCTTCAACAAGGAGAGCCGGCGGATCTTGGCGGCTGACATCTTCAAATTTTGATTGTTCGTAGGCTTGATAGGCGTGGGCGTCAACGACGACGTATGCGGCATAGCCGAGGGCAAGAAGACCGACTGCCAGAAAGAAGTAAGATCCCGCGCGGGAGATGGAGGCACGCATTCGCCCGGGGCGAGCTGTGGCGCTGATGGCTTTCATGAAGCACCCTTGCCGGATTGTGGGACAGGATGGCTTGTGTCGACGGCATAATAGCCGGGCCGATAGCGAACGTGAAGCTTGCCGCGGCCTTGAGCAGCCACTTGCACTTGAATCTTTCGGAAGGAAGCGTCGCTGGCTGGTTTTTCTGGTGCGAAGCCGAGCGTGTATTGATCGCGGAGGTCGCGGGCGATGAGGGCGGAGATACCTGCGATGGTTTGCGCGGAGCTTGGGAAGTAGGATATTCCACCGGTGCTTTTGCTGAGGTGGCGAAGGGCGCCAGGGTTCTCTTCCTGGCCGTCGCCCTGCAAGACGATGGAATAAATCAGAACTTGCGACCGTTGGGCGAGATCGAGGATCTGCGAAAACTTTTGATGGCTGGCATTGTCGCCGCCATCGCTCACGATGATCAGGGCCTTTTTCTCGCAATGGCCGAAACGCAGGTGGTTGAGACCCTCGGCCACGGCGTCGTAAAGGGCGGTTCGTCCGCGAGCGGAAACGGCAGCGATTTCTTTCTCGAGGTCGTCTGCGCTATGGGTGAAAGGCTTTCCGCCGAGGATTTGGAGCCAGACATCATCATTGAAATCGACGACGAACATCTCGTCTTGAGGATTGCTGGAATGAGCGAAGGCAAGAACGGCAGCGGTAACCTCGACGAGCTTGGGACCCATGCTGCGGCTGTGGTCGACGACCAAGCCTACGGTGACGGGGGCGTCTTCTTGTTGGAAGAGAGTGAGCTTTTGCGGCCGGCCATCCTCTAACACGGTGAAGTCTTGGAGCGTCAATCCCGTGACGACATTTCCATTTGCGTCTGTCACACGGACAGGGAGCGCCACGAGTTCTGAGTTCACCGAAATTGTGGCGGAAGCAGCAGGGCTAGGGGGAGGCGACTGCTGGGATTGCGAAAGGCCAGTCACCATAGGGCTACAAAAGAGCAGAAGAGCGGCGAGAGGATAGCAGCATGGCAGTAGGGCGAGACTGTGCGGTCGAACGATCGGAGTCACTGGCAAATCTCCTTGCGCCGCGAGATGAGAATAAAGGTCAAGCCCGCGGCGCACTGGAGTTTTATTATGTTTATATATGAGCCTTAGCTCGAGAAGCGCTTCAAACCAAGCGCCGCGCCGAGTGATGCCAGGCCGAGCAGCACGATTAGAGGAAGCTGGCTGGCGGTCTGCGGCAGTTGCTGAGTTTCTACGACGGGCGCTGGAGCGGTTTCCACGACAGGCGCCGGAGTAGTTGCCTGAACGACTGGAGCGGGGGTTACGACTTCCGCGGGCGCAGGAGTGACCATGATCACTTCGGTTACGGGCACTTCTTTCTGCTCCGGAGTTTCCGCAACAATAGGGACCACTTTGATGTCAGTGTCGGCAGCGAGTGCAGGAATTGGTTCTTTCACGATCACAGCCAACTCGATGGCTCTCTGCTTCGGATAGACAAATTCCTGGCCGAAGTTATCGCCGGGATAGAACCAAGCCTTGAGAGCTTCCGGATTGTCGCCCGAGCGCTCTGCAAACTTAACGACGGAGTCGCCGGACGGTTTGAGACGGTAGTTGTTGATCGCCAGGACGGTAGCAATGATTTTTGAGCCGTCCGCGTTGAAGATTTGGACGATGTGGCGGTCGGCAGGAGAATCTGCCAGGGCAAAGGTGTATGTTCCGGCAGGCAAGATCTGCCCAGGGATTTCCACTGGCTGACTAAAAGTCATTACGGTTTTCTTGTTCCACTCATCAGCACGAGCGCCAGGGGCTAACGTGGCGCCGAGCAGTGTGAGTGCAAACACTGCGAAAATTGTCTTTACGAACTTCATATCCATTTCCTCCCAAGAGTTTACGAATTGAATTTGTTTCTGGAGGAACGAGAGTAGTACGCGACGCAGCCAAAGTCTGTGCACTAGGACACACTTTCGTCGACTTTTTGCAGAGTCGACGGAGCGGAGAGAGCACCTGAAGGAGCGGGGCGGTTTGCACTTGGGGCAGGAAGATTCGGGCAGACGCGAGGCAAGGAGAAGACGCTCAGATTGATGAGCGGCTTCTCAACGGCTCAAGATCTTGCGTAAGAGGCGATGAGACGGCGTGAGAATTCGATCACCCTTCGTGACGGGGGCCCCGTCTTGCTTACTATCTGCTCGCTCGCCCACCAAAGAAGAATCGCTGCCAGAACTACCAGGGCGAGCAAAAGGAAAAGCACGCTAAAGAGGGCAAGATAGACCAGAAGTTTACGTACATGGTAGGCGTACAACTCTAGTCCTACAAGCGTGAGCACGAGTCCACCGGTGCATTCGATGATCTTCGGTCGACGCAACGAATCTCCTTGGCCTGATGGCCTTATTTAGGTGTCTGCTGGGACATTGCAGGTGCGATACTCGCGTTTGGAGCCGCGGATTTCAATTGGTCCAGCGAAGCCAGGACGCTCTGCCACTGGAGGGCGTCCTTTTTGGTTTCCAGAGGAAGAGAGAGGTCTGAATAAAAGTTCAGGATGTTCGCGCGGAGGTCGGGCGATGTGAGATCGAATTTCCGAGCCGTCAGCTGGGCTAACAGCTTTGCGTAGGTTTCGTCGGTCAAAGAGTACTCGGCTGCTTTGGTTTCTTTGCCGGTGTCAAAATCAGTGTTCCTAAGTTCCAGGGAGCCGGCAGCAACTTGCGTCAGATAGATGCGGTATTGCTCGACAGTTGTGTTGATGCTCTTGAAATACATGTCCTCGGTCTGCGCGGTAGGATTGTTGAACGCCAGCGCCTTGAAGGGGCCAATTTTCGGCATGAATCGCAGGAGAATCGCAAGGAAGCGAGTCTTGAATCCGTCTTTTTGATAGTCTTTGCCCCACTCTTTTTCATAGTCGGAGCGCGACAGGCGATAGAGGAATTTCTGCTTCGCAAAGTCCGGCGTCTCCCTCATCAGGTCTTTCTGATGGGTTCGCAGAGCAACTCTGGTCATCTCCGGAATCATGCGGCTGACGGCGAAGCGGTAGGAGCCGATGGCGAGATCTTCATGCGCGAGCACGTCTTTCAGTTCCACACCGTAAACTAGAGGAAAAGTCCTTTCCAGAAGAGGCTTAGACACCTGGAAGCCGATGAAATCGTGATATTGCTCCGAGGCGTAGCGATTCTTCGCCACTTGCACCGTATCGAATCCGAATTCTGTCTTCAGATGCGCGGTGTGATCCTCGGCGTACTTAACGGAGTTTCCGTACTTCGCGCGCAACTTCGGATATTGGATGGCGACGGCGGCGTTGACGGCGGGATGTCCGGCGATATCCGAGGCATAGTGCGCAAGCGCACCCAGGGCGAAGGCGTACTCATTGGCGTCCTGGCTCTGCGCTAGCAGCTCTCGAACGAAGTCACCGCTGCGGACGTAATGAACCAAATTGCTGAATTCCACACTGCCGAAGGGATAGTAGCCAAGATCCTGGATGACGGCGCCACCATAGGCATAACTGTGCGCCAGCTTGAGCTGGTCTTCTGTTAGCCCGGGAAAGCGCTTGAGAAGAAGCGGGCTGATCTGAGTGGTCCAGGCAAGGTCGACGATTTCCTCGTGGGTGAGCACAGAGTACGCCGACGAACCACTGGCGCACAGAAGCAGAATGACTAAGAGTGCGACCACGCGGATACCACAGAGATACGCGTCCATGGAAGCTGCACTTTGATGAATGCGAATCCTACTTTGTTCTTCTGAGTTCATGAACAAGTTTCTTGGCTTCCTTCATTCTCTCTTTGTAGAAAGACGGGCTGATCAGGACCTTCTTCGTTCCCAGGAGCAGGTCCGTCTTAATCCCCCGCTTCGATAAGAACAAAGAAAGCGCCAGATAGGTCTTGATCTCTTTCTCGAGAAACTGGATTGCATGTTGCCGGGATTCATTCATTGCTTACCTCCACCCTGACAGGAGCGGCCAAATCTAAATCCGGCCGAGGAGCACGAGAATTACGACTATGACGAGAATGAGCCCCAGGCCGCCGGTCGGCCTATAGCCCCAATCCCTGCTGTGCGACCAGCGCGGCAATGCGCCAAAGAGCGCCAAGATTAAAAAGATGATCAAGATAGTTCCGAGCATTGTTTTCCCCTTCCCGAGTGAAACCAACCGACAGTATTGAAATTCCCCGCCCCGGCGGCATTTCGATCTCTCGACAGATTCTCGCGCCGGGTCGGGTGGTATTCGATCCCCGTACCGTGCCGTGCGTTAGATCACGACGCTAATTGAGAAGCGGGCGCCGGGATAGTACGGGTTGTACATGTAATAGCCGCCGTCCACGTAATCGATGTAGACGTCGTCGGTGTAGTACCAGCCTGCTGGCCAAGGTTGCACGAATCCAAACCAAAAGCCGCCGTACTGGAAGCGAGAATATCCACCGACCAAAACTGGATTACCCATGTGGAAGTCGTGCCCACGCCCAAAATTGGCATGGAAACGGTCGTCAGGAATTCGGCCGCTGCCCCTGACGCTCAGGCGGAGCGCCGGCTGCGAGCGTTGAGTTGCCATGGCTTGCTGAGTGCGCTGTGGGGCGTGTGAAGAGCTGGCTTGCTGTTGGTGTGCTTGCTGTTGCTGGCTATTAGAATGTTGCTGTTGCTTTGCGGAGTTGTTCTGCTGCTGTTGCCCTCCGGTGGCTTGCTGCTGCTTTTCCGGTGCAGCGTGCTGCTCCTGTTTCGGGGCTTTGGCTTGTTGTTGCTTCTCAGGCTTGGCTTGCTCCTGCTTGGGGGCCTTGGCCTGCTGCTGTTGTTTTTCGGGCTTAGCCTGCTGCTCCTGCTTGGGGGCCTTGGCTTGTTGTTGCTGTTTCGGAGCTTTGGCTTGGGGCTGCTGCTTTTCAGGCTTAGCTTGCTGCTCCTGCTTCTGGGGTTTGGCTTCTTCTTTCGGTTTCTCTTGCCGTCCGTTAGCCGGTGCAGCGATTCCGAGAAGCAAAAATAGAGCTGCTGTACTCATTACTCCAATTGGTTTCATGGGTTACCTCCATTGCAATTTCTTATCCGCTCGTCACTCTGCTGAAACGGTGCGCCTTTTGTTTGGAATCGTTGACGGCCATCGGTGGTCGGCAACTCTTCCCTTTGCGACTTCTAACCGCGTTAGTTATCCGACGCGGATATTCGAGAGGGAATGGAACAATCCAAATACGTTGAGGAGCCACAGAACGACGCAAATAACCACCACCGCGTTCAATATCGACTTGATACTGCCTGCCATGGGGATGAAGCGATTCACCAGCCACAGCAGGACACCCACGACGATCAGGGCTATGAAAACTTGAATGAGAGGCATAGCTTTTTACCTTTCTATCTGTGCTGCGAGACACTTCCGCGCCAAGCCCAAGAATTGCCGCTTGCTTTGTCTGGTGCGAAGAACGCGCTGAATAGGTTCCATTCAACGAATGGCCGGACTACGAGCCAGACGAGCAGTGCGAATAATGTGTTGTTCGATATCCTCAGCTCTTTTTGGGGGTCGAGGTGTTCAAGCTGAAGGGGATGAACTGGCCAACACTACAGTCCCTTTACTGCAAGACCATCCTAGGCGTTGCTAAGGAGCATGTCTGTTCACTTATATACTAATTCTAAGTTTGTTGTGGTGGGAAGGCGTGATCAACAGTGCAAATCGAGCTCGCCAGGAGGGGGATCGTGATGCTTTCCGAAAGGTCCTGAATCTCACTGGCTAAAAGAAGAGGGGCACGGCGGGCCGTGCCCCGGTAGTTTTCAAAGTTAGGAGTGCTAGGAAAAGTGCTACTCAGAGTCGGACTAAGCTCCGCCGAGATACTGGACGTGGACGTAGGTGCCTAGCCGCACATTGTAGGCGAGATACCAGCCATCGTGATCAGGATCCTCGTAGATCACGACCTGATCGGTGCCCCAGTCCCAGTTATCGCAGAAGCCGAACTCCGCGGGAGCGACGGTGAAGTAGAAACCGCCGAACCAGAAGCGCTCGCGATTGCCGCCTTGAATGCGCCATACATGGCCTTTGCCGAAGCCGCCGGTGAAGTGCCCATGCTCCCAAGGATGATCCAGATGATAGTGGGGATCGTCGCGGCCGGTATCGTGGCCGATCCACTTATCGTTGGTGTGAACGTGAGGAGCGTCGGGATGGCCATTTTTGTCGACGTATTTTGGAGGTGCAGGATGCTCAACAGGCTTGGCTGGAGCAGGCCCATGAGAGGGAACATGACCTCCTCCGACGCCGTGAACGGGAGGAGGAGCTTCGTGTTTTTCTTGCGCGAGAGCAGGAACAGAACAGACCAAGAATAGGGCAAGAACTCCTAGAAGTAATTTCATTCAAACCTCCGAGGTGATTTGTATTTCCTTCCTAGCTACTTGAACCGGGAGTATCGCAACTTCGTGCCGACCAGGCCTTGACGCTTACAACTAATAAAACCGCAGGAACGCCACCAAAGTTGCTTTTGTGAAACTTGAACCGAGGTGAAGCAAAGCTAATCTTTAGACGCTTGCTGGCGGACATTTGGTTACGACCTATAGATTTTTTGAGGCCCGGAAAGCGCGGACTACGGCGGCGACATCGCGCTGGTCGGCGTCGACCTGAGCGTTGAGATGGCGCATTTCGGCGGCCGTGAGTTTGCCGGAGAGATCGGCGAGAGCGGAGCGGAGTTGGGGAAATTTCTCGAGAGCGGCCCGGCGAACGATGGGAACGGCGTCGTAAGGCGGGAAATAGCGACGATCGTCTTCGAGAGCGACGAGCTGAAGCGAGTCGATTAATCCGTCAGTGGAGTTGCCGGCGACGATATCGACTTGATGATCGACTAGAGCGCGATAGAGGAGGCCGAGGTCCATCACGTTGGGCTGGGCAGCGAAGTGGAGAGCGTAGCTGGTGCTCCAGCCGCGGAAGCCGTCGGGGCGCTCGAGGAATTCGTAGCCGACACCGGCGCGCCACTTGGGAGCTACTGGGGCGAGGTCGGACATCGTGCGGAGATGGAGGCTATCGGCGTCCTTGCCGCGGATGACCATGGCGAAGGTGTTTTCGAAGCCGAGAGGCTCGGTGAGTTCGAGATTGAATCGTTGGGCGTATTGCTGTTTGACGCGATTATAGATGGCGGCGGAATTGTCTGTTCCGGGGGATTCGTTGAGAACGGCGGTGAGGGCTGTGCCGGTGTATTCGACGTACAGATCGAGGTCTCCAGCCAGGAGCGCTTTGTGGACCAGGAGGGTGCCGCCGAGATTAGTTTTGCGCTCGACGGGAATGTTGGTGAGGGCTTCGATGTGTTGGGCGAGGAGCTCGGCTAGGATGACTTGCTCGGTGAAAAATTTGGAGCCGATGGTTAGGTGGGGTTGCGTGGGTTTGCGGCAGGCAGCCACAAAGCAAAAGAGGCTTAGGAGACAGAACAGAAAGCGACGCATGTTAGGACGAGAGGATCATCACAGTGGGGAATTTAACACAGCGGGCTCAGAGAACACAGTGAAGAGAAGGAGAGAAGACCTGAGAAATTAGACGACTTTGAGGTGGCGCTCGAGTTGGCCGAGGAGTAGGTCGGCGAAAATGGCTAGGAGCGCGGCGGGGATGGCGCCAGCCAGGATGACGGAGTCGTTGACCATGGCGACGCCGCGGAAGATGAAAGTGCCAAGGCCGCCTGCGCCGATGGCGGCGGCGATTGTGGCTACGCCAATAGTGATGACTGTCGCGGTGCGTATGCCTGCCAGGATCACGCTTAGGGCGAGCGGGAGGCGGACGCGGAGGAGAATTTGTGTGTTGGTCATGCCCATGGCTTCGGCGGCTTCGAGGATCGCGGGGTCGATGCCTGTGAGTCCAACATAGGTGTTACGAAGGATTGGGAGGAGTGCGTAGAGAACGAGAGCGACGATAGCTGTGCGGCGGCCTATGCCGCCGATGAATGGGATGGGGATTAGGAAGCCGAAGAGGGCCAGGCTGGGAATGGTTTGAAAAACGCTGGCGATGCCTAACGCGATGGCGCGGAGGTGGCCATGTTGCACGATGAACATGCCGAGAGGAACGGCGATAGCGATAGCGAAAGCCATGGCGATGACGACGAGGGTCAGGTGGTCGAGCGTGGCGCTAAGGATTTCAGAGCGGTGAGTGAGGAAAAAGGTCCAGGGATTCATTTGTAGGCTCCCTCGGATGGATCGAGGCAGGCGCAGAAAGCGTGGACTTCGGGATGGTCGAGAAGAAGAAAATCTTGATGGGGCGCGAGGGCGACAAGGCGTCCCCCTTGGAGAAGAGCGATACGCTCGCCAAGAAGAAGCGCTTCGCGGATGTCGTGCGTGACGAAGACGATGGTCTTGTTGAGGCGGCGAGCCAGGGCACTGAATTCGCGCTGCAGTTCGGCACGGGTGACCGGATCGAGAGCACCGAACGGCTCATCCATGAGTAGGATGGGTGGGTTGGCGGCGAGGGCGCGCGCGACGCCCACGCGCTGGCGTTGGCCGCCAGAGAGTTCGCGCGGGCGCCGGGCTGAAAATTCGGCGGGATCAAGACCTACCAAGCGCAGTAGTTCTTCGACGCGAGCGGCAATCCTTGCGGAGTCCCATTTTTCGAGAGAGGGGACGAGGCCGACGTTTTCCGCGACCGTGAAGTGCGGAAAGAGACCTGCTTCCTGAATGACGTAGCCAATGCCGCGGCGAAGACGAATAGGGTCGTAGTCTGTGGTGACGCGGCCTTCGATGAGAACTTGGCCTTGCGATGGAAGCAGCATCCGATTGATGAGCTTTAGGAGGGTAGTTTTGCCGCTGCCGCTGCGGCCGAGGAGGACGAGGGTTTCGCCGCGCGAAACGGTTAGTGAGACATTTCGGACGATGGCACGATCAGGAATATCGTTTATGCAGTAGCTCACGCCGCGGAATTCGATGGCGACGTCCAAAGGCGCTACGGGTTTCGCATTCATTTCGATTGACAGCCTCACGCTACAGGAGGAATATCGTACTTCACTCAGCCTCCGCAGCGCAGAATTTCGGCGCATCCTTCTTGAGGAAGCCGCATCCAAGTTAAGGGGAAAACGCCATGGGAGCCACGGCCACAGCTGTCCGCATTAGGCACGACCTTCAGACCCGCCTTTTAGACGCCCGCGCGCAAACGGATGACTTGTTTCGGATTGTTCGCGACGAGGCCATTTACGACAGGCCCATTCCGGAGCGGCACCGGATCATTTTTTACCTGGGACACGTAGAAGCATTTGATTGGAACTTGCTCGCGCAACGAGCTTTTGGGTTGCAGTCCGTGCAGCGGACGTTCGATGACCTTTTTGCATTTGGAATCGACCCCGTGGGAGGTGGATTGCCGAGCGATGGGCCTAGCGATTGGCCAGAACGCGGCGAGGTAGAGAGGTACAACCGGCGTTTGCGAAATGAACTGGATACTGCGATTGAGCGCGCGCTGACGCGACCGGTCGAGGGGCATCCCCAGTTGATTCCCATGCTGGAAGTGGCCATCGAACATCGCTTGATGCACGCCGAGACGCTGGCGTACATGTTGCACCGACTGCCAACGGATAGAAAAATTCGCGGGCCCATCGCGCCGAGTCATCGGGCCGCACGAATGAAGTCCCGGCTCGTGGAAATACCGGCGGGGCGAGTAACTTTGGGGCTGAAATATGTTACCGGTGATGAATTCGGCTGGGACAATGAACTGAATCCGCACATGGTGGACGTCGCTGAGTTTGCGATGGAGAGCGGAAACGTCACGAATCAGGACTTTTTGCGGTTTATTCAAGCCGGCGGCTACCAGAACCCTGCGCTGTGGAGCGCTGAGGCATGGGCCTGGAAGGCAAAAGAAAGTGTTGAGCATCCAGCGTTTTGGCGACGCGACGGAAATCTGTGGATGTACCGGGCGATGTTCGGCGAGATCCGCTTGCCGCTGGATTGGCCCGTGTATGTGAGCCATGCGGAAGCCACGGCGTACGCCAAATGGCTTGGGCACTCGCTACCAACGGAAGAGCAATTTCACCGAGCAGCTTATGGGACGCGCGATGGCCGGAGCGAACGATCTTATCCATGGGGCGAGGACTCACCAAGCTCACAGTACGGGAATTTTGATTTTAAGCAGTGGGATCCTGCACCAACGGGCTCGCATCCGGAAGGAGCGAGCGCGTTTGGAGTTCACGATTTGGTGGGCAACGGCTGGGAATGGACGCGGACAAAATTCGCGCCATTTTCCGGATTTGTGGCCATGCCCTTTTACCCCGGCTATTCCGCGAATTTCTTCGATGGCAAACACTACGTGATGAAGGGAGGGTCGTCGCGAACGGCTGCTTGCATGTTGCGGCGATCCTTCCGAAACTGGTTCCAGCCGCACTATCCGTATGTCTACGCAACATTCCGTTGCGTGGAAGACTAGCACTAGCAGGAAAAACCCGGGCCCTTGGGAGATGACATGCTGACGCAAACCCTTCCGTTGAGACAGGTGTCCGAGTTCGCAGCCGATGTGCGCGAAGGCCTGACGAAGAGTGGACAGCGAGAATTGCCGTCGAAATATTTGTATGACGAAGTGGGCTCGGCGCTTTTCGAGGCGATTAGCGTCCTCCCGGAATACGGTTTAACGCGCGCGGATGCGCGGCTGCTGAAAAAGCATGCACGGGAGATCGTCGGGCTGCTGCCATCGCCGGTGCATGTCGCGGAACTTGGGAGCGGAAGCGGGAAAAAGACACGGTGGATACTGGAAGCGCTTTCGCGGCGGCAGAAAACGTATTACTTCCCGATTGAGATTTCGCCATCGGCGCTGGCGGCTTGTGAAAAGGAATTGGGGCAGATCGACCTGGTCAGCATCGTCGGTCACGAACAGCCGTATCTGGAAGGTTTGCGGACGGTGGCCGACGGGCGTGCCGACGGCAACCATTTGCTGGTGCTTTTTCTCGGGAGTACCATCGGAAATTTCGATCGCGACGCAGGCGAGGATTTCCTGCGGAACGTCCGCAATATTCTGCGCGAAGGCGATGCGCTGCTCTTGGGCACGGACCTGGAGAAAAGCATCGAAGATCAAATATTGGCATACGACGACCCGGCAGGCGTGACCGCTGCGTTCAATCTGAACCTGTTGGCGAGGATCAACCGGGAGCTGCGCGGGGACTTCGATCTGGCAAGTTTCAGGCACGAGGCGCGGTGGAACGCGATCGAGCGGCGGATAGAGATGCACTTGCGGTCAACCTGCCGTCAACGCGTGGAGATACCGGCAGCGGGGCTTCGCGTGTCGCTCGATGAAGATGAAACGATCTGGACGGAGAGCTCGCACAAATACAGAATCGGCGAAGCGGCGGAGATGGCGGCGCGAACAGGATTCCGGTGCGAAGGCCAGTGGGGGGATCAAGAGTGGCCCTTCTCGCAGAATCTGCTCATAGCGGAGTGATACGGGCGTAAAGCCCGCAGAACGGCTCTTGGTTGGTCAGAAATTAAAAGGATTCAATGCGCCAGACGAGACGCGCGAACCACGGCTCTTGGGCCACCAAGGGCGGATGCCAAATGGCGAGAATCTGAGAACCCTGGTAGACGCGCTCGAAACCTTCCTCGGATTCAGAAACTGTTTCAATTGGAGCGACCCAGAATTCCTTAGCACCCGGTGCTTGCAGCGTGATGCGGATGCGCTGCCAGCCATCTTCCATGCGAAGTAACGGGCTTGGCAAAGCGCCGCTGAAGCGAAGATTTTGCGGACCATTCGACGTTTCAAAAAAGCGGTCGGGCTCGGCGGGAGCGAGGAGATTGATAATCGATTCGATGCCGACAGCGATGGGCTTTGCGAGAGAGTTTTTCAATTTCAAGCCAATTTCGCAGCCGACCTCGCAGCCATTCGGGGCAGGGCCGAAGGAAAAGCGTTTCGCCAGAGAAAGCCTCGGTGCGGGTGACCCACCTTTCGCGGCAAGCTTCAGTTCATCTTCGCGAATGAGCTGAGCATCGTTGGCGGAAGAGGAATTGACGTGAAAAGCGCCGCCGGCAAATCCAGGATCTTCCTGTAAATCCAGCGTTTCATATTGGACCTGCGTGCGGCCGGGGTCAAAAAGCAATGTGCGAAACGCGTGGCGTGGCCAGCGGTCGTAGTGGAGAAAACGCTCGAGGCCAGGCTCTTTGACGAGAGTTTGTTCGTGAATGGAGGCCACGCCGCCTGGCACGGCGGTTTTTGCGGCTTCGCGAAGTCGCGCGTGGTAAGCCTCTGGCCTGCGCTGAATAGAATTAATGAGAGTCGCGGCAGCGGGACGAAAGTCGAACGCGGCGAGGGTTCCGCCGTCCGTGGGTTTGAGCAGGGCTTGATACTCGGAGGCGGTGAAGAGATGCTCATGCGCACCGTCGGCGTCGTAGTCCAACAACTCGACGTGGGGTATAAGCGTGGCAGCAGTTTGGCGGTCAGCGATGGCTTCGGCGCGAATCAGACTGCGCCAGAGTTCGGTGCGGAGATGCGGAGCATATAGGCCGCCGAAGATACCGTGCCAGTAAGCGTCATTGCACTGGGCGCGCAAGAGCAAGTCACGCGCCTGGATAAGTTCGTCGGAAGCTTTCGAACTGGAGTGGCGCATGGGAACGGCAGCAATGCGCGCGGAGACGCGCAGCATTTTCTTGTGGAGCAGGTTCGATTCGGCGTACTTGCGGAAGAAACCGCGCCAGGAACCGCCGCGAAGGAACGAAACAATCTCGGGGCGCGCGCTGAACTCCTTCTGGACGGCGTGGTAACGCTGACGGACGCGTGTGGGCAGCACCCACTCCATCATTTCGGTGTACGAGGCGGTAGGGAGATCGGCGCGACCCAACGGCGAGTGATCGGCGAGGTATTCGCCCGGAGTGGAAACACGCAGCCAGGATGAGTTTTTTTCGAGGGCCGTGAAAAAATCTTCAAGCCAGCCATCTTTGTAGCAATGGGCGTTGGTGCCGGGCCACACGCCAAATTTTTCCATGTCATCGCCCATCGACGCCATGCCGCCAGGATGCAGCGCCGCGGTGTCGCGAAGATAGGTGACGACTTCCTCGACTTTGCCGAATGGGATGAAATAGCGGAGCGCCTTCTGGCCGGGGAAAAGCCACACGCTCTGGCCGCGGTCTTCGGCGATGTAGGCGCCAAAGAGTTCCTCTGGTTCAAATCCAGCAGAGAGAAAATGGATGTCGTCGACGAGGGTGTAGTTGACGCCGGCCGCGGCTAATGCCGAGGGGAGTTGCGGTTCCCAAACGCGCTCGGCGATCCACGCGCCTGTCGGGCGATGAGCGAAATGTTTTTCGAGATAGGCGGCCAGGCGAGTGATCTGTTCGCGTTGGTCCTCGGGCGGGATGGAGACGAGGATCGGCTCGTAAAAGCCGCCACCGATTAATTCAACTTGTCCGGCGCTGACGAGAACTTTCAGGCGCGTGAAATATTCGGGACGATGCTCTTCGATCCACGTGAGCAACGGCCCGGAATAATGCAGGCCCATGTGGACGCCGGGATGCTTCTCAAGGAGTTCGATGAAAGGCAGATAGGAGTCTTTGTAGGCCTTTTCGAGCACGTAACCGAAATTGCCACAGGGCTGGTGGGCATGAATCAACAGGACGAGATGAAGGCGTTCTGGCATGGGGACAATTTTGCTCTCAAACATCATACCGTGCGACGCAACATTTCAGATTCAAAGGATGTCAAAAATGCGCCTTTAGCGCATTTTTCCTGGACGCCCGGGGCCGGCCCCGGCGGAACAGCCGGCCCAGGAGATTGACACTCCTTCGCGCGTGTGAAAGGCTAACCCAGATAAAGAGTACACGATGCGAGTGACAGCAAAAGGCGAATACGCCACACAAGCGGTGCTCCACCTGAGCTTGCAATATCCCGAAGTGGTGACCATCCACGAGATCGCCCAGAGGCACCATATTCCGTTGAAGTATCTCGAGCAAATTCTGCTGGAATTGAAGCGCGGCGGCATTTTGGAGAGCCGGCGGGGCGTGCGCGGAGGCTATACGCTGGCGCGGGCACCCGAGGAGATTTCCGTGGGGGCGGTGTTGCGAGTCGTCGATGGGGCTTTTGCGGAGTCCAGTTGTGTCCATAACGAAGCGATGGGCGGGGTGTGCGTCGAGGGAGAAAGCTGCGGGCTGAAGCAGATATGGAAGGATGTACAGGGAGCGGTGGAAAAGATTTTGTTTGCGACCACATTCGAGGAAGTGCGGAAGCGGACGCTGAGCAGCGGGACACGGCGTCCGGAAACGGCGCGGCTCGAAAGCTGAAGAAAATAACGCGGCACGCCGAAACGTGCCGTAGTGCAGGTTTGCGACCCTACTAGAAAAACGATTCGGCTAGTTATTTCGCGGTGTAGAACTCTGCGTTGACCGGCGTGTAACTGTTCCACTTCTCCGGCAGGTCTTCTAAAGCGAAGATCGCGGTTACCGGGCAGACCGGGACGCACGCGCCACAGTCGATGCATTCCGTGGGATTGATGTAGAGCTGGTTCACCTTTTCATGCTCCGGCTCATCTTTACGGGGGTGGATGCAATCGACGGGACAGACGTCCACGCAGGCGGTGTCTTTTGTGCCGATGCAGGGCTCAGCGATTACGTAAGCCATTCAAATCTCCTTTGCTCGGACAACGGGCCGAGAGCGGCTCCAGCGGATGGAAGCGCCCGGCGGAATTTTCTTATACCACGCCCCTGCCGGGACCAACAAGCGACTGGATTGATTGTACTGTGCGAGGGGAGGATTCTCAACTTCCGCGCATGAGCTAGAATGGTTGGGGAAGGTACATCGATGAAGATACGAACTGCCGTTGGCGCCCTAATGTTGTTGGCCGCTGGGACGGCGCTTGCGTCGCCCCAAGCTAAAGCGCCTCACGATCCAGAGATGATCGATGCGCAAGGGTTCCAAAAAATCCTGGAGCAAAACCGTGGAAAAGCGCTACTGGTCAACTTTTGGGCGACCTGGTGCGAGCCTTGCCGCGACGAATATCCGATGCTGAACGAACTGGCGAAACAATACGCGCCTAAGGGACTGCAGGTCGTCGGCGTAAGCATGGATGACGATGGCGACTTGATCCTGATGCGACGGTTTCTAGCGCGGTACAAACCGATTTTTCCAAATTACCGCAAGACCGCGGGAGCTGAAGCGGCGTTCAGGCAGTCCGTCCTTCCGGGATGGACAGGGTCGATGCCTGTGTCTGTGTTTTATGCCAAGGATGGCCGCCAAATAACCCACTTTATTGGCGAGAAGAGCCGGGAGCAATACGAAGGGGCGATTCGCGCGCTGCTGGCCGATGGCGGAGGCGCGGGATCGCCGGGAAAGTAGCAATTCTTCTCAAAATCAGAAGAGCTGCAGGGGGGCAAGGGATGCTCGATACAAAGGGCAATCGAATCACATATTTTGGTCACAGCACGTTTTCGTTGACGACGCCGTTGGGGCAGGTAGCGATCATTGATCCGTGGGTGATGACGAATCCGATGTGCCCGGCGGCGCTGAAAACCGTGCCGCGATTGGACGTAATTTTTCTCTCCCACGCACACGCGGATCACTCGGGCGATCTTTTGGCGCTGGCAAAGCAGCATAAGCCGAAAATTGTGGCCATCTTCGAGACATGTCTGTTGATTGCGAGCAAAGGATTTGAAAAAGAGGTTTGTCCCATGGGCAAAGGAGGCTCGCAGAAGACCGGCGAGTTTGAAGTGACGATGACACATGCATTTCATTCGAATTCCTGGGATGAAAATGGCCTGGGGCCTTATGCAGGCGAGCCTGCGGGCCTCGTGATTCGCATGCCAGGAGGATTTACCCTTTACCATGCGGGGGATACCGCCTTGTTCGGAGACATGAAACTCATTGGAGAGCTTTATAAGCCGGATTTGGCGATGCTGCCGATTGGTGATCTCTTTACGATGGGGCCCCGTGAGGCGGCGTATGCAATCGGGCTACTCGGAGTGAAGCACATGATTCCCATGCACTATGCAACGTTTCCGGTACTAACCGGGACCGTAGAAGGATTGCGGCAGGAAACGCGGGACATTGCGGGTCTGGAGATTCATGCTCTTAAACCAGGAGAAAACCTGTGATTCGCAGCGACAACTTGCGTAGCGGCTATATTCAAGATGACGTCGAACAATATCTCTACTCATTACTTCCGGAGCGGGATGTCGTGATTAGCGAGATGGAGAGCTATGCCGAACAGCACCGCGTGCCGATCATCGGACCAGCGGTAGCCCGCTTGCTGGCACTATTTGCGCAAGTTTCCGGCGCGAAGCGCATTTTCGAAATGGGCTCAGCCATCGGCTATTCGACAATTTGGCTGGCGCGGGCAGCGGGGCCAAAGGGAAAAGTGATCTACACCGACGGAGACCCAGCGAATGCACAGCGCGCACGAGAGTATTTCCGGCGTGCGGGAGTTGCAAAGCGCATCGACGTGAAAGTAGGCGAGGCGCTCGAATTGCTCAAAAAAACTCCCGGAAAATTTGACCTCATCTTCAACGACGTGGACAAGCATCAATACCCGGACGCGCTGCGCGTGGCACTGCCAAAGCTGCGCCGGGGAGGATTGTTCATCACGGACAATACGCTCTGGTCGGGCAAGGCTGCTCGGCCTGCGGCTCCGGGTGATGCTGCGACGCTCGGCGTGCAAGAATTCAACCGGCTGGTGTATGCCTCGAAAGAGCTGTATCCCGTTCTGATCCCGCTGCGCGATGGCGTGACGGTTTGCCGCAAACAGTGAGGCTGGCGAAACTCAAGAACGCAAAAAGCTGCGGACAAAAAAGCCGAGGTTGGCGGGACGCTCGGCAAGACGACGCATGAAATACGGAAACCAGTCGTTGCCATAGGGAATGTAGACGCGCAGGCGATAGCCGTCTTTCACGAGCATGCGTTGCAAATCGGTGCGCACGCCGTAAAGCATCTGAAACTCGAAATCATCCTTGGAAATTTGCCTGGCAGCCGCCCACCGAATGGTTTCCGCAATCATGCGTGGGTCGTGCGTGGCGATGCCGTGATAGAAGCCGCTGGGCAAGAGAATCTTCATCAAGCGGATGTAGTTGAAGTCCGTATCCTTTTTGCGAGGGTAGGCCACATCCGGCGGCTCTTTGTAAGCGCCTTTGCAGAGACGGATTCGGCAGCCATAAGCGAGCAAATCCTGGACGTCGGTCTCGCTGCGGTAAAGATAGGACTGGATCACCGTTCCTATGGCGGGATTCCGCGAACGCACGTTTTTTACGACGTCGACGGTGCGTTGCGTATATGCCGATCCTTCCATATCAACGCGAAGAAAATTGTCATACCGCACGGCTAACTCTACGATGGACACGACCAGGCCCTGGCAGAAATCAACATTGAGGTCCAGCCCGAGCTGAGTCAACTTGCAGGACACATTGGCGTGGAGATTTTCCTTGTGAATGCGCTCGAAAACTTCCAGGTAGGCATCGCGCGCACGTTGGGCGTCGGAAGTGGTAGCGCAGTTTTCGCCCAGGTAATCCAGGCTGACGAGCATCCCGGCATTGTTGCAGGCGCGGGCAGCTTCAATGGCCTCGTCCAGCGTTTCGCCGGCGACGAAGCGGCGCGCCATGCGGCGCGTGGTGCCGTTGGAGGTAACCCATTTGGCGAAGCGGGGACTCTCGGATAGCTTGAGAAGCGTCGCGCGGACCATGCAATACGATTATGCCCGTGTAAATCCTAAGCGACTAGTCCGTGTGCTCTTCCAGGAACTTTTCCGCGTCCAGGGCAGCCATGCAGCCGGAGCCCGCGGCGGTGACGGCCTGACGGTAACGATGGTCTTGTACATCGCCGGCGACAAACACGCCGTCGACGGAAGTCAGAGTGCCGTGTTTGGGGATGAGGTAGCCGTTGGAGTCCATCTCCAGCTTGCCTTTGAATACGGTCGAGTTGGGATCGTGGCCGATGGCGACAAATACGCCCTCGACGGCAAAATCGGCAGTTTCTTTTGCACCCGGATTGCGCACCCGCACTCCTGTAACGTGACCCTCTGGAGCGTGAATCTGCTCAACAACAGCAGGGATGACAAGTTCGACCTTGGGATTGGCCTTGACACGGTCAATCATGATTTTGGAGGCCCGAAATTCGTTGCGGCGGTGGATCAGATAGACCTTGCTTGCGTAGCGCGTCAGAAAGTTGGCCTCTTCCATCGCGGAATCGCCGCCGCCAACGACAGCGATGGCCTTCTCGCGGAAAAAATAGCCGTCGCAAGTCGCGCAGGTAGAAACGCCGCGGCCGATTAGTTCACGCTCGCCGGGCAAACCGAGCAAGCGTGCGGTGGCGCCAGCGGCAACGATCAGCGCCTTAGCTTCGTAGGTGTCTTTGCCAGCCGTGATCTTGAATGGTCGCTTTGTGAGGTCGACTTCGTTCACAGCTCCCGCCTGGAATTCAGCGCCGAATCTCTGCGCCTGTTTGCGCATATTTTCGATGAGCTCCGGCCCCATGATGCCATCGGGGAAGCCGGGATAATTCTCGACGTGCGTGGTGAGCGAGAGCTGGCCACCCTGCTCGTGGCCGTCAATCACCAAGGGCTTTAAATTGGCGCGCGCAGCGTAGATCGCTGCAGTGAGGCCGGCGCAACCGCTGCCGATAATCACAACGTTGTGCATTCCCATTGTCTCCAGGTATTAGATTCAGCAGGGTGCCCGTACGATACAACTCACCAATTCAGCTCGTCGACAGAACTTGAAGTCCCGTATTGTAGCATCCCCGTTTGCGAACCGGATTGCGAAGCGTCCAAATTGGAGAGGCGTCTTGCGCTCCTCGCATTGACCATCCGAGAGGGGCACGGCTATAGTCACAGGCATCGGCGAGTGGAAGACCGAGGCTGTCCGAGGAGAGAATGAGATGGATCCGCGCTACCCCATTGGAAAATTCGCCATGCCCGCAGAAGTGACGCCTAGAAGACGGCAAGAGGCCATCGACGAGATGGCCTCCACGCCCGGCAAGTTGCGCGCGGCCGTGAAAGGCTTGAATGATTCGCAACTGGACACGCCATATCGTGACGGCGGATGGACTTTGCGCCAGGTCGTACACCACGTTCCGGACAGCCACATGAATGCGCTCGTCCGTTTGAAGCTCGCGCTTACGGAAGACAAACCGACGATCAAGCCTTATGATGAAGCGGCGTGGGCCGAGCTGGCCGATTCGAAAGCGGCGCCGATCGAGAGTTCAGAGACTCTTCTCGACTCCGTGCATTCGCGGTTGGACCGTTTGTGGCGATCGTTGAAGCTGGAGCATTTCGCACGGGTTCTTGTGCACCCGGAACATGGCGAGCGCAGCGTCGACTGGCTTCTTTTTCTCTATGAATGGCACGGAAAACACCACACCGCGCACATCACCGAATTGCGGAAGCAAAAGGGCTGGTGACGGGAGCGAGTGGCGCGGGCGGAGTCGGCTCGTGTAGGATGATTTGGTATGCGAGGAGAGTGCATGAGCCCACCATCAGGAACGTACGCGATTTTCGAGACTTCGCAGGGCAACATTGTTGTAAAGCTTCTCGAAAAGGAAGCACCGAAGACCGTCGAGAATTTCATCGGACTGGCCGAGGGTACGAAGGAATTCACCGACGAGAACACTGGCAAAAAACTAAAAAAGAATTTTTACGACGGGCTGGTGTTTCACCGCGTGATCCCACAGTTCATGATTCAAGGCGGCTGCCCCCAGGGCACGGGCCGCGGCGGACCGGGATATCGATTTGCGGACGAATTTCATCCTTCCCTGAATCATTCCAAAGCCGGCAAGCTTTCCATGGCCAACGCCGGACCTGGCACGAACGGAAGCCAATTTTTTATCACAGTGGCTGCCACGCCGTGGCTCGACAACAAACACTCCATCTTTGGAGAAGTGATCGAAGGACAAGACGTGGCGAATAAAATTTCCAATTTGCCGCGCGATTCGAACGACCGGCCAAAAACGCCCGTTGTGCTAGAGAAAGTGCGCATCGAGCGCGTTCCTTAAACGCGCAGGATTACGATGTTGACGCCTCAGCGCGTTCTGCGACTCATGATCGAAGTGATCTTTGTACTGTTGGGCGTGCTTGTCGTTTGGCTGGCGCTCACCGGGCGCGTTCTTGTGCAGCGCCATAGACCCTCCTGGCTCATCCTCGGCGGCGCGCTCTTCCTTTGGGGACTGCGTGCGCTCTACGGACCCAACAAGTGGTGGGCGCGCTGGGAAAACTGGACGCGCGGGCTTTCGTTGACTCTTCTCGGCGTGGTCATGCTGGCCATATCTCGAGTGCCGTTTTTGTGGGTCGCGCCGCTGCTGGCCACCGCGGGCGTGGTAATGAGCTTGCGCGGGATCATCGGAGCGGCGCTGGTCTTCCGGCCGCGTTGATCCATCACTGCTGATTTCTGATCTTAAATCTCATTCGGCTTCGGTTATAATCTGCGGCACGAACGGCCCTCTCTGCTTCTGCGACCACGCAGAGGCGATCGTTTAGCCCACGCCACAGAAAAAAAGGAGACGCAAATGCTAAAGGAATTCAAAGAATTTGCCATGCGCGGAAATGTGCTGGACATGGCCGTCGGCATCATCATCGGCGCGGCGTTCGGAAAGATCATCACATCGTTCGTCGAGGACGTCATGATGCCGCCCCTCGGGCGGCTTGTTGGACCCGTCGATTTCTCGAACCGCTTCGTCAGTCTCTCCACCGCACACTATGACACCGTTGCGGCCGCCAAGGCGGCGGGAGTGCCGACACTTAACTACGGAACATTTCTGAACAATGTCATCAATTTCCTGATTGTCGCGTTCGCTGTGTTTCTTCTCGTCCGAATGGTGAATCGCTGGACGAAGAAGCCCGCGCCCCCCGTTGCGCCGACAACCAAGGATTGTCCGCAATGCGCGATGAGCATCCCCATCCAGGCCAAGCGCTGCGGCCACTGCACAACGCAGCTCGCGTAAGACTAGATTGCGGCTTTAACTGGAAAATTCCTGCGGACCGCAAGCTGCCTCAAGAGGACGGCGTTTTCTTCGATTGGTTTCCTTCGAGGTGGGCCCGCAGCCGCTTGACGACGGCGTCTTCCTGCCCTTCTTCGATCTCCTTCTTAACTTCCTCGAGGGCGAAGTGCACGACATCGTGATGATGCAGCTCCTGCGGCGCCAGCACGTCGCTAAAACGCAGCCACAACCGGTGCAGAAGATTGACTTCGTTGGCGGTCAGGTTCGGAGCGTGCGGCCCAAGGACCTTGTAAATCTTGTCGCCGTTGGGCAAATGAATTTCGAGGTTGAATTGCGGCTTGATGTCGCCGAGTTTTTCCCAGGCATCGCCAATCTGGCGGGCCTGCTCTTCCGTGTTGTCCTTCGCCGAGCGGCCAATAACAATCGTGCTGGACTGAAGCGAAGCAGCGGCGCGCAGAATGCCTTCCCAGAGGTCGTTCGAAGCGACCACCGCGAGCCGGATCGACTTGCCTCGCTTTTCGGCCATCGAAAGGGCTTGCGAAAAAAGATGCTGCTCGATGCTGCCGAAGAGCTGATCGGCGTCCAGTTCGTTTTCGCCGGAAGCCGAGCGGCGGAGCAACCTGACGTGCAAAACAACCACGTCGCGCCGTCCCGGTTTGATGCGCTCAAGGACGTTTCCGAGGTGATAGAGATTGAAGTGGTTGCTCACGGGAACGAGGATGTTGCCGGGCCGCGCGCCGACCGCTTCCGGCGTCAGCTCGGACTCCAGCTCCAGGTTGAACTGGTCCATCTCCATATGAGCCGCGCCACCTCGGTGAGCACGGCGTTCGGAGATTGTAAAGACGATAAAGAGCAAAACGGAAAATGTGCCGCCCGCCATGGTGGCAACGGGCTTGGTGAAAAGATTGACGACGGCGATGAGAAAAAGCGTCAGCGTGATCAAACTGAGGCCGACTGGAATTTGCACGCCGCGAACATAAAAGTTAAAGGGCACCTGGAACTCGCGCACTCCGGGCCTCGTGTATCGAAGCACGAGCACGGCCAAGCCGTTCATCGTGAA
Source organism: uncultured Acidobacteriota bacterium (assembly GCA_963705855.1). GTDB lineage: Bacteria > Acidobacteriota > Terriglobia > Acidiferrales > UBA7541 > Acidiferrum. The sequence continues at coordinate 117,699 of CAVPLA010000065.1, forward strand.
ACTCCAGATGACACCGAAGGCATAGAGGTTAGCGAGAAAGGTGACATCGCCGCGGCTGATAAAAATGGTAATGATTTGCAGCAAGACGACGATGTTAATGATGCGGTAGCTCGTGCCGAACCGCGGATGCGGCTGCCGGAACCACGAGCTGAGAACGCCATCCTCGGAAACGCGGTTCAAAACACCGTTCGAACCGACGATGGCGGTATTGACCGCTCCGGCCAGGATGAGCGTTCCCACGACGACCACGAACGCGTGAAAAATCAGCCGCGCGATGAGCGGCCCGTGCAAGCTCATCGCCAGGCCGCCGATGAGGTTTTCGAGGTAGTTCTGGCGGACGCTGTCGGGAATGATCATCACGGCAAAGAAAGAAACCAGCGACGTGAAGACCAAGCTGTAAACAAAGATGACCAGTCCGGCCTTTTTCAGATTTGGCAGTTTAGGACTTTCAATCTCGCGATAAACCTGCGCGAGTGACTCCTCTCCGCTCATGGCCAAGACCGAGTGCCCCAGCGCGATGAAGATCGCGATGATTCCGAACATGTGCGGAAGCGGACTTCCGGCAAGCCAGCCGAGCGCGCTGGCATTCAAACGCAGATTGCGCGGGTGCGGCCAAGGCGGCAGCGGGGAATGCCTCAGCATCGCCGTGTAGATGCACCACGTGATCAGGAGCACGACCATCACCGTCACCAGCTTCATGATGACCAGAGCCTTTTCGCTGGATTCTGGAATACCCTTGGTGTTTTCCCACCAGAAATAAACGGTGACAAGAATCGCAAAACCCGCGGCGATAAAGTCCACCTGATTCGGTGTGAGTGCGTTTCCGAGATGCGAATACTGCAGCAGCTCGCTGATGAGCCCAGCCAGATACTGCCCGGCCGCGACGCCACTGATGGGGCCCGTAAGAATGTAGTCAAACATCAGCGCGGAAACGCTGAATTTTGCGAGAGTTCCGCCGAGCGACTGCTTCACCGCGCGGTAAACGCCGCCGCGCACGAACATGCTGCAACTCTCGACATACACGGCGCGCACCGCGTAGGAAAACACCATGATGGCAAGAATGAACCAGGGCGCGGTTTTGCCTATGTAGCCTTCCGCTTCACCGCCTGCGTAATAGGCCGAGGAGGCCAAGTCGTTCAAAACGATGGCCGCTGCCCGCCAGAAGGAAATAAATGTGAGGAGAGCGGTAGTCGCGACAATGACGCGCGGAATACCGTTGCCTCGGCTGCCTGCGGCAGCAGGGGTCTTGGATGAGCTGCTCATGTGCGGGTGATCTCGATCAGCGGATTAAAATGCTCGCACTTTTCCGCCGCGAAGTCTAGCGATGCGGCCGGTTTTTTGCACGCACTGAAACGATTTAGGCTTCAGAGACCTGGCATTGCCCAGCCGCCGCCGGGAGCGGTTCGCATCCGCTGAATACGCGGCTGATACTAACGGACTACTGCATTTTGATAGACCAGTTCGCCACCCACGAAAGTCTTCAAAACTTGCACATCTTTCAATTGCTCCGAGGGAACACGCAAGACGTCGCGGTCCACGACAATGAAGTCCGCAAATTTGCCGCGTTCCAGAGAACCCTTCTGATTTTCTTCGAAACCAATATAGGCGGGATTTCGCGTATACATTTCGAGAGCTTGGAGCACGGTGATGCGTTCTTCCGGAGCAATCGCTTGGCCGCTGTGAAGCTCGCGGCGTTCTACTGCCGCCCAGATGCCCCACCATGGGCTGATTGGCGTAACGGGAATATCGGAGGTTCCAGCCGCCACGATGCCATTGTCGAAATAGGATTTCGCTGGATAGCTCCAGCGCGTGCGCTGCGCGCCATATTTGAAAAAATAAGCGCCGATCCAATAGACAAAAGCGGGATTGGAGTCCGCCAGTACGTGCAACTCACGCATGCGCTTTTGGACGGCGGGAGTGGCGATGCCGCTGTGCACGATGCGAAATCTCGGCTCTTTCAAGCCCAGATCCTTCATCACGGATTGATAGGAATCGAGAACTTCATCGATCGCGCGATCGCCGATGGCGTGGGTTTCCAGTTGCCAACTGGCGCCCGCCAGGATGTGCTGGGCCTTTTGCATGTCTTCCGGCTTCCAAATGAGGAGGCCGAGATTTCCGGGCTCGCCTTCCGCCGGTTCGTAGACGGCGATAGTCTTGGCGGCCATCCCTCCGTCGGCAAACATTTTCACAGCGCCGAATTTCAAAACGTCGTCGCCAAAACCTGTATAGACACCGCCGTTCGCCAACGCGTTAGCCTCGTCGAGGTTTGAAACCAACGGCGCCATTTGCACGCGGAGCTTGAGCGACCCGTTCTTGTGCGCGGTCTGATACGCTCGAATGCCCTCAGCCGGAAGGCAAATGTCATGGATAGTAGTCAATCCGGTCGCAAGAGCTTTTTCACCAACCACGCGCGTGGCGCGCAGCGCCAAATCCGGCGCGTCCGGAGGTAGCGCCGGCCGCATCAGCCCTTGCGCGTTGTCTTTCAGAACTCCCGTCGGTTCGCCTGAACCATCTTTATCAATCACGCCGCCGCTGGGCGTGGGTGTATCTCGCGTAATGTGCGCAAGCTTCAGGGCAAGTGAATTCACCACCAGCATGTGGCCGGTGAAATGTTCGATCCAGACGGGGTTATTCGGCGAGACCGCGTCCAGATCTTTGCGAGTGATGTAACGGTGCTCGGAAAGTTTCGATTCGTCCCAGCCAGAACCGCGAATCCATTGGCCGGCCGGATAAGAAGCCGCGCGCTCGCCAACAAGTTTCACGATTTCGGCGATGGAATGGACCTTTGGATACGCGGGATCGAAATCATTTTGGAGGAGTCCTTCGGCCCAGCTCAGAGCGTGGGTATGAACGTCGATCAATCCGGGCAGGACCGTCTGGCCTTTCAGGTCAATCGTCTGCGTGCGCGCCGCGGAGCATGCGGCAATTTCGGAGTCGCTTCCGGTGGCGAGAATTTTTCCGTCGCGCACAGCGAGTGAACTCATAATCGAGCGCGCCGTATCCATAGTGACGATTTTGCCGTTGCGAAGAATCAAGTCCGCGTCATGGCACTCGCTTGGGGGTTGCGCTTGCAAGACAACGAGCGGATGAATCGGCCACATTGCTGCCAGCCACAAGAGCGTTCTGCGCAAGATTTTTGCTCTGTGCCGCCTCAGTTCAGACATCTCAAGATTCGCTTTGAATGGCATCGCGGTTTGTCCCTCGGATTCGGCGAGCGGGAGCTCTTGTGGCCGCCATTGTACCTGAGTTGGCTGAAGGGGTTGCGACTACGTGGACGAACCGCAGCGGAACGCCTTCGTGCATTCAGGGCAGGGACAAATGCTGCGGAGATGGTCGTAGCTATAGATGCCAGTGGAGTGGCCATCCGTGAAGCTGATTTGCACGGCGTAGTTGCCGACAACGGTGGCCGCTTGCGCGCTCGGCTTGGGCTTGAACATAGGAAGCGGAGGAAAGGCGTTGGCGGCGGGCGCCGCGGCGTCGAAAGCTTTTTTTTTGCCGCGTTCGTCATTGCACGTGGCGCAAGGACACTCTTCACGCAAATAGGCGAAGTCGTAGTGGCTGGCGTGGCCATCGGCCCAGGTGATGTCGACTCCTGCGCCGGTCTTAACGTGCACCTTAACGGCAGTCGCTTTCTTTCGCGGATCTAGTGGAATGGGCATGCGAGAGGACAGTATCAGCTTTTCGGTTTTTCGTTGCAGCAATCGCCCGGGGGAATGGGATTGCCGTGCGGGCAAGTTTTCGGATGACCAAGGAAAGTGCAGATGCGCTGATCGAGTTCGGGGCTAATGATGTGTTCGAACCGACATGCTTGCGTGTGGGCCTCGGTGTCGTCGGCGGAGAAAGTGTCTTTAAAAAGACGTTCGGCCAACCGATGCCGGCGCACGACGCCCCGCGCGCGTTGACTACCAACTGGCGTAAGTTGCGCCTCGCCGTTTCGCAGTTCGACCAGATGCCGTTCGCTCATCCGGCTCAGGGTTCTTGCCGCCGGCTCATCGGGGAGAACGGGAAGTTCGCCAACGGGTCCGTTTGTTTGCAGCGCCTTAATGTTCGCTGGCTTGCCCTCTTCGCAACAAATCCAGATTTGTTCGAGAAGGTGATCGAATCGAATTTCGTCGTCGGCAGAAACCGGAGTGCAACAATCGGCGGTGTCCGCGAGCGGGCAAGCCAGCGGATGGCCCGGGCCATGCTGCGCGGTGTCAAAATGCAGGCGGCCGTGGGCGAGTTCGATGCGTCGGTCGGCTTGTCGGCCAATGTCCGGGTCGTGCGTGACCATCAAAATCGTGTGGCCCGCCTCGTGCAACTCGCGAAAAATCTGCAACACGATTTCTTCGTTCGCTTCATCGAGGTTGCCAGTGGGCTCGTCGGCGAGAATGATTTTCGGCTGATTGATCAGCGCGCGCGCGATGGCCACGCGTTGCTGTTCGCCGCCAGAAAGCTGCGCCGGAAGGTGCGACATCCGTTCGCCCATGCCCACGCGACGCAACGCCTCTTCCGCCTGTTTTTCATCCGTCACGCTATGAAAGTATTGCGCGAGCATGACGTTCTCGACCGCGTTCAAATACGGTACGAGATGAAATTGCTGGAAGACGAAGCCGACTTTTTCGGCGCGGTAGCGAACCATCTCGTTCTCGCTGAGCTGCGAGAGGTCGACGCCATCCACCACGACGCGGCCCGAATTGAGCTTATCAAGCCCGCCAAGAATATTGATGAGCGTAGTCTTGCCCGAACCGGAAGGGCCCATAAGTGCGACCCATTCGCCTGCGTTTACCTTGAAACTCAGGTCATCGATGGCACGCAGCGCCCCGTATTTCTTGACGAGATGTTCGATGGCCACTTGCGGCGCCGCCGTCTTCAGCTCGGGGAGAATCTGGACAGGAGCGCTCACGCTTCACCTCGAAAAACCGAAGCGGGGCGCACGCTGGCGAGCCTTCGAAGCGGGTACGCACTGAGAATCGCGACGATGGTGGTGAGTGCCACAGATACAGGATACACAATCACCCTCGGCTGCGCTGCCACGCCAAACACCTGCTTGCCCAGCCAAATCGAAAGAAAAATCCCCGCCGCCGCGCCAATCACGCCGCCTGCAAACCCCAGTAGTGCTGCTTCCATCATAAAAAGGCGCAAGACACGCCGCGTCGCGCCGCCGATCGCTTTCATCAGGCCGACGTCGTTCTTGCGCTCCATCGCAACGTTGGTCATCGCGGCCATGACGCAAAGACCTGTAAGCAGCAGAACAATCACTACGGTGGCAGCAAGCAAACCGCTGATGCGATTGTAAATTCTTGCCTGCGCGTCCGTAAATTGGCGAACAGGCCGAACCTCGGCATCCGGGAGAGCACGCTCAAGTTCTGTGATGTAGGCTTGGATTTCTGCGGGCGTGCCAGGAACAATAAGTTCGAGGGCGCTAATGCGGCCCGGCAGAGCGGCCAAACGCTGCGCGGCTCGAAGTTCCACCTTGACGAGATCGTCATCAGGGCCGCCAACCGTGGCGAGACTGGCGACTTGGCACGTTTCGAGACGGTCCTCTACGGTTAAATTGAGTTGGGAATCTTGTTGAGCGTTCAACTGGCGTTCGGCGTTTGTGCCCACGACGCATACGTGATCGCTTCGCGGCGGAGTCATCACCGGCACGTCAGTGACGTGCGACGTAGAACTTGCAGTTATTCTAAGAAGTGCCAACGGGTTGGTTCCAGCGACAACTGCGGTAACAGATTTCCCGGGTTTCGGAGAGGAAACCGCGGCAACGAAGTAGAGAACGGATTTTGCGGAGACGTGGCCGCGCGGAAGGTCCACCGGCACAAAATGAACTATCGATTCGGGCAGGGTGGCGGAACCGGATGGCGAACCGTTTTTCGGGAGGACGAGGACGTTGGCGCCAAAGGCGCGGAACTCGTAAGTAAGGCGGCGCTTGGCATCCACTTGGAGATTTAGGAGAGCGGCGGTGACGGCGGCGCCGGCGCCGAGAGCCAGCAGAATGACGAACAGGCGGCCCGGATTTGCCCCGAGCAGGCGGCGAACGATGCGCCAGAACATGGCTCGATTGCCGGTGCCAGGCGCGGTCATTATTCGCCTCGCAGGATGGGCGCGGGCTCGTAGCGCGAAGCTCGACGCAGGGGGATGGCACTGCCTAGGAGCGTGACTCCCGCGGCGAGCGCAAGGACCGCAACGAGAACAAGCAGCGACGGCTGAGGAGCAACACCGAAGATCTTTTGCCCAACGAGGCGCGCAAGAACTATTCCGAGCGAATAGCCGATGCCGCCGCCGACGAACGCCAGCAATAGCTGCTCCGCGGCCAAAAGGAAACCAACCGTGCCCGAGCCAGCTCCCAAAGCTTTCATCAAGCCAATTTCCGTGCGCCGTTCAATCACCGAGGCCGCCGAAGAAGCCCCTACAGCGAGCGCCGCAGCCAAGAGCGCCGCGAGCGTCACCATCCACAGCAAAGCGCGAACGCGTGTGAGAATCGTGCCTTCACCCTCGGCCACGCGACGAATCACGCGCACATCCGTCCCAGGCAGCGCCTGCTTAATCGAATACGCAATCGAAGAAACATAGGGGCTGCACGACCAGCGCTCGAATTCGTCCGCCTTCATCACCTGAGGGTCCCGTCGCGCAAAATCATCCTCAGGCTTGGTCAGCGCGCTCACATAAAGTTTGCGGTATACGCCGGGAAGCCTCGAGATCTCCTGTGCTTCCGCCAAAGACGTTACAATCGCCTCGTCCTCAGATTCTCCGGTGCTAAGGATTCCCGTCACGGTCAAAACTGGAACGCGCTGCACCATCTTTGACGGATCGTCCACGTAGGGGCTAACTTTGTCTCCCGTTCTTAGCCCAAGGCGCTTCGCTGCCTTCACGCCAACAACACATTCCTTTTGGCCTTCGACGAACCACCGCCCATCGACTCCCCACCATGAGTTCGTCCGATCGATACCGGTGACAAACGTATTGCCATCCGGCATGGCAATTCGATGAGCGATCCAAGTTCCGACGAGCGCAGCCTCCTCCTCAGGACGAGGAGCAAGTTCCCAAGGACCGTCTTTCGTGTCCGCGATATGAACCGGAAACCGAAGCTCCGGGGCGAAGGCAATTATGTTGTTGTGCCAATAGATCGTTTTGATTTTCGGAAGGTCCGCCTCGGGAAGATACGCGCCAGCCCCGACGGGGCGGTAGTCCACGCCGCCAATCTGGAGCGGCAACGAATCGGCCTGCGGCGTAACCACCAAGTTCGCGCCGAGGCTGCGAAACTCACTCGCCAAGCGGTCGCCCACGTCGAGCGAAACGCTCAGCGCCGCCGTCACCACGGCCATGCCCAACGACAGGGCCGCCGCGGTCAACACCTTGCGGCGCGGACGGCGTGTAAACGAATCGGCTACCAGGCGTAGAAACATGGCGTTCGAAGCCGCACCAGATGGGCACGATACATCTTGCCCCTACTGCGGAATCTCCTTGGTCGCTTGCACGAGCGAAGAAACGTCCAGGACTAGATCTGCGCCGTCCACCTGCGACGGCATCCCAATTGGATTGCATCCACCCCGCTCACCGATCGTCGGCACATAAATCGCCGAGCCACAGTGTCTGCAAACGACGTTCTGCCCATCCTGGCGATAACCTTCGGCCCCGCAGATGCGGCAAGCATCGAGCGCGGTCCCATAGCCGTTGGGCTTCTTGATAATCATGAAGCGCAGCGACTGCGTTCCCACGCTGATGGTGAACAGATGCATTTTGCCATCCTGCACCTCACTTATGGGAATACGCACTTCGTTGCCCACAGCAGCGACGGTATGCGCCGAAGGCGGCGCGGAATTCGCGCGCGTGTAAACAAAGTCTGCCGTCAGTACCAGAATCACCGTCAAGCATGCCGTCGCCGCGGCGATTATCCACCGCCGCTGTCGCCGATTCTGCGCTTCGAGCAGCCGTTTCTCAGCTTCACCAGCAGTTTCCTTTGCAGTGCGCGCGTGTGAAGCCGATTGCCACTCGCGCAAAACCAGCAGCGCCGCAGCCCCAAATATCAGCACGAAGAAAAACAGCTCATTCCGGACGATCGGCCCGATGATGGCCATCTCCGCTTTACTGGACGGCAGCCATTGCGCTTCGCTCAACTCGTGCAATCCGGTGAGCCCCAGCTGAAAGGCCACGAGAATCAAAATGATGGTGGTGGCGGCGAAAAAACGATGCAGCGGAACAAGCAGGGTCCCCTTAAAAAAGAACACTCCCACGGCCACAGCCGCGCCAATTCCCAAAGCCGTCCCAATCCAGATCTGCAGTCCCTCACTGGACAGCTCCACCGCCCGCAAGATGATCGCGAGCTCCGCCCCTTCACGCAAAACCATGAGAAAAACGAAGAAGAAAAGGCCCCAACCCGCCGCTGCTCCCGCCCTTCCCACGTAACTCTCAATCTTCTGCTCGATTTCTTTTTTCAGGTGGCGCGCAACGCGATTCATCCATAGGATCATCGTAATGACGAACACGGCCGCGACGAGGTACATGACCCCCTCGAACCCGTCTTCACTGATGCGCCAGCGCTCCAAGGCAAGCACCACGGCCAAGCTCAGCGCGGTGGCGGCAGCTACGCCATACCAAACAAAACGCGCCAGTTGCGAGCGGCCCGTACGAGAGAGATAAACCAGAATGATGCCCACGACGAGGGCCGCCTCGACACCTTCCCGGAGCGCGATGAGCAAAGCAGGAAGCAAAGAATCTCCAGTTGTTATTCATTTGCAACTACAATCTAAGTCTACGCTTTGTATGAATTTACGTCAACCGGACCAATCCAGTCCGCTTTCTTATTTAAACATACGGTAAAATACAAAGCCTGCTCAATCCCATGACCATTCCCGTTCACGCCCGCCAAGCCGTCTCTCTCTTAACGGCGATCCTTCTTGTTTGCGCCCAGCCTTTCGCACAAGCTCAGTCTCCTGCACAAACCCAGTCCTCTCCGCCGCAAACAGTCCCGAATGAAACGCAGCTCGAAATGACCGTGCATCCCAATCCGAAATACGCCAAGAAAATCTCTGAGCTCGGCGACAAGGAGCTCGCCGACGGTCATTTTGATGAAGCACTGAACTACTATCAGCAAGCCGCGCGTTACGCGCCGCAGGACAACGCCCTCATCGAGCGCATTGCGTCCATGCGCTCGAAGCTCGTGCGCGACCACGTCGAAGCCGCGGAGCGTGACGCCCTCGCCGGCCACGCCGACGTAGCAACAGAGGAGTTGGCTAAGGCTCTGCTTATCGACCCAAGCAATACAATTGTCACCGAGCGATTGATCCAGATGAAGGCCATGAAAGATGAGCCTCTCGAGCCTGACCAGAAAATTGAGGGCCTGCCAGAACTGAAGCCCCGCGCCGTCAAACTAGACCTCAACTTGCGCGGCGATACCAAAGCAGTTTATGAGCAACTGGGGCAGCTATTCGGAATAAAAATCACGTTCGATCCGGACCTCCCCGCGCGAACCGTCCGGCTACACGCTATCGATATCGATTTCACCACGGCTCTGAAGATCCTCGGCGTTCAGACCGGCACATTCTTCCGCCCCTTAACCTCCACTCTTTTGTTCGTGGCTCAGGACACCGTGGAAAAGCGCCGCCAATATGCTGTGCAAGCCGAGCAATCGTTCGTCTTGCCAGACTCCGTCGGGACCGAGGAGATGACCGAACTGGTGCGCGTTCTGCGTGAAATGACCGGGTCGACCCGCGTAGAACTCGATGCACAGAGCCGCGCCGTCACCATCCGCGACACTCCGGAGAGACTTGCGCTTGCGGGCGAACTCATCCGTCAAGCCGAAAAAGCGCGCGGGGAAGTGATGCTGGAGATAGAGATCCTCGAGGTTGATCGAAACAAAGCGCGCACTCTGGGCATTCTTCCGCCTCCTTCGACAGAGCTGATTTCTCTCTCCACCGGCATAATTTCCCAATTGCAGGCGGCGAAAGACATCGGCACGCTGGTCACTCTGCTGGCGAGCATTTTCGGAAACGGGGGAACCGCCGCCAGCGCCGGAACTTCCCTCGGCTCGCTCATCCCACCGGTGGCTCGGGTGGGAGGCGGTAATACGACGTTTCTCCTGACAATGCCGACGTTCGCAGCGCAGTTCTCCGACGCGCTGACGCTTGTGCACAGCGGGACTCAGGTCTTATTGCGCGCCCAGGACGGCAAACCGGCTTCTTTCTTTGTCGGTGATCGCTATCCGGTTACCCTTTCCCTGCTTTCTGGAAGCCTCGGCGCTTCCACGCCCGCCACGTCTATTGGTGGAACGACCGGCAGCATTCTCCCTAGCGTTTCTTACAACGTTGGCATTGGGCCCATAGCACTCACCTCCGCCGACTTCCGTAACCTGGGTCTGCTGGACCTCGCCGTCGTCAATGAGATCGACAACACAATCACCATTCTCCAAAATCAGGGCTTAGGAACTTTTCTTCCGGTCAGCACAACCATCCCGCTTGGCGCGGCCAGAACCACCGCACCGGCGATTGCTCCTTCCATTGCTTCAGCGGTGCTCACTACCAGCGGTTTTCATGATCTCCTCGTCACCGATCCGGTCGCCAACACCGTGCAAGTCTTCCTCAGCAATGGCGATGACACTTTTAAAGAGGCCACCGGTTCGCCCATCACCGTGGGCCAAGAGCCTAGCTCCATCGTCGTTGGCGATTTCAACGCCGATGGCAATCAGGATTTTGCGGTGACGAATTTCAAGGACAATACTTTTTCTGTTTTTCTCGGTAACGGCGATGGAACCTTCAAGCAGGCAACAGGTTCGCCCTTTCCCCTGCCGACCACAGCGACAGGCCCCATTGCGATGACCTCGAGCGATTTCAATTCGGATGGAAATCTGGATTTGGCGATCGTGAATCAAACGACAAACAATGTCGCGGTGCTACTCGGCAATGGAAACGCCACGTTTTCCTTGGCGACTGGCTCTCCATTTGCCGTCGGTAAATCCCCGGTCGCCATCGCCTCGGCCGACCTGAATGCCGATGCCCATCCTGACCTCGTGGTCGTGAACCAGACCGACAATACCATCAGCGTGTTGCTGGGCAACGGCGACGGTACGTTTACTTCGGCGCTAAACTCGCCGCTCGCTACGGGACAGGCGCCCACGGCAGTCGCGATCGCCGACTTCAACGGCGATGGCGTTCCAGACATCGCCGTGACCGACCCACAAACGGATAGCGTGTCGGTATACCTCGGCCTTGGCCAGGGCTTGTTCGCGCCAGCCTTTGAACTTCCCGTCGGCGCCAATCCCACGGCCATCCTGGCCGCCAGCCTCGGCGGCGCCACCTTGCCCGATGTGGCGATTACGGACGATCCGTCCGGCACAGCAGGCCAAGTCACTGTAATTCTGAGTCCAGCCAGCCTGTTTTCAAACCTGTCAGGGTCAGTGGCACAGCAGCCTTATCCTGGTGCGGAATATGAAGATATCGGCGTGAAGATAAAGGCCACTCCCACATTGCATCCGAATGACGATGTGACGCTGCAGCTGGAGTTCGAGATTCGCGCGCTCGCCGGCTCTAGCATCAATGGCATCCCGATCATCACCAACCGAACCATTTCGCAAACAGTGCGCATTAAAGAAGAAGTACCCACAATCATCAGCGGATTGCTCGACACGGAAGAGACCCGCACGATCACCGGCCTCCCCGGCTTGGCGAATCTTCCTGGCGGAGCCGGCTACCTCTTCGGGCAGAGAAACGCAACCGCGCAGGACACAGAGATGTTGATTATGATCACTCCGCACAAAATGCGGCTTCGGGACCGTGTCTCCCGCTCTATCTACGTCGGGCGCGATACGAATGTGGGCCGTGGTTCCGCGCGCGAGCCTTTGCCTGCGCCTCCGCAGCGGCAACCTTAGCCAAAACGGCGGACTTGCTCGCCAAACATGCCTTCACGGCTTACTCTCTCATTTATGGCAATGGTTCGAAAACGACGATGGGCTGATAGGTGCGCGGCACCAGCGCTTCGGCGATGGCCACGAGTTTGTCTTGCTGGCTGAAGACGCGCAGACGCGGCGGCTTTAATTCTCCCGCCTCGAGTTGCAAGGTTGCCCCCGGAGGCAGCTCAACGCGGCCGGGCTGAATCTGCGAGACTTGCACGTTGAATTTTGTCCCATGACGCACGCGCTTCTCAATGATGGGCAGCACATTGACGCGCGGAAAATTGGGCAGCAGATTTTCCAGGCGGATCAGGCAATCGGCAAATTTTCCGGCGCGCGACGCTTCCGCCAGCTCTTCCAGCTTGATGGCCTGCTCCAGCGAAAATTCGCCGACCGCCGTTCGCGTGATCTCCGCCAGGTGCGCTCCGCAGCCGAGTTTTTGTCCCATGTCGTGCGCGAGTGAGCGAATATATGTGCCCGACGAGCACTCGATGACAAAGCCCGCGATGCTGCCTTCGACGCCTGTCAGCTTGTACTCGAAAAGCTCGACCTCCACCGCTTTCAGCTCGACATGCTGCTTCTTGCGCGCCAACTCGTACGCTGGCACACCCTTCACTTTTTTTGCGGAGAAGGCGGGCGGCATTTGTTCGAACCGTCCCAGGCACTCGGCCGCAAGTTTTTCGAGAAGCGCTGCATCGAGCGCCGGCGCAGTATCCGGTCCTTGTGCTTCTCCGTCCGAATCGTACGTATCCGTCGCGAAACCAAACCGGAATCCCGCTGAGTAGCGCTTCCTGCGTCCATTGTAAAACTGCACCAGCCTCGTAGCTCGTCCAAGCAACAGCACCAGAACACCAGTCGCCAGCGGATCGAGCGTGCCAAGATGCCCAATCTGCCGGAATCCCGCGAGATGCCGCACCGCGTCGACGACATCATGGGAAGTTTTTCCCCGCGGCTTATCGATGACGAGCGCGCCGTCAAACGGCGCAGGCTGAGGCTGGCGTGGCATGGAATCCAATGGTCGGTGATCAGTTATCGGTTGTAATTGGAATGTCTTAAGACGCGGCCGGCTTGTCCTTTTTCATCTCTTTCAAGAGCTGATCGATTCGCTCTGTGTATTCTTGCGAATGGTCCAGCGCAAAATGAAGCTCAGGCAACCGGCGAAGTTGCAAACGCTCGATCAGTTCGCGGCGGATAAATCCCGAAGCGTGCTCGAGCGCCTTGATCGCGTCCTTCTGCTCTTTTGCGGACCCCTGTATGTTGATGAACACGCGCGCGTGCTTCATGTCCGGCTGCACACGCACCTCGCTGACCACCACCATGCCTTCGAGCCGCGGATCCTTCAGCTCACCCGCAAGCATAGCGTTGATCTCGTGAGCGATTTCCTCGCCCACCCGTTCATGACGGTGATTGGCTGGACTCATTTCCGTCCCCGCGATAATTCCTAAATAATTTCGATGGCCTGGTTGATCAAAAACGAGCCCAGAATGCGGTCCGCTTCGTCCAGGACTTTTTGCAGCACTTCGTTGACGTGCTTCTCTTCATTTGAAAGCGTTACGACGCCAACCACCGACCGCTGCCACACATCGTGATGGTCCAACTCCGCCACCGCAACATTAAACTGCCTGCGCAGCTTATCTTGCAAGCTGCGCAGGACTTGCCGCTTGTCCTTCAACGATTGCGCGTCTGGGATGTGCAGCTCAAGGGTAAGCAGACCAACCGGCATGAGCGCTCCGGGGGGACTATTTTTACTTGCGGCCGGCAGTCCCGACGCTCTGGCCCGCCGCTTCCGCCGCGCTCAACTTCTGAACGCTGAAGCATTCTAAAATGTCGCCGACTTTCACGTCGTTGAAATTTGCGATGCCCGCGCCGCATTCAAATCCCGTCCGCACCTCGCTTGCGTCATCTTTAAAGCGCTTCAACGAGCTGAGTTTCGATGTGTAGATAACCGCGCCATCCCGCACAACGCGAATCTGCGCGTCGCGCTTGAGCACGCCGTCCACTACGTAACATCCCGCAACGATGCCTGAGCCTTTGACCTTGAACGTGTTCCGCACTTCTGCACGGCCCAGATACGTCTCCTGGAGGACCGGCTCCAGCAGGCCTTCCATGGCCTTCTTCAGTTCGTCAGACACTTCATAAATGATTGTGTGCGAGCGGATGTCTACATGTTCCTGCTGCGCGAGCTCCATCGCCTTGCGGTCCGGTCGGATGCCGAATGCGATAACGATTGCTCCGGAAGCCGAAGCCAGCAGCACGTCGTTTTCCGTTACCGCACCTACGCCCGATCCGATAATCTTCAGCTTCACCTGATCGGTTGAGAGCTTCGGCAGCATTTCGCTGAGCACTTCCACCGAGCCTTGCACATCTGCCTTGATCACGATGCCCAATTCCTTCACGTCGCCAGCCTTCAGCTGTTCGTGCAACTGGTCGAGCGTGATCCGCGCCCCGCTCGAGCGCGCCATCTGCGCATCGCGCTGCTTGCCTTGGCGATATTCGACGATGTGGCGCGCCTTGGCTTCCTCAGTCACCTGGAAATGGTCGCCGGCATCAGGCACGCCCTGCAAACCTAGAACTTCCACCGGGGTGGATGGCGGCGCATCCCTGATGACCCGCCCGCGGTCATCAAACATCGCGCGCACTTTGCCGAACACCGAGCCGCAGATAAAAAAGTCGCCGGAATTGAGCGTTCCGTTTTGCACCAGGACGGTAGCGACAGGGCCGCGTCCCTTGTCCACGCGAGACTCCAGCACCGTGCCGCTCGCAGGCGCGTCCGGATTGGCCTTCAACTCGCGCAAATCGGCCACCAGCAAAATGGTTTCCAGCAGCCTGTCGATGCCTTTCTTCTGTTTCGCGGATACTTCCACAAACTCGGTATCTCCGCCCCATTCGGAAGGAACTAGGTTCACGTCGGAGAGCTGGCGCTTCACGCGCTCCACCTGCGCTTCCGGCTTGTCGATCTTGTTGATAGCCACAATGATGGGTACTTTCGCTGCCTTCGCGTGATCGATCGCTTCCTTGGTCTGCGGCATGACGCCGTCATCGGCGGCTACTACGAGCACCACGATGTCCGTCACTTTCGCGCCGCGCGAACGCATCCGCGTAAACGCTTCGTGACCCGGCGTGTCTACAAAAACCACGCTGCGGTCGTTCACCACCACTTTGTACGCGCCGATATGCTGCGTGATTCCGCCGGCTTCTCCGCCTGCAACGTCCGCTTCGCGAATGGCATCGAGCAAGCTCGTCTTGCCGTGGTCCACGTGCCCCATGACCGTGACGACCGGCGGCCGCGGCTTCAGACTTTCCTTGGTCTCTTCCTTCGCGACTTCCAGCACCATCTCTTCTTCAAGCGAGACGACGCTTACAACTCCGCTGAATGCTTCCGCAAGCGTAGTCGCCGTCGGCACATCCAGCGCCTGGTTAATGCTGGCGAAAACTCCTCGGTCGAGGAGCGTCTTCAAAAGATCCTTCGCGCGCACATCTAGCTTTTCCGCGAGTTCCCTGATCGTAATGCCTTCCGTAATCGTAACTTCGCGCGGCGGCCGCGGTTCCGGCGGCGCGATGACAGCTGCCGCAGATCGGCGGTCCCCTGCTCCCGGACGCTGGCGAGTCGGATGCAGCTTGCGCTCACCCTCCTGCTCCCGCTTGTCCATGACAGGCCGCTGTCTCTGGGGAGGCTTGCGCGTATAGAGCGGCTTGCCAGGCTCCGCCTTCGGCGGCACTTTGTCCGGCGGCAACGCCGGTAGCATGCCAGGACGTCCCGGCGCGCGCGGCCCCGGACGGGTGCCGGTCGGCATCGCTCCGCGTCGTTGTTCAAAAGGCCGATTCGCCGGCGAGCTACCGGTTCCACCAGGGCCACCGGATCGCGGTGTGTACTGTCTTCCCTGGCCGCCCGATTGCATCGGGCGCATAGGCTGGCCAGGACGCGGCCCTGCGCCGGAGCGTTGCCCGCTTCCTGGCGTCGTTCCAGGAACCGGCCCGCGATTGCCCGTTGGCAACGGGCGCGCAGCCACCGTCGGACGCGCACCGGGTGCGCCAGGTGCCGCAGCCGCTGGACGGATGGAAGAAGGTTGAGTCCCAGCTGGAGCCCCCGGCCGTGGGGCAGAAGGCGTTACTGGCCGCGACGCACCAGGCACTGTCGTCGGATGTCCCGTTGGTGACGGTGGACGAATGGGTATAGCCGCAGGAGGTCTCGTTGCGGGTGCCCCTGCGGGAGCCATCGGCTTTGCAACTGGAGGAGCCACGGTCGGCGATGCGGCCGGAACCGTAACAGGCGCCTTAGGAACAACAACTGGGGCAGCCGCTGGCGCGCTTGGTGCCGCAGCAGACGGAGCCGCAGCGGGAGCAACCGGTTTCGCAATGGGGGCCACGGGCGGCGCGGCTGGTGCAACCGCTGGCGCGGGAGGTTTCGCTAGCACACTAGGAGCGGCAGCAGCCACGGGAGTTGCCGGAGCCGCGGGCCGCATCCGTGCAGCCTTGGCGGCAGCTTCCTTCGCTGCGGCTTCCACCTTGGCATCAGCTTCCGCTTTAGCCTCGGCCTCGGCCTGTCCCAAAAGGTTCTTGCGAACTTTCTCGGCAATATCCTCAGGAATCGAACTCGAGTGGGTCTTCTTTTCCGTGACGCCATACCCGGGCAAAAGATCAATGATCGCCTTGGCTTTGACCTCGAGTTCGCGGGCCAGTTCGTTTATTCGGACTTGGTTTGCTTCGCTCATGCTTCTTATGGACCGTTCCACGGTCAAAAAACTCAGTCGGCCCTAACTCGGCCGATGCTGTCTCTTATTTAAGGCTTCGGCTCTTCCTCTGCCTTGGCCCCGCCTTCGGAATGTTCAGGCGCCGGCGCTTCTGCACTCTGTACCGCTGCTGCCGTTTCGCCGTCCGCCGAAGTTCCCTCAAGAGTTCCCTCGGGAGTTTCCTCCGCGGCCGCAGCTTCTGCGTTCTCCGAGGCCGCTCCCGTATTTTCCGGCGTCGTTTCACCTTCCGCAGGCGTCGCTTCGCCCTCCACCGCCATGTCGTCCGTGTTTTCCCCAGCTGGCGCGGCCGCCGCTGCATCTGCTCCGCTTTCGTAGAACCGGTTCACCGCCTGATAAATCTTGTCAACCATCTTCTCACCGATTCCCGGAATCTCCATCAACTGCTCCGGCGTCATCCCCGCGAGCTTCTCAAGATTGGTAATCCCAGCGGCCTCAATTTTTTCAATCGTCTTCGGTCCAACTCCCGCGAGCGCCGTCAAAGGCGTCGCCGGCGCGGTCAAAGCCGTCATCTGCTCTTCAATCTCCTGCCGCTTCTCTTCCTCGCTCTTGATGTCGATGTCCCAGCCGATCAACTTGCTAGCCAGCCGGACGTTCTGCCCCTTCTTGCCAATCGCCAGCGATAGTTGCGAATCCTCGACAATCACTTCGAGCTTCCGGTTTTCCGGGTCGGTGATCTGCACGCGCGTCACCTTGGCCGGACTCAGCGCCTTCTGCGCAAACGCAACGGTCTCTTCGCTGTAGGGAATGATGTCGATCTTCTCGCCGCGCAGTTCGCGAATAATCGACTGCACGCGCATCCCCTTCATTCCAACGCATGCGCCCACCGGATCAACGTCCTTATCCCGGCTAGCCACCGCCACTTTCGTCCGCTCGCCCGCTTCACGCGCCGCATGACGAATCTGCACAGTCCCGTCGTAAATTTCCGGCACTTCCATCTCAAACAGCCGTTGCACCAAACTCGCATCCGCGCGCGAAACGATCACCTGCGGCCCCTTCGCCGCACGATCCACCATCTTGATCACCACGCGCAAACGTTCTCCGATGTTGTACGTTTCGAGTTTCGACTGCTCGCGCTTCGGCAACCGTGCTTCCGTCCGCCCCATGTCCACAATTAAATCCGGGCCTTCCGCGCGCTTCACAATCACTGTCACCAGCTCGCCCACGCGCGTGTGGTACTCGTTGTAAATCGTGTCGCGCTCCGCCTCGCGCACCTTCTGCAGAATCACCTGCTTCGCCGTCTGCGCCGCAATCCGCCCCAGCACGTCGGTAGGCTTCGCCGCGGTAATTTCCGTGCCGATCTCCGCCGACGGATTCTTTTTCTTCGCCTCCGCCAGGCTCACTTCCTTCTTCGGGTCGGTCACTTCCTCAACGACAACATGCACCGAGAACACGTCCACTTGTCCGGTTTCCGGATTGAACTTGGCGCGCAAATCCTCTTCCGTCTTGTAATACTTCCGCGCCGCCACCACCATCGCGTCTTCAATCGCAGACACGACCACCGTCGCCTCGATATGCTTCTCGCGGCTCAACATCTCAATTTGTTGATAGAGCAGATTCGCCATGTTTCGTTCCCGATCGTCTTCCTTAGCTTCCTGCAATTTCTTTCGTCCCTAGATTTCTCTTCTCTCGGTTTCCTCTGCGCCCACTGCGTCTCTGCGCTATCTTTTCTCTTCTCTCTTCGTCTTACTTGGCTTTCAACTTTTAACCGTGGACTTAGAATTTCCCCTAAAACTCCACCATCAAATTCGCCTTCCGAATCTTCTCAAAAGGCAACTCCACCGTCCGCGCCACTTTCCCCTTCAACTCCAACCGCACCTTCCCCTCCACAAACCCCGCCAACCGCCCCGCAAAATACTTCTCATTCTCCACCGGCTCGGTCGTCGAAATCTTCACCATCCGCCCTCGGAATCGCTCGTACTCCGCGGGATTCCTCAGCGCCCGGTCCATCCCCGGCGAACTTACCTCCAGGGTGTACCCTGCAGCCCCCGGAATCAGTTCTTCCACATCCAGAATCACGCTCAACTGCTGGCTCACCCGCTGGCAATCCGCGTGGCTCACACCCAACTGCCCGCCCTCGCGCGCCTCGGAAGGTGCCAAAATTTGTCCTGCCGAGTCGCTCATTGCCGCTCCGGCTTTCGGAACCCGATCAATGCTGACCCTCAGGAAGCGCTGCTTCCCCACTTTCCACTCAACATCAAATATTTCTAGCCCTTCTGACCGCGCCACGCGCTCGGCGGCTTGCCGAATTTTTTCCAAATCCAACTAGAGACTCCACGAGCAATGCCGGTGTCCACTGCCCTCCAACCGGCCCAACAAAAAAGTGGGCTTGCGCCCACCTATCCGTGCGACCCGCTTCAGAGCGAAAGTAGAGTATATTCTGCCAGCAAGGTAAAAGCAAGATACGGTGGAACATGGAGCCGCTCCCCGCATACCTGATCTATCATTCAAATCTCTTGTTCTTCGAGGCTCGCCGCATTTGTCGGGCGTGTGGCTCCGAAAACACGCCGTTGCAAAACAAATGCAAATCCTCTCTTGCTCCCAGCCTAAGTCTTTTAAAATCAGTTTACAAAGGTTAGCCCCTCGACTGCCCTATGAGCCTCCCGTGAACCGCGCGGCGAAAATCTCCTGTGCAATTCTGACGCTACTTATAGTTTGCGCAGCGCCCGGCGTCTTTCTCCCCCCCGCGTCTCGCCCGAGACTACGCGTTCCGCGTCTTCCATTGGCGCGCTGGACAAAAGCCGTCTGCCCCGGCAAACCAGAGGGGCGCTGTGTTACCAAACGTAACCTTCTGGGCCTGGGAGCGCTCCGAAGATCTCCGTTTTCTACTACCGAATCAAGCCGGCGTGGCCTTCCTGGCGAAAACAGTTTTTCTTGAGGCTCCCCCGGCAAACTCCTCCACTAACTCATCCCCTTCTTTCGTCTTGCGCCCGCGCCTTCAACCTCTCCGCATCACTCCCGGAATGCTGCTTATCGCCGTCGTCCGCATCGACACCCCATCCACTCCTCAAACTTCTTCTTCTCTCCAACAAAACCAGTGGGCCACGCATCTATTCCCCAGATTTTCCGATACACAACGCGCTCTCCTCGCCGCAGAAATCGCCGACCTGCAATCCATCCCCGGCGTTGCTGCCATCCAAATCGACTTTGACGCCCCCGCGAGCGCCCACGCTTTCTAGGCCTCTCTCCTTCAGGACGTCCGCGGTAAGCTCCCCGCTTCTTTCCCGCTTTCCATCACGGCGCTCGCTTCCTGGTGCATCAGCGATCCCTGGCTTGCCCAACTTCCTCCCGGAACCATCGACGAAGCCGTCCCCCTGCTCTTTGCATGGGCCCCGACGCCGCCAAATCGAACACCCTCGCACCCGCACTTCGCAGCGACATCGCGATCGCCGCTTGGACTCGCGCGATGCTCCTGAAAAACGGCGCAATCGCCCGCGAGATGACGCCCGTCGTCACTGAATTGGTTCCGGAACTGAAAGACGATCTCGCCGAATACGCTAAGACTTCGGACGCAGGAGCAGGTCAAGCCGCGGCCATTTTCGCTATTCTCCGCCACCCGGGCTTCCGGCCCTTCGTCAGCGCCAGCCCCGGCCGCGGCTGGTTCTACAGCACCACCGACAATCACTTCAATTCCATCGATAATTTTGGAGACAACTGGTGGTGCAATTTCCTGCCTATAGAAAAAAATCAGCACCCAACTGGCGGTTTCTATCTGATGTTTTCCACGCTTCGCGCGCCGCTTCAGGAAATTTATCCCGGTGGCGCCGTGTCTGCCCCGGAATTCCTTTCTGTGCAGGACAAAAACACGACGGCTGAAGAACTAAACTCCCTAGCCGCTCTTCTTGCTGCTCCACGTTGGCTCGGCGAGTTCACCATAAATTGGGCCAAAACCCATCCCGGCGACCCCCGCGTTCCCGAAGCTCTTCACAATGTTGTCCGCTCGTGGCGCTACGGCTGCACCGAAACCAACGAAAAAGACGCACCCAACTATTCCAAGGATGCTTTTGAAATTCTTCACACCCGCTATCCCGACAACGACTGGACCAAGAACACGCCATACTGGTTCAAATAGCTCTTACTCGTGGAAAGCCCCGGCTTGGACCGACAAAACGCCACATTGGTATAGCAGTGAAACGGGTATAGCAGTGAAACGCGCATTGCGGATCGCGCCGTGCCGAAGTTACATTAGGAGAAGCCCAGCGAGACGAGTTTCGCTGGGCTTTTTGTTTTGCGAGAGGCGCCGGGGGTGGAAAGCAACTCCTGCTAACATGGCTTTGACGACACGGGGCTCGATGTATCGTGCCCCTAGAAGAACGGACGATGGCTCGCGAAAAACAGATCACCACGGATGCGCCGGCTGAGTTGGCGCAGCGCTTGACGGAAGGGTTGCAGCGCGAACGAATTGTTCCGCGGTTTGTCGATTCGTATGTTGTGGAGCACGGAAGGCACGCTTTGCAGGTTCACGCTTCGCGGTATCGCGATTTGCTGGAGTTGTTGCGGCGGGAGGCGCTTTTGGCGGTGACGGCACGGGCGCTGGAAATCACTTACGCGGAGCCGCTGCCTGCTGGACGCGCGAAGGCGCGACCGATGCTGCGAAAAGATGCGGGGGCGTTTCGGCGGAAATTCCTGGCGGCGTTGACACGGCAGCAAAAATGGAGCGCGGGAGACGCGCTGAATTTTCAGACGGACTTGCAGATGTACGAAGATTTGCTGGCGCGGAATAGCTCGATGCGACGGAATCGCAAGCCGTTTGAAGCGGCGAATCATCCGTTCGTGGACCGGTGCGCGTTTTTGCTGGATTCGTCGTTTCTGGAGAAGGCGCGAATGGCGGCGAGCCGCACGCTGAATGACCTGGAAAATCTCGCAGACCAGGCCGCGGGCTCCGTTCTTCATGCGCAGGAAACAGTCGAGGAACGCCGCAAACGCTAACGAGCGCGTTCCCCGCTATCTCTACTGCTCGAACGCCTTCATCGAAAACACCGGCTGGCCCGCCAGCGCTGTCCGGAACCCATAAATCGTCAACGCCGCGATCGCCGTCATTCCCGCTAGCGAAGGCGCCGCATACCACCGCGACAAGTGAATCGTCGCCGGGAAAATCAGCAGCACCTGCTGCACCACCAGCCCCACAACCAGCGCCAACAGCCCAAACCGTTTTAGCACCAGCAGAAACGAAAGATACAAAACCACCAGGAACACCGCGCTGATCCACGGATATTCGCTGCTGTTGTTGCCCAGCGAAAGCAGCGTCCCCGCAACCGCCACCACAATCGCCGCGATCCACGCGCTCCGCAAGATCCGCTGCAGCACGAACAGCATAAAGAAAATCCCCAGCGAATCGATCGTCTGGCCCAAAACGTACAGCAGCACTTGCGCCAGCGCGTGCCGCAACCCCAGCAGCGATTCCGTCGAAACTCCCCCCGGAATCGGTGGTAGCTTCCCAAACAACGGCAACAGAAAATTGTCGCTCGCCTCCACCACAAATATCACCACGCCGTATACCGCTCCGATCAGCAGGTCTCGCCCCACCAGCGGATCACGTAGCTTCCCCGCCAGCAGCCGTGTCCACGAAATCAGGGTTTGCGGTTCCCTCCGACGCACGAACGGCTCCAGCGCTACGTACAACACCATCGCAAAAAAAGTCCGCAGCGTCGCCGAGGCCACGGCCACGAGAAAGCTGATAGCTTCCAGAAAATTCGGCAAATGATGCGTGCTCAGAATCCACAGCACCAGGAATGTCACAAACACGAACGCTCCCAGTCGCGCCGCCCCCTTCATATCTGCGCGATCCGCTTTAATATTCCACCGCGCCAACGCCACGCCGTCGACAAACACAGTAAGGATCAACACCACGATCAGCATCGAGGCTACCTTTTGCTCCCGCGTCATGGCCGTCTCCGTGTCCCGCCCCGGCCTCGTCCACGGAAACACAATTCGGTAGTACACCGGCTCGCCGTGAAACGCCGCCGCTTCCACGCGAATCGGCAGGTCCGCTGGCCCCGGCAAGGTTCCCGTCCATGCCAGCCGCGAATCCGTCGGCGCTAGCGGCGCCCACTCTGGCGCGGCCGCGCGAAACTCCGCGATATTTAATCCGCTGGCCGCAAAAAATCCTGCCCATTCCGGCGTCTTTGCGTTCTGCGCCGGTGCACTTTTCTCCGGCGGCACCACCTCAAACCGCAGCAACTGCCCCGTCGTATCCAGCACCAGCAAGGTCATCCCCGTCGTGTCCATCGCTGGATCGCCGGGGTATACCTGCCCTCCGCCCACCGCCCCCGGCCCAAAAAATTCCTGCGCAAAAAGTGGATTTGGACTCTGCCGATACCAGAACGTCATGGCCGGCAGCCCGCTTTTCGCCAACGTCTCCCACCGTGTCCGGCTCTTGTCGTGCGTCTGCACGTAGTTCAAATATCCGCTGTTAATCTCGAATCCGTACGCAGCATCCGCCGCCGCATCCGCCGGCAGCCCCAGGCGCCCAACGATCTCCCGCGCCCGCGTCGCCAAAACTTCCGGAGGACTATCGAGCGTCACCCGATTCACCAATTGCGTCGACTCCGCGATGAGCAGCGACGCGACCAGACCCAGCGCCACAATCGCCAGCAGCACCAGCGCAACTCGTGGCCGCATCCCTTCCTTCGCTCCAGCTGCCGCCACCATTTCCGGCGACGGCGTTTCACCTGCGGCTAATGCGGCTGCCAGAGGATCGCCGCCAGGAAGCGCGGCGGCAACTTGCAGGGCCGATACGGGACGCTTTGCGGGATCAACTTCCAAGCAGCGGAGTATGACGCGTTCGATCAGCGGATCGAGATCGCGCACGAGAGTCGAAGGATTGGTGATCGTGCCTTGCTCGCGGAGCTTGATGAGCTCGGGGAGAGTTGAAGCTTCGAACGCGCGTTTTCCGGTGAGGATTTCGTAAAGGATTAAGCCGAGCGAATAGATGTCGCTCTTGGCGCTGACTTCTTTTCCGGCGAGCTGTTCGGGGGCCATGTAGGCGGGCGTGCCGGCGCGAATGTCCGCACCCTGAATGGTTGCGGCGATTCCGGCGAGACCAAAATCGGTGATGCGAATTTTTCCGGCGCCATCGAGCATTACGTTGGCGGGCTTGAGGTCGCGATGAATGACGCCACGCTCGTGGGCCGCGGCAAGTCCCGCGCATATTTGGCGCGCGACTTCCGTGGCTTTGTCCGGAGAAAGCCTGCCGATGCGGCGCACGACGGAGGCAAGATCCTCGCCGTCAACGTACTCCATGGAGAGAAACGGAGTACCGTCCGCATCGCCGATATCAAAGACGCGACAAACGTTGGGATGGGAGACTTGGCGCGCGATGCGAACTTCGGAATGAAATCGGGCCAGAGTGGCAGGATCTTGCGAGAGGCTTTCGGGAAGAAACTTAATGGCGACGACTTGGCCGAGCGTCAGATCTTCCGCGCGATAGACTTCACCCATTCCACCGTGGCCGACCATGGCAACAACGCGATAGCGCTCGGCAATTATCTGTCCTGGCGTGAACCGGCCACCACCGATGGGGTCGGAACTTTTCAGTTTCACGCCGGCGCCGCCACTGGAAGGCGTACGCGGAGGGCGCGTTGGAGTTGGAGCGGAGGAAGGTTTGCGAGGCGTCGCGGGCGTTCCGGGCGGCGCAATCGTGTCCTGCTCGGCACTCAGATCATTTGAATCGATGGTCGGCGCGACGTTGAGATCGAGTGCTCCGCCGCAAGTGGAGCAGAACCGCCCGG
Organism: uncultured Acidobacteriota bacterium; assembly: GCA_963705855.1. Classification (GTDB taxonomy): domain Bacteria; phylum Acidobacteriota; class Terriglobia; order Acidiferrales; family UBA7541; genus Acidiferrum. Next base: position 142,040 of record CAVPLA010000065.1, read on the forward strand.
TGGAAGAAACCTGTGCGCCGCAGGAAGAACAGTACATGGGAGGCGGAATTCTACCATTGCCAGAGGGCTCGCTGCGAATGGACGCAAACGCTCTCGGCGAAAATTACGAGATGCGCTCGACTTGCACCGCTGTGCCGTAGGCCAACACTTCGGTCACCCCCTGCATCACTTCCGTGGCGTCGTAGCGCATGCCGATAACGGCATTCGCTCCATGATCGCCAGCATGCTGCAGAAGCAATTCGTAGGCGTCTTCGCGAGTTTTCTCGCAAAGATTTGTGAGGATCGTGATGTTTCCGCCGACGATGGTTTGTAGGGCCGCGCCGAGGTTTCCGATCACGCTGCGCGAGCGGACGATGATGCCTCGCACGACCCCAAAATTGCGAACGATGCGGTAACCGGCGAGTTCGGTTGCGGTCGTCACCATGCTGAAGTCTACACGACTAGGCATATATTTCCCCTTAAACGAGACGTTTACCTGTGCGATTCTACCCGCACACGCGGCCATGCGCGAGCGCCGTCTGTCTGCTATTCTCGAAATACGTGGAAATCCTATTCTATTTTCTGGCGATTCCCCAGATTCTTCTCGGTCTCTATCTGATCGGACTGGGAATGCAGTGGCTGGGCTATGCGCGGCGGCGCATGCACACGGATCCGGGCTTTTATTCGCCAAAGGTCGCTGTGCTGTGTCCGTGCAAGGGAGTCGAGGCGGCCCTCGAACGAAACCTGGTTTCGCTCACCGAATTCGATTATCAAAACTACGAGATTTTCTTTCTGATCGCGTCAGCCACCGATCCGGCCTACAACGTCGTGAAGCGCGTTGTCTCATCGTCACGCGCGAAGGCGCATGTGGTGATTACGGAGAAGCCAGATGGGTGCGGCGAGAAAGTGAACAATCTGCGGATGGGGATCGCGCAGTTGGATGGGGAATTCGATGTGCTCACTTTTGTAGACTCGGACGGACGCCCCGGAAAAAACTGGCTGCACCGAATGGTTGCGCCACTCGCTGATTCCCGCATTGGGGCCACGACCACGATGCGATGGTTGATTCCGAACCGGAGCAATTTGGCGACCGCGCTGCTTGCGGCGTGGAACGCTCCTATCGTCACGATGCTCAGCGAAAAAGGAAAAAATTTCTGTTGGGGCGGAGGTACGGCAATACGGCGGAGCGTCTTCGATCAATCCGGAGTCGTGGAGGAATGGCAGCATTCCGTAAGCGACGATTATTCGATGACGCGCGCGCTGGAGCGGGCGAACCGCTCGATTGTTTTTTTGCCGGAATGTATCGTGCCTTCTTTTGTCGAGACAGATTTTACCGGTTTAATGGAATTCACAAACAGGCAAGTCTTGATCACGCGCGTGTACGCAGAAAGAATATGGGGGATGGCCGCCGCGACTCACCTGCTCTATTGTCTGTCGCTCGTTCTCGGAACGATACTGACGCTTAGCGATTTTCTGGCGACGCGGCCGGCGTTTCATTTGGCGGCGCTCACTTTCTTGCCGGTGTTGCTCTCGATGATCCGAGGGGCGTTGCGAGCCGCGGGCGTGTCGGAAGTTTTGCCCGCACACCGCTCGCAAATCGCGGGCCAGGCGTGGATCTATGTGCTGTTGACGGTCTTCATTCCATTTCTATACCTAGTGAATTTCATCAGCTCACTTCTTACGCGCAAGATACGTTGGCGTGGCATCACCTATGAGCTGATTGCGCCACAACAGACCCGCATTATCTCGTATTGAAGAGAAGAGAATCCCGACAGTCGAGGTCAGAGAAGTTTTCCACGGGCAGTTTTCCGCAGGTGCGACGAATCATGAGCCTTATGTAGGCAAATCTTCGGGTGCGACTAATCTTTCATGGCAATAAGTCTCGGCTTTCTTGTCCCCAAATGGGCCTTAGCCTTCGGGCACAGGCCGAGGCGTTAGGGAAAAATTTCGTGCAGTATGCAATTCCTACCCGGGAATGGGCCCGCCCCTTTACTCCTGTCCCGCCTAAGTACTCCTCTTCTGAACGAGTTGTAGTATTTGAGAATTCGGTGAAGAAAATGCATAGATGGAACGGTTCGGTTTCTTAACGCAGGCGAACTGGCAGGGAGCTCCTTCTCGCACGTCGGTGTTGCCTTTCTGAGGGTCCAGGCACCGCGTGCACAGCCCTCTGTTTTTGGCTTCTTACCTGGCCGCTTGCCTACGCAATGCAGCTTGCCTCCTAACGGAGGTTCAATCTAAAAAAAAGCTTCGGTTGTCCTACGAGGCTGCATACTGAGGGGTGCGTGTGAAGCTTATCCGCAGAAGTGAACAGTATCATACTTTGAGCAGTCCCCGCCCAGCAATTCCTCGCAATCATTATTATTTCTATGAAAAAAACACTGGCGTAACTCATTTTCACGTGGAGGCAGGCCCTGACGGATGTTTCCCCGTGGACCAGGCCGCTGGTCTTCTGGCGATGCACTGCATGGTGAGAGGGCAGACCCCAAACGACTACGTGGTGATGGTCAAGGCGGAAAGTGACCTTTTGGAAGGTCTGACCGAAAAGGCGGAAAAACTGCTGCAGGCGGGACATTCCGTCGGGAGTCCCGTGAAGCTCACGCGCCGCGAAGAGGAAGTGCTCGGCGGCGTGATGAAGAGCTTGGCCAACAAAGAAATTGCCGCGACTTTGAATCTTTCCGAGCGCACGGTGAAATTTCACGTGTCATCATTGCTCGCCAAGTTCCGCGTGCGAGGGCGCATGGAGTTGGTGCGCGAAGCCTCGCGCAATACCATTGGGCCGATGCCCATGCCCATGCCCGTCGCAACCAGGGAAGCACGCACGTTTGCACCTGTGCCGCCGAGTTATAACAATGGCTCTCGTGGCGGCGCCATCGTCCCGCTGGCAAAGCGGCAACTGATGGCGTAATCCAAACTCATTGGCAACAAATTAGGGAAAAGACAAAGGCCTGGTCCGATGAAATCGAACCGGGCCTTTGTGTTTTTTGCGGATGCGTTGCGTCGTCAATTACTTCTTTGCAGCTGCGTAGTGCTGCGCGGCGGAATCCCAGTTGACTACGTTCCACCAAGCCTTGATGTAATCGCCGCGCACGTTCTGATATTTCAGGTAGTAAGCGTGTTCCCAAACATCAATACCCAGTACGGTTTTGGCGCCGAGCATAAACGGCGTGTCCTGATTCGGAGTCGAATCGATAGCCAGCTTGCTATCCTTGACGATAAGCCAAGCCCACCCGGAACCGAAGCGGCCAAGTCCAGCGGCGGCGAATTTTTCCTGAAAGCCCTGGAAGGATCCGAAAGTCGAAGTGATGGCAGCACCAAGATCGCCAGTTGGCTCGCCACCGCCGCCCTTCTTCATCTGCGTCCAAAAGAGCGAATGATTCCAGTGGCCGCCAGCGTTGTTGCGGACCGCGGCGCGAATGTTCTCCGGGACGGAATCGAGACTCTTCAGAAGGTCTTCCAGCGATTTGGCCTGGAGATCGGCGTGGCCATCGAGCGCTTTGTTCAGGTTGGTGACGTAGGCGCCATGGTGTTTGTCGTGGTGAATTTCCATGGTCTTGGCATCAATGTAGGGTTCAAGTGCGTCGAATGAGTAAGGCAACGGTGGGACGGTAAATGCCACGGGTTTTTCCTCCAGTTTGAGATTTGATGCAAAATTTGACGCGGTGCCGGAGCCCAAAGCCGCGGAAGCGTCGCGGCGCGCTCCAAGCAATCCCGCACCGATAATCCCGGTATTCACCAGGAAATTCCGGCGATTCATGGGGAACTCCTGCGGCGAGGAGGCTGGCCAACCAGGCGACTGTATCATACCGCTCTATCCACCAACTGTTCTACTGTTCCTTACCGAGCGATCCAGGGACGCCCTCTAAGCAGCAGTGTTGAAGGCTAAGAACTCGCCACGGTTATTGGATGCGCGAAAGAGCCCATTGGGCAGATTCGGCGATCAACTGCTCGCGAGAGGCTGAGAGCTGAGTTAGGAGTTCGCAAATCCTCTCATGCTGGGCCGTGCCAGGCTCAGGAACGGAATTGCCGAGGGCGATGCAGGCGTTGCGCACCAGACCGCGCCACTTTGTTCGCTTGACTGGGCTTCCGCGAAAGACCGTGCGGAATTGGTCTTCACTCATCGCAGCCAGCCACTCGAGCCGCGGGAGGAAAAGAGATTCTTCGTCGTTCCCCTTAGCAACGACAGGGCGGGATTCTTGTGAGCGAGCGGTCGTCGCCTGTGGAAAAGTTCTCGGCTGAAACTCAGCAGCTTGCGTCACGGGGGCACGGCGATTCCACGGGCAGACGTCCTGGCAGATGTCGCAGCCGAAGACGCGGCTACCCAGGGGTTCGCGCAATTCTTCAGGAATGCTTCCGCGAAGCTCAATCGTTAAATAGGAGATGCAGAGGCGTGCATCCATCACGTAGGGTTCGACAAGCGCTCCGGTCGGACAGGCATCGATACATTTTGTGCAGGAGCCGCAGAGATCCGGAGAAGGCCATTCGGCTGGACCGATCGTGGGTGGAATATCGAGGGTTGTAAGAATAACGCCGAGAAAAAAGAAGGAGCCGAGCTTGGCGTTCAGCAACAACGTGTTTTTTCCGAGCCAGCCTAGGCCGGCGTGTTTAGCAAAGACGCGCTCGTGTAAAGGACCAGTGTCAGCGTAAATGCGTGCTTCATGTGGTTCGGTGAACCGTTCAGGGAGGCTACTCGCCAGGCTTTGGAGCTTCTGTTGGAGGACTTCGTGGTAATCCTGGCCCCAGGCGTAGCGGGAAATCCAGCCGCGCGGCTGGGTTTTCTCTGGCATAAGAGCGTCCACAGATCGTGGCGCGGGGGAGTTGTAGTTCAAGGCGCAGACGATTACGCTGCGGAGACCGGGCATGACGCTTTGTGGATTGCTGCGGCGCTCGTCCGCGAGATATTTCATCTCACCGGCGTAACCACGTGCGAGCCATTCTTGCGCAAGGTCTAGCTCGGGAAACTTCTCTGCACGCACGACTCCCGAAAGGTCAAACCCGAGAGCGCTTGCCCGCTCGACAATCCACGCGGTGTCGGAACCGTTTCGCACGGATGTGGTGTGAGGGGCCATAAAGGAATTGTGCCGCAGGAAGGCGCTCGATGCGAGCGGCGGAGACGCAGGTGGCCGGCTTCTGGGTTTAGTGAGGGCAGATTACGCAGATTGCTGAAAACTGTTCAGGGCGGCGCTTTCTTCTGTATACACGTCGAATACAGTGTAAAGCTTCGTGAGTTGGAGCAGGTCGTGCACTTTTTTTGTAAGGTGCAAGAGCTTCAGTTCACCACCGCGGCCTTTGACCGTGGTGTACGCACTGACAAGCTCGCCGATGCCGGAACTGTCGATGTAGTCCACGTCCGCGAGGTTGAGCACAATGTGGGTGCGTTTATCGTCGAGCAGCCCGCGGACCGTTTTGCGCAGCAGTGCGCTGCCCTCTCCCAGGGTGATCTTGCCGCTGAGGTCCACCACGGTGGATAGACCAGCATCTCGAGGTGTTGCGCGCAAGGGCATGATTAGGTTTAGGCTCCTTGATGCGGGGAAGCGCCCTGGCCACCCTGGCCGTTCGTTCCCTGGTTATCCTGCAAAGGCAGTTTTTTTGCCATGACGATTTCCGCGCCGCCCGTGCGTCCCGGCAGCACGTCGAATTCGTCCATAAATGCGCGCATCAGGAAGATTCCGCGGCCGGAGGTGCTCAAGAGGTTTTCTTCGGCCAGTGGATCGGGCACGCTGGCGAGGGTGAAGCCATTGCCTTCATCAAGTACGTGGATGATCATTTTGTCGCCGGTGAGATCAACGGCCAGATGAATTTTCTTTTCCGGGCGCTCTTGATTGCCATAGTGAAACGCGTTGATGACGCCTTCGCGCACGCTCATACCGATCTTGTAGCAATCGTCTTCGCCGAAACCCGCGGCTTCGGCTACGCGGATACACATCTCCTCAGCGAGATTGACGCTTTCGACTTGCGTCTCCAGCGTGATTTCGAGGTGCTTAGGGTCTGTGCCCATTCGTGTCGCACTCTTGGGGCAAATAGCACCCAAGAGAGCGCACATATCGGTAACACAGCGGCTAAACCTAAGTCAATGGAGCACTTGATGTATGCCCGGGACGTGCGGACCTTAAAGTGAACCTACGGTTTCGGCTGAATTCCGGAAGTAGGAATCCTGGAAGCGGCTAAGCCCAGTAGGAACGGTCCAAGGTGCGATATTGGATGGCTTCGCTGAGGTGTCGCGGATCGATATTTTCTGAGGCATCCAGATCGCTCGAGCGCGCGCTTTGCCGCTTGCTGGCCGTGCACGTCGCGCAGGTCGACGGAATACTGCGCGGCTTCTGAAAGCATCTGCTTGGCATCAACAACGATTGGCTGGAATGATTCCGGAGCGTTCACCAGATCGACGGCTTGCGGCAGTGTCTTAAGAGCGAATACGTTGACGCCCGCGACTACGGCTGCTTCGCGAGCGTTTGCTTCCGGCACGGCGAGAGACTTGAGGCCAAATTCGCGAGCGGCGAGCGCCGCGTACGGACCGAATGCTCCCGTCGAGCGACAACTCGCCGAGGAACATGCATTGGTTGAGTTGCTTACCAAAAAAGTGGCCCATGCGTCCGACGAGGCCCAGCGCCATCGGAAGATCGAACGCCGAGGCTTCTTTTGCGAAGGTCGGCAGGGGCGAGATGAATGGTCACGCCCTGACCATGAGGAAACTCGAAGCCGCAATTGCGCAGTGCGGACTTGATGCGTTCGCGGCTTTCCTTGACGGCGTTGTCCGGCAGGCCACCACGTTGAAATCCTGCATGCGGGCGGAACCCACTACTTGGCTGTCTCAACTGAACCCCAGGACAGGATGCGGAGTGTACGGCTCCTCAAGAGACGCAATCTCCTCCGGTGTAAGATGCAGAGAGAGAGCCGCCACGGCGTCTGAAAGTTGGTGCGGTTTCGTGGCGCCAATAATCGGCGAGGAGATGAAGGGTTTGCTGAGCATCCATGCAAGCGCGAGCTGGGCCCGAGGAACGCCGCGTTTTTCGGAGAGTTCGCTTAAGCGCTCAACAATTTTGTGATCTGCGTCTTCCGTTTTCGAGTACAAGGTCTTGCCGAACTGATCCGTCTCGAAACGCTTGGTGCTTTCGCCTTGCCATGGGCGAGTGAGGCGGCCGCGTGCGAGTGGGCTCCAAGGAATGACGCCTATTCCCTCGGACTGGCAAAGCGGCATCATCTCGCGCTCCTCCTCGCGATAGAGCAGGTTGTAATAGTTCTGCATGGAAACGAAACGAGTCCAGCCGTGAACGTCAGCGAGATAGAGGGCTTTGGTGAACTGCCACGCATACATGGAGGAAGCACCGATATAGCGCACTTTGCCTGATTTCACGACGTCGTGGAGCGCCTCAAGTGTTTCTTCGATGGGAGTTTCATAATCCCAGCGGTGTGTTTGGTAGAGGTCAACGTAATCGATGCCGAGACGGCGAAGGCTTTGGTCGAGTTCATAAAATATCGCTTTGCGGGAGAGGCCGCGGCCGTTGGGCTCGTCGCGCATGACGCCATGGGCCTTGGTGGCGATGACCACGGATTCGCGGCGCGCGTTTGCTTTGAGGAAGCGGCCGAGGACCTCTTCGCTGGCACCCGCCGAGTAAACGTTGGCGGTGTCAAAAAAATTGATGCCCAGTTCGAGCGACTGGCGAAGGAAGGGTTGGCTCTCTTCTTCGTTGAGTGCCCAGGCGTGACTGCCGGGCTTGATTTTGCCAGTCGCAGGTGCGCCATAGGTCATGCAGCCAAGGCAGATGCGGGAGACTTTGAGGCCAGTCTTGCCGAGGTTGATGTAGTCCATTTTTCCTCCAAGGAGGGTTCTGAAGTTCAGATAGTTGTGGTTCGCAGAGACTCGCGTTGCCAGAGTTGTCGTTCCAATTATGCTTTTTCGGGAGCGCCGACACCATAGAGGGCCAAAATGTCTTTCAAGGTGACGATGCCTTCGAGTTTGTGAATATTGGCACGGCTGACCACGGGGAGTGCGTTCACCTGGAACGCGCCCATGCGTTCGAGCGCGAGACTGAGAGGGTGGTCCGCATGGAGATGCGGGAAGTCTCCTCCATCCATGAGCTCCTTCAGGCGCTTAGTCACAGGGCCAGCGGTTGCAGCTTGCTGAAGTTTGCCAAGGCTTAGGACACCGATCAAACCTTGGTTGTCGCTGACGGGCCAAGCCGTGGATTCACTCGAGCGTATCTTTTCCAGGGCTTCCCGCACAGTCATATCCGCCGACAGAATTTCCTTCGCTGGCCGCATGGCGAGTAGTACCTGCCGATGTCCTTCCTGCTGGCGAGTCTCGGCCGTGGGCAGGTGAATGCCGTCCTGACGTGCCAAGGCTTCGTAGATGGGTTGCTTCTGCAGGCGTGTAGCGATGAAGAGGCTAACCAGATTTGAGATCATCAGGGGAACGATGACGGCATAGTCGCGCGTAATTTCAAAAATCATTACGACGGAGGTCATCGGCGCGCGGACAATCCCGGCAAAGACCGTGCCCATTCCTACGAGAGCATAAGCTCCCGCCGTGGCCACATGGTAGGGAAACAGGTTATGGGCCACGGTGCCGATGGTTCCTCCAATCATGGCTCCGAGGAACAGGCTGGGGCCGAAGATGCCGCCGGCGTTTCCAGACGCGTAGCTGGCGGTGACCGCGAAGAGTTTCAAGACCAGCAGTAAGAACATGAGCCGGAGTGCCATGCCTCCGTTCAGAACTGCGCCGACGTGCTCGTAACCTACGCCCATAACTTGGGGAACGAACCAGCCCATCAAACCGACCAATACGCCGCCGATTACGGGTTGGAAGGGAAGCGTCTTGCGCGGCAATCTCAGGAAGCATTCGCGCATGCCGAGCAAGAGCTTTGTGAAGGCCACAGACGCGAGGCCGCCGGCGACACCGAGTACGGCGTAAATGGCGAACTCCCACGGACTGACAAGCTGGTATTGGGGGACCTTAAAAAGAGGATCGTTGCCGAGCAAGAGGCGCAGGACACCCCAGGAGGTGGCGGCCGCGAGAACGACCGAACCCAATACGGGAGCGTGAAGATCACCCACGATTTCCTCGAGGGCAAACAGCACCGCCGCTAAGGGGGTGTTAAACGCAGCAGCGATGGCCGCAGCAGCTGCCACCGGGATGAGTGCCTTCACTTTTTCCGGGCGCAGACCCAAATGCCTGCCCAAGACCGAAGCGATTCCGGCACCGACCTGGACTGTCGGCCCTTCGCGTCCCAGAGGAATTCCGCTGGCCAGCGTCGCGGAAGTGCAGAAGAATTTTCCAAACATCGTGGCCGCAGTGATGCGTCCTTCGCGCGCGTAAAGAGCTGCCTTGGTTTGCGGGATGCCGCTGCCGCGCGCATCCGGAAAATAGCGGCACAGCAAATACCCCATAACCAGGGAGCCCACAACTGGAATGAGGACGCGATGCCAGGCAGCTCCGCCGACCGGATAGAGCCGCATGCCAACCCGCTCGGTTAGTAGAATGAAAGTAACGGCCATCAGGCCCACCAGGGCGCCGATTAGCAACGTCAGGATGAGGAAGACTTGCTCTTCACGCTCGTTGAGCAATGCGTTCCAGTGCCGCGCCGGGGATTTCCACCAGCTTGTCTGCGTCTGTTGCGGGGCATCCGTCATTTGATTAGCGGCTCTCTGCACACCGATAAGATGCATTTTCGCGCAGTTTGTGCCAGTGCTTTGTGTGTTTCATTTTTTGCAGCCGGATATTGATCGGCTAGCTCTTTATCAGGGCGCGGGGAGCGTCTCCGTCTCGGTTTCTTCTCGCCTTCCTGGCAGCAGAAATCTTAAATTCAAGGTTCGCTCGCGACGGCGCTCTTCTTCCAAATGCCTGGAGCGAGCTTTGAGTAAATCATCGAGAGAGATTAGTCCTAGGAATTTCCCGGTGGAGAGTTCGACCACCGGTAACCTGGTCACAGCATTTTCCGCCATTCGATATACGACGACGCGCAAGATTTCGTCGGGATTTGTTTCGATCGTGCTGGTTCGGACCAATTCTCGGAGCGGACGTTGCAGGACGGCGTGGCCTTCTTGTTCTATCCGTTCGCGGATATCTCTCCGAGTCAGCACGCCCACGAGTTTGCCTTCTGCATCCACCACCGGAAGCAACCGTTGCTTATGCGGGTGTTCCACGTGAAGTGAGTTTAGCATTCCGCCAAGCTTTGTCTCCGCAGGTAGCATGACGACATTTGATCGCATCACTTCGCGGACAAAAAGAATTTCAAGCGGGTCGACGGCGTATTCGCGGCTCAAGTGAAAACCGCGCCGGGCGACCTTCTCCGTCAAGATGGACCTTTTCAGTGTCAGAACCGTGAAGGCGTGAGCGATCACGCTGCTAACAAGGAGCGGCAAGAAGACGTTTGCGTCGTGCGTCAATTCAAAAGCAAAGACGATGCTTGTAAATGGAGAGCGCATCGTGCCGCCAAGAATCGCGCCCATGCTGATGAGCGGCCAGAAGCCGGCGCCTTCGTTGGGCAGAAACATTGCTTCGAGGCCCCCGAGCGCGCCGCCCATCATGAGCAACGGCGCTAGGACGCCGCCCGAGGTGCCCGAACCCAGCGAGACCGCCCAGATAAACCACTTCACGAGAAGAACTCCCAAAATCACTTTCGTGGTCACGCTGCCTTGAAGCAACGCGCCGATGGTGTCGTAGCCGACACCGAGAGCTTGTGGAAAAATCAAACCGCCGATGCCAATGGCGAGGCCGCCTAGCGCCGGCCACCACATCCAATGAATTTTGAGATGTTGAAACGCGTCCTCGGCCGCGTAAACGGATAACGTTAGCAACGCTGATAAGATTCCCGCCAGAAGTCCAACGAGCGCGCATCCCAGCAATGCTTTGGGGCCGATGAAGAGCGGGTGTTCGGGCACGGGAAACAGCGGACCAAATCCCAGGAGGTAACGCCGAGCTACTGCGGCGACCGCGCTGGCGAGCGCCACCGGTATCAAGCTGCGCGGCTTCCATTCGAAGAGGAGCAGCTCGACGGCGAGCAAAACTGCAGCGACCGGCGAAGCAAACGTTGCAGACATTCCGCCTGCCGCGCCCGCCACGAGGAGCGTCTTTCGTTCGGCGCTGGTCAAATGGAAAAGCTGCGCGATCATCGAGCCAAACGCGCCGCCCGTCATGATGATTGGACCTTCCGCGCCAAACGGCCCGCCGGAACCGATGGAAATTGCCGAAGAAATCGGCTTAAGAAAGGCGACTTTGGGCTCGACGCGGCTGCCATTGATCAAAATCGCTTCAATGGCTTCGGGAATGCCGTGCCCGCGGATTCGTTCCGAGCCATACCGCGCCATCACGCCAATGATGAGCGCGCCTCCGATCGGCACGAGAACGCTGTAGTAGCCCAGATGGTTGCCAGCGGGCGAAACCATCGCCGTGTTCCAGCGGCCAAAATAAAAGAGGTTGGTAAATAATCCGATCAAACGAAGCAGTACTAAAGCGACGAAAGCGCAGAGGACTCCGATGAACATCGCCAGGCAGGAGATCGGAACGACGCGCAGAGTGGTTGTAAAGTCTCCCAACTCCTCGTTGTGATTGCGGGTTGCCTTGTTGGTTTTTACGTGGGGGTTGGCTTTCTGGTTTTTGTCAGTCACGTCTCTCTCGCACTTCCCTCTTGGCTGATTTCTTCAGGTTTTTGCCGTTGCGTTGGCCGCGCTCGAGCAGGGCTTCGATTGCGCCGACCAGCGCCTCGCCGCTGGTGCGCAGTTCACTGATGCGGTTTTGCGCGACCTGTTCGAGCAAGCGCTCGCCACGCGGCAACAAAGTTACGAAGACGCGGCGGCGGTCGTCCCGGCTGCGGGTCCTGCGCACGTAGCCGTTCGTCTCGAGGCGGTCGATGAGCTCGACGGCGCTGTGGTGTTTTAGCGCGAGCCTCTCCGCAAGCGTCTGAATGATGGCCTCGCTGCCTTCGGGGAGACCGCGAATGGCGAGCAGCATCAAGTACTGCTGGGGCTCGAGACCGACAGCGCGCGCCTTGGCGTCGCCTTCACGCAGAAAATGGCGAATGCGGTAACGCAACTCGGCCAGCGCGCGGTATTCGGCGGGGGTGATATCGGCTGCCACAGGCTAAGTATATCGTAGTGCGATATACCTTGCCATGCGGCACGGGGGACTGGTTACTGGCAGCCATCGCCTGCAAGTGTGGGGGAAGATTTACAACGGCTTACGGAAAGCTTTTTGGGTTTTGTAGTGTTCGTATCCCCGCCGTTCGTAAAATTCGTGGGCGCGTTCGCGGATCACGTTGGAACGCACGGACATGCTTGGGCAGCCGTGCTTGCGCGCCCAATCTTCGGCGGCTTCTAGCAGCCGCGCGCCGGCTCCGAGACTCCGCTGCCCTTCCCCAACGATCAACCCGTTCAATTCCGCGCGCGTGCCGACTTCGACGAGGTGCGTAACACTGACGTGCGCCCAGCCGACGACTCCTGCGTCCGCGGATTCCGCGACGAACAACGCGTTTTGCGATGCGGGTTTCAGTCTGCGCATTCGTTTCGTGATCTCCACGGCCGTCGTTGGATATCCAAGCTGGCCGCTAAGCTCCGCCAGCCGACGCGCGTCACTGCTTCGCGCGCGGCGAGTTATGACCCTTCGCTTTTCGGCTTTCTTGGCCATCTCTCAGCCTGCTTTCTTGCGCAGCCGTTTCTGAACCGCTTCACTTTTTAGTTCACGCAGCGCGTCTGCGGCGATCCATCGCGCGGTCCGAGAATCGTGTTGTCGAATTCGCTCCGCAGAGCGGATTGCCGCCGAATTGAGGTGGAGATTTCTCTTTCCGATATTCCGCAGCGCCCAGTTGACCGCTTTCCGCACGAAATTCCGTTCGTCGTAAGCTTCGCGCTCGATCACCGGAAGAAACCGCTCGAATCGCGTATCCTCCGCGGATTTGTCCTTATAACTCAAATAAGCAGCAAGGGAAAATGCGGCGCGCTTCTCGAACTCCGCGCTCCGATTGCTCCAATCGTAGATTTTCTCCCAGGCAGGCTTCGCGGCCGCGTAGAGATAACAACAAACTGTGTCGACGACATCCCAGGAGTTGAAATCACGCACCCATCGCTCCATTTGCGCTGACGTGATTTTCTCCGATTCCCCGATCAGCGGGGCGAGGATTCTTGCATCGTGAATGCCGGAGGACCAGAGCTCCTCCGCCAACGCTTGATCTTTTCCAATGTGCCGCGCGAACGCGTGTAACACGGGTGCTGAAATCCCATAAGCCTTCGGAACGTTTACACCGAAATAGGCCAGCTGCGCGCGTGCCTTTGGATCGGCATGCTTTTTCAGTTCGCTCAGAACCTCGGCTTTCGTCCACTTTCGAGTGGCTTTCGAGCGGCGCGCAGGGCTAGAACGTTTTGTCGGAGTCGAGGAGGATTGTGACCGGCCCTTCATTTACCAGCTCCACGGACATCATTGTTTGAAAAACTCCTGTCGCGACGTTCACACCTAATCCCTGCAAGGCTGCGTTGAACTCTTCGTAGAGCGCCTTGGCTTTTTCTGGGGGAGCGGCAGAGATAAAGCTGGGCCGACGTTGTCCGCGCGCGTCACCGTACAGCGTGAATTGCGAAACCACGAGGACCGAGCCTTTGACGTCCAGCAGCGAGCGATTCATTTTTCCCTGGTCGTCCTCGAAAATGCGCAGGTTTGCCACTTTCTCCGCCATGGATGCTGATACCGCGTCGGTGTCCTCGCGCCCGACGCCCAGCAAGATCATCAGGCCGCCGGCGATTTCACCCGTGACGCGCCCTTCGACGGTCACACTCGCGCGGCTTACCCTTTGCACTACGGCTCGCATCCGGCTTTCCTATTTGGCGGCTTTCTTCGTCAGCTTTCCTGGAAGCGGCAGCGCCGCGCAACCCCGCGGCGCCGGCTGGCACTTCGGGCAGAAATAGCTGCTCCGCCCTGCGACAATCGCGCGCCGGATCATCGTGCCACAGCGGTAGCAGCCCTCGCCTTCGCGGCCATAAGCCCGATGGTGCCGCTGATATTCGCCTGGCTGGCCTTCGGCGTCAAGAAAATCGGAAATCGACGAGCCTCGCAACAGGATTGCTTTTTCCAGGATTTCGCGCAGCACGCGACGCAGCGTCGCTGCTTGTTTCTTTTTCAGCGACGCGCCGAGGCGGGCAGGATGAATCTTCGCGCGCCACAAGCTCTCGTCCGCGTAGATATTCCCGACACCCCGCAAGAAGCTCTGATCCAGCAGAAGGGCCTTGATCCTGGCGCGGCGGGTTCGAGCCTGCATCACAAATTGTTCGGCGCTTACTTCCAGCGGGTCGGCGCCGAATGTGCGCAACTCTTGCGCGAGCGGCTCTCGGGAAAGATAGGCAAGGCGCCCGAAACGTCGCGCATCCGTGTAGCGCAACTCTCGATCATCGTCGAGCACAAAACACGCATGAGTATGTTTTTCGAGAGGCTGGGCCGCAGGATGGGGAGCGATCTGTCCGGTCATTCCCAAGTGCACGAGCAGTGCGGCGGGCGCGGCATCGCCATTGGGAGCCGAAATCCCGGCCCCATCCACCGGCGAAAGCCGCAACAGCATGAATTTTCCGTAGCGTTCAACGGCTTCGATTTGCCTGCCCGGGAGATGCTGCTCAAGCGCAGGAGGGTCATCGATGAAATCCGTTTTGCCCAACCGCACGGACAGAATTCGCCGACCCACAATCGTTCGCCGCAGCCCGCGTGCTATTGTTTCGACTTCGGGAAGCTCTGGCATGAAGGGATCCTAAACAAAATAGCACATCCCCTCGCGGCGAGGCAGTCCAGCCACGCGAATCGAAAGAGATCCGCGACTTGCCGCGACTCTTGCGAGTTACTTCTTCTGATAATTCGGGGCAGGCGGAGGTCCGGGGATAACAACCGGATGCGCCTTCAACGCTTCCAGGGTCACCTGGACGGCTTTCTCGAGTTGTGGATCATGACCGGCCGCGACGGAAGCCGGATCGTTCTCGACTTCGATGTCCGGGGCAATTCCATGATTTTCTACTTCCCACTCGTTGTGCAAGCCAAAGATCGCCACGCGCGGAGCCGTAACGAAGCCTCCATCCATCAGCGGCGGGTAATTGTAAATGCCGACCAGCCCACCCCATGTGCGCGTGCCGACCAGCGGCCCTACTTTGTCTTGCTTGAACATCCACGGTAAGGCATCGCCGCCGGAGCCAGACATTTCGTTGATGACCATCGTCTTGGGGCCGTAGATTTGCGCCAGCGGCGAGCAAAATTCCTCGCCCTCGCGCGTGATATCGCAATTGCGCAGGGGCCGTTTGAGCATGTCAATGATGTAGTCCGCGATCTCGCCGCCGTGGTTGTAGCGCTCATCGATGACGGCGGCTTGTTTGCCGACCTGCGCAAAATAATAGCGGTTGAAATTGATGAAGCCTCCGGTCGCCGTGTCCGGCACGTGAACGTAGGCAACTTTGCCGCCGCTCATCTGATCCACCTTACGGCGATTGTCTTCTTCCCAAGCTAGGTTGCGCAGCGGAAATTCGCTCGGCAGCGGCACGACGGTCACTTCACGAGAGTCCTTGCCGTCCGGGCTCGGCCCGACTTTGATTCTGATTTGCGTCCCCGCCGTGTTTTCAAAGTAGCTGTACACGTCGATTGGCGGACGCACTTCGCGACCACCCACCTCCAGGAGGTAGTCTCCGACCTTGACGTCCACGCCCGGCTGGGTCAGTGGCGCGCGCAATTCGGGATTCCAATTTTCTCCGTTGAAAATGCGCGCAAATCGGTAGCGCCCGTTTTCTACTTTATAGTCGGCGCCGAGAAGTCCGCCCTTGACGCTCCTCGGTTGCGGCACGTCTCCGCCAGCAATGAACATGTGACCGATCGTGATTTCGCCAAGCATTTCCTCAAAGAGATGATTGACGTCCGCGCGGCCTCCAGCGCCCTTTAGATAAGGAGCGTATTTCTTCTCCGCAGCGGCGATGTTCAGTCCGTGGTGGTTCGGATCGTAGAGGAAATCGCGCTCGATGCGCCAGACTTCGTGGTACATCTGATTCCACTCGACGCGCGGATCGGTGTACACCTCCATCCCATCGAGATTCAGTGCGCCATCTCCCGGCTTGACCACAACTGCCGTCGCGGCGATGAACCAAGGTGCGCTAGGCCCGGGACCTTGACGGTAGAGAACCTTTTCGCCATTCGCCGAAACTAGGAACGCACTCACGCCGCCGACAAACGGCTCTGTCTTCCGCGTGCTCAGGTCAAATTTGGAAACGGAGATCATTGTGGGCTGGGTCAGGCTCGGCACGCCCGGGATTTCACTCAGAAACAGCACCCCGGTCTTGCCCGCATCCAGGCCGACGTAGTTCGACGCTTTGATGGGCATGGCCACGATGCGCTGGCCGATTCCATCGAGGTCGATCGTCACCTTCACTTCGTCTTTCTTTTCGCCCTCTTTTTTCTCTCCTTCTTTTCCTTTGTCTGCGCTCTTGTCGGCTTCTTTGGCTTTGTCGGCGTCCTTGCTCTTTTCGTCGCTGGCCGATTTTTCCTCGTCGCTCTGCGGTTCGACGGGTGAAGAATCGCCCTTCTTCAGTACAACCGCGTAAATGCTTCTCGACACAGGATGCTGATAGCTCGACAGGTCGAGCCAGCCGATGGAGAGTCCCAGGTCCGTGCTGGCCGCGAAATAGAGCGACTTCCCGTTTTTATCGAATACTGGATAACGCGCGTCGCTGGTGCCGTCCGTGATCTGCGATTCCTTCCCCGTTTCCAGCGAATAGACGAATATGTTCCGCATGTGGTTTTCGAGATATTTCGCATACGTCAGCCACTTGCTGTCTGGCGACCATGTTTCGGTTATCGTCGAGGACGGATCCTCGTATCGGTCGGACGTCACCTTCACCGAAGTGGCTTTTTCTACGTCCACATACCAGAGATTCAGACGCTTATCGGTATAGGCTATCTTCTTGCTGTCCGGAGACCACAAGGGTCCATAAAAAAACGAAGGGGGGTTCCCAAGATTGATTTTTTTCACCGCGCCCAATCCCGTTTGATCGACGATGTGTAGCGCATATTCGCCGGATTCGTCGGAGAAAAACGCAATGGACTTCCCGTCCGGCGACCACGCAGGATCACGCTCCGCAACTGCCGTCGTCCGCGTGAGATTTCGCACGTCGCCCTTCTCTGCCGGAACGGTCAGGATTTCACCACGCGCTTCGAATACGGCGCGAACACCCGTTGGCGAAATTGCGGCGTTCTGAATTTTGTCTCCCACCTTTTCATAGTGCGGACGTGTCGCCGGCAAATCGCCGGAGATATGGATTTCCACTTTGCTGGCCTTTTCGCTTTTCAAATCGAGAGTGTAGATTCCGCCGAACTGCTCGTAGACCAGCGCATCTGGCCCGGCGGAGAGTGATTTCACGTCGAGGCCTTTGTTGTCCAGCACCTGCTTCACGTTTTTTGTATTTGTGTCGTAGGCAAAGATCGTCACGGCCCCTTTGCGATCGGACAGAAAATAGACGGTGTCGCCGATCCAGACGGGATCGTCGTCATTCGAGTTTTCGCGAGGCACTTTCTCGAGTTGCAAGTCGCTCAACCGCAGTACATAGACGGGCGTTGTTTGGCCACCATGATAACGCTTCCATGCGGTTTGCCATTTCAGGTTCGGCACATAAGCGATGTGCGTAGCATCTGGCGAGTAGGAAGCCGCTTCCCCGCGCCACATGGGCAGAACTTCCGGAACGCCGCCTTCGACTGGAACTGTGTACAAGCGGTCAAAGTCCGCGTATGCCTCGCGGCCGGAACTTATCAAAACTTTTTTGCCGTCCGGGGTCCATCCGACAACAACGTCCGGGTCGGGATGCCAGGTTAGACGTTTTGGTTCACCGCCATCGGCGGGCATGACGTAGGCGTCGATATTGCCATCGTACTGACCCGTGAACGCGATCCAATTTCCGTCGGGAGAAAATTTCGGTCGACCCTCGTGGCCCCCGGTCGTAAGCTGGCGCGCCTCGCCGCCTTCCCGTGGTACGCTCCAGAGATATCCGCCGTAGGCGAATACGATTTGCGTCTTGCTCATCGTGGGCGCCTGCACGAGCAGCGGAGCTTCGTCCGCCGCGCTGGACCAACTCGCCGTGCATAACATGGCAAGCAAAATGGCCGCTAGCATTGCCGGGATTCGAAAACGCATCATTCCTCCTGAAGAACACAGCATGAACTTCTTTAGACAGCGCAAATCCTAACGGGTCTTGCTATTTCTGAGGTGCTGCCGGTGGCGGCCAGAAGCCAGGATCGCTGATGGGACGCTGATCTACCTTGTCGGCGTACTTTTTTATGGCAGGCCCGATCGCCGATGCGTTCCCAATCAATACAAAAACTAAATTATCGAGAGGAAAATGCTTCTCGATAATTTGCTTGGCGATAGCCGGGGTCACTGCGTCAACGCGCGCTTCCAGTTGGTTAACCTCGTCGTCACCGAGCCCGTAATACTCGTTGACCACAATGCGCCGGACAAGTTGGCCCGAAGTTTCAACGGTCGGTGGAAATTGCCCCTTGATATAACTCTTCGCCGACTTGAGTTGTTCCTCGGTCACGCCGTTCTTGTGAAGCTTTTCCAAAACCTGGAGCGCAAGATCAATCGCCGGAGTCGTTGTTTCGTTCTTCGTGAAGCTGGTTATTTCAAACGGTCCGGGTGCCTTGCGCGAGTCAAAAAACGACCGTGCTCCATAGGTGTAACCCGATTCGACGCGCAAAGCTTCATTCAGCTCGGATGTAAACCTGCCGCCGAAAATCGTGTTGACCACGCGAATCGCGACGCGGTCGGGATCGTTCAGGGCGGTGCCCATGTTTCCGATGGCGAAATAAGTCTGCGTCGCGTCAGGCTTATCGATTAAAAGCAGTCTTTTCCCTTTCGCAGGCGGAACGGCAGTGATGGATGTCGTTGCGACTGTCCGTGCGGGCCACGCGCCTAGTGTTTCTTCGAGCTTCTTCCGCATTTCCGCGGCATCGAACTCGCCGGCGATACCGAGAATGGTGTTCCCCGGCGCGTAGTTCGCTTCATAAAATCTCACAATGGCATCCCGCTGGATGCGCTTTAACGAAAGTTCATCGCCATCCGATGCATGCCCGTAGGGATGCGAACCGTAGAGATAGCCTCCGAAGTACAAGCCCAGAACGGCCTGCGGCTCGTCCTTCGCGGCTTTCACGCCGTCCAGGCTTTGCGCCAGGACTTTGTCAGTCTCGGCTTGGGGAAACGTCGGATGCAGCACGGCATCCGAAAAAAGCTCCAATCCGCGCGCTAGATCCTTGGTAAGAAATTCTGCGCTGACGCTCGTGAAATCAGCGCCAGCATCTGCACCGAATGAGCCGCCAATGTAATCGAAATCAGCGGAAAATTGTTGGGCCGTGCGCGTCTTAGTACCCTTGCGCAAGAGCGCGGCCGTGACCGAGGCAAGACCTTCTTGTCCTGGGGGATCAGCGGCTGCCCCAGTTTTGACGATAGCGAAGACATTGATCAGCGGGACGCCGCGCTTCTCCAACAGCAGCACGGTCAATCCGTTTTTGAGCACGAATTTCTCATGCGGGGGCAGCCGCAGCGATTGCGCCGGCACGGATGGGCAAATCAATAGAAAAAAACCAAAGAGTGCAAGAAGGCGCAAAATGTTTCTTTCGCGTGTCATTGTTTTGCCTTCTCCTGGCTCTCGGGAAGCAGCGTCGCGACCGTGCGGTTGTTTGCGCTGAAGTATTTTTTCGCCACGCGCTGGACGTCTTCTTTCGTCACCGTGGAGTAGCTCTTCGCCGCATCGAACAGCTTGTTATAGTCGCCCATGAAAACCTCATAGGTTCCAATCGTATTCGCACGCCCGTTGATCGTCCGCATCTCCCTGTAAAATTCCACCAGCCGGGCGTTTTTGGCCTTCTCGAGTTCCTGATCGCTGATCGGTGCGCTTTTTATTCTCTCCAATTCTTCGTAAATCGCTTTTTCGCAGGCCTGAGGATCCACCCCCTGCCGCGGCTGCGCCGTGATAATGGCCAGCGTGGGATCAAACGCCGGCTCAACATCGGAGGAGACGTCCAGCGCTAGCTGGTCTTTGTCCACGAGCCGTTGATACATGCGCGAGCTTTCTCCCTGAAACAGAACGCTGCGGAGAATGTTGAGCGCGTAGAAGTCTGGATCGTCGGTTTTTGAAACGTGATAACCGATCATCACAAGAGGAAGTTCCGCGGGCTTGTGAACCACCAGCCTCCGCTCGCCCAGCTGTTCAGGCTCGACGGTGGTGACAGGAGGTGGCGGCGCATGGGACGGAATCGGCTCGATGTATTTTTCGCAAAGCTGAAAAATCTCTTCTGGCGAAACATCTCCGACCACCACCATCGTGGCATTGCTGGGCGAGTAGCCCATTTCGAAATGGTGCTTCAGGTCTTCCATGGTCCAGTGCTGGATATCGCTCATCCAACCGACGACAGGCCATTGATAGGTATGCGCGATGAACGCGGTGGCCCAAAGCTGCTCGTCGAGCAAACCTCCATTGTCGTTGTCTACGCTGAGCCGCCGCTCGGAAGCCACCACTTCGCGCTCGGAAGCGATTTTCTTTGGATCGAAGGTTAGATCGCGGATACGGTCGGCCTCGATGTCGTAGATCAGCGGCAACGCCGAGCGTGGAAACCAGTCCTGGTAGACGGTCACGTTTTGTGTGGTATAGGCGTTGTTCGAGCCCCCGTTAGCTTCCATCACCTTGTCGAGGTCGCCGGGCCCGTATTTCTTTGCGCCGTTGAACATCATGTGTTCGAAAAAGTGCGAGAGTCCGGTCGTCCCAGGATGTTCGTTGCGCGACCCGATGCAGTAGAAAATGTAGAGCGCCACATTCGGAATGCTGTGGTCCGGCTGCACCAGCACCTTCATGCCGTTTTTCAAAGTACGAGTGCTGACCGGAAACTCTTGCGATTGTGCGCACACCGGCGAAGCAGCCACACTCATGGCGCACAACAACAGCAATGCGTTCCTGCAGTACCAGATTGGTTTCATGAACCCCACCCTCACCCGAACTCTTTATCTAAGACGTATGTGGCCTAGGAAATGTTTACGGCTATCCGGGCCTCTTCACGGCAACAGCGCAAACACGCGGACCGGCCCTCCAGAACCGCCTTCGAGCTTGATCGGCGCTACGACGAGGAAAGCGCCTTTTTCCGGTAGTTCGCTTAAATCCGATAGATTCTCAAGGTGATAGAGACCCGCTCCAAGCGCCAATCTATGCACCGCAAACTGCTCCGCAGCGCCGCAATCCACGCTCATCGTGTCACATCCAATGCCGCTGACCTTGTGCTCGATCAACCGTTCCACGGCTTCCACGGAAAATCCAGGAAAGTGCATGCGCCCTCTGGCATCCTGGTTGAGGTAACTCTTGGCATCTGGCCAGCGTGAGGCCCATCCGGTTCTGAGCAGCACAACCGCTCCCTCTGGAACGCGCCC
The DNA here is from genome assembly GCA_963705855.1 of uncultured Acidobacteriota bacterium. Classification (GTDB taxonomy): domain Bacteria; phylum Acidobacteriota; class Terriglobia; order Acidiferrales; family UBA7541; genus Acidiferrum. The sequence continues at coordinate 163,423 of CAVPLA010000065.1, forward strand.
GTGCCGCTTTTCCCACGCATTAATTCGCGCGGCAGGAAGTTGGTAATCTGCGTCAGCGGCACCTTCAGCTCGAACATCGAACACCGCAGCCATCCCAAAAAATTGTCGCGGCGGGATATGGTCAACCGGCGTCTTTCCTGGAGGAAAATGGATCGGCGCATCCAGATGCGTCCCGTAATGCTCCAGCATCCAGAAGCTGCGCGTGAAGTAGCCGTCTTTCTCCACGCTGGCATTGTTTTTGGCCTCGAAACACCGCTCATCGCCAGGCCATGGAACCAGTCTGTCGTTGATAGCGTAAGCGAGGTCCAAGACTCGCGTCTTCCCGGAGAGGATGCCCTCAAGCATAGCGTCAAGGAAGGGGGATGCCAGGCGAGGCCACAATTCCAGCCATGCGCAGGATTTCCTGGTACTCGGCTTCGGTAATTTGCGAAACCAGCACGCGCACGTTTTTCAAAAGCTTCATTTTTTTCAAGGCGGGATTGGCGCGTAGCTCCGCCAGTGTGACTTGCCTCGGCAAACGGTCAAACGCTCTCAGATCGGCGACAAGGTTCTTTTCTTTGTGGTCATGCGGATCGGGATATGGATCGCGCGTGATTTCCGCGATCGAGTAGAGCGTCCGCTCCGGGGCAGAGTGGTAACAAAGTACGCGGTCGCCTTTACGCACCTGTTTGAGGGCACGAATGGCGTCGGGCTTCGACTCCGCACCGTGCCACATTTCCTTGCCCTTCACGAAGAGCGTGTCCCAATGGTAGTGGTGCGGGTCGGCGCTAAATATCCAATAGTGTCGTTGCGAGGTCGGAGTTGCCATCGAGGCGTCGAGTCGGCAGCAATATACACGGGGACGGCCAAAAAACGAAACAAAATGTTAGGGTTAGCTGCGATTCGGCAGATGCTGAGGAAATCGACGCAAAAGCGAGAAGAGCCTCTATTTCTCAAGTATCCTCTTTGTTTTTATAGAGTTACATGAAATTTCAAACGATGTCTACGAACACCTCTTCACCACGGACTTCTGTCGGATAGCAGGCCACCCCCATGTTTGGGTTCTGGAGGAGCTTTCCTGTGGTCACGTCGTACTCCCAGCCGTGCCAGGGACAGGTGACAATCTTCTCCTGGAGCGACCCTTGCCCGAGGGGCCCGCCCCTGTGCAAGCACGTATTGTTGATAGCGAAGAACTTACCCGCCACGTTAGCGAGCGCGAGTGCTTTGCCCCCTACCTGAATTTCTTGAATGGCACCCACTGGCACATCGGCAATCTTGGCGGCTGGCACAAATGGCATACTCCCTCCTTGCTAGATAGTGAGGATGAACAGAAGGCTCACCTAGCGAAGTCTTCAGAAATCTTTGAATTGCGCCGCCGAGTATAACTTTCACGCCAGGCGCGGTCAAAGCAACCGCTTGTTGCGATTATTTCGCAGGAGACGGGCCACTCGCTCTTTTCGCCATCATTTTCCAGTACGTAGCGGGCCGAAGCCTTTGCACGATATCTATCTTGCGGGCATCGCTCCCTATAAGGATGCGCGGTTCGCGCCTCTCAACGCCTTTGAGGATGCGGGCCGCGGCGGCTTCCGGCGAAGTAGGAGTTACCTTCTCGAAATAGGCGACCGCTGCTTCCCGCTTACTCTCTGAGGCATGGGCCCCCAGGCGCGCACGCTTCGCGATCGGAGTGTGGATTCCGCCGGGGTGAACGCACGAAACAAAAACAGAGGAGCCTTCCAGTTCGTGCCTGACCGCTTCGGTGAATCCACGTACGGCAAATTTGCTGGCGGAATAGGCGCTTTGCCCCGCTGGGGCAATAATCCCGAACACGCTCGACAAGTTTACAATCTGTGCGCGCGGCTGCTGCTTCAAGACTGGCAGGAAATACTTCACGCCGTGTACGACGCCCCAAAAGTTGATTCCCAGCAGCCAGCGCAAGTCGTCGAGCGAGATTTCTTCAAAGGTGCCATGAAGGGCCACGCCTGCATTATTGATCAGCAGAGTTACCCGTCCGTAGCGGGCAACCACATCTTCGGCGAAGCCTTTGACGGCTGCTTCATCAGAGACATCGAGGACATGCGTGGAAAGCGCGGCTTGTTTACCCGTCAGCGAAGCCGCCGTCTCGGCTAGCCCCTGCTCGTCAATGTCCGCAATGGCCAGCGCGGACCCCACAGCGCAGAGCTGCTGTGCGAGGGCGCGCCCGATCCCGCTTCCCGCGCCCGTAACGACAGCGACTCCGCCGTAAAGAAACGACACCTATCTACCCGCGCTCTGCACTTTGGCCAAGAGTTCGACGAATTTCTGTTTGCGTTCCGCCTGGTCATGGCCGCCTTCGGCTTCCGCAAGCTGCGTGATGTTCATCGAGCAGAACTTCGGCCCGCACATCGAGCAGAACTTTGCCTCTTTGTAAAAATCGTCTGGAAGATTCTCGTCATGCATAGCCTTAGCTGTCGGTGGATCGAGCGAAAGTTCGAACTGCTTGTTCCAGTCAAACAAAAACCGCGCATAACTCAAAGCATCGTCGCGGTCCCGTGCTCCGGGCCGGTGACGTGCCACGTCCGCGGCATGCGCTGCAATTTTGTACGCAATCACACCCTGCTTCACGTCTTCCGGATTGGGCAGCCCCAGGTGCTCCTTCGGAGTAACGTAGCACAGCATGGAAGCCCCGTGCCATCCGATCATTGCCGCGCCAATGGCACTCGTGATGTGGTCGTAACCTGGAGCAATATCAATCACGAGCGGTCCCAGCGTGTAGAACGGCGCTTCGTGGCACCATTCCATCTCTTTGTCGACCTGCTCCTTGATCTTGTCGAGCGGCACGTGCCCCGGGCCCTCGATCATTACCTGAACATCGTGCTCCCAAGCCTTTTTCGTAAGTTCGCCCAGCACCTTCAGTTCCGCGAATTGCGCTTCGTCGCTGGCATCGGCAATGCATCCTGGCCGCAACCCATCGCCGAATGAAAAGCTCACGTCATGCTTCTTGAAAATTTTGCAGATCTTCTCGATATTCTCGTAGAGAAAATTCTGTTTTTTGTGATGCTCCATCCAATGTGCCATCAGCGACCCGCCGCGGCTGACAATTCCAGTAATACGTTTCCGAACCAGCGGTACATGCTCTCGCAACACGCCCGCGTGAATCGTCATGTAATCCACGCCCTGCTCGGCTTGCTCTTCAATCACCTCGAGCATCAAGTCAATCGTCAAATCTTCGGGACGCCGAACCCGAGAAATCGCCTCATACACTGGCACGGTACCGACCGGCACGGGCGAAGCGTCGATAATCGCCTTCCGAATCACGGGAATGTCTCCGCCCGTCGAAAGATCCATCACCGTGTCCGCGCCATAGTGCACGGCGTGATGCAGCTTTTTCAGTTCTTCCTCGATATTCGAACTCGTGGCCGAATTCCCGATGTTCGCATTGATTTTGCACTTCGTGGCGATGCCGATCGCCATCGGCTCCAGGTTGCGGTGATTCACATTCGCCGGAATGATGCAACGCCCCCGCGCCACTTCGCTGCGAATCAGTTCTTGCTCGATCTTTTCGCGGCCAGCCACAAACCGCATCTCTTCCGTGATGACGCCCTGCCGCGCGAAATGCATCTGTGACTTATTACGATTCCCGTTCGTTGTCGCAGCTTTCGCTTCTCTAGTTTCGATCCAGCTATCGCGTATTGCCATGGAGCCCCCTCAAAGACCGCACTAAATGACCACTAAAAGAAAATCCTCTCTCGTCCTGCTCATTTCGCGGCAACCGTGTGGATTATGGCACCGGCGGGAGAGGTGCCGCAACTAACACGGAGAGTAGTTTGAAAGCGAAGAAAGGAAGGAGGGTTTACCGCCGCCTCGAAGCATCTGTCCAACAAAGACCCAAGAAAAGACAAAGCACGGGACCATGATCCCGTGCTCGGTCGATTCTTATCCCGGCCGCTTTCACGGCCAAGAGTTAACCTTACTGAAGCGCCGGGCTAGCTGCCGAGGCGCCCGCACCTGAAGGGTCATAGCGGATCACACCAGACTGGTCAGAGAAGAACATGCGCTGACCGGTGGTGCCAACGGTGACAGGGGTGCCGGTGATGGAGTAGCCGACCGAAGGAGTGTTGCCGTCCGAGGTCAATGCGAACACGTAGCCGCTCTTCGTGCCGCCTGCCAGAACTGCGTCAAGCAAGCAAGCGTTCGACGAGGTAGCCGTGCAAGGCGAAGGACCACCCAAAGACGCCAGCGTAGCCGGGAAACCATCGTTCGGATACGTGGACGAATACGTCACGGCGGAAGTATTGATCGTACGGATCGAACCAACCGCAGACGCTTCGTTGGCCGCCATGCGCGACCGGAGGAGGTTAGGAATTGCAATAGCCGCAATGATCAGAATAATCGCGACGACGATCAATAGCTCAATGAGAGAGAAGCCTTTTTGCCGAGTACGCATTAATGTAATTCTCCTTTTTTTTTTGGGACCTGGGCTCGGGGTCCCACCCTCTGGTGGGCCTCCTAGTTCGACCATTATGCAGTCACGACTCAATCGGGGCAATGGGACGGATGCCCCAATTTGGGCAGCCCAAACGGTTCAAACCAGAAGAGCGATTTGCTGGACAAAAGTTCTAGTACCATGTCTGTAAGCGTAGCTTTACGAGCGGTTTGGATTGAGCAAGAATCTCCTCACAGAAGCGCTCCCAAAGACGCATGCCGCCGTCCCTGTAACTTATTGAATATACGTATCTTATATTCACCTTCTGGTTTGAAGGTCCTGGATATAACTGAGTACCGCGCCATTCGTCCAAATTACGCGAAGGAAAACTCTCGCGCGAGTTAGCCAATCTTCCGTCGGAGTGCACACTTCTCGACGTCGGCTGCGGTTTTGGCGCCAGCAGTATTTATCTGGCCGAACGCTATGAAGCGCAAGCGACGGGAATTCTCGCATTATCCCAATAACGAGAAGAACAAAGCGTTTTGGACCCTCGCCGCCAATCAAGGCCTCGCGTTCGTTCACTGGCTAAAAGCGTTTAAGGTTATCGGAGATGGATACGCCTCGGGGAATTTTATCTACGGCCTCATGGTCGCTGAAAAGCCCTGACCAATGAAGAAATTATCGCGAATCAGATAAGGCATAAGCGTCCAGGGAACGGTAGGAAGTGTGGCCGCTAAGAGCCAATGTAAGATCGAGATCTGCGAGAAGATTCAGAACCACATCGCGCACACCTTGTTCACCGGCGACCGCGAGCCCCCAGGTATAGAGCCGTCCAAGCAGAACGGCGCGCGCACCCAAGGCGAGCGCCTTGAAAACATCGGACCCGCGGCGAATGCCTCCATCGATCAGCACGGGAATTCGTCCGTTCACCTCGCGCACGATGGCAGGGAGAGCGTCGAGTGTGGCGATCGCGCCGTCGACCTGCCTGCCGCCGTGGTTCGAGACGATCAAGCCGTCGACACCGGCGTCGAGAGCGTGGGCGGCGTCGTCGGGATGCAAAATGCCCTTCAAAATAATAGGGAGAGAGGTGTGCTTCCGTAGAAAGGAAATGTCGCTCCAGGTCAAGGCGGTGTTGGAAAAGAGGCCGCTCCAGAGTTGAATCGCCGCGGCCGGATTCTGCTCCGGCGGCTGAGCAAGAAGTGCGCGAAAAACGGGATCGCTGAAATAATTTGAGAGACCCTGGCCGAGTATAAAAGGCAAATAGGCGTGCTGCAGATCGCGTTCTCGCCAGGCGAGCATGTTCGTGTCGAGTGTAACCACCAAAGCCTGGTATCCGGCGCGTTCGGCGCGTTGCAGCATGCTGGCAGTCAAATCGGGGTTTTTCCCCCAATAGAGCTGGAACCAACGGACTCCATTCCCTGCAGTATCAGCTGCTTGCGCGACGTCTTCGATTGAACGGCTTGCGGCAGTGCTCAAGGTGAACGGCAAACCAAGCGCGGCCGCCGCGCGGGCCGATGCGAGTTCCCCTCCTGGATGAAGGATGCCCTGAACTCCTACGGGACCCAGAATCACCGGCGCTGGCAGTTGCGCGCCGAAGAGCTCGACGCTCAGGTCGCGCTGGGATACATCGCGCAACATGCGTGGCACGATCCGCCATCGGTAAAAGGCTTCGCGATTAGCGCGCACCGTGTCCTCGCCGCCCGCTCCGCCAGCCACATAGTCGAACGCAGGAGGTGGAAGCATTTCCTTCGCCTTCTGCTCGAGAAGAGAGAGAGAGATCGGAACCGAGAGACTACCGCCAGCCAGACCGAGTGTATAAATCTGCTGCTGGCGCTGCATGCCGGAAGGAACCGGCGAATTCGGAGTTTGCTCGCTCATGGCGGAGCAGGATTATACACATAGGCTAAACGCACGCGCCTAATTTGAAATTAAGGTGTCCTTGGCTGGGAAGGAGAAGACGCGCCCGGATGTAGTTTGGGAAGACACCACTTGCCAATTATGGGGTAGCCAGCCCACTCTCCATGGTTTGCTTTGATGCCGTACCCGATGCCGAGAATGACGTTGGCAACCCACCCAAGCCCCCAAAACAACCAGAAAAAAGGAAAGACAAAGATGAAAGCGGGCGGGGGACCATTCAGAGTGTGCCCTCCAGAAGCGCTGCTAAAAACAGTGGCGAAGATCGTAAAAAAGAAAATAATCATTCCGCCAAAAAAGAGTGCCATGTAACAGAGCTGCCAGATAAGGGATTGTAAGGCGTGAAATTTCACGAAGCGGGAATCCTGCTTGACGCAGTAGATGATAAGTGGCGCGATGAAACCAGTGAAAACCTGAAGCAGGTGCGCAAGAAACGCCATGCTGCGCTCGTCCTGCGTAGGCTCGGGCAAGTCAGTAAGAATCGGCAGATCCGCCATGGCTTTACACTACCCCATGCAGTTACAAGGTAGCTTGAAATCGTCGCTAACACCGTAGGAACAAACGGCGCTCGGCGCAATCAGAGATCAATGGGTGGCCGGCTTTTCACCGAAATGACGGAGAGCCGCAGGAACCCGGGGAACGAGTCTGGAAGCGGTGGGCTTGACAGTGCGATGAGGGCTGCTCAAGATTGAAGAACCCGTGAAAGAATCTCTAAGCAGCAGGCTCCGAGAGATCGCCCTTCCCGATTGCGAAGGGCGGGAAATCCGACTTGGCTCTTTGTGGGCCGGACAGGCTGCCGTGCTGGTTTTTCTCCGCCACTATGGCTGAATTTTTTGCCGCGAGCACGTCGCGCAGTTGCGCGAACACGAGCAAGCCTTCCGCGATAAAGGAGCCGCCCTTGCCGCGATCGGATTGGGCGACCGCAATTATGCGCGAATATTTCGCGAAGAAACGAGCATCACCTTTCCTCTTCTGATCGACGAATCCCGCCGGGCTTATCGCGTGGCGGAATTGAAGTCTGCGAACCTTTTGCATCTCTTGCGGGGCGAGAATGCTGCGGCAAGAAAGCGCGCGCGTGCCGGCGGCCATCATCAGCACAAGTTAGGGCAGAATCCATTTCAGCTCGGCGGAAGCTTCGTCTTCGGTCCGGGAAATGTGGACCGGTTCGCCCACCTGAGCCAGACGTTCGGGGACAACGCCCCTGTTGCTTCGCTACTAGAAATGCTCCCCTAGCCCTAGCTGTTGCGCATCCCACACAGCAACTTAGACGATTACAAACGCGAGATGAACCGCTGATAAAATAGAGGTGTGCGGGGCTCTTGTTCAATCAGAGGCTGGCTGGCGCTGCTATTCGCGTGCATGGCGGCAACCATCAACGTCGCACAAACCGGGCCGGCGAGCGGGAATTCGCGTCAGGAATTTCTCGACAAACTGGTGGCCGCAGCAATTGAGCGCACAAATCATTCCGTGAGATACGTTTCCGCATACGTCCACATAGCTTACCCCGGTGGAGACGTACCCGCGGACACGGGTGTCTGCTCGGACGAAATCATCCGCGCCTACAGAGCCGCCGGCGTCGATCTGCAAAAAGAAGTTCACGAAGACATGATGAATAATTGGTTGGCCTATCCGTCGAAAGCGAAATGGCATCAGGCGCATCCGGACCCCAACATCGACCACCGCCGAGTGCCGAATCTGATGGTCTTCTTCAGCCGCGAGGGCGAAAGTCTGCCGGTTTCGTTGCGTGCGGTAGATTACTCGCCGGGCGATATCGTCACGTGGGACTTGGGCGGCAATGTGCCACACATCGGGATGGTCGTAAATGTGAAGTCCGCCGAGCGCCGCCGATTTCTGATCGTTCACAACATTGGCCAGGGGCCGAAGATGGAAGATGTGTTGTTCAGCTGGAAAATTACGGGACACTACCGGTATTTTGGACCGCCTTTGCCGCAAGCCCACTGAGTCTTCAACCCCAAGAAATCGAAAGGTCCCATCAGGCGAGTGCCTTAGACATGACAATGTAGTAGCCCGCCACTTTTGTCTCCAGCGATGGCGAAAACGGCGCTGTGCCGATTTCGACGTACCCGAGGCGGCGGTAAAACGGCGGAAGGGGGGTACGTTGACTGATGACGCGAAGATCGACCGCGCAACAGCCCGCGGCGCGGAAATAATCTTCCGCGGCAGCCACCAACTTGCGGCCCAGACCTGTGCCCTGGCGCGGCGGATCCACGGCCAGCAAACCCAGATAGCCCCGATTCTTACGAATTTCCACATAGACGCACCCGGCGAATCCGTTAGCGTCTTCCGCTATCAAAAACAGGCCGCTGTCCATGAAGGCTTGCGTCTCCTCGGCGTTAATACGATCGCCGTCGAAAACAAATTGCTCGACAAGGAATGCCGCGTTGATGAGTCGGACGAGCGCGGGAATGTCACCGCGGCTTGCGCTGCGGATACATACGCCTTCACCATGCGCGGAAGATTTTGGTGCTTGCGTCATGACATCACTCGGGCAAAAGCCCCGGAGCTACCGCTTTTGGTTTGCCGCCGCTCTCTTTTTGCGCCGACGCATCTTGTGTTCCGAGGGCCGGTGAAGGCTTCGACCTCCGAGCATGAAGCAGGTGCAGCGGTCTGCGTCCCTAAATTGCGTAAGACCTTCGCCTAGCCGAAGGCGGCCTTCCCATTGAACCGAGCCGCCGAGCCTAGTTCTTCCTCGATGCGCAGAAGCTGGTTGTATTTCGCGATCCGGTCCGTGCGGGAGGCCGAGCCCGTTTTGATCTGGCCAGCGCCTGTGGCAACAGCGAGATCGGCGATGAAAGTGTCTTCGGTTTCGCCGGAGCGATGCGAAATGATCGAGTTATAGCCGGCTTTGCGCGCCATTTCGATGGCATCGATGGTTTCCGTCACGCTCCCAATCTGATTGAGTTTGATGAGAATAGCGTTCGCAATACCCTCTTTAATGCCGCGCGACAGCCGCGTCGTGTTCGTCACAAAGAGGTCGTCACCCACAAGCTGAATCCTTTTCTTGGAAGACTTCGCGCCGACCGATTGTGTCAGCGCTTTCCAACCGGCCCAATCGTCCTCGGCCATCCCGTCTTCGATCGAGACGATAGGATATTTCTCGATCCAACTCGTCCAGTACGCCGCCATCTGCTCCGAAGAGTGAGCGGACTTATCCGACTTTTTGAAAACATAATTCCCGGTAGCTTTGTCGTAGAATTCGCTGGAGGCCGGATCGAGCGCAATGCTGACCTGTTCGCCCGGCTTGTAACCCGCCGCGCCAATCGCTTCGAGCACGATCTGAATCGCTTCCTCATTCGATTTACAACTCGGCGCGAACCCGCCTTCATCTCCTACCGCAGTCGAATATCCGTGCTTTTTCAGAGCCCCTTTCAGCGCATGAAATATTTCCACGCCCCAGCGCAGGGCTTCCGAAAAGTTCGGGGCCCCAATGGGCATGACCATAAATTCCTGGAAGTCGACTGAGCTATCGGCGTGAGCGCCGCCATTCAAGATGTTCATCATCGGAACAGGCAGAAGATTCGCGCTCTTGTCCGTGGAGTAGTGCGCCAAGTACTTGTACAACGGAAGATTCTGGGCAGCCGCAGCGCCGCGCGCAGCCGCCATGGAAACAG
>CAVPLA010000066.1:0-12407 GCA_963705855.1 uncultured Acidobacteriota bacterium
CGGTCGCTGTTCTGTCTTATGTTCTCAGCTTTCGCCGTTCTTTCATCCGCATTCCAGAGACCACGGAAGTTGGCCCCCTCCCGCGCTCACAATTTCATTTGCTTCCCGTTGATTTCTTTGACAGCGCCATTCTTCGCAACCCGCCGCAACGTGCCTGCTTCCACTTCATAACGCGCACACTCCTCCGCAGCGAATCCCACCTTCAAATCGCTTCGGCTTTCGTCGCTATGGGTCTGGTCGTGAGTGCGCAATCCCTGTCTTCCGCATTCCACGCGCACCCAACAGCTGCGCTCCGGATTCCCTCCGAGGATCTTCTCTCCCTCCCATTCATCTTGAGCTTCTGCATCGTCGTCGGAATGCGTCTCGCCTTTGAAGTTCCCTCCGACCTGCGCGCCAATTGGGTCTTCGCCCTCTGGATTGACCCGAACACATTGCAAACTCGCCCCATCGCCAGAAAAGTCCTGCTCACTTTCTCGCTCGTTCCGCTCGTGCCCATTTGCTTCGTCTCTTCCGCCATCCTCTGGGGCTTCGGCGTCGCGCTTCTGCATACCGCCATCTTCGCCGCATGCGCAGTCGCCTTTGTCGAACTCCTTCTCCTCCGCTTCCGCAAAATTCCCTTCACGTGTTCCTACCCGCCGTTCCAAAGCCACTCCGCCCTGATTTTTGTTGCCTATCTGTTCGGCTTCGTGATCTTCACCGTTTACATTCCTGAGCTCGAGCTCTGGTCCCTCGCCGATCCTTGGCGGACAGCTTTCTTTATCCCGCTGGTAGCCGTCATCCTGCTTTCCGTTCAGCAATACCGTAAACAAATGCTCGACATGGATAAGCACTTAATTTTCGAAGAAATCTCCGCCTCGAATTTTCAATCCGGCGGCTGATTTTTCTTTCTGCCACAGAATTTTTCTTCCCTCCAAGACTCATCGCTTATAATCCGCAGCACTCATGGCCTCTTCGACGCAGCCGCTTCCATCAAGCGCCAAAGCAAACTCTTTCCTCGCCAGGGAGCTCTCCATCGTATGGCTTCTCGCCGCCGCTGCCGTCCTCTTGCAGACGCTCACCAATGGCCGCTACGGCTACTTCCGCGATGAACTCTATTTTCTCGCGTGCAGCGATCATCTAGCTTGGGGCTACGTGGATTTCGCACCGCTCATCGCTCTCCTCGCGCGCATCAGCCGGTTCGCGCTAGGCGATTCTCTCCACGCCATTCGCTTCCTCCCAGCGCTCGCGCAAGGCTCGGAGATAATCATCACGGGCCTAATCACCCGTGAACTCGGCGGCAAGCGTTTCGCCATCTTCCTGTCGTGCCTCTCCGTCCTGCTCGCTCCCGTAATTCTCGGAAACGCCACACGTCTCTCCATGAATCCCTTCGAGCCGCTCTTCTGGATGGGCGCTGTCTATTTCCTCTTGCGCGCCATCAATCTCAACGAACCCAAACTATTGCTGGCCTGTGGTGCGCTCCTCGGTCTTGGCCTGGAAAACAAACACTCCGCCACTTTTTTCCTTGTCAGCCTCACGATCGGCTTGCTTCTCTCACCAAGCCGTCGCTTACTTCTCACCAAGTGGTTCTGGCTAGCCGCCGTTGTCGCTTTCTTGATTTTTCTCCCCAACCTCATCTGGCAATACACGCACCATTTCCCCACGCTGGAAGCTCTCAGCAATGTGCGCAAAACTCACAAGAACATCGAACTTCCTCCACTCCCTTTCTTTCGCCAACAAATCATGATGCTTCTCCCCGTCAGCGCGTTGGTCTGGATTCCCGGCCTAACTTTCCTCTTCAGCTGCAAAGCAAAAAACTATCGCTGCCTCGGCATCACCTATCTCGTCTTTCTTGCGGTGATGATGATTCTCAAAGGCAAGGACTACTACCTCGCTCCTATCTATCCCATGCTTTTCGCGGCTGGTGGCGTATTTTGGGAAACAATCTTCGCTGCTCGCCCGCGTATGCGCTGGCTCAAAGTGGTTATCCCCGCGGCAGTTCTCGTCCTCGGCATAATTGCGATCCCACTTGACGTCCCGATCTTGCCTCCAGATAAAATCGTCCCCTTCATGGAGGCTCTCGGCATCAAGATGTCGCGGACAGAAGTGCAAGACAGCGGCCCGCTCCCGCAACACTTCGGCGACGAATTCGGCTGGGAAGAAATGGTCGCCGCCACTGTTCAGATCTACAACTCTTTGCCTCCGGACGAGCGCGCCAAAACCGGGATCCTGGCCGGCACTTACGGCGATGCAGGCGCCATCGATTTTTTCGGCCCACGCTATGGCCTGCCCAAATCCATCAGCCCTCATCAAAATTATTACTACTGGGGACCGCGCCAATACACGGGCGAAACCCTAATTCTTCTTCACTACAATCTCGCAGACGCCCAGCGCGCGTGCCAAAGCGTTCAGGTTGGTCCTACTCTCAACAATCCGTTTGCGATGCAGGAGGAGCACTACACCATCCTGGTCTGCCGAGGTGCGAAAATTCCCCTGGCCGAAGCCTGGCCGCGCTTGAAAGTCTGGAACTAACTTACATAATGCGTTCTGGTCGCGGATACCAAACGTAAGTGCCTACAGCTCCCGCTTTCAGGGTCGTCTTGAAAGAATTCTCGCGGTACTGAGCGCGAAAGACTTGGCGCGATTTGCCTTCGTTGACGACAATTAATATGGCTTTGCCGTCCCGAGCCTTGAACGCGACGTTGGGAAGCGTTGCCGGCGAAGTAGAAGCGATGCGCACTGAGCCGGGACGCACAAATTTCGAAAAGTGCGCCATAGCGTAGTACGCCAGGTTCCGCGTAACTGCATTGCCGTCGATCGTGACCGCGCCCTGACAAATTCCGCATCCTCCCTTATCCGTATGAGGCTCAAATTTGGAATTCGCGGCAAGATTCCAGAGCAGCACATTCCGGCTCCAGTTCTGCAGCGCTCCGATGAAAGTGCCTACCACAGGTTTTGCGATCGAGATTCTTGCGCTCTCGGTGGGCTCAACGGCCATGAATTCCGTGAAGTACAGATTCTTTTGAGGGAATGCGTTGTGCACTACGGACATGGCTTCGATTTCCCCGCCATATAGATGAAAACCAGAACCATCCACGTAGGGATTCGCGAGAGGGTCGTTAAGAATGGAAATGGCGTACTCGGGAACGTCGCAGTTGTGATCATAAAGAATGATTTTAGTCCCTATCCCCGCAGCCTTGAACGCCGGTCCCAAGTGGTCCCGAATAAATAGGGCTTGCTCGTACGCCTGCATCAACATGCTGGGAGTATTTTTGTCATTCAGCGGCTCGTTTTGAATGGTGATAGCGTCGATGTTGATGCCTTCCGACTTCATTCCCCGGATATATTTCACGAAATAATTTGCGTAGGCTCCGTAATACTCTGTCTTTAGTTTTCCACCCTTCGCATCGTTATTCGTCTTCATCCACGCAGGCGCTGACCACGGCGAGCCCAGAATTTGAATCTCTGGATTTATGGCCAAAATCTCTTTCAAGACGGGAATGAGTTCCGCTCGATCCGGCGCCAAACTAAATTTTGCCAGCGTAGGATCGCTTTCGCCCGCAGCCATGTCATCGTAAGAAAAAACATGATCATTCAGGTCGGAGGAGCCGATGCTGATCCTCAGATAACTGATACCAATGTTCTTGCCGTCCACCCCAAAGAGCTCTTTGAGTAGCGCCGCTCTTTTCTCAGCGCCCATGTGCGCAAAGTGCTGGGCGCTTCCTCCTGTAAGCGCAAACCCAAATCCGTCGATGGACTGAAATGTTTTCTGGTCATCGATCTCAATGGTGGGCACTTCACTCGAAGCCCTGGAGAAACGCAATAAAGGCTTCTGCAACTCGAAGAGCGCTGACTTGTCGGCGTTCGTCAGCCACACCTGAACATCTCCGCTCTTTTCTGACCGGAGCGACGCAGGTGCGCCCGCCAATGCACACGCCATCAAACAAATGACAATTCCTGATTTCATGCCACTCCTCCGCAGCAAGTTTAGATCCGCGATCTTGTTGGCAAGCATCCAAGCTGGGCAAGAGTATGTCAAATCCTGTTCAACCGGCTAACTGGAGCTGACGGAAACGATTACGCCGCAACAGAACATCCCGTGATATTGTGCGTCGGAGCCGATATTCCCGCAGGAGGATGAATGATGCAAAGGCGTGCGTTCATGAACTTTACGGCCAGCGCCGCGACAGCACTGGCCTTTCATCCACTTACGCGGGCCGCGGAGGAAGCACAGAAAACTCCCGTGCTCTATCCCGATCCAGCGGTCGAAGTGATTGACCCGCGCTTCGCAAAATATAAAGTCGGCAATGCGGCTGTCGAGCGCCTTTACACCGGCACGCGCTGGGCGGAAGGTCCGGTGTGGTTTGGCGATGGCCGCTATCTCCTCTTCAGCGACATCCCCAACAACCGCATGCTGCGCTGGCTCGAGGACACAGGAGAGGTCAGCGTTTTTCGCAGCCCTTCGAACTTCAGCAACGGGAATTACCGCGACCGCCAGGGCCGGCTGCTCACTTGTGAGCACGACTCGCGGCGCGTGACGCGTACCGAATACGACGGCTCGATCACCGTGCTGATGGACGGTTATCAAGGCAAAAAACTCAACGCGCCGAATGACCTTGCCGTGCACTCCGATGGAGCCATCTGGTTCACCGATCCGGGGTACGGCATCATGTCAAATTACGAAGGCCACAAAGCCGCCTTCGAGCTCCCCGCCAACGTTTACCGTCTCGACCCAAAAACGCGCGAAGTCACGGTCGTTGCCGCCGACATGGATAAGCCCAATGGCATCTGTTTCTCGCCCGACGAAAAATTGCTCTATATCGTCGATACCGGTGTTCCAAAGCATCCCACCGACCCGCACCAGATTCGCGTCTATGACGTCGTGGACGGCGCGCGCCTCAAAAATGGCCGCATGCTTGTAGATATGTCCCCTGGCAATTCCGATGGCATCCGTTGCGATGTGGACGGCAACGTATGGTCCGCCGCCGGGTGGGCGGGAGAGGGATACAACGGCGTGCACGTCTTTGCCCCCGACGGCAAGCTCATCGGCAAGATTCATCTTCCTGAAAGCTGCGCGAACATCTGCTTCGGCGGCTCTAAGAAGAACCGACTGTTTATGGCCGCGAGCCAGTCTCTCTACGCTGTATACGTCGGGACCGAGGGCGCGCAGCTGCCCTGACAGCGCAATTGCGGCCGCCTGCAAGTTGGGCCGCTTGCGTGTTTTCAATCTTGAAAAACTTTACGGAATAGACGAATCATCTCCGCGAATGCCAGGTCGGTCGCTTCCGGATCGAAGCGCGGACCTTCATCACGTGTAAACGCATGCTCGGCTGGATACAGCAGCGTGTTGTAGCGCGCGCCGGAGGCTCCGAGTGCTCGATCGATCGTTTCCCTTCCTGCGTCGGGAACGTGCGGGTCCTTTGTCCCGAAGATCATCAGAAGTTCGCCGCGGATTTCTTTTGCGCGGGCCAACGATCCCGCATCCGCGTCTTGACCGAGCTTGCCGTCATGGATGCCCGTACCGTAGTAACAGACGGTTGCGCGGACTTCGGGCTGGAACGCAGCACGGAACGCGAGGTGGCCTCCAATGCAGAAACCGACGACGCCGATTTCTGCACGCGCGATCTTAGGATGTTTGGAGAGCCAGTCCAGACCTGCGCGGCAATCCTCATCGAAATGCGCTACTGGAGTCTTCGCGGCGTCTTGCTGGCCGCGCGTGCGTCCAGCGTCATCAAATGGGATCACTGTTCCCGGCGCTTCGATGCGGCAGTAAATTTCCGGGGCAGCGGCAACAAATCCATGCCCCGCCAGCCGTACGCAGAAGCGTAGCAGCGGCGGTGTGAGCTGAAAGATGTCGGAATAGCACCAGATGCCAGGGTATCGACCTTCGGCTTTCGGCGCGGCGACGAAGGTTCGCATCGGGGAACCCGACAAAGAAATATCCGCGTATTCGGTATGGACGATCACTCGCTTGTCCTCGGGAACTTTTCGCGGAGACGCATGGCGCAGTCAGCTCCTGACTATCGAGCTCATCGGAAACTTGGAATCGAGTTCACCTGCTACTCAACTACGCATCAAGAAGTGCGCGCTTGCTACATGAGGCCGCTTTGCCGGGCGAGTTTTAGCGCTTCGATGGCGGCGCCTCGCGCGCCAGCGGTGTCGCCATTCGGCATCACGTAGATGGGAACGCCGGTCTGTTCCTCTCGTTGAGCAGGCATGCCCGCGCGGATCTCATCCAGGAACCAGCGTTGGAACTCCTGACTCGTCTCCAAGGCGCCTCCGCCAACGATGAGCGCGTCGGGATCGAAAGTATTCACCATTTCGTCGAAGAAGAGTCCCAGAGCATGGGCCTGCACCCGGAATACGTCTTTGCACAGCGGATCGCCTTTGTCGGCGAGACCGCGCACGAGTTTTGCGGCCTGATGGGGGTCCAGCTTTGCGAGATCGTGATGGGGATAACGCGGCAGAAAATACGGCACCAAATTCCTTTCGATCGCCGTAAGGGAACAGAGCGACTCCAGGTCTCCTATGCGACCGCAATTGCACAGAGGCTTCATTCCGCTGGTGCCGGCGATACTTTGGTAAGGAAGCAGCACGTGACCGAGTTCTCCGCCAAAGCCGTTTCTGCCCTTCACGACATTGCCCTCGAGAATAATGCCCCCGCCATTGCCCGTGCCAATGATGGTCGAGACCGATGTCTCCCGGCTGTTTGAGCCAAAGATCGTGTAATGGCCCCACAGCGCCGCTGCATTTCCGTCGTTCAAATAGGAGACGGGTTTTCCGAGCGTGTTCGCAAGACCTCCGCGAATATCGAATTCCGCCCACTTCGGATGCACAAAGTTGGTGGAACCGCGTGCGCTGAGCTGACCCGCCGCGCTGGCCGGACCAGGGGTGTCCAGGCCCACGGCAACCACGTCGGATACGGCCACGCCGGCGAGTTCGGTGGCAATCTTGAGACCATCGGCAATCTGGCGGAGGCAGACCTCGGGTCCCTGCTTGGAAAGGGCAGGATGCTCGCACAGACTCTCGATCAGAAAGCGCTCTTGCTGATCCACCAACGTATAGTTGATGGCCGTTCCACCAAGATCCACACCGGCCACGACTGGCACGCGGATTCTCCTCTACGCCTCGATGTTTGCTCGGCCCAGACTAGCAGAATTCCCTTCAGCTATCTCAGAAAACGACCATTCCGGAATACTTCGCAATTGGATAGCGCGATTTCTCAAGCAAATGGGATCGCTTCAGCCACGAAACCAGGTATGCTGCGCAGGCCTCCGAAGAGTCGCCGCTTCGCCCTGCTGATACACTAAATCGCGCAATGAACTCGCTATTCTGCAACGTTGCTCTGCCCGTCCCTCTGCGTACGACGTTTACGTACGCCATTCCCGGGGGCCTCCGCGACTCGCTGAAGCCGGGGACTCGCGTGCTCGTCCCTTTCCGTAAGAAGTCTATGGTCGGCGTGGTCGTCGAGATGGCTGAGCGTCCACCCGCGAACGCAAAGGTCCGCGAAATCACCAAAGTTATGGAGTTTGCCCCTGCGTTGACTCCCAAGCTGATTGAGTTGGCACAATGGATCGCCAACTATTACCTCGCACCCGTGGGCGAAGTTTTCCGCGCCATGTTGCCACCCGTCACGGAGCTGAATTTGCGCCGGGAGGTCGTCTTGACGGCGGCGGGCCGCGGCGCAGCCAAGAGTCTCGATGGCGGAGAGCTTTCTCACGGTTTGAGCGCCGCGGAAGCTGCATTTCTCGAAAAGGCGAACGCAAAAAAAGGTCCGGTGCTGTTCAGCTTTGCAGTGAGGATGGGCATCTCGTCCGCTACTTTGCAACGGTTGCAGCGACTCGGGCTGATCGAAATTCGAGAGACTTTGCAGGACACGAAAAGAAAATCACAAACAATCGTTGCATGGAAAGGATTTGCCGACAAAGGAGAGAGAACGCTCACAGAAAAAGAAGACAAGGTCCGGGCACTGCTTGAAACCGAACGCGGACCGCTGCCGCTTCCACAACTGCTCAAGCTCGCCAAGGTTTCGCGGAGCTTGATAGATCGCATGCTTGCGGATGGATTGCTCGAAAGCTGGGAAGAGCCTGTCGATCCAGCAGAAGATCCGTTTGACACCGGATACACGCCGCCCGCCCATGCACTGAATGAAGAACAAGAAAGCGCGATGAAAAGTATTCGCGCGCGGTTTGAGCTGGGCGAATTCGGCGTCCAGTTGCTCCACGGCGTGACGGGAAGCGGAAAAACGGAAGTGTATTTGCGATGCGTGCAGGAAACGCTCGCGCGAGGAAAAACAGCGATCATCCTGGTGCCGGAAATCGCACTAACTTTGTGGATTGGGCGGCAATGCCGCTCGTGGTTTGGGGCGCAGTATGAAGGCGTCGCGGTATTGCACTCCGCGTTGAGCGACCTCGAGCGCGCTCGCGAGTGGTGGCGCGTCCGCAACGGCGAGGCGCGGGTCGTGGTTGGCACGCGTTCGGCGGTGTTTGCGCCGCTGCAGAATCTTGGTTTGATCATCGTCGATGAAGAGCAGGAGAACAGTTACAAGCAGGAAGAGACGCCGCGTTATCACGGGCGCGACGTGGCCATTGTCCGCGCCAAGAGCGAAGGCGCGCTTGCCCTGCTTGGTTCGGCGACTCCGTCGCTGGAGACTTATCACCACGCGCGCAGCGGGAAATATGATCTGCTCACGATGTCTTCGCGCGTCGAGAATCGTTCGCTGGCGAGCGTCGAGATTGTCGATCTGCGCGAAGATTTTCAGAAAACGCATCAGACCAGCCCAATTTCCGCCGCGCTTCACACGGGAATACAGGAATGCCTCGCCAGCAAAACGCAGGCGCTCGTGCTCATCAACCGGCGCGGGTATTCGTGGTCCGTCTTGTGCAGGAGCTGCGGCGCGAGCGTGCAGTGCGTGAATTGCAGCATTTCGATGACATATCACAAGAGCCGCAACCGCCTCGAATGCCACTACTGCGGCTCGATTCAGCAAGTGCCGAAGCAATGCCCGAAATGCCAGTCGCAGTACGTTTATTTTTTCGGCGAGGGCTCCGAGCATCTCGAAGAAAGACTCCGCAAGGAATTCCCTGACGCGCGCATCGCCCGGATTGATCGCGACACCGCACGGACGAAACGCCAATATCAGGAAACGCTCGGAGCCTTCGCCGGAGGAGCGCTGGATATACTGGTCGGAACGCAGATGCTTGCCAAAGGGCATGACTTTCAACGCGTCACACTGGTCGGCGTGATCTCCGCCGATTCGTCGCTGAGCATGCCCGATTTTCGCGCCGCCGAGCGCACGTTCCAATTATTGACTCAAGTGGCGGGTCGCGCCGGGAGAGGAGAGCTAAAGGGCCGCGTTCTGATCCAAACTTATTACCCGGAGCACTATGCGATTCAGGATGCCGTAAGACAGGATTACGCTTCCTTTTTCGAACGCGAGATGCATTTTCGGAGAATGATGGCGTACCCACCGCTCACCTCGCTGGCGAATGTGATTGTGCGAGACATTAGTCTCGAAAAAGCGATCCGCTTTTCGCGCAGACTCTCCGAATATTTCTCGCCGCACGATGGACAAACCGTGCGGATTCTCGGCCCGGCAACCGCGCCCCTTGCGCGATTGAAAAAGGAGCATCGCTTCCAGTTTTTGTTAAAATCGCCAAAACGATCCATTCTCACAAAACTCCTGAGCGGGGCCATGGCCTACTGCGACGCGCAGGAAATTCCGCAGACGGCCGTACTAGTCGATATGGATCCACTTAGTTTGCTTTAAATTTACAGTGATTTCTGAGGTGCGCGGCGGTTAACGGCTAATCAGAAAAATGCCGGCGAAAATCGCG
Organism: uncultured Acidobacteriota bacterium; assembly: GCA_963705855.1. GTDB lineage: Bacteria > Acidobacteriota > Terriglobia > Acidiferrales > UBA7541 > Acidiferrum. Next base: position 9,813 of record CAVPLA010000066.1, read on the forward strand.
ATGATTCCGAGCCACTGCCAGCGCGAAACATGTTCATGCAAGAAAACCGCGGCCAAGCCGACTGTCACGGCTCCGTACAGCGAAGCTAGCACACTCACGACCGCAACTTGCTCGATGCGCATTCCGAAATTGTTCATGACGAACGCGCCAGTGTCCGTCAGGCCCATGCCCAGAATCCAGCCGGCAACGCGGTCCGTCGGCGGTTTGATTGTTTTGCGAGCGGCCAAAATCAATAGCGCCGTAAGCGCAGAACTGGTCAGCCGGATGAGCCAAACCGTTTGTGTCGCCCCGGTTGCGGGCACGATTCGCGTGCCGAGCAGCCAAAACAAAAATCCAAATCCAATCGCGGAGCATAGCGCCAAACCGATTCCCTTTCCGCTGCGTTGCAATCCTTCCTCATCCTCTGCAGCCGGAGCTTTCTCTCCACCGGCAACAAGCACTACGCCGAGCAGGGCGCACGCGATGCCGATTACGCGGGCCGCTGTCAATTGTTCCCCGCTCAGGAGAGAAAGGAGAACCGTCAGCACGGGATAGCTCGCGGAGATCGGCGCAACAACGGAGAGTTTGCCGATTTCAAACGAGCGGTAGAGCGTTAACGTCGCGACAAAATTTAAGGCCCCGGCGAGCGCGCCCCAGGCCCATGGCTGCCAGCCAGACCCATCGGCGAGATGCCCCCAGCCGCCGAGCCACGGGAGAAAAATAGTAAGCAGGAGGAATCCAGTGAACTGCATGTACAGCATCGTTCGAAGCGTGCCAATGCGGTGTGTGGCGAAACGCGCTAGAAAATCCGAGCCGCCCCAGGAGAGCGCCGTCAGAAGGCCCAGCAAAATTCCCATGACGGGCTACGAGGACTTGCCCGCTTCGGCGGACTTGCCTTTCTTCGCTTCGAGGCCGAGCACCGCCATAACTTTTTGCAAATCTTTCCAGACTTCGCCTTTCGCGCTGGGATTGCGCAGCAAGTAAGCGGGGTGATAGGTGGCCATCAGTTTTCTGCCGCGGAATTCGAGCCACTGTCCGCGGAAATGAGAAATGCCGCGGTTTGTTTCGAGTATGGTCTGCGCGGCTGTGCTTCCTAGACAGACGATTACTTTGGGCGCGATGGCATCAATCTGGCGCAACAGGAATGGCGAACACTCGCCTACTTCATCTTTTTCGGGAGCGCGATTTTCCGGCGGGCGGCACTTCACGACGTTGCAGATGTAGACGTCTTTTCGCTGCAAGCCCATCGCTTCGATCATTTGCGTGAGAAGTTTTCCGGCGCGGCCGACGAACGGAAATCCCTGCATGTCTTCATCGTGGCCGGGGCCTTCGCCGACAAAAACGAGTTCGGCTTTTGGATTGCCATCGCCGAAAACAATTTTGTTGCGCGTTTTGTGGAGTTTGCAGCGAGTGCAATCGCCTAAATCGGTCCGAATCTTCAGCAGCGTATCGTCCGGAACTTTGTCGAATGCTTCGAACAGCGATGGTCCGGCGTGAACCGGCAAAACGTCGAGCTGCGGCGTGGTTTGAAGAGGCACGGCGCGCGACGGCGCTGGCGCGGCTTTGGGCAACTCCGGTTTTCGAATGTTTTTTGGCAAAGCGGCTTCCTCGTGGGAGATATATTGGCTAGCTGGTTCTGCGAAAGATTCTGTGGCTGGTGTTGCTGCTGACTGAACTTGCGAATCGCCTCGCTGCTTGTAGAAAAGGCGAATACCTATATCTTCGTAGAAGTGCAACCGCTCGGAAAGCTTTCTTTGGATGGCTTCCGGGATGCGCTCGGCCATGGCGGGATCAAACAGCGGAGTGATGCGATTCTGTTTTGTGGCGCAGTACGGTGCGGAGGCGCAGGACTTCGTCGAGAATCCGCTGCGCAACTTCGGACTTGCTGAGCTTTGGCAGAGCCAGATCGCGGCCATCGCGGGAGAACAGAGTGACAATATTGGTGTGGTGGTCGAAGCCCGCGCCATCGGTGGTCACGTCATTCGCCACGATGAGATCGGCATTTTTCGCGACCAGCTTCTTCCTGGCATTATCCGCGACGTGGTCCGTCTCCGCCGCGAATCCAACGATGAGGCGATTGCCCTTCGTTTGTGCGGCTTCGGCCAAAATATCCGGTGTTGGCTCGAGGTGAATCGTCAGCGGCTCTTTGTTCCGCTTCATTTTTTCGGGTTGCGTTTCGGCGGCGCGATAGTCGGCGACGGCTGCGGCGAAAATTGCAATGCTGCTTTCGGGGAAGCGGTCCAAGACCGCGATGCGCATTTCTTCGGCGGTTCGAACGTCAATGCGCTCGACACCGAGAGGAGTTTCCAAATTCACGGGGCCACTCACGAGAAAAACTTTGGCGTCACGGCGCGCTGCAGCTTCGGCTACCGCATAACCCATTTTGCCGGAGGAGCGGTTGGTCAGAAAGCGCACCGGGTCGAGGTCTTCGCACGTGGGCCCGGCGGTGATCAAAATCGTTTCGCCTTGCAAATCTTTTTGTGTATGGAGGGTTTCCCGAACGGCGACGACGATTTCCTGTTGGCCGGCGAGGCGGCCAGCGCCAGTCATGCCGCAGGCGAGATAGCCTTCATCGGGATTGACGATCTTAACGCCGCGAGCGCGCAGCATCTCTAC
>CAVPLA010000067.1:0-295895 GCA_963705855.1 uncultured Acidobacteriota bacterium
TCGTCGGCAGCGACGGGATTGGTTAGTTTGGGGGAAGCGCGGCCGACGCTCGCATCCATGGCGCGGCCGGCGATGGCGGCCTCGAGATGGGAAGGCGGATTGTCCGCTCGCATATTGACAAAACCTAGCAGCGCGAAAAGCAGACCTACGGCCAGAATGAGAATCACCGTCAAAATTCCGAAGAGGAAGCCTTTCATGACGCGCTCCTTTGGTCCACGGGCTAGGCATGTGGCAGGACCGCGTTGGTCCTGTCACTTGCCGCGTCTTGCGGAATCAATTACCGTCCCGATTCTTGGACACTTAGAGTACTGAGCCGGAGTTCCACTAATATTACTACGCCTTAAGAATCGTTACAGTCATGATGTGGTGCAGGCCGTTGTAATTGTCGATGTCGGCGCCTAGCTCGACGCGAAGGCCAGCGGGCTTTTTAAACGTTCAGCGATCGATGCTCGCAGCCATCCATCGGAAAGACGTGAAAGTAGCAGAGAGAACGAACTACTAGCATCGTTGCAGGGGCGCAAATCACTGATTCTGCAAGACAGACTAGGTAGACGAATCCCAATAACGCTCAACCGAGGTGCACGGGAGGCACACGGAATAGGTCCAGAGGTCCAGAGGGCTCACCGTTTTTTTTTACCAAACTCGTGCTGATTCAAAACGTTAAGCGAAATGTTTTTTGTTTCAAGCGGTTTCTCAAACCGAATTCTTGGAACGGCGAGGAAATGAGAAGAACTCGGCCCAGCCCTGCTTTCCGGTTCCTGCCATTCTCTCCTCGCCGCTTATACCGCCAAGGTATGGGCGCCGAAAAACTCTGTCTGTTCAATTTTGCACAGTTCTGCCTTATGACTGACAGGAGAAACCGGATGAATGTGAGTCAGACGATCCGCTGCGCCAACGTGAAATTAAGATAGCGACAGCATTCTGAGTGAAAGATTTGGAACGCTGTCTCCAAACTGCACTCTCTTGCACACACCTGTTCACTGTTGCACAGTCCGTTTGGGAAGAGCTTGTTAAGCTTCTAATAGTGTGCGTTTTCAGGAGTCAAGCAACCTATGAAAAGCTTGAAGAAGATGACGGTTTCCCTTGCCGGATTTGGTTCCGGGGCCAGCCTGGGCGGCAAGATCTCGCACTACCGCAACAAACAAAACATCTACAAACAAGGTACTCCTGCCTACACGCTTTTCTATATTCAAGAAGGTGGGGTGCGTCTCAGCACGAGAACGAAACATCAAGCCTCCGCGGTCACCGCTATCCTGGGCGTGCATGATTTTTTTGGCGAGCTTTGCCTTGCAGGCTATCCGCTTCGAATGTCCACGGCCGTCGCGTTGACGGCCAGCTCTATTCGCACCATCAAGAAAGCAAAGATGCTCGAGATGCTGCGCAAAAAGAACAAAACGTCGAACGCCCTGGTGGCCTATCTGCTGTCTAGCGTCAAGAACTACAGCGACCACGTGGCGAATCTGCTGACTTCCTCCGCGGAACAACGGCTGGCGCGCGTGCTGCTGCGGCTGGCGCACCTGGATAAGAACGGCCGAGCGGTTGCTGAAATTCCCGTGCTCAGTCACCAGGTTCTGGCGGAAATGGTCGGGACCACGCGCTCGCGCGTCAATCTGTTCATGAATCGATTTCGTAAGAAGGGATACATTGATTACGATGGCGGGCTGGAAGTGCGGCAGTCGTTGCGCAAGGCTCTCCGAGGCTAGGATTCGTCTGTAATTGCCTGAATCATCAGGCCCTGTTGGAAACGTCGGCCGCAGCAGATCAGCAGATCACCTGGTGGGTCACTGATACGGACCGACGCAAAGACAGCGGCGTTCGCCCTGATCGAGCACAAGGAGCACACGAACATGAAGCCAAAGAACACGATCTGCCTCTGGTTCGACAAAGACGGGCATGAGGCGGCGCGCTTCTACGCCGTCACCTTTCCGGATAGTGAAGTAACCGCGGTTCACGAGGCTCCCGGTGACTATCCGGGCGGCAAGAAGGGTGATGTGCTGACGGTGGAGTTCACCGTCCTGGGTATTCCCTGTCTCGGTCTCAACGGCGGCCCGGCGTTCAGGCACACCGAGGCCTTTTCCTTCCAGATCGCGACGGAGAATCAGGAAGAGACGGACCGTTACTGGAACGCGATCGTCGGCAATGGCGGAACGGAAAGCCAGTGCGGTTGGTGCAAGGACCGCTGGGGCCTCTCCTGGCAGATCACCCCGCGCGCGCTAACCGATGCGCTTGCGGCTGGGGGCGGCGAGGCAAAGCGTGCCTTCGAGGCGATGATGATGATGAAGAAGATCGATATTGCTGCCATCGAGGCAGCGCGGCGAGGCTGACGTGAACACGCCTACAGGTCCTTATTCGTCCTAGATCACGCTCAAGCCGGAAGTTATCGGTTCGTGCGTCGGATTAGCACCCTCCAAGTAGTTTCACTTGCGTTTCGAGAAAACGACCATCGTTAAATGCCCGAATGCGATACGTCGCGCTTTCGTCGTCGTAGGAAATAATCCCGAAAGCCTGTAGAACGGGTTCGCCGGTGGATTTTGTCCGACCGACTCCCTCAATCACTAGCCCAAGTTCCGCAGTTTGAGGAATAAGGGCCTACCCTCATCAGTCAAGCAGTTGCGCACTACTCAGCATTTCTCCTTTCGTGCTGGTGGCACACATTAGTCACGTAATCGGAAATTAGGAGGCATTCCCCAACAAACGACAGGCGTGTGGCCGAAACTCTTCAGGGAATGCGGATTATCGCAATCTTTTTTCCATGCGGTACTGATTGAACAAGCCTGCCTTTTCTTAACGTCAGGCCGCCGGACGATTCCTTCCACACTGCTACTGATGCCCAGGAGGCTTGGAAATGGCGCAAAGAAGCAGCTTCGCAGAGATGAGAGCTGAGCAGGCAAAAATGATTGAAAGCTGGAAAGCGGAAGGTCGCCAAAGTGAAGCTTGGGTTGTCGCAGACCCGGAAATTGTCGAACTTTTTTCTGCTGGAATCGCCTTTGGTATCGAAGTGGGACGACGTGATCGCGAGGACCCTGCCTACTCGCCGGACGAATGGCGAAAAGCATTGCGTGGGGCTATAGAAAGAGCAGCTGCCATTGAAGACAAACTTGAAAGAGCTAGAGAGGCGATGTTAAAAAAAGAGAAAGATTAAGACTAGAAGGCTTTGACCCCTGTGCCAACTGATAAGCCCCGACTGCGTCTTCGAAGCGTCGCTAGTGCCAGGAAGTTGTCTGGGACGATTTATTGATTTTAAAGCACTTATCAACAAGTTCCTGGAGAGTCGCGTAATCGGACATCTGTCCAGGAGTCAATTTCGCCTCTTCCGTGACCGGATCGATCAGGCTTGCGCGACCTAAGAAACTCCATTACGCTGGCCTAGCTGCCAGCGGTGGTTTCCCCCCCTCACCCGCTTTCGGTTGTTCCAATCGCAATTCAGAATCTCGGCAACCAAAGGTGACGTATGACGCGCAAAAACACTTGGGCGCTACTTGTTCTGGCAACAGTGCTGAGCTTGCCTTTGACCGGCTGCAAAGACACAAAAACTCTTCGAGAGAACGAGCAATTGAAGGCCCAGGTGGCGGAACTTCAGAAAGAGGACGGCCAAGTGGGAAACGATCTCGAAACAATGACAGCTGCGCGCGACGCGTTGACCAAAGAGAACGAGAAGCTTAAGGCTGAGATCAAGAACCTGAAAACGAGGAGCTCCAGAAAGAGAGCTTCGAGTCGAAAACATCGTGGAAGCTAAAGGTCAATTCTAAGACCGGGCCTTGGCTTGGAGCGCGCAAACCGATTTGTTTTCGTCATCAGAAAAGGGAGGTTGAGCATGAAAACGTTTGAGGTGCAATTTCGCTATCGAGATCGAAATGAAGAAACAGCGGAATCGATGGTCAAAGTGGAAGCGTCGAGCCTTCCAGGCGCGGTAGGTAAAGCAACACGGGAGTTTGTCAAAGGCTTGGACCGGAAGCAGAGATTCGATATGAACAAGAATGGTCTCGAAATTACGGCCAAGCCTATCAGCGCGACAGCGGAGGCGGAAGCAACCAAGCAGGCCGCCGCTCGTTGAGAGATAAGTAGGACCAGAACTGAACCGAAATTCTGATCCTCGATCACTGTCTCATGACTGGACGCCTGACGCTGTGTCTTCGTATGCGGTAACGGCTGTTTATCAGGAATTCCGAGGCGCCTCCGTTAGATGATTTAACTGCGCAAAGAACCTGACCCAGGCGGTGCCGAATCGGGACAAGTTGTTGAAAGTGTGCAATATTGAACAGTCAGAAGCTCTTCGATTGTTTAGAATCAGCGTAAGGAGTAAGTAGGGCTGTGACCCAACACGGACCATAAAACTTGGGAGGGATTATGGCTTGCTCATTATGTGGGTCGACTCATGAAAAGGAATTTGCTGCGGAGATGGTCATCCACCTCGGCGGTCTCACAAATATAGACAATCCCGGGGTCAGGGTATTTTCGAAGCTTGTAACCTGCTTGGATTGTGGCGTTGTACGGTTTAACATTTCGAAATCTGATTTGGCGTCGCTTGTCGGTGGTGCTCCGAGAAATGAACGACTGACAATGGCGGCAGCGGGTTGACGGTGGAATTGTAGTTTCTTTCCAGATACTCACAAACTTCATTCCAGACGTGACTGTTTCCACGGCGGTGAGCAGATCAATTGCGGCCATTGTTTTGAAAACGTAGCCTGATGCGCCAAAGCTCATAGCCTCCTGCACTATGTCAACCGAAGATTCCTCGCTAAAGAAGATTATTTTAGCTTCCGGGACCATTTCACGAATTCGCCGGGCGGTTTCGATTCCATTTAGCGACGGAAGCCTGATGTCCAGTAGAATCAAATCCGGCTCCAGTTCTACCGCTTTCTCAAATGCTTCTAATCCGTCTATGCCAGATGAGGGCCTAATGCCACTTGAAAAGAGGCAGATTCTCCCGACCTATTTCGATACGTGTGTGATTCTTGTTCTTTCGACTGGCCCAGAATAAGAAACGACAGACAAGGGGGGGCGCGAGACGCAAGCCCGCGGCCGTCTGCACGCGATGCGGCGCTGTTTCATACGCTCAAAACCTCATTAACGGTCAGTGTGTACAGTTGGTTGCAGGGAAGAGATGCGTCGGAGTCAATGGAAGTGCTCTCAACGCTGACGATTGGAAACAATGTGCTGCGTGCGCGGGTGCAGGGAACACAGGAACAACTCGTTGTGACCATTGCGACGGGGCAGGCTGGTTGTACGCCCGCAACAGAGGACGGCGCTAGGAAAACGTGAAGGTAAGAGCCAGCATCGGCTAGTGGCCGATTCGTGGAGTTATCGATCAAGAGCCGTCCCAGTATTTCAGTTGTCCGGCAGCGTTTATCAGGCACAACTTTGGATTTCAGAGCTGCGGATCCGAAAAGGAATCATCGGGCTCTGCAAGACGAGAATCCTGCGTGATTCGGCTCAATTGGGGAGGAGGCCATAGACGTCGAGTTCTCCCAACACGGCTGAGTCGTTGCCCCGCGTGCCGACATAGACCTTGCCATTGGCAACGGTGGGCACAGTAAATTTTACGGCGTGTCCCGCCAGGTCGCGATTCGCGGCTGCCTGCGAGCTATTCCATAGTTCGGTGGTGAGATTGGTGGCGTCGTAGGCATGGAGGACTGTAGCGCCACAGCCTGGCGATTGAGGAGTGCAATAGAGGCTGTTGTCCAGAGCCCAGGTAATGCCGTTGGTAGCGCCGCTGGAGGACACCGAGGGGGTAGCACCCGGAAACCTGTAGCTGGTGGGGGATTGAGAATAAGGCGCGCCATTGAACTTACCAGTGGTGCTGTTGAAGACAAATTGCTTGAGAGTGCCGACGCCGGCGACGTAGAGATTATTCTGCCAAAAGACAGGTGTAGCGAAGATGGGGTTGCCCAAGTTAACGGTCTCGACGACGTTGTTCGTGGAACTGCTGAATTTTCCCAGATTTTCGCGATTGAGAAGAACAAGTTACGCTGCTTCCCTCCTCCGATGACGAGGTGAGTGACCGGGCCGGCCGGCTGATCGACGAGAATAGTTGCGGCGCCGGAGCCGAAATCTGTGTGATTGGCGTCGAGCGAGGCCTGATCAAGAGGAGTGAAGTAATCGGCCACGGAGAGACCGCTGGCGGCGTTGTTTTCTGGCGTCATCGGCGCAGCTAACGAGAAACCACCTGTCGTTCAGGAAGTAATTCACGCTACGCCGAAAAACATCAAGAAGGCGGCCATCTCAATGTTTGTGCCAGACGGCTACACAATCGACTCGGACAAGACTGCACCGGTAGTGTTTGCATCGGCCTACAGAATCGGCTCGGACAAGGCCTCAGTGCTAGGAATCTCGCGGCAATGGAGCAGCGAAGAGACAAGCAGCTTTAACACTGAGCACTGGACCAACAAGCCAGTCTCGAATTGCAGACGCGTGCTCACGTTCATTCTATTGCCCGGAGAGCAAGCAATTAACGCGACGATGCGCTTGGGCGCCGAGTGCCATGCAGATGGATCGTGGCTAATTCGGATGGGCGACAACGAAAAAGACGGTCAATGGATGCAAACCACTTTGGCCAATCTGAAAGCCAAAATTGAGGGAACCTACCAGCGTCATTGATTTCCATACATGAGCCTGACTCTTCCGAGGGCGCTCCCATCTGATAAACGCGTTATCGGAAAAGTTCGAACCAGTCAACAAGCAAGTGTCGGGCAATGGAGATTTCGCCAAGCGTTGCCGCAATTGTGTCGTGAGCGGACGCGCTTCCTGAAGTCAGGTATTTAGCAGGCGGCAGGAGTCAGACTCTTCGTCGAAAGGTAGATCTGGCTCTTGGGGGATCGGTTTCAGGGATCGTTGCTAGGGAGCGCCCCTCCGCGGCTGGCTCGGGCGCTGGGGGCTCTGGGAGAGCCGGACTTCTTTCGTTGATGAGGGGCGTGAGCCAGGGACTGTGCAGCGCGGCTAAGGCAAGCTCTTCTTCGAGGTCGTTGTAGAGCGAATCTGCCAACTCCTCTCGTGCTTTGTCCACATAGTTTTCCCCATGCTTTCTACGGAGTGACTCAAAGATGGACCGTGCGGTTGTTGCGCCCACTTTTGCTTCGATGAGGTTTCGGGGTTTGCCGGACTTGTAGGTCCTGAGTGCGTTGCGGAACGTGAGCAGTGAATCGCCTTGGCGATCATCGAGGTCTTCGGCCAGTGCCTGCACAAACTGCATTTGAAAATCGGATCGATCTTTGAGGTTCTGCTCGAGTTCCGCGAACTGTGCTGTCAGTGTTTCTTTCAGCTTCTTGACATCGGCCGCATTGGAATCCCACAGTTTCTGGACTTCCTTGGCTAAGGCCCGCGCGTATTCGTTGCGCATTTGAACAGTGGCTCCGGCCGTAGCGATTTTTGTCTGTTCGTCGATCATTTTCAGGCTGAATCTGGCAACAAGGACAAACACGCCTGTCAGGATCAGTCCCATGAGTCACCAGCGTCCATATTTGCGTGTTGAGTACTTTTTGGTAGTAAGACTGGTACTGATTCTGCGTGCGCGTGATGTAGTCCTTTTCCATTACTGCGCTGCTTGCGGCTTTTTCGGCGGCATCGGCGCGCTCCTCGAGCTTCTTGAGGCGGTCTTCCTGGGTGGGGCGCGAGGCTTTTTGTGGCTGCTCAGATCGAAGGGCGGGGCTGAAAAAAGCGAGAACCGCAGCCAGAACCAGCATGTGTTGGCGTATGGTAGTCACGGGTCCGACTCCTGGCTGGGGCCTCCCAATCTAGTTGCTGGGTGGTGTGGTGTCACTGTTTGGAGCCGGAAGCGGTGTCCGAAGGGATACCGGCCGGAAGGGCTAGGCGTTTCGACTTCGGAACTGGATGGCGACGAAGACTACGCTCATTCACTACAAGAAAGGAACACCCTCTATGCCATCCCGCTGAGTCCCGTGAAACCACGGTGCAGATCGGTGCCCCCTGCGGCGATCCAGATGCGCGTTCCCGCTGGCAGCCCGATCATCCGAGCAAACACTCGATCGCGGTACGCAGCATCACCACGTCCACGTTCCCTGCCACGCGAAGAGTCCCTTTCGCGAGCTTGATCTCCATCGACCCGACAGCGAATGACGAAGACCCGCCACCAGCTTGGGTAGCTCCGCTAGCCACTGAGGTTTTTAAGTGATATCCGACTGCACGCTGCAACCGCCCGGGCGAGCCGCCCTAGGGCGCGCCCAAAGGTCATTATATTGCGACAGAATGGTACGGGATCGCGCTGAGCGAGAGGTAGAATTGGAATTCGGGGGTGGTGCTCGAAAGAAGGCAAATGCGGAAAAATTCGTGGATATGGGTCGCGGCGGCGTGGTTCTTCGTCGTGCGAGTTTCAGAATACTACACTCTGCGCAACGACTTGGGGCATGAACTCACTTGGGAGGGAACCCTCCGCTATACCGTCGTTGAGTTGGGGTTTTGGCTCATCATGACGCCGGTGATGGCCTGGTGGGCTGAGAAATTTCCTCTGGAACGTCCAGCGCTGGTCAAGAATGCAGCGGTACTGTTCCTCTTGAATGTCGTCATCGAATTGCTGTACTCATTGTACCGCGTGGAGTCGCATCACTTCGTATATCCCGATTTTGCGCAGCACTCCTTCTGGCGCCAAAGTCAGACATACTTGATCGACAACTCCGTTATAGTCGCATGGTTCTTTTGGGCTATTGTCGGAATTCACCAAGCGCTGAAGGCTGCCCGCAAATCTCAAGAGCGAGAGCAGGAACTCGTCAAAGCTCAACTCGAAATGTTGAAGGGCCAGCTGCAGCCACATTTTCTGTTTAACACACTGAACTCGATTTCGTGGCTGATGCGGGAAGACGTGGAAGCAGCAGACAATATGATGACGTCTCTGGGCGAGTTGCTGCGCACAACCTTGTCCGTTTCCGCCAGCGAAGAAGTTACGCTGCGCCGCGAACTGAACGTGCTAGAGCTGTACCTTGCGATAGAACGCGCGCGTTTTCAAGACCGGTTGAGAGTGCTAGTTAACGCCAATTCTGAAACGCTAGACTGCAAAGTTCCATGCCTTTTGCTGCAACCCATCGTCGAAAACGCGGTTCGACATGGCATTGCCCGGCTCGATCGACCGGGCTCCGTGGAGGTTCGAGCGGCGTGCGTGGGCAAGGAGCTACGGATATCGATTCTGGACGATGGTCCCGGGATATCAACGGAGTCCACCTGGAGGGAAGGAATAGGATTGGCCAACACGCGGGCACGCTTGGAAAAGCATTACGGCGAGATGCAGTCTTTGCGGTACACCAATCGGAAGGAAGGTGGGCTGATTGTGGAGATTCGTCTTCCGCTGCGGGTGCAAAAGACCGACGACGGGAATGGCGACAGGAGTTGTTTACGTGAAACTGCGAACATTAATCGTTGATGATGAATTGCACTCCCGGAAGAAGATCCGCGCTTTCCTGCAGGAGCACGCAGAATTTCAAATCGTGGGAGAATGCGCGGACGGCGAGCAAGCGGTAGCCACCATCAGGACTCTCAAACCGGATTTGCTAATTCTCGACGTGCAGATTCCAGGGCGTGATGGATTCGAGGTACTTGACTGCCTGACAGAGAACCCGGGGCCAGCGGTTATCTTCGTCACCGCGTTCGACAAGTATGCTGTGCGGGCATTTGAAGTGCGAGCGTTGGACTACCTCCTAAAACCATTCAACAAGGCCCGCTTCGCGGAGGCGCTGAAGCGGTTTCACGAACGCAGAACATGCTTGAATGACGTGGAGCGCAAACAGGAATTAAAGGCAGCCTTACAAGAGATTCAGAGAGAATCACGGGACAGTGAGCGCATCTTGATCAAGTCCGGGTCACGAATCCTATTCTTACGCAAGGGATTGATCGAATGGGTGGAGGCGCAAGGTGACTATGTGAAGCTGCATATCGGGAAAGATAGCCACATGCTGCGCGAGACGATGACGGCAGCAGTGGAGCACCTCGATCCGAATCGTTTCGTGCGCATCCATCGCTCTCGAATTGTGAACCTAGACCACGTTCGCGAAATCCGCCCCCTGTGGGGCGGCGATTATTCCGTGTTGATGCGCGACGGCACGGAACTCACCATGAGCCGCACATACCGAGCGAGTCTGCAAACCGCTCTGAGTGGGGGACCCTCATTGAGCGCGCGAACAAATGGGTGACACAGACTTCCCCCTCCATCGGGACTCCTGCAAGAATATTTCCGGCGCATTAGACCTGCCTCTTATCGCGTTCCAATCCCTGCTGGTCGCAATACCATTGCGCTGACCCCGCCGACATTCTAGCTTTCCTCGCGTCGTACCGAATTCTCCTTTTGGCAAATACCCGGAGAGAGCTCGCAGAAACGACGGATCAGACGATCCATGGGGGAGATAACATGCGATCCAGAATAGTGACATGCACGACCACGATGGCCCTATCATTCGCCCCGCTGGCGCTCCCGCTTCGGCTGGCAGGGCAAGAGCAGACGCAACATTACCGCGCAATTAACCTTGGCAACCTCAGCGGAACGGCTGGCGAAGGCAATACGATCAACAACATAGGCTGGGCGATTGGTGCGGCGGATCTGGCAGGAAATACGACCGAGCACGCCACCCTTTGGATCTACGGCTTGAGATTCGACCTCGGCACCCTCGGAGGGCCAAACAGCAACGTCCAGTGGCCAAACAAGAACGACCACGGCCTGGTTGCGGGTTTCTCCGAAACCGCCGATCTGAATCCGTTGAACGAGTCATGGAGTTGCACGGCCTTTATCCCAACCTTCGCTACCGGCCATGATTGTGTTGGGTTTGTGTGGCAGTTCGGCGTCATGATTGCGCTGCCAACGCTGGGGGGCTTTGACGGCTTTGCCGCCGGCAATAACAACCTGGGCCAGATCGTCGGGTGGGCAGAGACTACAGTTCATGATGCAACCTGCGTAGCCCCGCCCGTAGGGACTCAGGTCCTGCAGTTCCTGCCCGTTGTTTATGGGCCGGGGGTGGGCCAGATCCAGCAACTCCCGACGTTTGTCTCGAACGGTCTTCCTGACCCGGATGGAGCCGCCACAGCGATCAATGACAACGGTCAGATCGTCGGCATCTCGGGTACCTGCGACGTTGCTGTTGGAGCATTTACCGCGACCCACGCCCTGCTCTGGCAGAACGGCACGATCACGAACTTGGGTAGCCTCGGAGGCCAAGGGTGGAACACTCCCATGGCCATCAATAAGCGCGGTGACATCGTGGGATTTTCCGACCTGGCCGGCGACGTGAGTGGCGGAACACTCAACGCAAATTTCCATGCTTTTATTTGGACCAAAGAGAGCGGGAAAATGACGGACATCGGCGTGCTTCCGGGAGACAGTATTAGCGAAGCATTGGACATTAACGACCAAGGCCAGGTGGTGGGCGTGTCGTTTCCCTCTGGCCATGCTTTTATCTACGAAAACAATAAAATACGGGATCTCAACAGCCTCCTCCCGAAAGATTCCCCGCTGCTTCTGTTATTCGCCGGTGGCATTAACGATCGTGGGGAGATCACGGGCGAGGCCTGTGTCATCGCCAATGGAGCTTGTACGACCGATCAACCCGCTTTCTTGGCAATTCCCGACGGAGACTTTAAGGCAGATGCTTTGGCAGAAGACGCCTACAACGAAACCGCACGCATCACAGTGCCAGAGAGCGTCCACCAGCGGGTGATGCGCAAGCTAGCCTTCGGGCACTTCGCATCTGAGCCGAAAAGGTCGCAATGACCAACCGCTGAAGATGTCAGTCAAGACTAGCTGCAACGGCTGATAGTTGGCCGCATCGCTTGGCGAGGATAAATACAACATTCACTGCATCTACACCCCAAGGACGCGGCGAAGACAAATCCATCCCTGCCTTCGCCGCGCCCACCCCTCGCCGACGGGCTACATCGATTGCCAATGAAGCAAAGGAGCGGCGCAAAATGAGCCAGGCAGCCCAGTGGCCGAAGATCAGTTTCGTTTTTGTTCTTGCGTTGTTTGCAACGATCGAGGGTGAGACGGCAGCCCACACGCCCACGGAGCAGCTTTCAAAACCAACCTTCTGTTCAGGTCCTGAGTACCGGCAGTTTGATTTCTGGATCGGTGACTGGGACGCGATCGAAGCTGGCAAGGCGGAAGTCGTCGCGCGCACTCGCGTGGATCGCATCCTCGATGGCTGCGTCTTGCGCGAGGACTATAAAAGCGCAAAAGGTTTGAGAGGGCAGAGTTTCAGTCTGTACGATGCGTCGAGAAGGATCTGGCATCAGAGTTGGGCGACGAATAGAGGTGAGTTGCTTAACATAGAAGGAGGATTCGAAAACGGGGAGATGGTGCTGGCCGGTGCGGATCGAGCGGCGGACGGTGCGGAGAGGTTGGTTCGCGGGACGTGGGAGCCCATGAACAGCGGCGTTCGGGAGACGGCGTTCACCTCGCTTGACGCCGGCAAAACCTGGCAACCGTGGTTCGACCTTGTGTTCCGCCCTCATTCATTCGGGGCCGGTGTTAATCCATCCGCCGACAGTGATGCCGCAATCGTCGCGCGGCTAGACACTGAGTATCAAGGGGCCGTGAAAAAGAACGATACCGCAACGATGGATCGGCTTCTGGCCGATGATTTTGTACTCGTGACAGGGTCCGGCAAGACGTATACGAAGGCTGACTTGCTACAGGAAGCGCGGAGTGGGCGCATGGTTTATGAAAGGCAAGAGGATACGGCACAAAAGGTTCGCATTTGGGGCGATTCCGCGCTTATCACCGCTAAGTTGTGGGAGAAGGGTACAGAAAACGGAAAGCCATTCGACTATACTCTGTGGTTCACTGACACTTATGTACGCACTGCGACAGGATGGCGCTATGTATTTGGTCAGTCCTCATTGCCCTTGCCAAAAACCGTGGAGTAAAGCGATGGAATCGTGCTGACTGAGACTTGCGATTAGCGGCCGCTTTTTTTTGCACCACGCCTCCAAAACCGCTGAAAGATCATTGCACGATTCTGCTTTGTGCCCGACTGGTCGGGCGCAATTGGACAAATGCCCTTCACCGGCCAAAACGGGGTTCGAGGAAATATAGATTGAACGATGAAATTGGGGCCTTCGGTTGTCACCCGTGCCGTCAAGAAGAAAAACGGAACCGGATCATCGGCCCAATCTGCCCCTTTTTGCCCCCACGTGATTTTGTTAAGTGTCCATCCATCAGAAAGATGGATGGTAGGGGCGGTGGGGATCGAACCCACGACCTTCGGCTTAAAAGGCCGCTGCTCTACCACTGAGCTACGCCCCTAAATTATTTTTCCCGCACCAGCTTGCAAGGAAGTTACCCAGGCACGGTCTTGACCGCTGTCACTCGCTGCGGCACTTGTTCCTAACATAGGATACGGCTGCGACTGGAACACACGCCGTGTAAGTTCGCCCGCTCGTGCACAACCCTGAGGGCGGCCACCGCAGCAACATTTACTGGGACGTATGTGGATTCTTCGTCCGCGAGATGTGCAACGTCCTACCGTGCCAGTCTACCACGTCCCACGTCAGTCCGTAACGACTCCCCGTTTTGCAGACCAGTGCGCGTCGCTAGGTCGAGCTCTGGCCTAGGAGTGGCCCAGTCAACCGCAGTCAATTTCAAGACCTCTGTCCTACCTAAGTGTTTCGAAGCGAGACGCGATTGTTGTCCTCGCGAAGCTGCACTACGCAAGACACAGGATTTGACGTGTGTTTTGGAAGAGTCAGCGACGAGAGCGCGGCACCGAAGAGCCAGCCTCGACTAGCTCTTCCTCTTCGACCCGCGCGGGAGCCGACCGGAATGGGGCCAGCGCAACTGTAGGAGTCCGGCTCAAAGAATATAGGTAGCCAAGAACGGTCACGGGAAAGAGCACCGTTGCGCCCTGCCAAACCATGGAGTGCGAAAATGCGCCACTCACAAGTCCCGCGAAAATGATGCCACCCATAAAATAAGGGAAAACGCATTCGTAGCAGATCCTGGCGACGTACGCGAAAGACCTGCCCTCGACAAGCCCGATGACTGCGGAAACCATCGCCGCATTAAGAGAAAGATACAAACTGCCTGCAAGAATCGCGAAAACAATCGGCGAATTAGCAGCACTCACTCTCAGCAAAAAGTGCGTGAATTCAAACGCAACGCTGGCGCTCAGCACCAAAGCTGAAGCGCTAAACGCGACCTGAATAAGCCGGGCCCGCTTGGCCGCCCACAGGGATTGCACCAGAGCGGCCACCATTGCGATCGCTACAACTTCAGAAAAACTACCGCACAGCATGGCGAGCAGCAAGAAAACAAAGTTCGGTGACATGGTGCTCTCAATGCCCGGTATGCGGATCTTGAGCGTCGAAGAGACGGCAGCGAGACCCAGAAGCGTCAGAAACTGAGCGAGGTTTTCGGAAGTCCACGATCTCGCTGCGAGGACCAGGACTGCGGCTCCAGAGACTAAGACCACCGTGATGTATGCTTTAGCTATTCGCGCATCTGTTGCTCTCCGGTGACATGTGAATGAGTCCGTACACCGGACTTGCTAGTTGCCCCAAACAACGGAGTTGCCCCAGGCGACCGAATTGCCCCACACGACCGAGTTACCCCAGACATTCGGATTGGTCCACACCGTCCCCGGAGCACCGGTGACGGTTACAGTGCCGTTGGCCGAGTTGTACACGGCCGAGGGCGACATCGCCGAACCCACAGTTGATGGAGCAAGGTCCGTATTGCCAAGAGCCGCAGAAGCTCTATCCAATAGGCGCGCGCTTTCGTCTGCTTACGTCTCAGTATCTCGGCGAATCAGCCCGTCATTCTCAAACTGAGATGGCCGAACATCCCGACACTCACGCCGCTGCAGACGTCGTCACGACAGCGCTTCGACTGCGGGGGGCGCGGGACGCGGGCGCTTTCGCTTCCATTCGTAGTCTTTGCGCAGGCGCGACTGGTGCTTCTTCAGTTGCGCCTCCAATTCGCTGAACGCTTGCTTGCAACTGGCGCGCACATTTTCGCCCGTTCCGGTCGCATGAAGCGTCCCGGTTGGCAACGACAAATTCAGCGAAAACGAAAGCTGCTCGCGATGCGGATTCTTCGAAAACACGCCGTGCAACACCACCAAATCAGGTTCATAACTCTTCAAAATACGATTCAGCTTGCTCGCGAAGCGCTCGACTTCTTTTTCCGCGGGCTTGTGCGGCTCGACATTCTTGTAGCTGATGGAAAGTTTCATGGATGCACCTGTAGGAGTTCTTGCAGAAGAGGTGGGCGACGCGGAATTGTTTCTTCCACCGCATCATACTCCCAGCATACCAGCGCGCCCGGCCATCGGCAATTGTACTGAGACAATTTGTGGCACAGGCAATCCTGCCTGTGCGGCTCTTGCAAGGCACATAGCCAAGATCCATCGCGCAAAAAGCGCGCGATGGGGCGGAGGTGGCTGTGCCACCGCAGACTGAGACACTACTAACAATCCATGATGCGTTGACATCCGCGGCTCTTACACTCTACCCTTCCGTCGGCGCAGCGTTGGTCATCCCCAATCATGCCTCCACGATCGAGAAAATCCTCGTCCAGCTCCAACGCTCCCGCCTCTGACGGCATCATCCGCGTAGGCCCAGCCGGCTGGTCCTATCCAGACTGGTTCGGCTACGTTTACCCAAGTCGCCGCCGCAAAGGCTTTCAAGAAGCAACGTATCTCGCCGAATTCTTCGACACCATCGAGATCAACACATCTTTCTACAATCCCATTCGCCCCGACCATGCCGCCCAGTGGATCGACCGGGTCGCTGCCAATCCGCGCTTCGTCTTCACCGCCAAACTCTGGCAAAGGTTCACGCACGAGACAATTGGTAAAAATGCGAATCCAGCAGATTCGGCCGGCGCCGGGTCATCCGCCATGGTCGCCGCCACGAAAGAAGACGAGCGCGCCGTTCGCGCCGGCTTCGACGTCCTCCGCGCCGCCGGCAAACTCAGCGCCGTGCTTCTCCAATTCCCTTTCTCGTTCCACCGCACGCCGGAGACCGTGGCGCATCTTTCTGCGCTTTTGAAGCGCTTCGGCGATTACCCGCTGGTCGTCGAAGTCCGCCACGCCTCCTGGCAGACGCCCGAAACCTTCGCGTTACTTGAAAAGTTCAACGCCGGATTCTGCAACATCGACCAGCCCGTCATTGGCCTGTCGCTCGAGCCAAGCGCCGAAACGACGTCGCCGATCAGCTACGTCCGCCTCCACGGCCGCCGCTACGACACCTGGTTCTCCGACGATCCCGCCACTCCTTCCCACGAGCGCTACAACTATCTCTACTCCACCGAGGAACTCGCCCCGTGGGCCAAGCGCGTCGCGAAAGTCGCCGAGCGCTCCCGCGAAGTCTTCGTCATCACCAACAACCACTACCAGGGCAAAGGCGTCGTCAACGCCCTCCAGCTCATCGGCATCCTGAAACGCTCCAAAGTGAAGGTGCCCGAGCCGCTGCGGGTGCAGTATCCCGAGTTGGAAGCCATTGCCGATTCCCCGCCCGCTGAGCCGAGCTTGTTTCCGATGGCAAAAAAGTGAATAGAGAACAGTGAGTGTTGCTGTGTGTTGGATATTTACTCGCTGTGGAAAAGAGAGGAAGGGCTTGGGTCGAATGGAGGTCGCGGGTACCCCACCCCTCCCCTGTTTTTTGTAAGAATGTGATTCGATGGGGGTTAAGTGGTGGGGGTGTGCAAAGAATGTGATTCTAAAGGGGATAGAGGCGTGTAGGAGCGGCGAGGGGTGTCGGAAAAATGGGGGATGGGAGACAGATGCGGGTCTGAAGACTCGGGGCTACAAAGACGGCGAGAAAATCGCGGGGCTAAACGCCCACCACTGTAAAGACAAGGAAAAGGCCGCGGGACTGGCGCCACCGCGCTACAGAGACGAAAAAAAGAAGTGCAGAGGGAGGAGAAATCGGGCGAGGGGGTCGGCGGCTGGCTGGATTGCGACGAAAGCATAAGATAGGATAGCATGGTCATTTATTACTGTCAAGGACTATTATTTACGCGGTATCATTCGAATGAGACTGGCGGAAGTTGCGGGGTTTGAATGGGTTGGCGGGAGTTTTGTAGTTTGGTGAGACGGAATGGGAAGTGAGTGATAACTAGTGAATACTGAGTGGATCGGGATCCGGCGATGAGGTGAACTGACGGGCCCTCCCGCGTAATCGTAGCGACCGGCGAGTTTTTGCCGTAGAATGGCGGAAGAGCAAGCCAATGGCGAATCCTACCATCACGATTCCGCTGGACCCGCAGACCGCGCGGGCTTATGACTCCGCTGGACCAGAGCAGAAGCGGAAGATTCAGGCACTCCTTAGTCTATGGCTCCGTGAGTTGGCTGCCGGGGAATATCCGCCGCTACAGAAAGTGCTCGATGACGCCGGCCGCAAAGCGAAAGACAGCGGCCTTACACCGGAAATTCTGGATTCCCTTCTAAAGGGCGCGTAGTTGCGCTGCGTCTTCGATACAAACGTTTTGGTCAGTGCCTTGCTCCTGCCCGATTCGAAGCCTCGCCATGCGCTCGAATTGGTACTCCAAAAGGGAAGAGTCCTGCTGTCGTTTGTGACGCTCTCCGAACTCTATGAAGTCCTGGGCCGGAAAAATTCCTTCGATATATAGATGAGGATGATATTCGAAGCTTTCTGGCGGCTTTGACGCGCGAGGCGGAATGGGTTGAAATTGATGTGCAAATTGCGGCCTGCCGCGATCCAAGGGACGACAAGTTCCTCGAACTGGCTGTGAGCGGCCACACGACGCACATTGTTACCGGTGACACCGACCTTCTTGCACTGAATCCCTGCCAGGGCATCGAGATTCTTCCTCCGCATCGATTCTTGTAATTGCCAGCACTACTCGAGGAGCGAGTGGGCAGACGATAACGAATCCCTGCAACACAGTTTTCAAGGTACGATTACGCTGTTGAGGAACAGTCAATTGGAGGGACGGGAGTGACACGAGACGAGGCTTGGAAGTTGGCTAACCATTGGGTGGCGGCTTGGAACGCTCATGATCTGGAGTTGATCCTGACGCACTATGAGGATGCCGTCGAGCTGACTTCGCCGGTGGCCGCGCAGCTCTTGGGGACGCCGCATGGCAAGGTGGCCGGAAAGGCAAACTTGCGAGCTTACTTTCAGCGAGGGCTCACAGCCTACCCCGAACTCCACTTTGAGCTTGGGGACGTGCTCTGGGGCGTAAGCAGCGTGGTGCTCTGCTACATAAATCAAAAGGGGACACGCACGGCAGAATTCATGGAGCTGTCAGCGACTGGAAAAGTGGCACGCGTTGTGGCGAACTACAGCGCCTAGCAAGTAGGAAAACGCGCGGGCCGCCCGCCCTGTAGCCCCTGGGGAGTAAATTCACCTTCGCAGCCCATGGCTGTGATATAAAAACTCACTCACTTCGGCTGGACTAATAAGTCGGGCAAGTCACAATGCTTAGAAAATATTCGATTCTGCTCGGAATCATTATTTCCCTATTACTGCTATTGGTGGCCACGCTGTATTATCCGGGCGGGTCGCAATATGACAAAAACTCCATCGGGTACGACTGGAAAAATAACTACCTAAGTAATTTGTTCGATGCAAGAGCGGTGAATGGTTCGGAGAATGCATCCAGGCTTTGGGCTATTGCCGGAATGCTGTTCCTTTGTGCCAGTTTTGCTTTGTTCTTTATTGAATTTCCAAAGAAAATAGCTTCAAAAGGCGCGGCCAAAATAATCAGATACTGCGGAGTCAGCGCCATGATCTTCACATTTTTGGCGGTGACACCTTACCACGACACTATGATTAGGATCGCAAGTACGCTGGCCCTGATAAGCATGTTTTACATCACAGTATTCGTATTCAAGTCGAGGTTGCATTTATTGGGAATTCTTTCCGTTGTTTGCCTGCTTGTTTCCTACAGCTGTAATTACGTTTACTTCACCAGGAGCTATGTAGAGTATTTGCCGATTTTTCAGAAAATTGCCCTGGCGATTACAATCACCTGGATTTTGTCTTTGCAGTATTTGACTTCCATTACCGATTTTCAATCGAAAGAGAATATTGCAATAAAGGCAGATGACCTGACAACGAACCGCTGACATCGGCTTGCTGGCGGGTGGCCGCCCCATAAACAGCCGAAAACCGAGAGACCTCACCTCATGTTGACTCTGGCCTCTTCCGTCGTTCCACGATAAGACCAAGGATTAAGAGAGATTTCATCGCCCACACAGGACGTGAGCGATGGGGCAGCGGTTCTCTCTGCGCAGGCCGACCATTTCACAGAAGTGAAATGTGAAGAAAAAATCGGCCTGCTCCGTTCGAAATGACGGTGTCGGTGTACGGGTCGCTTGGACGAGCGAGAAAGGGTCGCGGCGCGTTAAGAATGATTGCGCGGCGTCAGTCCGCGAGGGCGAGTTCTTTTTCGACTAGTTCTTTGTGGGTTTGGGTGAATTTGGCTTTTGCTTCTATGCCGAGGCGGCCGGCGTAGTGGAGGAGTTTGTCGACGGACTTGTTGGCGATTTTTCCGTTGAGGAGTTCGCTGACGCGGGGTTGCGGCTCGGCGAGGATGATTTGGAGTTCTTTTTGAGAGTATTTTTTGGCGAACTTCAGGATGGCTTGATAGAGCTCGGCTTTGAACTTCACCGCGGTGGCGTGCTCCGGCGAAAAGCCGAGATCGTCGAGGACGTTGCCGTAGGTTACATGGGTCGGCTTGTTAGCTGCTTTTTTCATGCTTTTTCTCCGCCGCCAAACGCGCTCTCACGGCTTTGAGCCGCTGCTTTGCTTTCTCGAAATCTTTTCTGGGCATCTCGCGGCTCTTTTCTCGAAGCAGTGAAGAACGTAGATGACGTCATTGATCCGAGACAAATAGACGACGCGATACCAGGCTCTCTCATCTTGATCGCGCAGTTCAAAAACGCCAGGGCCAATCAACGGCAACGGCCTGTAATCGCCGGGCCTTTCGCCTTGTTGCAGCTGCCAAAGCTCGAATCCGAAGTTTTGTCTTAGGTCCTCCGGGAAGGACTGGAGAGCGGCCCGGGAGTCGCCCTCCCAAGCGACTGCCGCATATTCGGGCGTTTCAGCTGGGTCGCTCACAAAAGCGAATATATCAGGAAAACCCAGGTTCAAATATACAAGCAAATGTATATCATTGTCCAGGGGAAACTGGGGACATACCGCAAGTCCGCCTCGGCCTACAGGTGTTGTGGTATGGACACTTAGACTTCACGGCGGGAAAGTGGAAAGGCAAGAGGGCAGCGAGGCGAAGCCCCCAGTTCGTTGGGGAGTCTGCTAAGACGCCTTTCTGCTCCCTTGCACCAACAGACAGACGAAACCCGGTCCCTCCGCTGGCTGCACGGAACGTTGTGCAACGGAAGCTAAACATTTGTCACTTTATATGTGAACAGACGGGGAGGCCGGGATGACGCAACCTGGTTATTCTTATGCGCTGAATGCAAAGCTGGAACCACTCTGCCCGCGTGACAACAAGATCATGCGATACGAGGCGAGCGGACTTCCCTCAGGCACGGACAATCGGCCTGCCTATTACTGCGGCCACGAAGGATGCAACGTTCGCTATGACTTGGCGAACGGATACTTCACATTGATCGGAATGCCCGATCAAATAAATCCCGTGCCGGAGCCGGGCGTAAATACGGTGGTGTGCGAGAGACACGGGACGTGGTTGTACCGCCGCAGAGATCAGGCGAAGGAATGGGGCGACGAGTGGTGTTGCGGTGTGGAAAGGTGCGACTTCTGTATCCTGACGGGCACAAAGGGGAGTTGGGTCAGGACATAGCCCTCAGAGATAGGTTATGGAAATTTTCAATTCCAAGTGGCCGCCTGAGAAACTGAATTTGGCTGCGTCGAATTTCGGCGGGCCGAAATGGCCTTTTGCATTATTGGATGCTCCTACGCCTTCGCGGGGCATTCCCATAAAGTTGGTGTCCAATTTTCCGTTGGAATTCTCGTCGTGGAAGACGGAGACAGCATACGTGCCTGGTTTGAGTCCGGGAAACGCGCATACCGCATGCCCATTCGAGATGGGGGACTTGACGATGGTCGTGGCTTTATCGCCGATTTTTGGAAAGCCGTCCGCGGATGAATAGATCGAACACACAACTTGCCCTTTGTCGTTGCGGAAACCGCCGATTTCAACATGGATCAGATTCTCGGGGGACGGTTGCGCCTGCGTGAGGTTGCCAGGTACGGGGGTATGTAAAGGAACAGCTGTCAATGCCATCGCCAGAAGGAAAATCTTGGGAATAGTCATAAACATCCGATTGAGCCCTTGAAATTCTCTCTACTATTCTTGGCAGCTGCCTGCGTGGAGAGGATACCACTCCCGTGGTTCACGGGGTGTAGACTGTGGGCCTATGAATACACTTCTCAAAGTGACGCTCTTTGCTTTTGTGATTGGATTGGCGATTCTGTGCTGCTCTGCTCCGTGGACGACGACGCCAGCGGGGAGCGACGCGGCGCACAACTCACTGGGGTATGCGGCGATTTGGTCGCATGAGTTTGCTGCGGTTCCGGGAGCGCGGGTGGACCTGGGAGCGTTTGCGATGCTGGCGGGAGTGGTGGCGTTTTTCGCGATTGTGATTGGCGCGTCGGCGTACTTTTTCCGCAACAAGCGCGGCGCGGAACGAGAAGACGTCTGAGGCGGCGGAAATATCGAGCTAAGGGCATCTTCCCCGCCCGAGCTACCGAGTGGGCATTTCGACAATAAGCTTGCGCTGAAATGGACAGCGAGAGCCATCGGCGTAGGCCGAATCTGTTCTGCATAGTCCGAACTTGAGCGACTCCTCCTGCTTGCTCGCGCGATGATGGGCGCCTGAGCGCCACTCGTACGGAGGAGACGATGAGTTCAACAGTAACGACGATTTCGATGCACGAATCGAAGGCCGTGCTGGCCATATTCGTGGGCGGATTGATCGCCGGAGCGCTGGATCTGACTTCGGCATTTATCACTTACGGCTGGGGCGTGCCGCGCGCGATCGCCGGAGGTTTGCTTGGTCCCATGGCCTTGCACGGCGGCACGGGGACGTATGTGCTCGGCGTGCTGCTGCACTTCTTTATCGCGTGCTCCGCAGCGGCGGTTTATTACGCAGTGAGCCGCGTGCTCGGGTTCATGACGGAGCACGCCGTGGTTTGCGGATTGTTTTACGGGATTGCCATTTTTCTGGTGATGAATCTGGTTGTGCTGCCGCTTTCGGCGCTGCACGCCAAGGGCCCGTATCGGCTTGCGGGGCTCATTCAGGGGCTGCTGGTACACATGATCCTTATCGGGCTGCCTATTGCGTTGAGTGTGAAGCGATTCTCGAAATAGAAGCGGCCGGCGAGACCGATCCCTTGGGGAGGGGTGGAACTTTTTTGGAGCGGCGTGCGTAGTATTGGACAAGAGGTAGAGTGGTAGGAGGTCAGAATCATGTACTGCGATCGATGTGGGACTCCTTTCAACTCCGGATGCCAATACTGCACATCTTGCGGGAAGCAGTTGATGGCGGCCGCGCCACCGCAGGCACCAGCCACGGCGATAGCTGCGAGAGCGGCGGGAGATGGGCGCGTCAGGCGAAACATCAATATTGTGGCGGGATTTTGGCTGGCTAACGGGATTTTGCGGTTGATGGGAGTGGCATGGTGGTTGATTTTTCGAAGGTTGGTTTTTGACAGGGGCTGGCCTTTCGGGAATTGGGAGCCGGGGTTTCGCTCGTTGCTGTGGGGCGGGATGTTTTCAGCAGGCATTTTTCTCGCTGCGTTTGGAGTAATTCATCTGCTGCTGGCGTGGGGATTGTATGAGCGGCAGCCGTGGGCGCGGATGTTAGGGATTGTGGTGGCATGCCTGGCGCTGTTACGGATACCGTTTGGGACGGCGCTGGGGATTTATACGTTGTGGGTGCTGGCGCCGGAGAGTTCGGGGCGCGAGTATGACGAGATGGCGGGGGTTGGCGGGCGGGTGAACACGGCGCGCTATTCGGCGTGAGGCATCGCCGATAGAGTTGATGTTTGGCTAGCACACGGTTTGAGTTGCGAGAAAGAAAAAGAAAGGACCGGGCAAGCCCGGCCCCTACGAGAGAAAAACCAAGAAGGAGAAAAGCAGATTCCTCGCTTCGCACGGAATGACAAGTTGTAGTGCGCCTCAATCGCCGCAGTGGCAATTCCCTCCTCAGAATTACTTCCTGCGTGAAAGCTACATACCCCCCCAATAGATGGCGTTGAAGAGGAGTTGGAAGGTGCCTTCGGTTTGGGCGCGGTGTTGGACGCGGAAGCCGAACATTACGATTTTGCCTTTGCCACGAGTGAATGCGACGGCGGCAGCCTTGCGTTGCAAGCGTTCGGCGCCGTGGGCGTAGCCGGAGACGAGGATGTCTTTGGCGTCGTCGGGGTACCAGGCGATGACGCTGCGCTGGATGTCGGGCGGCGGGGCGGAAGTTTGGAAGGCGATGGGCGAATCGACGAAGGCGGCGATTTCGCGCGGCATGCCCGCGCCGACGGGATGGTTAGTGTCAACGTAAACGCGCAGCAGCGAGCCGGGGATGTTGAAGTCGGAAGTAGTGGTGGCGGCGCGGCCTGCGGTGGCGCCGCCGCTGGCGAGTGCGTTGCGAACCGGGAGATTAAATTCTTCGCCGTAGATGACGTCGGAGGCGTTGGCTAGGGTGATGAGCGTGCCGCCTTTGTCGACGAAATCGCGGAGGGCGTGGAGACCGTCTTTGCCGATGCCGCCGGCGTATTCGGGTGGGAATTCTTCGAAGTAGCCCCCGCGGCCTTCTTTGCCGTCCACGATAACTTCGCGGGTCGTGTCGGGGAGAATGATCACGTCGTAGGAATTACTCAGATTGCCTGCTTTGACTTCTTTGTTCTCGATATTTTTTAGCTTGAAGCCGTACTGCTCGAGAAGGAAGCGGGTCCAGCCTTCGTCGTGTGAAGGGATGTAAGGTTTGTACAAGCCAACGCGGACTTGCTTGAGCGGGGTGGCGCCTTGCGGAAGATCGGCGCGAGGTTGAAGCTCCAAATGCAATTTTTCGGCGTTGGCGGCCAACTGCGCGTTTGCGGCAAAAATAAATTCGGGAGTCTCGTTTGTTTTTTGGGAGAGGAAGACTTGGCCGCCAGAGGCTTGCATGGCGTTGGCTAGAGCGAAGACATTGTTCTGGTGTGCGGCGATCGAATAATACTTGCCAGTGCTTGCGAGGCCGCCTGCGGGCCACGTCACGCTTTGGAGTAACAGCGAAGAGTTTTGCACGTCCGGCGTGATGCTGAGTCGTTCTGCTTTGACGCCCATCATCAGTGGGAGCGACCACGCGGCAACGTCGTAGGGCTCGAGGATGCCGCTGTTGGGCGCGGGGCGCACTTCAGGATAGCGCTGGATGCCCATCATTTCGTCCACGAAGCGGCCGTAAGGCTGCGCAGTGGGAATGAGAAAAAGCTTTTTGTCGGCGTGCCAGCGAATTTCGACGCCGTGTTCGAGAAGCAGCGCGGCGAGATGGGTGGCGGTGACGGGATCGCGCTGGCCGTCCATGGGAATGCGCCAGTAAACACTGGGATCGGCGGTCTGCACGGCTTGCGTGGCCATCGTCGCGACTCCGCGGAGAAGTTCCTGCCGATATTTGCTGACGGTTTCGAGAGCGGCGCCGGAGACGAGGAGTTCGTAGTCCATGATGTCGCGCAAACGCCACGTGCCGCCAGTCCACGGATTTGGAAAATTGATTTGCTGCTCGTAAGTGGTCAGACCTTTACCGCCGCCTTGGAGTTCTGTGGATTCAATTTCAATGGGAGTGGCGATGCGTGCGGAAGCGACTTCTGTGAGCACGCCATACATGTTCTTCCACCAGCCAGTGTTGCGCGTACCGCCCGGCCAATAGGCGTCAAAGGAATATCCAAAAATCACGCCGGACTTCCCTGCTTCTTCGAGGCGCCAGCCCATGGCAGCGCCCATGAGATTGTTGCCGCGATGGACGAGAGGATTGACGAGTTTGGCGACGGGATCGGCGTTGGGCGGAATGTAGATGCGCGGACCATTTTCGCCCATCTGATGTTCGTCGAGCCAGAATTGCGGAAACCATTCGTGGTAGACCATGCGGTTGACGTTTTTGGTCTCGATTTGCGTGAGCATGAACCAGTCGCGGTTGTCGTCGTGGCCAACGTAGTGGTGATAGAGGTAGGGCATCTCGCCGCCTTCGTACTTGGTGCCGAGATATTTTCTGTACCACTCGGTGACCATGGTTTCGCCATCGGGATTGAGCGAGGGAATGAGAAGGACGATGGAATCATTGAGACGGCGGAGAATATCTGGATCTTGCGAAGTCGCGAGGTTGTAAGCCCATTCCATGGACATCTGGCTGGAGCCGATTTCGGTGGAGTGGATATTGCACGTGAGGAGGAAGATGGTCTTGCCATCGCGGGCGAGCGCGTCGATTTGCTGGGAAGTGAGGCCACGAGGATCGGCGAGCTTGCGCGCGATCTCTTTGTACTTGACTTTGTTGGCAAGATTCCCGGGCGTGGAGATAATGGCCATGAACATGTCTTCGCCTAGAGTGGTCTTGCCGAGAATTTGGATTTCCACGCGCGGCGAGGCTGCGGCGAGCGCTTTGAAGTACGAGGTGATCTGGCGATAGTCGGCGAGCTTGCGGTCAGCGCCGACTTCAAACCCCAAAAATCCGCTTGGTGTGGGAACCGCGCCGCTCTCAGCTTTCTCCTGGGCTTGCGTGAACGAAGAAAGCACGAGGATCAAGACACCGGCGAGAAGAGTCCGCAGTTTCAACATCATCAACTCCTTTGGAAGAAGAAAAGCGTAACAGTATGCACCCGGCGGGCAGTTTTTGCGAGTTGAAGAAGGCGCTGGTAGTGGGTCAATTTCCGGTAATCACTTGCGACGAACGTTGTCATCAGGGGATCACTACTCCGCGATTTGTTGCGCCCATTTGGGCCCCTTCGGAATCTCGCACTACGGTGCGAACCAGAAACGTTCCTGGTTGGAGATCAAAGCTCAGTTTCACGTTCAGGCCCGTCTTGTTCACTCGCTCCAGGGTTACATCTTTCAAGCGCATCTCGAGGACTCGCTGCAGGCCGGTAAGCATTCTCCCGTTCTCGTCAAAAATAGCAGTGGTGATCGTCAACGTATCCTGGTTGCGTCCATCCACCTTACGAAACTTGAGTTCTTCGGTCCCCACATGGGTAACTACGGAGAGGTGCACTCCGTCCGCGCCCTTAAAGAATTGCGCCTGGCATTCGATGGGTAACTCGCGCACTTCCTCCTGCGAGAAGACCGCCTGCTGGATCTCCTCTTTGGCCGCAGTTTCGGGGTTGGATTCGCCGCGCGGTGCGAAATACCCATGGCGGGCCTGCAGCGCCCATTTTTGTTTGTTCGCTAGCGTCACTTTCAGATTGTGATATTTGCCATCGAGCTTCAAGTTTTGCGGCGCAAAACCCAACACATAAGAAACTTCCGGCTCGGCCGCGGCCTGCAGCAGACCTTGATCAATGTCATTCCGGTCGTGAAAAAAACCCCCGCCGGTGCCGTCTGCCAGCTCCGCAAGCGAGATGTAGTGCGCTTCTTCTTCCCTCATTGTGTATTGCGTTTTCAGAGGACTAACAGCGGGGGCACCAGTGCCAGCGCTAGATGCATCATAGACGGAGGAAACCCATAGGCCCCGCGCATCAATCGTATTGATCACGACATTTTCTTTCGTGGCCCGGTCGATAACCTCCCCTTCCGGCTGATGCATGGATCGAAGCACAAAAAATCCCGGTGACATCATCACGATAACGCGCTGTCCGGGCAGCGCGCTCATCCTTCGAATTAAAGCCTCCAGAGCTTGATAGGTACGCTGTTCCTCCGCTTCCGCGATTTTCAGTGCTGTGTCGGCCGCTGCCGCCACCACCGCCTGGGCCGGGCCTGGATCCGGAATCCCGCTGCAACTCATATAGTCCTGGATCGCCACCTGCATCGCGGAGGGGTCGGCTGCGTCTGCGATCATAAACGCTTCGTCCAAGGTCATCGGCGGACAGTCCGCGGGAGAGCTCTGCCAGAGTGAATGCGGCAGGATTCGCTGGACCGCCTCGTCGGGTTTCCCTCGGTCCCCCGTAAAATCCTGTTCCACTTGACCGGAGGCGGTGAAAATGGAGAAGCGGTCGCGAGCCCCCATGGCCGCGAAGAGCTTCCCGGTGGCCTGCCGCGAAAACATGGCGTCTTGACGCGAGAAATGGAGATCGTCGAAGAATAACGTGACGAACCTTTGCGGCAAATCTGCCGCTTTCACCGGCGTTCCTTCCGAAGTTGCCTCTCCAGAATCCATCGTAGACGCGTGGGAAGCAGGAGTCTCTACGGAAAAACTCGAAATGATCTGTGGTTTGCGGTCATCCGCGAGTTGAAAATCTTCCTTCTTCAAATTCGTGACCACTTTGCCGTTGCTGTCGCGCACGACGGCGCGCACAAGGACCAAGTTGACACGCACCTGGAAGGTCGCAGGAGAGTCGTGCGAAACGATTTCATCGTTGGAAGCCTTCGCGCCTGGTTTGGGGGCGTTTTGGGATGTGTCCGCTTGTGGCGTTGGAGGAGCTTGCGGATTTGTGGCGGAGGTCTGAGCGCGAGCAACTGGCAAAGTGGCGAAAAGAAGAATGCCACAGAAAAAAGCTAACCAAACGGTCTTTGGTAGGATGCGCGCAGACCGACTGAGCGGAACAGTCACTGGGATTCCTCCACTCCGTCGGATTCCCTCAATCCAATGTTGGTGGAACTAACCGTAAGCGCCATGACAGTTGCGCGGGCCGCAGAAACGCGCGCTCGCATATTCGCTTATGCCTTATGTTGTGACGAGGAACTCGTGCTTGAGGTTACAGCGGGGATGGAATCCGTAACTCCGTGAGAAGTGATGTGGGCGCCGGTCAGGATTTGGATCGCGACTGCATGGCCATGGCCACAAGGGCGCCCATGAGGAGTGCAGGGCACAGTTGGCCAATGACGGCCTCACTGAGGGTGAGCGAGCGTGCGAAAGGATGCACGGGAGCGATGTCGCTGCCCAAGGTGGTAAGTACGCCAAAACTAAAATAGGTAAGCTTCGACGTGAGTTGGTCGATATCCGCCGGCGCGGTTACGAACTGGAAAGAGCCGGGGTAACGTTGCTCTACAAACTGGTAAGCGGACGCCCAGGCCATGCCGAGAAGAAGATAAGCGCATACCCCGCCCTGAAGGCGGCTCCAAGTGACGCGGCCTTTGCGAAACATGACGAGCAAGACAATGCGGACATAGAGAAGCAGCGTGATGGTGGAGAGAGCGCTCCCGAACTGATGGAGAAAGGGAGTCGGATGGATGCGCCCTGCCCCCAAAACCGCCGCGCCTGCAAGAACAATGATGATCACGAAAGCCGTGGCGATGCGGCTCTGGTTTACCGCTAGAGCGCCGGAAATCATCAGCGTGACCATAATGATATCGAAGAAGAAGCGCCCGGGCAGACCAGCTTCGCGAAGTGGGGTGATTACAAAGATGAGAACCACGAGAGAGATGGTTACGAGAGTAAGGCCCAGGTCGCCAGACCAGAATTCGCTCATGTGCATGTTGAGAACTTCGCTTCGGGTCGGATGCGAATCGTTGGCCATGAAGAGTATCCTCCCAAAGATTGCCGGGGCGGATGAACGAAAGTATAGTCGGGAGGGTGCATGACCCAAGAGAAAAATTGTTTCGTGGCGGAGTAAGAAGAATGTGAACTTGGCTGCGCGACTTCGCGCAGAGATCTGTTTCAACCGGGCGGAGCAGCCAGACTATGAGGCAGAGAAGTAACGGGTTGCCAAACCACGAGCGACGATTTGAAAAAGGCTATTTAGGGATAGTGGAATCGCCAGAGTTATGGGCGACGGTTTGATCCGGGACGGTCGCGGCGGAGGTTACGAAGATTTCGCCGGCAGCAGAAGAGAGACGATAGGTGAGCTTGGCGTGCTGGCCTTCCATGTCACGCAGAGCTCCGGGGTTGGAAACCTTCCAGGTGCGATGGTCCTTTTCACAGGCGAAGGTTTGGCCGTCCTGGCTGATGTTCCCAGTACAGTTGAGGGTCTTCTTGGAATGACCATCGTCCTGAGCGACAAGGGGCATCGCGGCGAGGAGAAGTGCGGGTACAAATAGCAGAATGCGCTTCTTCATGTTTGATCCTCCTAATTTTTTGCCCGGGCCGTTTGACTCATGCTTGGGAAGGTCCGCGGAGGTCAATGGAAGAACTCCGCGCGGGAGTAGTGTGAAAGCGACAGGGGGAGAAGGCCAACGCAACGTTTGCATCGGTAATATCGCCAAAACGCATTGTTCCCGGAGCGCCAAGTGAGGCCGAAGCGAGCCCATGATTCGCGGGACAGAGAATCCGTGCGGATCAGGCGGTTCCGGAATTAAATCACAAACTATTTCTTGAAAAGATCTTCGAAGGCCTGGCGGGCATCATTGGTGCGTGGCGGAGCTTGAGCGGCGGCGGCTACCTGGGCGGGTTGGGCGTAAGAAGTAGGCGCGGTGTCTTTTTCGATGGTCATGCGGAATTCGTAGAACTTGCAATCGTTTTTGGTGTCCTTGGGAGTGATACGTTCGGGGATGGGCTGCGTGCACTCGAACTGGGCGCCGGAATCGAAGAAACGACATTGCTTGCAACTGTGAAGCTCAAACTGACATTTGGGACATTGGCCATTGGGGTCGAAGCCAGAGGTAAGGACAGCACCGCAGTTGGAACAGCGGCCGCGAGTGACGGTGCCGACCATGCGGGGGGTGCGCGGGCCGAATTGATCGGCGCGCGGGCCGCTTTGCGGCGGCTTGCGGTCGTGCTTTTCTTTTTTCTCGCCTTTTTCCGTGTCGCGGTAGCCGCGATGACCGTACTTTCGATCCACAAACGCCTCCGTCCGGACGCAACGCCGGAGTGTGACTATGACTGCCTAAACTTCTGCGCTGGTACGCACTCTAACCGTGGTATGTATCCGACCGGATTGCTACACTCGGCTCACAGCGCAATCGTTACCCAGAGGATCAGAACAGGATTGGCTACGTCCAAGCAGGAGATGGGACATCTATGTTTTTAGTCCTATGGGAGTTCGATGTCAAGCCAGGATGTGACGAACGGTTTGAAAGTGTATATGGGCCTGATGGAGACTGGGCCCAGCTGTTCCGGCGCCATCCTGCCTATCAACGAACTCTCTTCCTGCGCGATCCCTTCCGTGACCGCACTTACTTGACGTGTGACTTCTGGGAAAGCGAAAAAGCTTACGAATCGTTCCGCCAAACGCACTCCGATGCCTACCAGGCGCTCGATGAGAAGTGCGCGGAGCTCACCCTTGCGGAACGTAAGATCGGCGCGTACCAACAGATCGCCGATGATGTCTGAAACTCTGCCCTGATTCGTACTGCTTTCCGTCGATGACCTTTCCAGCTTCATGCAAGACAGAGCGGGCGGGGTAAGGCTCGCCCCTACAGGCTGCGGATCAGCTTTTTGCCCAGAGACCAGCCAGACCGTCGGGCTTCAAATCGGGCTGAATAAATTGTTGTGGCGTTCCGGCCGAGCGCAGGATTGCCTCCGCGGCAAGATAACCACTACGAACCGCGCCTTCCATGGTGGCGGGCCAGCCTGTTGCGGTCCAATCACCGGCGAGGAACAGACCACCAATGCTCGTCTGCTGCATTGGACGCCAACGGTCGACGCCAGGTTGCGGGGAAAATGTGGCGGCGGCTTCCTTGATAACGGTGGCTTTGAGGAGATTTGCCTCGCGGGCGGCGGGGAGCGCGTGGCGGACTTCTTTGAGGCAGAGATCGATGATTTCCTGGCGCGGCTTTTGGAGGAGATCGTGGGAAGCACTAATCACCAGCTGGAGATACTGGCCTTTGTCCGAGGCAGGGGCCGCGCCATTTGCGCTGGCATAGAGGGCCGTCTTGTTAAAGATCCATTGAGTGGTGGTGTCCAGGAGGGTCAGGAAAGGCTCGGTCATTACCTGGCGGTCAAACCAAAGGTGCACGCCGGTGATCGATGCGTCGATGATTTTGTCGAGATTGCCGAGCGCGGTGTCGGAGCGCTTGAGGCTTTCGGGAAGCAATTCCGAGAGTGTGACGTGGGGAAGGGCCAGGACGTAAGCGTCGGCAGATTCTTCGCGGTCTCCGTCGAAGAGCGCGGCGAGCAGCTTGCCGTTTTCGATGCGCAGGCCGCGGAGCGGCGAACGAAAGACGACTTCTCCGCCTTTTTTTTCGATCGCGGCACGGCAGCCTTCGTAGAGTTCCCCGAGGGCAACGGCGGGGACGCCCATGCGGTAGCCGGCCTTGTTGGAAAGAACGGCTTTCCAGAAGACGTCGATGCCATAGCGGGCGTCGATGCGGTCGAGTTCTTCGGAGAGTGCGCTGACGAGGACTACGCGCCAGAAACGGCTGATGGCGGCAGGCGTTTGCTTGCGGCGGCGGAGCCACTCGAGCATGGAGATGCCGCCGGGCTCTTCGACGTCGGGCGGATGGCCGCCGCTTTGCAGGATGGAATAGAAAGCGCGGGCGATGGCGAGCTTGTCTTTGAGAGCGAGCGGAGAAAAAGTGAGGAATGAGCCGGTCATATGAAACGGTGCGGGGAGGATGCCGGCGTGCATTTCGCCACGGCGTCCCTGTGGATCAAGCAGAATTAGGCGATCGAAAAACTTGATTTTGTCGTCCGAGCCGACGCGGCGATAGAAGTCTTCGAGGTTGGTGCAGCAGCCGAAGGTGACGTGCTGGCAATTGTCGACATGCTCGCCGTCGGGCAAGACATAGGAAGCCGCGCGACCGCCAAGAAACGGGCGCTGCTCAAAGAGACGAACGCGCCAGCCCGCTTCAGCCAGCGCGACGCTGGCTGCCAGTCCCGCCAGCCCGCCGCCGATCACGATCACGCTTTTCAAGAATATTCTCTTCCGAGAGGCGGCCGAAGCGCGCCTTTGCGATGAACAACATTTTTTCCGCTTTCGAGAGCCGCACGCGTTCGCCGAAAACGGCGAATTCGAGGGACTCGATGCGGGCTAGCAGGGCGCTGTACGTATGCACCAACAGCCAGAGAGCGCCTCGGCTTTCCGCGTCGATCAGGCCGAAAAGTGCGGAGCCTTCTTCGTAACATTGCCAGGCACGGTCGGTTTCAAAACGGAGAAGCTCGCGAACGCCTAGAGTGGCTTCGCTCTTGCCGAAGTCCTGAGGGGAAACTCCGTAACGCGCGAGGTCTTCTTCGGGGAGATAGACGCGGCCTAAGGCGTAGTCGTCATGAACGTCTCGAATGATGTTGGTGAGCTGAAAGGCCAGGCCGAGTTTTTCGGCGAGATCGAGGGCGCGTGGATCGTGGAAGCCAAAGACGTGAGTGCACGTTAGGCCGACTGTGCCGGCGACGCGGTAGCAGTATTCGCGGAGGCGGTCGAAAGTTGGGTAGGTGCGGAGAGTTAGATCCATCTCGGCGCCGCTGATTAGGTCGTGGAGATAGCGGGCGGGCATTTTGTAGCGCTGCATGGTGTCGACAAGGGCGGGCAAGACTTCGGTTGCGCCGCTGGGAGTGGCGGAGTTGAGTGCGGTTGAGCCGTCAACCAGGCGCACTTCGCCAATTACAGCATCGTCCAGGGCGGCGCGCCAATCCGCTAAACCTCGCTGCTTCGCGGCGAGATCGTTGCCTTCGTCGGCGACATCATCGACAAGGCGCATGAAGGCGTAGAGTGCGGCTAAGGCGTCGCGGCGCGGTTTGGGGAGGAGAAAGAAGGCGTAGTAGAAATTGCTGTGGGCGGCGCGGGCGATGCTGTGGCAGGCGGCGTAGGAGCGGGAGATGGATACCCCAGATTCGGCCACGGCGTGCGGTGCCCCTACAATTGCGAGGCCGCGGCTCTCTGATTCGGGGCGTATGGGCTTGGCCACCAGATGCGATAAGAGAGAGCGGCCCAGGAGGCCGACTTGCTTCGCTTTGCTGATTGCTGGACGCTGGTGGAGCGTGTCGTAACCCATGGCTTCGATGGCGTCGAGAACGGCTACGCCGCCGCGGCTGAACATTTCGAGGTCGACGCTTAGACGGCCGTTGACCATTTTGGCTAGCGGAGCGCCTTGCGCGAAGAGGACACGCGTGCGAGTAATTAGATCCTTCATCAGGTTGACGTAACGTTCATCGAAGCGGCGCTCGACGATGTTGGCTTCTGTGAGGCCGTGCGATGCGGCGACATCAAGCGGGATGTAGATGCGTCCCTTCTCGAGGTCGCGCTCAACGTCTTGCCAAAAATTTGCTAGCTGGAGAGCGGTGCACGTGGCGTCGGACATCGCTTGGCGCTCTTCGTCACGGTAGCCGCAGAGATAGAGGACAAGGCGCCCGACGGGATTTGCGGAATAGACGCAATAACCGATCATCGAATCCCAAGTTTGATAACGCTTTACGTTTTGGTCTTGGCGGAAGGCTCGCAACAGATCGGCGAAAGGCTGCTTGGGAGTATTCTTGGCGATTATGGTTTCGCGCAGCGCGACGAAGACGGGATGGGATGGGCGGCCGTCGTAGCAAGCATCGAGTTCGCGCTCCCACCAATCGAGGAGTTCGAGGGCGCGCTCTTTTTGCGGGACTTCATCGCCCAAGTCGTCCGCCCAGCGGCAATAGGCGTAGAGATTGTAGAAATGCTGGTGCAAATCCTTTGGGAGCAGCCAGGAAGCGACATTGAAATTTTCGTAGTGATGCGTGGCGAGCCAGCGCGTGTACTCCTGCGCGGCTGCTGGGGAGCAGTTGTTCGCCGGAGCACGTCCGGCAATTTCGAGTTCACCAGGGCGCAGCATCGAAAGGCAGATTCCTTCCGACCGGATCGGAACCTCCGGTCGCTTCGCTCGGAATGACAAAAGCTACAGGCGCAAGGTAAGTTGACACTAGAAAACTGGATCGATGCTCTCTGTCCCGCCAGCCCCGAAAGCGGCAGCATGGCTGCCGCACTCCCGAGTCAAGGCCTCACGGCCAGCTTGATTTCGCCGCTGCGGATTTTCATGCGCTCGAAGGCTTGCGGCAATTCAGTCAATCGGATTTCTTCCGTCACGAAATCCTGCCCCACGATATCCCCGCGGCGAATGGCTTCGAGGGCTTCGCGGATAAAACGCGGCGTGTGGTGAAAGGGCGAGATCAGTTTGATCTCGGAATAGTGGATGGCGGCAGGATCGATCGCCACGTTCGTTCCCGAGGGCAGTCCGCTGAAAAAATTTACGACGCCGCCGCGGCGAACCATGGCCAGCGCCTGTTGCCAGGTCGCGGGATTTCCGGCCGCTTCGACGACGGAATCTGGTCCACGGTTGTCTTCCGTCAAAGATTTCACGGCGGACACAACGTCTGATGTTTCCGTGACGTTGATCGTGGCAATCGCGCCCAGTCTGCGCGCCACATCGAGAGGCGCGGAACGGCGAGCCAACGCGATAACGCGCACGCCCCGGCGCGAAAGCATCCGGACAAATGTCAGGCCTATGGGCCCGCAGCCAATTACGGCAGCGGTATCGCCGGCGCGGACTTCCATTTCGTGAATACCGCGAAGCACGCAGGCGAGCGGCTCGACGAGCGCGGCGCTTCCGTCATCGACGGAGTGCGGAACTTCCAGCATGTTTTCCATGGCGATGCGGCCGGGAATGCGCATGTATTCGGCATAGGCGCCATTGTTGAAGAGCAAGTCTTCGCAAAGATTTTCCTGGCCGCGGCGGCAATGATAGCAACGTAGGCACGGCGCGGAATTCGCGGCGACGACGCGCATGCCGATGCGCCAGCGCGCGTCCACGCGCTTGCCCACAGCTGCGATGTCACCAACGACTTCGTGGCCGAACACGGCAGGTGGCTGAATCATTTTGGCGTGATATCCGCGCTTCCAGACTTTCAGGTCGGTGCCGTCGGTCAAAGCGAGGCGAACGCGGAGGAGCACTTCATCAGCAGCGAGGTGCGGCACGTCGATCATCTCGATGCGCAGATCTTCGCTGCCGTACAACACGGCTGCGGTCATCCTTGAGGGTACGGCGACTCGCGCAACGGCAAATTTCACTTCTTCTCCGACTTCCGTTTTCTTTGTCGTGGTCGTTTTCATGCGTGCGTGATCAGAATCTTCAGCGATTCGGCCGTGGGCCTGGCTGCCAGCTCCAGGGCCTCCTGGATTCTATCCAGTGTGAAGCGGTGCGTGACGATTTCCATCACTGGAAGTTTCTTTCCCAGCACCAGAGCTGCGGCAGATTCTTGGATGTCAACCGCCGCGCTATAGCTGCCCAGGATTTCCTTTTCGTCGATCCCCACAGCCGCGGCAGGAAACTCGATCTTCGTAACCGGGTCGTTTGCCGCGAAGAGCAACACGCGCCCACCGGGCCGTGCCGTTGCCAAGGCATCCGTTACCACCGACGGATGGGCCACGGCAACCAGCACCGCGTCCGCACCACGTCCATCCGTACGGGCCCGAACCTCTTCTACCAGCTTACCACTGGTTGGGTCAAACGACTCCAGGGCACCGAGGGAGAGGCTTTTTTGACGCCGCTGTGAAATCGGATCACTGGTATATAGCTTGGCGCCTTCGAGATTGCTGACCATGAGCAATTGCAGGCCGATGGGGCCGCAGCCAAGGATTAGGACGGTTTCGCCCGCGGTGATGCGGGCCTTTTGGACGGCTTTCACGATGGTGTTGATGGGCTCGATGAACGTGGCTTCTTCAAAGCCGACGTTGTCGGGTAGCGGGACGATGCCGCGTTCGGTTACCCAAGGCATGGCTTTCACGTATTGGGCGAAGCCGCCTCCGTTTGGCGTGAAGCCTGCGGTCAGGCCGGTCGTTTTGTATTGCTTGCACTGGGAAAAGAGGCGCTTTTCACAATAGAAGCACCGGCCGCACGGGGTGTGGTGAAAGCTCATTACGCGATCGCCAGGCGTCCACCTTTCTACGCCGCGGCCGACGGCGACGACTGTGCCGGCGAGCTCGTGACCGAGAATTTGTGGCGGCTCGACGTAGCGCTGGAAGATTTTCTTGATGTCGGTGCCGCAGATGCCGCAGGCCGAGACTTTAATGAGCACTTCCCCGTCGCCGACTTCGGGCACGGGAACTTCCTCGACGCGGACCACGCCTTTGTCGCGAAAGACACCGGCGCGCATGGTTTTCGGGATGGGCCCGACCGAGCGCAGAGTCTCTGATGCGGTTCCGCTGCTGCTCATGTCGCCGAGACCTCTTCTATTTTCGGAGGAGCGATGCGCGACCAGTTTTGTGAGATCGCATAAAGGTAGCGGTCTAAAAAGTCAGCCAAAGATTTACCGGCGGCGCGGCTCTGCCGTCCAAATTGAATCAACAAGGGAATGCGGTAAGGGCTGAGGCCAACTTCTTTGAGCAGGCCGCCCATTTTCAGATGGCCGTGGGAATCGAGTATGCGGCCAAAATCAACGGGCAAATCTTCATCCGCGGCGTCGCTGATGGCGCGAACCACGACGGCCGGGACATTGCGTTGCGCCGCAGCCTCTAGAATGTAAGTTGATTCCATTTCCACGACACTTCCCTTTTGGCTCAGGTCTTCCTTCGCTTCGGCGGTCGCTACGATTTTCTCAGAAGTGAGGGAGACATTCACGGGCTTTGCGCCGTAGGTAACGGCAAGCTTGAGGAGTGCTGGATCACTTGCGACCCTGCAATTTTGATTAAGCGTTTCTGCAGTGTACGCCACAACTACGTCGCCGGGCTTCAAAGCGATGTCGAGCGAACCTGCGAGCCCGGAAGAGATACAGACATCGTGAACTTCAACCGGGATAGAGAGCATCGATTTGGCGGCGTTCTCTCTGCCCATGCCGGTGAGAAGAACTGTTACTTCGTTGGGGCCGATGTTGGCTTTGAAGACGTCGAATTCGCGGCGGCGCTCCCAATTTTCAAATTCGTAAGGGACAAAGGGATGGCGAGAGGACCATTGAGAGAACTCGGCTTTGAAGGCGAAAGTGACTAGGATGCGCATAATTCTGTAAATCTATGATGGGACCAAAACCGAAAGCTACAACTTGCTTATCTCTTGAGGCGGGCGGGGCAAGCCCCGTCCCTACAACTGCTTCACCGAGCAAGCAAGCGTAGGACGATCCCGACTAGCCTCGTTCTACGCGGCAGCGCGTAGCATTTTCTTGGCGCGGCTGGGCTTTACGTAGCCGTTTGCTTCATACCAGCGTACGGCGCGTTCCAAGGCTGCCGCCACCGAACCCGGCTTAAAACCTAGCTCTCGCTGCGCCCGCGTGCAATCCACGAACATCATGTGCTGCGCGATTTTCACGCCCTCGACGGGAATTTGCGGCTCTCTTCCGATGAGCCGCGAGAACGCCGTGTTCATGTAGGCTACACCCAAAGCCAGCCCGTGAGGAATTTTCAGCGTCGGGGCCGGCAGGCCGGTTATTTTGGCCAGCGTGTCCAACATCGCCTTGAGCGTGAGATTTTCGGCGCCGAGCAAGTATCGCTCGCCGACTTTGCCTCTCTCCGCGACGAGCAAATGCCCCGCTGCGCACTCTTCAGCGCCGACAAAATTGAGGCCGGTCTCGACGTATCCCGGCATTTTTCCATTTAGAAAATCGAGGATGATTTTTCCTGTCGGGGTGGGCTTCCAATCGCCTGGACCTACGGGAGTGGTGGGCATAGCGACAATGAGCGGCAGTCCTTGCTTGGCCGCGTTGAGCGCTTCGCGCTCAGCCATCCATTTCGAGCGTTTGTAGTGACCGACCATTTCTTCGATCTTGGCGTCGGTGGCTTCCGTTGGCAATTCGGGCCGGTCCACGGCGATCGTGGCCACGGTGCTGGTGTAAATAAATTTTTCCACGCCTGCGCGCTTCGCAGCTTCGAGCAGATTCTTCGTGCCGCCGACATTAGAATCGTAAATGTCGCGCGATTTTTTGGCCCAGAGTCGATAGTCAGCCGCCACGTGAAAAACGGTCTTTACGCCTGCCAGGGCACGATCGAGAGAAGCGGCGTCGCGCAAATCGCCGGTCACGTATTCGAGTGAGAGATCTCCTACGGCGCGGTTGGTGCTGGAAGCTCGCATCAAGACGCGGACCGAATCGCCACGAGCGACCAGTTGGCGCGCGACATGGCTACCCAGAAAGCCAGACGCACCTGTGACCAATGTGGTCATCCGACTTCGGCGCCTTCCTCAAAGTCGCCTGGCGGTGAATCCGGAACAGGCTGGCGATCGATTTGACGAGTATCTCGCGAGGCCACCCGCAGGGCTGCGGATCCCACCAAGTCCGAGAGCAGCGCCCAGCGACGGCTCAGCAAACGACGGCGTAGTTGCTTGACCGTCTCCTCCAGCTCGGGTGAAAGCACCGCGCAGGTTATCGAAAATCCGTCGACGTCGAGTTGGCGAATTTCCGCATGGAGCTGCTCTAGCTCGCCCGGAGCGGTGTGAGGGTGCGTCACCAAAAGCGCGCAAGTGAGAAAACCTGCCAGCCTAGCCGTGCGAATGGCTTCCAGTCCCACGGCGAATGCACCTTCACGAGCGTTGCGCCGGTCGTGCGACGGCGCAAGCCCATCGAAACGGACTGCGAAGTAAAAACGGTTGGACGGCTGAAATTCATGGAGGCGCCGCTTCAACAAGGCGCCGGAAGTCTCCAGGAAGACGCTGCGCCCGGAGGCCGCCAGAGCGTTGGTGAAGCGCGCGACTTCTGGACAATCCAAAGGCTCAGCACCGGAAATCCAAAGGATGGGCGAACGGCATCGTGAAGCGAGGGTACCGGATTGCGAAGAACCGTCGTTTGACTGCTGCGAACTCGCGGGAAAGGAAACTGAAGCAGTATGGAAATTGGTGTCCGGAGAAAGCTTTAAGATCGGGGCATAACCCTGCTTGTTGCCAAACGCGCGGGCAGCTAGGGCAAGGGTTAGATCCGCGGTGAGCCGCAGAGAAAACGTCATCGCGGGCTCTAGAACCCGCTCCGCAGCCGGAATTCGGCTGGCTGGAATTTCATGGCGCAATATTCGTGCGGTCCTTGGACCTGATTACGGAAGCGCGCGAGCGCGTAGAGCGGGAAAGAGTTTCGGTAGAGGTGATACTTCAGATAGAACACGCCGGGAAATCCGGTGCCGGTAAACTCGGCTTCGCTCCACGAGCCCTCGGTATTCTGCTCGTGGATGAGGTAAGAGACGGCTCTTTGAACTGCGGAATCATTCGGCTGGGCGCCCGCAAGCAATCCAATGAGGCCCCAGGCTGTTTGCGACGCGGTGCTGTTGCCCTGCCCCTTGGTAGCGGAATCAGTATAGCTCCACAGGGATTCGCCGAAACTGCCGTCGGCTTTCTGAACGTCGCGCAGCCAACTGACCGCGCGCTGGCAAAATTCCTTAGCCGTAAGAGAAACCGTTTCGAGCGCACGCAGCGCGCCGCTGGTGCCATAAACGTAATTTACGCCCCAGCGTCCGAACCACGAGCCGTCTTCGCACTGATCCCTGAGCAAGAACTTCACGCCGCGCTGAATAGCGGGATGCTCCGCTGCCCAGCCTAATCGGCCGAGGCATTCGATGACGCGAGCG
This sequence comes from uncultured Acidobacteriota bacterium, assembly GCA_963705855.1. Lineage (GTDB taxonomy): Bacteria > Acidobacteriota > Terriglobia > Acidiferrales > UBA7541 > Acidiferrum. Next base: position 39,367 of record CAVPLA010000067.1, read on the forward strand.
GTCACGTCTGCGGTCGATGGATCGATCATGGCGTTGTGGTCGGCAAAGGGAATGTTACACAAAAGTTTGCGGTCGTTGTCGCGATCGAAGGCGCCCCAGCCGCCGTCCTTATTTTGCATGCTCAGCAGCCACTGGATGCCAAGCCGAATCGCCGTTTCCATGCGCGCAGGGTCGGGATGCCTTACGCGCTGCAAGGCCATGAGGACGAACGCGGTGTCATCCACGTCGGGGAAAAAATCGTTGCGAAACTCGAACGCCCAACCACCTGGCTCGGCGTCTTTATTTTTGAACTGCCAATCGCCGGGGCCCAACACCTGCTTGGAGAGCATCCAATCCGCGGCTTTCACCAATGCAGGGTGATCGGCGGGCAGACCTGCTTCTTCCAAAGAGACCATGGCAATGCATGTATCCCAAACCGGAGATACGCACGGCTGCATGCGGATGGTGTCGCCCTCTTCGATCTCGAAGCGCGAAAATTCACGAATCTCGCGAGAGGTGATCGGATCGTCGGGACCATGGCCAAGCGCCACCAAGGCGAAAATCGAATTCATCATCGCGGGATAGATAGCGGCGAGACCTTCGCTGCGCTCCATGTGCGCGAGCATCCAGACTTTCGCCTCGCGAAGCGCGCGACGGCGAAGCGGCTTCCAGGGAAGTTTTTCGTAGAGTTTCAGGCCGCGATCGATGGCCAGGAAAACGTTGCGCCAGGAGATGAGCTGCTTGCTCCAGTCAAACGCGGCGGCTTTGTGCGAAATATCCTTAAAGAGTTCGTCGACACGCGCGCGTTCCGGCAAACGCCAATTTGGCCGCAGCGCGGAAAGTATCGCCATGGGGATGACGATTCCGCGCGTCCACGAAGACATTTCGTAGATGTTCAGGTAAAACCAGGTCGGCAAGAGCAGCAGTTCTGGAGGAATCGAAGGAACAAGCTCCCAGCCAACTGCACCAATCAGGGCGAGATAAAAACGCACATAAGAATTTGTGAGTTCGAGGCCGCCAAGGCGGTGCACCGTTTCGCGCGCCTGGGTCATGTGCGGCGCGTCGGTACTTTCGCCAGCGAGTTTCAGAGCGAAATACGCCTTGCACGTTGCATTGAGATCGGAAGGACCGCCCGGGAAAATATTCCAGCCGCCATCGGGCAATTGGCGCCGACGAACGTAGTTGGCGAGCTTGGCGATGCGGACGGGATCGGCCTTGCCGAGAACGTACAGGTAATAAATGTAATCGGATTCGAGGGTGGTATCGGCTTCGAGTTCGCCGAGCCAATAGCCTTCTTCGGCTTGCAGCGACAGCAGATGATTTGCGCCGTTCTCGATGGCCTGTTCGAGAGAGCCAGACAGATCTTTCTCGTGCCAAAGAGGCGGTATGGCCAGGGCAGGTCTATCCAGTCCTATGCGTGTACCTGTTGCCAAAACTAGTCCCCCAAGTAAAGTCTACTGAATTGCGGGCGAATAGAATTCAGCCAATTCCGCCTAAACCGACCTAACTGCTGTATTCCGAGCCACTTCCCACAACTTCCGGCACCAGCGCCGAACCCTTTTAAGACCGAGTAACACCAGTACCACTCAATTATCGCCGCCTTGCGGTACTGGGTCAACTTCTAAGATGCGAGAGCGTTACCAAATCGTTGTCAAAGGGTGATGCTTGGCGGCGACTGCAAGGCCCGTTCGATGAGCACGTGCAAGGGCTCGGGCAGAGGTTCTCCCTCGCGCTGGGAGACGGAGGGCTTGGTACGCAGCAGATTGGCGGGGAGCTTAATCCAGGATGGAGCGGCGGCAGGGTCGTCCATCGAACCGCGGAGAACGAGCGCATCGGCGCGATCTAGCGCGACGCGAGCGGAGTCTTTGAAATCTTCGCGGGCGGGATCGATCACGGCGAAATAGAGACTTGGTTTCAAGAATTGCAGAAGAGAATTGCTTTCGAGGATCAGCGGAGGAGAATCTTCTGCAGCTCCCGAGAGGGTTTGTTTGAGAGCATCCCGCATCAACGGCAAGCCTTCGGCAAGAAAACCTTGCTTCGTTCTTAGCCAAAACGACCGCTTCGCGCCTGCCGCCAGAAATCTGGCGCTGTCCGTGCCCGATTGCGGCTGCGCTTCCCATTCGATGGCGCAAATGTGCTCGTCGGGAGCGCAGTCGCAGTTGTTGCCGTTCTGCGCGCAGACGCCGTGGCCGTACTGCGTGATTTTTCCCGCGATCCAGTTGGCTTGCGGGAAAGTGCTGATGATATCGCACACCAATTGCGTCTTGCCGATGCTGCGGGTGTGGCCGCCAACTACGATTACGCGCCAGCGCGGAGCTGCGTTCACGTCACTTCCCTTTTAGTCTGGCCTTCCAGTTTGGCTTCCAATTCTTTGATGCGCGCGGCCAGTTCCGGTAGACGCGCTTGCCAGGCGAATTGTTCTTTGAATTTTTCCAGCGGGCGCGCGGGAGTTCCCCAGACGGTCTGTCCGCTGCGAATTGTTTTGCCTCCGAGCACCCCGGATTGGCCGCCGATGATCGCGCCATCTTCCAGGTAACATTGTTCTCCAAAACCGGCTTGGCCGCCGACGATCACGTGCTTGCCGAAATCGCACGAGCCGGAAAGACCTACCTGCGCTGCCATTATTGAGTGTGCTCCGATCTGGCAGTTGTGGCCAATGTGCACGAGGTTATCGAGTTTAACGCCTTCGGCGATGCGCGTGTCGTCGAGCGAACCGCGATCGATGGTGGTGTTCGCGCCGATCTCCACGTCGTCCGCGATTTCCACGATGCCCGCTTGTGGAAATTTCCAGTAGCGGCCTTCGCCCTGCGCGTAGCCGAAGCCGTCGGCGCCGATCACCGCGCCAGAATGAATTTCGACGCGGTGACCGATTCGAACGCCTGCGTAGAGGGTTACGCGCGGGTGAATGCGGCAGTTATCGCCAATCCAGGAGCCCGCGCCGATTACGCTGTGCGCGCCGATTTGCGTGCCTTCGCCGACGTGGACGTCTTCGCCGATCACCGCAAATGGCCCTATGCCTGCGCTTGCACTGACTCTCGCCAGCGGCGCCACGATCGCCGTCGGATGAATTCCTGTGGCAATGGGCGCTTTTTCAAGAATTAGAGCGGCAGCTTTGGCAAATGTCAGTTTGGGTTGCGAACTCCGCAGAACCGTCTTCCCGGGCAATGAAATATTTTCCGCGGCGATCACGCAGAGCGCGGCTGACGCCGCCGCGCGGTCCGCATGCTTGGCTCTTTCGACGTAAATGAGATCGTGCGGACCGGCGCGCTCGGGCGCCGCAACGCCGCGCAAATCGATAGCGCCGTCGCCTTCCAGCTTTGCGCCAACTGCTTCCGCCAATGATTTCGCCGTTTGCATCATCGAAGACCTCTCTCAAAAATCATACAGTGCAGGCTCGCCTTTGGGCCTTGTCTTCCAGCGCTTGTGAACCCAAACCCATTGATCAGGGTGCTTGCGAATGATCTCTTCGATCACTTTGGCAAACCGCTGGGTATTTTCAAAGACGTCGCGTTCGGTATCGCCCGTTCGAATGAGTTCCACGGGAGGTTCGAACCGCAGGCGATATTTTTGAATTGTCTCATCCCAGTAGGCATAGCCTGGTACGACGGCCGCGTCGGTGTGCAATGCCACGCGTGCGAGGCCGGTTGTCGTGCAAGCGAGCTTGCCGAAGAAATCGACGAACTCGCCTTCCGCCGGTAGTGTGTTTTGATCGGCGAGAATGCCAACAGTTCCGGAGTCCTTCAGAATTTTCAGCATGACGCGCGCCGATTCGTTTTTGAAGATGGGCAGATTGCCCGAGGCGCAGCGGTATTGGTTGACGAGCGCATCGAGGCGCTGATTGTCGAGAGGGCGCGCCATGTAATGCAGAGGATAACCGTAGAGTGCGTGCGCGAAAGAAGAGAGTTCCCAGGCACCGATGTGGCCCGTCAGATACAGAACACCCTTGCCTCGCCGTTGCCCTTCGAGAAAATTTTCGTGCCCCTCGAGAATCACGACGTCTTCAATATTTTCTTTCGTGAACCGCGGCAATCGCGCGAATTCCGCGGCCATCCAGCCGAGATTGCGCACCATTTTGCGGGTCACGTCTTTGCGCTGCGCGTCGGTCCAATCCGGAAAGGCGAGTCGCAGGTTGAACTCCGCCGTCTTCCGCAACTTCGATTGCAGAGAAAAAAGCAGGCTCGTCACGGACGCCGCGAAGCTACGCGCGATGCCTCGCGGTAGGGCGCCAAGCGCTTTCAATATCAGCCAAACGGGGGCGTATTCCAGCCATTCCTTCATGGTGTTCCGAGACGGCCGCGCGGCAACCGACGCGCGACAGTATGCAAGAGGTGGCCGCTTCGAAGATAGAGTTTCAATGCTAGACTCTCCCTTCTGTGACTGAATCGCCCACTGCCATCACGGAGAAACCGTTGGCCAGTTCTGCAGCCCGCATCGGCTGGGCCATTCTCATTCTCGCAACACTGTACGTCTGTTACTTCAGCCATCTTGGAGCCATCGGATTTGTTGGCCCAGACGAGCCGCGCTACGCTTGGATTGCTCGGGACATGGCCGAAACCGGCGACTGGGTCACGCCGCGGCTCTATGGAAAACCTTGGTTCGAGAAGCCGCCGCTCTTTTATTGGGGCAGCGCACTTTCCTTCAAACTCTTTGGCGTGAGCGAAGCCGCCGCGCGCTTGCCGAGCGCGATTTCTGCCTTGCTTGCGACGCTCGCCCTGGCGTGGCTGGCATTGTGTCTCTACGGAGCAGAAACCGCACGCTGGTTGCTTCTGCTTCTTCCCACGGCCGTCGGCATGATCGGGTTCTCACACGCGGCCGCCACAGATATGCCTTTCAGCGGCATGCTCACCGTTGCAATGGTCTGCGCCGCCGTCATCCTCGGCCTCACTCGCAACGAAAACTCTCCCGTACTCCCGCGCACGCCATGGATCGCCCGAATCCTCTTCGGCTCTTTCCTGGGCTTAGCCGTTCTCGCGAAGGGCCCCGTCGCAATCATTCTCAGCGGCGGCGCGGTTTTCTTCTGGGCACTCTTTACAAAACACTGGCGCGACGCGTTCCGCCTATTTCATCCGGCAGCCATCGCCGCGTTCTGCCTATCGGCGCTTCCCTGGTACATCCTCTGCGCCCTCCGCAATCCCGATTTCTTCCGCATCTTCATCATCGAACACAATTTCAAACGCTTCCTGACCCCCGAATTCCAGCACATCCAACCCTTTTGGTTTTACGGCGCTGTGTTAGTTGTAGCTCTCCTCCCCTGGACAGCCTTGGCGGTGTGGTCTTTAGTTGTGGGGGCCGTGCAACTGACGCGCACAAAGCATTTTTCGCCAAATTCTCTCTTCTTCCTATCGTGGGCTCTCTTCTGCCTTGGCTTTTTCACACTCTCAAGGTCAAAGCTGCCTGGCTATATTCTTCCAGCGATTCCGGCAATAGTAGTGCTCATGACGCGTTGCCGTTTCGTGCTTGCGAGTGGAAGAACAAAGCCTCTCGCCATAGGATTGCTTGCCTCATCACTATTCTTTGCCTGTTGCTTCGGGATTGTCGAATATCTGGCTGGGCACATCTTACAAGGCAATATGAATTTTGGGATTGCCACAGGCACCATTCTCGGGGCGCTCAGTGCTGCGAACTTCCTGCTGGGCGCAGGCATCTCGTTTAGAGGGGCATTCGGCCGAGGCTTGGCAGCCTGCTGCGTCTTGCCAATCCTTCTCGCGGTATCAAACACTAACAAGTTTATTCCGTCGTTTTTCCGCTATGATCTGTCCGGCAGGGCCCTCTCTGAAGAACTTCAGCGCCGCGCTGTTCCGACTCGAGAACTCGCCGTCGTCAGACCTTTCAACCGTGGCTTGCGTTTTAGCCTCAGTTTTTACCTTGACCAAGAAATTCCTGAATGGGATAGGCAGCATCCTCAAGGGGGTTATGTCCTGACTGGAATGAAATACTCCAAATCCCAGGTCGGGTCGGACTTCACCTTCGAGGAGGTTCCATTCGATTTGGAAAAGACGGGCTGTTTCCTCTACAGAGTTCAACCTCAATCAGCGGCTGGGCATCCCAGTGGCGGGAAGCTTCAGTAAGAAAAAGCTGACCACGCGATTCTCGTAATCGCGCTTATCAGCGTCATCCATGGACACAAAATTACCGTGCGGAATGATCTGCTGATCGCGCGGCTCCGGCGACTTTACAAACATCTGGCGCGTAATATCGGCAAGCTCGGGATCATCGGAAGGCTCGATGAACAGTTTCGGCACACCTGCCAACGTATTCAGTTTCTTCGAGAGCGGCGGATCTTCGCGATACTTGTAATTCAGCCACGTAAAACTGAATGCCGCGGAGCGAGCCATAAGTGGAAATCCGCCGAGACCGGTGCGCTCCACACCGATTTTCACCATTTGTTGCGGCTCGTCGTAGACTGAGTCCAGCACAATGGCCTTGATGCGATGATCGTTTTCCGCCTCCCGCAAGGCCGCATAAGCTCCCAAATTGTAGCCCCACAAACCGATGCGGGCGGGATCGACGTCGTTGCGCGCCGCCACGGTATCCACGGCCGCGCGCACTTCGTCTGCTTCGCGATAGCCAAACGTGGTAATTCCTTGATTTCCGCCGTGCGCCGCAAAGTCAAAGACAAACACGTTGTACTGGTGATCTTGCAATGCCGAGACCAGCGTCAGCAGCTCGCCGCGGCTCGATCCATAGCCATGGCACAGAATAATAGTCGGCGCGCCGCGCAATCCCGGGAAAAACCAGCCGTGCCGCGTGCCTATCCCCGGAACCGTAAAGTCCACCAGGTCCGGCTTGCCCGGAAAGCTCTCCATATCGATTTCGCTGCTGGTACGCTGCGGCTTGACGATGCGGTAGACAAGGAATCCCGCGATGGCGACGGTCGCGAGCACGGCAAAGAAAATCAGCGCGAGAACGGCCGTAAAAAGTTTTGCATACCACTTGGTTGGATAACGAAGTTCGTAGAGGATCGACATTCTTAGTCTGTGTTAACGCGGCCAGGGCCGCCGATTTTCACTCCTCACAAAAAAACCATCACTGGCGCGATGTTAGCACACCTTTTCCGCACCATTTCCGGAAGCCTGCGCCCGTTGTGTCGGAATTGTATCGTCGCGCCGCCCCGCTTGTTTTCGCGGCCACCGATTCGGCTATCATAGAGCTTGCGGTCAGGGACCGCGTGGCAGTCTTCTTCATCCATGAATATTGTCGACTTGCGCCAGACGACGGTCCGCCAACTCGAGCCGCTCCTTGAAGAAGAAGCGCGGCACTGGCGCGATGAACTCCATTGGGACTACCGCAGCGCCTTGGAATTGATCAAACGGTTCATGGACGCTCACGCCCTCGCGGGATGTGTCGCCTTCGAAAATGGCAGCGCCGCGGGTTATTCCTTTTACGTCCTGGAAGAGCAGAAAGGCCTGATCGGCGGCCTGTATGTATCGGCTAAATTTTCGCAGGCTACCATCGGACAGCGCCTGCTCGATGAAATGCTCTTTTCCATGCGGGCGATTCCGCAGCTTTCGCGGATCGAAGCCCAGCTCATGCCCTTCAGCGGACCGGTCGAAGCCCCTCTCAGTGAACAAGGCTTTCGTCTCTACTCCCGCCAATTCATGCTCCAGGATCTACAGAAGCTGCCCGAGACCAAGGCCGGAGTCTCCGCCGGGATGCGCCTGGACCGCTGGAATGACCGCTATTTTGAGCCCTGCGCCAAGCTGATTTATCTGGCCTACGCGAACCACATCGACGGCGAAATCAACGATCAGTACCGCAGCCGCTCCGGCGCGCTAAAGTTTTTGAAAAACATCATCCTGTTGCCGGGCTGTGGCCACTTTGTGGCGGGAGCCTCTTTTGTGCTCCGAGAACCGGGCAGTGACGAACTCGTCGCAGCAGTTCTCACCAGTGAGGTCTCCCCGGGAGTCGGCCATACCACGCAAATCTGCGTGCTACCCGGTTACCAGGGGAATGGCATCGGCCGCATGCTGATGCAGACTTCCGCCGAAACGCTGCGCAGCATGAAATTCAAGGAATTGACGCTGACGGTCACTTCGGAGAATTACGGCGCGGTTCAGCTTTATGAAAAGCTGGGGTTCACGACGATTCGGACGTTCACGGCCGGCGTTTGGCCGCGCTGAAAATGCTCCGAAAATGCGCTCACTTCTTGCCGCGGTCCTTCAACAAATTCTTCAGCTCGGACATGAATTCCTGCACATCCTTGAAATCCATGTACACCGAGGCAAAGCGCACGTACGCAACTTTGTCAAGTTTCTTCAGCCGGTGCATGATCATTTCGCCGATTTCTGTCGTGGTGAGCTCGCGCTCCGTCGCTTCATGGACCACACTCTCGATTTCATCGACGATCCCCTCGAGCTTCGGCGTAGCCACCGGCCGCTTTTCGCACGCCTTCAACAATCCCTGCAAAATTTTTTGCCGTTCGAAGCGCTCGCGCCGTCCATCTTTCTTGATCACCATGTAGGGAATTTCGTCGATGCGCTCGTAGGTGGTAAACCGGCGGCTGCACTTGAGGCACTCCCGCCGCCGCCGAATCGTGTCTCCGGCGCGGCCCTCGCGCGAGTCAATCACCTTGTCGTCCAGATGCGCGCAGAATGGACACTTCACTCAGTCTCTCCAGTAGGCGAGCTCTCTAGTGACTTTTGCTCTGCCATCTCTTTCAATTTTGCCAACGAAAGTCCTTGGTGAAGCAATATCGGCAATCCAAACACTGCAACCGCAGCGAAACTGATCAGCCAAATTACGATCGCGATTGCCGTAGCCAGGTCAGGCTCTATCCCAAATAGCTTCGTAAACACAAGAATAGACGCCAACTGCGAACCGCCGCCAATTCCCGGCAACTGCACGATGGAACCCACCAACGAGAATGCCATCACGAGCATGGCATCCCCTATGCTGAAATCCGCCACGCTTCCACCAAAGGCTCGTATCACCCATAGATAGACAAACAAAACAAGGATCCAGTGTAACGCGGAGTATATCGCGGCAAGTGCCAAGTCGCCCCAGGTCCGAATCGTTTGTACGCCCCGAGCGAATCCCATCAAGATTCGCGCGACGCGAGCCTTCCAGTTATGTACACCAAGCCACGGCGCTAGGCGACGTTCTAATAGAGCTGTCCCGCGAACCCGAAGAAATATAAGGAAAGCGATCGCACCCAAAACTCCAACGCCGAGAAGTGCTCCCGCCGCCTGGAAGGCAGGCACAAATTTTCCGGCAGTTTCTTTAGATTCGATGCCCGATTTGATTAGCAACAATGCCAGGGCCGCCACGACTAAAGTGCTGGCTGTATCGAGAATCCGTTCAACCAAATAGATCCCGAAGAGATCCGCCGCTGGCAATTTTTCCTTCCGCGCCAGCAACAGTACGCGAATAGGCTCTCCCGGCCGGCCGAGCGCAAGGACCGCAGCAAAACCGGCGAGCGTCATCGAATAGATCTGCCAGAAGCGGGAAGGCCCCAAATTGCGCTGTAGCACCTGCCAACGCAACGCGCGGATCGCATAGCAGGCATAGATGGCGACCGTCGAAAGGGCGAGCAGAGCGGGGTTCGCACGGCGAACAGCCTTCAACAAATTTGCAAAAAAGTCGCCAGAGTGAAGAAGACCACTCGACCGGTAAATCACGAAGCCGATTACGAGCAATGCGAGAATGACGTAAGCGAGCTTCTTCGACGATGAACGCATGAGCTTTTGAGACTAACGGCCCCAAACAAAAGCGTCAAGACGCATCAAACGAAACGCTTATTAAGCGGTACGCGATTGCTTTACTTAGGAGCGAAATGCCGCGGATCACGCAGCAAAACCAACGCCGTGTGGCCGTAGCCGTTCTCTACATTGCTCTGGTGGGCCTGATAATCCGTCGTGAGCGCCCTCCGCAACTCCGGCAAAACGTAGTATGGCACCGAGGGATAGAGGTGATGCTCGAGGTGGTAGTTCACATTCGACCAAAGAAACTCGATCAGCGTATGCGTCACGATAGACCGCGCATTGGTCCATTCGCTGCCTTCAGTGACGTCGTGATATTCCATCACGCTGCGCAAGACTGAAGCCACGTACAGGCTAGTGACCATGGGAGCGATCACGAACAGCAAGTAGCGCCGCCATCCCAGAACAAAAGCCATTGTTAAGTGGAGAAGGGCGGCGCCGGCCAGTTCCAAAACAATTCTTCGCCGCACACCAGCAGGCATTTTCTTTCGCAAACCGTAAGCGTTCACGCCGATTTAGGCGAACACAGGAATCAAGAAATACGCCCAACCAGGCACACCGCGAACCACGCGGTCAAAAAACTGATACTCCGGGTCTTGAGGGCGTGTGCGCGTAATGATGGTGATCGAGATGAAAACCTCTCGAAACTTCGCACGGGTCAAGAGAAACAGCACGGCGCCGGCGGATAGCGCGTTCCAAACGGCAGCCGCAAGAAAGAGCAATTGGTAGTAGCGTGCTCGCGAGCCAGCGGTCGAATACGCTGATTCACTCGCCATGGCTTGCTCCAAGAAAGCGCATGATGCGTGCACTCACTTCGTCCGCAAGATTAAGCGTCATCCAATGCCCGGCGCGTGGAATTATCTCGAGCTTTGCGCCGGGGACCATTTCGGCGAGCTTCCGCGCATGACCCGCGGGAAAATGTTTGTCGCACTCCGCCCATAAAAATAATGACGGTGTTCGGACGCTCGGATAAAGCTGCTTCAGTCGCGGCAAGGTTCCTTGATAGCCCGCGCACATACGCACCACAAATTTTCTAACTTCTGGACGCTGGAAACCTTCCCGGAGATCGCTGCGCAACTCCCCGCTGAGTTTGTAGCCCCGCGGCAAGAACGTTCGAATCGCCCGAAGAAAAACCGCGCGCGGCAGGCGCTCCAACAAAACGCGGTTCCAGCCGAATTTTCTGAGCAGCGCAATCTCCCACGAGGTCTTCTCGTCCCAAATCACGAGCGAATTCATCACGACGAGTTTGCAGATTCGCTGCGGGTGTTCGGCGGCGAAGGCGAGCGCTGGCTGACCGCCCATGTCATGCCCGATGATCGAAGCCTTTTCGATTTTCCAGCCATCCATCAGCGTGTGCAGCCGCCGCGCGAAATCGAACGGCGTTGCTCCGCCGGTCCAGGCTTCGCTGTACCCCATTCCAGGCCAATCAAACGCTATCACTTCGAAGCGCGTAGCAAGCCGCGGCGCGAGTTCCGACCATACTTGTAAATTGTCCGGATAGCCGTGAAGGAGAATCACTGGCGGCCCGCTCCCCAGGCGCGCCACACGCAACATACGCCCGCCGTGAGTTTCGGTAGTCGTAGCGAGCATCAGGCGAAATCCTCTTGCAAACAATCCGCCGCGAGCACTCCCGAAATCGCGCAGAAGCTTACCCACTGCCCCGGGTGCGTCGAGCTGCCCGCTAGATACAACCCACGTACATCGGGGCTGCGATGCGCAAGTCTTCCTTCACGCATGAATCTCGCCGTCATCACGGGATTCATGCTGTCGCGCGCGAGCGAATATTCCGAGCCCCAGTCCGCAGGTGTGCGCCGCGCAAGCACGCGATACTCGGCAATTCCCTCTTGCCACCATTTTTCTTGCAACAGTTTTTCCAGGTACTCGGCCTGCCCAAGCGGTCCTATGCGCTGCGCCTTTGCATGGTCCATTGGGCCGAGCAATCTCGCCGGATACCACTCGCCGTTTTGTTCCTCCGGATTCATAACGCCGGGCCGAATTAACAATCGACAGCGTTGTTCGCCTCCGGGGAGTAAAAATCGCAAGTACGGGGATTCCATCTTTCCCTTGACCGCGAGGTACGCGCACACGCCCGGCGATTGCAGCGGGAGCTTCTCGCAACGTTGTTGGCTTGGGTTTTCCTCGTGATCAAGCAATTCGAGGTAAGTGGCGATCCCGCAGTCAGAAACCACCGCATCGGCAAGAAATCGTTCTCCCTCGGTGGACTCCACTCCTGTCACTCGGTCGCTCTCCGTACAGATCATGTTCGCTTTTGTGTGGTATCTGAATTCCACGCCAACCGCTGTTGCGGCTCTTGCCAAAACTTCGGGGATCGCTCGAATCCCGTGTTTCGGATAAAAACAGCCGACCGAATGGACCAATGCGGGAACAAACGCCAAGGGACTCGGCGCTTCTTCCGGACGCTGCCCCGCGACGTGCGTCCAAATCGAGAGCGCATCCACGACCGGCTGCGGGAGACGCGATGCGCGAAGCACAGAATACAGCGAACGCAAGAGAAACCCCGCGTGGCGCCAGCGCCCCCCGCCGAGCATCGACATCGGCCCGGGCGCCGAGCCGTATAGCAGAGGCCGCAGCGAGGCCTCGATCGCTCCCGTCTTGCGCACGAAGCGGAGATAGAGTTCTCCGCTTCCCGGCCACGTTTGGTCTAACTCGCGCGCAGTCGCCGCATCACTCGAATAAATGTTGACGGTAGGACGACCCGGTGAAGCGACGCGGTAAACGTGATCGATCGGTCGCAGCTCAATGTGTTCGCTGAGCTTCAGCCCCACGGACGCAAATGCCCACTCCAATCCAGGCCGGTCCAGCAAAATATACGGCCCGGCATCGAACGAAAACCCCTCATATACATTTCCGGACGCCAAACCGCCCGCTTCGGCGCGCGCTTCCAGCACCTGAACGCGAAATCCCTCCCGCGCCAGTCGCAGCGCAGCCGTTAGTCCGCCCATTCCTGCGCCGATAACGACGACGCTCCTTTTCACTGGGATGCAGCCTTAGCAAGCTGCTGCTTTTTCGTCCGAGGGAAATGCAAACCGAGAACCCTGCGAAGCGCCGCGCGCAAAACGCGCTGAGAAAACGATACGCGTTGGAGCGGAGGAAACGCCGTCTCATCCACCTCCGGAACAAACAACGAGCCGCGTCCGCTTCCGAAGACGTACACCGGGTACGCCACGAAACTCAGTAAGGTCGAAAACTCCGTTTCGTAAGGCCCGCGCCACTCTCGCAAATTCTCATTCGTCCCGACAACTTCAATGCGCTCCCGCGGATCGCCAAACCAGTGGCACGCCGCGCGCAAAATATTTGTCTGCTCAGGTTCGCGAACTCCCATGTGCCGCGCCGCCACCAAATCCACGGCCAGCGCATCTTCCCCCGCGTATACCCTCCTCGGCGAAGGCGGTCGCGGGCATCCCATCACTCCCACAAGCCCATCCGAGGCCTGCTCATACGCATCCAGCAACACAAAATCCGGAGGAAACCCATCCAGCAACATCATCAAGGCTGTCTCGCGGTGCGCTTGCCGCTCGACAAAAAGAAACTCGTCGCATCGTCCGCCCATCCACTCCAAATTTCCAATCGTCAGATACGCCATCTCAATCGGATGGCTGCGCATCTTCCCAAAGGACATCCGAAAATCCGCTTCCTTCCAGCTCCGTGAAATAGTGTCCTGCGCCATCCCCCGGAAATACGCATGCGGCACCTGGTCGCTGGAAGCATCGACAATCGGCAGCCCGCACTCCTGCATCCCAAAATACGCAGCCAGGTCCGCCACGCTTCGGTGTTCGAAAAACTGGTCGTAGATATTCGCAGATTCGACGATGACAGCATTCCCGCAGCCAAGCCCTCGTAGAAAGTTTGCAAGCTCCCGAAGCAATTCCGGATCTGTAATAATCGAGCGATCCTTTCTCGCATATCCCAACATAAAGGATGGTTTGATGACGATCCGCAATTCCTCAGGCCGTTTTCCCAAGGCCGCCGCACGCTGCTGCAGTTTTTCCGCCAGCGCGCTCTCGTCCAACAGACGGCGGAAAACGCTGCATTTTTCCTCCGCGGTTTTTCCTTCCGCCGCAAACACCCGCCCGCCGCTTCCTATTTTGCTGTTCACCACGGTTTGCTTCCGCAGCGTGCGCGGCAAGAAATACTCGCCAACGTCCTCAATCTTTCGCGTCAACGATTCTTCCGTCTCCCCCGCAACGAGCTGATCTTTTTCGTCCAGTGCGGTGGCGAGAATCTCAAAAATTCGTGCGTGACGCTCTTCATCGTCCCGCACCCGTACAAAATCCTGGGCAAGTTCTCGTCCCAACTCCGGCGCTTCCTGCGCTAGGACGATCATTCGCTCGTAGCACAAGCTGGCCGTCTTCTCCGCGTCGATATTGAAAACGCAAAACTCGCGGAACGGTCCATAGTTCAAGTATTTTCGAACATCTTCTGGGACTTTACCCGTCACCGCCCCAAGCCACGTCACAAACGTCGCCCCAGCTCGCGAAAACGGCGCTTTCGACCACGGCACATGCTGACGCACCGACCCAGCCCACCCTCCGACCAAGCCGCCCATCTGCTGCCCAAACGCCTTCATACGCAGCAACGGACCACCGTATTTGAGCAGCGCCCCGCGAATGTAAATCGAGTGCATCTCCTCATCGCGCCATGCCCAAATCAACGCATGCCGCATCAACTCGCGCACCGCGGGCGGAATCGGCATCGCCGAAAGCCGCTGTGTCATCAACTCTTCGCGGTACCCAACGCTAACCAACTCCTCGCGCTCCAACGCCAGCAGACACAAACCAATCAGCTCGTCGCGCGGCTGGCCGGCATACCTCGCCTCCCACGCCTTCAACTCCTCCGCGAATTGTTCGAAGACAGCGCCCAAAGAAGGTCCCTCTTACCTCCCATATAGGCACGAGTTCGCTCCTCGAACAAGTCGCCGTCTAAACACACGGAAGCTATGAATCATCCAGATCTTTCGGTTATATCAATGATTTAGAAGGGCTTCGCGGTTGGTCCGAAACAGTGCCCCTGCACTATTCGTCAGTGTGCTTGTGTCCAGAGGCGGCTCTGAGTAAGATGCCCTCACTCGCGGTAGGTCGCCCGGGCCAGAACAACAGGGAACTTTTCGAGAGCAGTTTGCGTTCCATAGTTGCAGGCCGAAGTTGGCTCCATGCAACTTTTGGGGCAAACTGGTCACCGAAGCGGGTTTCGAGGCTGATGATACGTTGGAGCAGGACGCCCAACTGGTCCAGCAATGCCTCCAGGGCGACGGTTCGGCCTGGGAGGAACTTGTGCGCCGTCATACGCGCCGCATCTTCAATATTTGCTATAGGTTTACCGGCAATAGCACAGAAGCCGAAGACCTGTCGCAAGAAGTTTTCCTCCGGGTGTATAAAACGATTGGGAGCTATCGTTCCGCCTATGGCGGGTTTGCCACTTGGATGACCAGCGTGACGCGCAACCTTCTCATCGACCACTACCGGCGTACCAAGCGCGACCGCATCACGGACTCGCTTGAGGACGCCATGTCGGTGGTCGAAAACAAGGAATCCGCCGGACGCCGTCCCGATCAGCAGTTGCTGCTCGGCGAACTCAGTGCCCAGGTTCAGACGGCGCTGACCAAGCTTTCGCCGGAACTACGCGAAGCCGTCATCCTGCGCGATTTGCAGCAGCTCGAATACAATGAGATTCGGACAGTTTTGGATGTACCCGAAGGCACCGTGAAATCTAGAATCAACCGCGGACGAATCGAACTCGCGCGCATCCTTCAACAAATGGGAGTACGTCCGTCATGATTCGTTCATCTACTTGGGAATGGAAGTGGAAATTAGTGCGGGACCCGGCGCGGAGCATGTCATGACTTGGACTTGCGAAAACATCGAAGCACGCCTTAGCGATTATCTCGACGGACTCCTGAGCTCTGACGAGCGTCACGAATTCGAGCTGCACGCGAACTCTTGCGAAAACTGTGCGCAAATGGTCGCTAGCCTTTCTCAATTGGTGAGCGGCCTCCACACCATGGAGCAAATCGAAACGCCACCGCGGCTAGTCTATTCGATCCTGAATCAGACTCTCGGGCCGCGCGAAGCCAAAAAAGGCTGGCGCAGCGCTTTTGGCTTGTTAGGCGGCTTGTCTTCTCCCCGATTCGCATACAGTGCCATCTCGGTCGCTGCCACGCTACTGATTCTTCTCACGGCTTCCGGCTTCTCGTGGCGCAAGCCAAAGCTCGCGGACCTTTCGCCTGCCACCGTTTATCGCAATGCGAACAGCAAGGCGCACCTCGCCTATGCCCACACCACGAAGTTCGTCAGCGATCTCCGCGTCGTTTACGAAATTCAGTCTCGCCTGAACAAAGACAACGAGTTGCCCACGACGCCAGAGAGCACCGTTCCGCAATCCGCTCCAGGTAAAAATCCCGGCAGCACGGACGGCACTCGTCCGACGACTCCGCGCCAGCAGAACCGCGCCAATGGTCTCGGCAAGGGACTTGAAATTCTCGCCTCGGAAGTTCCGACGGTCAGCGGCCAATTCTGCGCCCGGTTGCTCGGAAGGAGAATTCCATGAAGTGTGCCGTCCATCCTGATGTGGACGCAACCGGCTACTGCCGCAATTGCGGCAAGCCCATGTGCCCGGCTTGTATTCGGCCGGTGCGCGACGTTCTCTATTGCGAGGATTGCTTGGCCACGATTCTCGGCCATCCCGCGCCGCTCGCCGTGCAAGCTGCGACACCGGGAGTTCCGCAGCAAGCAGTCATTCCCTCGGTTCCTCCTCTCCCTTCCCCTCCTGGAGTCGGACCAAACCCCGTCTTGGCTTTCTTCCTGGGATTTCTGCCGGGCTTGGGCGCTTTTTATAACGAGCAGTACGGCAAAGGCATGATCCATCTCGCGATTTTTCTTTTGTTGTTCATCACCGGTGTAAACGGTCTGGATAACGGTGGTGCAGAAGCCGCCCTTTGGATTTGCATCGCCGCGCTCTGGGTTTACATGCCCATTGATGCGCTTCGTACCGCGCAGGCAAAACGCGCCGGCCTGCCCTTATCAGACCCGCTCGATAATTTCAGCAAGCAGCGGCCGATTGGTCCGATCATTTTGATTGGCGTCGGGCTCCTGCTCTTGCTCAACAATTTTGAATGGTTCCAGTGGTACCGCATAGCTCGGTTCTGGCCCCTCGTTCTAATTGGCGTGGGAATTTTGATGTTTCGGAACCGCATCGACCGCCAGCAGTAGGAGGCTCCTTCGGGAGATTGAACACAGATGAGCGATCGCATTCGTTGCACCTGCCAGCGTTGCGGCATCCGCGGCCTCATGGGGCCCGTCGTGGTTGTTACTGTCGGTGTGCTTTTTCTGTTGGCGGAAATGCGCGGCGGTTACTTCGACTTCAGCAACACCTACCCGGTCATCCTCATTGTGATCGGGCTCATCAGTCTCGCCTCCGCTATGGCTTCAAGCGAGGGCCATGTTTCTTCCGCCGCTCCACTGCCGCCTGCAGTCCCTCCGACGCCTGGAGTGCCGCCTTCTCCTTCGAACGCGGCGCCCACCTCTTACCCAGGGCAAGGACAATAATCCAATATGGCCAGGAGTCGCCAAGCCACCAGCAGAATCTTTCCAGGGCTCGTTCTTATTACTGTCGGATTTCTCCTCCTGCTGCATAACTACCGCGGCTTGGAGCTGGGCGACGTGCTGGTGCGTTGGTGGCCCCTCGCGCTCATCTTCCTCGGCTTAATTAAGCTCTACGACCGGACAGTCGCCAGCCGTTCCGTCGATTCCGGATCTGCTCGCATCACTGGCGGCGAAATCTTGCTGGTCGTCGGCATGGTGGTGCTGTTGAGCTGCGTCGTCGCTATCGATATTGGCAAGCGTACCATCGGCGGAAAGCTTCCCATTGAAATCTCGGGCGACGCCTATCCCTTCGACTTGGATGTCGCACCGAAACCTGTCCCAGCGAACGCGCGCATCTCCGTTCGCGGCGTTCGTGGCGACATTACCGTGCGCGCCTCGGACGTGCCCGAAATTCGCGTCTCCGGCAAGAAGAATGTCCATGCTTGGAGCGAAAACGACGCTTCACGCCGCGCTGTCCCCGTTTCCGTTGAAATCGTTCAGAATGGCGACGGTTACGAGATTCATCCCACGGGCGTGAACGCCGGCGACTCTCGCATCAGCGTTGACTTGGAGGTCCAAGTCCCCAAGATGGCCTCCGTCACTGTCCGAAACGAAAAGGGAGACATCACTGTTTCCGATATGGCCACGCCGGTCTCGGTATCCAGCGCAAACGGCGACGTCGAGGTCCGCGACACAGCCAGCGACGTCAACATTGAAATGCACAAGGGCGACGTCAAAGTTTCCGACACGAAAGGTGACATCAAGATCTCCGGAAAAGGCACTCAGGTCGACGTCGCGTCCGCCACGGGAAGTTTCACACTGGACGGCGAATTCTACGGCCCCATTCGCGCCGATAAAGTCGCCAAAGGCCTCCGCTTCATCTCGCAGCGCACCGATCTCACGCTTACATCTCTCACCGGCCACATGGAAGTCAGCTCAGGCAATCTGGAAATCGTCGATGCGCCGGGAGACATCACGCTGCGCACGAATCGCTATTCCGTAAGCATCGAAAACGCCACCGGCAAAGTAAAAGTAGACAACCGCGATGGTGACGTCGAGTTGCGCTTCTCTGCCGCGCCCAAAGCCGACATCGATGTTACCAACACAAACGCCAGCGTCTCGCTCACTCTTCCCGAGTCCGCAAGCTTCAACATCCTCGCCGACTGCCACTCTTGCGATATCAACTCGGAATTTTCCGCGGACACCCTAAAGAAAACCTCGGTAGAATCCGGCGATTCTCATCTAGAAGGAAAATACGGCACCGCTCGCGGCCCAAAAATCACGCTAAAAACCAGCTACGGCGCAGTCTCCATCAAAAAAACCAGCTAGCCGTCCGTTTTTCTCTTGTGGCACAGCCAACCTCTTCTCCATCGCGCGGTTTTCGCGCGATGGATCGTGGCTGTGCATTTTTTATGGCCATCAGGTTACGGCGCGCAAACAGAATTGCCTAAGCCAATACCAATCTATCTTTCCGCCAACCTATTCAAATCCTCAAAAAACGCTGGATAAGAAACCCCCGCGCAATCCGCATCGCGAATCACAGTCGCGCCCTCCGCCGCCAGTCCCGCCACCGCAAACGCCATCGCAATCCGGTGATCCCCATGCGGATCAATCTCCGCCCCATGCAATTTCCCAGCGCGCCGTCCCTCCACTTTCAATCCATCCGGTCGCTCTTCGACAGTCGCCCCCATTCGCCGCAGATTCTCAACAAGCACAGCGATCCGGTCGCTCTCCTTAACCCGCAATTCCGCCGCGTTCCGAATCTCAATTCCCTCTTCGGTAAACGGCCCCAACGCCGCAAGCATCGGCAACTCATCGATTACCAACGGAATCGTCTCGTCTTCAATCACTCCACCTTTTAGCGAAGCGCCCTTCACAGCCAGGTCCCCAATAATCTCCCCGTGCGAACTCGTCAGCGAAAGCATCTGAATCGAAGCGCCCATTCCCGCAAACAAATCCAGAATTGCCGTTCGCGTGGGGTTAAGCCCCACATTGTGAATCGCGATGTTCGAATCTCCCAGCAACGAAGCTGCCGCAATAAAAAATACTGCCGAAGAAATATCGCCCGGTACATCCAAAGATTTTGCCAGCAGTTTCCCCGATCCATTTCCGCCAAAAAGCCGGTGAATCTTCGTTGTCCGCCCGTGCCGTTCAACAGCCGCTCCAAATTCTTCCAAAGCCAATTCTGTATGGTCGCGCGTCCGCGCCGGCTCCGTAACGCTAGTCACGCCCTCCGCGAAAAGCCCCGCAAGCAACACCGCCGATTTCACCTGTGCGCTGGCCATCGGCATCTGATAATCGATCGCGTGCAGGCGCGCGCCTTTTATCTCCAACGGCGCAAAATTGTCATCCTTGGCACGAATATCAGCGCCCATCTCGCGCAGCGGCCCGACGACCCTCTTCATTGGCCGTTTCTGGAGCGAACTGTCGCCCGTAAGTTTTGTTGTGAATTCCTGGCCCGCCAAAATTCCGGTCAACAGCCGCATCGTCGTCCCGGAATTTCCCGCATCCAGCGCCCGCCAACTGCTTTTCAACCCTCGCGGCCCGCGGCCCGTAATCCGCACTACGTCTTTCTCGATTTTCGCGTCCGCGCCCAAGGCACTCATGCAACCCAGCGTGCTGTGGCAATCCGCCGCAGCAGAAAAATTCCGCAGCTCGCTGGTTCCTTCCGCCAAACCCGCCAGCATCGCGTAGCGATGCGAAATCGATTTGTCCCCCGGCGGCTGTACGCCACCCGTCAAAAGGTTTGCCGGCTCGACCGTTTGCTTTTTCACGCCAAGATTTTAGCACGCCCCGCAGCTCGGCCCCGAAGCACCGTCGCCTCCGCACACAGCGCCTCGCTCCTCTCCGCCTTTTCTTTACCTCGTTGCGTCATTATTTCTTTACTTCTTCTTCCTTCCTGTCCCTCCGTACAGTTTTTTCGCAGGAACGCAGCAACGCCTTCTCTGATATTTCCATCCAACTCCTTGCGTATTATTAAATGAGGAGAATCGTAATGTCAGCCCGTAGAACGTTGCTTCATCTCGCCGCAAAAACCGCCATGGTTTTCGCCGCCATCTTTGTCGTCACGGTATTGCTAGTCGCCATGCCCGGCCACCGTGCGCCCGGCGTTCAGAGCCCCGCCGCTCAGGAAGCCGCTACGCCGCAGTCCAAAGCCATGCCCGGAATGGATATGGGCGATGAAAAAGCCAGCGAAAAGGCCGCCGTGCAGGACATGACGCCAGGCCACAACGACGCCCACAGCCACCACATGTACATGACCAGCATGCGCACGCAAACTCCGGAAGATGTTCAGCGCGCCAACGAAATCGTCACGCAACTTCGCGCCGGCATCGAAAAATACAAGGACTACCACGCTGCTCTCGACGAGGGCTTCAAAATCTTTCTCCCCAATCTCCCGCAACCCGAATATCACTTCACTAGCTATCGCAACGGTTTTCTCGAATCGCTAACTTTCGATCCCGCGCGCCCCACTTCCCTTCTCTACAAGAAAACCGCCACCGGCTACGAACTCGTCGGCGCCATGTACACCATGCCCAAGCGCGCCACGGAAGACCAGCTCAACGCTCGCGTCCCGCTCAGCGTCGCCATGTGGCACCTGCACACCAATCTCTGCATGCCCCCGCGCGATCAGCTCCGCAGCGCCGACTGGACCAAGTTCGGCCTCAAAGGTTCCATCATCACCGAGGACGCCTGCTCCGAAGCCGGCGGCCGCTTCCATCCCGTCATCTTCGGCTGGATGGTCCACGTCTATCCCTACAAAGAAGGCCTCGACAACATCTACGCTATGCACCACATGGACTAATTCTGAGCGGTGCGTAGGGGCACGACACGTCGTGCCTTCTTTCTATTTCTTCTCCATATTTTTCCTCCCCACTTTTTTTCTCGAATGCGGGTCCTGTTCGTCGGGATTTAATTTGCGGCGGGCTACTTCTTCTTAGGGCGCTGGCCCAGTGCGAGACACGTTTCCTTGTCTTGCTGGATGAAACGCGCGATGATCGTAGCGGCAGTTCGCAGCAGAAACTCAATTTGTGCGCTCGCGCAGTTGCTCGTGCGCGGCCAAATCACCTTCGGCGGCGAACCCAGAAGAACACTTCGCTCCTGAAAATCAGAGTCCTTGGAAACGATCGTCAAACCGTTTTGCCGGGCGTAATCCCATGTCGCTGAGTCATCGCGAGCGCCCAGCCCGCATTGATGCACATCCAAAGAACCGGGATAGATGTCCGCAAGCAACTCGGCAAGGCGAGGAGGGAGGTTTTCGTCAAAAGGCAGTTTCACTCCCGCCCGCGTGCCCCTTCTCCCGAAATGCCGATACGCCCGATTCCCACGAAAAGCCTCGCCCTCCTTTAATACAGAATGGAGGGCAAATAAGCTCCCGCCGGTTCGTTGTAAAGTCCCATCGTCATCAACGTCAACGGCTGCACAACGCGAAGCCCACTCTCGAGGCACCAACAAAACAATGCAGCATTGCGGCTAGGGACAAGAATGCCCGGCCCTTGAAAAGCCGCCGCTGCGGCAATCAAAGCCTTCAAATCTTCGTTCGTCTCGCCAACCGCGTGCCCGGAAAAAGCTATCGAAGAGGCACACGCAGTCACGCGCCCATCGCGCTCGGCAACAACCGCTGTACCCTGCTGAATCGCATCCTGCAACTCGCCCCCACGGTCGTGGCCGTGAACTCTCACACATAAGTCGTTACTCGCGTCTAGGTCTCCAGCCACTGCGGGCCGAATCGAGTACCCCGGCAGTATTTTCTTCATCGCGGGCCCCTGCATGCAGGAAAGCGGCTCGCGCACAATGAAACCAAGCTTCGCATACAGCGACAACGACCGATTGTGGTATGCCGCCTGCACTAGCCTTACTCCTGCAAATTTCCGTTCCACGGCGCGTGTAAGCACTGCCTGCATCAAGGCGCGCCCCGCCGCGCGATTCTGCGCCGACGCGTCCACCGTGACCGGCCCAACACCGGCAATCGGTGTCCTCTCATCCAAACAGTTGCTGCCGATGATTTTCCCGTCCTGTTCAGCCACCACGCAATAAAACCCCGGGTGCGAGAACATCGCCGAGAGCACTCCAATGGAAACCTCCACCACCGGAAAGTCAGGAGGAAAATTGTGACGATTGGCGAGGGCGGTAAACGCCTCGAAACAAATTCTTCCGCACACTTCGGCGTCCGCCGCAGAGGCTCGGCGAATGACCACGGATGGCTCGCCGGAATGCACCGCTTGTGATTGTCCTGCCATGGCAGTTCTCTCCTTGCCTAAATCCCGGCGGGAACCCAGGAAGGCAATCTCTGTGCCTGATCGGCGAATTGTCCCGCCTCTCTATGATCGATTGTCCCGCTTCTTGATTCAAGTCGGGATTCAGTATGGAGAGGTTCTTTCGGAGATGGACTGGCAGTTCATCCATTCACCCGAGGACCAACTGTTCATAACATCCGACAATCCGGTGATCTGCGAAACTGGCGACCCCAATAACCCGCGAGCGGTTCACATGCGTTCCGGTCCGAATCTTCTGAACGCCGCCGCGCCCGGTTAGACTCCGACCGAGGAGAATAAAACTATGCCCGACGTGGGAAACCTTCCTGAACCCCTGCACAGTTCCCCGGTAGACTTAACGAAGCACTGGAACGTCTTGGCCCAAACCAAGGCTGAGTTCAAAGCATCGGGAAGGTCTGGAATTGTCCTTCTTGAGAACCCCACCGATGAATACCGAGCCAAGCTGACTGCGTTTTTGGCGAAGTTCAATACCAAGTGGGACATGAAAAAGCCCTACTTGGTGATAGAACATGAGACGCAGGCTAGGGCTCTGTTCGACCTCGCAATCAAGGCCGGACTGAGGGCAGAGTTGATCGTAGCAACTGGTCCAGGGGAAAAATAAAAAGCCCCTCCAAAGTACAGAGGAGCTTTCGCTTCCCTGTTTCTGAGCCTGTCTAATATTTCTCCGGCAGCAAAACGCTAATCACTGACTGACACCACGAACCGCAGTGACTCAGCACCGGAATTCGCTTTCACCTCCCAACAACCTGCAGTCGGGAACCAAAACCCACACGGCTGAAAGCCCTGCGCATAGGTGCCGGGAAATGAGCTACGGACAGGCGACGCGGCGTGATCCAGACGCCGTCCCGAGATGACGAACTCTGTTCCGACTTGTCCGCTTGCTAGCAGGTGTGTTGCTTTGTTGAACGGTACGCCAGGAAAAGGTTCGGGACGAATCCAAATCATTTTGTATTCTGTGTCAGACTTCAGCGGTTCGGAAGTCCAAAAGTGTGCCCAGATGGTTCGGTTCTCATTAACGTACCAGGGGCTGAGGCCTATGCGTTCTTCCTGAATAAGTTCAGAAACTTGGCAGGTTTGCGTTGTGGCGACTTCCTCCGACTCGTAACGACGTAGCTCCTCCTCCTTCGCTCTCATTAGGAGCGGTCTCACGGCATCGTTCCACGCCGCTGTTGCATGAAACATATGCCCCTCAACTCCGTCGCCATGGCAAATGGTGCTGCAGTTGAGATTGAACCGTTTGTCGCCTCTCGCAGGCAGGTATATGAGTCCTTGTTTGGATGAACGGTCATACATGTAGTCCACAACATAAACGAGACCGCCTTCTGTGTAGAAAGACACTTCGTAGTGATGAAGTCCCGCCGGATACGACGAAACTTGGCCAAGCGGCCAATCAATAATGAACCCTTCGGTTTGCTCTTTTCCGTTCATTTGTACGCCTGGGCCTGACCACACATTAACGTCGAAATTCTTGAAATCGGTGATTTCAAGTGGTGCCGTGAGGTAGGGACCCGTGATCGTGATTTTGACTATCGGGGCCTTGGCAAACAGCGCGGCGGGAGTACCAATCGTGAGAGCCAGTGTGAGCGCGAGAGAAATCATCCTCTTCATCTTCTTTCCCTCCCATCTAGAGTTCGTGTGAGCCAGACTCCTCCGTGACCGTTCTGTTCAATCAAACCAAGCTAGCTTCCCCGGAGTATGACGCAAATCGCCCTAACAATGTTGCTTCTCCTGCCTTCAACCTCCTGCGATAACATAAAAGCCCCTCCAAACCACGGAGGGGCTTTCACGCAGCTGGTTCGCACCAAACTGTTTACTTGGCTTCGGTAGCCGCCTTTACCTGAATCGGGTGCGCAAGTTCCCACTCCACATTCACTTCCTGCGGCTCGGCTTTGAACCGGGCGGCCTGATCAGATGACGGCGTCGGCTCCTTCCTCCGAGTAGACTTGGTTGCGCTAACGACCAGGGCTCGGAAGCAAGATTCACAAAGCGAGCCTTGGTCGAAATGAAGGGAAGAGAAAGGATCCTTATAGGTGAAGAGAAAAACGAACCCTCGCGGCTCGCAAACCCAAGGTGTCTCTTGACAGAGCCGACGCCATCATAGAGGGTGCCCCACGCATCGCTTTCATACGTGGGGCTTTTGACTTTCCCTTTGAACCGGCGGGCACAATCTCCAATTCCGTCCCCAATTCCACAGAACCCCTCACTACGCAGCAAGCTCGACGATTCGGCAACTATCGTCGCGGGTGCTCACCGATCGAAAAAGACTACACTCAGGGAGAGAAGTTACTGAACACATGCAAGAAGCGGCGAAAAATCTATTGCTGGTTCTCGTTGCGCTCTTCCCCATCGTGGACCCACTCGGAGGCAGCCCCTTCTTTCTCGCGCTGACGAGGGAATACGCACCGGAAGCGCGCAAAGCATTGTCATGGCGGATTGCCATGAACAGTTTCTTCTTGCTGATTGGGTCGTATTTTGTTGGGACCTACGTGCTTGCCTTTTTTGGGATTTCGCTGCCAGTGGTGCAGGTCGGCGGAGGCTTGATCGTCATCGCTACAGGATGGACGCTCCTCAAGCAGCGAGACGACGAAAAGCATGACGTGCACAGAACCGTCCAGCCGCAGGACACATTCCGCCAGGCATTTTATCCCTTGACGATGCCACTGACAGTAGGCCCTGGATCAATCTCGGTGGCGATCACGCTAGGCGCGAACGCGGCTCACCATCATTCGTACCATCCTTTGACGATTTTGGCGGCACTCATTGGATTAATCTTGATCGCGATCAGCATTTGGCTCTGCTATGGATTTGCCGACCGGTTGGCGCGAATCCTGGGTGCAACGGGGATGACGGTGATCACGCAATTGTCGTCGTTTTTCCTAGTCTGTATCGGTGTGCAGATTGCTTGGAACGGGATCAAAGCACTACTGGAGTCGGTAACGCTGCATTTTGGCTGACCAAGGAACCGGGAGGCAGTGTCCCCAATTCCACACCCATCAGGGCCCGATTATCGGCTCATCTTCGTCCGAATCCGTTCATAGCGCAGCCCAACCGATCCATTCGAGTAGGACTTGCATTCTGTCAGCCGGAAGTCGCGCTGCGGGAACTTGCCGGGGAAGCCGGGGATGCCATCGCCCAAAAGAATGGGGCCAACGCCGATGTAGAGTTCGTCCACCAAGTCCTCTTGCAGGAAACTGCGGCATAGTTCGCCCCCGCCTCCCAGGTAGATGTCTTTCCCCGGGCGGCGTTTTAGCTTTTTCACGAAGGCTGTCAGAGATCCGCTTACCACTTCGAATCCCTCGCGCTTGCCCGGCTTCCATCGCCGGGAGACTACGTAATTCGCCATGCCCGGCGTCTCGGGCATCTCTCCACTCTCGCGCAATTTCGCCGTTGCCTCTGCGGTTTTACGGCCCATGATCGTGGTATCGATCTTGGAGAAGAAGTCTGCCATCAGCGCTTCGCCTTCTTTGTCGATGACCAGAAAATCGAGGTCGCCGTTGCGCCGCGCAATATAACCGTCAAGGCTGATTCCGAATCCCAGTATGACTTTTCGAGACATGGCGCGATTGTAGATAGACCGGTTATTTGCCGTCAAGAGAACAGGCGGCTGCGCCTCTCGCCACTCTCCTATTTCGTCCAATCTTCCATCCTCAAACGCCTGATCCGCGCAAACGCCCGATCCACTGTAACCAAAATCAACCCCAGCTCCATCGCATGGGCGGCGATCATCATGTCCAGACTCCCCATCACACGCCCCTCGTGCTCCATCGCCGACCGCAACCGCCCATACTCCTTCGCCGCCTCCGAGTCCCACGCAAAAATGGTCACACCCAAAAGGAACTGTTCGACAGTCGCCTGCAGCGGCGCCGACCCACTTCGCGCTGCCCCATAGCGCAATTCCCCCTCGGTCACCGCCGAAATCCCCAATTCCACCATCGCCACTCTCGCCAGATGACGATCCATCGCGACGTTTTTTTTATTGATCGCGTAGCTGGCAGCGTTGGTGTCCAGCAAATACCGCACACTCATCCGAATAACTCACGCTTCTCCGGCGCTTTGTCTTTTCGCTTCGCCATAAATTCCGCAAACGCCCGAGGATCAGCCTTGCTGGCCTCATCCCTAAACCGAAAAAATTCCTCCCAGGACGCTGGACGCTTCGACAAAATGACGTCCCCCGTCTTCTCGTCCCTGCGAATGAATACTTCTTGCCCCTCAAACCGAAACTCTGCCGGTAACCGCACCGCTTGGCTCCTGCCATTCCGAAACAGCTTCGCCGTCCTCGCCATGCCTGCAACCTCCCGCTTTTTTTGCGCCAGACGCAGTTAGGCCTGCTCCTGCGTCAGCCGCTAGTATATACCATGGTATATTCCAAACGCAATCGGACGCCTACGGGGGGAAGTGCTTTCTACCCACTGCTCGCTGTCATTACTCCGCCGTCTTCAATTTCAGCTTGCTCTTGTTCTCTTCGAGAAACGCGCGCAATTCCGCCGCGACATCCAGCAGCCGGATCCACTGCTCGTAATACAGCGTGACAGGAAAGCGTCCGAGTCCATACACGCTCACTCCGCCTTTTTCTCCCACGCGAAATTCCAACGACCCTTTCTTTCTTGACCCCGCCTGCTTTTCCAGTTCCGCGATCCGCGCCAACAATTCTTCTTTGCTCGGTTCTGACATTATCTTCGCTCCCTTTTTGTGGCTCGAGGGACGTCAAGTCCCGGGACTTCTCGTCGAATCCTACCAGTTTTATCTCTTCCAAGTCTCCGGTCGGACCCGCCGCGCCGCCGAAGGCACTCCCTGCTCCGCTGCCTCCCCTCTCGTTTCCGTTCCGACACACCACCGTTGCCTCTCCCTCCTCTACGGTGTACGATACGCGGCATAAGCTGGTTTCTCGACCCTGTGCGACCGCCGTTCTTCGATTCCGATAAGGTTGGGCCACAAATGAAACGGTTCGCAAGTTTCGCTCACCAATTCCTTGGGTGTGAGGAGCACTTTTTTATGTCACGACTCGTACGTCTATTTTGCATTTTTGTTTTAGCCATTACCCCTTGCGCGGCACAGCAAGCAGCCGCGCCCGCCGCTGCACCGGGTGCGGCACCAGCAGCAGCCGCGCCGCAAGGTCCGAAAAGACTCGTCGCCGTAATGAATTTCGACTACGGCACAGTCAAGACGGTCGTCGCCTCCATCTTTGGCACGGACCAGGACGTCGGCAAAGGCATCACCGACCTCATGGTTCAAAAGCTTGTTACGGACGGCAAATACCGCGTCATCGAGCGCGCCGCCCTTGACAAAATTATCGCCGAGCAAAACTTTAACAACAGCGACCGCGCCGATCCCTCCAGCGCCTCCAAAATCGGCCGCATTCTCGGCGTCGACACTATCATTCTCGGCTCCATCACCAAATTCGGCCGCGACGACAAGCAAATCGGCGGCGTGGGCGGCGGCCACAGTGGCTGGACCGGCGCTATCGCCGGCATGGGCAAAAAAGAATCCAAAGCCGTAGTGGCCATCACGGCTCGGCTCGTGAACACAACGACCGGCGAAATTCTTGCCTCCGTCACCGGCAACGGCGAATCTTCGCGCTCCGGTCTGATGCTCGGAGGCGGAGGCGGCACCGGCTACAGCGGAGGCGGCGGCGCCTTCGACATGAGCAGCAGCAACTTCTCGCAAACCATTCTCGGTGAAGCCGTAAACAAAGCAGTCACCGATTGCGCCACGCAACTCGATGCAGCTGCCGGAACTCTGCCGATCATTAAGGCCACCTATTCCGGCGTCGTTGCTGACGTCAGCGGAAACACACTCATCATCAACATTGGAAACAAAGTCGGTGTCCGCGTCGGCGACACCATCCAGATCAGCCGCGCCGTTCGCACAGTTAAAGATCCGACGACTGGCAAGGTTTTAAAAACCGTAACGAACCAACTCGGCAGCGCTACGGTGACAGACGTTGACGCGGACTCCGCCACGGCCACCTACACGGGCCCAACGCCACCCAAAGTCGGCGACGTCGCAGCCAGCTCTGGTGGCACTACCCCGTAACCTGTTGTTCCGCCGCAATCGCGGCCCATCCATGCTCTGTTTTCATATCCTCGGTGCTTGATGAAATAGGCGAGGCAGCCTCTTAAACTTCCTCGCCTATTTTCTTATCTGAAGGGAGCCACGCAATGAGCCAGGACTACACCGTCGGACAAAAGCTCGGTGATTATGAAATCCTCGGCATCCTCGGAGCCGGTGGCATGGGCAAAGTCTACAAGGTTCGCAACACCATCTCCGACCGCGTCGAAGCCATGAAAATTCTCCTCCCCGACCTCGCCGGGCAAAAAGATCTGGCCGACCGCTTTCTCCGCGAAATTAAAGTCCTCGCCAGCCTTAATCATCCAAACATCGCCGCGCTGCGCACGGCGCTGACGCTCGACAATCAACTCGTCATGATTATGGAATTCGTCGACGGCGTCACGCTCTCGTCACGCCTGCATCAGGGCGCCATTCCACCGGCCCTCGCCGTCAAGTACATCGATCAGGTTCTCGACGCTCTCAGCTACGCCCACAAACAAAACATCATCCATCGCGACATCAAGCCGGCAAACATGATGCTCACCCCCGATGGCGCCGTAAAGCTAATGGACTTCGGCATCGCGCGCTCCGCCAGCGATCGCGGCCTCACCATGACCGGCACCACTCTCGGCTCCCTCAACTACATGCCTCCCGAACAAGTGAAAGGCGATCCCGCCGACAATCGCTCCGACTTGTACTCTCTTGGCGTCTCGCTCTACGAAATGGTTACGGGCCAGCTTCCCTTCACGGCCGACAGCAACTACGCCATGATGGCCGCGCATCTCCAGGAAGTGCCCAAGCCTCCCATCGTTCTCCGCCCCGGCATTCCTCAGGCGCTCAATCAAATTATCGTGATGGCTCTCGCCAAGGACCCTGGTCAGCGTTTTCAATCCGCCGATGCTTTCCGCGGCGCTTTGAAAAGTATCCCCGCGCAAGGCGCCGCCACTCAGGCCGGAGCCGATCCGCGCGCTTTCGTTCCCTCGGCAAACGCCGGCAGCGCTACGGCTTTGTTCCAGGAAACGCCGGCCTCCGAATCTCCGACCACGGTCATGGACACTCCCGCCTACCAACAAACGTCACGCGTTGCGGCGGCGAGCCTTGCCGCGGCCGCCGCGCCCGCTGACGCCATGCCTCAAGCGCCGCCTCCGCCGGTCAGCGGCAGTGGTCATCGCGGCCTCTACATCGCACTTGGCGCTTTCATTGTCGTCGCCGTTTTGTTCGCAGCTGGCCTCTACCTCCCGAGCCGCATAAAGACCCTCGCTGGCGCCGGCAAGAGTGCCCCGCCATCGCAGCAAGCTTCCTCGTCGGCCACCAGCCCGTCGTCCAACCCTCCACAGGCCTCCACCGACGCCACGGCTTCGACGCCCGCCACGCCCGCTTCCACTGATCCCGCTGCACCAGCAGTGCAATCGGGCCAATCGGCGCCTGACTCGTCGAACGCGTCTTCTACTCCATCCACCGACACTGTGCTTTCGACTTCGGCAGCGCCCAACTCAGGCGGCGCTTCCGCCCAACCGGCAAAGAAGCCTTCTCCCGCCAAATCCAAGAAAGATAGCCAGGCCGCGCAAGCCGACGCCCAGGCCAAAGCCGAAGAAGCCGCCGCTGTCGAAGAAAACGAGCATCGCTACGACGACATCGACAGCCGCTCCGCCGCCGTCTCGACATCTTTGGATAATATCCAACGCCAGCAAGCTGCTGCTGGCTACGGCCTCCGCGGCGACATCGTCTCCGCCCAGCAGCGCATGAGGACCGACCTCGGCAAAGCACAAGCCGCCATGCAAAAACAAGACACCAAAGCCGCCAAGAAATACCTGGACATGGCCGAAGCCGAACTCTCAACCATCGAAAAATTCCTCGGCAAATAATACTCGGCGACAGCTGTGGCGCATGTAGCTGACAGCCGACAGCTGACAGCCCGCAGTTGAAATGCGGAAGCCGCCAGCGGCCACGGACTCGAAACCCGAAAATCGAAAAACGAAGATCGGGCGGAAGTGTTTCCCCCCACCCCCCGGTGTTTTTTTTTGCAAGAGTGGCAAACAAAGGGATTAGCCTTGACATGGCTCGTAAGTGTTGATTCTGAACGGGTTAAGAAAAGCTGGCTTATTTGTTGGCTGGGAGTTGCGGGGGCAGGGACATTGGCTGATTAAGGAAAAAAACTGTACCTTTCAATACCGGAGGGTACAGCACCCTCCAAGATCTCGTGGAGATGGAAAACGTTTCGTCCGTCCCCGATTCTCCTCGCCCGGTTTCCCCTCCGCCTTTTCCCCTTGCTTACCGAGTGGAGCGGATGTACGCTGCTCTCGGTAACCGAGGAGAAGCGATGAGCAAACCTCCCGATCTCGTCCAGGGCACTCTGGATTTGTTGCTGCTTAAAATCCTCGCGCTGGAGCCGATGAACGGCTACGCCGTTAGCCTGCGCTTGAAGCAAGTCTCCGGCGAGGTGCTGCAAGTCAGCGACGGGTCGCTCTACCCTGCGCTGCACAAGCTGGAGCAAGAAGGCTGGATCACGGCGGAGTGGAAGCCGACGGAAAATAATCGGCGCGCCAAATTTTATTCGCTCACGCGGCTAGGCAAAACGCAGCTGGAAAAAGAATCCGCCAATTGGGGCCGTCTCTCCGCGGCCATCTCGAATATCGTGAAACTCAAAGAGGCCTGAGCGCGCGGCGCCCTTGCAAGGAGGTATCGCATCATGCGTGCCAAACATTGGTTCTACACTTTGCCGCTTCGCCTGCGCTCGCTCTTTCGGAGGGACCGTGTCGAGCAAGACTTAAGCGAAGAGCTGCAATTTCACCTCGAGCAAAAAACACAGCAATACATTGCCAACGGCCTAAGCGCCGACGAAGCACGACGCAAAGCGCGCCGCGAATTTGGCGGCCTCGAACAGGCCAAGGAAAATTGCCGGGACACCCGCCGTGTCAGCTACCTACAAGATCTGATGCAAGACCTCCGCTTCGGGCTTCGCATGCTTCGGAAAAGCCCTGGTTTCACGTTTATAGCTGTGCTCACTCTCGCCCTCGGAATAGGCGCAAACACTGCTATCTTCAGTATGATCAATTCCTTCTTACTCAAGCCGCTGCCTGTCAAAGATCCTGAGCAGATCACCACTCTGGCCTTTCAACTAAAGAAAGGGCCTCTGCAAGTTAATTTCTCCATTCCTGAGCTGGAAGATCTGCAAGCCCAGACAACTTCCGTATTCTCCGACGTCATCGGCGACCTCTTCGGCGCGGGCGGCCTCACAGTAAATGGAAAAACCGAGCCTATCTACGTGTACTTCGTCACGGGCAATTATTTCACAGCACTAGAAGTCAGACCTTATATTGGCCGCTTCATCTTGCCCTCAGAAGGATCTCCCACGGCCCTCAGCCCTGTAGTCGTCCTGGGTTACAACTACTGGAAAACTAGATTCGCGGGTGATCCCAGCATCGTTGGGAAAACAATCGCCTTTAATGGCCATCCAGTAACCGTCATTGGTGTAACGCCAAAGGAATTCCATGGTCTCTACTCCATGGCGGACATGCAGGGCTACATGCCGCTTAGCATGGAACAGGTGGATAGCGCCTATGACAAAACCACCCCGGTCAATCGCGAATTGAGAAGCATTTTTGTGTATGCGCGATTGCTTCCGGGGGGCCACATCAAAGCGGCTCAATCGGCTTTGGATGTCATCGCCAGCCGTCTTGCTGCGCGGAATCCAAAGAGCGAAGAAGGTATGACTCTCGGCGTCTATCCGGAGCGATTTTCACGGCCCAATCCAGACCCGGATAGAACGATCTTGAAGATCGCGACGCTGTTTCTGATTCTTGCGGGGCTCGTCCTCGTTCTCGCTTGCGTGAATGTTGCCAATTTTCTGCTGGTGCGCGCCACAGCGAGACAACGCGAAATGGCCATTCGCACCGCCCTGGGCGGCACTCGGGGGCGCTTGATCCGGCAACTGCTCACGGAGAGTATCGTGCTTGCGTTATGTGGGGGAATCGGCGGCGTCCTTCTTGGATTGGCGGGGACCCGCGCGCTCAGCTCGATTCATCTCCAGACCACTTTGCCCGTCCTGATCGACTTCCAATTCGACTGGCGCGTGTTCGGCTATGCCTTAGGCGTTGCGCTGCTCACCGGGCTTATCGTTGGCACAGTGCCGGCTCTTCGCGCTTCGGGACGAAACATGATCGAAGTGATTCGCGAAGGCGGTCGGTCTGTCAGCGGCAGTCGAAGCCGGTTGCGCTCGGCTCTCGTGGTTATTCAAGTTGGCGGCTCTCTCATGCTTCTTATCGTCGCCGGCTTAATGGTGCGGAGTCTGTCGTATGCCCAGCGCTCGGATTTGGGTTTTGATCCCCGTAACGTGCTCAACCTCACGCTCGATCCCAATGGCATGGGCTACGACAAACTAAAGGGACTCCAGTTTTACAAGGAGCTCCTCGATCGTATTGATACTTTGCCAGGGGTCGAGTCATCGAGTGCCGCATTTACGGTTCCCTTCGGATATTTCAACGATTCGGATTTCCTTGAGGTTCCGGGTTACGAAGTTCCGCAGGGAACGTCCGTGCCCTCTGCTGGATTCAATACGGTCTCGCCTGGATATTTCCGTACACTGCGCATCCCGCTTCTGGAAGGCCGCGATTTCACCAATGCGGATCAGGAAGACACGCAATGGGTGGCCATTATTAACGAGGCTATGGCCGAGCGCTTCTGGCCCAAGGAGAGCGCCTTGGGCCATGAGTTCCGAATCGCGGGTGACCGCGCCCATGCACTTCGCGTCGTCGGAGTGGTGAAGGACAGCAAGACCAGCAGTATCATCGGGGTCGTTCGAGAATATTTCTACGTTCCCTTCGCGCAGCAATACAGTTCGCTGGCCACGGTTCAGGTGCGCACGACATTTCCGCCGGAAACTCTCGTGACTTCGATCCGCGAGCAGGTGATCGCGCTTGCACCCACGATGCCCATTTCCGAAGTTCGGCCGATGCTGCAGGCGCTTTACACCGTGAATGGGCTGCTACTTTTCCAGTTCGCCGCCGGACTTACGGGCTGCCTGGGTCTTCTCGGACTCGTTCTTGCGCTTGTCGGCGTCTTCGGAGTTATTTCATTTACCGTCAGCCAGCGCACACAGGAAATCGGTATTCGCATGGCCATGGGTGCGGGACAAAACTCCATCCTGAAAATGATACTTCGCCAGGGAATACTGATTATTCTTGCGGGTTTGGCTGCCGGAGTCGTTCTCGCTTTGGGTATGGCAAGCCTTGTCGGAGACTTCGTCTCGGGCGTCAGCCCGTACGATGCGCTCACCTACTTCTCAGTTTCCACAATGCTTGTGCTCGTTGCGCTCGTCGCTTGTTATGTCCCCGCGCGCCGCGCCACCCGCGTGGATCCCGTGATCGCCTTGCGCTACGAATGAACGTCGCGTGCGGGCGTTATTTCGCTAGAAGAACTTTCCACCGTTCCCAAGCTTCCGTCCGCGCCTTCTTGTCGGCGTCCTTCGCATCCGGCGCTTCGCCCGCGCGCATGAACCCGTGGCCTGCGCCGTCGTACGTCACCGGGTCGAACGTTTTTCCGGCGGCTTTCATGTTTACGATCGCGTCGGGAATCATTGCGCCGATTCGTGCGTCGTTGCCGGCGAAAAATCCGTAGACCGGAGCTTTGATGCGCACCATTGCATCCTTATCTGGTGGCGGGCCGTAGAAAACGAACGCCGCTGACAAGTCGCCGCGGTTTGTCGCGAAGCGGAATGTCTGTCCACCGCCCCAGCAGAATCCGCCGACGAACAGCTTTCCGTTGGACGCGGGAATTTTGTTCCCATAATCCGCAGCGGCGTTCAGGTCTCCCGTCACCTGGTCGGGATTGAGTTTACTTATGGCTTCCATTACCTTGTCCGACGGGATCGACGATGTGCGCCCGCCGTCGGGGCCCATTCCCGATAGCAGGTCCGGCGCAACAGCGATATAACCTGCCGCAGCGATCTGGTCCGCCAAATCCTCCACCCAATCCGTCATTCCGAAAATTTCGTGGATGATTATCACCACCGGCCGCTTGTCCTTGGACTCCGGATACACAACAAACGTATCGACGGACCGCCCATCGTGCTTCACTGTCACCCACTCGCTATGCCGCGGCGACTTCGCCAGCGCCGCCTTAGCCCAATCCTGTGCCGAAACCGTCTGCGCGATTCCCAGTATCGCTAAAACCAATAAAATCCGCTTCATTTGTCCCCCTCAGCCTTGTCATGCGGCGAGTCGCGCTTGAGCCGGGTGCGCTGCCGCAGGCCCGCATCATATATGCTCCGCCTCACCTACATCAATCCCTCCCATCCGCTTTCACTTTTTTATCTCCTTTACTCTTTCAATCCCCGCGCGCGAGTCGTGACAAATTCCTGCCAGGCCCAATCACGCTGGTGTCGCAGCGAGTTTTCAAATTTGTGTTGCGCATACGCCCTGTTTCCAAGAAACTGTGCCCCTGTTTCTTCTCCCTAGGAGGCAAAATGACCCGGCTTGGCACTCTCTTCCTTGTTCTAGCGCTCTGCATCCTGCTTCCCGCGCTAGCGCTTCCCCCAGAGACGCCGGTCCCTCCAAAGAATGCCGCGCCTCCAGCAGCCGCCGAAGCAAAGGCATCTTCTACAACTCCACCTCCCGCTGCGCATCCGCTCGAAAAAGCTGACCTTGCAGCATTTTTCGACGGCCTCGTTCCTCTCCAGATGGAGCGAAGCGACGTCGCCGGCGCCACCGTCCTCGTGATGAAGGATGGAAAAGAGATACTGAAAAAGGGCTACGGCTACTCCGACATCACGAAAAAAACTCCTGTCGATCCGGACACCAGCATGTTCCGACTCGCGTCGATCTCAAAACTCTTCACCTGGGTTTCCGTCATGCAGCTATCCGAGCAAGGAAAATTGGACATCGACGCCGACGTGAACAACTATCTCGATTTCAGAATCGCTCCGGCCTTCGGCAAACCCATCACTTTGCGCAATCTGATGACCCACACCGGCGGCTTCGAAGAGGTCGTTCACGACATTCTTATTGTCGACCCCAAAAAGACTGCCTCTTTGAGAGACTTCCTCATCGCCAATCAACCGCGCCGCATGTATCCGCCAGGCGAAATCCCCGCGTATTCGAATTACGGGGTCGGGCTCGCCGGCTACATCGTCCAGCGTGTCAGCCTCGAGCCGTTCGAACAATACGTCTCCGAGCACATCTTCCTGCCTCTCGGGATGAAGCACTCCAGCTTCAACGAACCCATGACTGCTGAACTTGCTCCGTATGTCTCCGACGGTTACCGCGCCACGACGGAAAAACCCGCCATCGGTTTTGAAATTTTCCAGCCCGCTCCCGCAGGGGGAGTCTCCTCCACAGCAGGCGACATGGAAAAATTCGCGCTGGCTCTCCTTAACGGCGGCGAATTCGACGGCCACCGTATCCTCAAAACCGAAACCCGCGATCTGATGTGGACCCGCCAATTCGATGCTTCCGATGCTCTGCCTCCCATGTGCATGGGTTTCTACCAAACCTGGCGCAATGATTTGCGTTTCATCGGCCACGATGGAGATCTGGTCGCATTCCACAGCATGTTTCTGATGGAGCCGACGCAAAAACTCGTCGTTTTCGTTTCCTACAATTCCGCCGGCTCTGCCTCGCGCAATCGGGCCGAACTCCTGGACGGTTTTGCGGATCGCTACTACCCCGCTTACACCGCTCTACCTTTTCAAACATTCCCCGTCAACCAACTCAAAGACATCGCAGGCAACTATCAAGCGACCCGCCGCGCTGACAGCACCAAGCTGGCTATTTCGAATCCCGCCAGCCAAGGCGTCGCCACCGTCGACAAGGACGGCGTACTCATGCTTGATCTCGCCAAAGACTTGCGTGGCCATACGCGCAAATGGAAACCCATCGGAAAAGATCTTTGGCAAGCCGAGGACGATCAGCCTCGCCTATTCGCCATTCGAGATTCGTCGGGGAAAATCGTACGCTTAGCCGTCAACTTTCCCGGTGTGCAATACCAGCGCGTCCCATGGTACGAACACAAAACTCTTGTAGGAATTTCCCTGGCCGTAAGTCTGCTGATCCTGCTTTCGGTAGTAATGGCCAGCCTCATTCGCCTGGGCCGAAGACTATTTTTCCGCAATCGCCTGCCGCTTAAGCCTCAACCCGGCACTGAATGGCTCACCATCGGCCCTCGGCTCGCCGCTTTCTTCTGGATCATCGTCACCATCTGGCTCGTGACCTTGTCGGTAAATCTTCAGAACGAAGCGTTACCGTCGTTTCCCGTGATCCAACGTTACTTCTCGCTGATAAACTGGTTCTCAGTCCTCGCGGTTTTGTTCAGCATCTTCGCGCTATTAGCCGGAATCCGCGTGTGGCGCCGCACAGATCTCCGTGTGATTTCTCGAGTGAAGTTTTCGTTGGTGGCGGCGGCTTGCGTTTTTTTGACGTGGTATTCCATTCACTGGAACCTAATCGGGCCAGTGCATCGGTTCTAATTCCATGCGGACGAGCACGGCGTACCGTGCCCCTACTGGGCAACCAATATTGACTTTGTGGCTGATGGTGGCGGGGCCTGTCCGGTGCTCGCCAAAGGCGTTCGGCACCCGCTTGACAAGAATCCCGCTCAAGCGTAAACAGGTAGAGTGCCTACGGTAGACGATCCACGGAAAACGCTCGAATTCCTTCAGGGCACGCTCGAGGTCTTGATTCTCCGCAGCTTGCAAGGCTCTCCCAACCACGCCTACGGCATATCGCAATTCCTCGAGCAGCAATCGGAATACGAATTCCTCGT
The DNA here is from genome assembly GCA_963705855.1 of uncultured Acidobacteriota bacterium. Lineage (GTDB taxonomy): Bacteria > Acidobacteriota > Terriglobia > Acidiferrales > UBA7541 > Acidiferrum. The sequence continues at coordinate 76,723 of CAVPLA010000067.1, forward strand.
CGACAATGGTTCGCTCTACCCGGCGCTGCAGCGCTTGCTGCAACGCCGCTGGATTGTTTCGCAATGGAAGAAATCTCCTAACGGCAGGCGCGCGAAGTATTACCGCCTGACGCCTCTTGGCCGAAAGCAATTAGTCGCCGCGAAATCAAAATGGATGCGCTTCGTGGAAGCCATGGCACGTGTGCTGGCTCCGCAAAGGTGAACCCTATGCGTGAATGGTGGTCAAAGATTTGTCGAGCTTTGCATCTTCGCAATGGCCTCGACGGTGATCTCTCCGACGAGATCCAAGCGCATCTCGATCTGATTACCGCGGAAAATATCGAACGCGGCATGCCTCTTGGCGAAGCTCGCACAGCAGCGCGGCGTGCCTTTGGCAATCTGACCAGAACGCAAGAGAATGCGCGCGAAGCCTGGCAGTTCCCGCGCTTCGAGACTTTTTTGCAGGACATTCGCTACGGTCTGCGGGGCATTCGCAAGTCGCCAAGCTTCTCCCTGGTCGTCATTTTGACGCTGGCGCTGGGCATCGGGGCGAACACCGCGATCTTCGGCGTCGTCTATTCCGTGCTCTTGCGGCCGCTGCCGTACCCGCATGGCGAGCGGCTCGTTTGGCTCGGCGAATCCACCGCCAAGGCCGCCGGTATCAGTATCACCTGGATCAATTTTGAGCACTGGCGCCACGACAGCGATTCTTTCGAGAACATGGCGGCATTCGCGGACGAGGACTTGACCCTGACTGGTAGAGGCGACGCCATACTCACGCACGAATTGCTTGTGACGAGCAGTTTTTTTCAGCTCACCGGCGCGAGACCGGCTCTGGGCCGACTTTTTACTGACCCTGACGATAAGCCCGGCGCTGCACCGACAGTCGTCGCAACAGCCGATTGCTGGCAACGCAAACTCGGCGGTGATGCGAATGTTGTCGGCGAGTCCGTCGTTTTGGATGGCACGTCCTATCAAATCATCGGCGTCTTGAGCCCCGGATTTCAATTTCTGACGAGGTCCATGGACTTTTACCTGCCCATTGGCCGCAACGCCAACGCCCATCGTAAACGCAGCGATCATGGCTCGATGCGCGCGCTGGGCCTGCTCAAGCGGGGAGCTACGCTGACGCAAGCGCGGACCAATCTTGATGCCATCATGGCGCGGCTCGCGCTCAGCGACCCCGGTCCCGAGGATGATCATCGCGCGTTTGCCGCCTATTTCACTGAAGTAATGGCCGGCGACGTTCGCACGACGCTGCTCGTTCTCATGAGCGCGGTAGGTCTCGTGCTGATCATTGCCTGTGCCAATGTCGCAAGTCTTCTACTCGTTCGCAGTACGGCGCGTGCTCGAGAGATCGCGGTTCGCGTGGCCATCGGGGCTGGGCGTGCGCGCCTTGTCCGCCAACTGCTCACCGAAAATATCGTTATCGCGGCCATCGGTGGCGCATTGGGATTGCTTCTGGCAGGGTGGTGTTTGCGCACGCTGATAATGATTGGCCCCCGCGATATTCCGCGCCTCGCAGAAGCCACGCTTGATGTTCCCGTTTTGCTTTTTGCGGCGGCGATTTCCGTCGCCGTCGGACTACTGGCGGGACTTGCTCCTGTTCTGAATGCTGGAAAGGTTGACCTAACTACCGCGCTGAAAGAAGGTTCACCGACCGTCGGCACGGGTAGGCGCGGTCAAGCATTTCGCAGCGCGCTCGTGATCGCCGAAATCGCCATCACGCTAATGCTGGCGTTCGCTTCGGGGCTTCTCGTTCGCAGCTTGATCGCTGCGCAACACGCCGACACCGGCTTTGACCCCAAAAACCTACTGGCGATTGAACTGCAGCTGCCGGAATCGCGCTATAGAAGCGACGACAGCGTTCGCGAATATTATGGACAACTTTCGCAGAACCTGCGCGCGGAGCCCGGCATTCAGGACGTCGGCCTCGTGAATTGTCCTCCCGGCGGGGGCGATTGCGGCGATTATTGGTATTCCATTCTCGAAAAACCCACGCCAGGCCGCGACGATGTCCGGCTCTCGCTATACAACATCGTGGATGCGAGCTATTTTCGCGCTGCACGCATACGCGTCCTCGCGGGGCGCAACTTCAACGAGTCGGACCGCGCCAGCGGCTCGCGGGCCACAATCATCAACGAACGGCTCGCACGTCAAGAATGGTTGGATCCGCGACTGGCGCTAGGGCAGCATCTCAAGGTTGGCGGGCCCTACATGGAAGGGCCAACGCTGGAAATCGTCGGAGTCGTAGCGAACGTCAGCCAGATGGGGCTCGACGCCGAACAGATGCCGACGTTTTACTATGCGTTTTCGCAGAAACCTTCGTCTGCGATGGTCGTGACGCTTCGCACCAATAGCGACCCGGCGCAATGGATGAACGCTGCTCGCCAGCAGGTTTCGGCTCTCGACCGAAATGTTCCCATTCAATCGCTGCGAACTGCCGAAGATTGGCTGGGAGCGACGCTCCAGCGCCGGCGCTTTGCGACGCTGCTGCTTGGGCTTTTCGGCGGGCTCGCGATGCTCCTGGCTACGGTGGGGATTTACGGCGTACTGAATTATTGGGTTAGTGCGAGGCAGAGAGAAATTGCCATTCGGCTTGCCGTAGGCGCGCAGCGCTCTGCCATTCTTCGCTGGGCCGGATTGCAGGCCATTCGTCTCGCAGTGATTGGAATTTTTCTCGGCGCGATCGGCGCGTGGAGTGCCGCCAGCTGGCTCGAGAGCTTGGTCTTCGGGGTAACGGCGCGCAACCCGCTGATGATGCTGCTCGCTGGGGCAGCGGTGATCGTCGTCGCTGTACTAGCGGCTAGCTTGCCGCTGTGGCGGGCTACGCATACCGACGCAGTTCGCAACCTTCACGAAGCTTGACTCATTTTATCGCGCGCACTCCATAGCGAGCGAGAGATCTTACAATTCCCAACCCTTGCGCCGGTCGGGCTTCACTAACTTTTGCGCCGCCTCCGAGTTCGTTACCTTCAGCGCGGCGCGATCCCAGTGCAACCTCTCGCCCGTGCGCGAAGCGACGTTCCCCAACAACAACGTCTCCGTCACCATTCCCGAGAATTCGAAATTCCCGCCGGGCTCCACTTTCCCTCCCTTACAGGCATCGAGCCATTCCCGCTCATTCCCTGGCGACCGCGGCAAAGTTTTCGCGGGCTGCTTGTAAGCATCCATCTTCGCCTGCGGAATTAATTTCGGGTCTCCGCCGTTGAAATTGCACAAAATTTTTCCGCGATCTCCGACGAACAGCAGACCTTCGTCTTCTTCCTCGCTCCCACCTTTTAACGGCCGCCCCTCTTCCAACTCCTCCGGCCGCGCCGGCTTCAATCCACCGTCATACCAACTGAAGTTCACCGCAGGCATATTCCCGCGTGCCGCAAAGGTATATCGGCAAATCGAAGCCAACGGATAAGTCTCGTCATACCGATCGCTCGAGCTAGCTTCCACGCTCTCCGGCGCTTCCAGTTTCAGTACGCGGAAAATTGTGTCGTAGCTATATGAGCCCATATCCCCGAGCGCCCCGCAGCCAAAATCTCCCCATCCGCGCCAAACAAACGGCAAATACGCCTGATTGAACGCGCGCTCCGGTGCAGGGCCGAGCCACAAATCCCAATCTAGCCCCTCCGGCACGGGCTGCGTTTCCTTTGGCCGCTCAATCCCCTGCGGCCAATAAGGCCTGCTCGACCAGTTGTAAACTTCCCGCACAGGACCGATCGCGCCATCCCAAATCCATTCGCACAGAAGCCGCGTCGCTTCGGAGGCTTGATTCCCCACCGCAATTTGCGTGGCCACTCCTGTTTCGCGCGCGACCTCCGCCATCCGCCTCGCCTCGTAAATCGTGTGAGTAAGCGGCTTCTGGCAAAAAACGTGTTTGCTCTTCTTCATCGCTGCAATGGAAACCGCTGCGTGCAAATTGTCCGTAGTGCACACGACAACCGCGTCGACATCCTTCTGCTTCTCGAACAACTCGCGAAAGTCCGTGTAGGCCGCGCACCCGTTATAAGTCCCTGACCGCTGCTGCGTCCCGTAATATGCGTTCACAATCTTCTGGCAAGGCTCGCGCCCCGCCACGCCGCTCGTCACGCGTAGCGTGTGCGAAAGTTGAATCGGCTGATCCGGACTCAGCCAATCCCACCCGCTGTCCACTCCCAACAAAGCCTGCACCGACTTGCAAAACTCATGCGTGTCCCATTGGGGATAATTCGCCGCGCTTTTGTTCGAATCACACACCGCCACGCCCTGCACGTCCTTCTCCTTCAAAAAGTGCAGCATCACGCGCAATCCCTGTGCTCCCACACCAATAAACGCAATGTTCACCTTGTCGCTCGGGGGGACGAATCCAGGTCCGCCCAAAACATGCCGAGGCACAATCGAAAATCCCACCGCCGTCGTGGCCGTTTTCCCCAAGAATTCCCGCCGCGAAACACCGCTCTTTTCTCCGTCATTCAATCGTTTCAAATCGCCCATTTCGCACCTCACCGCGGCAATTCTACCGATTCTCGCGCAAAACGTCGATTGATTCTCCCGCACTCCGCGATGCACCTCTCGTTTTGCATGTAAGCCGTTCGTGTAAACTGATGGGCGTACGAACGCAAGTGTTCAGCATCGCCAAAGCTTCCCGACGCTCAACGCGAGGCCAATAACATGACGCCCGTGCAGAAAGAACTTCTCCAGGAGCTTCAGACCTTTGCCCAGAGCGCTCCTACGGCCGAGTCCCTCATGGAACAGATCGCCAAGCGTCTTCACGAAAAGATGACGCGCTATAACTGGACAGGCTTTTACCTAGTCGATCCTGCAGACCCCGGCTACCTCATCGTCGGACCCTTCGCCGGCAGCTTTACACCTCATGCTCGCTTTCCCCTTAGCAACGGGCTCTGCGGTGCGGCCGCCACCAGCGGTCAGGTTGTCGTCGTGCAGGATGTCTCCACAGATCCGCGCTATCTTGCCGGGTCGTCGCTGGTAAAGTCTGAAATCGTCGTCCCCATCTACGTGAACAAGAATCTTGCCGCGGAACTTGATATCGAAAGCTATTTTGTCGACACGTTTACCAAACCGGAACAGGAGTTTGTCGGAGCCTGTGCCGGCGTGCTCGCGACCTACTTGGCGAAAGTTTAGCGGGCCGAGGACTTTCTCGTTTTCTAGTGTCGGACTCGAGTCCAGACAGTCCTAGAACGCCTAGCCTCTCTGTCCTACCCTCTCGTCCTCCGGCGGTCCAATTGCTTCCCCGTACCTCGCCGCGTATGATTGGCAATTCATGCTCTCGGCTCGGCCTAAGCTGTCCATGACCCGCAAGATCTCCCGCTTCCTCGTTCCATTATCAGTGGCGTTTGCTCTCGGACCTGCCGTCGCACCGGCGTTCTTCACGACACAGGCTCAGGCTCCCACCTCCACGGAAATCATCCCACTTAGCCAAGTTCGCCCAGGCATGCAGGGCTACGCCTACACCATCTTTGCGGGCGATCAAGTTGAAAAGTTCGATTTGGAAGTCATCGGCATCATGCCCAATTTCCTTGGACCCCGACAAACCATCATTCTCGTCCAGCTCAAGGGTCCAAAAGTTGAACACACCGGCGTTGTCGCTGGGATGAGCGGCAGCCCTGTCTATTTCGAAGGCAAGCTTGCGGGCGCTCTCTCCCTGAAGTTGGGCGTTTTCACCAAGGAACCCATTGGTGGCGTTACCCCAATCGAGGACATCATTCATCCCCAGACGCAAATGTCCTCCGAGAATATCCAGCCTCAAGCTCAATCCTCTACGGGAGGTGCTCAGCAGCCCTCGCTCCCCCAAGACGCAGCCTCTCGGACTGGCCTGTCCACCGGCTCCGCTCTCGAGCCCATCGAAACGCCTCTCGTTTTTTCTGGCTATCAACCCGAAGCCCTCCGCCAGTTCGCTGGCCAGCTCCAAAGCTTCGGCTTCGTTGCCGCACAAGGAGGTACCGCTGCCCCCAAGCCAGATGACGGGCACCTCTTGCCTGGCGACATGGCGGGCATGGTCCTGGTGCAAGGCGACACGTCTATTAGCTCCGCATGCACTGTCACTGCGATCCGCGCAAATCAGGTCTATCTCTGCGGTCATCCTTTTTTGAGCCTAGGCGACGTCCAATTCCCCATGGCGCGCACCAAAGTCGTCACCACTCTTTCTTCAGAGCTCGCTTCCACAAAAATCATAAACGTTGGCGGCTCCATCGGGACCATCACGGGCGACCATCTCACCAGCGTCACCGGCAAACTCGGCGCTCCGCCTCCCATGATCCCGATCGACCTGACGCTCGCGGTCGGCGGCGCCGAAAAGAAGCTTCATTTCGAGATGGTCAATCACCCCAAGCTGACTCCCCTGCTGGTGGGCCTCACGGTTTTCAACGGCCTTACGCAAAACTCTCTCTATGGAGAAGGCACCACGCTCCATCTTTCCGGTGAAGTTCTAGTTCACGGCCGTGCCCCAGTTCTGATCGAAAATACTTTCGCGCCCGGTGATGCTTTTTCTCCCGACGGCTTGCCCATCGCCATGAACATTCAGAGCGTTTTCAACCGCCTCTTCACCAACACGCGCGAAACTCCTGTCTTTGACCGCATCTCGCTTCGCGTGGAGAGCGTCCCCGGCCGCCAATCCTTTAGCATCGAAAGCGCCTGGCTGGAAAAAGGCGAAGCCGCGCCCGGTGAGACTCTCCGCGTCCGCGTCTTGGTTCGCCCGTACCGCGGCCCCGCGCGCGTGGAAGAAACTACCGTTCGCGTACCCGATCAAGCTACGCGCGGCACCACGCTACGCGTCCTCGTCACCGACGGCGACATGCTCAACCGTGCATCGCGAGGCTTCTCTTTTGCCGGCGCTGGCGGCAGCAACGCGGGACTCGATCAACTCATCGCCTTGCTAAACCGCGAGCGCCGCAATGACCGCCTCTACGTCGGCCTTTTCGCACCTACGCCTACCATTCTCTGGGACGACAAAGAGCTTCCCAACATTCCGCTCTCCCAAATCAATGTAATCGATGGCCGTCCTACTCCCGGCACTGTTCAAATTTTGCGCGAATCCCTCGCCAGCGAGTCTTCCATCCCGCTTGGCGGCCCAGTTTCCGGCGTTATCTCTCTGAATCTTCAAATCCGGTGATCGTGCAAATGCCAAGTCGCAAGCAGACGAACTCCATAACGCTCAAGCATCCTTTCCGAAGCGCGGCGCGCGCGTTCACACGGATCGCCTCTTTGTCGTTATTTCTTTACTTCCTTGCGTCATCCTTCTCCCCTCTCCACGCCGAACATACCCGCCGCTGGCTCCAGACCACTTACGAAGAATTTCTCAAAGGCACGGCCCACGGCGTAGCAGTCCGAAGCGATGGCCGCCTCGAACTCGCCCCAAAATTCACACTTCTCGCCGACGCCGATGCCTCCTACCTTTGGTCGCTTCGCCTCGAACCCAAAGGCGCTCTTTACGCGGCTGGCGGTTCGCCCGCAAAAGTGTTTCGCTTCGATAACGGCGGCAAACCCACTACCGTTTTCGAGTCCACGGATTTAGTGGCTCAATCGATCGCTTTCGATGCCAAGGGGACGCTCTACGTCGCCACGTCCCCAGACGGCAAGATCTATCGCGTGTCCTCTTCCGGCGAAAAGTCTGTCTTCTTCGACCCCAAAACGAAATACATCTGGGACATCGCTTTCGGCGTCGACGGCATTCTCTATGTCGCTACCGGGGACAAAGGCCAGGTTTTCGCCGTCACGGCAGAGGGCAAAGGCGAACTCTTTTACGCCAGCGACGAGGCCCACATCCGCGTTCTGGCTTTCGACGCAAACAAAAATCTTCTCGCCGGTACCGAGCCCAACGGCCGCGTACTTCGCATCACGCGTCCCGATACAAAATCTCCGCGCAAGGATAAGGATTCATCAGTATCGGTCGCCGAAGGCTTCGTCCTGTACGAAACCTCCAAGCGCGAAGTCACTGCCCTCGCCGTCGCTTCCGATGGCTCCGTTTACGTCGCCGCCATCGGCGAAAAACAACGCACTATCTCCACGCCTTCCACGACTATCATCAGTTCGCCGCAAGGAACTACCACCTTCACGACCAGCGCGGGTGGGGTCACCGGTACCGTTTCAGGTCAGATACAACCGTCAACTCCCTTCGTCGCTTTCCCTCCCACTCTTTCCAGCAGCATCTACCGACTTTCCTCCGAAGGAGCGCCCGACGAACTCTGGACCTCCCGTGATGACGTCGTCTATTCGCTCGGAATTGGTTCTGATGGCCGTGTCCTGGCAGGCACCGGCAACAACGGCGCGCTCCTGGCCATCGATGGCCATGGCGTTTTCGCGCAACTAGCCAAAGCAGGCTCCGCGCAAATCACGGGGATCGCGCGCAACGCTGCCGGCAAAGTTTTCTTGTGCACGGCCAATCCCGGAAAAGTTTTCTCCGTCGGCCCCGAGTACGAACCCGAAGGCACCTACGAATCTCGCTCCTTTGACGCGCAACTCTTTTCGCAATGGGGACGCCTGGATTGGTGGGGTCCGCCGCCATCGGCTGCGGGCTCAACAAAATCCGCTGCCTCATCCGGCGGCGAACCACGCCTGGAATTTTTTGTCCGTTCGGGTAACACCGAAGATCCCGGCAAAGAATGGTCCCGCTGGTTCGGACCCTATTCGAAGCCTGGCAGCGCTGTCGAAGCACCAAGCGCGAGATTCTTCCAATGGAAAGCCGTCATCCACGACGGCCGGCCTGGCGACGGCATCAATTGGGTCAGCCTCGCTTACTTACCGCGCAACGTCGCTCCCGTTATCGATGCCATCGTTCTTCAGGATCCAGGCGTGCGCGCGCAAGGCAACACGATCATCTCGTCCGGCCAGGCGCCAAGCGTAGCTCTTAAAATGCCGCCGACACCAAATACTCCCAACGTCTTTATCGCGCAGACCACAACGCCCGCAAAATTCGAACAACCTCCCCAAGGTTTCCGTGAAAAAGGCTATCAATCCGTTGTGTGGAACGCACACGACGACAACGACGACGACCTGCACTACAGCGTCTACTATCGCGGCGAAAACGAACACGAGTGGAAACTGCTGAAGGACAAACTCGACCAAAAGTTCTATTCCTGGGACACCACCACTCTCCCTGATGGTGCCTACTATCTGAAAATTATTGTGACCGACGCGCCTTCGAATCCCCCCGCCATCGCCCAAAAAACCGAGCGCGAAAGCGAACGCTTCGAAGTGGACAACACCCCGCCGGCCATCGAACACCTTAAAGTGGGCCAGGGCACTTTTCAGAGCGGCCCAAACGTCGTGGTCATCTCGAATGTGATCTCATTCACGGCGCGTGATTCCTCAAGCAGCATCGACCGCGCCCAATACAGCGTTGACGGCGGTGATTGGATTCTCGTGGCTCCCGTCGGCAACATCAGCGACTCTCTCGAAGAGCGCTACGAATTTCCCCTCGCGCAAGGGCTTACGCCCGGCGAACACACCATCGCCGTGCGCGCCTATGATCGTTTCGAAAACGTAGGCAGCGCCAAAATCATTACGACTGTTCCTGCCGCCAAACCCTGAGCTGCAATTTTGGCCAAATTCTAATTTGTTTGAGATTGAATGAATTCTGCAGTCCCCCCTAAACTTGCAGCTTGCCGGCATTTTCGCGTCCTACTTTGGAGGACAGCATGATTTCTGGTGCTCACGTAATCGTATACACGAAAGACGCGGACGCGGACCGCACCTTCTTCCGCGACGTTCTCGGCTTCCAGTCCGTGGATGCCGGCCGCGGCTGGCTGATCTTTGCGCTACCGCCGGGCGAGGCTGCGTTTCATCCCTCGGAAAAGAATGGTCCGCACGAACTCTATTTCTTGTGCGACAACCTGAAATTGGAAATGGCAGCGCTAACAAAAAAGGGAGTCACGTGCTCTGCGGTTCGCGAAGAAAGATGGGGTTCCATTACGAAGATACGGCTTCCGGGTGGAGGCGAGATGGGTCTTTATCAACCAAAGCACCCGACAGCCCTGGACCTCGGCTCAAAGTAGAACCGCCGCGCAAACAAAAAACTGCCAAATTTCAGAGTGATTTGCGTGCGAACTCTTCGAGATCCAGGGCGCCTACCCGCGGGTCGAGCTGAATTTCACAATTTCCGCGCCAAAACCGATGCGGCCATCCGCGTAGGCCTCATTTTTTACGTGGACGACGCGCGCGGTGCAATGCATCTCCTCGCTTTTGCTACTTGTCACTTCACCAGGAATCCGCAGAGTCACTTCGATCGGCATTCCTACCTGTAGGGGCGCCGAGGAGGCAAAGTAAAACCCGCCGCGTGAGATATTTAGCGCTTCCGTGAAGTGGTCGCTCTTGTCCGCAGCCACTCCGGTCGACCGAAATCGCAGCGGGGTGCGGTGACGGTGGCGGGTAAGTTGTCTGCGTTCTGCGCCTTGCATAATGTCCTTCTCTTGGAGAGGGAGGTGATGACGCGCCCTCGCGCCGTACAAGAAGGAGTACTTAAGCCTAGCAGAGCCGGAAACCTGGTCAAGCTTCAATCCATCGTACTAGGGGTACTCCGATTCCAGGTGACGCCCGGCCCCCCGTTCAAACCGGCTCGCGGACCCGTCCATTCGCGGGCTTAGGGAGGCCAGCAAGGCCTCCCAGCGCTCTCCAAGTCCCGCCCCGGCCCAAAACAGGGCTTGCAAACCCTCCGCAAATCCAGAAAAGTACACCTTGTATCGGCCTCGATCATCAAAGGGCATCTTCGCCCAAAAGGGGATAATCCATGATCTTTGGTATGACGCCGTACACGTTTTTTCACGTGCTGTTGAGTCTCATCGGCATCTTCACCGTGTTCATTGCCTTATTTGGGATGATCGCCGGGAAGCGTCTCGATGGCTGGAAACGGGATCTTTTTGCTAACGACCGCGTTCACAAGCATCACGGGCTTTTTCTTTCCTTTCCATGGACTGACGCCGGGGTACATTGTGGGCGCCATTTCGCTGGTCGTGCTCGCCATCGCCGTTCCTGCTCGCTACCTCAAGGACCTCGCAGGAGCTTGGCGCAAGGTTTACGCTATAACGGCTTCGATTGCGCTCTACCTGAACGTCTTTGTGTTGGTCGCGCAGCTCTTCTACGGTTTTGCGGACGCCTTATCTAGTGCTTCGTATTGCGCGCGCTGCTGATCCGCTGCCGCTTGCGGAGTGGCTACCAAATGCATCACGGGGTATCCGTCTTTTGTGGAATACTGCGGCCATTGCGGCAGTGCCGCGCCGTTTGGGTTTCCGGTTTTGGCAAAATTCGTCCAGTATGAACCCATTTGCTCGGATAGCGCATAGTCCTCGGGTCGCCACGGGAGTTTTTTTGAGTCAAGCATCCCAAAGACGAATTCGATTTCCGCGGAATGGTAGGCTCCCCGACTTTCTTGCGGGGGCACACCGGCTGCCGGAGGTGGCAGTGGGGGCGCCTGATCAAACTCATAGCGGTAGACGGGAGAGTCACCCGTCTTCACTTGCATCTCGATCCATTTCCAAGTGCCATATCCGATAAAGTTCGCCGTGGCCAGCAGGTCCGCTGAACTCTTGGCTTGCTCATCCGTTTCTGCTGGAAAAGCCTTCAGGACGTCCGGCGACTTATCGCCGTAAGTCTGGCCGGCTTTCTTTGCAAAGTTATCCTTGGTCGCCGCGTCCGTTCCGAAAAACATATGGTAGTTGCCCTCGTCGTGATTCCACCCTGCGAGCAGCGCGACGTGCGCTTGATTCCCTTTCGCAAAAATCTCGGATGGACTTTCGGGGAAGAAGTAGCCGTCGATATTCGGTCCGAAGCGGAACGCGTTTTTATCCTTCGTCGCCGCGTCGAGCGTTTGTTGTGAAGTCATCGCCCGCAATTTTTCCAGAGAATCTGCTCCGATCGATGCCCCGAATTTCACGCCATCCTGCTCGCTTTCCACCAGGGGCTTCGCGCTCAGCGTCCTGCCAAAAAACGCGCCGCTCTCGCCAATCGCGCGATGGATCAACCCCTTGGAAGTGGGCGAAGCCATAAGTGCGCTTACGGAAAATGATCCTGCGGACTCTCCAAAGATTGTTACATTCTCGGGATCGCCGCCGAATGCCGCGATATTCTTGCGCAACCATTGCAGCGCGGCCGCTTGATCCAGCAGTCCGTAATTTCCGGAAGCGTGATGCGGCGATTCCTTGGTGAGCTCCGGGTGAGAAAAAAATCCGAAAATTCCCAGCCGGTAGTTCATGCTCACAACTACTACGCCTTTGCGCGCGAGACGCTCGCCATCTTGACGCGGCTCGGAGGTCGCTCCCGCCTGAAAGCCGCCGCCATAAATCCACACCATCACTGGCAACTTTGCACTGGCCGAAGCCTTAGGGGCCCACACGTTCAGGTACAAGCAATCTTCGCTCGGCGCCGTATCGCGAAACACCATGTCCCCAAATACATTTCCTTGCATGCAGCGCGCGCTAAATTCCGTCGCCTTGCGCACTCCTTGCCAACTTGGCACCGGTTGCGGTTCTTTCCAGCGCAGCGCGCCAACGGGCGGCGCTGCATAGGGAACCCCCTTAAAAATTTGTACCTTTCCATCCGTGCTCGTGGAACCTTCGACGCTGCCAGCTTCGGTGCGCACCTGCCCCGCCGCTGCAACGCTCATTCCCGCGAGCAAGAGCGCTGCAGCTAAGGCTCGCGTTACGCGTTCAGTGCCCTTCGTATGAATTCTCATTGACTCCCCTCCGCTCTCTGTATTTCCCCTCATCGTAAACCGCGAAGATAGTACCTCCCAATAGGCGCGCTGAACAAACCTCATTCTTCGCAATTTTTCGAAAAGCGCTAATCGCACGCATCGCGCCACGAGCGCTTCGCTTTCGTTCGCAGCCACATTGGCCTGCTCGTGCACCTGCAACTTACTTCGGCGACCGTTCGGGACGTCCATTCCTTGTGCAATAATGTGCCTCGTATCGAACTGACGCACGTAGTGCTACAGAATTATCTGGAACGCAGAAGGTTAACGCATCAGGGCATCCCATGAGCACAGCGCCACACGGCGAATCCACAAATTTTCATCCGCCCACCTGGGACGACATTCGCAAAGCGCACGCCCGCATCGCTTCGCGCATTCACCGGACGCCCGTTCTGACCTCGCATTCGCTCAACGCTATAGCTGGCGCACAGTTTTTCTTCAAGTGCGACAACTTTCAGAAGACAGGCTCGTTCAAGATTCGCGGCGCTGCAAATGCGATCCTTTCGCTAACCGACGCCGAAGCCGCGCACGGCATCGTGACACCATCGAGCGGAAACCACGGCGCCGCCGTAGCCTGCGCCGCGGCGTGGCGCGGCGTGCCTGCTTATATCGTCATGCCGAAAAATGCGCCTTCCGTGAAGTGTCGTGCGGTCGAAAGCTACGGCGGGCGAATCACTTTCGCCGAGCCGACAATCACTTCCCGTCAAGAAACATCCGCGCGCGTGCAAGCCGAAACCGGAGCGATTCTGATCCATCCTTACGACAACGACCGCATCATCACAGGACAGGCCACCGCGGCGAAGGAACTTCTCGAGGAAGTCCCGGACATCGACGCCGTTTTCACACCCGTCAGCGGCGGCGGGCTCCTCAGCGGCAGCTGCCTGGCTGCAAAAGCCATGCGCGCCGAAATTCGCGTTATTGGCTGCGAACCCGCGCGCGCCGACGACGCCTACCGATCGCTTACCAGCGGCACTCTTCAATCACTCGATTCGAGCGACACGATCGCCGACGGCCTCCGTGCCTCGCTGGCCCCCAGAACATTTGCGATTTTGCGGCGTCATCTCGACCGTGTCTTGCTGGTCGGCGAGGAAGAGATCATCGCCGCGATGCGCCTCGTTTGGGAACGCATGAAAATCATCATCGAGCCGAGCAGCGCCGTCGCCATTGCTCCTCTCCTCAAGCCGGGAGCCGTCGCCGAGCTCAACTTAGTCGCCCGCGCCGACGGCGCTCCTCCAAAACTGGGTGTCCTCTTTTCTGGCGGTAACGTCGACCTCTCCACCCTTCCTTTCTGAACGCACCCGTGCCGCTCCACCCCGTTCCCTGTTGCGAGCCGTATGATGTCGACGATGGTCAGTCACACAACCGCACCGGTCGTGAAGGAAGGAAAGTTAGGAGAAGCCGGATCAACACGGCTTCGATCTCTGTCATTTTTGACGATAGTGCTGTGTGTCGCTCCAGTCTAGCGTTTCCGCGTTTGGCACCGCCGTTAGGCGCAAAGGAGAGTGCATGGAAATCACGCGGAGAGACTTGATCACGTTCGACCAGGACGGAACTCTTTGGACGGAGCACCCGTTGTACACCCAGGCCATGTTTGCGCTCGACCGCTTAGGGAAGCTCGCTCCACAGCATCCCGAATGGAGAGAGACCGAACCGTTCAAATCGGTACTCGCAAGTGACCGCGAAGCGATGTCTAAGTTCACCGAGAAGGACTGGGTGGAGATTGTCGCCGTGACGCACTCCGGGATGGGTACGGGAGCGTTTCAGTCGCTCGTCAAGCAGTGGATTCCTACTGCTAAAGCCACGCGCTTCGAACGACCGTATACCGATCTCGTTTACCAGCCCATGTTAGAAGTTATGAAGCATCTGCGCGAGAAAGCCTTCAGGACATACATCGTTACGGGCGGCGGACAGGAGTTCGTGCGCGTTTATAGTGAGCAAGTGTATGGCGTCCCACCAGAGGAAGTCGTGGGATCGAGCATCGTGACCACATTCGTAAATACAAACGGCAAACCGGTGCTGATGCGAGAACCGAAACCATTCTTCATTGACGATGGCCCCGGTAAGACAATCGGTATCAATATGTTCATCGGTAAGCGGCCATACGCTACTTTCGGCAATTCCAACGATGATCAGCAAATGCTGGAATGGACGCAAGCCAGTGATGGCGCGCGGCTGATGATGCTTGTACACCATGGCGATGCGACTCGCGAATATGCCTACGGACCCGGCGGGGGGCTTCCCGACACTCATGTGGGCACTTTTTCCGACGCTCTACTGTCCGAAGCAAATAGGAGCGGCTGGAACTTGATCAGCATGAAAAAAGACTGGAAGCGCATTTTCCCCTTCGACAAGTAAACTGAGAGTGGGCATAAGATTCAGACTAGAAAATTCTTGAGCTGGCTTACGGGCAGCGAAACGAAGAAGTAGCGAAGATGGTTGAGAGGATAAATTCAGTGATCAAGCGAATTTTGTATGTCTCCAAAGGCGTGTTGCTGCTGACGATGCTGGTTGCGGCTTGGGCGTTAACAAGTGAGGCAAAAGAGCCAGCGCATTTCGTTCCGGCGAGCGTGAGCACAGCTCGTGATATTCCCTACCCTGCGAGCAGCCTCGACGCAGGCGTGGTGACGCTTTCAGTAGACTTGGACAAGACAGGTCGCGTGATTGCAGTGACGATTCTGCGGGATATCTCCTCCGTATCCGGGCCGGCCGCTGCGGCGGTACGCTCATGGACGTACACGCCGGCGACGCGGGATGGAAAGCCCGTGCCATCCACGCTGACGATCAACATCGTGTACGATCCCGGTTTTCTTGGAGCGGACAACATTCCTCTGCCGCCGCCATCGCAAGTTCAACCCATCTCTACGAAGGATCCGGCCTTTTTTCCGCCGCAACTGAACACAGCCACGTTTGCGCCGTATCCTGCCAAAGCGAAAGCGCAGGGGGCGGTGGTCCTGAACGTCACGCTGGACACGAATGGCAACGCCGCCCAGGTCGTGACTTTGCGGGACGTTCCGCAGCTGACAGCATCAGCGATTGGCGCATTGAAGAATTGGAATTTCAGCGCGGCAACCTACGAGGGAAATCCAGTGCAATCTCACATGATTGTGGCGTTTGTATTCCGTTCTCCGTCGGCAGCGCTTCCCTGAAATTACTTCAATCGCGGTATACTCCTGCAAATCGCATCGCTAAGACGAGGTAAGGCGCATTCATGAGCCATTATGGATTAGTCGTGTTTGGACTGTTAATTGGCCTATTCGGCGGCATATTGGCTTGCCTTGAGCTTGGTTATCGCATCGGTCGCAATGACTCAAAGAAAACTCACGAATTGGCATACGCAGGCATCGGCAACATCGAGGCTGCACTTTTCGCGCTTCTCGGCCTTCTCCTCGGCTTCAGTTTTGCAGGTGCGACATCCCGGCTTGAATCCCGGTATCAGCTCATTGTCCGAGAGGCTAACGCCATCAGTACAGCCTATCTTCGCTTGGACCTGCTTCCTGCAAGCGAGCAGCCGGGAATCCGCCATTTATTCCGAGACTATCTCGATGCCCGCCTGCAGGCTTATGAGAAGTTTGCCCACCAGGAAGCCTCCGAGATTGAATTTGCGCGTGCGTCGGCATTGCAAGGACAGATTTGGTCTCAAGCGTTAACAGCCAGCCGGACAGACGAGTCCCAAGTCTCTGCCAGGCTTCTTTTGCCAGCCCTTACCGAAATGATGGATGTCGCTACCTCTCGTGCCGTCGGGCAGAAGATTCATCTTCCAGCGTTCGTATTTTACCTGCTGATTTGCATCGCGCTCCTCTCTGGTTTGCTCGCGGGTTACGCCATGTCCAAGCGCCAAGCGCGGAGTTGGCTCCATATCCTAATTTATGCCGCGATCATATCGGTCACCATCTATGCGATATTCGATTTCGATAATCCTCGCTTGGGCCTGATCAAAGTGGACGCGGCCGATACCGCTCTCATTCAGCTCCGCGATTCAATTCGGTGAGGCGGGATCTTGCGTAAGTGTGGCGGCAACGTCTGCCGTGTGGAGTTTTTCGATGGCCGCCAAGTCCGCGGCATGAGGGTCCGGTTTGTGAGGGACGCCCAAGCCGGCGCTCCGAGCGTAGCCGATGCCGAGACCTGCGAACAACGCGATAGTGATACGGCCTCCGTGCGCTCTTACTTGGCAGGAGTAGAGGACATCTATCAACGAAGCATCGCATGGAACGCGGGAGATAGGCCGTTCTGGTTTAGCTGGTAGGGGACACAAAAGACAAGGGATACGGGTGTCCCGGGGAAGCCGGGGGCCCGCTCTTTTTGTTGAGGATGGGGATTAACGAGAGTCCCGACTCGGTCAGGGAAGACGCCAGGCACAGAGACGACAGAACCTAGTGAGTGGAAGAGTTGGGAAAGGGGCGCGGGATGGGTGGCGGGGGCGGAAAAATGAACCTTTTTGGAGGGGCGGCGAAACAAATTGGAGAGGGCCGGGTTGGTACTTTGTTACGAGCAGGTTTCCAAGCGGTTACACGAAAGCCACGGGAACTTAGCGAAAGGTTTTGCGGAATAAAGGAATAAAAGACAAGCATTTACGGTTGGATTGTTGCAGCATTGTTTTCTCGAAAGTTAAGGGTGAAGTGGGCGGTGGGTGAGGAATTGTTGGGAGTGATACCACTCATACAGGATGGGCAGCAAGGTGGGGCGGCAAACGGTTTGTGCTAACCTCTCCTTCAGTTTTTCGGGAGTAAGCGCATTCGTACCGGGCCCCTGCCAAGGCAACCATTCCGCGCAGGAACCAATCCTTTGCGGTACGGTAGTTCCCCGTGGACCGAGGGCGGTTTCTTGAAGTCCACATCAAATCTGTTGCATGGGCGGATCATGAAGACTAACTTTCAGATTCTTCGCAGTGCGATTTTGTTTTTTGCCGTTCCATTTGTGTTTTCAGGAGTGCGCGCTTCGGCACAAACCACGCCGGAAAGCGCCGCGGCGGTCCCACAAGCTGCCGCCGTTCCCGCGCGCATCACGCAGGCGATTGATGAAACGCAATTGGTGCGGCTCAAGGGTAACGTCCATCCGCTGGCGCGGCCTGAATTTGATCAGGGTATTGTGCCTGAGGCCACACCGATGAAAAGGATGATGCTGCTGTTGCAGCGGAGCCCGGAGCAAGAAGCCGCGCTGCGGCAACTCATGGACGAGCAATTAAGCAAGGACTCGCCCAGTTTTCATAAATGGCTCACCCCGCAACAGTTTGGCAAGGAATTTGGGCCTGCGGAAGCGGACATTCAGACAATTTCAGACTGGCTCACACGGCAGGGGTTCCAGCAGATCAATGTGGGATCGGGGCGTACGGCCATCGAGTTTTCCGGAAACGTAGGGCAGGTGCGGAACGCGTTTCACACGGAAATCCATCAATTCAAGGTGAACGGGGAACTGCGCCAGGCGAATGTGAGCGACCCGCAGATACCGGCGGCATTAGCGCCAGTCGTGGCTGGCGTCGTGTCGCTCCACAATTTCCCGAGAAAATCATTTATGCGCGACGCTGGGATTTACACGGCGACCCGAGACAGTCATGGCAACCCGCAATTCACGACGACTTCGGGGTGCGGAACAAACCAAGCACAACCCTGCTACGTCCTTGGCCCGGCGGATTTCGCCAAGGTCTACAACATTCCTGCTTCTCTCAATGGAACAGGCCAGCAGATCGCGATTGTGGCCGATTCAAACATTAATCCGCAAGACGTGACCGATTTCCGAACTCTCTTTGGGCTGCCTACCAATCCCCCCAACATCATTCTAAATGGGCCAGACCCCGGTTTGAACGGGGACGAGGGCGAGGCCGACCTGGACGTACAGGTTTCGGGCATGGTGGCCCCAAACGCGACGATTGATTTCGTGGTGTCGGAAGACACCCAGACTGCGGCAGGAATCGACCTCTCGGCCTTCTATATCATCGACAACAATATCGCGCCGGTGATGAGCGAGAGTTTTGGCGCCTGCGAGTCCGCGTTAGGGACGGCAGGGAACGGGTTTTATAACAGTCTCTGGGAACAGGCCGCCGCGCAAGGAATCACGGTGATGATTGCCGCGGGAGATCCGGGCGCCGCGGGGTGCGATGACTTCAGGACGGAGACGGCCGCCACCGGAGGACTCGCGGTGAGTGGATTTGCTTCCACGCCGTTTAATGTGGCCGTTGGAGGAACGGATTTCGACCAGGCTGGGAAACAAACGAACTATTGGAACACCACAAATGCCGCTGGGACTCGTGCATCAGCGATGGGTTACATTCCCGAAATACCATGGAACGATTCCTGCGCTGCCTCAGCCACAAGCACAACACTGAACACTGTTTGCGCCAACGCCAATGGTATTGCGGGGGGAGGAGGAGGTCCCAGCTCAGTTTATGCAAAACCCGCTTGGCAAAGTGGGATCATCCCGAACGGTATTGCCGCGGGTGATAACCATCGCTATATTCCCGATGTTTCTCTGTTTTCCAGCGACGGACGGCTGAGTCTGAGCCTCTATCTGGTTTGCCAGGCGGACGCTGTTCCTGCTGGCAATCCACCCTCGTGCGCTTCGAGCGGTAGCTTCAGTTTCGGCGGCGCTGGTGGCACCTCGGCTTCTTCTCCCGCTTTCGCGGCCATCATGGCACTAATCAATCAAAACAACGGGCGTCAAGGCAACGCCAATCCCGTGTTGTACAAGATTGCTGCGACCTCCGGCCAAAGTTGCAATTCCTCGACCGAGAATCTCTCCGGATCCACCTGCGCATTCAACGATGTTACCAAGGGAAACAATTCCGTCCCCTGCGCCGGGAGTTCACTAAATTGCAGCAGCACAACCGCCAGCACGACCGGCGTTCTTGTCAGCGCCGCGTCCCCGACCACACCAGCATGGACGACAGCGGCTGGATACGATTTGGCGACAGGGCTAGGTTCGGTAAACGTGACCAACCTAGCCACACAATGGCCGCTCGCCGTGGGCAATTTTCACGCGACTACGACCGCCCTGACAATCAATGGTGGAACTTCAACGGTCACGATCACTCACGGCACTTCCGTGAAGGCTGTGGCGACTGTGACCTCTACTTCAACTGGAACGCCCAGTGGGGACGTTGCTTTGCTGGCGCCAACGACTGTGAATGGCGGCATTGGTGAGGGAACGCTGTCGAGTGCTAGTACAACAATCAACACCACATTTTTGCCTGGAGGCAGTTACAACGTAACCGCCCGCTATGCGGGCGACACTACATTCGCGCCGAGCACGTCAAGTCCCGGTGTGCCGGTCGTGGTTAACAAAGAAGCTAGCCGGTTACAGTACGGCATAGTTACGTTCGATCCCGCCAGTGGGGCTATAACCAGCACCAACGCTACGTCCATCGTGTACGGCTCGCCTTATATTTTGCGAATAGACATACTGAATAGCACGAACACTGCCTGCCAGCTTCTAGTGACGAATGGTGTGACAACCGGATGCGCGTTCGACGCAACGGGAACGGTGACGATCACGGACAACGGAAGCCCCCTCGACACTGGAACCTTTGTCATAAACAGCGCGGGACATGCTGAGGACCAGGCGATCCAACTCTCTGGCGGAACAAACGCGCTTTCGGCGACATATTCCGGTGATATCAGCTATAACGCAGTTACGACTCCAGTGACCGACACCATAATTGTGTCTAAGGCAACGACACAGGGCGCCCTCGCTGCCAGTCCGTCGACAGGCGTGACGACCGCCACTCCTGTGACCTTGACGGCGACCGTGACGGCGACCGCCAGCGGCGGAGCTGGCCCGACTGGAACCGTAGCCTTCACAGCCAATGGCACGGCAATCGCCGGAACACCAACCATTGCTACCCTGCCCTTCAACCCAATTACCGGTGCGCCACCCACCCTTACCGCGACCCTCACAACAACATTCGGCACGGCAGGCATAGAGAACATCGTGGCAACCTACGGTGGCGATACGAACTATACGACCGCCTCCGGGTCGACCTCAGTCACCGTGACTCAAGCGACTGTTGGGACCTTTACGATGGCGGCGGGGCCTGCGATGGTGACGACGACCGCGAGCACCTCGGGGACGATGGCTACGGGAACATCAGCGATCACGGTAACGCCGAGCGGCGGGTTTGCCAGCGCGGTGGTTGTCGCGTGCGGAACGATCCCAGGAGTGACTTGCTCGCCGTTGACGATTGCGGCGGGCAGCACAACGGGAACGCTGACCATTAACGTGAACGATCCTTCCAGTGCTATGACGGCGATGGTGGCGCCAGATACGAAGAACTTGTGGGCGGCCAACACAACAAACGACGCGAATAAAAGCGGCGCAACGGGATGGTGGACGCTGAGCGCAAGAACGGGCTTTGCGGCGCTATTCCTACTATTTCTACCTGGCGGGCGCAAACGCTATCGTGCGGCGCTGGGTTCGGTACTCGTCTGCATCTTCAGCTTTACGTTGGGTTGCGGGGGCGGAAGCAGCGGAGGAGGCGGGGGCGGAGGCGGGCCGACGCTAACAACCACGCACCTGACGGTGTCAGCTACAAAGGTGGCGAATTCGCCGACGGCAAGCCTTACTGTGAGTGCGATGGTAAGCGGAGGCACGCCCACCGGAACTGTGCAGTTCTTTGTGGACGGCGCCGCACTCGGCGGTACTGCAGTGCTGATGAGCGGCTCCACGGGGAATATCGTCGTGACAGCGGCTGAGGCGCCAGCGTTCTTGCAACTTGTGGGGACACACACGGTGAGCGCTCACTACTCGGGAGACGCGACAACAGCAGCATCGGCGTCAGGCACGTTAAACGTTACGGTTACAGGCTTGACGTCCTTGCCGATAACTGGGACGTCCGGGACGGCGACGGCCACCAGCAACGTGGCCCTCACGATCAACTAACCATCACCGTTTCAGACAAAACTCAAGTGGCCCCGATTTTTTCGGGGCCGCTTTTGTTTGGTTAGGGAGTTTGGGACGCAAAAAAACGAACCGGGGAATCTTACACCCCGACAAAGTCGGGGCAGGCGCCGTTCACGGAGGACACAGAGAGCTCAGAGAAGAGAGCTAGCACCACGAGGGACACGCTGTAGAAGCTGGAAGGGCGTCAGTTAACGTCGGGTGGAAAGAAGATGCCCCAAAAATTGGGCGAGGGCGAGGTGAACTCCACGGGAACTTGCGAGCCTTCGTGGCTCATCTGCGGCGGACGTACCACGCGGGCTTCGACCTTGCTCTGGGCTTTGGGATTTTCGATGGTAACCATGGTTCCTTCCGGGAGGGGCTCCGGAATAATCAGCATGGCGCCACTAGCGCTGACGGTATGGGTATGACCTTCGAACGTATTTGATTTGCCGGTGACCTGCACCACAACCCGGATCCTGAGAAGGACGCGCTGTGCGCGGCGGCGCTCTTCTGCCGTGGGCGGACGCGTCGAAACCACTCTGGGGGCCGTGGTAACCGGTTTGACGTTCGGTTGAGGTTTCATCACAGCTCAAGCCCCCAAAAATCCATCTCCGGCGCAACAAGTTCGACGCCGTACTCCCAGCCATCCGGGCGCGGAACCCCACGCCAGACCACTACGGCTGCGTTACTGGTATCCGTGGCAAGATTTGTTAGCGCCAGGCGGTGTTCGAGCTTAAGTTCCTGCTCCAAGACCACCATGCAGCCGTACGGATTGACGACGCGGGTGTGGGCTTCCACCGAGAAGCGCTTTCCAGCGTCTCCATCCCACTCGAGGCGGACGGGCACGCGGGAGTTCATGCGGCGGCCACGGCGCTTGTCACCGTAGCGCTCGCCTAACACCTTGCTCTCACGCGTCCTAACTGGCGGCATTTTTGCCTCTGGAAGCCATGCTAGAGTTGAGGGGAAAAAGGGTCAATGGTACGGTCGAGTGGCGGCACACGAAAGGATAGCTGTACCAAAGTACAGGCCGGAACGACGGGACAGGCAAGCCTTGAGAAACCTGATTGTAAACGCGGATGACCTGGGGTGGACGGAGGGCGTCAACCGGGGGATCGCCGAGGCGCACCGCAACGGCATTGTGACGAGCGCTTCCCTGCTGGCCAATGGCGCGGCGTTTGCGTCTGGCGTGGAAATGGCGCGGACGACACCGGCGTTGGGAGTAGGTGTGCATTTGAATTTGAGCGATGGCGAGCCGGTGGCGGATCGGGAACTGGTGACTAGGCTTTTAAACGACCGGGGCGAGTTAGAAGGCAGGCCAGAGAGTTTGCTGCTGAAGCTGGCGCGCCGAAGTGTGCTTCTTGAAGAAGTAGAGCTCGAATGGGACGCGCAGATTCAGAAAGTGCGTGACGTTGGAATCGAGCCGACCCATCTTGACGGGCACAGGCACGTGCAGATGCTGCCCGGCTTATTTGAGATCGCCCTGCGGCTGGCGAAGAGGCATGGGATAGCGGCGGTGCGGATTTCGCACGAAGAATCGAACCTGCGCTCCGCGCTTTCCTCGGGCGCAAAACAAAATGGCACCGTGGTGATGAAGCAAGGAGTGCAGGCGCGAGGCCTGAAACTGCTGGCGCGGGATGCGCGCGAACAGGCGGAACGCGCAGGGATTGCCGCGGCGGACTATTTTTGTGGGATTGCACAGACGGGGGAGCTCACACGGGAAGGCGTTTTGCGGCTGCTCGAGATTTTGCCGGAAGGCACGACCGAACTGATGTGCCATCCGGGATACGTGGATGAGGATTTGGCCAAATCGGCGACGCGGCTGCAGGCTTCGCGTCAAACCGAAGTGGAGATATTGACGAACACGCAAATACGAAATCTTGTCGCCTCGCAGGGGATTCGGCTGGTAGACTATGGTTTCGCAGCCCAAGAAGCCTGAGGAAAGCACAGAACTGAAAGCATGAAGAACGATCCACCTATTCGATACTCGATCGTCGTTCCGTTTTACAACGAACAGGAAAATATTCCACCACTCTACGTGAAGCTTACGGAAGTGATGGATGCGATTGGCGAGCGATATGAATTGGTGTTTGTGGATGATGGAAGCAAGGACAAGACGTTCAAAGTGCTTTCCGATATTTATGAGCATGATCCGCGCGTGAATGTAGTGCAGTTGCGGAGAAATTTCGGGCAGGCGCCGGCTCTGAAAGCGGGATTTGATTTTGCGCGCGGCGAAATCATTATCTCGATGGACGGAGATTTGCAACACGACCCGGATGAGATTCCGCGGTTTCTGGAAAAGATTGAAGAAGGCTACGACCTGGTAAGCGGCTGGCGGATATCGCGCACGGATCACTGGCTGACGAGACAACTGCCCAGCCGGATTGCCAACAAGATGATGGCGAAATTGTCCGGAGTAGATTTGCACGATTTTGGAACTACCTTCAAGGCTTATCGGCGCGAGGTTTTGTCGGAAATTCATTTGTATGGCGAGCTGCACCGGTTCATTCCGGCCCTGGCGAGTTGGGCAGGAGCTTCGGTGGCGGAAGTGCCGATCTCGAATATTGCGCGGAAGAACGGGGAGTCTAATTACGGGATATCGCGGACCGTGCGCGTGCTGCTGGATTTGATGAGCGTGAAATTCTTGTTGGATTATTCGACGAAGCCTCTGCAATTTTTTGGCCTGCTGGGATTGGCATGCTTGAGCGGAGGAGCGGGAATCGGGTTGTGGGTATTCATTCGAAAGGCGCTCTTGGATGAAGGGCTGCTGGCGAATCACGGGCCATTGATGCTGCTGGGAATGGCTTTGGTGATGGGCGGGATTCAGTTTATTGCGACGGGATTGATCGGCGAGATGCTGGCGCGGACCTATTACGAATCGCAGAATAAGCCGGTCTATAGTGTGCGGGAGTTTCGCAGCCGTCGCGAAGCGCTGGCAGGCCGCGATGAGCCTCCGCGAACGGCGGGAGCCGGGGGCTGGTAGTTCGACGGAAATTGCGCGCCTGTTTGCGATATTTCGCGGTGTCTTGCCACATGCCTTCGGGAAAAACTGATTGGCTCTACTTCCCTTCTAGATCTTTGAAGAGTCTCTACTTTCCTTTGCATTTCCAGGCGACATGCGACTAGAAGCTCTGAATTACCTTGCGTGCCCGAATTGCGGCGGTGAACTGACGCTTCGCGCAGAGGGAGTGCGCGAAGAAAAAGAGCACGTCATGGCGGGGACGCTGGCGTGTGCTGGATGTAAAGCGGGGTTTTCGATTCGCGAAGGCGTGCCAATTCTAATGCCTGCGAAGTTGGAGAATGTGAAAATCGAGACGGCGTCGCGGTTCGCGGAGGAATGGACGCGCTGGAGCGATTTGCGCGGATATTACGAGCAAGAGTTCTTTGACTGGATCGCGCCGGTAACGGGCGAAGATTTCAAGGGACAGACAGTGTTCGAAGGAGGATGCGGTAAGGGGCGGCACACCGCAATCGTGGCGGGAGATGGAGCGAAAGCGATTGTGTCACTTGATTTGGGAGAGAGCGCTTTTGTGGCGTTTGCGCATACGCGCGATTTGCCGAACGCGCATGTGGTGATTGGAGATTTGCTGCATCCGCCGTTGAAGCCGATTTTTGATATGGCATTTTCGGTGGGGGTCTTGCATCACTTACCGGACCCGGCCGCGGGATTTGCTAGCTTGGCTTCGCGCGTGCGAAATGGCGGGCGCGTGTTTTTTTGGGTGTACGGTTATGAAGGCAATGAGTGGATACCGCGGTTTATCAATCCGATTCGAACTGCCGTAACTTCAAAGCTGCCGGCCGGCTTGTTGCGCGTGCTGTGTCTGGTTCCGTCTGCGTTTCTCTGGGTCGTGATCAAGCTTTTCTACCGACCGGGACCAGACGGAAAAGGCCCTAAGCATTTGCCGTATGGGGATTATTTCGCCGCAATGCACAGCTATCCATTTGATGAAGTTCATGCAAATGTTTTCGATCAATTGGTGACGCCGGTGGCGTATTACTTGAAGGAAGAGGAAGTGTGGCCGTGGCTGGCCACGGGATTCAAGGATGAGTTGTTGCGCTCGCAACGGGGATATAGCTGGACAGGGCTAGCCGTCGTGGACAGGCACTGAGGTCTTCGCTTACGAGACATACAATGGATTGCACAGCGCAGGAACTTGTTTGCGATTGAGCTGGCGGCTGCGTTCGAGGAGGTCTGCGTGAATCGAGAACAGTTTTACGCGATTATGGGCGGCGACGGGACGCTGGATTACGAGGTATACCTGAGCACGAAGACGCTGCTCTCCTGCCAACTCGATTACAACAAGCTGTGCAACGCGGACGAGATGCAATTCCAGATCGTGCACCAGATCGAAGAGCTGTGGATGAAGTTGATGGCGTACACGCTGCTGGATATCGATGAATATTTGCAGCAGGAAAATACGAATCGTGTGATTACGCTGTTTCGGCGCGTACACACGGCGCAGAAATTGATGATTCAACAGCTGGCGTTGCTGGAGACGATGTCGCCGAAGGAGTATCAGGAAATTCGCAAGAAATTAGGGAACGGCAGCGGACAGGAATCGCCGGGCTTTCGTGTCTTGCTGAAGATGTACCAGCCGATCTGGAATTCGTTTAAGGCGAATTATATAGACAAGCACGGGCTGACGATCGAAAAGATTTACGATTCGGAGTACAACCATGGAGATGCGTACATGGTGGCCGAAGAGCTGGCGGAATTCGACGAGCTGTTTCAGAAATTCCGGTATGAGCACATGCAGCTGATCTATAGGACGATTGGTTTTGGTTCTAAGTCGCTCAAGGGGCGGCCGGTGGAGATTCTTGAGGACGGAATGCGGCACAAGTTTTTCCCGGAGCTTTGGGAGATTCGCGGGCAGATGACGGATCGCTGGGGTGCGGAGTACGGAGTCAAGCGGGATTCGCTGCGCGGACACTGACACCCCCCGGTTTTCTTTAGATGTTGCTTCAAAAGACTTAGGCTTTCTGTAAGTGGCTTAGAATCAACACTTGTGGGCATTCTTGTAAACATTGGTTCTAAAGGGCTTGCCTTGGGCGTTGCGGGTACGAGTGTGATCCGGGTGGCCTGGGCTGCGACTTGAAAAAGCGGCCAGTCCAAAGAAAAAGCGCCAGCTAGAAGCTGGCGCTACGGTATATCCCAGCGGTTAATTTACGCTGAAGTTATGATATTGTCAAGAAGAATTTCTTGGCTGCGCATTGAAGGTAGTGAAATCGAACTCAGGAGTTAGGGGTGAAACGCTAGCGGGGCGGGGCAAGTTGGCGATAGTGGCTGCGGAAGAAAAGCAGGGGCTCACCGGGATATAATTCGGCGCTTTGAACTTCCCCTAGAAAAATAGTGTGATCGCCCGCGATGTAGGTGGCAACGACCCTGCAGACGATTTGGGCGATGGTGTCTTCGAGGAGCGGGACGCCCGCTTGTGTCCAGCGATAGCGAATACCGAGCTTCGCTTCCGCCTCCGAGGTTTGTTCAGATTGCGCAAAATACACGGACACGGACTGCTGGTGTTCCTTCAGAACGTTTACGCCGAAGAAGCGGTTTTGTTTGAGAAGGGGCAGGAGGTGGCTCCGCTGGTCGACGCAGACGAGAGTGAGGAACGGGTCGAGAGAGACCGATGTGAAAGAGTTGGCAGTCATGCCGTAGGCTTGGCCGGGAGCGCGAGGGGCGGTGATGACGGTGACGCCTGTAGCGAATTGGCCGAGCGCGTGGCGAAAGTCGGTTGCAGTGAGCGGAGTGGTTGTCATGTTCGAAGTTTTTGAAGATACCACACTGTGGGGCACGTTGCGAAAAACGCACTTCGCAGAGTTGTCAGGGCGAATCCGGATTGGGCGTTTACCTGCGCCTCCGAAATCCGTGGCCTCTGCGCAGTCCCTCCAGTTTCTGCGCCAGCCATCCAGAGGGCCACGATAGGACAGTCCGCCCTGTTGTCATCGCAGTTCTCCAGAGCGCTTTCCCCTGTGCCCAATCAAATATTGAAAACCGTCCCTCAGTACAGTTCCTTTGGATAAACAGGTCTTCTACGATTCTGATACGTGAATCTCTGAGTAGGAGCGCGTACATGTTATCCAAAAAACAGCTAACATTTCTCTTGATGTTCGGCGTTTGTTTGGCTGGGACTTCCTGCGGGAAAACGCACGCGCACGCCCAGCTGGATAGCGGTACCTTGCTTCAGATCGTGCGCGGGTACAACCCGAACAGCCACGCTGGCCAGGTTATGGCTGCCGCGCGGCCCGCCAAGCCGCCCATTGTGTCCCTGCAAAATGTGCAAACGGAGCTCGAATACAAGAGCCCGATAAAACAATATTTCAGCGAGGGAAATTATGACCAGCTGGAGAAAACTATAAAGGAAGCGCGCGAGGGGAAAGGTAGAGTCCTCGGCGGTACCTGGAAGGTCCTGGAGTTCTATTTCGCAATCCACGAGACATTTCTCGGAGCAAATCCGGATGAGTCCGATTGGAAGATGTGCTTCGATTCGTTGAACAAATGGATTGCAG
The DNA here is from genome assembly GCA_963705855.1 of uncultured Acidobacteriota bacterium. Lineage (GTDB taxonomy): Bacteria > Acidobacteriota > Terriglobia > Acidiferrales > UBA7541 > Acidiferrum. Next base: position 104,747 of record CAVPLA010000067.1, read on the forward strand.
CAAAACCGGAGTCAGCCGCCGCCCGCATAAGTCTTGCACAGGCTTATATGGGCTTTGCGTGGCGAGCCAGAGGCGGCGGATATGCCAGCAGTGTGACCGACAAAGGTTGGGACTTATTTAGAGAACGCGTTGGACTAGCTACCGCAACGCTTGCGGAAGCGGCGCGGCTAAAGGAAAAGTGCCCCTATTGGTATGAGGAGATGCAAACGGTAGCCCTCGCCCAGGGGTGGGACAAATCGCAAACCCGGGAACTCCTGGAACAAGCCGTGGCGTTTGAGCCTGATTACTATCATTTTTACCGCGAGCATGCGAATTCCTTGCAGACCAAATGGTACGGGGATGAAGGTGAACTAGAGTCGTTCGCCGAAGAAGTCTCCGATCGAGTTGGCGGACCGAAAGGGGACATCCTCTATTTTGAAATTACCAGCCTCAAGGCATGCCAGTGCGACGCTGCTAAAGACGTTCTTCAGAATATGTCCTGGCCGAGAATCAAGAGCGGCTACACAGCGCTCGAACGGATGTATGGAGTTTCCAGCTTGAAGAGGAATCGGTTCGCGAGTATGGCGGTCAAGGCGGGAGACAAAGAGGCGGCGCGTGAAGCGATGCTTGGGTTGGGTGCTGAATGGGACAAGGATGTATGGATCAGCAGCGAGAAATTCGAGAATGCTAAGAACTGGGCAACGAACGAGTAACTGTGCCTGTTCATCCTGCCTAAATGAAAATATTCGTTTGACGGTTTTGTCTTGAGTTTGCTCTCGGTGACAGCGCGGACCCCTTCTGCCTCACCTAGTTTCCCTTTTTGTTCCTGTGATAACGCGGCCTCAAATTCCGCGAAAAATCGGCTAGAGGGCGAGGAGGGCGCGGGCTAGTTTGCGTTTTTGTGCACGTGTGCGCATGACCGTTGGGAGAACAGCTACCTTCATGCCGAGAGCGCGGATGGCGGGTTCTTGCGACGCGTCGCGGCGGTCAATCACAAACGTGCCGGCGAAATCGGCGTAGAGTTTGGCTACGGCGGAGGCGGAGGAGCCGCAGCCGAGTTGGATGAGCATTTTGTCGCTGGGACCTTTTAGGGATTTGCCGCCGACGATGGGGCAGACGGCGATGACACTTTCTTTGCGGGCACGCAATTGTTCGCGGACGCGAGGCACCGCGAGGATCGGGCCGATGCTGATGAGCGGATTGCTGGGGCAGATGATGACGCGGTCGGCGTCGCAGATGGATTCGAGGACGCCGGGAGCAGCGTGGGTGTGTTTTATCCCTGCGAAGTGGATGCCGCGGACTCCCGGCTCCGTGCGGTGCTTGATGAGATATTCCTGGAAGTGCATGTTGCCGTCGCGGGTTTCGATGATGGTGGGGATGGGTTGGTCGGACATGGGGAGAATGCGGGATTTCACGCCTAGAGCGGTGCGGATGGATTCCGCGACTTGCGTGAGCGTTTTGCCATGGGCAAGCAAATCCGTGCGATGAATATGCGTGGCGAGGTCGCGGTCCCCGAGATTGAACCAGATTTCGCGGCCATAGATGCCGAGCCGTTTCAGGAAATGAAACGTTTCGCCTCGCATGCCCCAGCCTTTGGCGGGGTCGACGACACCGGCTAGCGTGTAGGTGACGATGTCGAGGTCGGGAGAAATTTTTAGGCCGTGCAGCACGATGTCGTCGCCGGTGTTGACGATCACGGTGAGAGCATGCGGATCCATGGCGCTGTAGAGGCCGAGGAGGAGCTTTGATGCGCCGATGCCACCGGCTAGAGCGGTGACCGAGAGTTTTTTTGTGGGAGACATGGAGGAGTCAAGGATGCCCGGCAGAAGGAGACTCTCGCAAGTGGAAAACGTTGGGCGTGAGCAAGAAACTAAACTGGACGCAAGGCCGGTATGTTAACGAAAGAGATCTTCGCTAGCCGAGCGGATGATGCGGGAAGCGGGATCTTGGACGAAGTTGTAGCGAAAACTGCGAATGACAACTACGGGCGTGCCTGCGGATTTGTCCATGAGGAGCCCTGCAGCGGCGGCGAGTTCATCGGCAACGGCGAGGATTGTGGCGCGGAGAAGTTTGCGATGGCGGTCGCGCGTGCCGCGGAGATCGACGAGCGATGGGACACCGGACGCGCCGATGGCCACGTTGATGAGACCCAAACGCCAGGGGCGGCCAAACGTGTCGCTGATGATGACGGCGAGGCGCTTACCGGTTTCCTTGCGCAGAGCGTCGGCAAGACGGCGAGCGGAACGGTCGGGATTTTTCGGGAGGAGCGTGACGAAATCGCTGCCGCCGACATTCGAACGGTCCACGCCTGCATTGGCGCAAACGAAACCGTGATGCGTTTCGACGATGAGGACGCGATCGGAGCGCACGATGCGCCGAGATTCGCGAAGGACTACCTCGATGAAACGTGGATCGTTCACGAGTTTTTTGGCCAAGGCTAGGGCTTGGGACGAAGGTTGAACCGTCGATAGGCTGACGATGCGGCCTTCCGCTTTCGAAATGATTTTTTGCGCGACCACCAAGACGTCGCCGTCTCCGAAGGTGATTTTTGCTCGACGAGCAGCAAGAGCAATTAGTCTCGGCAGGTTTTGGCCCTTGCGAATTTCCGGGAGGCCGGGAATGACAAAGAGCGAAATCGGCGATGAAGCCGGGGGCGCTCGCATTGGCTTGGGCGGACGTGAAGATTGATTTGCCATGCTCGGGAGCAAGAATCTTACGCGAGTTGGCCCGAAGATTTCACATCGAAGCTAAGGTAAGAAACGGAAATTAGGTCACAAAAATAAGGCGGGCGGAACGCCTGCCGCTTGGCAAGCGCCCCGCCCGGAAGGGGAGGACGAGAAGGACGACTACTTATCCTTCTTCGGAGGCTTGTCTTCCTTGGCAGGTTTTGCGGGTTTTGGAGGATTCTTTTTCTCCACTTGTTGTTGCTGCTTGAGTTTCGCCTCTTCGGCGTCGTGCTTTTTCTCTAGGTCTTCGAGCTGCTGCTGGTGCTGTTGATTGAGCTTTTGCTGAGCTTGATCGTCAGCGGCCTTCTTGGCGAGTTCGGCGCGATCTTGTTGTTGTTGCTGCTCGACTTTTTGACGTTCCAGGTCCTGTTGACCGCGCAGATCCTGGATTTGTTGCTGATGCTTCTGATCGAGTTGCGGGTTTGCGTTGGTCGTGACGGCAGGTGCGTTGGGCTTCGCGGCCGGTGGACGGTTGGGATTTGTGGCAGGCGGCGGCGTAACAGTCTTGTTGGCGGCGTTCACCGGCGTTGCCGGCTTGTTTGGATTGGGCTGAACACCTTTGGCCTGAATCGCTTGCGGCTTGGCTGGCGGAGCGATTTTGATATTGGCGTGAACTTGAGCCGTCGCAGGCTGAAGCTGATGGGCCTCGGACATCGCCAGAGGCCTGCCGCCATTAGCCTGAATCGCTTGCTGTTGTTTAGCAAACGACGGAGGAGGCGGAGGAGGAGTCGTCTTCGCAACCACGGCGCGGGTTTGCAGTGCCGCTGGAGGATGCACCGTCGCGGTAGCGCCAGAGCCGAGAACAGCCTGACGCGAAGGCGCGACAGCTGGCGTGGTGGCTACAACTGGAGCGGAGGCCACTTCCCGCGCATCGAATCTGACCGAGTTCTTGGAGACCGATTGAGCGGACGTAAATGCTTGGGGCGTCGTGACGGACACGGCTCCGGTGACGCGCTGATTGACGTAGGTGACGTTGGTCACGGTGGTTTTGTTGATTACCGTGGTGTTGTAATAGTTGTTGACGACGGTCGTGTTGACCGTGGTGTTTGTAATGTTGACGTTGTTCACGTAAGCGCGGCTGACGTGATAGGACGGTACGTAGACTTCCCGCGGACCGAGCGGAAACCATCCCACGCTGACTCCAGCGGCAAAGCCACCCCCGCCGACTCCGATACCCATGCCGAAGTGCGGCCCGCCAACCCATGCGACTAACGCGGGCGCGTACACGGGCCGAACGTAAGCTACGCCGACAACAGCCACGGCGGGCCGGGCAGGTACCCAACCCCAGACGCCACCAACGGTTACCCAGCGTCCGTAGTGAAACGGAGCGAAGCCCCAAGGCGCATCATCGACCCAGGTGTAACCCCAAGGGGCGATATATGCCCAATGGCCGTAGTGATAGGGAGCCCAGCCAACAACGGCAACGTGCGGGAACCAGATGGTGCCGTAGTCCGGAGTGGGACGCCAGCCGCCGTATTCGTCGAGGTCTTCGTAGCCGATGACGTCGTTCGAGACGTAGCGAGCAGAGATGGAGTTATCGATGCGGGCATCGCGCTCGGCGCACCAGTTGTCAAAATCGTCGCTGGAGTTGTCCCAGCTTTCGACGTCTGCAGATATTTGATCAGTGCCGTTGAAGGTACCGACTTCCTGAGGATGGATTGTGTACGCGGAGCCACCGCCGGTGACTTCGCCTTGGCCATCGCGCACAACCACGACAGTGGCGTCACCCGCTTCGTCGACGTTCACCTTGTAATTGCCGGGACGAAGAAGTGTGAAAGCCAGATTAGGAGTGTCGACTTCAAAGGTTTCGTCATCGGGCAAGCGGCGGACGCGAATGTTGAGCGTGCCTTCGGTCAATTGAACCTGTGTCGTATTGTCGGTCAGATTCAAGAAAGAGAAGCCGGTGTTACTGCCGAGGCGAATAGATGCGGAGCCGAGATGCAACTCTGAGAACGAATCGTTGTCGTTCCAGAGCTTATCGCCTGTGGTCAGGGGGCGATTGACAACAGCGGAAACCCAATCTTCAGTTCCAGCAGGCTCGAAGGAAACATTTCCACGCACAAATCCAAGACGTGCGACGCGGCTAGGCGGATCATCATCGTCGGCTGCGGCGCGTTGCGGGATAAGGCAGGCCATGGCCAGCGCGAGACTGAGCAGGCTCACCAAGTGAACGGCGTATCTTTTCATTTGCGGTTTCCTCTCTCCTGAAATGCCGGGACCGGTATTGGCCCCTCGTTGCGTGGAATTGCGTTCTTGAACACCGAATCCTTCGAGCGCTGGTCTCGAGGATTTGGCCCCATTGCTTGACTTAAACGATAGCATCTCCGCAGCAAAAACAAGGGATTGGGCTCAAAAGTTTTGTCGAACTTAGAAATGCCCAATTGGAACTACTTGTTTAACCCGCATGCGCACAGAGAGTTGCGGAGCGTTTTGGATTGGCTGGGGCCAAGGATGGAAAAAGCAAATGGCCCGCCTCGTTTGAAAGGGGCGAGCCATTTGCGAAATGCGCTGATTTTGTTGATTTTAACGATGGCCGTGAGAACCGCCGCCACCGCCATGAGGCGCTCCACCACCGCCGCCGTGGGGGGCGCTTCCGCCACCGCTAGCATGAGGAGCACTGCCGCCGCCGTAGCTGCGGCTAGGAGCAGAGTAGGTGCGGCTGGGCGCGGAATAAGAACGGGCGGGCACCGGGTTTGAGCGAGCTTGCGACGCATAGCTGCGATTGTTCGCAGGCGCGTTCCCTTGTGGCGTGTAAGAGCGACCGCCGCCTGGATTGGCGCTGCCATTGACGGAGGCGCCTGAACCAGCCCACGGCGGGCGATTATTCGCGCGCGCGGACATAGTCGAGTTGTTGGAAGGGCTGTTGGAGCTGCCGAAGCCCTTCGGGGCTTGGCCGTGATCGGTGGTGTTGCCCTGAGCGCTCCAACTGCGCGAGTTGTTTCCGCCTGCGGATGGAGGACGACCCTGCGATAATTGGTTCTGGCGAGCAGTCGTTCCCGCGTTCCCCGAACGCCCCGCGCTCAGGCCGCTCGTGCTCATCGTGTGGACCGGAATGTGTGAAGCGCCAGCAGCGGGCGCCGTACGCGCCATGACGGAGCGGTTCTCCACCGAACTAGGCGGACGGCTGACGTTCCCTCGAGTGTTAGCAGCGCCGAGCGCGCTTTGCCTTGTGGGAGAAACACCCGCGTTATTCGTCACCTGCGCGCCGCGCAGCGAGGCTTCGTTGATATGAGCCGCTCCGCGATTAATGGCTTGGCCGCCGGTGAACGCGCTGCGCGAGGCAGCAGTCACGGCATGAGTGTTGTGCGCGTAGGCGTAGTTGAAATTAGAATTGGAGTGGAAAACGTTGACGTTGTGAATGTAGGTGTTGCGAACGTTCACCCGATTAACATAACCGTAGCCGCAGTGATACCAGGGATGGAACGGTTCGCCAAAGCCCAGTGGGAACCATCCGACGCCAACGCCGACACCAAATCCGAAGCCGAAGCCTCCGCCGAGGAAGCCGACGAACGCCGGACCATAGATCGAGAAGCCAACTCTCGGGCCGGGATACCAGCCCCAGCGACCGCCGATATAACCCCAGCGACCATAATGAAATGGAGCAAAGCCCCAAGGCGCGTAATCTACCCAAGTCCAGCCCCAAGGACCAATGTAGCTCCAATAGCCGTTGCTGTAGGGCGCCCAGTCTGGTGAGACCTCCGAGGGATACCAAACAGGGCCGTTGGCGCCGTCCTGGCTCCAAGTGCCATTGTTATCGAGGTCTTGTGTGCCGGGCATGTCCTCTGGAACGTAGCGCCTCGAGACAGAATTCTGTTCACCCAGATCGCGTTGGCTCGCCCATTGATCGAGGCCGTCCCCAGGGGGCGCTTGCGGCAAAATCGTGGACTGGACATCATCCGTCCCGTTGAAAATGCCGCGCTGGCCAGCTTGGAGATCGTAGGTTTTTCCGCTGGCGGTTACTTGTCCTGCGCCACGGATTACCGTGATGCCGGTGTTATCACCGTTTTCATTCACGTCAATACGGAACGCGCCGGCTTGCTTGATGGTGAATGCAAGATTGGGTGTATCCACCTCGTAGGTGTCCCCTTCACGAATTTCCTTCACGCGAAAATTGATGGAGCCTTCCGCGAGGCGCATCTGGGTGATGGTCTGATCGAGATTCAGGAAAGAAAGAGCCGTCATGCTGCCCAAATGGATGGAAACGACGCCCGTCTGTAGCTCGGCGCGGGAATCCTTGTCGGTCCAGATTTTGTCGCCAACGGTCATGGGCCGATTGCGAGCTGCGCTGCCCCAGTCGCCCGTGCCTCCGGGCTGAAGTGAGACAGAGCCATCCAGATAGCTGATCCGAGCGACGCGAGTTGGCGGGTCGTTGGCGTCACTTTGAGCGGATGGATCAGCTGAATCGCCTTGATTCGGCTGGTTCGCTTGATCAACTGGAGGAGCTTGATCAGATTGGCCAGCTCCAGCCCTTGGAGCTGATAAAGAGAGAAGACCGATCAGACAGAGAAGCAGGCTAAGCGTTGGCTTGCCGGAAAATTTGGTCTTCAACATGGTTGGTCACCTTATCCGCGGTCCGTACCTTTGGTTCCGGCCGATGGGAGTCTACCTACATTATACAGCTCCCTTTGGGTAGAACCCCAAAGTGGAAAAGAAGTTGCTGTCGGCGGACGAGGTCGCGTCGGCACTGGGTGGTTCCTGGTCACAGGGCGTATGTATTTAACTAATTGGCTAAATATAGAAAGTCCCTGACCAACTAAGTATATTGTTTTCTGCTTGTTACGAGAAAGCCCTAGCTACCCTATCTAAAGGTACAATCTGGCGCGTGATTCCCTTGCTATCCCGTATTTATGCAGATAGAGAGAGAACGAGCCACACGCCATTCCATTTTCGAACATCAAACTACACAACAGGGCGGACGTCAGGAGTCTTCACATGCTCGGGACGGAAGCCAACTCCCACCAGGCGCGCGGGAATTCGCCGCAAGATCGGCCAGCGGCGCAAAAGCTTCAGAGGCCACGGGATGGCAAAAGGCTTGGAACTGCCTAGAACTTTTCGGATCACGTTGTTTTGTATGGCGACTTGCAGGCTCTGCGTGGCCCGCGTTGGAAAACTCCTGCGTTGCTGGACAGCATGAAGATCGCTTTCGGACGGAGCCTTACGCAGAAGTATTGGGCCGAGTAAATTTGCCGTTGCTACAGCATCCTGAATTGCCAGATTGATTCCGACGCCCCCAATGGGCGACATGGCATGCGCCGCATCGCCGATACACAAGAGTCCGGGCTGCGACCATTGCGAAAGCCGATCGATGGTCACTGTAAGAAGACTAACGTCTTTCCAGTCAGCCAACTCTTCCATTCGATCGCGTAAGAATGGCGCGAGGTCGACGATGTTTTCGCGGAAAGCTGACAGCCCTGCGCGGCGGATTGCATCGGCCTCGCCTTTGGGGATGACAAAGGCACATTGCCAATAGCTTTCGCGATTGATCATTACGAGAATTTTTCCTCTGTCGAAGTGGCCCAGCGTTTGACCCGGATCAGAAGGGCGGCGGCTTATCCGCATCCACATCACATCCATGGGAGCACCGAGATCGATAACCTCGAGGTTCGCGCGTTGGCGGATGATAGAGTGGCGTCCGTCAGCGCCAATACTAAGCGGGGCGCGAATTTCCAATGGACCGTCAGGAGTCTTTGCGCGCAGGCCCGCGATATTACCTTGCTCTTGCAAGAGATCTGTCACCTCTGCATTCATCCTCAAATGAAACGCGGGATAGCGGCTGGCCTGCTCTTTAATAAAGTCGAGGAAATCCCATTGCGGCATTAAAGCGAGGAACTTACAGCGCGTGGGCAAATGGGTGAAATCGGCAATCGTGACGTTGTCATTGCCGACCTGGCCGGAAAGCTCGCGCACTTCGTCGTGCGGGCGTTTAAGGAACTCGTCCAGAATACCGAGTTCATGCATAAGCTCGAGCGTCGAAGGATGGATCGTGTCACCTCGAAAATCACGCAGGAAATCGGCATGCTTTTCGAGCACAAAAACATCTACACCCATGCGGGCCAGAAGCAAAGCCAGCATCATGCCGGCAGGTCCGCCTCCGGCAATGCAGCAGAGGGTAGAGATTGTTTCGTTCATTACTGCCCTTTGCTGGCTTCGCTGATCTTTGTAGCTTGCCACGCCACCGCTTGCCATCGGCCATTGCGTCGAAGAAACGTTCCAGTATTGCGGTAATGAGCATTCTCCACTTTTCCGTCGGCGTGCTCCGTGTGACCCTCCAATCGGAACGCCACAATCACTGTGTCGCCGTACTCGTGAACCGTAATATCTTCTGCCGAATAGGTGCTCTTCCCTTCTGACGCTGGCGTTGGTTTGCCGAGGCTCTCCATGATGTTTGCCTTCGTGATGACTACACCTGTTGCTCTGGTATAAATCACATCATCGGCAAAAAACCTTTCAAATATCGCGCGGTCGCCGCTGCCTGCGCCCGCCATGAACTCACGCAGTAGCGCAGTGACTTCTGCGGTTGCGGTCCCCTTGGTCTGCGCCCCGGTTCCTGCCACGGTCATCGAGCAAAACACTGCCACGATCATCACGCCTCTTCGGAATTTCATTCGCTCTCCCGTTCCGCTCGCGCTCTCTTCCTGGTTTTCGCCGGGCGGATTGTTCCTGTTAGGATAGAACGATTCAGGAGCTTTGAAAAACATCAATGGAAACCGCCTACATTTGCGACGCCATTCGAACGCCTATCGGCCGTTACGCGGGAACGCTCTCTTCGATTCGCACGGACGATCTAGCAGCAATCCCCATCAAGGCCCTCATCGAGCGTAATCCCAAAGTGGACTGGAATGCGCTGGACGACGTCGTCTACGGCTGCGCGAATCAGGCCGGAGAGGACAACCGCAACATCGGCCGCACGGCCTTGCTGCTCGCAGGACTCCCGAAAGAAGTTCCTGGAGTCACGGTAAATCGTCTCTGCGGCTCGAGCATGGACGCTGTAGCTACCGCCGCGCGCGCAATTAAGAGCGGCGAAGCGGATCTAATCATTGCGGGTGGAGTCGAGAGCATGTCTCGCGCGCCCTTTGTGATGGGCAAGGCGGACGCGGCTTTTTCCCGCTCGGCGAAAATCGAAGACACTACCATCGGCTGGCGCTTCATCAATCCGCTGATGAAAGCAAAATATGGCGTCGATTCAATGCCCGAGACCGGGGAGATTGTCGCTGAGGAGTTCCACGTTTCGCGCGAAGATCAGGACGCCTTCGCACTGAGAAGCCAGCAGCGTGCGGCGTCCGCGATACGCGGTGGGCTTCTCGCGCAGGAAATCGTGCCGGTCGCGGTTCCTCAAAAAAAAGGGGAGCCCGTTCTCTTCAGCGCCGATGAACACCCGCGCGCCGACACATCTCTGGCGGCGCTGGCGAAATTGCCCGGCATTGTGAAGCCCGGAGGAACTGTAACAGCGGGAAATGCTTCTGGCGTGAACGACGGCGCCTGCGCTCTTTTGCTGGCTTCGGAATCTGCCGCGAAGCGCCATGGTTTAACTCCCAAAGCGCGCATCGTCGCCGCCGCTGCAGCGGGAGTTGCGCCGCGCATCATGGGCATGGGACCCGCGCCCGCCTCTCGAAAACTTTTGGCGAAAACGAATCTGGCGATCGGCCAGATGGAAGTCATCGAGCTAAACGAAGCCTTCGCTTCCCAAGCCCTGGCCGTGCTCCGCGAACTGGGCGTCGCCGACGATGCGAACCACGTAAATCCCAACGGTGGCGCGATTGCTCTCGGCCATCCGCTTGGCGCCAGCGGCGCGCGCCTTATCACCACCGCGGTGTACCAGTTGCAGCGCACCGGCGGAAAATGCGCTCTCTGCACAATGTGCATTGGCGTGGGCCAAGGTATCGCCATCCTTCTCGAACGCGTTTAGTTGACGGGGGACCGGGAAGCGAGTCTGAGCGGAATTGCCTTTGCCGACGTTTATCCATCTTGCAAGCCACCAAGGAAACCGTTTTCATTCCCTGGCCGGAGTGATTACACTCAGCGCATGAACTTGCTCGACCCCTTGTTTCGCTCTCAAGGCGTTGAAAAGGCTTTCTCGAATCGAGCCACTCTGCAGGCCATGCTTGATTTCGAAGCGGCTCTTGCACGAGCCGAAGCGCGCGCCGGTTTCATTCCGACCTCCGCAGCCCCTGCCATTGAAGCGAAATGCCGCGCGGAACTTTACGACATGACGGTTCTCGCCCGCGCCGCGGCAAATGCCGGGAATCTCGCGATTCCGCTGGTGAAACAACTCACCCTGCTCGTCGCCAAAAAAGAGAAAGACGCGGCCCGATATGTCCATTGGGGCGCAACGAGTCAGGACGCCATCGACACCGGCAGCGTGCTTCAGTTGCGGCAGGCGCTCACTCTGATTTCCTCGGAACTCGATCTGTTCGCCGCCGTTCTCAGCGAATTGGTGCATAAGAATCGAGCAACACTCGTCGTGGCCCGCACCTGGATGCAGCAGGCGCTTCCCACGACATTTGGACTGAAAGCGGCTGGTTGGCTCGACGCTATCGACCGTCATCGCGCGCGTCTGGCGGAGACGCAAGAGCGTTGCCTCGTGCTGCAATTTGGCGGAGCAGTCGGGACTATGGCCGCTCTCGGCGCGCGCGGCTTGGACGTCGCTGCTAATCTCGCCAAAGAGTTGCAGCTCCCTTTGCCGGAACTTCCCTGGCACAGTCATCGCGATCGCATGGCGGAAATCGCAACTACTTTTGGGCTTTGCTGCGGAACGCTTGGCAAAATCGCGCGCGACATTTCTCTTCACACGCAAACCGAAGTCGGTGAAGTTTTTGAACCGTCGGCGGACGGCCGCGGCGGCTCTTCGGCCATGCCTCACAAGCGCAATCCCGTTACGTGTGCCGTCGTCTTGTCTGCTGCCGCACGAGTGCCACCTCTCGTCAGCACCATGCTTTCCGCGGTGGTCCAGGAGCAAGAGCGAGGCCTTGGCGGGTGGCACGCCGAATGGGAGACTTTGCCCGAGATTGTCCGTTTAACCGCGGGCGCTTTGCATCATTTGACGACCACAGTCTCCGAATTGGAGATCGATCCGGAACGCATGCGTCAAAACCTAGATCTTACGCACGGCTTGATATTTGCCGAGGCGGTCACCATGGCTCTGGCCGAAAAAATTCCACGCTCCGAGGCTCACGAACTTGTGGACCTTGCTTGCAAACGCGCCCAGAGCTCGCGCCGCGACCTCCGCTCCGTCCTTGCGCAAGACGCCATCATCAAAACGAATCTCTCCGAAGCTGAACTTGACCGCCTCTTCACGCCTGCTAACTATTTGGGCGTCGCCGACCAGTTCATCGACCGTGTGCTGGCGTCGAGCACGGAGCATCGCGAGCAGAAAAAACCTCGAAAGAAGTGAGCCTTATGCCCTTCGCGCAACTGCAAGATGTACGCATCCACTACGATCTTGCTGGTCCCTTGGGAGCGCCGGCTCTGGTCTTTTCGAATTCGCTCGGCGCGACGCTCTCGATGTGGGACCCGCAGATGCCCGTATTCGAGAAGCAATTCCGCGTCTTGCGCTACGACACTCGCGGGCACGGCCAGTCTTCCGTCACACGCGGCCCATATACTATCGACCAGTTGGCACGCGACGTGATCGGCCTGCTCGACGAGTTGAAGCTCGATCGCGTTAGTTTTTGTGGTTTATCCATGGGCGGCCAAACAGGGATGTGGCTGGCGCTGAACGCGCCGGACCGGTTCCACAAATTGGTGCTTTGCAACACGGCCGCGAAAATCGGCACTCCGGAAATGTGGAACACGCGCATCGAAGGCGTTCGAAAAGGCGGAATGAAATCCATTTCGAGCGCTGTGATGGAGCGATGGTTTTCCGCTGACTATCGTACCAAGTCTCCCGATGTTGTCCGCTCGACCAAACTCATGCTCGAGGGCGCGAATCCCGACGGCTACGTTCGAAACTGCGCCGCCATTCGCGATTTCGATGCACGCGAGAGCATTGCGGCGATTCACGTCCCAACTCTCGTGATTGCCGGGACACACGACGCCGCGACCACTCCCGCTGACGGCCGCTACCTCGCCGACCGCATCGCGGGTGCGCGTTACGTGGAACTCAACGCTGCTCATCTATCCAATATCGAGAACCGCGATCGCTTTAACACGGAACTCAGCGCCTTCCTGCTTTCCTAAGCGCAGCGGCATCGGCCAAGACTTTCTGTCTGTTCGCTTCTCTGTGCAGGAATGATTGCGTGTCACGCTCCTGCGGGTTTGTTATTTTGTTGGCATGTGCTCTTTGATTTGCTTCGCAAGCGCTTGCATCTGTTCCCTGGTGATTTGCCCCTCACCGTCCAGCGCAACAATTAAGCGCCCGGAACCTCCATCCTTGAACTCCGCATTCTGGATAGTGACGTGTCCTTGAATGGCCGGGGGAAGCGTAGTGCTCAGGTTTGTTCCTTTTTCCATCGCCGAGAGGATAGATGTCCGAATCTTGTCGCGAATTGCATCGCCGAGCGTTCCGGAGCGCAGTAGCTCGCCGAGTGAACCATCCGCATCGATCTTCCCGACCTCCGGCACGAGGCGCAGTTCCGTATTGTTTTCCTCTATCGCCGGCGTGAGCTTGACCTCGATTACGGCATTTCCACCGACGAGCCTCTTGCTTTTTTCTTTCCCCAGCACCTTTGCGCACGCCCATCGTTCGTAATGCAGTTGCACAACGGCAAGGCTCGCAGGGGCAACGGGCGTAAGGTCTGCATGCTCGATGGTTATCCGCTCTCCGCAAGCATCCTCTTTATCCAATTGGGAATCTAGCAGCGCCGTTATGTTTTGCTGCAGCTTACCAAGGTCGGCGGTCAGCTCAAGCTTGAAGATGCTCGTTTCCTGGTCTTTGGAGTGCATGGATATGACAGCCGACGCTGTGATCGTCACCGACTGCTCTTTGATCTTGAGCGGGATCTTTACCGGAGGAATTTTGAAAATGACATTCTGAGCATGGGCGGGAATGGGACAAGCCCCTATCGCCAGGACCAAGACCAATCCGCCGACGGTTCGCCATAGCGAACTGCCGCAAGCGGCCGTGCGGCCAAAGATCAACCGACTCACTTCCCGCAGAAACAATGTCCGAGCTAACAGGGCATGATTCTTCAGCAATGGTTCCCTCCGGACCAGTTCGTCTCAAGTTCTATCGCAATCGCTTGCCATCTATAACGATGCCGTCTGATAGATGAACAAGTTCCCGTACCAGTTGCCGGGCACTCTCAGGCCGGCCAGCCTAGTCGTTGCTCAGTGTGAAGCCGCTCACGCACAGAGACCCAGTTTCGCGACAGTAGGTGCAGATTCCGCGTAACCTTTGCGGTTCTGATGCGTCGAAAGAGGTAAAGCTCAACGCAGGGCGTCTCGGCATTGTATCTTCAAAGTATAAGTGTAGACGGATACAGCGGCCTGTGAGGAGGACGCGGGAGTTCAGCCGTGTTTTACTTTTGAGCAGTTAAGGGGACCGCGAGTATGGGTGCTTTTGGCAGAAGCTACCTGCAGGACCGAACTTCGGAACCTTTCCCTACAGAAATCATTGGCGCTACAGAAAATCTCCGTCTCAGCCTCATTTCAGACCAACCCGGGATAGTTGAATTCCTTGGCTCGCCAAGGGTGGTGGTTTCCCTCCATGTCGGAACCTCGGTCGCCGTCGACTGCCGCCGTGGGGGCGAAAGACATCGCGGAACCACGATTCATGGTGATCTGGAGATCATCCCGCCAAATCTCGGCGGCGTCTGGGAGCTGAAGGCGCGGGATACGGCTTTGGTGATCGGACTCAAGCTTCGCGTCCTCGAACGCGCCGTGGAAGAATCCGGCGGTGATCCAGGGAAATTGCGAATCTTCAATCGTTTTCAGGCACGCGATCCCCAGATCGAGCACATCGGATGGGCTCTGAAGGCGGAGATGGAAAATGGGTATTCTTCCGGCCGCCCCTATATGGACGCCATGGCCACAGGCCTCGCTGCAAGGATCGTGCGGAATCACAGTTCGTTGGCGCGCGCCTCTCGCGCAATAAAAGCCGCGATGCCCGGGCGCATGTTAAAAGCCGTACTGGGCTACATCGAAGACAACCTTGGGCGAGATCTCGGGCTTGGCGAGATCGCTGGCGTGGCCGGTTTGAGCGTTTCACATTTTAAGAATCTGTTTCGTAAATCATTGGGACTGCCGCCGCATCAGTATTTGATTCGCCGACGCGTGGAACGAGCGGCTATGCAATTGCGGCGAGGCAGGATGCCGATTGGCCAAATCGCTCTCGAGAATGGCTTTTGCCACCAGAGCCACCTCGCGCTGCACACACGTCGCGTGTTGGGACTGACGCCGCAGGAGCTTAGAGACACTTGATGAAACATTCCGTCAATAAAACACGGAACGCCTGTGAAGCGTGACTGGAAACACTTTTTTGCGCGTCTGCGTTCGACAATCGAATGCGGCCGCTCGAATATATTCATCCAATTTTGCTCGGTCTCACCGATTTTGAGGGACTTTGGCTTTTTTCGAAGCTTATGATTCCGTGCGAGTGCCTTTCGCATCCAGCGGGGAGAACAATTGGGCTTTAAGCGGGAAGTCTAAAATACTTTTTCCGCTCGGGACAAATATGAACGATTTATGGGGGGCCAAAGTCGTTGCAACCGGACTGAAAGATTCACCAGAGGAGACCGAAACTGTACCCCTGCCGAGCACCGTTCGCGCTGTGGCGGCCGAAAAAGGCCCCAAAGTCGCGGAATTCCGTCCGCGATCGGAGACGCCGCCGGTGAAACCGATCAAAATCGCCATTAAAACAAAAGGGAAAATTCTCCTCATCCATCCCGGGAACATTCTTGCTGTCGAAGCAGAAGGAAACTACGTATTGCTGCGACGTCCCACGGAGTCCTATTTGTTGCGTGAGTCCATTTCGACCATGGCGGAGAAACTGCAAACCTATGGCTTCATTCGCATCCATCGCTCCGTCTTGGTAAATGTATCTTCGGTGGAAGAGATTCACCCTGGAACCAGCGGGGAATATGTGCTGCGCATTGCTGGTGGTAGGGAATACGTGGTTTCACGGACTTACAAAAATAATCTGAAGTCGCTCGCTAACTCCTGGATCGGTACGGATTCTTTCCTGGATGAGTGATGCCCGTTGAATTTCTCGAGAAGAGTCCAAGCATTTTCCTCGAGAATTGCATCCTCTCAAATAATTTCTCTAATCTGCCGATCTTGTTTTCCCCAGTAGTCACAACTCACAGGTAAACTGGCCTCAATTCTTCATTTTTAGAATAAATTTAGGATTTACAGAATCATTTTAGAATCTCTGTCCAAATAGTTTTCCCAGTTCCTTGCTTTGAGTGGCGCCAGTCTCCAAGATTTGGAATAAATTGCGTCTTTCATTTATTTGGGACGCTTTAACTTCTCGTTGATATGGGCTGTCGAATAAGTGGTGCGAGTCCCTGCCTGCCCGCCTCGAAATGATCCTGGCGGTCTTCACGAATTCATATTTCCCTTCATTCGCGCTTCTCGAAGTTGTTGAAAACAAATTAAAACCGAAAAATTTCTGATTGGTATGACGCTTGCACCTCAATGAGTGACGTAACTGCGGCGCGAGTGCCGCGCAATTTCCTAATTCCGGACTTTATTTTTATTCGTTTGACACGCACGCAATTGGAGGATTCTAAATGTTAAGTAAACGATCGCTGTTTGGGTTCGGCTTATTGCTCTGTCTGTTTGCTCTAGTGCCGTCCGCTCTCTTATCGCAGAGCTCGTCAACCGGCACGGTCGCTGGAACAGTCACGGACCCCTCGGGTGCTGCCGTTGCAGCCGCGACGGTCACTTTGACTGACAAAGCGACGAACATCCCCCGAACCGCATCGACCAACGAAAACGGCCGGTATATCCTCGTCGATGTGCCAGCGGGCACCTACGACGTCACAGTAAGCAAACAGGGATTTCGTATTTCGAGGCTCAACGACCAGACGGTAAATGTCGGTACCGCCCTCACCCTCAATGTCGCGCTAGAGATTGGTTCCGTTGCAGAGAGCGTCGAAGTCACGGCGACCAATGCCGAGCTCCAGACCCTGAACGCCACGGTGGGCAACACCATTTCAGGAGTTGCCTTGGACTCGCTCCCCAGCATCAGCCGCGACGCGAGCACCTTCTTCACGCTACAGCCTGGTGTTGCTCCTGATGGCAGCGTCGCTGGAGTGGCAATGGATCAAAACTCCTTCCAGCTCGATGGCGGGCAAAACACCAACGATATGGACGGCAGCATGAACATCTATACGCCGAGTTTTGCTGGCGATGTCACCGGCGGCCTTATCAAGAATGAAGTTACGGGAAACGCGGGCGGCGGGCCCACCGGGGTAATGCCAACTCCGATTGATAGCATCGAAGAATTCAAGGTCAGCACAACGAACCAGACGGCGGACTTCAACAGTTCGGCTGGTTCACAGGTGTCCATGGTAACGAAGCGCGGTACCAGCGCTTGGCATGGCACGGGCTACGAATATTATCTCGACAACAACTGGTCTGCGAACACGTTTGATAACAACGCGGCGGGAGTTCCGGTTCCCAGCTATCATTACAGCCGCTTTGGTGGTGCCGTAGGCGGGCCGATCATTAACAAGGAATTTCTCGGCGGCAAGACCTACTTCTTCGCGAACTACGAAGGTTTCCGTTGGCCCAATTCGGAAACGATTAACAGAAACGTTCCAACAGCTTCCATGCGCCTGGGATTGCTGTTTTTCGGCGGGCAATATTACAACCTGAATCCAACCGCGGTGACCTTCCAGGGCGTTACGTATGCCGGCACAACTCTTGACCCCCGGGGCATCGGAGTCAATTCCACGGTCCAGCAGATGTGGGCGACGATGCCGATGCCGAATACTGCCGGATGCAACGGCCTCTCCTTTTGCGACAATACACCTGCAGGAGGCAATGTCGGTGTCTTCACCGGCAACATGCAAGTTCCGCAGAGCAGCAATTTCGGTGTCGCTCGCTTGGATCACGACTTTGGACCCAAGTGGCACTTTATGACCAGCTACCGCTACTATAAGTTGACTCGGACAACGGATAGCCAGTACGACATTGCGGGCGGAACACCCGTTTCCTTGTCCGAACGGCCGCAGGTGCCGTGGTTCTACGTCGCGTCCTTGACGACGAATATCACCACGAACACGACAAACGATTTTCACTATAGCTATCTGCGAAACTTCTGGCAGTGGGGCTCAGGCGGCGACAATCCACAGATTACTGGTTTGGGAGGAGCTCTCGAGCCTTTTGGCGAAGCGAGTGCTGCCGACGGATTTGCACTCACCCCCTATAACGTGGACACCCAGAACACTCGTACTCGCTTCTGGGACGGCAAAGACAACATGATTCGCGATGACGTAAGCGTACTGCACGGCAACCACCTTTTCCAGTTTGGCGGCACCTACCAGCGCAATTGGAACTTTCACGAACGCAGCGACAACGGCGGCGGCATCAACTTTCAACCCGTCTATCAGCTCGGCACTTCTACAGGCGCTGGAATCAACCTAGCGGGCATTATTCCCGCGACGGTCGCCTCCGCAGACCAAACTAACTTTGGACGAGACTATACTGCGGCGCTTGGAGTCGTGTCCATCGCCCAAACCGCTTTCACCCGTTCTGGTCCGCAACTGACCTTGAATCCTCCACTCACGCCAGCACAAGACGTCAGCACAATTCCCTACTACAACGTGTATTTCAGCGATTCCTGGCGTATCAAACCCAGTCTGACCGTCACTTACGGCTTGGGCTGGACGCTCGAGATGCCCCCGGTCGAACAACAAGGACGCCAAGTCGAACTCGTGGACCAAGCGGGGCAGCAAATTGACCTCCAGGGATATCTCAATCAACGGCAATCCGCCGCGTTGCAGGGGCAAGTCTACAATCCGGAACTCGGTTTTGCCCTCGTTGGCAACACCGGCGGCGGGCAAAAATACCCCTATGATCCCTTCTATGGCGCGTTCAGCCCTCGAATCGCGGCAGCTTGGAATCCAAACTATAGCGATGGACTCCTGGGTAAGCTGTTGGGCCAAGGCAAGACGGTCATTCGCGGCGGTTACAGCCGAATCTTCGGGCGTCTCAACGGCGTAGATCTCGTGCTGGTTCCTCTGCTTGGCACTGGTCTCATCC
The DNA here is from genome assembly GCA_963705855.1 of uncultured Acidobacteriota bacterium. Classification (GTDB taxonomy): domain Bacteria; phylum Acidobacteriota; class Terriglobia; order Acidiferrales; family UBA7541; genus Acidiferrum. The sequence continues at coordinate 123,598 of CAVPLA010000067.1, forward strand.
AGCCAGTGCAGTGCGTTGGCGCACAGAGCCCCACCGTGGGCATCGCCAACACAACTTGCGCCGGCTCCAACCTTGCTACACCCGCCAATGCATTTCGTATCGGCACAGATGGCATGACTGCTCCACTACCCCCTCCCAGCGCAACCCTTCCTCAGCCCGACTTTCCGGGCATCAACGCCATCGCGGCTGGCCCGGGCGAGGCCCTGGACAAGAATTTCCGCCCCGATCAATCCGATCAGTTCGACCTCACAATTCAGCGCCAGATTAACAGCAAGACGATGATCGAATTCGGGTATATCGGACGGAAGATAAATAACGAATATCAGCCCGTCAACATTAACGCGGTACCAACCATGATGACGATTGGTGGGCAGAGCTTCGCCAAGGCTTATGCCAACCTGGAACTGCAGTACTGCGGTGGCATTGCGGGCCTTGCTGGCGGCGGTTGCGCTGCAAATGCGGCGGCTGTGACTGCACAACCCTTCTTCGAAGCGGCACTCTCGGGCACCGGGTACTGCACCGGGTTCGCGAGCTGCACCCAGGCTGTCGCTATGAAAGAAGGAGCAGCCGGCACGAAAAATCTCGTCCAACAAAACGTTTGGAACCTGTGGAGCGATTTGGACAACGGCGGATTTAACTTTCCGCGCACCATGCTGAATACTCCCATTAATTGCCCAACAGGAACGGAAATCGGTTGCAGCGGTCAGTTGACCTCCGGCGTCGGGGTGAACGCCAGCCTAGGCTACGGTAACTACAACGCTGGCTTCCTCACTCTTAAAATGTCGGATTGGCATGGTCTGACCTTGCAGCAGAACTTTACCTACAGCAAGGCTCTTGGCACGGTGAGCAACGTTCAGGCTAGCAGCTCGGTTACCGTTGTAGATCCCTACAACATTGGAGCTGGATATGGTCTCCAGCCGTTCGACCGCAAATTCGTATACAACGTATTGGCGGTTTACCAGCCACCCTTCTTCAAGGGCCAGCACGGCCTGAAGGGTCGTCTACTCGGGGGATGGTCGTTTGCACCCATCTTCACAGCTGCCAGCGGCCTGCCGCTCGAAATTAACACCACCAACGGCGACAGCCAGGCATTCGGAGAAGGCGATTCTCAAAATTACTTTGCTGACGAAAACGGCGTTCTCACATGCGCCAACAACTTTGGCAGTTCACGCCACAACAATGTCACCGGATCCAACGGTGTCGGCACTGCTGGAAACGTCAACATGTTTGCGAACCCTGCGGCCGTGTTTGCCTGTGCCCGTAATCCGATTCTGGGACTGGACGGTGGTGCGGGCGGGGCCGGCGTGCTTCGCGGCATGCCCTTCTGGAACGTTGACTTCCAGGTTAAGAAGAACATCCAGATCAATGAGCGCTTTAGCGCCGAATTCCAATCCATCTTCACCAACGTTTTCAACCATGACCAGCTCGCAGACCCGGTTCTGAATCTTGGGCAGCCCGCGAGTTGGGGTGTTGAGAGCACCCAGGTAAATACGCCGCGGTCGATCGAATTGGGTATTCGTTTCCGCTTCTAGTTTTTTCCGGCCGTTTTTTCAAATACCTGCAAAAACCGGGGAAGGCCATAGTGGCCTTCCCCGTTTTCTTTTCCCCATTACGATGGGTGGTGTTTCTGCTGCCTGCGCCGCTTGCTGCAGCGAAAGGATCGAGCATCGACGTAATAGCATTTTTCTACGGCAGATCTTTGCTCAACCGCTCCAGCACGGCCTTCGGTTCCGTCACCGGCGGATTGTTCAGATACTTTCCGAAAAACACCAGATACCGCTGCCACCTGTCCTGAATGTGCCGAGGTTCCACGAACCCATGGTTTTCGCGAGGATAGGTGACGTATTCAACCGGCACATGCCTTTCGTACAGCGCGCGATAAAACTCCTCTGCCTGTGGAATCGGCACACGCGTGTCAGCCTGCCCGTGCAGAATCATCGTCGGCGTCTTCACGTTTCCTACGAATTTCATCGGTGAGTGATCCCAATATTCCTGGTAGTTATCCCACGGAGCTTTTAAGTTAAAAAACACCGTAAGGTACCGGTGAATGTCGGTCTCCGAATACATGGAATAAAGATCGGGCAGCCCAGCTCCAGGCGAAATCGCTTTGAAGCGGTCCGTCTGCGTGTCAATCCACATGGTCATGTATCCGCCATAGGACCAGCCGAACGCACCCAGTCTGTCCGGATCGGCCCATCCCCTATCGACCATTGCTTGCACACCACTCATGTCGTCCTTGAAATCGCCGATTCCCCAGTCGTTCTGATTCGCGGACTCAAACTTTTCTCCGCGTCCCGTCGAACCGCGAAAATTGGGCTGCAGCACCATGTACCCGTTTGCTGCCATAATCTGCTCTGTCGCGCTGAACGAAAGCAGCGAGGCGCCCGTCGGACCTCCATGCGGATTCAGCAAAAACGGAACCTTGTGAGTCCCGTCGAAGTCCATCGGCTTGGTCACGATCCCGTCAATTTCCATTCCGTCCTTGCTGCTCTTCCAGCGAACTACTTCGCTCGCTCCGAGCGCGTAATCCGCGAGCCAGGCATTCTGGTTTGTGATGCGTTCCAGCGAACCAAAACTCAAGTCGCTGCGGAACACATCATCCGGATGCATCGCATCGCCCCAGGTTCCGACTGCGGTCTGACCATTGGCGCTGATTTCTGCCAGATTGACGACCGATGCCGCGTCGGTGAGAGGCCTAACCGTTCCCGCCGCCACGTCTGCCGAAAAAATCTTCAGCGCTTCGTGGTCGTCCGCGCTGAAATAAATCGTCTTGCCGTCCTTCGACCAAACGGGCTCCCCTGCATTCAGCTCAAACTTGCCGCTCAGTTTCTTTGGCGAACCGCCATTCGCATCAACAACAAATAAATTCACCTGGTACACTACCAGCCCGGAACTGCTCAAATAGGCGATCCACTTCCCGTCCGGCGACCATCGCGCTGTCTGCGTCGGATCGGCTGTCTCCACCAACTTTCGCTGCTTTCCGCTCGTCACATCCAAGACCCAAGCCGTTTGCAATGAGATGTCGTCCAAGCGCGGCGTGGGATTTGTCGTGAAGGTGAGGCGCGTTCCATCGGGCGACCAACGCGCATCGCCGACTGTAAAATCTCCGTTACTGATCTGCTTCTCTTCGCTCGTCGAGATGTTCCACGTCCAGAGCTGCCCCATTTTAAAATCATGATCCACCACGACAGCATCATCCTTCTGCTTCGTGCGCTTTTCTTCCTCGTCGCTCGGGGGGACCGTCGCTGTAAGCAAAAGCGTCTTGCCGTCGGGTGAAATCTGAAATCCGCGCACGCCCGATTTATGCTTTGTCACCTGCCAGGGCTCGCCGCCATCTGCGTACATGAACCACACTTGCGGTTTCGCGTCTTTTTCATCTCCCGCGTCCATCGTGAACGCGAATACTTTTCCGTCCGGCGACCATTGCACATTGGAAACACTTTTCTCGCCCCGCGTAAATTGCCGCGCCGCGGCCACTGGCCCTGCCGTTGGCACCACCCAAAGCTGCGTCACATTTTTCCAGGCTGTATCCTTCTCCTTATCCATTATGTTTTCGGACACCAGATAAGCCACACGCAAACCATCCGGCGATATCCTCGGTGAGCTCACACGCGCCACGCGCAGCGCTTCCGCCGTGCCAAATAGTTTCTTACCATCCTTGCTCCGTACAGCCGATGCCTCCTGGCTCGAAGAATTTTGCCCCGCCCGGGCAGTGAGCGGCGCCACGAAAACCGTGGCAATTAAAAAAATGCGCACCCATTTCGTCATCTCATTCCCCCTCACCGGAAAACTAACTCGCCCATGAAACATTCGTTTCACCCCTTCTCAACGCCGCGAAGTATATTGGCAACCTTCCGCGCACGCAAGGAGTTCGCTTTTGTTCCCGGCAATTCTTCTTCGATTCTCCTAAACGCGCAGGCGAATCCATCCGCCGCACGCGAAGCCACATCCATGTCTGAGGGACCGCCGCCAAATGGCTATAGTCTGTTTTGATTGGAGATTGTACGCAGCCGCGCTCGGCCGCGGTTGGTCATGAGTGCGCGAAGTTGGCGTTGCCCTATTCTTGCCGCAGAGCGGTCACGGGGTCCACGCGGCTGGCGCGGCGCGCGGGCAGAAAGCTTGCGAACAACGCTGCAAGCACGAGCACGGGAATGGTCAGGGCAAAAGTCGAGATCTCGATGGGCTGCATCCCCTGGACCAATTGCCGCAGGACGCGGCCTGCCGCCAGAGCGGCCAACGTGCCAAGCGCGACGCCGATGAGAATCATTCCGAGGCTCTGCCGCAGCACCAACCAAATGACACTATTCGGCCTCGCTCCGAGCGCCATGCGTATGCCGATTTCGGGCACGCGCTGTCCCGTCAAATATGCGAGAACTCCGTAAATCCCTATGCTCGCCATCACCAAAGCCAAACCAGCGAAAACGCCAAACAACAATAGGAGAAACCGCTGGCGCGCTAGCGAATCGCTCGCCAACTGCTCCATGGTGTGCACTTCGTAAAGAACTTGGTCCCCGGCAACTCCCTTTAGCTCGCTGCGCAACGGCGCGACTAAATTCAAGGGAGGTATTTCGGTGCGCACCGCGATTGACATAAGTTCCGACCATCGGTGCATGAAACTATCGGGAAGTTGCGAAAACGGATAGTAAATCTGCGCGCGAACCTTGGCTTGATCATCGCCAGCCAAGCCCCAATGGCGCACATGGCCCACTACCCCCACGATTTCAAACACGTTTGAAGCGTAGCCCATGTCCGGAATCCAGAGCCGTTTCCCGACGGGGTCCCCTTTGCCGAATGCGTTTTGAGCAAGAACCTCGTCAATGACGATAACCGGCGCGCTGCCGAGATCGTCATGCTCATCAAAGAATCGTCCACGACGCAATGGGATTCGCATGACATCCAGGTAATCCGGGGAAACACTCATCAACAAAGCGAACGGCAATTTGTTGCTGGGCGGCAGGTCTGCGCTGGTCCAGTAGGCCTGTTCGTTGTCGCCCTCGCGCATCGGAAACGTATCGACGGTCGCGACGGATTGCACCCCTGGCAAGCGTCGCGCGAGAGAGAGAACATCCTTCCAGGCCGCGCGTGTCTTTACCGGATCAGAAAGGGTGGCTGGCGAAAGTGCCGTCCGTGCGACCAGCACGTTGTGAACGTCAACCCCCGGGTCAAGCGACGCCAGACGAAGCAGCGTCCGGCCAAGCATGCCCGCCGAAACCAGAAGAATGATCGCCAGCGTAATCTCTGAAATTACAAAAGCGCTGTGCCAGCGCTTCGCGCCGCCCGCAATACTGCGCGCTCCGGCCCGGAGTGTTCGTTCCACGTCTTTGAATGGAGCTCGCACCGCAGGCGCGAGACCAAATAGCAGACCGCTCAAAACGGAAACAGCCAGCGCAAACAACAGCACGCGCCAATCCAGCTGCACTTCCTCCCCGCGCGGCAGATCGCCCGGCCAGATAGCCACAAGTGGACGAACGCCAAAGGTCGCGAGCAAAACACCCAGCGCTCCTCCGGACAATCCAAGCACGACGCTTTCGGCGAGACATTGGCGCACTAGCCTGCCTCGCGTCGCTCCGAGTGCCACACGCATGGCAAGTTCGCGCGCGCGCGAAACGGCGCGCGCAAGAAGCAAGCTGGCAACATTGGCGCACGCAATCAGAAGCACAAGGCCTACCGCTCCCAGCAGCAGCCACAACGTGGATCGCACGTCTCCTACCTCGGGACGGAGCGGTTCCGCGATCAATGTCCGTCTCCCGTTCGTGTCCTTGTACGTTTCCGCGAGATGTCTGCCGATCAAGGCCAGTTCGGCCTGCGCCTCACCCAGCGTATTCCCCGCCTGGATTCGCGCCACAACATGAACGGGATGGGCATCCCGATTCTGCAGGTATCGCGCCGTATCTTGACCAATGGGCGTATATACATCAGCTTCTTGGCCGAACAACCGGAAGCCTTCCGGCGCAATTCCGATGACGGTGTACCGCTTTATATCAAGCACCATCGTGGAATTCAGGACCTCCGGCTTTCCGGCGAAATGCCGCCGCCAGAAGCTATAGCCCAGAATGGCCACGGGTGCGGCGCCCTGCTTGTCTTCCTCGGGCAAGAAATCGCGGCCGCGTAGAAGCGGAACGCGGAGAACGGAGAACAGCCCCGGCGAAGTCTCACGGAGGTCAATATACTCGGGCTCGCCTGGCTGGCTGACTGTCCCGCCGTTGAATAGTGCAGCAGCCAAGTCAAGAGAATGGCTCGACCGCGTGCAATCAAGAAAGTCCTGGTACGCGACGTTCTGTTTGCCAAAGAGTTCTGCATTCCACTCAACGGATTGTCCGTGAACGCCCAGTAGCTGGTCGGGCTCCGGAAAAGGCAGGGGCTTCAGCAGGACGCCATTGACGAGCGTGAACATCACCGTGGTTGCGCCGGTTCCCAATGCAAGCGTCAGAAGCGCAACGGCCGCGAATCCAGGACGTTGTCGAAGCATCCGCATCGCATAACGGAAGTCCTGCCAAAAATCCAACAACCACCGTGTCCCGCGCGCGTCGCGGCACTCTTCCTTCACCTGCTCCGGTCCACCAATGCTCATCCGCGCTCGACGTCGCGCTTCTGCTGGACTGAAACCGCGTGCGATCAAATCCTTCGTATGCAGTTCCAGGTGAAACTGCAGTTCCTTGTCCAGTTTCTCTTCCATCTCGGGACGGCGCAGAAATCGTCGCCACCAGTTCATTTCGCGCCGCCTTCCGACAATTTCAGAATGAGCGCCACCGCCTCCGTCAATCGCTCCCAACTCGCCGCCTCTGTCTCGAGTTGCCCGCGCCCCTTCGCCGTCAGACGATAGAACTTTGCTTCCCGCCCAGTCTCGGTGTCCTTCCAGTCCCCCGCCAAAAGGCCCCGGTTTTCCAAACGGTGAAGCGCTGGATAGAGCGACCCCTGCGGCACCTGCACAACGTGCTGCGACACCTGTTCCAGCCTCTGTGCGATCGCATATCCATGCACAGGTCCAAGCGCGACGACCTTAAGTATCAATAAGTCCAGCGTGCCTTGGGGTAGATCCGATTTCGGATTCGACATCTATGCCTCTGGCTTCTGCATATATATTCATAGACGTGTAGAAGGTCAAGGTGTTTCACCATCCCCATAAGGTATTTCCTCACCTTCCTAATGACGCCTGGCTCGTCTTCTCCCGCAGCAACGAGAACCACCCCTAGCCATCGGTATGAGATGTATATAGCCGTTCCTCTCCCAAATTTCCGATACATGAAATGCGATTTATTGGTGAGCGGGCTACGCCAGGGGTTGCTATCGTGTCGCCATGACGGCGGCGCCTATGTGTCTCTCAGACCGAGGTCTGTTCTCCGGCTACACGGCAGGGCCTTTCTACGACGAGATGTTCGCCTCGCAGGGCTGCGCCCGTTCCCACTATGCCCGCCTTTTCGAAAAGCTCGGCGTCATGGCTCCCACCCAATACGAAGACCGCCGCAAACACGCCGACCTCAGCTTCCTCCTTCAAGGCATCACCTTCACCGTCTACAGCGACGGCCGCGGCACCGAGCGCCTCTTCCCCTTCGACCTAATTCCCCGCATCCTCCCGCAATCCGAATGGGCCCGCATCGAATCCGGCCTAAGCCAGCGGGTAGTAGCCCTGAATCTTTTTCTGCAAGACGTCTATGGCAAGCAGCTGATTATCAAGGATCGCAAAATCCCCGCGTCCCTCGTCTATTCCTGCCGTCACTTCCGCCGCGAAATGATTGGCCTCGAAGTCCCTCACGGCATTTACACCCACGTCTGCGGCATCGACCTGGTTCGCGACTCCGCCACTGGCGAATTTCTCGTCCTTGAAGATAATGTCCGCACTCCAAGCGGCATCTCCTACGTTCTCGAAAACCGACTGGTCATGACGCGTACATTCCCCGAAGCCTTTCAGGAGCACGAAGTGCTCCCCGTCAATCATTACCCCGCGGAACTTTCCCGTATCCTGCGCACGCTGTCGCCCCGCACGGACCCCGATGCCCAGATCGTCTTGCTCACTCCTGGCATCCATAACAGCGCGTATTTCGAACACAGCTTCCTGGCCCAGCAAATGGGCATCGAACTCGTCGAAGGCCGCGACCTTATCGTGGACGGTGTCGTCGTCTACATGAAAACGATCTACGGTCTAAAACGCGTCGACGTTATCTATCGTCGCGTCGACGACGATTTTCTTGATCCACTTTGTTTCCGGTCAGATTCCATGCTAGGCGTCCCCGGTCTAATGGGCGCCTATCGAGCCGGCAACGTCGCGCTTGCCAACACTCCCGGCAACGGCGTTGCCGATGACAAAGCCATTTATGCCCACGTCCCAACCATGATTCGTTATTACCTGGATCAGGATCCCATTTTGCGTACCGTCGACACCTTTCTCTGCGATCGCTCCGATCATCTCTCCCATGTGCTCTGCAATCTCCACAATTTAGTTGTTAAAAGCGTAGGAGAATCCGGCGGCTACGGCATGCTCATGGGCCCCAGCGCCGCCCGAGCCGAGATCGCAGCCTTCCGCGAAAAAATCCTTGCCGAGCCGCGCAACTACATTGCGCAACCGATCATCCCTCTTTCGGTTGTTCCTTCTTACGATTCCACGGCGCAATGCATGGCTGGACGTCACGTCGATCTCCGCCCGTACTGCCTTTATGACGGCCAAAAAGTCACTATTGTCCCTGGCGGCCTGACGCGCGTCGCCCTGCAAGCAGGCTCTCTAGTCGTCAATTCCTCTCAAGGTGGCGGCAGCAAAGACACCTGGATCCTCAGGGGAGAGTGCTGACATGCTCTCGCGTATTGCCGATTCCCTTTTCTGGCTGGCTCGCTACATCGGACGGGCGGAAGACACCGCCCGTATTCTCGACGTCACTTTCTACACGCTGCTCGAGCAGATCCAGCAACCGCATGGTGTGCGCTGGGATCCCATTCTTTCCATGGCTGGCGAAGAAACTCTTTTCCGTCAACTCTACGCCGAATCGACGGCTCACAACGTCTTTGAATTTCTTGCCTTCAATCCCAATAACCCAAGCTCCATCATGCAGTGCATTACCAAGGCTCGCGAAAATGCACGGACCATCCGGGACCGCATCTCCAGGGAAATGTGGGAAGACCTCAACGGCCTCTATTTCACGCTCGGCCGTTTCGATCCTCAAGAAGAAACCGCTGCGGGCCCGCACCGTTTCTGCGGTCGCGTCATTTTCGGAAGCCACCGCTTTCACGGCGTCAGCGACGCCACTCTCCCACACGACGAAGGATGGGAATTCCTGCGCGTTGGCGGGGCCCTCGAGCGCGCCGAAATGACCGCGCGCCTTATTGACGTGCAGTACCGGAACCTCCTCGCGCTGACTTCCAGCGGAGCCCCTGCCGACAACCACCAATGGATGGCCGTCCTAAAGTCCGTCGGCGCGTACGAGGCCTATCACCGCCAGTATCATTCGCCAATTGAGCCCGCGCGCGTAGCCGAAATGCTCATCCTCAACTCCCAGCACCCTCGTTCCATCCGCTATTGCGTAACGGAAATGCAGACCGGCCTCCGCGCGATCAGCAATACGGCTCCCGGCTCCTACGCCAATGAAGCCGAGCGCCTGACCGGCAAAGTGCTCGAACGTCTCCGCTACAGCCGCATCGACGAAATTCTCGACGATGGCCTCCACGAGTACCTCACCGGTCTGATCCACCAGTTCAACACCATCGGGGAAGTCATCGCTCGCACCTACTTCTATTACGCGGCGGTCGCATGAACCGCTTCCACCTGCTCCATGCCACGGAATTCATCTACGATGGCCCCGTTTACGAAAGCTACAACGAAGTCCGTCTCCGCCCCATCCACGACGATCGCCAAAGCTGTCTCTCTTTCCGTCTTATTACCAATCCCGCTTCCCGCGGCTCTTCTTATAAAGATGGCTACGGAAACTGGATTCATGTCACCAGCATCCTGCCCCATCATCGCCGCCTCAGAATCGAAGCTGAATCCGTAGTCCTGGTCCATGAAGCTCCCGCACCAGAGCCAGGCAGCATGCCGCTAAGCGAACTCGATGCCATCCGCGCCGAACTTTTCGAAGAGCATTTTGACTGGCTCGCTCCCTGCGCCTATGTTCCTTATCTTCCCGAGCTAGCCGAAATCTCCAAAGCAGCCGAAGACTCTTGCGATGGTGCAGTCGCCGGCTTTGTGCAGACCGCCTCCGACTTCATCCACGAAAATTTTGTGTACATGAAGGGCGCGACGCATGTGAACTCCTCTGTCCGCGATTCACTCGCGCTGCGCGCCGGCGTCTGCCAGGATTTCGCTCATCTTCTGCTGGGAGTTGTCCGCATGCGCGGCTTGCCAGCCCGCTATGTTTCCGGTTATCTGGTCAGTGGCAGCGCCGGCCCCGGCGCCAAACAAGAAGAAGTTATCGGCGGCCAAGCCTCGCACGCCTGGGCCGAAGTTTTCTTACCGGGCGGCGGCTGGTTCGGCTTCGATCCCACGCTCGGCAAGCCCATCGAGCTTCGCCACATTCGCGTCGCCTATGGCCGCGACTATGGCGACGTGCCGCCGGTCCGCGGCGTATATAAAGGTCGCGCCGGCCAAAGCCTGTCGGTCGACGTCCGCTTCCGTCCCGCCCTGGACGACTCCGGCCACGAACAAATCGCCGAGCCCAAATCCGAATCCGACGACTCCCAAGACCCGGTTCCCGAGCGCCAGCAACAACACAGCCAGCAATAATCCCGCTTCATTGCCCCAATTCATAGTTTCCTCAGGCGCGCGGGACGCAGCGAATCGACTTTGCATCAAAAAGTACTTGACAACAGGAAGTCCGGCGGTATCCTAACCCTATCCATCGAGCCCTATCCGCCTGATCAAGAAACGGAGGCAAAACATGGAAGCCACACATCCAACTCCATCCCAATCGCTCACCAATTCCCCAGCCGGCCCGTTCCGCCCAACCCTCTCCGACGCCATTCACTTCTGGGAGATACGCCGCATCTTTTACAACCTAGTCCTTGTCGCCGCTTCTCTCGTTTGGCTGATCGCCACTTGGCCCCATTTCCGCCCCGCATTCGATCTAATCTATCTTCCCCCCATCGCCGTCCTGACGTTACTGGCCAACGCCTGCTACTGCGCTGCCTACCTGGTCGACATCCCCATGCAGCACTCCAACCTCAGCACCGCCTGGAAGCGTTACCGCTGGATCCTCTGGGTAGCCGGAACTCTCTTCGCCCTGCTCCTGGCAAATTATTGGATCGCCGATGAGATCTATCCCGACTTCCACTGATGCATCCGCCGTCCACATCGCAATAACGGCCGCTACTTCCCCACCACCAGAATCGCGAACGAGTCCGGCAACATCGTCCCTCGCCCCGGCCGCTCTCCGGGCGCCGGCGGTGGTGGTGGAGTAAACTCAGCGCCAATCAGCAAAATGTGTCCGGTCTTCCCATCCAATGTCAGCGTCTTCGCGCTCTGCATCGTCTGCACCGTCTGCTCCACTACAAAGCTGGTCGGACTATTTTCCTTAATCACCGTCAAAGTCCCATCGCGCTGCGAGCTAAACGCTTCCATCGTGTCCGGATTAAACACCGCTCCATCCACGCCGTTCCCGATCGGCAAGCTGGTTATAATTTTTCCGTCGACCGAACTTAGTATCACCATCGCTTGCGGCTCATGGCACGCCGCAAACAGAACATGATTCTTCACATCAAACGCCAACCCGCCCGGCCCGCCGCACTTCCCCGCCAAATCATAATGCGCGGTCACGGTCATCGTCTTCGCGTCCACCACTGCGATGTTGTCCTTGTCTTCGATGTCCACATAAATATGACCATTCCCGTCCGTGACCGCCTGCTCCGGCGCTCCCCCCAAATCGATCGTCCCGGCAATCGACCCATCCGCCGCATTAATCACCGTCGCGTTCGGCGCCCGATGACTGAACACGTACACTCGCGCATTAAACGGATCAAACAAAATCCCGTCCGGCCCGCCATCCACATCAATCGACTTGATCGTCGCCAGCGTCTTCGTATCCCACATCACCACCGGCTTGCTGCTCCCAAACCCGTGCCCCGACTTCGGGTCCACCGCCGCCCCGCGCGCATTGGCGTTCGCAATCGTCCCGACCGATGCCAGCGTGTCCAAATCAAACACTGTTATCCGCGCTCCTGTCTGCCCCGTTCTCGGTATGTACAATCGGCGTCCCGCGTCGTCCGCGTACACGTAGTCAAATCCGCCGTCCCCTCCCACTTTCGCCGTCTTCAATACCTTGTAAGGCCCCGCCGGAGACTGCTGCCCAAATCCAAAACGCCCAAACATCAACATCGCCATTGTCATCACCGCTGTCGCAAAAACCCTTCGCATAACATTCCTCCTCAGCGCTCTATTATCCTTACAGCTCAGCCAGTCGCGCCGAAGTATACACCTCGCAACCTGTCTGCCAGTTAAACGCAATCGTCTCCACTCTGACCGATCCACTCTCCGGCCTCTTTGTTCCGCGACGCCGCGCCGATCCCGCTAAGGTTATAGCAATGGGTAAGTCTATGGGACTATAATGCCCGGTAGAAAGGGGAAATCCCGATGCCCGACCAGAAAGAAGCGCAAAGGACATTTGCAGCGAGATGGTTCGAAGAAGTGTGGAACAAGTCGAGACGCGAAGCCATCGACGAAATGTTTCCCGAGGAGGCTGTCCTTCATGATGGCAGCGCTAAATATCGTGGCCCAGCTGAGTTCAAGCTTTTCTACGATGCTCTTCGTGCGCAGTTATCGGACGTTCGGGTGACCCCACTCGAAACCATCTCCGAAGGCGACATGGTCTGCACGCGCTGGTCATCCACGGCAAAACATTCCAGCACGGGCAAAGATCTGGTAGTCACCGGCATCAGCATCCTCCGCTTCGAGGACGGCCGCCTCGTGGAAGCCTGGCAAAACTGGGATCAGCACGGCATGCTGCAACAGCTCGAAGGCGCTGCTCCCAAATCATTTTTCCAAGCCGCGGGATAAACAGCAAGCCCTTCAGCCAAATAGCGCCGAACCAATATCTCGCGACTTGCCGCTCCCTGCGCTTGGCATTGCTCCAGGAGGGATTCTGCTTAGCTGCGGCGAGCGGCTCGTTTGGTGGACGACACTGCACGGCGCAGACCACGCCTGGTAGCCTTCGCAACCTTGCTTCTTTTCAGACTTGCGGCCGCGGCTTTTCGAGTCTTGCGGACAGCTGTTTTGCTTCTCCGCGCGAGCCTCTTGCCTTCCCGTTCCACAATATGGGCCGCGCTGCTTCGGGTCAGAACCTTTTGCGCTGCATTGGCTTTCGCGGCGATGGTGCCCAGCGCTGACCCAATCGATTCCGCCAAACTAGTTAGAAGCGCTGCATCCTTGGTATGTCTACGTGCATGTGCTTTCATTTGCTGGCTCCTTTTTATTCCTTTAATGCCCTGACCTACGACTCATGGGGCGTGTTGCGCGCCACTATTTACTGGCGCCTGACCTTGCAATATCTACGCCCTCTTGGCCTGGTTATATGCGCTGTCGCCTGCTTCAATCGCGTCCTGCACTTGGTCCTTTGCCACATCCACAGCTCTCTGAGCTCGCCGCTTCAAATCTCTGCCAGTGCTGCGGACTTGATTGACGCCGTCATTCACGCCGTCAGCAATATCGCCTCGCAATTCCTCTCCAGACTTCGGCGCAAAGAGCAAAGCAAGCGCTGCGCCTATTCCCGCCCCTACAGCAAAAGTTGCTATCGCTCCTGGAATCTGTTTTCTGTTCATCGTCAGTCCCTTTCCGCCGCAGTTATTCTTCACTTCTCGAACTCTTAGAAAAAAGGAGGAAGTCGTGGCTAGACTTCCTCCAGGTTGAAATAACTACGATGTCCGCGCAGCCTTAGCGTCGCGATCCACTGAAGCTTCTCCGGTGGAAGTAACGTCTTCCGCGCCCGTGGATTTCAGAACTTCCTTGGCGCGCTTGATTTCGTCCGACGTGTCGCAGTGCACGGAGAGGAGAATTCCACCGCGCTGCAATCGGCCTTCGTAACGCTTTGCTTCGAATTCAGGAATTCCCGAGCCAATTAAAGCGCCGGTAACCCCTCCTACTGCTCCGCCAACGCCCAGTCCTGCAAGTCCTGCCATGATCGGTCCTGCGGCGATGAAAGGCCCGAGGCCAGGGATCGCCAACAAGCCGACGCCTGCCAGCACGCCGAGCGTGCCGCCAATCACTCCTCCTGCTGTGACGCCCGCTGTCGCACCTTCAGGCGCTTTCGTGGCTTTTTCTGTTCCCATCTCCTTCGTTCCGGCAAGATTCTCCGGCAATAGCACTGAAATATCTGGAGAGGGGAAGCCTGCTCTCACCAGCGCGTCGACAGCATTTTCAACGCCCACGCGAGTCGAGTAAATTCCAAATACTCCTACTTTTTTCCCTGACATTTGTATTCTCCTTTTCGATTCAACTCTTACATTCAAGGACTTTCTGCTACCGCCGCATTATTTCGGCGGCGCAATTTCAAGCTGATCGGTTACATTCCCTTGTCCGGCCACGGCGACGGCTTTAGCTTCGATGTTGGCCTTCTCGTCCTCAGACCGTACCGGCCCCCGGAGAGTCACTTTGCCGTCTTGTGAAATGATTTTGATGTTGTGTGCATACGTTGAGAGCGTGGTGTCCTCGTGGATCGCCTTTCGAATCTTCTGCGTCAGGGCGCGATCCGACGGATTCATCTTCTGTTGATCCGCGGTTGGGTTGGTCTGGTCCTTGTTTTGTTTTGTGTTGTCCGGGGGCGTTTGCGGGTCTTGCTTTCCCGGGATTGACGCTGCCATCATGGACGCGCAAAAAACCAGCGAGCCCAGCGGCAAGAGCAATCTCGATACTTTGATGAAACTTCCACTCATTTCTGTTCCTCCTTTTGAGTTGTGTTACTGCTGTTCCTCAAGAGCGTAATTATGCTCGGGCGGTCTTAGCCTTCCTCGGCCGGCTGTTTCCCTCTTCCGATGCCCCGGAGCCGACGGCCTCCAGGTTGATGCTTTCCGCCAGTTGCGTGAGCTTCTCGTCTGTCTCTTTTTCTTCCTCAAGTGTCTGTCTCAAGAGGGACACTGCCTCGTCTTCCCCTAGCAACTTGGCGTATGTGCTGACGCACCCGTACCCCGCGATTTCGTAGTGCTCCACTCGTTGAGCAGCTGAGATCAAGCCGGCGTCCAATTCTTCCGGTGCGGGAGTTTCCTCGATCATTTCCCCGCCTTCCTTAATGAGGCCCTCCATGCCCTTGCATTTCTTTCCCTTGGGACTTACTCCGAGCGCCTTGAAGATCTCCTCAAGCCGTGAAACGTGGCCCTTCGTCTGTTCGAGATGCTCTTCAAAACCCGTGCGCAAATCCTCCGAAGTCGCGGCCTTGATCATCTTGGGCAGCGCTTTAACCATTTGGTTTTCAGCGCTGCACAAATCCTTCAATTCCTCGATGTAAAGATGCTTCAACCGGTTCGTTTCCATGTGAATCTCCTGTCGGGCCCCACTTCGCCTGGTCTCCGTAATCTCTAGTGCAAACGTTTGTCGCACCATCCACCTTCCATAAACAACTTCCAGCCTTGAGCCGCCATAAGGGGAAACGGGTAGGGAGTAACAATTAAATCGTGTAGCCGTCTAAAGGTGCCCAGCCGCGAAGGCAAAGGCCTGAGTCAAGACGCGGAAACGCTTCAGGGGACACCAAACTAGTGTCATCTTCGCCGGGCGTGGCTCGCATTTTCTTCAGCTTGATGGAATTACCCGCATGCTGATAGGCGACCAATTGAGCGCCGTCTCTTGGGCAAGACGGACGAGAAGAGCTGCAATCTCTTTTTGCTTACGCTTAGGGGAATGGCAAATCGCTAGCAAGACTCCCCTTCACCTTTGGCCATTGCGGCCACGATCCCGACCCGGCAAGCTTTCTTTATAGTTTAATCTGCAAACGGCCCACCGGTGATGGGGCCTGGCACCAGTGGAACAAGCTTGTTGTGACATCCAATGCATTCAACCGAATTGTCCTTGGGGTCACCTATCAAACCAACGTGCAGAATCATCTTCTGACCACACCGCGGACACTCAATCAACATGCTGACGTGTGCTTTCCGTTCGATTGGATTCGAACCTATCTCAGACATCTTAACCTCCGAAGCTTTTATCTCGTTGCGTACAAGCGCTTGAACAACGGCAACTCAAGGGCTCGTTGCATATCGCTTTTGAGTGAAAAAGGATGTTCGGCGCATACCAAGGAAAGACAATGCCGAGGCAGGCGGGTGAGTCATTCTGCGTCCACCCGTTCTGGCTTGATCACAACCTTAGTTCCCGTCTTTTGGTCCAGTAGGAGGTATTCCCCCGGGGAACTCACGGCTAATTCGTGGATCCGTCTCTTGGCATAATCGAGACTTTCCGCTGATTCTAGCCACCGCACACCTGCTCGGTCTAATTGGAAAATGTCGAACGGGTTACTCATGTTCCTTCACCGCACGCATTGGCCCGCGTCGTTTTCAAGAGGCCAGCTTCCCGACCTTTCTTCTTGGCCCCCCGGGGCTCTTCGCCAGTCTTTATTTTTTCTTGCTGCGCGTTTTCTTCAACAATTTTTTGGATTGCTTCCAGCGGTACCTGCTCGAAATATGTTTTTTTCATGGGCGTCACGATCATTCCCTCAAACCACTAAAAGCTAACAGTCTGCAATTCGTACGGGTCATATCTTTAAAACTTTTTTTGAGTACCATCCTTTCTCTTAGCGCTGGAATGCGCTTGCTTAACAAGGCGAACCGAAGCGTGCGTCCCGTATAGCATTCGTTTCCCTTGCGTTTTTACGCCCCGTATTTTCACTTGCAGGACTTGTAACGATGAGATACGATAACGCTACGTTTGTTTAACGTTTCGTTCTCTTGGGAGGACCACATGGCCGTGTCTCAAAGCAAAAATGCTCCGATGCATTTCAAGACCATGGTGCAATCCGACGTGCCTCAAGGCCGCAATGGAAAGCACAAATCGATTGTCACGATCATCCTTAAAGATCTTGACGCGCTGAAAGCTGGAGCGGCCATCAAGGTCCCTCTTACGGAATTGGCGGAATCAAAAGAAAAAGTTCGTTCTGCCCTGAATCGCGCCACTCGCAAGGCAGGTCGCAAGGTTGCAACCGCCACCGACGCCAACTTTCTATATGTCTGGAACGTGAGCGAGTAGTGAAAAACCATCGGCCCATGGAACATCGCTAACTCGACGAAACGGTTTTGATTTTGTCTTTTTTCTAGGGTGCCCTTCGATTAGAACGAAGGCGTTATCAAGAGACACTTTTTCGCACGCGAGATCAGTTATTTACCTTCGAAGTGAGTCAAAGAACCTCTGTTTACTTCGGAATCGGGACAGGCGGGACGTTAGCCTGCTACCGTCTTCTTCCAGGCCGGCTTCTTGTCAAGCTACAGTTGTTCGGCGATGAGCAAGTGATTTAACGCCGTAAGCGTGGCCTTCGCACGATATAGCCAACTTTCAAAGTTTCCGGCAGAGCGGTTAGCCGCACGATGTTTTTTTCCAGGCGCTCGCCATCGAGGTATTCCATGGCGATAAAGGGAGTGTCCTGTGAGGATCCTGTGCCGCTCATCGTAGAAAATGCTTACTGCGGCGCAGGATATTAGCGCTGAAACGTAATTGTAAGCGGAAAGCGGACGCTTACTGGTTTTCCGGCGGCCCTGGGTGCGGTCGTCTTCCAGTGTTTCGAAGCATCTTTTACTTTCTTGAAGAAATCCTTGTCAGCGTCGCCCTCTTTATCGATCTTCACGCTTCCATTCGAATCGACAGTAACCATGACGGTTAGGGCGTAGGGCAGCTTGCCAGGCTTGTTTGCAACGTCAGGGAAATCCACCATGGGAATCCCCACCCATTGCAGCGGCGGATTCGCATCCAATTGTGCGCAAGTGACGGAGCCCGCCACGGATGGGGCTTCCGGGGCACCCCGGCCAGGACCGCAAGAGATAGCCTGCAGAGGAACCTTTCCAGAAGTCTGCGTCAGTGCTTGAATCTCATTGGGAATCGTCGTCTTAACGTAAAGCGATGCATTCTCCTTGTAGATCCCTGCGCCACTCGCTATTTTTTGAAATTCCTGCACCACGCCATGCGCTAATAGATCGGTGTCCTTTTTTTGTTTCGCCTGCTCAAAATGCAGCACCGCGGCATCAAAGGCCGCCTTGTCGCCATTCTTACTCATCGCAATCGAATAGGCGGCATTCATTCGCTTCTCGAGATCTTGGCTCGCTGTGAGCAGCGATGGCTCTTCGGCGCGCCCCTCAAATCCATGCAGCTCATCTTGCGCGCGCTGGATGGCAGCGGTTTCGCCCTTTGCTTCGGCGGCTTGCGCGTTGTTCTTAATCTGGTCGAACTGCTGCTGCTCGGCACCGTGCAATTCCTTCAGAAGTTTGTCGTGAGTCTTGGTCCATTGTTGCGCGGAATCCACCTGGGCTTTTGCAGCACGGAATGAGCTCGCCTTCATGGCCTCTTCAAAGCTGTTCACAGTTTGCAGAGCCTTATCAACCCCGGGCAACTGCTTCTTCGCATCGGCGCTCTGCGCTCCCTTGCGGTTTATTACATCTTGGAACTGGTCCTTCGCTCCCGCCCAGTCTTCGTCTTTCACATCCTGCATGGCGGTGTCGTAGGTCTTCTGATCGTTTCCTGATTGACGTATTTTGGTGAGGAAACTCTCCGCCTGTGGTCTAAGCGTAGAACCCGGCAGGTTCATCTCTACAACCGCGCGAAATTCCTTGCGAGCCTTCTCAAAATCTTTCGCCTGATAGAGCGTCATGCCCTGGTCAAAGTGACCCTGCTCTTGTTTCTGGACGTCGGTTGCGCTCAATCCCGTTTTCGCCGTTTCCAATTCCCGCGTGGCGTCGTCGAAGTGCCACAAATTCATCTGAATCACGTCCTCAAAAGCTTGCTGAGCGCCCGCATAGTCTTTCTTGTCCTTCAGCAAAGCCTCGGCGTCGTCAAATCGCTTTTGTTCATCCGCTCGCTTCTGATCAATCTGACTAACCTGCTGCGCAGCTTCGTTCTGCAGCGGGCCCTTGTTTTTGGCGAGCCCCTGCCAAATCTGTTCGGACTGATCGAACTGCCGGTTCTGCCAAAGCTCTGCGGCTTGCTGCTTCAACTTCAAATCACTGTCTGACGGAGTTCCCCCACTTGTCTTGTGCGGCCAAAGCGCCACGGCGAGAAGCACTACCACCACCAGGCCGATGCCTGCGAGCACAGGCGGCCTCCGCAAAATCGGCAGAACTTGCGCCATAACATCGCCGCCAGGTTTGGGCTTCGCCGCAGTGACTCGCGGCGCAGCCGCCGCCACGCTCCCACTCGGGCGCGGCTCCGTTGGCACGCCAGTCGCCGCAGCGGCCTGCCGCACAGCAGGGCCGGCAATCACGGTCGCATCAGGGGCGGGAGCTTCCGTCCTTCGCGCGCCAGTTTCTTTGCCCACGGAATCCGGGCGCTTTGGAACTGCTCCATCTTTTCGTGCCCCCGGCTTCTCTCCGGGACCACTAACTTTCGTAGCGGAAAATCCCGCCGCGGGAATATTTTGCGCGGATTCACTTACCTGCGTCAGATCACTAGATAGAGACGCCGGCTTGGCAGTCGCAGGCTTGTCCTTTTTCGTGGTACCCGCGGGCTTTTGCACCACCGTCTTCGCCGCCGAATACATCTGCGTTGCTGCCGGTTGTTGCCCGCTGGCAAGATTCGTAATTTTTCCTTTAAGCTCTTGCATCCGCGGATCGGAAGCCTGGAATATCTGCGTGGCCATCACTTCATTGAAGATCTGCGTGGCGCCGGCGTGATCGCCCCTATTCACCAGCGCTTGCACCGCGCTGACTTTCTTCTCTGCCTCATCCTTCTTTTTCCGCTTTTCTTCCGCGCCTTGCAGCAATTGCGTCACATTGGGGTCCGCGCCCATGGACTCCATGGTCTGCTGGGCCAAATCGATGGCGTCCGTAATCTTGTCTTGATTGATCTTGCTGTTGATTTCGCGAACTCGCCGCTGCATCTCGTTGCGGGCTCTCTCGCGGTCGTCTTGCTCTTTCTTCAAGGCCTCCGCTTCTGTAGCCAGTTTTCGGAAAGCATCTTGCTTTGGAAATTCCTCAATCGCCAGCCGCGCGGTGTCCAAAGCCTCGCCGTAACGCTCGCACATCAGGAAGCCTTGGATCTGTTTTTCCCGCTCCTCTTCCTTTCGCTTCTGCTCTTGTTGCGCCACTTCTCCGCGCGCGTAATTCACCAATTCTTTTAATTCGTACTCTTGCGGATACTCCTGCAAGAGCGGTTCACCCTTGGCCACCACCTGCTTGAACTTGCCTGCTCCCAGCAGGCCGCGTAGGGCTGTTATTTCTGAGTCCAGCCGTTTTTGTCGTTTCTGTTCCTGTTCTTCCTGCAAAGCCAGGTTTTGCAGATTTCTTACGGCCGTGTCCTGCGGATGTTCCGAGACCAAAACATCCGATATTTTTCGCGCCTCGGCAAAATTCTGCTGCCCCAGCAGCCTGCGCACTTCCGCCATCTGGCGCTGTTTCTGCAGTTCCGCCTGGTCCGTCCTCGCTGATTCCTGCAGTTTTTTCAGTTCCGGGTCATTCGGAAATTCCTGCAAAGCTGCCGCTGTGACGGTGAGACACTCGTCATAATTTAGTTCGGTCCAAAGCGTTCGCGCCCGGTGCAGGATTTCGCCCAACTTCTTTCGCTTTTCCCGGCGACCCCGCTCTTCTTCGATCTGTTTCTTGAGCTCGTGCACCTGGAGGTTGGACTCGTCTAGCTCAACCGCCTGTCCCAATGCCGCCGCCGCCTCGGTCAGCGCCCCTTCGGCCAATCGCTGCTTCGTTAACTTCAGTTTCTGCTCCAACTGCTGCACTTTGGCGGCTGCCGCATCTACTTCCGCCAACAGTTTGTGCGCCGGCTCATGCTTCGAATCCAGACCCAGCGCCGCTTGCGCTTCCGCTTTGGCCTCGCGCAGTTGACCGGCTTTCAAGTACCCTTCGCCGCGGCTCAAGTGCTCCTGCAGCCTCGGTTGAATCTCTGACCGGCGAAGCTCCACGGAAACTTTTTCCAGCATGCTCTTCGCCTGGGAGTTCCCTACGTCGATGTGCAAGGCTTTGCGGAGGAGCGCATGTGCGCGCTGCAAGTCTTTCGCCACCACCAACTCTTGGCAATCCGCCAGCAATCCCGAGACGGTCGCCTGTTGCGCAGCTTTCCAGATGGGCTCGATCGCGTGGAGCAAGTCATCCATCGACTGGTAGCGATCCTCGCTCTTCTTCTCCAGCATTTTGCTAACGATACCTGCCAGTTCTTCCGTGCACTCCGGCGAAAGCCCTATAAGATCTTCGGGCTTCTCATAGATGATGTGAAACATCAGCTCGGCTTCGCTGTCGCCCGTAAATGGCCGTTTGAACGCCAACAGTTCGTAGAGCGACACGCCCACAGCCCAAATGTCGGACCGCGCATCAGCACGCTCGCCTTTGTACAACTGCGGCGACATATACGCGCGCGAGCCGATCATCATGTTCGGCTGCGTCATCGACATGTCCGTGAGCCGCGCGATGCCAAAGTCCACCACTTTTACGACGCCTTCTTTGGTGACCATGATGTTCGCCGGCTTGACGTCGCGATGCACCACATTGTGCTGGTGCGCATATGCGAGCGCGTCGCAAACGCGCACAATGTATCCAAGCTTGACGGACAGAGGAAGCACCGGGCGCTGCTCGATGATCCGATCGAGACTCTCCCCTTCGAGATACTCCATGGCGATGAACGGAGTATTTTTCTCGTGCCCCAATTCGTAAATCGTCACGATGTTGGGATGTTGCAGAGCCCCGGCGGAACGCGCTTCTTGGTAAAAACGGTCCAGCAGATTAGTCTGTGCGCTGGGGCCGCCGGTGATGGTCTTTAGGGCAACTAAACGGTCAATCAACGGATCGCGGGCTTTGTAGACCGCGCCCATCGCTCCGCGGCCGATCTCGGCGATGATCTCGTATTTGCCTAAAAGCTGCACACCCACACCCCTGTCGGCATGATGGTAACAAAACTAGGGCCAAACCACTCGTCCCGTAAGAGTACGAATGCCCTATTTTGCAGGTACTGAGGGGTATTGCTCAATCGCCCCCATTTTAAGGCTGCCCCATCCCGCAAACCATTGAAAACAGGACAGAAAGTAGCCAATGGCGAGGTTTCTGAGACGGCAGGAATTGGTCGTCCCTGTAACATCTTCCGAAAATGCTGCTGAGTTTTCGAGCCCATGAAAACCTCGGCGCACCACGGGGAACGCCCCATTGGTTCCGAAATTGTCACAGCTTTTTCACACTGGGCTAGGGTCAGCATGATCCTCAATCCACCTAATATTACAAGGGATTGGACGGAATTTGTCAGGTTGCTGTGTTGGCCTTTGCCACAAGCAAAATAGCCAGCAAGTAGAAAAGGAACATCAGCGCCAGATAGGTTTTGGCCTGCGGCTTCGCTCCCTGAAATTCCTTCCACGCCAGCACTCCCCATAACGCCGCGACCATCGGCGCCGATTGCCCGATTGCGTACGAGATGGCCACTCCCGTAAAATTCGCCGCCACCAAATTGAACACCGTTCCCGTTCCCCAAATCGCTCCGCCCAGCAAGCCGAGAACGTGGCCCGATGCTGGCCCGCGAAAGTATTCGCCAAAGTTCACCGGCTCGCCGACCAGCGGCTTCTTCATAAAGTAAATGTTCCAGAGGAAGCAGGACAGCAGCGCGCCGAGCGTTAGAAAAACGCTCACGCTATACGGACCCAAGGTTTTTCCGTGGCTCATCGCGTGCGCAACAAATGGAGACCACAGCCCCATCAGCACGCCGGAAACGATGCAAGTTGTAATACTTTTTTTCGACGTCGAACTCGCCGCCTTCGCAAGACTCCCATAAGCCTTGCCATCCATAATCACGGCGATAACGGCGCAAGCCACTCCAATCGCGAGCAAACCTGCATTGCCCTTCGGCTGCTGCAGATAACTCGTGATGACTCCCACCACCAGCGCGATTCCGATCGAAACGGGAAAAGCGATCGCAAGCCCGGCCATGTCAATCGCAGCCACCAGCAACAGATTGGCCAAATTAAAAACCGCTCCGCCGATAAGCGTATAAACAATGTTCGAACCGTCCGCCGCCCGCACATTGTTCAGAAAACTCGACGCATCATTCGAAGCGCTCCCCATCGTGAATGCCAGCACAACAGAAATCAGAAAAATACCGAGCGCGTAATCCCAATAAAAAAGTTCAAACCGATAGTTCTTCACTCGCTTGAACGTATTAGCCCAGGAGCCCCAGCAAATAGCCGTGGTAATCATCATAAACAGCGCAATTTCCAAACTATGCGGCGTGTACATGAACTTCCGGCTCCTTAGCGGGCGAACTCCGGTGGGACAGACTTGAGTCTGTGCTCCAGTCCAACTCAGTTTTAAAAAAAGTTATGTCGCGGCCGTGAGTTGCGCGAGTTTTAGTACCGCCCGTGCTTATATTCACCGCAGTTCCACCTGTCAAGGAGAATCACCGGAATTCGTCTCGCGGCAGCAATGCAATCCAGCATTCACATCTTGCTGTTTCGCCGCAAACTTCCTATATAATTCGCGCGCGAACTCCAGGAGCGAACATGGCGAAGCAATCCTTCATCGCTGTCGTAGGCAGCGCCAACGTGGACCTCACCACGTTCAACGACGTCTTTCCTCGCCCCGGCGAAACCATCTTCGGCAAGAAATTCGACCTCGGCTTTGGCGGCAAGGGTGCAAATCAAGCAGTTGCCGCTCGTTTGTGCGGCGCCACTGTCGCCATGGTCGCAAAAGTCGGCAGCGACCTCTTCGGCCCAGCAACCATCAAAAATTTTCAGTCGCAAGGCATCGACGCCAGCCACGTCCGCATCGCGGAAGGAGTATCGAGCGGCGTCGCGCCCATTTTTGTCGAACCGGGCGGCCAAAATCGTATCATCGTCGTGAAGGGGGCAAACGACACGCTCTCGCCCGAAGACATCGATGCCGCCGCCCCGCTTCTGCGTAAAGCCAACACCATCGTGATGCAATTCGAGATTCCGCTCCGCACCGTGTATCACACCGTCCGCTTCGCCGAGTCGGAAGGCATCCGCTGCATCGTGAATCCCGCGCCCGCTCGACAAGTGGACTTCCAGCAACTCACCGGCGCCGACTATTTCATCCCGAACGAAACGGAAGCAGAACTCATCACCGGTATGCCCGTCCATTCGCTCGAAGACGCCACAAAGTGCGCGAATTTTCTCTTGCGCCATGGAATGAAGCGCGTCGTCCTCACGCTTGGCGAGCGCGGCGCCCTTCTCGCCGGACCCGAAGGAACCGAATTAATTCCCGCATTCAAAGTCGATGCCGTCGACACAACCGGCGCCGGCGACGCTTTCATCGGCAGCTTCGCCGTTTTTCTCGGCGAAGGCATGCAAGAAAAGGAGGCCCTCACCCGAGCCAATCTCTACGCAGCCCTTTCCACAACCGCAGTGGGAACACAGAAGTCTTTTCTAAATCGGGCTGATTTCGAACGGGAATGGCAGTTCCACAACACCCGCCTGTGAACGCGCCTATCCAAAGTGGTAAGATTTCCTTTGCACCACAAAACGCCTTTTGCCTAAGAGAATCTCAAGATGTCCAACGTAACCAGAGCACCTGGCAGCACTCGTAATCTCGAAAAACACACCACGGACGCCCCCATTTCTCCGGCAGCTACAGCCCTCGCCCACTTGCGCGGCCGCGCGCTGCAAGCAAATAGCGGCGTCCCTCTCAACCCGGACTGGGTCGAAGACGTCCGCGTCAACACCAGCGCCGTCGAACGCCGCGCCCAATCCCTCGTCACCCGCCGCACCGTAAAAAAAGATTACCAAGCCGCCTGGCTTCTCCGCGCCATCTCCTGCATGGATCTAACCACGCTTTCCGGCGACGACACCGACGAGCGGGTTCGCCGCCTTTGCGCCAAAGCCCGCCAGCCGATCCAGCACGAACTCGTCAAGGCGCTCGGCATCGAATCTCTCGAAATCAAAGTCGCCGCCGTCTGCGTCTACCACGTCTTTGTCGAAACCGCCCGCCGCGCACTCGAAGGCAGCGGCATCCGCGTAGCCGCCGTCTCCACAGGCTTCCCCGCCGGCCTCTCTCCACTCGCTGAACGCGTCGACGAAATCCGCCGCTCCGTCGAAGCCGGCGCCGACGAAATCGACGTCGTCATCACCCGCGCCCACGTCTTCGCCGCGAAATGGCAAGCCCTCTATGACGAAATCGCCGCCTTCAAACACGCCTGCGGCCCCGCGCACATGAAAGTCATCCTCGGCACCGGCGATCTCCTCACTCTCCGCAACGTAGCCCGCGCCAGCCAAGTCGCCATGATGGCCGGCGCCGACTTCATCAAAACTTCTACCGGTAAAGAGCCCGTGAACGCCACTCTTCCCGTTGGCTTGGTAATGACTCGCGTCATCCGCGAATACGCCAATCAAACCGGTTTCGCCGTCGGCTTCAAACCCGCCGGCGGCATTCGCACCGCCAAACAATCCCTCGAGTGGCTCTCCCTGATGAAAGACGAACTAGGCCCATCCTGGCTGAAATCCGACCTTTTCCGTTTCGGCGCCAGCAGTATGCTAGCCGACATCGAACGCCAACTCGAACACCACTCCACCGGCCGCTACTCCGCCGACTTCCGCCACCCCATCGCCTAAAAAAATGAAGCGAACTCTTTACGTCGAAGCTCATCCATCAGCGCAGAACCTCATGGGTTGCGCAAAGAGCAATGTATGTGTCATTCCGAGGGCGGTTTTCGCCCGAGGAATCTGCTTTTTCCGTGCTTTTGCCGCGTCGGGAGCTTCTGAATGAGCATCGTAGAAAAATTCGTCACCATGGATTATGGCCCCGCCCCCGAAGATCCCCGCGAAGCCCTAGCCTGGCTCGACAAATACAACCGCCGCTTCGGCCATTTCATAAACGGCGCGTGGCAATCTCCACTCGAGGCAAAATATTTCGACACTACGGATCCCTCCACCGGTGAAAAGTTATCCGAAGTCGCCCAAGGTTCCACCGCCGACATCGACGCCGCCGTAAAAGCTGCCCGCAACGCGCTCCCACAATGGCAATCGCTCACCCCGCACGCCCGCGCCAGATATCTCTACGCCCTAGCCCGCCAAATCCAAAAACACTCCCGCCGCCTGGCCGTCCTCGAGACTCTCGACAACGGCAAACCCATCCGCGAGAGCCGCGACATCGACATCCCTCTAGTCGCCCGCCATTTCTATCACCACGCCGGCTGGGCCCAACTCCTCGCGCAAGAATTTCCCGGTCACGAAGCCTGCGGAGTCGTCGGCCAAATTATTCCCTGGAATTTCCCATTACTAATGCTGGCCTGGAAAATCGCCCCAGCCCTGGCCACAGGCAACGCCGTCGTCCTAAAGCCCGCCGAATTCACGCCGCTAACCGCACTAGCCTTCGCCGAAATCTGCCAAGAGATCGATCTCCCCCCAGGCGTGGTCAACATCGTCACCGGCGACGGCCGAACCGGCGAAGCCCTGGTCGCCCATCCCGACGTCGACAAAATCGCCTTCACCGGCTCCACCGAAGTAGGCCGCGCTATCCGCAAAGCCACCTCCTCCTCCCACAAAAAACTCTCGCTCGAACTCGGCGGCAAATCCCCCTTCATCATTTTCGAAGACGCCGACCTCGACTCCGTCGTCGAAGGCCTAGTCGACGGCATCTGGTTCAACCAAGGCCAAGTCTGCTGCGCCGGCTCCCGCCTCCTCATGCAAGAGAGCATCGCCGAGCCGCTCATCGCCAAAATCTGCGATCGCATGAACGCACTCCGCGTCGGCCCGCCTCTCGATAAATCCATCGACATCGGCGCCATCATCGCTCGCGTCCAGCTCGACCGCATCCAGCGCCTAGTTGATCAAGGCGTAGCCGAAGGCGCCACCTGCTGGCAGCCCAGCATCCCCATGCCCTCGCGCGGCCTCTACTTCCCGCCCACGCTTCTAAGCAACGTCCATCCCACGAGCATCGTCGCCCAACAAGAAATCTTCGGCCCCGTCCTGGCCGCCATGACTTTCCGCACGCCCACCGAAGCCGTCGAACTTGCCAACAACACCGTCTACGGCCTAGCCGCCTGCGTCTGGAGCGAAAGCATCAATGTTTCCCTTCACATCGCCTCGCAACTCAAAGCAGGCGTAGTCTGGGTCAACTGCACCAATCTCTTCGACGCCAGCTGCGGTTTCGGCGGCTATCGCGAAAGCGGCTACGGCCGCGAAGGCGGCCGCGAAGGCCTCCTAGAATATTTAGAGCCAACTTGGTTCAAACACGCTCCCCAACTCCACCCGCATCCCCTAGCGATCGATCAACCGCCGCAACAATTAACCGAATCCACCGCCGACTCCGCCACTCCCCCCATCGACCGCACCGTAAAACTCTTCATCGCCGGCAAACAAGCCCGCCCCGACTCCGGCTACAGCACTCCAGTCCGCGCCGCCGACGGCCGCCTCCTCGGCGAAGCCCCTCTCGGCAATCGCAAAGACATTCGCAACGCCGTCGAAGCCGCCCGCAAAGCCACCGCCTGGCCCAAGTCCACCGCCCATACCCGCGCCCAAGTCCTGTACTACATCGCCGAAAATCTTTCCCAACGCCGCGATGAAATCGCGCAACGTCTCTCCGAGGTAGTCGGCAAGCAACAAGCCAACGCAGAAGTCACCGCCAGCATCGAGCGCATCTTCACGTACGCCGCCTGGGCCGACAAATACGAAGGCGTCATCCACAACCCGCCCTTCCGCAACGTCACCCTAGCCATGCAAGAACCCATCGGCACCATCGGCATCCTCTGCCCCCCAGAAGCCCCGCTCCTGGGATTCGTCAGCGCAGTAATGCCCGCCATCGCGGTCGGCAACACCGTCGTCGCCGTCCCCAGCGAAATCTACCCGCTAATCACCGCTGACCTCTACCAACTTTTCGAATCCAGCGACCTCCCCGCCGGCACCGTAAACATCGTCACCGGCCGCCCCGCCGAACTCCTCAAAACGCTAGCCGAACACGACGACGTCGACGCCCTCTGGTGCTTCGCCGACGCCCCCACCTGCGCCACCGCCAAATCCCTCTCCATCGGCAACCTAAAACAAGTCTTCACCAACGAAGGCCGATCCATCGACTGGTTCAACTCCACCCAAGCCGAAGGCCGCTTCTTCCTCCAACACGCCACTCAAATCAAAAACATCTGGGTCCCCTACGGCGAATAAATTAGGATCAGCAGTGCTAATACCCCAATCGGTGAATATCCAATTGCGGTTTTCATTCGCGTTGAGCGGTCTTGTTTCGTCTGACAGGTTCCGCTACGTGCAAAACGTAGACGCTAGAAGGCGCGCTGCACCCGGTTTTATACTCAACTTCGACGGGCTCGCCAAGCACGAGATAAGGCGGAAAAACCCCACTGCTTAACTACATCCTCGCATTCCTTGTATGCCTCTGGCGTGCCGGAAACCCCGTGCGCACTCACAACGTGGCCGTTCTTTCCGATGACCATTTCCACCACTACCGTGAAATGCTGCCCTCGCAATGACGCTGGCCATTGAGGAGCAGTGGGGTTATTAATCGGCTCCAAAAATACTCCGGACACTCGCCCGCCAATCGGACCCACAGCATCCGCTGACGGTGTAAATTCCGCATCATCTCCTTGCGGAAGCATTTCCATGGTTTTTACTCGCAACTCGAGATAACGATGCCCACCGTCTGTGACGTCCACTTCGCGCGCAATATTGCGTCCTTGAAACAACTCGATCCTGTTGTAGACAATCTGGTCCCAACCCCATCCACGGTTATAACGAAGCACGGAACCACCAGATTCAAAGCAGTATTGCGTCGGATCGCTGGCTCCCGGATTTCTTTCAATCGTGACGCACTCAAGTTTATAGCCGCTGAAAATTCGTTCCATGTTTCTCGCATGGAAGCCCTTCACCAGCGTAGCTCCGTACCAAAACGGTGCGATCATCTCCGCCCGAACCTGTAGCTCTGTCCGGCTCGGCCACTTTTGGTCGCCGCGCCGATACAAACCTTTGTCCGTCGCGTAGTCCGTTTGATTAAAATCATCGCTCTTGTAGCTTCGCTTGAACTTTTTTGCTAGAGCCCAGCATTCCTCATAAACGCCGCTGTGAATGTTGTCGCCATCTTCATCAAACTGGTCGTAGCGCACAACGATGTGCCACGGCGGCAAGCCCACCGACTCCAACCCGTTCAGGCCGCTTCCTTGCTAAGCCAGCTCCCCAAATCCACGGTGCCCGCGCCAGGCGCTTTTTTGTCTGCAATCAGCGGAAAGCTCATCGAAGTCGACGGAGGCATCGCTATCTCCGAATCCGCACTCTTAGCATTTGGTCTTTCAAGCGCGCGGGTTACATTCCACTTCACACGAGACCTTCTGGGAAGGATGATCTACGCACTATGCGTACATATTTACGCATAGTGCGTACTTCGTCGATCGGCAGGCTCGAGAAACCGAAAGGCAGACAATCATTCGAAAATGACCGTCTTATTCCCGTAGAGCAAAATGCGGTTCTCGATATGCCAGCGGACCGCTGTAGAAAGCACCACCTTTTCCAGGTCCCGCCCCTTTTGAACCAGATCCTCGATTCTGTCGCGATGCGATATGCGCGCCACGCCTTGTTCGATGATGGGCCCGTCATCGAGCACTTCCGTGACGTAATGCGCTGTGGCCCCAATAATTTTCACGCCTCGATCAAAGGCTTGCTGGTGTGGTTTCGCCCCAACAAACGCTGGCAAAAACGAATGATGGATATTGATGATTTGCTGCGGATATTGCGCAATGAAGTCCTTGGAAAGCACTTGCATGTACCGCGCCAGCACGATCAGTTCAATATTGTTTTCGCGAAGCAACTCAATCTGCCGCTTCTCAGCCTCCTGCTTATTCTCCTTCGTCACGGAAATGAGGTGATACGGAATGTCGTGAAAGTCCGCGTGCCGTTTCGCGTCCGGATGATTGCTGATCATCAAGGGAATTTCGCACGCGAGTTCCCCAATCCGTTGTCGGTAAAGCAGGTCCACGAGACAGTGATCGTATTTTGAAACAAAAATGGCGACGCGAGGGCGGTAATTCGACCTCGTAATGCGCCACCGAATCGAAAACTCCTCGGCAATCGGCGCAAACCATTGGGGAAAATCTTTTAGATCGAACTCGAACCCTTCGAGATCCCATTCGACGCGAGCCAGATAGAAACGCTCTTCCCCCGCCTGGTGTTGCTCGAAATGAAGAATGTCGCCGCCATGCCAGTAAATAAAATCCGCAATCGCCGCATTCAGGCCCTTTCGATCCGGGCACTGCAATAAAAGGATAGCGCTGTACTTCAAGTTGAGTCCCCGCGTGGCCGGTCATCTTACCTCAATTTCCAAACCGCACGCCGCTTCGATTCGGCCTGACCTTCTGACCAGTTGATCCAGCGCGCTCCCCTGATATAATAGTTCCAGGGATTATTTCGAGGAGCTTCGTGCGGCAGACTTTCTGCCGCCTTTTTTGTTTAGAGCAGAGTGGCACAGCCAAACGCATTTCCATCGCATGCGCTCTTTGCATGCGATGAATCTTGGCTGTGCTCCGGTCATCTGTTTGGCAAGCCACCAAACGCACGCAGCCGGCAAATGTGGCGCATGGCGGAGCCCAACGGTCCTTTGCCTTCGCGCCGTAAGGTCAGAAATGCTGTCAACTGCTTCGCCAGTGTGCCTCGAAATTGCGGAATCCGAGCATGATTTGTGTTTGCGTCCAAGTCCTTTAGAATCCGCATTTACGAGAAAACGGGGAGGGGGGTACGGGGGTACAGACCGGGCACATCCCTGACAGAATAGACCGGGGGCATCCCTGACACTGCAGCACAGACTTCAGTCTGTGCTGCAATCAACTTAACCACGGGTGTGCTGCGAGATGCTCACTGCCTGAAACCGGAGGAAGACTGTGTCGCAGGCGCCACCACCGGAGCCGCGTCCTTAATCAAAATCGGCCACCGCGGAAACGCAAAGTTCCCAGCGACATCATCAATCACATTCACCTGGCAAACATAAAGCCCCGGCTTCAGCGATTGCAGCGGCAGATCGATCTGAAAAACGACCGCCTTCCGGTCCGGAGCCGTAATTTCCGTCGCCGCCACTTGCTTCGATTCGTAAACTTTCACGTTGCCCTGTAAGAATTCAATGCTAGTCAAAACATGAATCGACTCGCGCGTCTCTTTGGACCACGGCGCCTGGGGCGCCGCTTTCGCCCCTTCCCCGCTCGCTGTCGCCGTCGCACCGCCTCCCGACTGTGCCGCAGCAACAGGCGTCGCAGCAGCGGGCGAAGCAATCGCAACTTTTCCGCGCGCTGGATCATAAATCTCATACTGCAAATACAAATGCTGATCCCGCGTAAACACATGCGTCACATTCGGCACCAGCTGCGTCTGATCCTGAATCAACGGATTCACAACTTTCTTCTTCGGCGCATTAGTCATCGGCGCCCGCAAACTGCTCAGCACCACCGAACTCATCCGCAGCGGCGCCTTGCGCAAATCCGGCACTTGCACGTCTGTCTCAAACGATCCCATGCGCCCCGTCTGATTCTCGCGCACAATAAATTTCAGGTGATACTTTCCCGGAGCCAGCACAAATCCCGTGTTGTACTGCACATTCTTCCGTCGCACCTGCTGCGTGCTGTCCACGGCCAGCTTCACCGTGTCGCGCAACTGTCCGACAGGCACTCTGCCTTTGTCGCCGAGCCGCACCTCTCCAATAATGTCGATCGTCGCGTTGTCTTTGTCCTTCTCCTGCACGAACGGAATCTGCGATCCGGGAACGACTAACGAAACGGAGAGATAATAGTGCGACTCATCCTGACGGAAATACGCCGTCCCCGCATAGAGCGGCACATCCGTCTGCGGCAATTCCGCCGCCAACTCATCCTCGAGCTGCGCCTCGCGATCCGCGCGATTCAAATGCTGATAGTCTCTGCCGCTGTAATATCCCGGACGGAATTCGAGCTTAACGTCAGCCTGGTTCACCACCACCTTAAGCCGGCGATAATGTCCGTCCTTCAACGGATTCGTGCTCGTGAACCCAAGCACGTAGTAAGCGGAGCTGTCCTTCTGTACCTGCGTAAATACGCCACTAAAATCATTGGAATCAAAGAACGCTTTCCCGCCCGTGTCCGCAGCCAGCGTCGAGAGTGTCTCTTGCGACGCAGCATTGCCGCTGAGGTCGTTCAAAACCGCCGCACCGTTGTATGCCGATTGGCCGTGCAAGCTCGCATTCTGCGCTTCCCCGCCCGGCGGGAACGCCTGCAAGCCGCGCACATCCACGGGATAAATCGAAACGTTGTTTTTCACCGCCGCCGCTGTCGCCGCGCGCAAGGCTGACTGGTTGTCGGTCCCGGTCTGGCTGATCCCGTTGCTGAAATAAATCAGCGATTTTTTCTGCTCGATTTTTCCCAGCGCCTGCATGGTGGACTGCAGCGCCAGCAGCTTCCAGTCCGCGCTAAACGTGTTGTAATCCGTGTCGTCCGGCGTGAACGAGCCGCCGGTTTCCGCCGTCCCTTCCGCGCTCCCGGTGTCGCCCATCGCAAAACCCTCCCCCGAGCCGGAGGAGTATGAGCTCAAAACAGAAAGTATTTTCGTCTTGTCGTCCGTGAAGTCCAAATCAACGCGCATATTCGTCGACAGCGAAACCAGTGCCACAATGTCCGCAGGCCGCATCTGGCCATTTATATATTTCTTGGCCGATTCGACGCAGCGGTCTATCTGATCCGGCTCCATCGCGGAAAAATCGAAAAACAGAACGATAACTCGCCGGTCCCGTGCGTTCATGACGGGCGCATCGCTCTTTTTCAGCACACCCGCCGGTCCGGCCGTTTCCGCTATTTCGCCCGTGACGGTTTTTTCGGCGCCTCCCGCTGTCTCCAGTTGATCCACATTTTCAAAATCGAAAGTCGATATCTGTTGTTTCTTGCCATCCTCAAACAGCGTGAAATCTTCCTTCTTCAAGTCGCGTATAAGATTTCCTTTTTTGTCGCGCACCACAACGTTCGCCAGCACCAACTCCGAAGTAACTCGAATGGAAGACGCCGGCGGTTTCGTCTGCGCCTGCGCGTCCGCGGGAGGCTGCGGCTGGGGCTGCTGTGCATGCGAGGGAGCACCAATTTGCAGCAGCAGACTAGCGCAGGCAATGGCCACAATTTTTCTTCTTACAACAACCATGGCCTTCTCCCTCAAAACCGGAACCTCGCCTGCACCGTCACCCGCCTCATGGTTCCCGCGCCGGTCACTTCCCCAAACGTCGTGGAGTTCACGACCGTACCCAGCGAAGTGAAATTCACCATGTTAAAAATATTATTCGCCGTTATCCGCAAATCGAGCGACCGGTATTCCTTGATTGTGATCGTCTTGTTCAACGACATATCCACACTCACTTGCCTAGGCCCTTCCAGTATGTTGCGTCCCGCGTTGCCAAAAGTGGAATCGGCGGCATTAACGCACGTCGCTGTTGGATTGCTCGTCGTTTCCGGTTGGCAGAAAGCAGCAATGTTGAACCACTCCTTCGTTGTGGGTTCGCTGAGGCGCTGCACTTCTCCAGGCACGACGTTTGCGCGCAAGGACCCGCTCACGCCGCGTTCGATATCCACCGTCCCTCCCAAGACTCGAATCGTATACGGCAGCCCGCTCGCCACCGTAAAATCTCCGCTGTACTGCCAGCCCGCCAAAACGTGCGACACAAATCCCTTTTGCAAAAATCTCCGGTTCTCTCCGAACGGCAGATCGTAAGTCCAAGTCCCAGTAAACTTTTGGCGCTGGTCGAAACTCGATAGCCCGCGATCCGCAGCAATGTCGAAAGGATTCTGCGCCACGACCACGCCTCCTCCGCCAATGGAAGAAGCATCGTCGATCGATTTCGAGTAAATGTATGTCGCGGTCAGTCCGATGCCCTTGGCCAGCCGCTTGCGAAAACGAATCGAGCCCGCATTAAAAACCGAGTTTCCGGCGGAGGATTCGTAGATAAAAGGCTGCGAACCGCCAGGAATCAGAATGGCTCTCTCGGTGTCGAGCCGAGTTCCCTTGGATCCGTTGTAGTCGATATTCATCAGTAAGCCGCCGCCCAAATCGCGCTGTATATCCACGTTCCACAGCTGGACATAGGGGAGCCGGTAGTTTGGATCGATGGCAAAGTTATTCGTGACCGTGCCGGGCGCCAGGCTCGGAAAGGCGTTTGAAAGATTTAGGAAACTCGACGTGGTGGCCGTGTTCGTGGACGTCTCTGCGAAAGGCGGCTGAAACGCAAAATTCTGAATCACGGCCGTGTACTGCGCAAGGTTGTAGTTGAGGCCATAACCAGCCCGAACCACCGTATTCTTCATTGGCTTCCAGGCAAGCCCAAGACGCGGCGCATAGTTATTCCGGTCCGGATTGATTAGCGAATTGGGAGCAACACCGAAGCCTGAAACGAATTGACCGGGCTGGACAGGCACTGCCGCGGTAAAACCCGGTGCGACATCCAAATTGACAATGTGGTTGTCCGCTTCCGTGAAAGGCCCTTGGTATTCGTAACGGAGGCCGAGGAGAAGCGTCAGGTTCGCGCGGATCCGCCAGTCATCTTGTGCGAAAAAATCGAAGGAGTTCGCGCGAAAATTATAAGTGTTCGTACCAAACTGAACGCTGCTTTGCTGCGGCAAGCCCAGGAGAAAATCCGCGAGATCGATGCCCGTCCCTTGCTGTTGCTGGCCGCTGACATAGAGCGCTGTCGCAAAGCCCGTGAATGTAAACGTGCCTTCCGCGTTTCTTGCCGCGTGGAAGCTCTGCAAAATCCGGCGATAGTCGCCTCCGAATCGCCAGTTGTGTTTGCCGCGATTCCATATAACGGTGTCGGACGCGGTATACGTCTGGTCGAGTTCACGGCGCGGCATCGGATCGCTCAAGCCGGAGAACGAGGTGAAGTTGATTCCCGGAATTCCCCAATCAAACGGATTTGTGGAGACACCGCCAATTTGCGCCAGGCCGGCAACGTCCGTTACGTTCGAGTACAAATTGGTTGTCGAAACATGGTTGTGGTTGTAGGTGAAGCGCAGGTTGTTCGTGGCGCGCCCTTTGCCGTAGACCCAGCCGGCATTTGCATTCAAGCCTTGGGTACTGGTTCCGCCCGCAAGTGAAGGAAACGCCCCGATGATATCTGTGTTCGTCTTCGTCCAGCTCATGCCCAAATTTAGGTTGTTCTGCGATCTGCGTCTGCCGCCACCCCCACCACCGCCGCGCCCTCCGCCGCCCGGCGTGCGATTTCCCTGCGCCGGTACCGGACCAAAATTGTGGATCAGCCGTAAATTCACGGAGTCCGAGTTGCTCTCCGCAGATGTCACTTCATGATAGTTCTGCGTCGTTCCCGGCAAGTTTGGCAGTGGAATATACTGCAAAAGAGCTTGCGCTTGCGGCGTGATCAGAGTCGGATCGATCGCATTCAGCTGCCCGTTAAAATCGAATTGCTGCCCAGTCGTTGGATTGTAGATCGGCGTCGACAGCGCGGAAAAATTGCCGCCTCGCTCGGCCATCGTGGGCACCGTTGACAAAAAGTCAGAAGGCGAACTCCCGCGTGTTCCGCTCCACCCTCCGAAAAAAAATGTCTTGTTGCCACCATTAAAGATTTTCGGAATATTCAGCGGACCGCCAACATAAGCCCCAAAGTGCAGCTGGTTGTAGTCTGCCTTTTGAAGCGGTTCCCCACTCAGCGAAAACGGCCGCGCATCCAGCCCGGAAGTGTCATCATAAAAATACATATTGCCATGCGGCTGATTCACATTAAAGCCGCGCCCCATGCGCCCGAACGCTATCGGACCTCCGCCGCCTCCCGGCCCGCCGCCAAATCCACCGCCACCACCTCCTCCAAAACCGCCGGGGCCGTTCTGCTGCGCGCGGTCGCGGAATTCCTGTATGCGGTCCTGCAATTCACCTTCGTTGCCTTGACCGAAGTCTTGCGTGCGTCCTTGCACGCCGCTGATGCTAACCGATTCCGTCGGGGCATCCGCCCCAGCGCCGTTGAGCGGCAAGCCAGCTAAATCGTTCGCGCTCGGATTCTGTCCGGCGCCCACTGCAAGACCAGATTCCCCCGCTGTCGGAGCCGCTTCCGTGGAATCCATCGTCAGACTTTGGAAGCCGCGCCCGGCAGTCGCGGCAGCGGCGCTGCGCTGCTCCGTCTGCTCCTGCTGGCGTGACGCGAGGATCAATTCCAAATCCGCTTTACCGGACGGATTTTCTGGATTCAACACCACTTCCTGAGTTTGTGGCGCGAAGCCCATAAATTCGGCGCGCAAAACGTATCGTCCGCGCGGCAGTCCGGTCATCACGAAACTGCCATCTGAAATGGTCGCGGCGGTGTACTTCTTCCCTGTCAGCGTGTTTGAGGCGGTCAGCGCCACGCCGGGCAATGGCGTCTTGCCGCTGTGCACGCTGCCTGTGATCTGGTAAGTCGTCGGTGGGGCAGGCGTCGCATTCGTCTGGGGCGCCGCGGGATTACTTTGCGCGGGCGCAGAACTCTCCTGCGCCTGCAAATTTCCGATTGCTAAGGTCACCAGACCCAGAAAAATAAAAATCCGAACAAACAATCTCAATGTGGCGGCTCCGGCGGTTTCTGCGGCTGGTTATTATCTTTTGGAGGATTCGCGGGCGGTGCAGCACCGGGCATTCCCGCTTCCTGCATACGTTTCCATTGTTCCGGCCCGATGACCATCACGGATTTCGGCTGAAACACATTGTTCGTCATTCCGCCGCGCACCATGATGTGATCGCCGGCTTGAATGTCCGCCATGGTAATGCTGTCGCGGCCCTTCCGTAAGGAAGTCTCTTCATTTAGCTCGACCGTTTGAGTGACATTGTCCGGCCGTAGAATGGTCAATTTCGGCGCATCAATCGCTTTCACTTCGCCGAAAACATAATCAGTCCCAAGCACACCCGCCGGCCGGCCGCCGCCAGGACCGCCGCCTTGACCTGCTCCACGTCCGCCTCCAGCGCCAGCTCCTCCACCAAATCCGCCGTTAGGGCGTTCGCCTATTATTTCCGCGGTCCAAGTGTGATCCGCGTTTTCCTCGCCCCGCACAAAGACCGTATCCCCGACTTTGAAATCGCTAAGCTTCGCAGATTCCCGGTCTTTCCGGAACTGAGTGCTCCCGCTGAGCTTGACGGTTACCACGCTCCCGTCCTGCTTCGTTATCTCGATGGACTGATCGTGCACCGCCGTCAGCTTCCCGAAGACTCCCGGACGCCGCTCGCCGCCGGGGCCTGGCGTTTGCGCAGGGTTCGTGCCTTGCGCCGTGGGGGGATTCTGAGAGGGCGGAGCCTCCTGCGGAGACTGCGCAGCCGCCCGCATCACCGCAAGAAATAAACAAATCAGTAAGCCAATTAAAAAATCCGGGATTGCCTTCATATCGGCCTACCTCTTCCCTTGCCTAAAATAAATGTACGCCCCGCCGCCACGAAAAGCCTTTTATTTCGCGCCTATCTACGTAAGCTTAGACGGCTGTTGCCGTCCTTAGAGTTTCCTTACTCATCTATACGCACGACGGACTCTTTAAATTCCGTTGATTCCCGCACTTAGTTCCCGCCAGATGGGAGGAATCCGGATAGACACTCTTCGCGGCGGACTATGAATGCGCTGTAAATGGGACCGGCTAGGGAAAAACCTCCCTTGGCCGGTTCGAATCCGTGGAATCCACCAGCAGCAGTGGAGTTTATTTGGTCTTGTAGGTGAACGTGATTTTCGTTTCCTCGTCTAGAACGAGCGGGCGCACAAAGCTGTACGAACTGCCTGCGCGCGGCACATCGACGCGGACGGGGAGCACGCCCGAAACGCGCCGTTGCAGATTCAGGACATTATTCGAGGCTGTACTGGAAGCCGTGGCCTCGCGATCCTTCAAGTCCCGCTCGATGCGCCGCGATTCTTTGGCCTGATCATTGGCCAGCACCTCAACCGTTTCCGTAGCGCTTGAAACGCGCAATTCAAAGTTGTAAGTCGTTGGGTAATTCGCGTCGTAATTGATGCTGCTGGCGGTTGTGTTAAAGCCAGGCGAGGTGGCGGTGATTTTCACTCTTCCCGATGGCATGCTCGAAACAATCCAGCGGCCGGAATAATCGGTCGCCGCAGTTCGCACGGCTCCGGTGTCCAATTGCGTGACGCTCACTAGCGCGTTCGCAACCGTCGCTCCGCTGGCGTCTACGATGTAGCCTCCGAGCTGTCCTGGCAGAAGCTGAAGCGGTGCAATCCGGTCACCCACAGTGCCGCCGACCCCGACACCTGCCTGGAACGAGCCCGAAATGTATCCCCCACTGTCAAGCCCCTGGAACGACCGCGGCAACAGGTTCGCGGCTAAAGCGTCGCCGCCAAAATCCTTCACCCTGTACTGTTCGGGCAGAAACACCTCCCATTGCAATACGGTGATGGGAACGTCCATTTTTGGCAGTGAAATTTCCGATCCGCCTTTCTTCGCGAACGGAGCGCCGGAGTGCATGAACACGAAAGAAACTTCGTAAGAGTCGACTGGCCGGAACCCGGGCCGCAAAAGCGGCACGCGCTGGCCATCCGCCCCTTCGACGGGCTTTACCTTTTCTCCGGCGACCTCTGCGGTCACTATGTTCGCCCCTGCAGGCAATTCCACTTTCAAGAATGGCTGGACTTGATTTTTTACCGTCAGTTTCACTTCGGTCAATGATCTTCCTTCCGTGGTCACGAGTGTTGTGACAATGGCTCGTTCGGCGACTGCGGCGAGCACGCTGCTGTCTGGGAATCGGGTCCATTCGAGTGCGAGGCTCGGATTCTCTGTCGGCTGGCGATGATAACGAAACGCTGCCTGCAAAGGAGCGCGCGCGAGCGAGCGCAAGTAAGGATTCGTCTCCTTGATGTCCATGCGCTTCATGCTGCCACCCTCGGTCGCCGTCAGTTCCATGGCGCCAACGCCTTCGATGAGCACTTCGCCCGTTTCGCGTTGCGAATTTTTTACGCTGAGGAACGGCACATCCGCCTTCGTCGCGCCGATCGCTTTTTCCATTGAAATCAGGAACTGGTGGTTCCGCTGCGCCGGCGCATTCACTTTCAAAGTCAAAACGCCGGATTGCACATCGCTTGAATCCACTGAAGCGCCGGAAGCTCCCGTCACTTCATAACCGGCGGGAACCTCGACTTCGAACTGCGCAGGCTCCCCCTGAATCACGTTGATGTCGGCGAGCACAGCGAGCTGAATCTCCGCTTCGCTGACGGAAACCAGCGTTTTGACGTTGGAGAGAAAGCGCACTTCGCGCGGGACGACCGGTGCAACCACTTCTCGCGTCGCCCACCAGATGTTTGCGGGCTGACCTGGAAGGAGTGTGGCTTCGATCGTGGTGTTCCCGTTGGCAGACTCCCGGCTAGTGATCAATCCCGGGCTGAGGCGCACATTTGTGTGATCTCCTGGAACCTCGAGCGTCAGCCGCACGCTGCCCGCCGAGGGCACGGGTAAGCTGAACGAAGCGCGGCCTGTTTCGATGTTTAAAGGCAATCCTGCATCGAGGACTACGGAAAATTCTGCGGGACCAGCGAGTATGGCTGTCTGTGTGCCGCCCTCTTGCTCGAGTGGCAGTCCTTTGCCCTCCTGACGCGCATCCAGAATCGTCATTCCCGAAGTGAGCGCGACTTTCGTTTCGCCCTTGTTGAATGTTTCGCCTTGCAACTGGACCGTTCCTATGACCGTTTCGTTCGCAACGCGCAGTTTCAAGTCTCCTCGTTTGATCGTATAAGGCAGCGGCGCGGGCTCCACTCGCCTGGGCGACTTGTTCGCCAATTCGAGAAGCCGGTTGTACTCCTCGAGAGGAAGTGTCACGTTCCCAGCCTGCGGAACGGGAGGGGTGATCTTGTCTTGTGCCAATGCAGGGACGCCGATCAGAAATGCGACTACCAGTAGGATTTTTTTCATCGCCCACCTGCCTTTTTCTCGCGCTGATAATTCAAATCCGTGCTTGGAGATTGGTTTTCACCTGTGAGTTCAGAGACAAGAAACAGTGAAGGCCCCAAACCTTCGAAGGACACTTTAATGGGAAGAATCCCTGCGCCCTTGCCTCCTTGCAAGGTTGCGCGGAAATTGTCGACGAGCTTCTGCTCGGCAATTTGATTGGTATCTATTACGGACATCATCTGGACAGAGGCTCCCGTGCTGGGCGACGGAGGAGCAGGCGGAGGCGCCGGTGCAAGCGCTGCAAGACCAGCACTGATTGACCTCACGAAGCTCGCAGGCGGCGCTGGAGGATTCAGCGCCGCGGAAGTTGGGTCGGCGTACGCTTCTATGCGGAATGACCCCGCCTCTGACGTCACTTTGAAAAGCGGCGGATGGAAGACCAGCAATCCTGTTCGGGATACCGGCAAGTCCAACGCGGGCAGCGCGAGCTTGAATTGTCCTTTGTCATTCCACGCGCTGCCGCGGCTGATATAGACGACCTCGACCGCGAATTCGGGGGAATCTTCGCCGGCGTGAGCTTTCTCCAGCGGGAGCAGCACGCTGCCGTCGGGCGATTGCCCAGGACGAACCGGCTTTCCCGCCAACGATGCACTCCAAAGAGTTGCGCCTTGCGGCAAAGTGATCTTCAGGAAGTTGCGCTGATTATTCCGTACCGCGTACCGCGCCTGCACCAGCAATTTTCCTTCGTTGGTGATCAAGACGTTGTAACGAGCTTCCGCGACATTGGCCATCAGCACGGCTTGCGGCGTATAGCGCGCTACGTTCACGGTCAGCGATCTTGCGGTCTTAGCGTCGCCTGCTCGATACCGGAAAGCCGAGAGCGAAGTCGATTGGCGGCTCGAGACGATTTCGCCCAAGTCCGTCGCATCCGCGTTCTCGAGGCCTTCAGTTTTGAACTCTTTGATCTCTCCGGCGCCGAGGACTTCGACGGCCACTCCTCCGGTGTCGCGTTCCGAGTTCAGAAGGCGCAGCAACGGAATTTCAATCTGGCCGTCGCGGGGGCTCCGCGTTTCTCCGCTTACAATAAACTTGGCGTTTTGTTCGACGGGTTCCAGGAATGTCACCGCGAGCTGTCCGTCTTTCATTTCCCAGTCCGCTACCATCGCACCGGCAACTTGATTGACCGTCACTTTGTCCGGCAGCGAAATGCGCACTTCTCGCGCGGCGCCTTGTGTGACTTCGACGTTGACTTCGGCGACCACTGTCGTCGTGTCTTCGCCGAGCCCGGTCAACTCCGTCAGCGATCCGCGCAGCCGCAGCGCTTGTGCGCTGCGGTGATCCTCGGTTTTTCTTTTCCAGGTAAACGTAAGCGGTTCGTTGCCGCGCGCGTAGGCAAGCCATTTGCTATCGGTGCCGGGCTCGGATTTCTCTGCCAGAAGTCCGCCGGTCAACTTGATGTCCACGCCCTGCCGCGGAAGGCGAACCGATGCACGCGTGACTCCTGAGACGGTCGAAGGCAAGGAGATGCTCTCTTCGCCCGCGGTGGATACGACAGGCAAAGCAATATCGAGCAGCAAGACAGCTCGTCCCGGGTGCGAAAGCAGCGCAGCGAGTTGGTTTGAACCCTTTCCTGCCGCGCCGGGCACCAGCGAAACCAGCTTGCCGTCGAGTTTTGCTTCGCGCACCAGCAGTCCGGCAGGAATCGGCACGCGCACCCAGCCGTCCTTCAATACATCGACGGTAAGACTGGCGCGGCCGGCGGCGAGATCGCCGTCGATGCGCAAGTCGTAGTCGACGCGCGTGAGCGTGGCGTCGACGGGCGGCCCTTCCGGTTCGCGGTCGGGCGGGTAGGCCTTTGCGTGCAGTGTTCGATAGTCACCGATAGTGATGACTACCCATCCTGGCGCATGCGATGCTGTCTGCGCAGAGGACGCGGCCGCGCAAAGCAAAAGCGCGGTCATCACGCAAACAAAGAAACACCAGGTCTTGCGATTTTCGTGCCAGAGAGAAACGAATTCGTTCGAGCTGGTCTTTGAGCTGGTCATTGTCGACACCTCTAGCTTCGTGAAATTGCCTCGGCAGTTATTCTTCGCAACCCGGGGAATGGAGGACCGTCTTAAGAGCGATAGGCGCTGAGCTTGACGAACAGCGTTCTCACTCCCTTCTACTACCTCGTTAGAGTTAGCATTCTGTACACCGGGTTGCTCGCGATGACGTCCTTAGAACGAATTTTTCTGTGGGGCTTGCAAGATTTTCGTTCGCGCTGTTCGCCTATGCGCGCGCCTTCCTCGATGGATGCCGCTACCTGCCAGTTGCTGCCAGTTTGCCTCGGCGGGGGTATAATTCCGCTGTTCCGGCAATCGGCGCGGCGTGCTGAATGCAGATGCGTGACGCCCGCGGCGGGCGGTCGGTCTAAGGTAAGGAGGCCCTACGCACACCTTGGAAGCTCTTGAGCCCAGGACCATCAGAACTATTGGCCGTCGCTCGTTTCTTCGCGTGACTGCCGTGGCCGGAGGAGGCTTGCTGCTTTCGGCGTACGTCGATCCTGTCGAGAAGGCGCTTGCGCAAGCGCCGCAAGGTCCGCCGCCCGCCGTGCTCACGCCCAACGCTTTCATACGCATTTCGCCGGAGGGCATCGTGACCATCACGGCAAAAAATCCTGAAATTGGTCAGGGCATACGGACCATGCTGCCGATGCTCATCGCGGATGAACTCGACGTGGATTGGAAAGACGTGCGGATCGAGCAGGGTGACGTCAACTTCGCAAAATATGGCTCGCAAGTTGCCGGTGGAAGCACGGCAACTCCGACCAATTGGCTACCGATGCGACAAGTCGGCGCCGCTGGCCGCCAGTTGCTCATTGCCGCGGCTGC
Source organism: uncultured Acidobacteriota bacterium (assembly GCA_963705855.1). Classification (GTDB taxonomy): domain Bacteria; phylum Acidobacteriota; class Terriglobia; order Acidiferrales; family UBA7541; genus Acidiferrum. Next base: position 166,342 of record CAVPLA010000067.1, read on the forward strand.
GCAAACTTGGTCGGTGCCGGAATCCGAATGCACGACCGCGTCCGGGCGCGTGCAACATGCGGCAACGAGCCGCTCGCTCGGTTATGGAGAGCTGGCCGCGAAAGCTGCGCAGTTAACTCCGCCGGATATCACCACAGTGAAACTCAAAGATCCCAAAGATTTCAAAATCATCGGCAAGTCTATTCCGAGCGTGGACAACGCGGCCATCGTTCGAGGCAAACCCCTCTATGGCATCGATTTCAGGCTTCCCGGAATGCTGTGGGGCGTGTTTGCAAAGTGTCCCGTCTTCGCTGGGAGAGTTGTCAGCGCGAACCTCGATGTGATCAAGGCTATTCCCGGCGTGCGGCAGGCATTCATCGTGGAGGGAGGGACGGACTTGACGGGTCTGCTCTGCGGCGTGGCCATCGTCGCCGATACGTGGTGGACGGCACACACCGCGCGGCAAAAGTTGGATGTGAAGTGGGACGAAGGGCCGACGGCGCAGCAGAGCAGCGAAGGTTTTGCGAGCAAGGCGGTCGAGCTTTCAAAACAGAAGCCTGCCCGCTCGCTGCGCACCGATGGTGATGCCGACGCCAGTTTGCAATCGGCGGCGAAAGTCGTCGAAGGAGACTACTTCTATCCGTTCCTCGCGCACGCGCCGCTTGAGCCACAGAATTGCACGGCGCGCTTCCAAGACGGCAAGTTGGAAATGTGGGTGCCTAGTCAGACGCCGCAGCGTGGCTTGACCCAGGTCGCCAAAACTCTCCGCATTGCCGAAAGCGATGTCACGATTCACCTGCCGCGTATGGGCGGCGGCTTCGGGCGGCGGCTGACGAATGACTACATGATCGAAGGGGCTTGGATTGCGAAACAGCTCGGCGGTGCGCCGGTCAAGCTGCTTTGGTCGCGCGAAGACGACATGCATCACGATTTTTATCGTCCGGCAGGATTTCACTTCTTAAAGGGCGGCGTCGATTCCTCCGGTAAGCTCGTGGCGTGGCGCAATCATTTCGTCACATTTGGCGAAGGCGAGCGGTTCGCGCCCAGCGCTCAGATTTCTCCCGATGAATTCCCTGCCCGCTTTATTTCGAACTTTGCAACCCACGCTTCTGTCATGGCGCTGGGCGTGCCAACCGGCGCGATGCGCGCTCCTGGAAGCAACGGGATCGCGTTCGTGATGCAATCTTTTATCGACGAACTCGCTCACGCGGCTGGCGTGGATCCCGTGAAGTTCCGCCTCGCGTTGCTTAACACTCCAGCCTTTGATGCCGCGCCAGCACCTGCTGGAGGGCAGCCGACTCCGCCCGCATTTCTCTTTAATGCTCAACGGATGCGCGGCGCACTCGAACTTGTCGCGCAAAAATCCGGTTGGGGCTCACGCGCACTTCCGAAAGACACTGCCATGGGCGTCGCCTTCCACTTCAGCCATCGCGGATATTTCGCCGAGGTCGCGGAAGTTCGCGTCACATCGGAAAAGCACCTCAAAGTGAACAAAGTTTGGGTCGCAGGCGACATCGGCAGCCAGATCATCAATCCCACCAGTGCTCTCAACGAGGTACGAGGCTCAGTAATCGAAGGGCTCAGTCACCTCATGGGCTACGAAATCACCATCGAGCAGGGCCGCGCCATGCAAAACAATTTCCATGAGTATCCGCCGCTGCGCATGAACCAAGTCCCTCCGGAAATCGAAGTACATTTTCTCACGACTGACAATCCGCCGACTGGACTCGGCGAGCCGGCGCTACCACCGATTTTGCCCGCTGTTTGCAACGCGATTTTCACCGTCACCGGCAAACGCATCCGCACTCTCCCGCTCGCGAAACAAGGCTACGTGTGGGCATAAATGTTCGGGGCGTCTGAAACACTCACACGTTTGGCAGATTTTGCACGGCGCCAAGAGTCCTAAAGTTGCGCGATTCCCATCGCCGTGCAAAAATCCCAGCATGCAAAACACAAAAATCTGGCTCGCTTCTAGAATCTTGCTTTTGGTCGTTTTCTGCACGGCATCGGTGAGCGCCCAAACTACGCGCTCGGACTCCGAAAAACAGCTGGCGCACGACATCTACAAACAATTCATCGAAATTCAGTCCGGTCTTACTACCGGCGCGACAACTCCGGTTGCAGAAGCAGCCGCCGCGCGTTTGAAAGCGGCCGGCTTCTCCGACGCCGACATTTTCGTTGGCGGCGCAATTCCCAAGAAAGCCAATCTCGTCGTTCACTATCACGGCTCTGGCGCGCGCAAACCCATTCTCCTGCTCGCCCACATCGATGTCGTCGAAGCCAAGCGCGAAGACTGGAGTACTGACCCGTTTCAATTCATGGAGAAGGATGGCTTTTTTTACGGGCGCGGCACCGGTGACGACAAAGCTCAGGCCGCTGTCTGGATCGCCAACCTCATCCAGTACAAAAAAGAAGGCTTCAAACCCGACCGCGACATCATCGTGGCGCTGACCGCCGACGAAGAAGGCGGCGGCCCGTACAACGGCGTCGATTGGCTTTTGAAAAATCACCGGGATCTAATTGAAGCGGACTTAGCACTCAACGAAGGCGGCTGGGGCGAGGAATCCAAAGGCAAAAAAATCTCGAACGACTTGCAGGTCAGCGAAAAGTACGTCCTTAATTTCCGCTTCGAAGTGCGAAACAAGGGCGGCCACAGCTCGATGCCGGTGCACGACAATGCCATCTATCATCTTGCGGGTGCTCTGCAGCGTCTCAGCGACTTCGGTTTCCCTCTGAAAACCAATGAAGTCACCGTGGCTTACTTTCAGCAAATGTCGAAAATCGAGACTGGTCCTATCAAGGACGATCTCGCAAAGGTCCCTTCCGGTTCGCAAGAAGCCATGGAGAAAGTTGCCGCTGCATCCCCAGCGTGGAATTCCACGCTGCGCACAACTTGCGTGGCCACGATGCTCGAAGGCGGCCACGCTATCAACGCTCTGCCGCAACTCGCTGCAGCGACCGTAAATTGCCGCGTTCTGCCGGAAGATTCACCCGAATACGTTCTCAGCACGCTACAAAAAGTCGTCGGGGATGATCAAGTTAGCGTCAAGCAATTGAGCGAATTCAGCAAAGCGGCCGCGTCGCCGATGCGCCTCGACCTGCTCAAAGCCGTCAGTGAAATCACCAACAGCATGTGGCCCGGCGTCCCCACTGTTCCCATCATGGTCATGGGCGCCACTGACGGCCGTTACCTCCGCGCCGCCGGCATTCCTTGCTATGGGATACAAGGATTCTTCATGGACCGCGACGATATACGCTTCCACGGCCGCGATGAGCGCATGGGCGTACAATCCTTCTACCAAGGCCAGGCCTTCCTATACGAACTCGTCAAGCGCCTCTCGCAATAAGCTGCCCAACCAAGACTCCGCAGCCCCGAGAGCGAATGTCTCTAACCCAAGTGTCCATAGCATAGTAAAATCTTCGCTTCTCGAACGTGCCGCCCGTTCGTTCGCATGAATGGCATGCGAGGGACCACTTCCGCAGTCTTTTGAATTAAGTATTCTTGCTCTTGCCCGTCCGCGAAAACGTATTCTCGCTTTTGCCGCGGCAGGCTGCCTCGCTGGTCTTGCAACGTGCAGCTCTGTTCGGCTATTTGCTCTCCTCCCCGAAGGTCTCTTCGATTTGATCGGATGTATCTTCGGACTATTTCTCTGCCTGAGTTTCTGGATGTTCGATGGCCTCCGTTCCGCCTGGAGAGCATTGGGCTTCGTTGGAGCTGGGATCCTGTTCCTGGCCTTGTGCTTTTTTTTCTCGGTTCGGCAGGGCACGCCTACTTTTGTCTTGAAATTTGGGATCTTCGTGGTTTGCGGAAACCTGCTGGGAGTAATCGGTTACGCGCTCGGGCCTTCCTTTAGAGCAATTCTGGCACTTGCTCCGGTTCTTGCATCTCGGCGAGCCGTCCCAGGCCCATCAATTGCAGCCATCCAGCGAGACCGCTTCTTTTTACTCGTTGTATGTCGTTTGGCAAACTGGAGTCGCCGGTCTCATAGCACTCCCTCTTCGTTCCGAAACGATCTCGAAGTTCGGGAATAGTATCTATCTGAACTCTGCATGGATTTATCCCGATGGAAAAGGAACAACCTATTTCTACTGGCCCAGCGGAAATTTCACAGTGGCCATTCGCTTCTACGGCCCAACGGCAGACGTAGTCCTCCAAAAATATCTAACTCTGTATCCCAGTTCACTGTGATGGTAGGCCAAACAGGACACGGCGCAGTCGGCAGCTGCCGCAAACTGAAAAAATGATGGGCGCTTAGGCGTTATACGCTATGCTGCAACCGCGCAATCAAGTTCCGCACGCTCTTGGCGAGTTCCGCTACTTCCCCGGTGCCTTCAATATCAAAATCCACCGCGCCATTGCCTTGCGCCACATGATCCACGGCTTCACGCAAGGTAATCAGCGGTTTCACTACCTGCCGGGGCAAAATGAAACTGACCCACACGCTGAACAAGAGTGTAATCGCTGACACAATGCTCAACGCCCACTCCGCTTGACGAAGCAAGTGCCGCGCCTCTCGATGATCGCTTTCCACGCGCTTCCAATTTTCCGTCTCGAGCTCAGTCAGCAACCCCAGCACTTCCTGGATTGAACTCTGCAATTCCTCTGTGACGGGCGCGAGCGCCGGGTTGCCCTCCTGAACGGTCTGGGTGATCTGCGTATCAAACGACCCAACGCGGTTCCGCAGCTCTTCAATCAACTGATCACGTCTCTTGACCTTCGCCCCTTGTAACAGATCGTTCAAATCTTTTTCATAAGCCCGCACCACGGCCTGAATGCGGTCTGCGTCTCCCTGCCCCAGCTGCCCCATCGCAGCAACCGCCGCGGCGAACCTTTGTTCATATACGCCAAGCGCCTCCAGCGCTTCCTGTGTTTCTCCCAGGTCTTCCGGCTGCAGATCCTGTATCTGGCTCAAAATCTGCCTGGTTTTGCCCAGCGATTCATGGTTCGCCGCGAGATAGGCCGGGTCATGCAGCAATAAATAATTTCGTTCCTCGCGCCGTGCCTCCAAAGTCTCTATCGAAGCCTGTTGCGCCAGCGTCGCCGCCGGCGCATCCACGTTAACGATACGGTCCACGATCCATGCCATCTCGAACAGGTAGTACACCGCGAGGAAAATCACAGGCACCAAGATAAATCGCGCAATCGCCAGACTATACGCCACTCGCTTCCGTAGAGAATTTCCTGGCGCAAGAATCTTGAACTTTTTCCGGATTCCGAATTTCATAAGCCGGCCCCCGCCAAAGAGCTTTCTCCTTGGTCGCCCGATTGTATGTCAGTAACCCTTACCTCGTGGGCCCTTTTAAACACCGGCCCGCGTGTGTGCGTTCGGTTGCTTTCTTCCTCTGGCGTGGACGACATTTCGGGGCGAAAGGCGGAGGCTGAGCTGCAGAATCGTGCAGATTATTTTTTTACCGTTTGGATCAGCCCATCGATGGCGTCGACGCTGTCGATCATCGCTTGGTCAAAACCAATTTCGGCAAAGTTTATGCCGAATTTTTCCTCAAGGAAAACCACGATCTCCACTGCATCCACGGATGCGAGCCGCCCGCTGAGCAGCAGCGAAGCATCGTCCGAGAGGGGCTGTTTGTCTCCCTTTTGCAGGAGCAACTCTTGTAGATACTTGCGAATCTCTTCCCGGTGATCCATGTGTTTTCCTCAAATCGTCAGATTAAAAAGGTGCGCGAGAAATCGGAAACGTCGCGGCCACGCAACGGATGGAATTGCAGCGGTCGCTCCCACCACGCCACTCACAACTTTCCTCCGGACAAAAGTTCGGCGAGTTCTTTGCGGTTTACCTTGCCGTTGGCGTTCAGCGGGATGGATTCGATGTGCCGCACGCTGGATGGCACCATGTAACTTGGAAGCCGTTTTTTGATCAGAGTTTTCAGAGCAGGATCGTCGGCTCCCATTCGTCCACTAACAAAAGCCACAATTCCGCTGGCCGAGCCGTGCTCGACGGGCCAGGCAACGGCCGCGACGGAATCGGTCTCATAAACCTCCCGCAGATGGGCTTCGATTTCCTCCAGCTCCACGCGAAGACCGAGCACTTTCACCTGGTTATCGATTCTGCCGAGATGATGGAAAACGCCGGAGGCGTCGCGATAAGCCAGATCGCCGGTGCGATACCAGCGGCGACCTGCCAGCGTTGGAAAGCACTTGTCGCTGAGCGCAGCGTCTCCGAAATAACCAGAACTGAGCTGCGGCCCGGAGAGAAGCAGTTCGCCATCCCGTTCGTCCTGGACGAATCCTAAAGCTTCATCAACGATGTCAGCTTCCATTCCCGGAAACGGAGTGCCGATAGCCACGACGCCGCGCGCGGGCGTTGCGTTTTCGGGTCCATGGAAGCGCTGGCCGATGCAAACGACGGTCGCTTCGGTAGGACCGAAAAGATTGTCGACAACACTGTTTGGCGCCGCGGCCTTCCACATCGAGGCGGACGCGACGGGCAGCGGTTCTCCCGCAAAAAAAGAATAGCGCAGGCTGCTCATGGAATTTGGAGCCAGCAGTTTCATGCGCTGCATGCTGGCGGCGATAGAAGGCACGGTGAAGACGATCGTAGGACGATGCCGCTGAATGAACGACGAGGGAGCCATCAATTGCGTGGCAGGAACGACGAGAAGCGCCGCGCCATATTTCCAGGTGACAAAAAGATCGAACACGGAAATGTCGAAAGTAATTTCCGTGATCCCCGCCATGCGGTCCGTTGGCTGGATTGCATACTGCGACTGCATCGCTTCGACAAAATAATGCACCGCGCTGGCGGGGATCATGACGCCTTTAGGGATTCCCGTCGTGCCGGAAGTGAAGATGATGTACGCGGTGTGGTCCGGCGAAACTTCGACAGGTTTGTCCGAGGAATCGAAGGCAGGAAGCGCATCACGGCCGGAAATCGTGATTTGGGTGCCGTTCTCGAGTTGGCGGACCGAAGAAGGCGCCGTCCCGGGCATCAAAATATTTCGCGGGCCGCGACTGAGGACGCGATCGCCCAGGAGGGCCATTCCGTTCGAATCGACGATCAGGGAGTCGAGTTCGATGCGCTCGAAGTGTTGCAGCAGACGCTCTTCAGGGTATTTCGGGCTGAGCGGGATATATGTGCCGCCAGCCCAGCAGGTGCCGAGGATACCGAGATATGTTTCAGGGGTTCGCGAAGCCAGGATGCCCACGCGAGGAGCGTTCGAATTAGAATGCGTGCGCAGCCAGCGCGCAATGGGCTGGACTAGCTCGCGCAATGCCGAGTAAGTGTATTGGTTATCGCCGATAGAAAGCGCAAGATTCTCCGCATGAGCAAGAGAGTTTTCATAAAAAGGATAGGCAAGGTTGTATTGCACGTTTGTTCTTCGCGGCTCGATAAGACTCAATAAAAAAGGATACCAGCGGGGGTTGCGTCAGAAGGATGAGAGGCGACAGGGCTGTGTTGGAAAGGGCAACCAACGATGGCCGCGGTCATGTCGTAAACTCCGCTATCAGGTTTGGCTACCCTCGCTCACGCAGACGCAGCGAGGTACACGGGATATGCCGGCGACCACTGTTTGGTGAGGATTTGAGAACGGAGCTCGGAAACAGAATCGAGCACTGGGGCGACGCCGGACCGTGCAGCTTCCTGGGCCACGGCAAAAGCGATTTCGACGGCAAGATCGCGGAGGCTCGTCAAAGCAGGCAGAAGTGGCGCTGATGAGTCTTTCAAGGCCGGAGAATATTCGGCGAGGGTGCGAGCGGCAGCGATCATCATCGCATTGGTAATTCGCTGGGCGCTGGCCTCGGCCCTGGAGGGGCGAGAGGAGACCACCGCGAGTCCGATCGCCGGAAAAATGTAGACGTTGTTGCACTGGGAAATCTGGATGCTGCGGCCTTCGAAAAGGACTGGTGGGAAAGGCGACCCAGTCGCAACGAGCGCGCGGCCGTTTGTCCAGCGAAACAAATCCGCGGGATGCGCTTCCGAGTGTTCGGTGGGATTCGAAAGAGGAAAAATGATGGGGCGGTCTACCTTGCTGGCCATTTCTCGAACGATGGGCTCGGTGAAAGCGTTGCCAATCGTGGAGAGGCCGATAAGGATAGTTGCGCGGACGTGATGGATGACGTCAACGAGGCCAAAGTTTGCGCCGCTGGCGTGTGGCCAGGAAGAGATGCGGCTGAGCGGTTGCGCGTAGATGCTTTGCTCGGGCGTTAAATCTCTGCGGCCGGAATGCAGAAGGCCTTCGCGATCAACCATCCACAAGCGGCTGCGGGCATCATCCCCCGAGAGTCCGTCCGTGAGGATGGCGGCGCGGAGGTAATCGGCGACACCTGTGCTTGCAGAACCAGCGCCAAGAAATACGATCTGCTGGTCGCGGAGCGAGGAGCCGGCCACGCGAACGGCAGAAAGAATGGCGCCGAGCGCGACAGCGGCAGTGCCCTGAATGTCGTCATTGAAGGTAAGCATTTGATCGCGGTAGCGATTCAGAATGGGACGCGCGTGAACTCCGGAGAAGTCTTCCCACTGAAGAAGTGTGGAGGGAAGAACTTGCTTGACGGCGGCAACGAAGGCGTCAATGAAGCTATCGTAATCGGCGCCCGTGATGCGCGCGTGCCGCCAGCCGAGATACTCGGGATCGCTAAGGCGTTCCTCATTATTTGTGCCGACGTCCAAAACGATGGGCAGAGTCCGCGCGGGATGAATTCCGCCGATCAGCGTGTAAAGAGAAAGTTTTCCGATGGGGATGCCAAGGCCGCCAACGCCTTGATCACCGATGCCGAGGATGCGCTCGCCATCGGTGACGACGATGACGTCAACTTCAGGATTTGGGTGGTTCCGCAGGAGCGCGGGAATAGAATGGCGCAGCGGATAGGAAATGAAAAGGCCGCGCGGACGGCGATAGATGTGGCTGAATTCCTGGCAGCCAAGCGCGACGACGGGTGTATAGACGATGGGCAACATTTCTTCAATGTGACCGAGGAGCAGACGGTAGAAGAGCACCTCATTGGCGTCTTGAAGCTGGCGAAGATAGATGTGGCGCTCGAGATCGTTGGACTTGAGAGAGAAAGCTTGATAGGCGCGGACGGACTGATCATCGAGTGATTCGACGACAGGCGGAAGAAGCCCGTGGAGGCCGAAAGTCTCTCGCTCGTCTAAAGTGAAAGCGGTGCCTTTGTTGAGGGCAGGATTGTTGAGGAGCTCCATGCCGCGAAGGCGGACGGTGCGAACGAGGCTGGGCCGCGATTGGTCTGGCTGGGAGATTTCGTTCTGGGCCATTACAGCGAAATTGTATCACTCAGAAGGCGTTGCTCTGGGCAACGGTTGCAAGCGTGGGATGAGGCGCTAAGGGGAATTTCAAACGTGCCGAGGCTTGGCGAGCTGAAATGAGTTCGCAGCGCAAAAAAAGAACAAGTTGAACTGGACACAGAGAGAAGTTCATTGTTGAATGCGGTTGCGTCGCTGTGGAGCACAGAAAGTGAGCTTTCCTATGGCTGAGCCGGAAGCAGATCTAAGCAAGAAATATGATGCAGTGATTATCGGATCGGGCGCAGCCGGAGGAATGGCGGCGCATGTCCTGACAACTCACGGGCTGCAGGTTTTGCTGCTCGAGGCGGGAAAGAAATTGGACATCGAGAAGGAATTGCGTTCGATGGAATGGCCCTACGACAACGCGCACCGGGGAGGACTTCCGCCGGGCTCGCATTCGATCAGCTTTAATGAGTACACGATTCGAAGACCGCCCTACGGCCCGGGCTTTGAAAAATCGAAAAATCTTTACAGTTATATCGGCAACAGCGACTACACGAAGAACATCGTGGTCAACGAACGGGACAATCCCTATACGGGAACGAATTACGCTTGGGTCCGCGCGCGATGCCTGGGCGGCAAGACAAATATTTGGGGACGGCTGGCGCTGCGGCTCTCCGATTACGATTTCAAGGCCAAGGACCGCGATGGGTTCGGCGAAAACTGGCCGATCAGCTATAGCGACATCGCTCCCTATTACGACAAGGTGGATCTGTATCTCGGAATCACCGGAGTGAAAGAAAATCTTCCGTATTTGCCGGACAGTATTTTCCAGCGGCCCACGAAATTGAACTGCGCGGAAGTGACGCTCCAGCAGGGGCTAAAGAAAATGGGGCGCGTGTTGACGCAGTATCGCGCGGGAGTAACAACCGACGGGCTGAAGCACAACAAATATCGCAGCCGGTGCTATGGGCGCGGCGCGTGCGAACGAAAAGGCGGCTGCGACATTCACGCTGCGTTCGATTCACCAACTGGGCTGATTTACCCGGCGATGGATACGGGTAACCTCACGCTGCGAACGAATTCGACCGTTCGAGAAATCACGGTCGATCCGCAGACTGGCAAAGCCTCCGGCGTGCACTTTACGGATTCGCAGACGATGAAAGACTACACGGTGCGCGGGAAGGTGGTGATAGTTGCGGCTTCGACGCTCGAATCGGCCAGGCTGCTTTTGCTCTCCAAATCGCGGCTTTATCCGAACGGGCTCGCCAACTCGAGCGGGCACGTCGGCCACAATTTTTGCGAACACATCATGGGACCGCACGTTGCGGGGCAGGCCACGAATCTCGTCGGAAAACCTCCGACGCTCGATGACGGCAGGCCCGGCGGTTTTTACCTGACACGCTTTCGCAATTTGGCCGAGAAGAATCCGAACTTCATCCGCGGCTACGGATTTGAGGGCGGAAGCGGAAGCAGCATGTTTCCGCCAGGCACAGATCAGAACGGATTTGGCACTTCGTTCAAGGAAGAAATCCGGAAGAATCAGGGCTCGTATATTGCGATGGGCGCGTTTGGAGAAGTTTTGGCGCGCTACGAGAACTTTGTTGATCTCGATCCAGTGGTGAAGGACAAGTGGGGCATGCCAGCTCTGCGCTTTCATTACAAATTCGGCGAGAACGAGCACAATATGGCCAAGGACATGAAGGAGACGGCGCAGGAGATGTTCGAGGCCGCGGGGCTGAAGATTGTTTATGTGAGCGACCGGGTGCTTACCGAAGGATGGTCGATCCACGAACTTGGAACGGCTCGCATGGGAAATGATCCGAAAACTTCGGTGCTGAATCAGTTTCAGCAGTCGCATGACGTGAAGAATTTGTTTGTTGTGGATGGCAGCGCGTTTGTGAACGCCAGTTGTCAGAATCCAACGTGGACGATCATGGCGCTGTGCTGGCGCTCGTGCGACTACCTGGCGGATAAACTGGCTAAAAATGAGTTGTGAAAACCTGGTGGCTCTTAGAAAGAATGCGCTGGGAATGCGAGGAGGAAAAATGTCCGCGAATGACTCCATCAATTTGAAGCAGGATCGGCGTCAATGGTTGAAAACTTCGGCGACCGTTCTGGGGGCGGCGGTTTTGCCCTTGTCCGGAGAGGTAGCGGAAGCTTCAGCGGCAGATTCACAAACTGCACAGCGCAGCGCCGGAGCCTCGCCGGCGGGAGCAACGGAACCGAGCTCAGGCGCGCGTTTTTTCACCCCGGCTCAACACGCAATGATCGAAGAGCTGTCTGAGACGATCATTCCCGCCGATAGCCACTCAGGTGGAGCGAAAGACGCAAAGGTGGCCGATTACATCGAGCAAAGGATCCGAGAAAGTGTGGACGAACAGCAGAAGGCGCTGTGGCGCGAAGGGCTACGGCTGATGGAGTCCATGAGCCAGCACTACAATGGGAAGTCATTCGTGGATTCGAGTACGGAAGAAAAGATCGCGGTCGTCAAGGTGCTCTCGGACAATGCGCAGTTAACCGAGCTTCCGGAAGTGCAATTTTTCCGCGAGCTAAAGAGTTTGACGGTGCGTGGCTACTACACAAGCAAGATTGGGATTCACGACGACCTCGAGTACAAGGGAAACCGCATTCTGATGGAGTTCGTCGGTTGTGACGATCCCATTCCGCCTACCACGTAAAAATAAGAACATCTCTATTGCAGACTTGCTTTCGTAGCAGGCACATCGGCACTGGAGCTATCCTGCTTGCGTCGCGCGAATTGATACAGGGGCAGACCGGCCAGGACCGCGATGCAGCCAAGGATTGGCTGTCGCGGGCTGCGCGCCACGAGAAGAACAAGAAGGAGAAGAACAAGAATCAAGAAAACTGAGCCTGCGACCCGGTGGCGTGAGACTTGTGGATTGACTTTAGTATCCGGCGAGCGTTTTCGGGGAACAAAAAGTCCAGCGACTGTCAGCCCCAGAAAAAAGACCGCGACAAAAATAAAATACGCGATGATTTGCTGAAAAGTCCCCAGAACAATCAAGAGAGACGCAATCGCGGCCTGAATCGCGATGGCGCGGGCGGGAGTACCGAAGCGAGGATGCGTTTTCGCTACGGCAGAGAGAAAGAGGCCATCGTTGGCCATGGCGTAATAAACGCGGGGAGCGCAGATCATGAAAACCCCTAAGCTGCCCAACACGCAGAGCACCACGACCGCGGCGAGAATCTTGCCACCCAGAGGACCGAAAAGGACTTCGCCCGCTTGCGCTACGAAAGTTTCGTCGGAAGTTACGTTTTGCAAAGGAATCAGATAGACGAAGACGATGCTCACTAGAATATAGACAGCGGTAACGATCAAGACGCCGAGCAGCATGGCTCGCGGCATGGTCTTTTCCGGATCGCGCACTTCCCCGCTGATTTTCGTTACATCCCACCAGCCGCCGAAGGAAAAGAACGCGCCAACCATAGCGCCAGCCAGCGCGGGCAGCAACGGCAAGGACCCAGAACGCCGCGCAACAAACGGAATGAAGTTTGACCACTGGCCCACGCGAAAGACAAAAGCCCAAACCGTGAGCAGAAGAAGTACGCCGACTTTCATCCACGTGAGCCGACGAAGAAAGCTGGCGCTGACTTTGGTGCTGAAAGCATTCAGAAGGGCGAGCGAAAGAACTATGGAGATGGCAACATATTTTGTGGCGACGGACGGCCAGTGAAAAATGTAGGCGGTATAGCTCGCCGTGCCGGTCGCGAGAGCCGCGGTCAATCCTGGATCAAGCACGAGAAGGCACATCCAGCCATAAAGAAATGCGAGTCTGGGACCAAAACATTCCTGAAGGTAGACATACGAGCCTCCCGATCTTGGATAACGCGCGGCGAGTTCGCCGTAACAGAGAGCGCCGCTCAGCGTCATAGCGCCAACGATGAGCCAGATGGCGAGCAGCCAAAACGGAGAGCCGAGAGACTTCGCCATGCCCGCAGGCGTAAGAAAAATTCCGACGGCGATGGCTTCTCCCGCAACGGCTGCCGCGGCGGAGCCGAGCCCCAGTTCACGTTTTATGACGGCTTCTTCTGGCGGTACAGATGGCATCGTTGCTTTCGCAAACGGATCAGACTTGTCGCAGTCTCTGCAGCTCCACGCGCGGGGCAGCCTATACTACTGGCCAAGAATTGCTCTAATGCTTTTGTAGTATTGGCGCGGGCGGCTTAGCGACACGGCAGCCGCACGATGCGGAAGTTTATCAAGAGATTGGAAAGCTGATGGCCAAGCACGGTTACGTCTCGCGGGGGCGGGAGCGGCCATTTTCCCAAGCGGCAAAGTAACGGCAAGAGAATATGGCTTACTGCAGTGCCTTTTGCGGCGCTTGTAATTCCTGGGCGCGAGCGACTAACTTTTTAAGTTTGCCCTCGATGGAGGCATCGCCAATGTGCTGGTCCTGGAGGACGCCATCGGCGTCGATGGTGAAAGTTTGCGGGATAGCTTTCACGCCAAATAGGTTCGCGAGGGGGCCGGTGAACCCGCCATCACGGTATTGAACCCAGGTCATTCCGTTTTTTGTGATGAAGTCCTTCCACTTTTGTTCATCGGAGTCCAAGCTGACACTGAGCACAACCAAAGGCTGGCCCTGAAATTTTTTCGCGATCTGCTGCATGTGAGGCAGGGCTTCGCGGCACGGCCCGCACCAGGTGGCCCAGAAGTCGATCAGGACGACTTTTCCGGTGAGATCGTCCAGAGAAATGTGCTGTCCGTCCAATGTGTTGACGGCAAACGCAGGGGCCATCCTGGCGCGAGCGAGTTCCGGCTCGCTGATGTAGCGAAGGACGCGCTGGCGTTGCGGATCGCCGTCGGGCTTCATCTTCACATATTTCTCAACTTCTGTGCCTTCTCGCTGGTGGGCCTTCCGCCGGCACCTGTGCCAGCAGTGGAGTGACCGAGAGAGAAAACAGCAATAGGAGCCGGGAAATACCCATGGCTACCCTCCTACCCAGAGGATTTGTAGCGGGAGGCTATCACGAGTTCAGTTGTTGCGTGAGGGGGCAAGACAAAAGCGAACAATGTGACGAATTGGACGTATCTTTATATGTAGCGTCAAAAGTAGAAGGGGAGCTATAGCCGGGGCTGGGCAGTGTCCGGTCGTGGGACAGGGATTCCCATATGCGGCCAGCGGGTCGGGATTGCCGCTAGGGCGGTGTGCCGTAAGCTATTGACAAAGCGAGGCTTTAGGCGAATTCTGTTGGGCAAGGGATTTGCGCCTAAGAAAGGCGATACCTACTATGGACATCCAAAGACCATCAAACGCAAGAGCCAAGAAAATCCGACGGATTGCCTACGGCACCGTCGCACTTATGCTGCTGGGCGGCGTGACCTACGCGCTGTCGAAGCTGAAGCCTGCCGCGCCATCGGTAGATGGCGGCACGGTTTGGTCGGACACCGTCAAACGCGGGCCAATGCTTCGTGAAGTGCGCGGGCTGGGGACGCTGGTTCCCGAAGACATTCGTTGGATCGCCGCACAGACGGATTCGCGCGTTGACCGGTGGGTCTTGCGCCCTGGCGCGATCGTCAAGCCCGATTCCGTCATTATGGAGCTGAGCGACCCCACGCTGTCACAAACCGCGCTGGATGCGGAACTCCAGTGGAAGGGCGCGCAAGCGGATTTGGCCAACCTTCGCGTGCAGGTGAACAGTGATCTGATGAACCAAAAATCGACGGAAGCCTCCGTCCGAAGCGATTACGAGCAGGCTAAGATACAGCACGACAATGATGAAAAACTGATGAAGCTGGGCCTCGCGTCTCAGCTCGTCGAAAATCTGTCAAAGGTGAGGGAACAGCAGCTGGCGATTCGCGCTCAGCTCGAGAGCGACAAGACCAGGATTTCCGCGGATTCTGGCAATGCGCGTATCGCTGCACAGCAGGCAAAGGTCGATGAAACAGAAGCTCTCTATCACCTGAAAAAGAGCCAACTGGATGCACTGCATGTTCGCGCTGGTATCGACGGCGTGCTGCAACTGGTACCGGTCGAAGTCGGCCAGCACATAACACCCGGCACAAACTTGGCGCGCGTCGCTGATCCGAAAAAGCTAAAAGCAGAAGTCAAAATTGCTGAAACGCAAGCAAAAGACGTGCAGATTGGCCAAAAGGCTTCGATTGATACGCGGAACGGAATCGTGGGGGGCCACGTTTCGCGAATCGATCCTTCGGTCGTGAACGGAACGGTTACGGTGGACGTGACCATCGACGAGCCACTTCCCAACGGCGCGCGGCCGGATTTGAGCGTCGACGGCACGATCACACTAGAGAATCTGAAGGACGTGCTGTTTGTGGGCAGGCCCGTGCACGGGCAGTCCGACAGCACGATTGGACTCTTTAAACTTACAGAGGATGGCTCGGAAGCGACGCGTGTGAACGTGAAACTGGGGCGGAGTTCCGTCAATACGATCGAAATCCAGGATGGATTGAAAGTGGGCGACAAGGTGATTTTGTCCGACATGTCCGCCTGGGACAATTTCGACCGCATCCGGCTGAAGTAGAGCAGCTAATTCGCGGCCAGCAGCAGGCCCGCAGACGAGTTCGGGGTTTTATTTCTCTCATTCCTTGGACGGTAGTTCTGCGTTTCTTGCGGAGGCCCAGTTGCAGACTCTCTGGCAAGACATTCGCTACGGGTTGCGAATGTTGGCGAAGAATCCGGGCTTCACAGCAGTAGCCGTTGCCACCCTGGCCCTCGGCATCGGCGCGAATACCGCGATATTCAGTCTTGTGAATGCCGTGATGCTGCAATCGATTCCGGTTCGCGATCCCCAACAACTAGTCGTGCTGCGCTGGTCGGCACACGGACATCCTCAAAACGCAGGTTCGAGCAGCTATGGCGATTGCCAGTGGTCGAAGTGGACCGATAAGGTTTCCGGCAGTTGCTCGTTCTCCTATCCAATCTTCAAGGCAATCCGCGAACATGCCGAAGCCTTTTCTAATGTTGGGGCATTTGCAGGACCTGCCCAACTGGACCTGACTGGCAACGGAACGGCAACCATTACGCGCGCAGAAATTGTCTCGGGCGATTACTTCCAGACGCTTGGAGTTCAGGCTGCTGCGGGACGAACGATAGAACCCAGCGACGAGCGACCCGGCGCCGAAGCCGTGGCCGTTCTGAGCTATGCGTACTGGCAAGGCGCCTTCGGTGGCGCCCAAAGCGCAATCGGAAAATCCATTAAGCTGAACAACCTGCCGTTCACGATCGTTGGCGTCGCGGACTCTGGCTTCACACGGCTAACGCCGGGACACACGCAGGATATGTGGCTGCCGCTCTCACAGTTTGGTCCGCTACGGCTCCATTGGGGACGCGGGACGGACGATGAAAGAAACTGGTGGCTCGCGATGGTAGGTCGCCTGAAGCCAGGAATACCTCTGGGGCAAGCTGAGTCTGGCGTGAGTCTGTTATTTCGCAATGAAATTATCCAAGAAAAGCAGCTTAAGGTGGAGGACGACCCGCAAGTTACGTTAACACCGGCACAGAAGGGGCTTTCCGGGATTCGTGGAGACCTCGAGCAGCCACTCTTCATTTTGATGGTAGCGGTCGGGATTGTCCTATTGATTTCGTGCGCGAACGTGGCGGGCCTGATGTTGTCACGAGCGACGGCAAGGCAAAAAGAGATTGCGGTGCGGCTGGCGCTGGGAGCGGGACGAGGACGCGTGATCCGGCAACTTTTGACGGAGAGCGTGATGCTCTCCTTCGCCGGAGCAGCAGTCGGCGTGGTGCTGGCGTATTGGGGCGCCAGTGCCTTGGCGGCATTTGCCTCGGCGAACCGCTATTCGAATTTTCAGATCAACGCAGACCCGGACGTGCGAGTGCTTGCGCTCACGGTGGCCGTGGCCGCGCTTACTGGCATCCTGTTTGGACTTGCGCCGGCGTTTCGAGGGACGCGCGTCAATGTGACGCCGACTCTCAAAGAGAATGCGGGAAGCATGTCGGGCACAAGTCTTGGCGGAAACCGTCGATTTGGACTGGGCAGCGGGCTTGTCGTTGGGCAAGTGGCTCTTTCCGTCATCGTGCTGGCCGGAGCCGGGCTGGTGGTTCGTTCGCTGGCGAATTTGAAAGCGATTGATCCGGGTTTTGACACGCGAAACGTGCTGCAATTTGGAGTCAATCCAACTCTTACCGGCTATTACAAAAGCGAGCAAGTTGAGCCGCTCTATCGTGAGCTGCAGAGCAGGCTCAGCGGTCTGCCCGGAGTCATTTCCGTAAGTTATTCGTCGGATACGCTGCTCGATGGGGGGTTGTGGACGGAGGACGTGAAGATCGAAGGACGAATCGATAAGTCCACGGTCGAAACACAAATGCTGGCGGTTGGGCCGGACTTCTTCTCGACAATGAGAATTCCGGTGATGACCGGCCGGACGTTGACTCACGAGGATTCGCAGTCGAAGCGAGATATTGCAGTTGTGAACCGGGCGTTTGTTAAGAAATTTCTAGAGAATCGCGCGCCGCTGGGATTGCACTTTGGCGGTGACGACCCTAAGAGTGCGCAGTACGAAATTGTTGGTGTCGTGGGAGACACGAAATATGCCGGCTTGCGCGATGAGATCGCACCCACTGCATACATCCCACTTAAAGAAGGTTACGCACACTTCGCATTGAGGACGGCGATAAATCCTCAGGCCCTGCTTCCCGGGGCGCGCAAAGTCGTCAGCGATCTGGACAACAACTTGCCGCTGTTCGACGTTAGAACACAAACGGAACGCATCGAACGCTTGCTCTTCAACGAGCGGCTGCTGGCGCGCCTGGCGAGCCTGTTTGGATTGCTGGCGCTTGTGCTTGCGTGCATCGGGCTGTACGGCTTGTTGTCTTATGAGGTAGCGCGGCGCACGCGCGAGATTGGAATTCGCGCGGCACTCGGGGCGCAAAACCGGGACGTCTTGCGGCTGGTGGGAACACAAGGACTTGTGCTGGTTGCGTTCGGAATGGCATTCGGGATTCTTGCTGCGATCGGAGTGACGCGTTCCTTGCGGAGTTTGCTGTATGAAGTGCAGCCAAGCGATCCGATTACGTTTTTCGCCGTGTGCGCGCTGCTGACGGTCGTCGCGCTGGCAGCGTGTTACATCCCGGCGCGGCGAGCGACGCGCGTCGATCCCATGGTGGCGTTGCGCTATGAGTAGGAGGGGCTGATGCAAACCCTATGGCAAGACATCCGGTACGGATTGCGGATGCTCGGGAGAAATCCGGGGTTCACGGCGGTTGCCGTGCTGGCGATTGCTCTAGGCATCGGCGTGAATGCGGGAATTTTTTCCGTGCTGAATGGCGCTGCTCTGCGGATGTTGCCGGTGCCGAGCGCCGGACAGGTTGTCAGTGTGGACCAGATATTCCACGGAAAAACTACGCGCAATGTTCACGGCGAGCCGACGCTTTTTTCCTATTCCGAATATCAGGATTATCGCGCGAATAACCACGTTTTTTCCGGCTTCCTAGCGTACGAGCCTTTCTTAAGCGCGACGCTCGCGGGCGGAAGGGCACGGCAGCTCTATGGACAACTCACGTCTTGCAATTATTTTGACGTGTTGAGCGTGCGGCCCACCGCAGGCCGCGGGTTTGTGGAAACAGATTGCGCCGCGGCAGGCGAAGGCGCCGTGGTGGTACTGAGCGATGAACTGTGGCAAAGCGCGTTTGGGGCGGACGTCTCGCTCGTCGGCAAGCGAGTGATCTTGAATCGCACGGCGTTCACCGTAATCGGTATTGCGCCGCGGGGATTTGGGGGCACGGAGCCAATCCCAAGCGCATTCTGGGTGCCGATCACGATGCAGGCGGCCATGGAGCCTGACCGCGATTTTCTTGGCGATGCCAACGTGAGCTGGCTGGCGTTGCTTGGACGCGTTCGGCCCGGTGTTTCGATGGGGCAAGTGCGGGCTGACCTGAGCGTGATCGCCAGCCGGATCGATCAGCAACATCCAGGACGCGAAACAACTTTGGCGATTCGAACGGCGACTTTTCTTGGCAGGCCGGAGGAGCACAATTTTGTGATAGGAGCGGCTGCCGTCATTTTGTTTGGCTTTGGCTTGGTGCTATTGATTGCCTGCGCGAATGTGGCGAACTTGATGCTGACTCGGGCTACCGCGCGTCAGAAAGAAATTGCAGTAAGACTTTCGGTAGGTGCAAGCCGGTGGAGATTGATACGGCAATTGCTGACCGAAAGCCTAATGCTCGCTTTGATGGGAGGCGCGCTCGGATCGGTCCTCGCCTTCTGGTCCTTTGAAGCCATTTCTCATTTTGTAATTTCTCATTTGCCACACGGGTTCCCGCCCTTAGCCCTGAATCTCACGCCAGACCTGCGGGTGCTGGGATACGCGTTGCTGCTCACGCTGATGACAGGAGTGGTGTTTGGACTGGCGCCCGCTCTGCAGGCATCGCGAGCCGACTTGAACACGGCATTGAAAGGCATAGACGGCGGACTTGGTGGACACGCAGGCGGCGGGCTCCTGCGGCATTCTCTGGTTGCTGCGCAGGTAGCGGTTTGCATGATTCTGCTGATCGCCGCGGGATTGCTCTTGCGCGGACTTTATTTTGCACAGACCGTCGATCCGGGATTTGCGATGAATGGCATTTCGGTTGTGTCTCTGGACCTGCGGACGCAGGGATACAAAGAGAAACCCGCGGCAGAGTTCGAGCACCGGCTGAAGGAAAAAGTTGCGGCGTTGCCTGGGGCAGACAGAGTCGTCGAGGCGGCCCAGACCCCTCTCAGCGACGATCATAACTTCACGGGTTTCTCCATCCCCGGCAAGCCCGATGAGTATGACGTCGAAGACAACGCGATTTCGCAGGGTTATTTTTCGATGTTGGGGATTCCCATCGTGCGCGGACGGGACTTCACCGAAGAAGAGGTGCACGCCGGGGCCAAGGTGGCGATCGTCACGGAAGCCACCGCGCGAAAACTCTGGCCGGGAGAGGATCCCATCGGAAAAATCTTGCGGGAAGGAAAAGATACCGACCTGCAGATTATCGGCATCGCTAGAGATGCACAAGTGTCTCATCTCGGCGAGAATGCGAAACTCTATGTTTATCTGCCGGCAGGCCCGAAAGAGCAATCGGAGCTTCATCTAATGATTCATGGCGGCGGGGGGTTCGCGTCGGTGGTCGCCGGGGTTCGCGAAGCTGCGAGCGGAATCGATCCGGATGTGATGGTGGACGTGACGCGGCTCGAGGACAACATGGAGGTCTGGCGGATACGGGCTCGGATCGTCGCTGCACTTGCAGGCTCGCTAGGTGCGCTGGGGTTGCTGCTTGCCTCGATTGGAGTCTACGGAGTCGTTTCCTACGCGGTGAGCCGGCGCACGCGTGAGATTGGCATTCGCATGACGCTGGGAGCGGACGGCCGAGACGTGATGGGCTTGCTGCTGCGGCAGAGCATGCGTCCTGTATTGATTGGCGGGGCGATTGGGATTGCTTGCTGCGCAGGCGTCTCCTGGGTTCTGTCGAGCATTCTCTTCGGAATCAGCGCGCATGATCCAATCGCGTTTGTGTTCGTGCCGGCGTTCTTGCTGGGAGTCGCGCTGTTCGCAAGCTACGTGCCGGCTCGGCGAGCTACGAAGGTGAATCCCATCGTGGCGCTGAGATATGAATAGTTTTGAAATGAGAGATGATTGGGGGAACCATTGGGCGAGACGTTGCGTATTCCCTGTTACAAAGGATTGAGTGTGGTGCGCCAGACATATCAAGGGTTTATACGTCAAATACGTGGAGTGTTGCAGGTTGCCATGTCTCAACTTCCATCGACGGTCGGAAATCGGCCGCTCCGGCAGCCTTCGTCTCGGTACCGGTACTCGTCTCCAAGAAGGAGCGAGGTCGCTTCTAGACGACTCGTGGTCCGCTTGGGGAAAATGACCGATCTAACGGTGAACGCCTAATGCAGAACCTGTGGAAAGACATCACGTTCGGGATGCGCATGCTGGCCAAGAGTCCCGGCTTCACGGCCATCGCTGTGATTACGCTGGCTTTAGGCATTGGCGCGAACACCGCCATTTTTTCTCTGATGAACCAAGTTTTGCTGCGCGAGCTGCCCATCAAGAGTCCGGATCAGCTCGAAATTTTGCGGGCGCCGGGACCCAAGTCGGGCCATATCTCCACCGACGGCGATTCGACCGAATCATTCTCGTACCCGATGTACAAAGGGTTGCGGGATACGAATGCCGTGTTTTCTGGAATTTTGGCGCGCTATGGATTTGCGGCCAGTGTTGCCAGCCGCGGGCAAACCGACAGGGCGACCGGAGAAGTCGTAACCGGCAATTATTTTGAGGTGCTGGGGGTCCAGCCCGCGATTGGGCGTGTGTTCAGCCAGGATGATGACCGCGTACCGGGAGCGCAGCCGGTCGTGGTGCTTAGCCATTCGTACTGGACTCGCCATTTCGGCGGCGACCCAAGCGTGCTGAACAAGGTTCTGCTGATCAACAACATGGAAATGACCGTAGTAGGCGTCTCGCAGGCGGGATTTACTGGCGTACAGGTGGGGAAAACGCCGGATCTGTATGTCCCGATGATGATGACGCAGCAGATGACGCAGTACGGCGAGACGCTTGATCGCTGGAATGACTACTGGATGACCCTGCTGGCACGACGGAAGCCTGGCGTTTCCGAAAAACAGGCCGAGGCGGGGATCAACGCAGCGTACAAACCCTTGCTGGAAGAGCAGCTCCCCCAGATGAAGTCCGGCTGGAACGAACAGAAACGCAAACAATTTCTGGAAAAGAAAATCTTGCTTTCGTCCGGTGCGCGCGGACGCACCGTTGTGCAGCGAGACTCGGGAGCGCAAATCATTACACTGTTCGTGATGGTGGCGCTTGTGCTTCTGATTGCGTGCACGAACGTGGCGAATTTGCTGCTGGCGCGAGGCGCCGCTCGCCAACGAGAGTTCGCCATTCGAACGGCGTTGGGAGCCAGCCGGGGGAGAATGGTCCGGCAGTTGCTGATCGAATCCCTGTTGTGCGCACTTGGCGGCGGTGCGTTGGGACTCTTGCTTGGCACGTGGCTGATGCGCATACTGACGCCGATTGTGGGGGCGAACACGGGAATTCGAGGATTGAGTCAGAACCTGAACACTGGCGTTTTGCTTTTTGCCATTGGCGCGACTCTGCTTTCGGGAATTCTCTTTGGAATCATTCCGTCCTGGCGCGTGACGCGACTGGGAGTCTCAGACGTCATAAAGGATCAGGGTTCGACATCATCCGCAAGCGTGGCGCATGTTGGTTTCCGCAAGCTGTTGGTTGCCGGGCAAGTGGCGTTTACGATGCTCCTCCTCGCGGGCGCCGGCCTCTTCATGCGCTCGCTGTGGAACCTCCGGAATCAGGATTTGGGACTGAAGACGGATAACGTCATTACGTTTTCGATTCAGCCATCGCTCAACGGATACGACACGCCGCGCTCCATTGCGCTGTTGGATCAAACCCGCGCTCGAATCGCGTCCATACCCGGCGTGAGATCGGTCGGGTCCGGAGATGTTGCCACGCTTTCCGGCGATGACGAGGGAAGCAACATTACCGCCGAAGGAGGCCCGCAGCTCGCGGAAGAGCTTCAAGACGTGGACCGGGTTGCGATCAGTCCGAATTACTTCTCCACGCTGGGCGTGCCTCTGTTGTCTGGACGCGAATTAACGGAGGCGGATGGAGCTACGGCGCCAAAAGTTGCGCTAGCGAGCGAATCGATGGTCAAGCGGTTCTTTCCAGGGCGGAATCCGCTGGGGTTGCATTTTGCATTTGGAGGTGGCGACAAGGTTGTGCCGGATATCGAGATTGTTGGCGTTGTGAAAGATGTCAAACAAGAGCACGTGAGCACCGCGATTCAGCCTTATGTGTATATCCCCTATGCGCAAAGGCAAAAAATTACGGGCATGACATTTTACGTGAGGTCGGAGCGGGATCCGCTGCTGCTTGCTTCGAGCTTGCAGGATATTGTGCGACAGTTGGACGCGAATCTGCCGGTATATGACTTAAAAACGATGCAACGCGTGGTGGAAGAGGATCTGTTTTCAGCGCGAATGGTCGCGGTGCTTTCGGCCTGCTTTGCCGGTCTCGCAGCGCTCCTGGCGGCCCTTGGAATTTATGGAATTCTAGCCTACGTGGTAGTTCAGCGTACCCGAGAGATTGGCATTCGCATGGCGCTGGGCGCGGTTGCAGGCCAAGTGCGGTTGCTGATCGTCAAGGAAGTCGGATCGATGGTGCTGATCGGCGTGGGAGTGGGACTTCCACTGGCGTACGGTTTGGCGCGGTTCAGCGAATCGCTGTTGTATGGCGTTCACGCGGGA
Source organism: uncultured Acidobacteriota bacterium (assembly GCA_963705855.1). Lineage (GTDB taxonomy): Bacteria > Acidobacteriota > Terriglobia > Acidiferrales > UBA7541 > Acidiferrum. The sequence continues at coordinate 189,780 of CAVPLA010000067.1, forward strand.
GACCCTCTGGTCTATGCATTGGGACTCGGATTGATCGCGCTGATAGCGCTTGCGGCATGTTTCCTTCCAGCGAGACGTGCCACACGCGTCGATCCGTTGGTGGCGCTGCGGTATCAGTAAGTGAAACGGCTTTAGGCAGGAGGCACAGCAGTCGGGGCTTGGCAAAACGAATTTGCAGAATAGGCTTCAAGACTAAAATTGGTTAAGGAGACGAAATGTCAGACGGACATACACTCATTAAAATGGAAGGCGTAAAGAAGGTTTTCTACACGGACGAAGTGGAGACCCACGCACTTGAGGAGATCCACCTGGAGATCAAGAAAGGCACGTATATTTCCATCGCTGGGCCTTCGGGCTGCGGCAAATCGACGCTGCTCTCAATTCTGGGGCTGCTCGATTCGCCGAGCGACGGGAGCTACATGCTGAACGGTCAGCCCGTGGGGAAGCTTACGATCAGCGAGCGCACGCGCATTCGCAATCGCGAGATCGGTTTCATTTTCCAGGCGTTTAACCTGATCGGCGACCTCACCGTGTATGAAAACGTGGAGCTGCCGCTGACGTACCGCGGGACGAGCTCGGCGGAGCGCAAGCAGAAGGTGCAAAACGCGCTCGAACGCGTCGGCATGGCCCACCGCCTCCGTCACTATCCGTCGCAACTCTCCGGCGGTCAGCAACAGCGCGTTGCTGTGGCTCGCGCATTGGTCGGCGATCCACTCATCCTGATGGCTGACGAGCCGACTGGTAATTTGGACTCGAAAAATGGCGAAGCCGTCATGGAATTGCTGCGCGATTTGCACCGCAACGGCGCAACCGTTTGCATGGTCACCCACGACCAGCGTTATGCGAACTTCGCCGAACGCACGATTCACCTGTTCGACGGCCGCATCGTCGAAGAAACCAAAGAAGCCGGAGTGACCGCTTAAGGGCGTCCGGCAAAAGAGGGCGCTCCATGGGAACAATTGGGCAGGACATCCGCTATGGTGTGCGGATGCTCGTCAAGCATCGGCTTACGACGTTGGTGTGCGTGCTAGCGCTGGCGCTGGGCATCGGAGCGAACACGGCGATGTTCAGCCTGGCCGAAGCGTTCTTGCTACATCCTGTTCCCTTAGAAAATGCAAACCGTCTCGTGGCGTTGGTGGACTCGCATGCTGAAGCCAACGGCATAAGTTTCGGCCAGGACCAGAGTCCCGTTGCGCCCGCCACTTACTTCGAATGGAAAAAGGAAGCGCACTCATTTGATGAAATTACAGCCTACGCATGGAATGAGCTCAACCTGACGGGCAACCCGGCGCCCCAGAAAGTCCAGGCCTTTCAGGTGTCGGCGAATTTTTTCCAAACCGTCGGTGTCCAGCCGCAACTCGGCCGTATGTTTTTTTCCGAAGAGGAAGAACCGGGCAAGGATCAGGAAATTATTTTGGGGCACGCTCTGTGGGAGCAGCGGTACGCGTCAGATCCGCACGTCATCGGCAAGAATATCAAAGTAAACGGCAAGAGCTTCACAATCGTCGGGGTGATGTACAAAGGATTTGATTTCCCGAAACCAGCCGAGGCATGGATACCGCTTTCGTTCGACGTGAAAGAAAGGTTGCGGCGGGATAACCGTTGGCTGTTTGTCCTTGGAAGGCTCAAACCCGGCGTTCCGTTCGCGCAGGGCTCCGCAGAAATGCAATCGATCGCGCAGCGCCAAGCTGAGGCGTATCCGGACACCAACAAGGGCTTTCGGCTATATCCCCGGCCTCTCCAGGAATTCGTTACCGGCGACCTCACGCGGCAGTACACCTTTTTATTGTTAGGAGCGGTCGGGTTCGTTTTGCTGATCGCCTGCGCGGATGTGGCCAACGTACAGTTTGCGCGGGTGACGGGCCGTCAAAAAGAATTGGCCGTGCGGACCGCGATGGGAGCGAGCCGGATCCGCGTCATCCGCCAATTGCTGACCGAGAGCATACTGCTTTCCCTGGCGGGTGCCGCGGTTGGCCTGCTTTTCGCGGAGTGGGGTATTTATCTAATATTGAGATATATGCCTGCGGAGGTTGCGAGATTCATCGCGGGCTGGAACACCATACGCCTCGATACCTATGCATTTTTATTTACGCTGGGAATTGCTGTCGCCAGCGGGATAATTTCCGGGATCGCGCCTTCCTGGTTGCATTCGCAGACGCAAATCAGTGAGACCCTGAAAGAGAGTGGCCGCGGAGCAAGCACAGGGCCCTCGCGCCATCGTTTGCGGGGCGTTCTTGTTGTGGCGGAGATTGCGCTCGCCCTCGTGCTCTTAGTGGGAGCCGGGCTCCTCGTGAAGGGCTTTCGCGCGCTTATTGTCGTGCACGAGAACTACCATCCCGAATCGGTCCTGACGCTAACCTTGAGCTTGCCCGAAGATCAGTACCGGCAAAAGCCCGGGCGTGCGGCGTTCCACGAACAAGTCCTCCAGCGGCTCGCTGCTCTTCCGCACATCCAATCCGCTGCGCTCGCCACCTACGTGCCTTATGCAAACGGGGGAGGCACGGGTATGGGGCCGTTCACCATCGAAGGGCGCGCGCCCCAAGAGCGAGGCGAGGCCATCAGCTCGATAGTTGAAACGGTCAGCCCGAATTATTTTCGCTTAATGAATATCGGCCTGCGAGATGGGCGAGAGTTGAATGAATCGGATGTCGACGCCACACTGCCCGTGGCGGATATAAGTCGGCTTCTCGCGACGCGCTACTTCCCCGGAGAAAATCCGATCGGAAAGAAAATCAAGATTGGCAAAGGCGATCCGGACAGCCCCTGGATGACGATTGTGGGAATCGTGGACGATGTTCACTACACCTGGATCGACAAACAAGAATTGCCGACGATTTATCGAAGTTACCGACAGGCTCCACCGTTTTATGCTTTCTTGGTCTTGCGAACCGAGGGCAATCCCCTCACGTTCGTTCCCGCCGTGAGAAGCGAGGTCGCCGCAGTCGATCCAGACCTGCCGCTCTACGACGTGCTGCCCTTTAATAAGGTGATCGCCAATTCCATTGTAGGCATCGCCTATGTCGCGGCAATGATGGCCATCCTCGGTCTCATCGCGTTGGTGCTCGCCGCGGTTGGCATCTACGGTGTGATGTCCTACTCCGTCGGCGAACGAACGCATGAGATCGGCGTGCGCATGGCCATGGGTGCAACCTCAAAAGATGTCCAGAGACTTATCCTGCGAAACGGGCTGTTTCTGACCATCGTGGGTATGGCTATCGGGCTGCCCGTTGCTTTGGCGCTTGCTTATGCCCTTTCCAGCCTCCTCTTTGGCGTTACGGCTGCCGACCCATTTGCCTTTGTCGGACTACCCTTGCTTCTGGCCGGAGTCGCGACACTCGCCTGCTACCTCCCCGCGCGGCGCGCCGTGCGCATGGATCCACTCACCGCACTGCGCTACGAATGAGGCCCGTCGGGCTAAAAGCCTTGCAGGGGTGGGGTTTGTTTTCCCTGTAAGGGCCCCGCGCGAGTAGTCCCTGGCTGCCGCAAATCACGAATCCGCTGGCTTGGTGGATCCGAGAGTCTCCAAGACTTCTTTGATCCCTCGCCGGGACGGCTACGAGTGGATTTAAATGTGATAGTCTCGAAACGGAAGATGTTTTCCGCCGTTATCATATTAACGGCGCCTAAGGAGCGATCGTGGAACCTCTGATTCAGTTGCGTAACATGGAGAAGGTTTACGAAGCGGGCGGCAGCAAGTTTTACGTCTTGCGCCGCGTGTCGTTGGAGATTCAGCCGGGCGAGTTTGTCACCTTCATGGGCCCTTCGGGAGCCGGTAAATCCACGCTCCTCAGCATCATCGGGATGCTCGATGGCTCATGGACAGGTGAATACTATTTCAACGGCGAGCCGGTCCACCGTCTCAATGTGAAAAAGCGCAACGAACTTCATAAAGCCAACATCGGCTTCGTTTTCCAAAGCTACCACCTGATCGACAACTTGACGGTGTTTGAGAACCTGGAAATCCCGCTTTCCTACAAGAATGTCCCTCATAAAGAGCGCGTCAGCCTCGTTTGCGACATTCTCGACCGCTTTAACATCGTCGGCAAAAAGGATCTGTTCCCCAATCAGCTTTCCGGCGGACAGCAACAGCTCGTCGGGGTAGCCCGCGCCGTGATTCAAAGTCCCAAGTTGATTCTGGCCGACGAGCCCACCGGCAACCTTCACTCCGCGCAAGGCGAAGAAATCATGGAGCTTTTCCGAAGGCTGAATGAAGCCGGCACCAGCATCATTCAGGTGACGCACTCGGAGAGGAACGCCGCCTACAGCCACAGGGTCATCCAGCTCAAAGACGGCTGGGTGGTCAGTGAAACCAGCAATGTGGCCAAGGTCGGCTAAAGCTGGCCAGAGTCAGTTTCACGATTATTATCGGAGACTGCCTTGCGCAAAGACTGGAACGGATTTCACGAGTTAAGTCATTGATTTTATTTAATATACTTGGACTTGCTCAACGGTTTCCGGCGAGTGTGTATTCAACCTATCGGTTAAATACAACCTCACCTTGCATGGATAACAGCTTCCGACACGCATGAAAAACCCTACGATCCACCCCTATCGCGTCCTCGTGGCGGACGATCAGGCGGACATCCGCGACGCGTTGCGCCTGTTACTCAAGCGGGAGAACTACGAAACGCAATTGGCTGCCTCGCCCGCTGAAGCGCTCGCGGCCATCGAATCGCGCGAGTTCGACGCCGTCATCATGGACTTAAACTACGCACGGGACACGACTTCCGGCCAGGAGGGGCTTGACCTGCTAAGCCGCGTTCAAGCGGCGGATTCAACGTTGCCCGTAGTGGTGATGACCGCCTGGAGCAGTGTGGAAGTCGCCGTGGAAGCCATGCGGCGGGGCGCTCGCGACTTCATACAAAAGCCTTGGGACAATGCGCGCTTGCTGACCATTCTGCGCACGCAGATCGATCTTCGCAATGCGCTGCGACAGGCCTCACGGCTGGAGGCCGAGAATCGCTTGCTGCGCGCCGAATCGCGCCCCACGCTCATTGCGGAAGCGGCCGTGATGCAGCCGGTGCTCGACTTAATAGGGCGAGTAGGTCCTTCAGATGCTAGTGTTTTGATCACTGGCGAGCACGGTACTGGAAAAGAAGTCGTGGCGCAGACGCTGCATGCCCTTTCGCAACGCTCTGGAAAACCGATGGTGACGGTTAACGCAGGCGGCCTTTCCGAGGGCCTCTTCGAGAGCGAGCTCTTCGGCCATGTGAAAGGCGCGTTCACGGACGCGCGCAGCGATCGGGTCGGCCGTTTCGAACTTGCCGAGGGCAGCACTCTTTTTCTGGATGAAATTGCCAACGTGCCGATGAATTTGCAGGCAAAGCTCTTGCGCGTCCTAGAAACCGGGGAACTCGAACGCGTCGGCTCCTCGTCGACACGGCGGGTGAACGTCCGTGTCCTGGCGGCCACCAACGCCGACGTGACTTCCGAGGCTGCCTCCGGGCGTTTTCGCCAGGATCTGCTTTTCCGTTTGAATACCATCGAAATCCACCTTCCGCCGTTGCGCGAACGCCGCGAAGACATCGCCTTGCTGGCGCACCACTTTCTCCGCGGCTATGCGCAACGCTATCGCAAAAGCATTTCGGGCTTCGACCCTGGCGCAACGCAACTTCTCCTCGACCATCCCTGGCCGGGAAATGTGCGAGAGCTGGATCACGCGGTCGAACGCGGAGTCCTGCTCGCGCAAGGACAATTGGTCCGTTCCGCCGACCTCGGCCTGCGCACTGGAGGCGTGGGTGGCACCGTGCGGCTTGAGGAAATGAGCCTCGATGAAGTGGAGCGCCACCTCATCCAGCGCACACTGTCCCGCCATGATGGAAACGTCAGCCAGGCGGCCAAAGCGCTGGGACTCAGCCGCAGCGCAATGTATCGGCGCCTGCAAAAACACGGATTGGAATGAGACGCCTCACGTACGAACGTCGCATCCAGCTTCTGGCGCTGGCGGCGGGACTGCCTGGATCGTTGATCTCCTTGATTCTCCTCTGGAACGGTTCCTATTCGTCGCGGACCGCCTGGACGCTGACGTTTCTGATCATGAGTCTGTGGTTAGGCTTCGCACTTTCTTTGCGCCATCGCGTGGTCTTCTCACTACAAACGCTGTCGAATCTCCTCTCGGCTATGCGCGAACAGGATTTTTCGTTTCGCGCGCGCGAAGCACGCTCCGACGATGCACTCGGCGAAGTCATGCTGGAAGTAAACGCTCTCAGCGAGACACTTCGTTCGCAGCGATTGGGAGCGCTCGAAGCGACCGGACTGCTGCGCGCTGTAATGGAAGAAATCGACGTAGCCATATTTACCTTCGATAACCACCGGCAGTTACGCCTCGTGAATCGTGCAGGCGAGCGCCTTCTCTCGCGGCCCAGCGAGCGGCTCCTCGGCTTCACTGCCGCGGAGCTTGGACTGGAAGCGTGCCTCGTAGGTGATCCGGCTCGCACCATGGAATTGAGTTTTCCAGGCGGAGCCGGTCGCTGGGGCGTGCGCCGTGGTGCCTTCCGCCAGGGTGGCTTGCCGCACGACCTCATCGTGCTCAGCGACCTAAGCCGCGCGCTGCGCGATGAAGAGCGGCAAGCCTGGCAACGCCTCATCCGCGTTCTCGGCCATGAACTCAACAATTCGCTGGCGCCTATCCAGTCCGTCGCCCAGAGTTTGGAAAGCGGACTCCTGGGGATGGCGAACGTGCCCGAGCTGCAGACTGGCGCGGCTGCCTCGATTTTGGAAGATATGCGCCACGGCCTGAGCATTATCCGGTCTCGCACGGAAGCGTTGGGGCGTTTCATGGCTGCTTACGCGCGGCTCGCGCGGCTCCCGCAGCCGACGCTCGCGCCTGTCAATGTGACGGAGTGGATCACGCGCGTCGCCAAGCTCGAAACACGCGCCAAAGTGCGCCTGGAAAAAGGGCCGCCGCTGGTTATTTCGGCGGACGCCGATCAGCTCGAACAGCTCTTGATCAACCTGGTTCACAATGCCGCCGACGCCGCACACGAAACCGGCGGCGGGGTAATGGTGACTTGGTCGCGGTACAGCTCCTTTCTGGAAGTCTCGGTGCTCGATGAAGGCCCGGGAATCTCGAACACGGCAAACCTGTTCGTACCCTTCTTCACGACAAAACAGGGTGGTTCCGGTATCGGACTCGTGCTCAGCCGCCAGATTGCAGAAGCGCACGGCGGCACGTTGACGCTGCAAAATCGCCGCGATGGGCGGGGCTGCGAAGCTAGGTTACGCCTACCAATCTGATAAGCCTTCATCGCTTTAGTAACTACAAGTCTCGCTCGCCGCCGCTGCTGCGAGAGCTGACCTCCCGTAAACGCATTCCATTTTGGAACTGAAGTTCGACTTTGTTTCGCTTTAGTGCTCAGCAGACTGGGAGGAAACCCAAACGCATTCATAAGAAAACGTTTAGCGAGCCATTTGAGTTTTCTTTTGAATTGGCCAGCTTTACCTATGCGCGTGTGCGCGGGGAAAAACACTTCCCTGCCGACGCGTTCGTCGGCACCGGGATCGGTTGACTCACGGGCTGACAGGTCTACCGCGCTCATCACGACACCGTCGAAGCGCCACTGACAGACACGGTGTCCACGAACGGCGCTGGCCGCTATATCTATTGGGACAACTACTATCACGACCTTTACACCAACCGGAATTTCTTGATGGGCGATTGGGTGGGACGCGATGGATCGGGAATACAGGCATGGAGCCGCTATTGGCTAACGCCGAAAAATTCCATCTAGCTCGGCTATCGTCACCTCAAAGTAGACAACAAATTTATTCCGAATGGGGGCACCATCAATGAATGCGTCCGTGCGCGCGGACTATTGGATAAGGCGACAATGGGCGCTTCGGCTTTTGTCCAGTATGAACAATGGAGATTTCCACTGCTCGCCCCGGGACTTCAGAAGAACGTAACAGCTTCGCTCCAAATCACTTACCGGCCACAAACCCGCAGGCACTGACTGGCGGGCTAGCAGCAGTTACACGCACAACTTGTTCCTCACAAAATCCTTAGATTCGTTTCACCACTTTCTAAGACTCAGCGGGTATTCTATCAGTTCGTTTTGCACTCTACGCGAACGAGCCTTCGCCAATCGAGGGACCGTTGTGATGTGCCCTATTGCGACTTGGCTGGCGCATTGAAGATGGGCGGCGGCGCGCTTTTGGCGAACAGGCCAACTCCGAGACCTGAAAAGGAGAGTGGTGTGAGGGATTTGGTTTTCACTTTAGTGACGATCGGCTTCTTCCTCGTCGCGATTGGCTACTTGCGCGGCTGCGAACGGTTGAAGTAAGGCGGAGATTCCCGATGCTCGAAAATGTCGTCCTCATTCTTATCAGCCTGCTTCTCTTTGGCTATCTAATGTACGCGCTGCTCAAACCGGAGAACTTCTAGGCATGACCGCGAACGGCTGGTTTCAGATCGGTCTTTATGTGCTGGTGCTGTTCCTCGTCACAAAACCGATAGGGATTTTTCTCGCACGCGTTTTTGAGCGCGAGAAGACGTTCCTCGATCCACTATTGCGCCCAGTAGAACGTCTCATCTACCGCATCTGCGGCGTGGATGAAAACAAAGAGATGCGCTGGACAGAATACGGCACGACCATGCTGTTTTTTAGCGTCGTTTCCTTAATATTGCTTTATCTCTTTGAGAGGCTGCAGCATTGGCTGCCCTGGAATCCACAGCAATTCGCGAATGTGCCCCCCGATCTTGCCTGGAACACGGCGGTTTCCTTCACCACCAACACGAATTGGCAAGCCTACACTCCAGAAGTCACGATGAGCTATCTGACGCAGATGGCCGGCTTGGCATATCACAACTTTGCGTCGGCTGCGGTTGGAATTGCACTGGCAATCGCCGTTATTCGCGGAGTGTCACGCCATGAATCGAAAACCATCGGCAATTTTTGGGTGGATTTGACGCGTTGTTTTCTTTGGGTCCTCTTGCCCGTTTGCCTCGTCGGTTCGTTGGTGCTGGTTTCGCAAGGGGTGGTCCAGAGCCTGAAGCCTTACACCACGGCACAGCTCGTCGAACCACAAACCGTGCAAACACAGGGACCGGACGGCAAAACGGTTTCGCAGACCGTTACACAGCAAGTGATCGCGGTCGGCCCTACGGCGTCTCAGGAAGTCATCAAAATGTTTGGTACCAATGGCGGCGGGTTCTTCTACGCAAACAGCGCGCACCCCTACGAAAATCCGACGCCTCTCACAAATTTTTTCGAGATGATTCTGATTTTTGCGATTCCTTCCGGCCTGACGTACACCCTGGGCCGCATGACGAAATCGCAAGGTCATGGATGGGCTGTCTGGAGCGCTATGACAGCGCTGTTTCTCGTTGGGCTGATCGCGGCATATTGGGCGGAGGCCCGTGGAAATCCCCAGTTTGCCGGAGTGGACCAAACGGCCAGCGTTCTTCAGTCCGGCGGAAACATGGAGGGGAAAGAAGTCCGATTCGGCATTGCGAACTCAGCTCTCTTTGCGACAGCCACCACGGACGCGAGTTGCGGCGCTGTGAACAGCATGCACGATTCCTTCACGCCGCTGGGCGGCATGGTGCCGCTGGTAAACATCATGCTCGGCGAAGTTATTTTTGGCGGCGTAGGCTCAGGTTTGTACGGGATTCTTGTGTTCGTGATTCTCGCCGTATTTATCGCCGGCTTGATGGTCGGAAGGACCCCGGAGTATTTAGGCAAAAAAATTGAATCGTTCGACGTGAAGATGGCCATGCTTTCGGTGCTGATCTCTTCCCTCACGATTCTCATATTTGCCGCGATTGCGGTGGTCGCGAAATTCGGCACCTCGAGTATTTCTAATCCGGGCCCGCACGGACTTTCGCAGATTCTTTATGCCTACACATCCTCCGTTGGGAACAATGGCTCTGCGTTTGGCGGTCTAAACAACAACACCCTCTGGTACAACACGAGCACCGCTATCGCCATGCTTCTCGGAAGATTTTTTGTGGTGATTCCGATTCTTGCGATCGCTGGGAATCTCGCGCGAAAGAAAATGACTCCGGTATCCTTGGGCACTTTCCCAGTGACTGGTCCGCTCTTCAGCGTTCTGCTGATTTGCACCATTTTGATTGTTGGCGCGCTGACTTTTTTCCCAGCTTTGAGTCTTGGTCCCATCTTGGAGCATCTGTTGATGCTCTCCGGAAAGGCATTTTGAGGAGCCCCGCTTAAGGAAACCATGGACCGCGCATCCCAGGTAAAGTCAAGGTCGTTGGCGGACACAAAGATCCTGAAGACTGCCATCGTTGATTCTTTCCGAAAACTGAATCCTCGAACGATGGTCAAGAACCCCGTCATGTTCGTCGTGGAAGTTGGAGCTCTGCTCACTTCGATTCAACTCGTTCGGGACGCCATGCACTACAGCGGTGAGCTCGGTTTCGGCTTGCAGATTACCTTGTGGCTGTGGTTCACCGTGTTGTTCGCCAATTTTGCCGAAGCCATGGCCGAGGGGCGTGGCAAGGCTCAAGCAGAGACTCTGCGGAAGGCCAGGGCGGAGACGGAAGCGCGGCGCTTGCGCACGGATGGATCGATTGAGGTTGTGCCTAGCTCGAAGCTGCGCTCTGGCGACCAGGTGCTCGTAGCCGCCGGAGAATTCGTTCCCGGCGATGGTGAAGTCGTCGAAGGCGTGGCCTCGGTCGATGAGTCGGCGATTACTGGAGAGTCCGCGCCGGTGATTCGCGAATCGGGCGGAGACCGTTCAGCGGTCACGGGCGGCACGCGCGTCCTTTCCGATGAGATCCGTGTGCGCATCACTTCGAACCCCGGCGAGACTTTCCTTGACCGCATGATCAGCCTCGTGGAAGGCGCGTCGCGCCAGAAAACCCCGAATGAGATTGCGCTCAATATTCTCTTGGCAGGACTGACGATCATTTTTCTCTTGGCCGTCGTGACGCTGCAGCCTTTTGCCGTTTATTCCGGCGCTCCGCAAACTATTTTTGTTCTTGTATCGCTCCTCGTGTGCCTTATCCCTACGACCATCGGCGGTCTTCTCTCCGCGATCGGCATCGCGGGCATGGACCGTTTGATCCAGCGCAACGTGATCGCCATGTCGGGGCGCGCCGTGGAAGCCTCAGGGGACGTCGATGTCCTCCTTCTCGATAAAACCGGCACTATTACGCTGGGCAACCGCCAGGCGACGTCTTTTCACGCGTGCCCCAGCGTCACGGAAGTGGAACTTGCCAGCGCCGCGCAACTGGCCTCTTTTGCGGACGAAACGCCGGAAGGCCGTTCCATCGTTGTGCTCGCCAAAGAAAAATACGGCTTGCGCGGCCGCGAACTCGCTCCGCACAATCCCATCTTCATTCCATTTTCCGCACAGACGCGTATGTCCGGCGTGGACATGGACGGCAATGAAGTCCGCAAAGGTGCTCCAGAAGCCATCGACAAGTACGTCGCGGAAAAGGGGCATGTAGTTCCACCCGAGATTAAACACATCGTGCGCGAGATTGCGAATGGAGGCGGAACGCCGCTGCTCGTAACTCAGAACCGTCATGTACTCGGCGCCATCGCGTTGACGGATATTGTGAAAGGCGGAATGCGCGAGCGCTTCGAACACCTGCGCGCGATGGGCATCCGCACCATGATGATCACGGGAGACAATCCGCTTACCGCAGCCGCCATCGCGCGCCAGGCCGGTGTGGACGATTTTCTCGCCGAAGCTAAGCCCGAAGATAAGATGGCGCTCATCAAGCGCGAACAAGCCAAGGGAAAACTTGTGGCCATGACCGGCGACGGCACCAATGATGCGCCTGCCCTTGCGCAAGCGGACGTCGGCGTCGCAATGAACACCGGCACGCAAGCCGCGAAAGAAGCTGGCAACATGGTCGATCTCGATTCGAACCCGACCAAGCTGATTGAGATTGTTGAAATCGGGAAGCAATTGCTCATCACGCGTGGCGCGCTTACCACGTTTTCTGTTGCCAACGATGTGGCGAAGTATTTCGCGATCATTCCCGCGATGTTCGCGGCCGCGTTTCCGCAATTGGAAGTCTTGAATGTTATGCGGCTTCGCACTCCGGAATCCGCGATTCTTTCGGCAGTCATCTTCAACGCGTTGATCATCATCGCGCTCATACCGCTGGCTTTGCGCGGCGTGCGCTATCGACCTGTGGGAGCCGCAGCTTTGCTCCGCCAGAACCTCCTCGTCTACGGCCTGGGCGGCGTGGTCGCGCCGTTCCTGGGGATTAAGCTGATTGACATGACGATTACCTACTTGCACTTAGCGCGAGGCACGCTATGAAGCATTTGCGAACGGCAATTCTGATGACACTGGTAACGACCCTGCTCTTTGGGCTGTTATATCCCTTGGCGGTGACCGGCCTTGGACAATTCTTTTTTCCGTCGCAGGCAAATGGCGGAATGATTGTGCAACATGGCCAAGTTGTGGGTTCGCGACTCATCGGCCAGCCTTTCTCTTCAGCCTGGTATTTTCATCCGCGCCCTTCCGGCGCAGGGAACGGCTATGATCCCGTCGCGCCAAGCGGTGGCGCTTCCAATCTCGGTCCAACAAATCGTCAACTTGTGGATCGCGTGAAAAGTGACGTGGAGAAGCTGCATGCGGAAAACCCAACCACAGCAATTCCTGTGGATCTTGTCACCTCATCGGGGTCGGGCTTGGATCCGGAAATTTCCCCAGCCGCCGCCGAGTTCCAGATTCCGCGCGTCGCGCGCGAGCGCCACATGGGCGAAACAGACCTGCGTGCGTTGATCGCAAAGCACACACTTGGGAGACAGTTCGGCTTGCTCGGCGAGCCGCGCGTCAATGTCGTCGAACTGAATCTCGATCTCGACGCATCGCATCCCAGACAATAATTTTCAGTTTTTTCGCGAGGCCGGCTTTGCAGGAGCGCCCTTCGGGGCCTGGAACCGGTATCCCACCCAGGGCTCCGTCAAAATATATTTCGGACGCGCCGGATCGCTCTCAATTTTCTTGCGCAACTGATTGATCACCACGCGCAAGTTTTCCGTTTCTTCTCCATACTCCGGCCCCCATACCGCCTGCAGAAGCCTGCGATGCGACAAGGGTTTTCCCAGATTGCCCACCAAGTGCTTCAAAACATCGAACTCTTTCGGCGTCAGATGAACGTCGCGGCCGCGCACGACCACTTGGCGGTTTTCAAAATCAATCGTCAGATCCTTCGCAGTAAACGTGGGAATCGCATCTCCGGGCGCGTATCGCCGCAGAGCGGCACGGATTCGCGCCAGCAGCTCTTCAATTCCAAAAGGTTTGACAACGTAATCATCAGCACCCGCATCGAGAGCAATCACTTTATCGCGCTCCGCGTTGCGCACAGTAAGCATAATGATCGGGGCATCGCACATCTCGCGAATCTCGCGAGCCGCTTCGATGCCCCCGATTCCCGGCATGTTGACGTCGAGCAAGATCAGATCGGGCCGTTCCTTGCGCACGGCTTCGACCGCTTCTTCGCCGGTCGTCGCCTCTCGGATGACGTAACCGTGGCTGGAAAGTGTGCTGCGCATCACGCGCCGGATTTGCGGCTCATCATCGACCACAAGAATGGCGGCTGCGTTCATCGCATCTCCCCTGCGTTGCGGTCCACGGGCAACGTAAACGAGAACACTGAGCCATGCCCGAGTTGGCTGGTCACGGAGATTGTGCCTTTGTGCGCCGTGATGATGGCTTTCGCGATGGGCAAGCCCATGCCCGTCCCGCGCACCAAGTAACGCTGATCTTTGCCACGATAAAACTTGTCGAAGATCATGCCTTGCTCGAAATCATCGATTCCAGGGCCGCGGTCCGCCACGCTGGTTGTGACGATTTCACCGGTGACTTCCGCGGAGATGGTGATCGGCTGATCCTTCGGCGAATAAATGTTGGCGTTGTCAATCAGATGGACCAGCGCATCTTTGATGCGGTTCAAATCGGCTCGCACGGGGGGAAGACTGGGACTCACGTTCAAATCTACGCGTCGACCCGCCAGCGCCGTATTGCATTGCGCCAGGGCAGCCTCGATGATGTCTCCGATCCGTGTCGGAGCTAGATCCAGCTCAAACTCTCCAGCCTCAAGCCGCGACATCTCAGCTGCTTCTTCGACAAGCCGGTTCAACCGGTCGCACTCTTCATTGATGATCGTTAGTAGCTCGCGCGTCTGTTCGCGATCGGGAGTTTCTTCGGCCAGCAGGCTTGTCGTCGCGGCCTTAATCGAGGTCAGCGGGGTGCGAAAATCATGCGCTATCGAATCCAGCAGCGCAGACTTCAGCCGCTCGCCCTGCCGTTCTGCTTCTGTCTCTCCAAGCTTTTCGACGGCTCGCGCGCGTTCGATGGCGATCGCCACGAGGCTGCCCACGGCATCCAGCGTCTGGCGCGAAAGCCGTGACCCGGAAATTCCCAAGCTTGCAATGGGGCGAACGCCCATGCGCACCGGAATAAAGTACAGCCCTTCTTGGGATTCGAAGACGGCCTCATCGCGAAGAAAGACGGACTTCATTTTTTCTTCATCCAGGTGAGCGGCACCAAAGCCAGACCGGTAGAATTTGTCTTTTTGGGGCAGAAAAAGCTCGGCGGCGCCGCCTTCGAAACTCTCCACGATGTAATTTGGGATTGCGTTCATCAACTGAATGACGTTTCCTTCCGCCAGAAGCTTTTGACTGAATTTATACAGCCGTTCGATTTCACGGCGGCGTTGATGTGCCTCATCGGCTTCCTTGCGAATCCGCGCGGAAAGCTGGCTCCCCATGATGGAAGTCACCAGAAATGCAAACAGCGCAACCCAATTTTGCGGATCGGCAATCGTGAATGTTCCTACAGGTGGAAGAAAAAAATAATTGAATGCCAGCACTGCCGCAACGGACATGAAGACCGAGACGGCCATCCCCCACACCGCCGAAACTGCTAGAATAGCCAGCAAAAAGGTGAGCGCGATGGTTGTTTGATTGACGTTGCGCGCGTGGCGAAAGAAAACAGTGATCACGGCGACGATGGCCAGCGACACGGCAAATCCGAAGGCGCGGCCGGCGAGCAATCTCTGCATGCTGTTATTCTATCGTATGCAACCTATTTGAAACGGAGAACCTGACACCTTGCCGAAGAAGCCCGAGGACTGGCTGGAAGTCGCCTCGCCGCCCCAGAAAGCGCGTGGCATATTTAAGCTTTTTCTCGGCTACGCTCCGGGCGTGGGCAAGACGTATAGCATGCTGAGTGAAGCGCTCCGCCGCCGGAGCCGCGGCGAAGATGTGGTGATTGGCGTTGTGGAAACGCACGGCCGCAAGGGCATCGAAGAGCTGTCCTCGCAAATCGAATCCGTCCCGCGCAAAAGAATCGAATATAAGGGAACCGTCTTTGAAGAAATGGATGTGGACGCCATTCTTTCGCGAAAGCCGGAAGTGGTGCTGGTCGACGAACTGGCCCACACCAATATTCCAGGCAGCAAGCATCGCAAACGCTACGAAGACATCCAGGATATTCTCGCGGCGAAGATCGACGTCGTCTCCACCCTGAACATTCAGCACATTGAAAGCATTGCGCCGGTGGTGCGCTCGATCACAGGAATCACCGTGCGGGAAACGGTTCCAGACTGGGTGCCCTTGACGGCCACGGAAACTGTCATGGTCGACTTGACTCCCGAAGCTCTGCATAACCGCATGAAGCGAGGCGATGTTTACAGCACGGAAAAGGTCGAACGCTCGCTCAAAAACTTTTTTCGCCGCGGCAATTTGATCGCTCTTCGCGAACTCGCTTTGCGACAGGTCGCCGAGCAGGTGGACCGCAGCCTCGAAACCTACATGGAAGACGAGGACATCCGAAAAAACTGGGGTGTCCGTGAACGCATGGCCATTTGTATTTCCGGGAATCCGGCCGGCCAGTATCTCGTCGCTCGCGGCGCCCGCATGGCTCGGCGCATGGACGCGGAGCTGTATGTCGTTCATGTCGATCGGGAGCTGGGCCCCAAGGAGCACAACGCCACTGCACTTGCCGCAAATCTGCGTTTTGCCGAGAGCCTCGGCGCAAAAGTGATTCGTTTGAGAGGCCGGAGCGTCGCGGATACTGTGGCGGACTTTGTCCGTTCGAAACACATAACGCAGGTGATTTTCGGCCGCGCGCCAATTCACGATTGGCGCAAATATTTCTATCTGTCCGCCGTGCACCGGTTTCTCCGGGAATCTCCACCGGTGGACGTTCACATCGTTACGCAGGAAGCGGAAGAATAATCATCTTCACGGTGCGATGGTTCCTTGCAACGTGCCGCTTAGTTCCAGCCCAATTTCTACTATAGGATCCGCTTTCAGAAGAAATGTGTTCGGACTCTTCAGCCCCCACTGGATATACGGCACGCTAAATTTTGCCGACCCCTTCCACCGATTGCCGTTCAATTCTGCCTGTACGGGTACCGTCAGGTCATGCTCGGCGCCGTGTAGAACGAAAGTTCCGTGTACTTGCACGTTAGACGATCCTTGCGCCAAAACTTTCCCTTCGATCCGCTTCGCGCGAAAAATCACTTCGGTGTAGCGTGCGCTCTCGAGAATCTCCGTATGCATCTTTTTGTCGCGCCCATCGTTACCGCTTTGGCCGCTGGTGGCATCGGCCACGAATTCGCCGCTGGCGCTGCCGGTGGCAGGATCAAATTTCACGGCGCCTCGTTTCAGAGCAAATGTCCCATGAACTGTGTGTAGCGTGCTGTCGAGCGTCCAATGCAATTTGCTCTGCGATAAATCTAAATTCAGAGTTGCTTCGCTGGGACTCGTCTGAGGTGCGGGTTGTGGTGTTTGCGGCCAAGCGCGGACGGCCACCATCACAAGGAATACAAAAATCCACACTCGTCCGGCCACGCGCACACCATACCGTCTTTGTCGCATCTTTATCTCCATCAGAATTATGCGGCCAGAAATCGCCAGCCGAATACTGCCCCGGCTGTCGCAAGCTGCAGCGGACGCGTCTCACCCACGTGGTAGGCAAGCATGCGTTCGAATAGTTGCGGGGCGGCTTCAAGCGCCCGCATAGTACGTTCACGCAAGCCGTTCCGGCGGTCAAGCAAGAGCAGCATTTGTCCCATGAGCCGCGGACGCCGGAACAAACGGCGGTGCGCCTTCTGGTAGCGTTTTAAATCGCTTGCCGCCAGGGCATCGGCGAGCGCCACGGCTTGTTTAAAACTGAGAGAAAGTCCTTCCCCGGTAATTGCATCCACGCTGCCCGATGCATCTCCGATTAGCGCGACATTCCCCCGCCATACGTGATTGAGGTTAAACATGCCAGTCACGGCTCCCCGTTCGGGGCTTACCTGCCCAGCGCCTTTGAGCCGGCTACACAATTTCGGAAATCTCTGGAGAGCTTCACCAAAACGCGAATCCGGTTTATTCAATATCAATACAACACATATTTCTTGTGCGCCCACCGCCGTGACGTAAACCTGCGCTTCTTCACCCCAATGAATCTCCGTGAAATCGCTCCACGGCTCCAAACGATAATGCACTCGAAACGCAAACCTCCTTCTCTGTGACTCCAAATTCTCCAATCCACACCACCGCCGCACACGCGACCGGCCTCCGTCGGCACCTATGACCCACCGCGCCTGTATTTTGTTCCCGCCAGCCACGACTCCTTCTTCAAAGAGTCCCATCACCGGCGTATTCCAGAGAAAGGAAACTCCACAATCTTGCGCTCGCTCTATCATTCGTTGGTGCAAAATTTCCCGGCGCACGCCGAGGCCAGGCCCGTCGGGAAAATCGGCGTTCACCGAAGAATGCTCATCCTCAAATCGAATACCTCGAAGCGTACTTCCATCGACCTCGCGCAGTTCGACTCCGAGCTCACCGAGTGCCTTTAGCGCATCCGGTAACAATCCTTCTCCGCATGCTTTTGCTATTGGAGGATTCGCGCCATCCGCAACGATCACTCGAAAGCCCCGCCCGCGTACCGCGATCGCAGCGGCCAGCCCCGCAGGCCCTCCGCCCACAACAAAAACATCTGTGTCCCGCCCCATTTATGCCCTGCTCTCTCTGAGCGAACTGCTTGGCAACTCGAACGGCTCAGAGACTTAGATGTTCCCAACGAGTGGAAGATTGCCTGGCGAGTTCTTAAAACACGCTCTTGGTGAGGCAGCGGCGGATTATTGCATAACTCCTGCTTATTTATAATGATAAAACTATTAATTTGACTGATTGACTTCCACGCCCCCATCCTGTTATCTTCATGGCGGCTCATTATGCTTACCGTCGCCATCTCGAAGGACCGGCCTGCCTCTGCATCGTTCTTGCAGGCAGCTGTAATTGGCGTGGTCGTGCGAATTATCCCTGTCATCGTACGGGGAACAACACATCGATGATGGCCGCCTAGCACAGCACCACAAGAAGGTTTCGAGGCCATCATCAAAACCAAGATGATGGCCTCAAGTTTTTTGGGCTCGGAATTACAATGGATCGCTTCAAAGGGCCCGCGGAGGAGAACCCAACGGTGACCGGATCTTTTTTGAAGTCTCGTAGCAGCGCACTGATCGACGGCCCCCATCGCGCCGGAGCTCGCTCCATGCTGCGGGCATGCGGGCTTCGCGATGACGATTTCACCAAGCCTTTCATAGGCGTTGCGAATACCTGGATCGAGATCGGCCCGTGCAACTATCACCTTCGCGAGCTGGCAGTACACGTAAAGGAAGGTATTCGCGCCGCTGGCGGCACTCCTCTAGAGTTCAACACGATTTCGATCTCCGATGGCATCACCATGGGCACGGAGGGCATGCGTGCTTCGCTGATCAGTCGAGAGGTCATCACCGACTCCATCGAACTCGTCACACGCGGCAATCTTTTTGATGCTCTCGTCGTACTCGTTGGCTGCGATAAAACCATCCCTGCCGGCATCATGGCTTTGGCGCGTCTGAATATTCCCGGCCTCGTTCTGTACGGCGGCTCGATCGCCCCCGGCAAATTTGAAGGCCATGCCGTCACGATTCAGGACGTTTATGAAGCCATTGGCAGCCATTCACATGGAGACATGTCTGATGCGCGGCTCAAGGCGCTAGAAGAAACCGCATGTCCTGGGGCAGGCGCGTGCGGCGGACAGTTCACCGCCAACACCATGGCGCTCGTCTGCGAATTTCTCGGCATAGCTCCCATGGGGCTTTCTAGCGTTCCTGCTACGGATTCTGGCAAAGCTCACGCTGGCCATCGCGCGGGCGAACTCGTGATGGATCTTCTACGCGGCAACGTCACGCCATCCAAAATCATTACGAAAGCCGCGATAGAAAACGCCATCGCCGGAGTCGCAGCCACCGGCGGTTCGACAAATTCCATTCTACACCTGCTCGCGATTGCCAACGAAGCGCACATTCCGCTGAGCATCGATGACTTCGACCGCATCAGCGCGCGTGTTCCGATTATTGCCGACCTCAAACCCGGCGGACGTTTCGTCGCTACCGATCTTTATGCCGCGGGAGGCACGGCGCTCGTAGCCAAGCGCCTGCTCGACGCGAATTTTCTTCGCGGCGACGCCATCACCGTTACCGGGCGTACCCTCGCGGAAGAAGCTGCAGCGGCAAAAGAAACTCCCCATCAGGAAGTCGTGCGAAAAGTCGACGCTCCTTTGAAACCCACCGGCGGCCTCGTTATTCTGAAAGGCAATCTCGCCCCTGAAGGCTGCGTCATTAAGGTCGCGGGCCACAACATTGAACACTTCCGCGGCCCGGCGCGCGTTTTCGATAACGAAGAAGCAGCTTTTGCCGCTATTGAGAAGAACCAGATCCATGCCGGCGATGTAGTCGTGATCCGCTACGAAGGCCCGAGAGGCGGGCCCGGTATGCGTGAAATGCTCGCTGTCACTGCGGCACTGGTCGGCGCTGGCCTCGGCGATTCCGTGGCTCTGCTCACCGATGGCCGTTTTTCAGGCGCCACGCACGGGTTTATGGTCGGCCATGTTGCGCCCGAAGCCGCGAACGGCGGTCCGATCGCCGCGATAGCCGATGGCGACACGGTTGTCTTCGACATCCCGAACCGAAAGCTGAACGTTGAGCTAACGGACGCCGAAATTCAGAAGCGGCTCGCCTTGTGGAGAGCACCCGCTCCGCGTTTTACAAGCGGCGTGATGGCTAAATACGCCTTGCTCGTTTCGTCTGCCGCGATCGGCGCAGTCACCGCCGTGCCCGCGTCTTTCGCATCATCATCTCAGCCTCAAACAGTTGCGCAGAGTCCAGCACACGCGCAATTGGGAAGGACCCTATGAAGCTCACCGGCGCAGAAATCCTCTGCGAATCGCTCACCAAGCTTGGCGTGCAGCACATTTTCGGATATCCCGGCGGCGCGATTCTTCCCGTCTATGACGCCTTGGGCAAATCCAAGCTCCATCACATTCTCGTGCGCCACGAACAGGGCGCCACGCACATGGCTGACGGTTACGCGCGCGCCACTGGCGGTGTCGGCGTGGCCATGGCCACGAGCGGCCCCGGCGCAACGAACATGGTCACCGGTATCGCCACCGCCATGCTTGATTCTTCTCCCGTTGTCTGCATCACCGGCCAGGTGAGCAGCAAGCTGCTCGGCTCCGATGCTTTTCAAGAGATCGACATCACCGGCATCACCATGCCGATCACAAAGCACAACGTAGTCGTTTCGCGAGCCGAAGATATCGCGCGCACGGTTCGCGAAGCGTTTGTCATTGCAAATACCGGACGTCCCGGCCCGGTCCTCGTCGATATAACCAAAGACGCGCAGCAAGCTTCCTGCGAATTCGATTGGGAGGCCTCCACTCCGAAACTTCCCCAGAAGCGCGTCCGCAATGATCACAACCAGGTTGAGTTCGATCGCGCCATAGAATTGCTCAACACTGCCAAGCGCCCGATCATTCTTGCAGGTCGTGGAATTATGCTTTCCGGCGCGATGCGCGCCTTCGAGCAATTCGTTCGCACTTGCGACATTCCCGTCGCTATGACACTGCTCGGCATTGGCTGCTTCCCTGCCTCCGATCCGATGAATCTCGGCATGATGGGCATGCATGGCGAAGCGTGGGTCAATCACGCCATTCAAGAGTCCGACCTGCTCATCGCCGTCGGCATGCGCTTCGACGATCGCGTCACAGGCGACCTGCGCACCTACGCGAAGGGCGCCCGCAAGATTCACATCGAAATCGACCGGGCGGAAATTAACAAGAACGTCCAGGTAGACGCCGCTCTCATCGGCGATGCTCGCGAAACGCTCGAAAAGCTGATTCCGCACATCGTAAATCCCGACCGCGGCCCCTGGCTTTCGCACATCAAGGAGCTAAGGGGGGACTCCGCGGTGCGCGATATCCAAAGCCTTCCCGACAACGGCCATCTCTACGCCGCTCACGTCATCAACGATCTCTGGAAAGAAACGCGCGGCGAAGCCATCGTCGTCACCGACGTCGGCCAGCACCAGATGTGGGAAGCGCAGTATTACCACCACAATCAGCCGCGCACGCTCATCACTTCCGGCGGTCTCGGCACGATGGGCTTTGCCCTGCCCGCGGCCATCGGCGCCAAATTCGCCAAGCCAGACTCCGAAGTTTGGGTCGTCGTCGGAGACGGCGGCTTTCAGATGACCATGTGCGAGCTCGCCACCATCGTGCAGGAAAAAGTTAATATCAAGATCGCCATCATCAACAACGGCTTTCTCGGCATGGTCCGCCAGTGGCAGGAATTTTTCTACGATAAGCGCTACGTCGCCACGCCGCTCGTCGCACCCGATTTTGCCGCACTGGCAAACGCTTTCGGCATCCGCGGCGAGCGCATTACCACACGCGGCGATGTGCTCCCCACGATTCGTTCCGCGCGCGAATCCAAGGAGACCGTTCTCATCGATTTCCGCGTCGAGCAGGAAGATTCCGTCTACCCGATGGTTCCCGCGGGCGCCTCGCTCCACGAAATGATTCGCCGCCCGAATAATCCACTCGTCGAAACGGCAACTGAGCCATGAGGGCTATGAGCAAAGAGGACAGCATATGCAAACATTAGTCGCTTACGTCGAAAACAAACCAGGCGTGCTCAACCGCGTCTCCTCGCTGGCCCGCCGTCTGGCCATCAACATCGATTCCTTGACGGTTGGCCCGACGGACAACCCGCAGATCGCCCGCATGACCATCGTCGCCCACACAGACGAAAAGGGCGGCCATCGCCTCGAAGCTAGCCTGGAGAAATTAGTTGACGTTCTCCTCGCAGAAAATATCTCCGAGCGCTCGTTACTCGAGCGGGACTTGGCGTTGATTAAAGTTCTCGCGGACCAGCAATCCCGCCCACATCTGATGGAACTGATCAAAGTTTTTCGCGCGCGTGTCGTGGATGTCGCCCCGGAATCCCTGATCATCGAGGTCTCCGGTACCGTCGACAAAATCGACGGCCTTCTCGAAGTTCTCCGCCCCTTCGGCGTTCTGGAAATGGCGCGCAGCGGCCGCATCAGCATGACACGCGGAGGCGACTTGCTCCGTCCGCCGACCGCGTCAACCGCTCCCGCGCCGGCGCTGGTGACGAGGTAATTTCGTGGAGGGGACCGCAGAGAGGATAACCCGTTTAAAATTAGCGGTTACGTCCTACGCCGTAAGTGTTGCATCTAAGAGACTTGCACCAACGCTAAGTCCTTTATCAGCAACACTTACAAAAAAGTGGGGGAGGGGTCGAAGATACCTGCATGATTTCGGGCCCTTCGGTTTCGGGTGCTCGGCCCTTGGTTCTTTCCGGCGGAGGGCGGCGACTAACGCAAGTTTGGAAGAGTTCTAAATCCCGGCCGTAACCCGGCCTAAGAGGAAAAAATGGCAAATCTCTACTACGACGACTCCGCGGACTTGACCCTCATCCAATCTAAGAAAGTCGCCATCATTGGCTACGGCTCGCAAGGCCACGCACATTCTCTCAATCTGCGTGATAGCGGCGTCAGCGTCCGCGTCGGCCTCCCCGAAGGCAGCGCCTCCCGCTCCAAAGCCGAAAAAGAAGGCCTCACCGTCAACACTCCCGCGCAAGCCGCTGAGTGGGCCGACGTCATCATGATCCTCGCGCCCGACACGAAGCAGCCCAAGCTCTATCGTGAGCAAATCGAGCCGCACCTCTCCAAAGGAAAGACGCTGATGTTTGCCCACGGTTTCAACATCCGTTTCGGCACCATCAAGCCACCGGCGACCGTCGACGTCTCCATGATCGCCCCGAAGGCTCCTGGCCATCGCGTCCGTGAAGTCTTCACCGAAGGTGGCGGCACCCCCGCGCTCATCGCTATTGAACAAGACGCCAGCGGCAGCGCCAAAGCTCTCGCACTCTCCTACGGCAAAGGCCTCGGCTGCACTCGCGCCGGTGTCCTCGAGACAACGTTCACGGAAGAAACCGAGACCGACCTCTTCGGCGAACAAGCCGTCCTCTGCGGCGGCGTCAGCGAACTGATCAAGGCGGGCTTTGACACGCTCGTCACCGCCGGCTATCAGCCCGAAGTTGCTTATTTCGAATGCATGCACGAGCTCAAGCTCATCGTCGACCTCATTTATCGCGGCGGCCTCAGCTATATGCGCTATTCCGTCAGCGACACGGCCGAACACGGCGACTACACCGCCGGCCCGCGTATCATCACGCAAAAAACACGCGAAGAGATGCGCCAAATCCTTGCCGAAATCCGCGATGGCAGTTTTGCCAAAAAATGGGTCGCCGAAAACGAAGCTGGCTGCCCGAACTTTCTCGCCACTCGTAAGCGTGAGCAAAGCCATCCGGTCGAGCAACTCGGCCCCAAACTTCGCGCCATGATGCCTTTTCTCCAGCCGGTCATCGCTCCGGGCCTCGAAGAGAAAGCCGCCGCCTCTAAGAAATAATGAAACCGATTTACGCGCCATTCCGTGTTTGTCGGTTGGAAGTGGATTCTGAGTCTGATGCGTTACTCAATTTTTGCGCAACAGCCGAGAAAAATCGTCTGTTGCCAACATCCTCAAATCGTTATTTGAATTAACTATTCAGCATAGTTGACACGGCGGAGCTTTTAGGCAATTCTCTGGCGCCATGAAACGACCACCTGTTCCCCCTCAGGCCTCGGCTCCTTCTCTTGCGGAGCGCATCGAACTCCTCAGCGCCAAGCGCCAGGAGATTATTCGGCCGATTCTCGAGCACCCCCGCGACTATGTCCTCCTAAGTGTCCGCGCCATGGCCAAGCGCCTCAAAACCGACCCCGCCACCGTCGTTCGCATCGTCCGCGGCCTCGGTTTTGCCAGCTATCGCGACTTTCAGCGCCATCTCCACGATCTTTCGATCGCCTTTGCCACATCTCTCGACACTATGCAATCCGCCGGCAAGGTGAGCAGCATGCCTGCTTACGTTCGCGATGCCCTCGAACAAGACCTTAAGAATCTGCACGGGCTGAAGAACAGTCTCGATGCACCGCGTCTGGTCTCCCTCGCCAAGCGTTTCTATGACGCCCGCCGCATCGTGCTTCTTGCCGGCGATCTCGCCGCTATTCTGGCCGATTATTTGGAGTACCAAATTACGTTGCTCGGCTTACCGGTCTTCACGGCTACGTCCGCAGGCCGCATCGCTCACTTGGTCCGCACCGTAAACCAGCGCGACCTTGTCTTGGCCATCAGCTTCCGCCGCGGATTGCGGCAAACCGTGGAAGGCGTTCACCTGGCACGCGGCCGGAGCGCCTACTGCGTCGGCATCACCGACACCTATGTCTCCCCCCTCGCCCGCGAATGCGACGAAGTCTTTCTCGCCAGCGTTGAATCCACTTCCTTCGGCGCTTCGTATTCCGCACCCGTCGCGCTCGTGAATGCCATCCTCGCCGCTTGCGGCCAATATCGCCGCCCGCAAACACTTGCGATTCTCAAGGAAATAGCGGAAGAGCAGCGCAAAGGCTTCCGCTGGTACACCATCTGACCGCTTTTCGGACATAGTGCAACAAACGTTTCTGAGTTCCATGACACAAGCACTGCTTGAATCGCTATCACGACGCCACTCTGGCGCTTCGTGGCTCTTCGAAGGATGGTTCAGCCATAGTCCGGCAACATTTGTATCTCGCGCGGATTCTAGTTCTCGGCTATTATGTCTCACCGCTTGTAGCAGACACCTTGATCGGACAAGGGACACGCAAATGCTTCGCAGCAAACCAGTCAGAGTGATGAGCACCTTTGCGAACTCGCGACTCAAGTTTCCCTTCCAACTGTTGCCCATGCTGCTTGCTGCACTTTTGCTCTGGGCCCCTAGCCTCCTCACCGGGCAATCCTCCACGTCTCTCGCTCCCGGACCAAAGCCAGCCGACGTGTCCCTTGAATGGAAACAATTGGTCGGCATTTACGCTGACGAAAACGCGAAACATTCCTTCGTATTGCTTGAGCAGGGTGGAAGCCTGTTTTGGCAAGATGATAAGGGAAAGAGCCAGCCGATTTCCGTAACGAATGGGCTTATTTTTCCTCCGAACGAAGGCGGCTCACGAATAGGTCATAGCATTTCACGCGATGCGGAAGGCATCGCTACCGCTTTCTGTTATCTCAATTTTTGTTATGCTCGTACCGACGCCGGCAAAGATCCGTCCCATTTCTACCAAATCACTCCCTCTCGCCCTTTGGAGACGCTGCGGCGGGAGGCGCTTGCTGCTTCGCCTCCACTTGAAAACGGACCGTTCCGCAAACCCGAGCTTGTCGAGCTGACATCTCTGGATCCCGCAATTCGTCTCGATATCCGCTACGCTACGAAGAACGATTTTCTCGGTACGCCGGTCTACACCCAAGCGCGCGCGTTCATGCAACGTCCAGCCGCCGAAGCGCTCGTCCGCGCCCTCCACAAGCTTCAGCCGCTCGGCTACGGCCTCCTCATCCACGACGCGTATCGCCCCTGGTACGTCACCAAGATTTTCTGGGACGCCACTCCTCCCGAAGGCAAAATCTTTGTCGCTGATCCCAAGGAAGGCTCGCGCCACAATCGCGGCTGCGCCGTCGATCTCACGCTCTACGATCTCGCCACGGGCAAGCCCATCGAAATGCCCGGCACCTACGACGAAATGTCTCCGCGCTCTTTCCCAGATTATCCGGGCGGCACTTCGCTTCAGCGCTGGCACCGCGACCTCCTTCGCCACGCGATGGAATCCGAGGGTTTCACCGTTTACGAGCACGAGTGGTGGCACTTCGATTACAAAGACTGGCACGAGTACCCTATTTTGAACATCAAGTTTGAAGATTTGCATTCAGGCCAAGGACTCACCAGCGCCCAATAGCGCGCAAGTCCCGACCATTTTCTCTGGAGGATTTTACCTTGCACAGCAGACGCCATCTTTTCCCGGTCGCCGTTGCTCTTTGTCTCACAACTTCATTTATCGCCGCGCCGCGATCGCTTCACGCCCAATCGACTGCCTCTCTCGCCGACCGCATTCAAAAAGTAATGGACCGTGCCGAATTCGCCCATGCGAATTTCGGCATCGAATTCTATTCGATCGAAACCGGCAAAATCATCTATTCGCTCAACGCCAACAAACTATTCGTCCCCGCCTCCACAACCAAAACTCTCACCGAAGGCACCGTCCTCGCAAAGCTCGGCGCCGACTTCCGCTTTCACACAATCATTTACCGCACTGGCCCCGTCGACAAAAAAGGCACTCTCAAAGGCAACCTCGTCCTGGTCGCCAGCGGCGACCCCAATCTTTCCAATCGCATTCAACCCGACGGCACTCTTTCCTTTGTTGATGAAGATCACGCCTACGGCGGCCCCGCTGTCACCGGCGATCCTCTCGCCGTCATCAAGGAGTTCGCCAAAGCCGTCGCTGCCAAAGGCATTCGCAAGATCGAAGGCCGCGTGCTCGTCGACGCCAGCCTCTTCCCCGACGACGGCCGCGAAGGCGGCACCGGCGTCGTGATCTCAAGCATCGCCGTGAACGACAACGTGATCGACCTCGTCGCCACTTCCGGCGCAAAAGCCGGCGATCCCGTTTCTCTCAATGTTTCTCCCAAAACCACCTACGCCACATTCGTAAATCACCTCACCACCTCAGCCGCTGGTGCTAAGCCCGATATCGAGGATCCAGCAACATTCACAAATCCCGACGGCACAGTCACCGTCACGCTGACCGGCACTCTCCCCCTCGGTGCGCAGCCTAGTACCGCGCCTTATGCAGTTCCCTCGCCCACAAAATTTGCGGAAACGGTGCTAAGCGAGTCCCTCACCGCTGCTGGCGTCGAAATCAAAGCACCTTCAAAATCCGTTACGCCAGACTTCAAGGCTCTCGCGCGTCTCTACACTCCCGACAACCAAGTCGCCGAACACGTTTCCCTTCCTCTCGCCGAAGAAATCAAAGTCACACTAAAAGTCAGCCAAAATCTTCACGCCAGCATGGGACCGTCTCTTCTCGGCGTGCTCGTAGCGAAAAATTTAACTGACCCCGTCCACGCAGGCTTCAAAGTCGAACGCACGTTTCTCCAAGACGCCAAACTCGATCTTTCCGGCACCTCTCAAGGCGACGGCGAAGGCGGCGATTGGGCCGACCTCTTCAGTCCGGATTTCATTGCCCACTACATGGCCTATTGGAGCACGCGCCCCGACTTCCCCGTTTTCTTCAAAGCGCTTCCGATTCTTGGCAAAGATGGCACGCTCGCTAAAATTCAGGTGAACAATCCCGGCGCCGGCCACGTCTTCGCAAAAACCGGCACCTTCGGATCCGAAGACAAGCTCAACGGTAAAATGATGCTCAACGGCAAAGGGCTCGCCGGCTTCGTCATCACGGCCAGCGGAAAAAAGCTCGCCTTCGCCGCTTACGTCAATCACGTCACAATTCCGCCCGATCCCGATGCCGCGCAAGAAATCGGCGGCCAAGCACTCGGCGAAATCGCCGCCGCAGCTTATGATGCCCCACTCGATGCACCCACTGCATCAGCTTCGAAGTCCGCATCGCCTTCCGCACCTGGAACGTACGACATAATCATTCGCAACGGTCACATCATCGACGGTACTGGCAATCCGTGGTACGCCGCCGACGTCGCCATCCAAGGCGACCGCATCGCCGCCATCGGCAACCTCAGCAACGCCACCGGAAAGAGCGAGATCGATGCCAAAGGCCAAATCGTCTCTCCCGGTTTCATTGACATGCTCGGCCAATCCGAATCCGCTCTTCTCCTCGACAAACGCTCTCTAAGCAAACTCTCCCAAGGCATCACCTCCGAAATCACGGGCGAAGGCGGTTCCATCGCTCCGCAGAACGAAAAAACTCTCGCCCCGCTCAAACCTTTCCTCGATCAATTTAAATTCACCGTCGACTGGACCACGCTCGACGGCTATTTCCGCCGCCTGGAAAAGCAAGGCACCCCCATCAACATCGGTACGTACGTCGGCTCCGCGCAAGTCCGCGAAGCGGTCATTGGCGATGACGATCGCGCCCCCACTCCCGCCGAACTCACTCAAATGGAATCCCTCGTCGAACAAGCCATGAAGGACGGCGCCCTCGGCGTTTCTAGCGCGCTCATCTATCCGCCCAATATCTACGCCAAAACCGACGAACTCATTGCACTGGCCAAAGTCGCTTCCAAGTACGGGGGCCTCTACGCCACGCACATGCGCAGCGAAGGCGCCTCGGAAATGCAGGCGTTAGCCGAAGCTATTCGCATCGGCCGTGAAGCCAACCTTCCCGTCGAGGTATTCCATCTCAAAGTCAGCGGCAAAGCGCGCTGGGGCAACATGAAGATCGTAGTCGCAGCTATTCAGGCTGCACGCGATTCCGGCCTCGATATCGCCGCGAGTATGTATCCGTATCCCGCGGGTGGCACGGCGCTCGCCTCCGCTCTTCCGCCGTGGGTCGCTGACGGCGGCACGCAAAAACTCCTCGCTCGCCTGAAAGATCCTGCCGTGCGTGCGCGCATCAAGGAGGAGTTGAAGGGAGATCATCCCAATTGGGAAAATCTCTATTACGATTGCGGCGGCGGCGCTGGCGTTCTTCTCGCCTCCGTTGAAAAGCCTGAACTAAAACAATTCGAAGGCAAAACCGTCGCGGACGTCGCCAAAGTCTGGAACAAATCCCCGGAAGACACGCTGATGGACTTCGTCATCGCCGACTCCGCGCAAACCGGCGCGCTCTATTTCATGGCCAGCGAAGAAGAC
This sequence comes from uncultured Acidobacteriota bacterium, assembly GCA_963705855.1. GTDB lineage: Bacteria > Acidobacteriota > Terriglobia > Acidiferrales > UBA7541 > Acidiferrum. The sequence goes on from CAVPLA010000067.1 coordinate 218,776, forward strand.
ATCAAGACAGGCCTGGAACAGCGCTGGACCAGCATTGGCCTGGACGCCAACGAAATGTCTCTCGATGGCCCCATCTTCGAAGCGCACACCCACCCACGCGCTTTCGGTTCCATGCCCCGCTTCCTCGGCCATTACGTGCGCGACGAGCATCTGATGCCTCTCGAAGCCGGCATCCGCAAAATCACTTCCTTCCCCGCACAGCGCGAACATCTCGAAAACCGCGGCATCTTGAAACCCGGCTATTTCGCTGACATCACCATCTTCGATCCCGCAACGATCATCGACAAAGCCACCTTCGTCAATCCCACGCAACTCTCCGAAGGCATCGCCTACACCATCGTCAACGGCCAGATCGAATACGATCACGGCAAACTCACCGGCGCCACCGCCGGCAAAGTCCTCCGCGGCCGTGGCTGGCAATAAGACGTACACTAGAGATAGAGAGAGTAGCTGCTAAATATGGGAAGAGTTTTTTGCGGAGTTTCAGGTTGGGCTTACGCCAAATGGAAACCTGAGTTTTATCCCGCCAAACTCAGCTCCGCCAAGTTCCTAGGCTATTACTCTAGCCGCCTAAACTCGGTCGAGGTAAATTACACGTTTCGGGGATTCCCCACAGAAAAATTGCTTGGAAATTGGATTGCTGCAACTCCTCCCGATTTCAAATTCGCCATAAAGGCACACCAAAGCATCACGCACATCAAACGCCTCAAGAATGTAGCCGACGCGACCGCGCAATTCATCGCCTCTCTAAAACCTCTGCAAGAAGCAAACAAACTTGGGCCCGTGCTCTTTCAGCTGCCGCCCAATCTGAAATTGGATTTGAAACTCTTGCAGGACTTTCTTGCCGAACTGCCGGGCAGTGCCCGTTGCACCGTCGAATTTAGGCACCCATCCTGGTTTGTCGAGGATGTATTTATCGCTCTAACGAAGCGAAACGTGGCACTTTGCTTGGCCGAAAGCGATGACCTAGTCGCGCCGGACAAGCGAACCGCTGATTTTTCCTATTTGCGTTTGCGAAAGGAAGGATATTCAGCGAACGACCGCAAAGCCATCGCGCACAGAGTGCGAAGCCTAGCTCAGCAAGGCGAGGTCTTTGCTTACTACAAACACTTTGATTCCCCAGTATGCCCGGTACAAGCCGAGGAACTCCTGGCGGCGGTCAAATCAACTTAGCGAAGCCTTCCCCATTTCCGCCACGCGCCGTTCATACGTCATTTCCGCCCAGCCATGCTTCCCGTAATAGCGCAGCACGATCTTATGTCCCGGCACGATCTTCGCCCGCGCCTTCGTCAAAGAATCAGAGAGCGTCACCCACTGCCCGTCCACCAGGTAACTTCCCTCCCAGCCTCGCAGCTCAAAATGCCCGTCATTCTTGAGGATCAGGGGCGCCGCCGTGCAAGCGATCACTTTTCCCTGCACCATCGCCTGCGTGCATTGGTAACTGCCCGAAACGTCCACTGCCTGAGCTTTTGCGAAAGGATTCACCACGATACAGAACACTGAGAAGGAAACATACCGCAAGAAGCTCTGTGCCACCCGTTCGAGTCCCATGGTGTCTCCGTACCCAGGACGCGTTGCTGCGGGGCACCGTCCCTGGCCATTGGTACAGGTGCAACTCGGGAGCCAAGCCCGTGCCTTGCAATCCACTCATAATACACTACTTAATGAAATCTTGGACCTGTACCTCGACCTAGCCTGGGAAGATTCGTTCCCCTTTTTCTCCCTACAGGGGAGTTTTCTTGCAAGCTTCGACGAGCCTTCTCAACCCTTTCTAAATCCCACATTAGTCACTCAAACGGTAACTCCGCCGCCGCCTGACCATCCTTCCGCGGGTCGGACGCTCCATAGTTCACCCCCGTAGCAAAATCCCGCAACACCACCTGCCCGCCCCCAACGCGGCTCGAGAATGTCCCTAGCACCTTAATCTGATGCCCTTTGACCGTCAATTCGTCTCGCACTTTCCCGTTAAACCTGTTCTCCATTTCGACGTCGCAACCCGTAAATGTATATTTCGTAAACCGCGCCGCCTCCACCGCCGCCTGAATGTTCATCTTGAAATCCGCAATGTTTGCGATGAACTGCGCATGCGCCTGCGCCTGATTCCACCCGCCCATAATCCCAAACGCCATGCGCTTGTCGCCATTCTGCGCAAACCCCGGAATAATCGTATGTCGCGGCCGCTTGTGTCCTGCCAGAGCATTCGGCGACGACGCAACTAGCGTGAACAAGCCACCGCGATTGTGCATCACAAATCCCGCCCCCGCCGGCACAATCCCCGACCCAAACGCCGCATAATTACTCTGAATCAACGACACCATATTTCCATCTCTGTCCACCACGCTCAAATAGGTCGTGTCACTTCCGCCCGCAATCTCTCCGGCTGCGAAGTCGCACGCCGCTTTATCCGGATCGATCAATTTTGCCCGTTCCGCCGCCCACGCTTTCGAAAGCAACGTTGCGGTTGGAATTTTCTGCCCCCGCGGATCGGCCAAATACTTCGCCACGTCTGCGTAGGCCAGCTTCTTAGCCTCAATCATCGTGTGCAGCGCCTTCGTCGACCCAAATCCCGAATCTTTCTCCCCCAGCGGAAACGTCTCCATAATATTCAACATCTCAAGCGCGCCAATTCCCTGCCCGTTCGGCGGCATCTCGTACACCGTCCAATCGCGGTATGTCGTCGAAATCGGCTCGACCCACTCGCTCGAATACTCCGCCAAATCCCTCTCCGTCATCGTCCCGTTGTGCCGCTTCTCTGCGTCCAAAATCTTCTTCGAAATCTCTCCCTTATAGAACGCGTCTCTCCCATGCTCGGCGATCTGCCCAAGCGACGCCGCCAAATCCGGGTTTTTAAACACTTCCCCTACCTTCGGCGCATGATCCCCCGGCAAATAAAGACTCGTCGCCGCATCATCCGTCCGCAAAAGGTCAACTTCCGTAGCCCAATACGCCGCATCCCACTCCGGCACCGGAAAACCGTCCTGCGCCGTTTGAATCGCCGCCGCCAAATCCTCCTTCAATTTCTTTCTTCCAAACTTGTCCGCCAACTTCTGCCAACCATCCACCACACCCGGCACGGTGATCGAATGCACGCCCGTCTGCGGCATGCTCTTCAGTCCCTGCTTCTGCAAAAATTCAATCGTCAATCCCTTCGGCGCCCAGCCGCTGGCGTTCAATCCATAAAGCTTGTTGGCCTTGGCGTCATACACAATCACAAACAAATCCCCGCCGATCCCGTTCATCATCGGCTCAACCACACCCATCATCGCGTTCATGGCGATCGCCGCATCCACCGCGTTCCCGCCATGCTCCAAAATCCGAACGCCGGCCTGCGAAGCCAGCGGCGACTCCGAAGCCACAATTCCATTCCGCGATATCACCATCGACCGCGTCTGCCCGCGGTCCTGCCCTTGCGCAGCCACCGTCAGCATCAACGTCGCCCCCGCAATCAACAAAAATCGAGCCACCAGCAGGCCTTCACCGCAAACCGACTGCTTCGCGTCAGCTTTCATCATTCCTCAACCCCTCCGCCCAACTCGAAGTGCGCCACGCATCTTACGTTAGTTTCCCTCACTGGCGTTACTCGGAAAGTTCCAACCAAATCTCCGCATCTCAGGCAGTCTCAGCCAAAATAAAAAACCTCCTCGGGCTCAGCGGCTCGAGGAGGTTTTCTGCTTTTACGCCACTTCTTGATTTAGAAGTGGTGGCCTCGATCGTCGTCGTCATCACTCTTCGGTGCAACCGCCACTCCGCGGAACACCTCTCCCGCACGCGCGGAACGCACGGTCTGGAAAGTTCCGAGCCAGCCTCCCGTAGGCGGCGTGGTTGCGGAGATTAGGTCCGTCACCTTCACCAGCTTGTTCGGATCCGCTCCGTTATCGCCATTGGCGCTCACCGTAGAAGTGATGGCCCAGATCGTCACCGTGCCATCACGATTGACGCGGCCAGCGATGTTTCGGCACCCGCCGGTCGCCGGATCAATTGAAGCCGGATAATGGTCCACGCCAGAGTCTCCCTCCGCTTGGCTTTCCGACCTCCTTCACTTTCGACTCCCCACTGAGACTAGACAGCAAAACACCGGGGGATGGGGTATGCCATCTCAACGCTCGCCACACGTCACTCATCGATCGTCGCTCGCTACTCACTACTACCCACTACTCACCACTCACTGTAGACTGTACACTCCCTCCGCCATTAGTTTCGACCGACCGCTGCGGAGCAACGCCCCATGCCTGAAGAAAACAAGCTAACTCCCACGGCTCCAGCCAGCGCCTCCGATTCCAACAAGGACGCGCTGATTGACGCCTTGCTCGCAGGGCGTTGCGCCGATCCGTTTGCCGTTCTCGGGCCGCATCCCATCTGGTCGCCCTTGGGTCACGGCTGGGCCATTCGCTTCTTCCGCCCTGGCGCCGCGGACGCCAGTGTGTTGGTCCAAGGCGTAGCAGAGCCCATCCCCGCGCGAAAGCTGCGGTCGGAGGGTTTCTTTGAAGCCGCGCTTCCGGATTCGCATCAGGGCTCGCCCGCTCCATCTCACTATCGCATTCGCTACCGCACCGGCTACGGCGAAACCGTCGAAACTCTTGACACCTACGCCTTTCCTTATCTGTTGAGCGAGTTTGATCTCCATCTCATGGGCGAAGGGCGCCACTACGACACCTACGAAAAACTCGGAGCCCATCTCAGAACTCTCGAAGGGGTTCGCGGCGTGCATTTTGCTGTGTGGGCACCAAGCGCGCGCCGCGTCAGCCTGGTCGGCGACTTCAACCGTTGGGATGGGCGTGTCAATCCGATGCGCGCCCGCGGCTCTTCCGGCATCTGGGAGCTCTTCATTCCCGAACTCGGTGAAGGCGCCATCTATAAGTACGAAATTATCGGCGCAAACGGCACCATGCTCCCACTCAAAGCCGATCCTTACGCTTTCCGCGGGGAGCTGCGCCCCAACACCGGCTCGGTCGTCGTCAACCTCGATAACTATCAATGGACTGACACCGAGTGGATGAACCATCGCTCCGAAAAAAATTGGCTCGAATCTCCCATCTCCGTCTACGAAGTCCACCTCGGCTCGTGGCGCCGCGTTCCCGAAGAGAGCAATCGCTGGCTCACCTACCGCGAGCTAGGCGATCAACTCATTCCCTATGTAAAAGATCTCGGCTACACCCATATCGAGCTGCTACCCATTATGGAGCATCCCTTCGACGGCTCCTGGGGTTACCAGACCATCGGGTATTTCGCAGCGACCAGCCGCTACGGCACTCCCGCTGAATTCATGGCATTTATCGACCGCTGCCACCACGCGGGCATCGGCGTTTTTCTGGACTGGACTCCTGCGCATTTCCCGCGCGACATCTTCGGCCTCGCTGAGTTCGATGGCACGCATCTTTACGAGCATTCCGACCCGCGCCAGGGCACCCATCCGGACTGGGGCACGCTCGTCTACAATTACGGGCGCAATGAAGTCCAGAACTACCTCATCTCCAACGCTTTATTCTGGCTCAACAAATATCATATCGATGGCCTTCGCGTGGACGCCGTCGCATCCATGCTCTATCTCGACTATTCCCGCAAAGCGGGCGAGTGGATCCCCAACGAGTTCGGCGGCCGCGAGAATCTTCATGCCATCGCTTTCCTAAAGCGCATGAACGAAGTCGCCCACGGCCGCTTCCCCGGGATTCTGACGATCGCCGAGGAATCCACCTCCTGGCCCGGCGTAACGCGTCCGACCTATCTGGGCGGCCTCGGCTTCAGCCTCAAATGGAACATGGGCTGGATGAACGACACGCTGAAATACTTTTCCGCGAATCCCGTCCATCGCAAATACGAGCACAATAAGCTGACCTTCTCGATGCTTTACGCCTTCAGCGAGAATTTCATGCTGCCTTTCTCCCACGACGAAGTCGTCCACGGAAAAAACTCTCTCCTGCACAAAATGCCCGGCGATTTGTGGCAGCAGTTTGCAAACCTACGGCTCCTGTTTGCATATCAATGCGCCCACCCAGGCAAAAAACTCCTCTTTATGGGCCAGGAACTCGCCCAACGCGACGAATGGGGCGAAGCCCGAAGCCTCGACTGGCACTTTCTGCAGTACGATTCGCACCGTGGTGTTCAGAATCTTGTCCGCGATTTAAATAAGCTGCTCGCCGCGGAACCGGCTCTCCATGAAGTCGATTTCAACTGGCAGGGATTCGAGTGGATTGACGCCAACGACGCCGACAACAGCGTCTTCGCCTTCGCGCGCCACGGCAAAAAACCGGCGGACTTGCTGATCGTCATCCTCAATGCCACGCCGGTCGTCCGCGAAGGCTACCGCATCGGCGTTCCCCGACCCGGTTTTTATTCCGAAATCCTCAACACGGACGCCGCCACCTACGGCGGCTCAAACGTGGGAAATCTCGGCGGTCAAAACGCCTCAAATCAACCGTCCCAAGGCCGCGCACACTCGCTCTGCCTCTCGCTGCCGCCCCTAGCCGCTGTCTTCCTGAAATGGCAGCCGAGCTAAGCCAGCCATGCGCTCCCGCTTCGCAGGTCTCCCGTAGGGGCACAGCACGCTGTGCCCGGGTTCAACAAGCCGTGCGGCTTCGCGGACTGAGCGCCCTGATCGGCCTCTGCCACTTGCTGGAAACGAAAAGGTTGTTAATCCCGGAACTTTTTCTGCGTCTTACCCGTATATATCGCCAAATGCCCAAAGGAGGCATCCCGCTATGAGCACCCGCACCCGGCATCTACTCCCCGTAGTGGCTTTTCTGGCCGCCACATTCCTCTACGCTCCTCTAGGTGTTCAAGCACAAACAAGTACAAGCCAATCAAGCACATCCGCTCACGGAGAGCGCTGGCTGCACGTGCGCGTGATTAGTACCAATTCGAAGGGCGAGACCGTTCGCGTCAATGTTCCTCTCGAATTGGCGGAAAAGGTTCTGCCGGCCATTGACCACGATCGCCTGCACAACGGCAAGGTTCGCATTGGTTGCATGGATTGCGATGGAGTGGATATTCGCACCATTTTTGAAGCGGTGCGCTCGAGCAAAGACGGCGAATTCGTGACGGTGCAGAGCAACGATGCGGACATCAGCGTAATGAAAAAGGAAGGGATGTTGTTCGTTCACGTCCACGACAAGAACAAACCTAAGCATTCGCAGGTAGAGGTCAAGGTTCCCATGAAGGTCGTCGAAGCACTGCTCTCTGGATCCAAAGACGAGTTGGACATTGTGGCTGGATTGCATGCGCTTGCAGGGCAAGGCGATGTCGAACTGGTCTCGGTGAAGGATGACGACAACACCATTCGCGTCTGGCTGGATTCCAAGAACGTCACCACGGACTAAACAGTAAGGCTCACAGTTTCGGGCGGGGAAAGGCTCTCGCGCAGGAAGCGAGAGACGGGAAAGGATAAAGAAATGGTACTGCTCGCGAAAATCGCTCTGGGTTTCGGGGCCGCAGTGGTATTGGCGGGAGCTTATACCTTTCGCGAAGGTGTGATCCGGGTTGATGTGGACGGAAGCCGCAGCAAGGGATCTCACGTCCATGTCTGGGTGCCTGCAGCCATCGTTCCGATGGCCATGCACTTCGTCCCCCGGGATAGGATGCGCGACGCTGGAGAAAGGGCTGCGGACTTCATGCCCTTGGTGCATGCCGTGGCCAAAGAACTTCAAAAATATCCCGAGGCCGAATTGGTTGAGGTCCACGATGGACCACAATACGTTCGAATCCGAACGCATGACGGCAAATTGTTGATCGATGCAGAAGAGCCTGGGCAAACGGTACATGTGTCTTGTCCGCTGGCCACCATCGACGATGTTTCCCGCGAGCTTGCCACCTTCGCGCCTACATCCTAAAACGGACTTACCGGAAAAATACACTTTCCAACAGGCTCTCGCCTGCCGTTCTCACCTTCTCCTTGAAAGCGTCCTGGGTACTTGCCGCCAAACCTTCGGCGTCACCGCGGGTTCTGTTGTTGCTGCTTTTGCATCTGCTGCTGCATCATCTGACGCTTCATCATTTCTGGGTCGAACTTCGTGGGAGTTCCGGTGATGTGGTCTTTGGCATCGGTAATCGCCTTCACGAGAATCATGGAATTTGTCGGCGTGGTTTCCTTAACTAAACTCATGGGAGTGACCTTAGAGCTGGCCCAAACGTCGCCTTTTCCATCGTCTTTGGCCCAGTGATCGCAAAGGAAGGTGCCCGCCGGTACGGTGATGGTCTCCGTCCCAACTTTGTGCCACTTTTCCATTTCGTCGGCTATGTGAGACCGCTGCTGCGCGTTCGGATTCATAGGCATTTCCATCGCCGGTTGGCCGGGCTGCTGAAAGATCATGCGATGAAACTGGAAGTCATCTTTTGTGACGAGCATTTTCGCGTACACCATCGCGCCAGTCCGCTGATCAAAGTGACCAATCTCAAGCCAGAAACCGTCTTTGCCATCGACAGATTCTTGGCCAACCACGGTCATCTCGATGGTGCTCTTCTTTTGGTCTCGTTCGGTTTCATAGACGGCGCCGTTTCCAACTTCGGGCTTAAAAATATCGGCAATCGCCGGCTTTTTGAAGAATTCCATGCCCATCTGTGCTCGGGCAGCGGTTCCGACCAACAGGCAAAGGCCTGCGGCCACCAGCAAAACGTGCAGTCGCTTCATTGTGGAGCTCCTTTTATTGAGCAGCGCCGCCGGATTGGCGGAATTCTCTAGCGTGGAGTGGCTGGAGAGTGCCTCAAAACTATCAGCTTGGCGGAGGCGAAGCAATCGGCGCAGAAAACTGTGGTAGCCAAAAAGAACATGACTCGGTTTGCCGAGGCGAGCGACCGCCTAGTGAATTGCAACGAAAGAATGAATTTATTCGTAAGCCAGCGCGACAACCGGATCGTAACTCGCGGCACGCAACGCCGGATAAATGGCGCCAATGGAGGCGCCGACAAGAGCGAGCAGAGCGGAAGAGAGGACCCACTGCGTGGTAATTAAAATCATGAGGCTGGGGTTCGTCTCTTGCAAGATGGCCTGGAAGGCAAACGTCAGTGCAATTCCGAGGACGCATCCGCAGACGGTAAGAAGGAGAGTCTCTCCGAGCAACATGCGTAGGATTCCCAACCTGGAAAGACCTAAAGCCTTGAGGATACCGATCTCGCGAGTGCGTTCCATGACCATGGTGTGCATATTCAGAAGGACGACGAGGAAGCTGATGACAAGTCCTAGTCCGACCATGCTGCGCGTAAACGGCCTCAATTGAGGGAGATTGGAGGAGCTCATGAGGGTGACGAGTTCGTAGGTGGAGCGCACGCTATCCAGCGGAGAGAGCGCAACAATTTGCGCGCGAGTGCCCTCGGTGTCGCCCTTGCTGCGAACGTAGAACATGGAGACGCGTTTTTCCGCGCCGGCGATCTCTTGCGCGGTCTTCAGAGGGATAAAGTAACGCGCGCCTTTGCCGTGGGCCACGATTCCGCAAATTGTAAACGCATGATTCAAAAGAGTGATCTGCTGGCCCACCTTCAAATGTTTGGTTTGAGCGATGATGTCATCGGCGATGGCTTCGTCGGAAGTTTCGAACGGGCGGCCCGCGCGGAATAAAAATCCGCGGCTGAGAGCATTAAAGCGTTTGTAATCGATGCCATAGACGAGGGTAAAGTTTTTTGGTTCCATGCGGATAAGCGTGGGGGCGACTTCATCAACGCCCGGGAGCGCGGCAATTTTGTCGCCTAAAGATTCCTGCATGACGGCACTGGAGAAGGCGAAGAAAATAGAAGAGTTGGGAGGCTGGACGAGAAGATCGGCGCCGACACCTTCGACGCGTTTTCCCCACTCGGAGATAATTCCCGAAGTGAAACCCACAATGAGCAGAACCAAAATGACTTGGATGGCGATAGCGATCACACTGAGACAACTCCGCAGCGGACGGGCTACGATGTTGCCCCAGAGCATCTGCAAAAGTGAGAAAGTTCCGTCAAATGTTTCATTCATCAAGAAAGCCGATGAGCCAATGTATCACCCGCGTTGAGCCGCGGTCAAAAGCCGGGAAGATGCGGCAGGCAAGAGTTGTGCCGAAGTGCAAGAAAAATGTTTCTGCATGATTAAGTTTTCAACACAATTGTTGATAAGTGTGTGGAAAATCGGCACGCAGTGACAGCTAACTTCACTTTCTTCAACGTCCTGCTGCTGTTTGCACAATTTTAGTGCAATGGATTTTTTCCTCGGCCGAATTTTTTGGCAACACAAACGCTGATGTGCGATGCAAAGCTCTTAAAATCAGATTGGTGCGTGAGTGGAACGCGGAAATATTCGCTGAGCTGCGATGCGCAGCCTTTAATTTTTCGCTGTTCGAAACAAATTAGTACCACTTCGGCGGCCGCTCGAGGCGCACTTTGATGATCTGGTGAGGATCGGTGATGTCGTACCAGCGTCCGTAGGTCTTCCAACCTTCGGCAATAATTTGAACGAGAGCGCGGCCGAGAGGCGCATCAGCTACATGCGCGACGCCTGCGCGGTTGGTTTTGACATTTAATTCGACTTTCTTGTCCTTCTTAATGGCGTGCTCTTCCACGTACTTCACATAGACGCTGGCGTTTTCAACGGGAACAGCCTTTTCGCCGCCGGTAACTTCGATCGTCAACCGGCTGGGCTCATCAGACTGCGCGGGAGCTTTCGGCGGAGGCGCTGGCGAGTCCTGGGCGGCGACACTCAACGCGGTCGCAGCCAACAAAGTAAAGAAAACGCTACGCAACCTTGAGCGAGTGAGCTTCATGTTCCTGTGGGCCCCATCCGTCACGGAAATACGCTATGGCGTCAAAATACTCCGTTGAGGGCTAAGATGCAAATGCGGGTCTGGATGCTGCTCGGCAAACATTGGCTTGCGGAGGCAAACCGATGTATCCCACGCAACAATGCATTGCAGCGGAATTGACTCACTGGTTTTGGTCCTGTAACTTCGGAAGAATCTGCCCTGCAGGTTTTTGTGAGCCGCAAGCGCAGCGATGGGCCCCTAGTCCCGTAACTTCCACATTGCAGGGGAACGGCAGCAGCCTTTCCGTGCCGCAAGAGGCTAACCGCATGGGAATAAGGCTTGCGAAGTAAGAGGAGATTACAATGGGATTTGCCACGAACGCGATTCACGTCGGGCAGGAGCCTGATCCCGCCACGGGTGCGATCGTTGCGCCAATCTATCAGACGTCCACGTACGTGTATGAGGAGTTGGGCAAACACAAGGGTTATGACTACGCGCGATCCAACCATCCGAATCGGAAAGCGCTGGAACGCACCGTCGCGAAACTGGAAGGCGGACATAGCGCTTATGTTTTCACTTCGGGGATGGCGGCGATTGACGCGTTGTTCCGTTTGTACCGGCCGGGCGATCACATTGTGCTGTCCGAAGCGGTGTATGGCGGTGTGTACCGGCTCTCGACGCAGTTGCTGGTGCACTTCGGATTGGAGTTCAGTTTCGTCGATACGTCGATTCCCGCGTGCGTGCTGGCGGCCTTGCGGCCGAATACCAAGCTAATTTATATCGAGACGCCAACGAATCCAACGATGCGTGTAACAGACATCGGGGCGATCGCGAAACTGGCCAACGAGCGGAATGTCACGCTCGCGGTGGACAATACCTTTCTCAGCCCCTATTTGCAGCGGCCTATCGAGCTTGGCGCGCAGATTGTGGTGCACTCGATGACGAAGTATTTGAACGGACACAGCGACTCGACCGGGGGAGCGGTGGTGCTGACGCGGCCGGACGACGCGGAGAAAATTCATTTCATTCAGAGGTCGGCGGGCTCGGGGCTGGCGCCGATGGATTGCTTTCTGATTTCGCGGGGGCTGAAAACGCTGGCCATCCGCATGTTGCAGCACAATGCCAACGGCATTACCGTGGCGCGGCATCTGGACGCGCACCCCAAAGTGCGGAAGACTCATTACCCGGGGCTGCCAACGCATCCACAACATGACATTGCGCGGCGCCAGCAAAAAGGGCCGGGAGCGATGATCGCGATTGATTTGGGTTCACTGGAAGCGGCGCGGCGATTTTTGAATCAATTGAAATTGTGCTCGCTGGCGGAGAGTTTGGGCGGTGTGGAGACTCTCGTTTCGTTGCCAGCGCAGATGACGCATGCTTCGATGCCGAAGGAAGTGCAGGAGCGGATCGGGATAACCGAAGGGTTGGTGAGGATTTCGGTGGGGATTGAGGACGTGGAAGATATTATGGCGGATTTGGATCAGGCGCTTTTGTACGTGTGACGCGTCCTTAAGAACGGAAAAGAAAGGGATTTACACAGGGACCTCAGAGAGCGCAAAGGACACGGAGAAGAACGACGCACTACGTGTTTTCGTCGAGCCAGTCGAGGTAGGCTTTCGAACCGGCGACGATTGGTAGGGCGATGAATTCGGGGACTTCGTAGCTGTGCAGGCGTTTTACTTCTCTTTCCAGGCCGCCCAGTTTTCGCGCTGTGGTTTTGATCAAGAGCAGGAGCTCGCGCGCTTTTTCTACCTTACCATTCCAACGATAGTGAGACTCGATGGGGCTGCAGAGGATGTTGACGCAGGCGGCCAGGCGTTTTTCGACGACACTGCGGGCGATGAGTTTTGCCTGGATGGGATTGGCGCAGGTGACGAGCACGAGCCGATAGTTCTCGCTGGACTTCATGGGATTTTCTCCGGATATTCTTTCTAAGGCTTTCGTCTTCGCAAAACTGGGAATAGAATACGACGGTATGAGCGCTTCTCCCATGATGAACGCAAGTCCTATCAAGTTCGGCACGTCCGGATGGCGCGGATTGATTGCCGACGATTTTACGTTTGCGAACGTGCGGCTGGCAGTCACGGCTATCGCGGAACATGTGAATGGCAAGGCGAAGAATCCAACGATTTTGGTCGGGTACGACACGCGATTTTATTCGGAGGAGTTTTCGCAGCTGGCGGTGGCGATTTTGCAGCAGCACCAGATTCGCACATTGCTGTGTGAGACGTTTACGCCGACGCCGGCTGTTGCTTACGAAATCCAACGGTCGAATCTCGATGGAGCGATCAACTTCACGGCCAGCCATAATCCCGCGCAATATCATGGGTTGAAGTTTTCTTCGGGGGATGCCGGGCCGGCGTTGCCGGAAGTGACGAAAGACATTGAGGCGCGCGTGGCGAGAATCATCGCTAAAGACGGCGCGTATTCTACCTCGCCGGCCGTGCCATCGGGCGGAGTGAAGACGGAGACGGTGAATCTTCGCGAGAATTATTTGAAACGGCTGGGGGAGTTGGTACGGTTCGACGTGCTGCAGAAGGCGAAGGTCAAATTCGTGACGGACGCGCTGCACGGTTGCGGGGCCGGGTATCTGGATCGGGCGCTGTCGGAGCACGGAGTCGCGGTTCAGGCGATGCGCACGAATCGCGATTGCTTGTTTGATGGGACAGGGCCGGACGTCAGCGAAGAGAATTTGGCGCCGTTGCGTAAGGCGGTAGTGGACTCGGGGGCGGCGGCAGGATTGGCGACTGACGGGGACGCCGACCGGTTTGGAATGATCGACCGCGACGGAACTTGGATTCAGCCAAATCATATTCTGGCGCTGGTGTACGACTACATTGTGGAGACGCGCGGGTGGAATATGGCGGCGGCGCGAAGCGTGGCGACTTCGCAATTGATTGACGCGGCGGCGAAAGCGCATGGGCAGAAGACGTATCAGACGCCGGTAGGATTCAAATATATCGGGCAATTGATTCGCGAGGACAAGATTGCGTTGGGCGGAGAAGAGAGTGCGGGTTTGACGATTCGCGGGCACGTGCCGGAAAAAGACGGGATATTGGCGTGTCTTTTGGTGGCGGAGATGATCGCAGCGCGGGGCGCTTCGCTGGGAGAGCAGGTGAAGCGGCTCTTTAAGAAAGTCAGACGGGAATTCTGGCCGGTGCGGGAAAATCTGCACTTGAGCGACGAACAAAAGGCAAACGCGGTGAAGAAGGTGGCGGTGGACGCTTCGACACTGGTAGGCCGGAAAGTTGTATCGATTGACCGCACTGACGGAGCAAAATTCAGTTTTGAGGACGGATCGTGGATGCTTTTGCGGCTGTCTGGGACGGAACCGCTTTTGCGCTTGTACGTGGAGGCAAATAGCGCCGCGGCTTCCGCGAAATTGACTGGCGAGGCGACGAAGTGGGTATTGGAAAGCTGAAGAAGAAATTGAAGAAGGTGCCGGTCGAAGAGAAACTGTGGGCGCTGATGCGGCAGTATGGGCGCGGGCTTTTGGGCTTGCTTATGCTGGTGATGATTGTACACGACGTTTTTGGGACGCACGGATTTTTGGCGATGCGGCGGACGCAGAACGAGATCAGGAAAGTGAAGGCGGATCTAGATGCGTTCAGCAAAGAAAATGCGGCGCTGGCACAGGAAGTGAAGGATCTCAATAGCGATCCGCGACTGATCGAGAAAATTGCGCGCGATGATTTGGGTTTGGCGCGGCCGGGCGAGGTTATCATCAGGATTCCGCAGGGGCAGCAACTGGAACAGAACCCCATTGTGAAACGCTAGACCGAGGTCTCGGTCTGGCTTAATTCCCTACAGACTTATTCCTTACCGAAAATTTTTTTAGGATGGCCCGTTACTTCAATACAGGGGCGGCGGCTGGCTTTTGGACTTTCGCGTGGCGATTCTTCCAATTGGTGCGCAGCAGCGAAAGAACCAGCATCGCGAGAAAGATGATGAGCAGGCCGAGGCTGGCTTGGAGGACGCTGCATTTGTGCTTGGGCAAGATTGAGAGACGGCCGTAGACAAATTCGATGTGTACCCAGTAGACGAGCAACGAGGTTTTGCCCAGCTGGATGATGGGGCTGAATCCCATTTGGGCCAGTCCCCAACGGCACCAGGCGTAGACGCAAAACAAAATAATCAGAAGGATGCTGCAGCGCATTAGGAAAAAATTTGGGCTGGTGTGCCAGTAATCGTAGACGGGATAGAGTTGCAGGCGGGACTTATCGAGTTTGATGGAGAGGAAACAAGCAAGTATGCCTGTCGGACCTAGGGCTGCAAAGATGGGGGCTTCGTGGCGCTTGGCGATGTTTGTGAAAAGGAAGAACCCGACGGCCAGGCCGACGAACGCGAAAGCCGACCAGGGGAAGAGTGGGAAGAGCCAGTATTGGGGCTTGCCGAGCACGTGGACGCCGTTGATGTAGGACTCGATCGGCCATGGCAGCCATAAGAGGCGATAGGTGGTCCAGAGCAGCGGCGTCGCCATGGCTACTAGTGTTGCAGCCAGCAGGCCCACGAAGATTCCGCGCGTGCGCGATGCTGCCACGGATCGCGGAAGCGCGGAGGCGTTGGCTGGACTGCGATCGGCGCTGAGCCAGCAGAGAAGGCCCATCAGCATCATCGAAAGGCCGAGAATGTTGAGAATGTCGACGCGCAAGAGATCGGTCCACGGAACCCAGCGGTAGCCGAGAGCATATTCCTGGATACGGAAGAGGAGGCCCAGGGCGAAAATTTCGGCGCCGCGGCGGATGGTTGTTTTTGCGATTTTGCCAGGCGTGGCGCCTTTTTCGCGGAGACGTTCGGTGACCAGCGCGAAGGAAATGCCGGAGAGAAAGATGAAGAGTGGCGCGGGGAGCGTGCCGAGAAGTTGTGACCAGACGAAAACGGCGGAGTTTCGCGCTTCCGGGCTGAGCCAGGAATCGTAGCAGTGCGTCTGAAACATCAGGATGCAGGCTAGGCCACGCATCCAGTCGATGTAGGAGAGGCGCTTCATCGCTCGCGGCTGCCACACAGAAAAATCATTTCACAAGAGCGCATAGGGTTCGGCATGGGTGCGGGTTGGATTTGGGATGCCATGTCTCTGCGCTACAATCTTCTCTTTCTTCTTGAATGTTAGGCAGACAATTTGCCAGCGACGCGCCAACTCACTCTGCTTCCCATGCTCGGCCTGTGGGCCGGGTTGTGCCTTACGGGAACGTTTTATGCCACCTGGCAAGGATATGATGGCCGTGAGTTCGCGGCCACGTTGACGGCATTTGCGTTCTTCTTTCTGGTGATGCTGCTTTTCGCGGCGCGCGGTGTTGCTGATGGGGTTGCGGCGCGCTTCGGTCCCGGCGGTGGCATTGCGTTAGGAGCCGCCGCGTTCCTTGCATACCTGATTTACGGGCTGGGGACAAATACTTTCAGCTTGGCGCGTACTTGGGCTGTGGGATGCCTCGTGTTTGTGCCGATGGCGCTGACGGCGTCGGCGGAGCGAAAGCCGGGCGGGACTTGGCAGGATTTTTTAACGCTTGCGGGCGTTTGGGCGGCAGTGAAGTTTGGCCCGTCGCATTGGCTATGGCCGTATCCGGGCGGGCGCCTCGCATATGTCTTCACGGTGCTGCTAGCAGTGGATGTCGCGCTGGCGGTGTTCATTTTGTTGCGGCGGGTGGATGGGATTGGCTACTCGATTGGCTGGGGGCGGCATTGGGGATTTTTCGTACTTGGCAGTTTTGCCGTATTTGGATGCATTGCCATTCCGCTTGGGATAGCGATGCATTTCATCGGGTTCGCGCCGCAATGGCACGCTTGGTCTTCCTTGTTGTTCACTTCGCTGGGGATTTTCTTTTTTACGGCTTGGCCGGAGGAGTTTCTTTTTCGTGGGTTGCTGCAAAATATGCTGTCGCGGTCATGTAAGAGCGATTTGGCGGGGTGGTGGACGGCGTCAATGCTGTTCGGATTTTCGCACATTACTAACCTCGGGTTTCCGAATTGGCGCTACGTGATTCTGGCGTCGATTGCGGGGATTTTTTACGGTTGGACTTGGCGCAAGACAGGGTCGATCTTTGCGTCGGCCATTGTGCATGCTTTGGTGGATGTGACTTGGCACTACGTGTTTAGGACCGGGTGATTCGTACGGCGCAACTCGCCGCGAGGACCATCGCGATGAATCGTATGCGATTATTATCGAACGCGGAGGCCAACAGCAGACGCAAGCGTTGTCTGTTTGCTGTCAAACGTATAGAAAGTATGAGCTTTCAAGACGAGAGCAGAAGCCACGTGCAAGACGTCTAGCGCGCGATTGCCGAGGGCAGGTGTCTGTGTTTGGGCGATCTGCTTGGCACGTGCGAAAGCGGCCGAGGGAATTGGCGTAATGCTGAACTCACTTGAGACAAGGCCGATTCCTTCGCTTTTGCTGCCCTCTACAGCGATCCGACGAACCAGAAAGCGCCTGTGAACGGCCGAATGATTTGGAGCTAACAGGCCGTGCAGGAAACAAACGCACCTGTGGGCCGTCAGTTGTGTTTAGAGTTCCAAACGGCCGGAACATAAGTCCGATTCGAACGTACTTACAGGCAGCGGAGGTTTTCGATGGGAACGTTGCGGCAAGATATTCAGTTTGCGCTGCGGATGATGCGCAAGAACCTGGGATTCACCACGGCGGCGGTACTGTGCCTGATGCTGGGCATCGGAGCCACGACTGGGATTTTCACGGTGGTGAACGCCGTGCTCCTTCAGCCGCTTCCCTACGCGCATCCGGAGCAGCTCGTTCGCGTGTACACCGAGTTTCCGACGTTTCCGAATGGTGGGTTGCACCGGTTCTGGACTTCGGGGCCGGAATTTATTGATTTGAAGCGCGATACGCACTCGTGGGCATCACTGGATGCGTGGATTGCGGGCGGCGCAAATCTAGCCGGCAAAACGCAGCCTGTTCGGGTCACCGCGGCCTATTTGAGCGGCGGACTTCTGGAAACTCTGGGCGTGTCCCCGATTAACGGGCGTTTGATCTCAGCCTCGGACGATGTGCCGGGAGCCGCGGTGGTTGCAGACATTTCCTACGGGACTTGGCAAAGCACATTCGCCGGAGATCCAAACATTGTGGGCCGCGAAACGCGACTGGACGGATTCAAGTGCACGATCATCGGCGTCATGCCAAAGGGTTTTCAGTTTCCGCCTGGTGAGCAGGATCCACCTCAAGTCTGGACGGCGTTGCAGCTCGACCCGGCGAAACCTGGAGGCCGCGGTTCACACAACTACTATCTGCTGGGCCGTGTAAAGCCCGGCGTATCCGCAGCGCAGGCACAGGGCGAGTTGGCAGCCTTAGTGCAGTCCTACGGGGAACACCGCGCGCCGAAAACGCATAGCTTTGACCCCAAGAATCACACGATCGTGAGTTTTCCGCTGCAAGCGGAAGTCGTTTCGAGCGTGCGGCCAGCTTTGCTTATGCTGCTGGGAGCCGTGGCGTTTGTTCTGCTGATCGCCAGCGTGAATGTGGCGAATCTGCTGCTGGCGAGGGCGGAAGCCCGGCGCAGAGAAATTGCCATTCGTGGCGCTCTGGGGGCGAGCCTGGCTCGGCTGGCGCGGCAATTTGTGACCGAGGGAATTTTGCTGGCGTTCTGCGGCGGCATGTTGGGTGTGGCGCTAGCCTTTGGCGGAGTGCGACTGGTTCAGCTCACGAATGCAGGGGGAATACCGCGCGCCGATGAAATCGCGATGGACTGGCGAGTACTCGCATTTACGCTGGTGATGAGCCTGGTGACCGGAGTGTTTTTTGGCCTGGCGCCGCTTGCACCGCTTATCGTGAGTGGAATTTCCGAATCGCTGAAGGACACGGCGGGGAGCACCACGGCCGCAGCCGGCGCGCAATTATTCCGTCGCGCGCTGGTCGCGGGCGAGTTGGCGATGGCTTTGGTGCTGCTGATCGGCTGCGGTTTGATGCTACGGGCTTTTTGGAAGCTGCAAGAGGTACACACCGGCCTTCGCCCCGACAACGTGATCACGATGCGCGTGTCACTGCCCAGCGGCACGTATACCGACAACGCAAAAATCACGGATTTTTGGACGAGGTTGGATGGACGACTGACAAGTCTGCCGGGAGCGCAGTCCGCGGCGTTAGTTTCGGGGTTGGCGCCGATGCGGCGCCCGAATATGAACGACACGGACATCGAAGGTTTCGTGATGACGAAGGACGGGCCAATCCAGAACGTAGATTTTTATCAGGCGGTGAGCAAAGACTACTTCACGACCATGGGAATCCGGCTAATGGATGGCCGTCTGTTTGACGACCGCGACGGAAAAGATGCGCCGCAGGTCGTCATTATCAACAAAGCGATGGCGGCTACTTTTTGGCCGAACCAAAACCCCATAGGGCGGCGCATCCGTCCGGGCGGAACCAAAGAATGGTGCCCCGTAATCGGAATCGTGGACGATGTGAAGAATGCCGGACTGGACCAGCCAGCGGGAACAGAGTTGTATTTGCCATACCGGCAGCCCGCCGGGGAAGGCAATACGGACATGTTCGTGGTCATGCGCGCGCTGGGAGGTGATCCGCGATCCTTGGCGGGAGAAGTCCGGCAGCAGATGAATGATATCGATCCGTCGCTGCCACTTGCCGACGTGCGGCTCATGGAAGATGTGCTTTCGCGGGCACAGGCGCGACCAAGGTTTCTGACGCTGTTGCTGACGCTTTTCTCGGGCGTCGCGCTGGCCATTGCGACGGTGGGGATCTACGGAGTGGTCTCGTACTCGGTGGCGCGGCGGACTAAGGAATTTGGTTTGCGGATGGTGCTGGGCGCGCAAACGGGCGATGTGCTCGGGCTGGTCATGAAACAAGGCGCCGGGATGATCGCCATTGGTGTCGCGTTCGGCCTGCTGCTGGCGGTTTTCCTTACGCGGCTAATGGCGAGCCTGCTCTTTGCAGTGCCCCCGACCGACCCGGCAACATTTGCGAGCGTGACTGCCGTTCTCTTCGGAGTCGCGCTGGCAGCCTGCTACATACCCGCGAGGCGCGCGACGAAAGTAGACCCGATTCAGACGCTTCGATATGAATGAGCTTTGAATTCCGTTGCGGTGCGTGGTGTCGCAACAAAAAGCTCACGGGCGATGGCGATTGGCGATTTTTGTGTCAGGCGGGAGAGCCGCCAGCCGAACGAGCGGTCTGCGGTTTGATAAGAACGGCGGAAACCCCAGAAGCGCGAGTCGCAATCGTCACAACGATAAGGCCAAACGAAGGCGAAGCGGAACCACACTCGCTCGACAAAACCTCTTCTCGTCGACCTGCGCACCAACGAACTTTCGCAGACCGGGCATTCGCTGACTCTTTTGGCAAAAGTGAGATGCATGGAAGTCGACCATCCTCCGTTTGTCTAGGAACCATTATGAGGAGGTGGTGCCCTTCGACATTCGATGGAGCGGCGACGCTGTGTGCTGCTGATATCCTGACCGTACGAACAGTTATGACTAGCTGTACGATACGAGGAGGGTACTAGAAGGACTTTGCGGTGCGCGATGAAACGGGTTGTGGAATAGTGCATCCAAAGGAAGGTCGAAGTGGGCCAAGCCTGATAGTTACGAGAGAGGGACAAAAGATGAAAGAAATGACAGCGGAAAACGCGATGTTCTTGCTGCACGGACTGTACTTGCCTGCATTGAAGAATGAGAGCCAGGTGACAAAGAAAATAATCGAAGCGGTACCAGCGGACAAGGCGGATTACCGGCCGGACCCCGTGTCCAAGAGCGCGAATGAGCTGGTGAGGCACATCGCGGCGGCGGACGTGCGATTTGCAGATACGGTGATCAATGGAAAGTTTGAAACCGGCGCGGTCCTTCCCGCGGAGCTGAAGACACCAGCCGAAATCGCAGGCTGGTATGAACAGGCCTATGCCGAGAGACTAGACGCGATGTCGAAATTGACGAGCGAACAGTTGATGAAGATCGTGGATTTTCGCGGGCTCTTTCAAAGGCCGGCGGTAACATTTTTGATGTTTGGAGCGCACCACACTATTCATCATCGCGGACAACTCAGCTCATATTTGCGATGTATGGGAGCAAAAGTGCCTTCGATTTACGGCGAAAGCTACGATGCCGAACAGGCGAGAAAAGCAGCGCAGGCATAGCTACTTTCCATCCGCGGCTGAAATTTCCAGCAAACATTCGGTGCAAATCGCAACTTGGTCGCACTTCCCGTGTTTTATAAATAGCTGACGATAAGTGCCCTGTAATTCTCCGGGGACCTTACACGAATCGCCGGATGGTCAGCGAAAGACGGCGATGAGCAGGTGCGAATCCGATAGGGAGGATTGCGAAATGCTCCGAAAAAAGGGATTTCTGGGGACCCTGGTGTTGGGCGCCGCGATGATTGCGCCGGTTTTGGCAAGTGGGTGCGCCGCGCACGCGCGGTACTACGACGAATATCACGCGGATTACCATACCTGGAACAGCGGAGAGATCGGCGCGTACCGTGTATGGATCGGGGAACGGCATTACGAGTATCGCGACTACAACCGGCTGAGCAGGGAACAACAGCGCGATTACTGGAATTGGCGTCACGAGCATCACGGCAGATACTAATCTCGATCAGCTAAGGCTGAGAGATACAATCAGATTCGACCTAAGCCATTCCCAAAAACAATTTGAGGAGACGGATCGGACTCCGTCTCCTCAACTCATTTCTGTATGCACAGAGCGGCATCTCTTCGAGCGGGTGCTATGAAACTCATCGGAGGCCAAGCCGGGGCAGAACCCGCCAACTTCAAAAAACCAAACTAGCGGACAACTCCGCTGAGCGGACTGGAAGCGGAAGCATAGAGGCGCTTGGGCATGCGGCCGGCGAGCCAGGCTTTGCGGCCGGCGGAGACCGCTTCGCGCATCGCTTCAGCCATTAGGACGGCGTCGGCGGCTTCGGCGATAGCCGTGTTCATGAGGACGCCATCGGCGCCCAGTTCCATGGCAACAGCGGCATCGGAAGCGGTGCCCACGCCTGCGTCGACGATCATGGGGACTTCGATGATGCGTTCGCGGAGGATGCGGAGGTTGGCGGGATTCTGAATGCCGAGGCCTGAGCCGATGGGTGCGGCGAGCGGCATAACCGCGGCGGCGCCGGCATCGATGAGTTTGCGGGCGGCGATCAGGTCGTCATTCGTGTAGGGAAGGACCACGAAGCCCTCCTTTACGAGGACGCGCGTGGCTTCGATGAGTTGCTCGGTATCGGGGAAAAGAGTTTGCTGATCGCCGATGACTTCGAGCTTGACCCAGTTGGAGAGGCCTACCTCGCGAGCGAGCCGGGCGGTGCGAATGGCCTCGTCGGCGGTGTAACAAGCAGCGGTGTTCGGCAAGATGAAGATTTTTTCGCGATCGATGTAATCGAGCAGCGATTCCTTGGAGCGGTCGGTAAGATTCACGCGGCGGACGGCGACCGTCACCATGTCGGCGCCCGAAGCGGCGTGGGCGCGAGCCATCTCTGGAAAGCTGCAGTACTTGCCGGTACCCACAATCAAGCGTGATTTGAAGGCACGGCCGGCTATGATCAGTTCGTCAGACATTGGTATCCCCACTGAGATTTTAGACCTCCGCAGGCCCGGCGACAAACCGGAAGAACAATCCATAGCAGCGCTCTAGAGATTCCCGCAGGAAAAACACACAAACTGCTGCTTGACTTGATTAATCCTGCAGGATGGGGCGGGGTTCGGAGACGTCGGCGTAGAGCTGCTCGATGACGTCGTGAAATTGCTGTTCAACGACGCGGCGTCTGAGCTTTAGGGTGAAGGTAAGGCCGCCGTTGTCAAACGTGAAGTCCTCGGGTAGCAGGGCAAAGCGCTTGATGGTTTCATATTGGGCGAGGTTGGCGGTTAGGCGCTTCACTTCGCCCTCGATGAGCGAACGCACGAAGGGATGCGCAACCATTTCCTTGTTCGAAGAAGACTTGATTCCCTGTCCTGCGGCTTTCGCGGCGACAGTTGTGGGATTCGGCACGATCAGCGCCGAAATGAATTTTCGTTTGTCGCCGACAACCATGGCGTTCAGGATAAATGGGCTGGTCTTTAACGCGTTTTCGATAGGCTGCGGCGCGACGAATTTCCCGGCCGCGGTTTTGATGAGATCTTTCTTGCGGTCGGTGATGAAAAGATAGTTGTCTTTGTCGAGGTAGCCGATGTCGCCGGTGCTGAACCAGCCGTCGGCGCTCAGCACTTCGCGCGTTGCTTCCGGGCTTTTGTAATAGCCCTGCATGACACACGGGCCTTTGGCGAGGATTTCGCCGTCTTCCGCAATGCGCAGCTCGACGTTGGGAATCGGCTTGCCCGAACTGCCCATTCGGTTATCCGGATAGTTGGAAGTCAGAACCGGGGCCGTTTCCGTCAGGCCGTAGCCCTGGTAAATCGGAACTCCTACCGCCCAGAAGAACTCGGCAAGTTCTTTGGCCAGCGGTGCACCACCAGAAAAAATGAGGCGCAACTTTCCGCCAGTTCCAGCTCGAATTCTCGAGTAGACCAGCTTGTCGGCGAGATTCCATGCGAGCTTGACTCCCAAGCCAGCGCTCTTTTCGCCGGAACGCCACAACGCCGAGCGGCTCGCGACTTCCATCGCCCAGTCAAAGATCCTTCGCTCGGGGCCAGTTTGTTTGCTTCCCTGCTCGACGACGCGGGAGTAGATTTTTTCAAACACGCGCGGCACGGCGGCGAGCAGCGTGGGATGAATTTCGAGGAGGGCTTGCGCGACTTGCTCGACCGCCTCGACGTAGGCAATGGTCACGCCGTGGAAAAGATGAGCGTAGTCGAGGGTACGACCATACACGTGGGCGAGAGGAAGGAAGGAAATAGCAACGTCATCCTTCGAATCGAATTTCACGTTGGCGCAGGAGTCCGTGACGTTCGAACAAAAGTTTGTGTGCGTCAGCATGACGCCCTTGGGTTCGCCGGTCGTGCCGGAGGTGTAGATGATGGAGGCGAGTTGGCCGGGCAGGACTTGCGACGCGCGTATTCGGTAGGCCGCGACGTCAGCGCCGCCAGCGGAGGCAATCAGTGTTTCGTAACGCAGATAATCCGGCGGCAGGTCTGATCCGCAATCTGCGAGGATAATCTGCTCCAACTCAGGAAGCTGTGAGCGCACGGCCTGGAGCTTGTGCATTTGCGCCGCGCCCGCGGCGAAGACGAACTTTGCGCCGCAATGCTTGAGGATGTAAGTGATGCGTTCCGGAGATTCGTTGAAATAGATGGGAACGGTGACGCCGCCCGCGCCCGTGATTGCAAAGTCAGCGGTGTGCCACTCCGGGCGGTTGGCAGCGAAGAGACCGACGCGGTCGCCCGGCTTCACGCCGAGTTCGACAAAAGCCGTTGAGAGTCCGGCGATGCGGCGCAAGAGTTCTTCGGAGGCGATAGGTTTCCAACCATCAGCAGCTCGAAACATCTGCGCGCGCGGATTCGACATGGAGTCGACCGCGTTGAGCAATCGCGAGGGAAGGGTGCCGTAGTTCATCGGAATCCTTGACTCTACCCTAGGCCTTTTCGGGGCGCAATCGAACTCCAGTACCGAGTCAACTCCTGAAGAGTTTCTTTACAGGAAACTGATGTACTACCACAGCATCAGGCATGGCCAAGCGCCGGACCAGTGCGGCGGGCTCATGTGGTGCGGAAAGCGGTGCTGCGTTAAGATGAAACGCGGAGTTTCTTCATGAGCGCGACACTTTCCGGAACAGTTGCCGACAATTCCACGTCTAAAGGTCCCTTTCGCGCTGCGCGCGGGACGACGCTTTCGTGCAAAGGGTGGCAGCAGGAAGCGGCGCTGCGAATGTTGATGAACAATCTCGACCCTGAGGTTGCTGAGAAGCCGGAAGATTTGGTGGTGTATGGCGGCACTGGGAAAGCGGCGCGCAACTGGGAATGCTTTCACGCGATTGTTCGGTCGCTGAAGGCGCTCGAATCGGACGAGACACTTTTGGTGCAATCGGGCAAGCCTGTCGCCGTTTTCCGCACACATGCGTACGCACCGCGCGTCCTTCTTTGCAACTCCAACCTGACCGGCCATTGGAACAATTGGGAGCGTTTCAATGAGCTCGATCGGGCGGGGCTGATGATGTACGGCCAGATGACTGCGGGCAGCTGGATTTATATTGGTACGCAGGGCATTTTGCAGGGCACCTACGAAACGTTTGCGGCGGCGGCTCAAAAGCATTTTGGCGGTGATCTGGCGGGCAAGCTGGTTGTGACCGGCGGCATGGGCGGAATGGGCGGCGCGCAGCCGCTTGCCGCGACGATGAACGGTGCGGCGTTTCTCGGGATTGACGTCGACCCGGAGCGCATCAAACGGCGCGTGAAGGGTGGCTATTGCGACGTCATGGTGACGAGCCTCGACGAGGCGGTACGCATTTTGAAAAATGCCGTCCGCAAACGCGAGGCTACTTCTGTTGGGTTGGTGGGCAACTGCGCCGACTTGATTCCGGAGCTGGCGAAGCGCGGCGTTGTGCCGGATCTTTTGACCGACCAGACCAGCGCGCACGATCCCATTGCCGGCTATGTGCCGAACGGTATGTCACTCGAAGCGGCGCTGGAGCTGCGCAAAAACAATCCGCAGGAGTATCGCAAGCACGCGCTTGCGTCGATGGCTCAACACGTCCAGGGCATGCTTGACTTGCAGAAGCTCGGCGCGGTCACATTTGATTACGGAAACAATATCCGGACATTCGCGTTCGAACATGGAGTGAAAAACGCCTACGATTTCCCGGGATTTGTGCCGGCGTATATCCGGCCTCTTTTTTGCGAAGGCAAAGGGCCGTTCCGCTGGGCGGCGCTTTCCGGCGAAGCTTCGGACATCGCGCGGACGGACCAGCTCGTTCTTGAAATGTTTCCGCACGACGAACATCTGACGCGCTGGATCAAGCTGGCGCAGAAGCGCGTAAAGTTTCAGGGGCTGCCATCGCGGATTTGCTGGCTGGGTTACGGCGAGCGCGACAAATTCGGCCTGGCACTCAATGAACTGGTGGCGCGCGGAGAGTTGAAAGCCCCCGTCGTGATGGGGCGCGACCATCTCGACTGCGGCTCGGTTTCCTCGCCCTATCGCGAAACAGAATCGATGCTTGATGGTTCCGATGCGATTGCCGATTGGCCGCTACTCAATGCGCTCGTGAACACAGCCAGCGGCGCGTCGTGGGTTTCGATTCACAATGGCGGCGGCGTGGGGATCGGCTATTCGCAGCACGCCGGACAGGTTACCGTGGCCGATGGCACAAAAGAGATGGCCGCGCGCATCGAACGCGTGTTGACGAACGACCCCGGGATGGGCGTCGTGCGCCACGTCGACGCGGGTTATCCAGACGCGATTGCATTCGCGAAAAAGACCGGCGTCAAAATCCCCATGCTATAAAGAGTACCTTCCCCGCCCGCCTCCGCATCAGAAGAGGTGAGCAGTCCTGCAGGAGGAAATCATGTACGTCATTTTGGGAGCTACGGGAAATACCGGAACTGTCGCCGCTGAAGCACTCTTGGCCAAGGGCCAAAAAGTGCGCGTCGTGGGACGCAGCAAGGAGCGTCTCTCGAAGCTCGTTGCTCGTGGCGCGGAAGCATTTGAAGCGGACGTGACGGATTCCGCGGCTTTGACCAAAGCTTTTAAAGGCGCGCGGGCGGTCTATGTGATGGTGCCGCCTGATCCTGCGAACCCGCATTACCGAGAGCATCAAGATGAGGTGACGAACTCGATCGCGAATGCGCTTGAAGCCGCCGGCGTCACGCACGCAGTGGTTCTCAGCAGCTTTGGCGCAGACAAGACGAACAGAACCGGCCCCGTGCTCGGGCTTCACATCCTGGAAGAAAGGCTTGCTCGAATACCTAAGCTTAATGCGCTTTATCTGCGCGCCGGCTACTTCATGGAAAACACGCTGCCGCAGGTTGGCATCATCAAGAGTTTTGGAATGATGGCCGGCCCCGTCAGTGCGGACCTCGCGATGCCGGTGATTGCCACTCGCGACATCGGCGCCACGGCAGCCGAGGCGCTTCTCAAACTCGATTTCACCGGCAGACAGAAGCGCGAACTGCTGGGTCAGCGAGACCTCACATATCTGGAAATGGCAAAGATCGTGGGAGCGGCTATTGGAATAGCCAATCTCGCCTACGTTCAGTTGCCTGCGGAGCAGGTTATTCAAGGGATGACGCAGATGGGCATGTCCAAAGATATGGCAACGCTGCTCTGCGAGATGTGCGATTCGCTGAATAACGGACACATGTGCGCGCTCGAACCTCGGTCGGCAGCGAACACGACGCCGACATCGTACGAGGAATTCGTGCAGAAAGTGTTTGTTCCAGCCTACAAAGGGCAAGCCACGAGCGCCTGAAGTAGGACGGACATTCTTGTCTTTCTGATTTTTCACTTCACGTAGGCAGCAAAGCGCCGGGGAGACAGGCAGGAATGCCTGTCCTACTCCTGCTGTGCACTATCGACTCCTATCCGGCATAATACCCTAGCTTTGCCAACTTCCCTGCTCATCACCGGCGCCTCACAACTTTTGACGCTACGCGGCCGTGGCCCCCGGCGCGGTACCGCGCTCGCCGACCTCGGCATCATCAAGGATGGGGCGCTACTTGTTGGCGATGGATTGATCGCGGCCATCGGACCGCGCGCAAAAATCGAGGCTCTTCCGGAGGCGGCCACCGCGGGAAAAATGGACGTGGGTGGCCGCGTCGTGCTGCCGGGATTTGTCGATTCGCACACGCATCTGATCCACGCCGCGAACCGCGCCGATGAATATGAGCTGAAAATCGCCGGTGCGAGCTACGAAGAAATCGCCCGCAAAGGCGGCGGCATCTTGAATTCCGTAAGAAAGTTGCGAGCGGCGACATCAGAAGCGCTGAAACAACGTGCACGCTATGCTCTCACTCAATTCGCCGCCTACGGCACGACGACGATCGAGGCAAAAAGCGGCTATGGCCTGGAGGTCGCGAGCGAGTTGAAAATTCTCCGCCTGCACAAGGAGCTTGCCGACGAGCAGCCTCTGGACATCGTCTCGACGTTTCTCGGCGCGCATGTGGTCCCTGCGGAGTATCGCGGGTCATCTGCAGGAGTAAATAGTTACATTGCGCTGCTCACCGAAAAACTGATTCCCGAAGTGGCACAACAGAAACTCGCGGAGTTCTGCGACGTCTTCTGCGATCGCGGGGCGTTCACTCGAGAGCAGGCCAAGCAAATCCTCGAAGTTGCTAAGCAACACGGCTTGGCACCAAGGCTGCATGCCGAACAACTTACCCGTACAGGTGCAACGCAACTTGCGGTGAAACTCGGCGCGACGAGTTCCGACCATCTCGAACAAGTCAATTCCAGCGACATCGCCGCCCTGGCAAAGTCCCAGACCGTTGCGACGCTCCTGCCCGGCTGCGATTTCCATCTTGGACTCGCGCAATACGCCCCCGCCCGCAAACTAATCGATGCGGGCGCTATCGTTGCCCTTGCCACGGACTACAATCCCGGCACCAGCCCCACGGTGAGTATGCCCATGATTTTGTCGCTGGCTTGCTCGCAATTACGGATGACCCCCGCCGAAGCCATCACTGCGGCAACCATCAACGGGGCCTATGCCCTGCGCCGCGAGAAACACATCGGCTCGCTCGGGGTTGGCAAATTGGCGGACCTCGCCGTCTTCGAAGTGGCCGATTACCGCGAAATTCCTTATTATTTTGGGATGAACACCTGCTGGATGACCATGAAGCGGGGTGTCGTGGTCCATGCCGCCAACAAAACCAAAGCCTGACTCGCGGAAAAGACCGGAAAAAAAGATTAAAGTCCTGCAAGTAAAGAGGACGCAGCAGAAGTCTTTGCTTTCGGAGCACTTTTATCCTGCTTTGGGAATTCTCTTTTTGGTCGCGACGTTTTTTCTTACAGCATTCAACTTCAGCCTCTACGAATCGGCGATCATTGGGCTCTGGATTGTGGGAATTATCTTTTTTATCAGGCAGGTAGTTCGGTTCATGAAGGGCGAAACGGCTCCCAAGAAGGAGGAGAAAAAGCCGCTAGCCTCGATGCCATCAAAAAAGTACACTCCGCCTGCATTGCCTAGAGTGAGCAAGGACTTCCGTCCGATGCCGCCAGAGGGTGACAAAAGATATCCTCCGCCGAGCCCTTTTATTAAGCCGCCAAAATAATCCGGTGAACCCATGGCCCGCTCGCCCGCAACTCTCGTCGCGTGCAGTTGGCTCGGGAGGCACAAAATCTCCTATGATGGTCTGGTGAGACGCGAGGGACACGTTTGCGATGAAACGACTGATTGAGTGCGTGCCGAATTTTTCCGAGGGGCGAGATCCCGCGAAGGTCGACGCTATCGTCTCGGCGATGAGCAGCGTCCCTGGCGTCTACGTCCTCGACCGTGAAATGGACGCCGATCACAATCGCTGCGTCGTCACGCTCGCAGGGGAGCCTGATGCCGTCGCGGAAGCTGCACTGCGTGGCGTTGGCAAGTCCCTGGAACTGATCGACCTGACGAAACACACTGGCGCGCACCCGCGCGTGGGCGCAGCGGATGTTATACCCTTCATTCCGATCGAAGGCATCACCATAGAAGATTGCGTCGCGCTCGCGCGGCGCGCCGGCCATGAAATTTGGACGCGCTATAGGATTCCGGTGTTTTTCTACGAAGCGGCGGCAGTGCGGCCCGACCGCGTCAATCTCGAAAATGTGCGCCGCGGCCAGTTTGAAGCCTTGCGCGAAGAGATGAAGCACAATCACGATCGCCAGCCGGATGTTGGCGAGCCAAAGGTGCACCCGACGGCGGGTGTGACGGTAGTTGGTGCGCGCAAATTTCTGATCGCCTACAACGTCAACCTGAACACCTCAGACGTCAGTATCGCCAATAAAATTGCAAAAGCCATCCGCTTCTCCTCCGGGGGTCTCCGCTATGTGAAATCCATGGGAGTGGAGCTGAAGGCGCGCAACCTGGCGCAGGTCTCCATCAACCTCACGGACTTCGAGCAAACGCCGATGCACCGCGTCTACGAAATGGTCAAACGCGAAGCGGAGCGCTACGGCGCAGTACCAGTGGGCAGCGAAATCGTCGGCCTGATTCCTAAAAAAGCGATTGAGATGGCGGCGGATTTTTTCCTGCAACTGGAAAACTTCTCGACCGCACAGGTGTTTGAAAATAAGCTGGCTGCGGCGCTCAGCGGAGCGCCGCTCAAAGCAAGCAAGGACGGCAAACTCGTCAGCCTGGCGCGCCCGTTTCTGGAAGCCGTGGCCGCGCCAACAGCGACGCCGGGAGGCGGCAGCGTTTCCGCGATGGCTGGCGCTTTGGCGGCTTCGCTCGGCCAGATGGTCGCGGGACTCTCCCGCAAAAAGAAGTCCCAAGCTGCGCATGTCGACAAGCTCTCAGCGGAACTTGACGAATTGCGGCGCACCACAGACGAACTCGCGGAAGCCATCGACCGCGACGCCGCCTCTTACGACGCCGTAATGGCCGCGTACAAGCTGCCGCACGGCAATGCCGAAGAAGTGCTAAAAAGGAAAACTTCGATTCAGGTCGCGACAAAAGGGGCGTCCGAGGTCCCGCTTCAGGTTGCAGAGCTGTCCGTTGGCCTTTTCGAACACTTGGGACAACTGGAGGCTATCGCCGCCGCATCCATGAGGTCAGACTTGCAAGTAGCACGGTATATGGCCGCGGCGGGGGCTCGCGGCGCTTTAGCAAACGTCGAGATCAATCTCGATGGCATTACCGATAACGCCTTTGTGGCGCTGACGCGCGAAAAAATCGCGTCCCTTCGCGAGCGATTGGGGAATGCACCCCGCTCGTCGACCGCGTAGAATAGATCTTCTCCCAGCCATTGAAAGGAGCACTTGATGAAACTTACAGGGAATTTAAGCCCGGCCCATATTGGGGGGGCGTTCTACCGAATCTTGGCTATTAGCCTTTTGCTGGGCGTGGTACTGACCCTGCCCAAGCCGGCGCAGGCCGGCCGTCTCGGCGCGGACGTGATCGGAATGTTCCCCAAGGACGTGGGCGAATTTGGCTACGCCGACTTGAAGAAAGCCCGCACTCTGAAATGGTTTCCGCAACTGCAGGAGCAGGTGCTTCCCGAGCGGTTTCGCCAATTCGAGAAATTTCTTGCCTCCACAGGCAATGATCCGAACAGCCAGGTGGATGAGATCGCCTGGGCGCTCGTCGCCGAGGGCATGAGCTCCAAAGCCGAGGGCGCCGGCTCTGACGCCGTTCCCAGCGGTGAACAGATGGTAGGCATCGCGCTTGGCAACTTCAATCAGGACTCGACTGCCTCCTACTTCAAAAAGCAAAAGCTCCCCACGACATCCTTTCACGGCTATACCTTTTACGCTTTTGGCACCGGAACTGGCGCTACGGACCTTTTCTTCGTGTTCATCGATGCCAGCACCGCCGCGTATGGCCACAAGAGCATCCTCGAGAAAATGATCAGCGTGCGCTTCGGCGACGAGGAAGGTCTGATGCGCAACGACAAGTTCTTCTCCCTGATCAACGAAGCCAATACTGGCAGTTCCGTTTGGCTGGTCACCAATCCTGCCTATACTCGCCTGGCGATGCAGCAATTGGCTCCCGAGATCGAACAGTTTCCCGAAGCTGCGAAGCTCGTGATGCGGATGCAAAACTCCATTATCAATATCGAAGCCGGCAGCGACCTGGACGCCAAAGTCCAGGCGATCTGCGGTTCCACTGATGACGCCAACACGCTCGGACAATTGCTTCAGGCAGGCTTCCTCTACAAGCGTTATCAAGCGCAAAAAGACAATCCAGACCTCGCTGCACTGCTCGATCAGGTTCGCATCACGCCGGGAGGCGACCGCGTGACCCTGCACATGTCCCTGAGCGACGATCAAATGAGCTCGCTCATCAAACACAATACTTTCTCTTTCAAAATGTAGGTTTGCGGTGTTTCTTCGTCGGAAAAACACGAAGAGCCGGACACGACATGGTGCCCGGCTCTTTTGTTTCTTCGAATGATTTACTGGATGGGTGGGAGGTGGCCCAAATACTTGGTCAAGCGCGTGACCGCTAATGCGCCGCGCGCCTCGTATTGAACGCGGTCGACTCCGCCAAGCCCGCCCGAAACTCCTATTTGAGTAGCAAATCCGGCAATCCGGTCCAGTCCCACCGCGGGCTCCGCGCCGCCTTCGTGAGTGAGCTCCACCTCGATTCGGTCCGGATAGCGCACCAGGGTCACTGTCAGGTGTGGGTGGTCCCCGGTCAGATGCTCAAATGTTTCCAGGCAAGCAGCGACAATGGACTTTTGTAGCTCGGCCGCCTCTTCGCTCGTCAGACCAGCAGCCTCCGCCAAAAATCGCGCAGCGCCCCCTGGCGCGGCCGCCAGCCGCGCATCGGGATCAATCTGCAACTCAATGCGTCGGAAATCAACGCTCACTGTAGTTGTTCGCGAGGGCGACATCGCAAGCTTCCCGGCAGTCCGGGCAATAATACAAACCGTCTGCGCAGAGCTTCACGTTAATCTGCCCCTTGCAAATCGTGCAATACTTTTCGCAATTGCAATTGGTTTCCGTCTTGTCACATTGTCCGCAAAGGATTGGACCCGACATGAGAGCCTCCCCGAAAACTGTACCTGACGTTGGCTGAAGCCAGCAAGCTGGACATTCGGGCTAGGCGCTTTTCTTCTATTACATTGTCCGTCGCTCCTTGGTGCTTGCAGGTTCCGTCGCGCGCTTCTGCTTTTCCCGTCCAATGTGCCCTTCTTTGACGCGTTCCGAGGCGCATGTTAGTATCGATTTCTGCTTGAGCACACGGAATGGAATCCGTCACGACTCCTCCCATCACCGAACTTCGCAAGACGCCGCTTAACGCGGTGCACCGCCGTTTGGGCGCGAAAATGGTCAATTTCGGCGGGTGGGATATGCCCGTCGAGTATCCTGCGAGCGGGGGCCTGGTTGCGGAACATAAAGCAGTTCGCTCGGGCGTGGGTGTTTTCGACGTCAGCCACATGGGTGACATTCGCATTCGCAACGGGCACACTCCCGGTGGCGCGCTGGCCGCGGTGCAGCATCTCAGCATGAACGACGCTTCCAAGCTGGCGATCGGCCAGGCGCATTACTCGGCGATGCTCTATCCGGAAGGCACGTTTGTCGATGACGTGATCGTCCATCGTCTCGGCGAAGACGACTACCTGTTGGTGATCAACGCCGGCACGCGCGAGAAAGATATCAACTGGGTTCACGAAAACACGAAGAGTTTCGACTGCGTCGTCGAGGACCTCAGCGACGCGTACACCCAACTCGCGATACAAGGCCCGCACGCGCAAAAGTTGCTGCAAAAACTGACCGATGCAAATCTGGCCGTCATCAAAAATTATTGGTTTACGCACGGCACTGTCTGCGGCCTGAAGAATACGCTCATTGCGCGCACCGGCTACACCGGCGAAGACGGTTTCGAAATTTACGTTCCCTCGGATGCTGCAACAAGCGAGATGGTCTGGGGCAAGGTGACAGAAGCCGGAGCAGAGTTCGGGATCATACCTTGCGGCCTCGGCGCGCGAAACACGCTGCGTCTTGAATCAAAAATGGCGCTCTACGGCCACGAAATCAGCGACAAAATCAACGTCTGGGAAGCGGGTCTCGATCGTTATTGCAAAATGGAAAAGGACGATTTCATCGGCCGTGCAGCGCTGGAGCGTGCGAAAGCTGCGGGCGCGACGCGAGCACTTGTGGGGCTGGAGATGGTGGACCGCGGCATCGCGCGCGATGAATATTGCTGCTGCAGCGAAAGCGGTGAAGTGATCGGCGTCATTACCAGCGGCTCGCCCTCGCCTACCCTTTGCAAGAATATCGCGCTCGCTTACGTCCCACCCGCGATGACGGCTCTTGGCACATCAATCTACGTGCAAATTCGCGCGCAGAAGTGCAAAGCCCAGGTGGTTGCGACGCCGTTTTACAAGCGACCGAAGAAAACTGTGGCACCACAAGCCGCCGCGAATGTCTGACAAGAGCGACTTTATTGTGCCCGCAGCCTGTCCGCGGAAATGAGGAGTGGTCAAATGGCGTATCCTGCGAATTATCGCTACACAAAAGAACATGAATGGGTTGACGTAAAGGGTGACGTGGCCGCGATCGGAATCACCGACTACGCGCAGCATGAGCTTGGCGACGTGGTCTTTGTCGAGCTGCCCAAAGTTGGCTCGAAGATCGAAGCCGGCAAAACGTTTGGCACCGTGGAATCTGTAAAGGCAGTGAGCGACATTTATGCACCCGCTTCGGGAGAAGTCGTTGAAGCCAACGACGTTCTGCACAACACGCCGGAAAAAATTAATACCGATCCGCATGGCGCGGGCTGGCTCATCAAAGTTCGCCTCGCCAATCCCGCGGAGATCAGCGGCCTCATGGACATGGTCGCTTACGAAGCCTACATCGCCTCGCAGAGCAAGGAAGCCTCCGCCTGATGCGCTATCTTCCGAAGAGTCCCGCCGAGCGGCAGGACATGCTCGCCGCCATCGGCGCGAAATCCATCGATGAATTGTTCTCGAGCATTCCGGAGCGTTATCGACTTCGCGAAGCTTTGAATTTGCCGGGGCCGCTTTCCGAAACCGAAGTCATCGACTTTTTCAAAGCGCGCGCGGCGGAGAATTCCGGCGGCTACACAAGCTTCCTGGGCGCGGGCGTTTACAACCATCTCCGCTCGGTCGTCACCGACGCCATCATCCAGCGCGGAGAATTCCTCACCTCCTACACTCCGTATCAGGCGGAGATCACACAGGGCACCCTGCAGGCCATCTTCGAGTTTCAAACTCTGATGTGCCAGCTCACCGGCCAGGAAGTCGCCAACGCTTCCATGTACGACGGTTCTACCGCCACGACCGAAGCCGTCTTAATGGCCGAGCGCCTCACCGGCCGTAGCCACATCCTTGTAGCGCGCTCCGTCCATCCGGAATACCGCGATGTGCTCAAGACCTACGCAAAAAATTCCGGCTTGCAGGTGGAAGAGATTGGCTACAGCGCAAGCGGTACACTCGATCAAAAAGCGTTGCAAGTCGCGCTTAAAGATAATGTTGCGGCGGTTGTCGTGCAGTCCCCCAATTTTTTCGGCGTCATCGAGTCGCTCTCACCTCTTGCCGATGCTGCGCACGCTTCTGGCGCGCTACTGGTAACGGCCATCACGGAAGGTGTTTCGCTCGGGCTGATGCGTCCGCCCGCTGAAGCCGACATCGTCGCGATGGAAGCCCAAAGCTTCGGCTTGGCTCCGAGCTATGGCGGGCCGTTCGCCGGCGTCATCGCCTCGCGCGATAAATTTGTGCGTCAAATGCCCGGCCGTCTCGCAGGCCAAACAACCGACTCAGAAGGCCGCCGAGGATTCGTGTTAACACTCGCAACTCGCGAGCAGCACATCCGCCGCGAAAAAGCCACTTCCAACATCTGCACAAACCAAGCCCTCTGTGCGTTGGCCGCCACCGTGCATCTCACGCTCCTCGGCAAAGAAGGCCTGCGCGAGATGGCCCACCAAAATCTCTCAAAAGCACAATTCGCTCTCGCCGAACTCGAAAAAATTCCCGGAGTCCGCCGCGCCTTCGACGCCCCATTCTTCAACGAATTCACAATCGAACTCCCGCGCTCCGTCAAAATCGTAAACGCCTATCTCCTCCGCGAGAAAATCATCGGCCCCTTCGTCCTGGGCACCGCCTATCCAGAACTAACAAAACACGCGCTAGTCTGCGTCACAGAAACCACAACCCGCGCCGAAATCGAACAATTCGCTGCCGCACTGCGCCACGCGCTGGAGCAACCCATCTAAGGGAACGAATTTCTTTGTAGGGGCGAAGCATGCTGCGCCCCTACAAGCACAACTCGCACATGACCGACAAAATCAAAAAAGCGACACGCCACACGAACCAAAACGAAGGCCTAATCTTCGAAAAATCCTCGCCGGGCAAGCGCGCGTTCGAACTTCCCCCGCTCGACGTCCCCGCGGCCGATCCCGCGAAGTCATTGGGCGCTAATCACCGCCGCGAAGGCGTAGAAGGTCTCCCCGAAGTCAGCGAAATCGAGGTCATTCGCCACTTTACGCGCCTCTCCACATGGAACTACGCCATCGATCTCGGCATGTATCCGCTCGGTTCCTGTACCATGAAGTACAACCCGCGCGTCAACGAATTCGTCGCCCGGTTAGACGGCATCGCGACGGAGCATCCCTACCAACCGCAAGAACTCTCCCAAGGCTGCCTAAAGATTTTGCAACTCCTCGAAAAGTGTCTACTCGAAATCACCGGCATGGACGCAATCACTCTCCAACCTGCAGCTGGCGCGCAAGGGGAAATGACCGGCCTCCTCCTCATCCGTGCCTACCATGAGAAAAACGGCAACCCGCGCAAGAAAGTTTTGATTCCCGACTCTGCGCACGGCACCAATCCCGCCACGGCGGTCATCGCCGGCTACGAAGTTGAAAACATAAAGTCCGAATCTCACGGACAAATTGACGTGGACAAACTGCGCGACCTCGTCACTCCAGACGTCGCCGCGCTAATGATCACCAATCCGTCCACGCTAGGCATTTTTGAAGAGCGCATCCCGGAAATCGCAAGAATCTTGCATGACAAGGGCGCACTGCTCTACATGGACGGCGCCAACATGAACGCTCTAACTGGCATCACCCGCCCCGGCGATCTGGGTGTCGACGTGATGCACCTCAACTTGCACAAAACTTTCTCGACGCCGCACGGCGGCGGCGGCCCCGGCGCCGGCCCGGTAGCGATGAAGAAGATTCTCGAACCCTTCCGTCCCGTGCCGATTCTCGTCGAAAAAGAAGGCGGTCGCCTCGCGCTCGAACAAATCCGCCCAGATTCCATCGGCCGCGTCAAAGCCTTCAGTGGAAATTTTGGCGTGCTGGTCCGCGCTCTCGCCTACATTCTCGCCTACGGCCCGGGCGTGCGTCAGGCCACGGAAGACGCCGTCCTCAACGCAAATTACATTCGCAAACACCTCGAAGGCGTTTTCGACCTGCCCTATTCCCTACCCTCGATGCACGAGGTTGTTTTCAGCGATGCGCTCCAAAAGAAAAACGGCGTTAACACCATGGACATTGCCAAGCGCCTCATCGACTACGGTTTCCATCCATACACCACAGCGTTTCCGCTGATCGTTCCCGGCGCGCTAATGATCGAGCCCACCGAATCCGAATCACGCGAAGAGTGCGACCAATTCATCGACGCCATGCGCTCGATCGCCGAAGAAGCCGCCACAAACCCCGAGCTCGTCAAAACTGCACCGCACACCACCCGCGTCCGCCGTCTCGATGAAGTGGGCGCAGCGCGCAAACCAATCCTTCGTTGGAAGCCCCAGCCCGCGCGCTCAGAAGCCGCGGACTAACTGAGATTGTCATCCCGAGCGAAGCGAGGGATCTGCTTTTCGATTGCGCCTCGCCGCTGGTAACATTCTTTCTTCGGACACACTCGTTAATTCACGAAGCTCTCCCCGCTACTCGCCTGCTAAACTTATCAAACTGGAGCTATTTCCTCCCCCCGTGCTTGAATGACTTCCGCTCTAAATCAGTGGCTCCCGAAATCCGTTCTCTTACTGCGCGATTACGATCGTCATAAATTCCAATCCGATCTGATCGCTGGCGTCACCGTAGGCCTGGTCGCTCTCCCGCTAGCGATGGCCTTTGCTATCGCCTCCGGTGTCTCACCCCAAGCCGGAATCTATTGCGCTATCGTCACCGGTTTCATCATCTCCGCCCTCGGCGGCTCAAAAACGCAAATCGGCGGCCCTACCGGCGCTTTTGTAGTCGTCGTCGCCGGAATCATCGGCAAGCACGGCATCGACGGCCTCTTCGAATGCACCATGATGGCCGGCGTCTTGCTCGTGCTCCTCGGCATCACCGGCATGGGCGCGGCCGTAAAATATTTTCCCCGCCCCGTCATCATCGGTTTCACAAACGGCATTGCCATCCTCATCGCCAGCACTCAGATTCGCGACTTTTTCGGCCTGCGCATGGACCACGTCCCCGGCGACTTCTTCCATCGCATGGAAGCCTTCGGCACGGCTTGGAACACCATCTCCATGCCCGCCACCGCGCTCGCCATTCTTTCCATCGCCATAATGATTTTCTGTCTCAAGTTTGCCAAGCGCATCCCGGGAGCTATCGTCGTCACCTTTGGCGCAACCATCGCCGTTACTCTGCTGCGCATCCCGGTCGAAACAATTGGCACGCGTTTCGGCGGCATCCCCAGCGGCCTTCCCACATTTGCCGTCCCGCACTTTAGCTATGACACGGCGCGCCAACTTCTCTCGCCGGCCTTCACCGTCGCCATGCTCGGCGCCATCGAATCCCTAATGTCCGCGGTGGTCTCCGACCGCATGAGCAACGACAAGCACAATCCCAACGTCGAGCTGGTCGCACAAGGCGTGGCCAACATTGTTTCGCCCATGTTTGGCGGTCTGCCCGCCACAGGCGCAATCGCGCGCACCGCTACAAACGTGCGCTCCGGAGCGAAAACTCCCGTCGCCGGAATGATCCACTCCCTCACGCTCTTGGCCATCGTTCTCTTTGCCGCTCCGCTGGTGAGAAACGTGCCTCTCGCGGCACTCGCCGCCATTCTGATGATCGTCGCCTACAACATGGGCGAATGGCACGAAATCCCGGAAATCCTGAAACTCTCCGCCGCCGATATCGCTGTCTGGCTTCTGACTCTGACATTGACCGTCGTCGCCGATCTTACCTTCGCTGTGGAAGTTGGCATGGTCCTAGCAGCGTTAATGTTCATTCGAAAAGTTTCGCGCACCACGACCGTCGCGCGCGTCACGAAAGACTACGTGGAAGACAGCCGCAAACACATCCTGCAAGGCAAAGACATCCCATCGTACGCAACCGTTTACCGCATCCACGGCCCATTTCTCTTCGGAGCGACCGACAAATTCGCCGAGATCATTCGCGACATCGATTCGCTCCCACCAATCGTGATCCTGCGCCTCCGTAATATGACTGCTATCGATGCCACCGGTCTCGGCGCCATCCGCGACTTAGCCGACACGCTGCACGCCTCCGGCCGCTCACTGTTGCTCTGTGGCGCGCGCGAACAACCCGCCCAACTCATGAAGCAAGCCGAATTCGAACGCCACGTCGGCCCAGCAAACATCTGCCCAAGCATCACCGACGCCCTCCAGCGCGCCGCCAGCCTTTACCAGGCTGGACACGCCGCTGCTGACAACAAATCCGATAAAGTCACTACCGCGCTCACCCGCTGATTCTCTCTTTTCAACAAGGTCCCCGTTACCGCGGCCTCGCGACAACTCTCCCGATTTTCCTATTCCTAAAGAAAATTTCTCCGATGGTTCACACTCCAAACACCAGCCGTTCTCCTTCCTGTAACACTCCATCCCCAGACTCTACGACCGGGGATAGTTGCCTCATTCATCTTCAACTCAAAAGGAGATTCACTTGAAACAGCGTTTGCTAGCAATCGGTCTGTCCTTCGGCCTACTCGGCTCGACGCTCGCGCGTCCAGTCCGCGCGGACGATGAACTGGATACCCACAAAATCAAACACATTTTGCTGATAAGCGTGGACGGCCTTCACGCTCTGGATCTTGCCAACTACGTCAAGTCGCACCCGCAATCCACTCTCGCTCAACTGAGCAGTCACGGCGTCACCTACACGAACGCTGCTACTTCCACCCCTTCGGATTCTTTCCCCGGACTCGCTTCCCTGGTAACCGGCGGCTCTCCGACCACTGCGGGCCTGTGGTATGACGTCACCTTTAATCGCTCCACAGCTCCGCAAGCAGCCTCCAACGCCGATATCGGCACCTCGGGCGGACCCTGCCCCAGCTCGGCTGGCGGCATCGTCGAATACGACGAAGGCATTGACATTGATTTGAAGCGGCTCGATGGCGGGGGCGGCATCAATCCCGCATTTCTTCCGCGGAACGCGACTACCTGCAAGCCCATCCTACCTCACGAGTATCTGCGTGTGAACACCATCTTTGAAGTCGTGAAAGCGAATGGCGGCCGCACCGCATGGACGGACAAGCACCCCTCTTACGAATGGACCAATGGTCCCAGCGGCACGGGAGTCGACGATTTCTATGGACCGGAAATCAACTCGCGCCCTGTAGCTCTTACTTTCCCTGATTTGCCGTTTTGCAATCCAGTCCCCTTCAAGGACGACACACCGGATGACGGCTGGACGAACAGCTTTGCCGACATCCAGTGCTACGATGAGACACACGTTGTGGCCGTCCTAAACCAAATCGACGGCTGGAACCACGACCACTCCAAAAAAGTTGGCGTCCCCACTATCTTCGGCACAAATTTCCAAGCGATCAGCGTTGGCGAAAAGCTCAAAGTTGACCCGGTCACTGGCGCCACCGGCGGCTACGCCGATGTTCTCGGCACGCCAGGCCCCGGCCTCGCGAGCGAACTCGATTACATCGATCAATCGCTCGGCAAGTTCGTGTCTGAGCTGAAGAAGGAAGGCATCTACGATTCCACGCTCATCATCGTCGGTGCCAAGCACGGCCAGTCGCCCATTGACATCACCAAGAACCACAATATCGGCGGTAGCGAGCCCACTACCACCCTTGGCGCCCGGGATGCTTTCGACATCTCGGACGATGGTTCCCTCATTTGGCTGACCAGCCCTTCTCTGGTCACTAGCGTGGTGAAACAAATCAGCGATCCAACGGTGCAAGCGCACCTTGGCATCCAGGAAATCTTCGCGGGGCAATCCCTACAGAACAAATTCAACAGCCCTCTAGACGACCCTCGCACACCGGATATCATCCTCAAGGTCAATACCGGCGTTATCTTTACCGGCGGTACGAAAATCGCCGAGCATGGCGGCTTCAACGAAGACGATACCCACATCGCCTTGCTCGTTTCCCACCCAAGCCTCGACTCCATAACCGTCAAGACCCCTGTTTCGAATCAGCAGGTTCCTGCTACGATTCTTAAAGTTCTCGGAATCGATCCCAACGAACTCCAGGCCGTGCGCAAAGAACAGGTTCACGTTCTACCCTTCTTGCTCAGCGACGGCGATAGCGACGACAGAAGATAGCAGTCCAGAAACCAACCGTCAGAAACAAAGAGGGCGTTCCGAACGATTCGGAACGCCCTCTTTTCTTTTCCGTTACATTTCTATTTTTTAGAATTTTCTGGATCGTTTGGGTCTGCCTCTGGCAGACTCCCTCTTACTTCTGAAATCTCACGCTATCCAGAATCGACGCAAACGTCTTGTCATACATCTCATAGTCCATTTGCGGAGCAACGCACACGATGGACACCAACCCCTCCGGCCGAATCACGGTGATCAGCCAATCCGTCTCCTCGCCACCCGACGGAGATTCATTGCTCAAATACGTCGAAAGCCCCTGCTGCCCATTCAAACGCACACGCCCCGGCTTCCGCACAATCTTCATCTTGGGATTGTCTTTCTGCAGCGTGCCAATCAATTCCTGTGTCGACTTCTCCAGCGTCTTCGCATCGCCGCTATCGCCCTGCACCTTCGTCACATTCACAATAACTCCGTATGCCAATCCCCCTTGCCCGTCGCTGCCCTCCATCACCCCGCCGTCCGGGGCAAACGAAACGCTGTTTTTCTCCCCATACTTCTTCCAATTGTCCGGATACTTCATCACGTATGCCTTCGCTTGATACTCTGCGTAATTTGCCGAAGGCGCAGGCGGCGGCCCCATCGGCCGGGGAGTAGGTCCGCCCGCCGCAAGCGTCTCCTTCTTTATCACCGGCAGCGCCAAGACCTCTCGTTTAGTGGCCTCGAACTCCACTGAATCCTTTCTCATCTTCGCCGGCAGCCCGCCCAACTTGTCGATCTCCTCGTCCACACGCTCCACGCGACGCTCCGGGTTCGGATGGTCAGAGAAAAACTCCGGCGGGTCCTGACCTTTACTATCCGCCTCAATCTTTTCGAAAAACTGAGACAGCGCTCGCGGATCATAGCCCGTATCGTAAAGCACCTGCGTCCCCACGACATCCGCCTGCGTCTCCGCCGTCCGAGAATACCGCAGCAGCACACCCCCCGCGCTGAATCTTCCGAGTTCCGTCAACAGGGCTCCACCTGCGTTATCTCCAAAAATGAGTCCAAGGATCCCCACACCAGTTTGCGCGGCCTTCGCCTTCGTCGCCTCAGCCGTTCCGTGCCGCAAAGCCACATGCGCCAGCTCATGCGCGATCACACCAGCAAGCTGCGCTTCATTGTCCGCTCCCTCGATGGCGCCCCGGTTCACGAACACGTACCCGCCCGGCAATGCGAACGCGTTGATTGCTTTGTCGTTTACGCAATGAAACTCGAAGGGGTATACCACTCCTCCCGTCGGCAGTTTCGCGATCAGTTTCTTCCCGAGTTGGGTCAGATACGCGTCCACTTTCGGCGCGTTGCACGATGGCAACTGTTTCTCCGCGTCCACCGCAACCTCTTTGCCCAGCTTGATGTCTTCCTGCGGCGAATAAACATTCCATCCTGCCTTGAACTGTGTCCGCTGAGCCGGAGTGCACGGCGCATTCAAAAGACACAGTGAAGCCGTAAAGGTCGCTCCCAGCACACGGAGCGAGTACGCCGCCATCCGCTTGTTCCATTCACGGCGAAAGAACCTGCATCGATCTCTAGGAGCCTTCCTCATCTTACCTCGCGCCCGCGCAGCACACGCCGCGCGAACCGCACTGCGATTCACGCCATGCCGGGGACTCCCCGCCGAATAGACCACGGCCTGCCTGCCAATGCAAACTTTTCACCGTTCTTGATCACTTTACACTGAGCCACGCGCAAAAGAAAAAGCCCGGAAGGTGTCCCTCCCGGGCGGTTCATAATCAGAAAGTTAGAATAGAAACTCGGCTAGCGCGCCATCCGCGGTATGGGTTCAGGCCCGATTGCGGTAGACGGTGCCTCAACGCTCCGGCCACTTCGTGCCTGCGCGGTCCGCGCCGTGGCAACTGGTTCCGGCCGTCGCGCTGGCATCGCCAAGTTCTCACCTTCTCGAACGAAATTCAATCCTTCGTTGTCCTTGTTCCAATCGATGCATACCAGGTCTCCCAAGTGTACCTGCTCGGTAGCCAGCAGATTCGCCAGTGGATAGACAACATGCCGCTCGATCGCCCTCTTCAGGTGCCGCGCTCCATAGCGCTGGTCGGTTCCTTCCTGCAACAAGAACTCTCGCCCTGCCGCCGTCACTCGGAACAGGAACTGCCCCTTGGCAGTCTCCAAAACTCTCTGCTGCACTTGACCCAGCTCGATCTCTAGCACTTCCTCAAGCTGCTCGCGGCGCAGGGGATGGAAGACCACCACTTTGTCCAGCCGGTTCATGAATTCCGGCGAAAACTTCCTTCGTGCCGCTTCAACTGCCGTCCGCTCGACTTTTTGGTCCAGTCCCGCGGCCGGTTTGTCCTTCGGCTGAACGAAGCCCATTCCGCCTTGCATCAATTCCGATATTTCCCCTCCGCCCAGGTTCGACGTCAGGAAAATCACCGTCTGCGACAAATCCACGCGGCGGTTGTCACCCAAAGTTAGCGTCGCCTTATCAAGCATTCCCAGCAGCAGCTGCCAAAGAGCATCCGACGCCTTCTCAATTTCATCGAAGAGCAAAAAGCTCAGCTTTAGCTTCTCGGTATGGCTTGCCGCCAAAGCTTCCTGGGTAATCAGCGGGTGAGTCTCCCGGTGGCCCAAATACCCCGGGGGCGAACCAATCAACTTGGCAATCTCATGCGAGTGCTGGAATTCCGCGCAGTCCACCTTGATTACTGAGCGCGCATCTCCAAACAAGATCTCTGCGGCCGCTTCGACAATGCGCGTCTTGCCCGAACCCGTCGGGCCAAGGAACAATAGGTTCCCCACCGGCCGTCCCGGCGAGTTCAACCCCGCGCAGAAGACCTGATACAGGTCCACAAGCGCCTGAACTCCTTCCGCTTGACCGACGATCTTCGAGCGCAACGCTCCCTCGAAGTCCCGGCTGTCCGTGCTGCGAATGCTTGGATCCAGTTGCTGTCTTGCGGCGCTTTTCATGTCATCGTTCCTTCCGCGTTCAGCTGCCCAAGACGCCCCATGCGTCTCAGCTATGCGCTTGCAGGAAATAGAGCATGGGAACTGCCAATCCCCGCCCTCTCCTTCGCCTTCGCAAACTGGCACAAACTCAACGACATACAAGTGTTGCAATTATGGAAACTGTCTCACGCCGTGAGACAGTGCTTCATCTGTGTTCAAAGTGAGAGGATGAAACAGTTTCTGTCAGCCCACAAGCGACAAAAAGGGGCGCATCCTGCCGGGCACGCCCCTCAAATCCGCTAAACCGATTGTTTTCTCTACCGTTCCGTTTTCTTCCGTCCTTGTGGAGCCGCCGCAGGCGCCACCGATGGCTGCGCGGCACGCAATTTTCTCTCTGCAACCACAACTTCCGCGGGAGGATCGGCCGTCTTGCCATCCTTTGCTTCCGCCGCTGCCGCCAGCTGCCCAATCTCAGGCACGGTCGGCGTCACCAAGGCCCCCTCACCCTCTCGAGCGAACGTCAGTCCCTTGTGGGTGCGGTCCCAATCGATGCACACCAGGTCTCCCAGATGCACCTGTTCCGTAGCCAGCAGATTCGCCAGCGGATACACCACGTAACGCTCAATCGCCCTCTTCAGGTGACGAGCTCCATATCGCTGGTCTGTTCCTTCTTGCAGCAAAAACTCTCTTCCCGATGTCGTCACACGGAACAAAAA
The DNA here is from genome assembly GCA_963705855.1 of uncultured Acidobacteriota bacterium. Classification (GTDB taxonomy): domain Bacteria; phylum Acidobacteriota; class Terriglobia; order Acidiferrales; family UBA7541; genus Acidiferrum. The sequence goes on from CAVPLA010000067.1 coordinate 263,073, forward strand.
CTGCCCTTTCGCTGTCTCCAATACCCTCTGCTGGACTTGCCCGAGCTCAATCTCAAGTACTTCTTCAAGTTGTTCCCGCTGTAACGGGTGGAATACCACAACCTTGTCCAGGCGGTTCATGAATTCGGGCGAAAACTTCCTGCGCGCCGCTTCCATCGCCGTCCGTTCGACCTTCTCGTCCAATCCTGTGGCTGGGGTATCGGCAGGCTGAACGAAGCCCATTCCGCCGTGCATCAATTCCGTAATCTCTCCGCCGCCCAGGTTCGATGTCAAGAAGATCACCGTCTGCGACAGATCCACCCGGCGGTTGTCTCCGAGAGTTAAAGTCGCCTTGTCCAGCATCCCAAGCAGCAACTGCCACAAGGCATCAGACGCCTTTTCAATCTCGTCAAACAGCAAAAAGCTCAGCTTCAGCTTGTCGGTATGGCTCTTGGCCAGTTCTTCTTGCGTGATCAATGGGTGTGTCTCCCGGTGACCCAAATATCCTGGAGGTGAGCCAATCAATTTAGCAATCTCGTGGGAGTGCTGGAACTCCGCGCAATCCACTTTGATCACCGCGCGCGCGTCTCCAAACAGAATCTCCGCCGCGGCTTCCACAATGCGTGTCTTGCCCGAGCCCGTCGGTCCCAACAGAAGGAGGTTCCCCACCGGACGCCCCGGCGAGTTCAATCCCGCGCAGAAGACTTGATACAGGTCCACAAGCGCCTGCACGCCTTCCGCCTGTCCGACGATCTTCGAGCGCAGCGCCGTCTGAAATTCAATCGTCGTGTTGCTGCGCAAATTTGGATCGAGTGGGAGTATCTGGGCGCTCATGGTCTCCTCCTAGCGGCCATGCATTCGCAGGGTCGCAGTACTGAAACGTCCGCGCTTCCGGTCAAACTGAGTGAGTTTCACCTGAAGAGTGGATTGCAAAAGCCGAAGTTGCACTAACAGCTCTCGCGCCACCGTGGGCGTTTCAGAAATCCGTAGGAGAGGCGGAAAAAGGTCCGCCAGTTCGAGGTTCAGCGCTCGCAGGTTGGATACGAGCTTTTGGATCGCCGGAGAGGTGCCATCGGCTAGATCCACTTGACTATTCATTTGCTCCCGCAGAGCCCGCCAATTCAGCTCCACGAACGGATGTTTCTTCGAAACTTCCTTCACCACCGCGTCCGTGATCCGCGCGCGTTCCCCAAGCCGCGCCAGATGCAGTTGCCGCACTTTTCCGCCGCGGCGCACATTGTGCACCAAATAAAACGAATTCCCTTTCCGGCGGACAAAAGCCATGACATCACCTCGAGTCATTGACCGTGCCCGTAGTGTACTTACGTTCCACTACGCCGTCAATGAACGATCCGTACTAGCCCAAACGATTACTTTGCAACCGTGATGCGTACAACGTAGCGAACTTGCTCCACTTTCGTTCATTACTTTTTTCGCTTTGTTTCATCGGTTCCTTGTATCGTCGTTTTTCTCTCCGCTTTCTTTCTCTTACTTACTTAGATGCGCCGCGCAGCAATTTGATTGTCAGGCTACTCACTCTCAGCTTGTAAAACTACTTACTCACCGGGGCTCGCTTCAAAAGCTGCTCACTCTATAGAACACCGTAGCGCTGATTATTTCTCTTGTTGCGCTTCTCGCCTGCTCTTACGATGTCTTCCGCGTCTTCGAAGCGCCCATTCAAGCAGCAGTGTAAGGAGTTGCCTCACCGTGTCGTTTGATCCCGTCTACAGACTCGTGAAACAAATTCCCCGCGGCCGGGTTCTAACCTATGGAGCCATCGCTAAAGCCTTGCGTCTACCGGGTGGCGCACGCACCGCCGGTCGCGCTATGGGCGCCACTCCTTCCGGAAAGGGCATCCCCTGGCACCGCGTCCTCGGCGCCAACGGCAAAATCCTGATCCGCGAACCCTACGCCTCCCTACAAAAAAAGCTGCTCGAATCCGAGGGCATTCCGGTCGTCGAATCCCGCATCAATGTAAAAAAACATCTGTGGACCCCGCCACGAAAAAAACCATCCACCTCTAAGAAAACCGGCAGGTCCATTGCCCCTCGATGAAAGAGTTATGTCATGCTGACCACCAAATCTATACTCCAGGAGGAGGAATCGTTCCATGCGCAAGCGCAATCTCAGATTACAGCTCGCCGCCGTATTGCTCGCCACTGCAAGCAGCGTTCTATCGTTCCCCACTGCCGGGCAACAAATTCCGCCCCAACTCCAGCCGCCTGCCAACGAACAACTGTTGCTCCAGGTTCATGCGAAGGGTGATCAGGTCTACATTTGCAAGGAAGGCGCCACGGAATTCTCGTGGGGACTGAAAGCTCCCGACGCCCAGCTTTTCGACAAAGACGGCAAACCCTTCGGCAAACATTTCGCCGGACCGTCCTGGGAAGCGAAAGACGGCAGCCGCGTCACTGGAAAAGCCGTCGCCAATGTGCCTTCGCCGGACGCCGATTCCATTCCCTGGCTTCTCGTAAATATCGTTAGCCACGAAGGCACCGGTGTACTTTCCCGCGCCACATCCATCCAGCGCCTCAATACCAAAGGCGGCAAAGCGCCCGCGTCGGGCTGCGACTCTGTGCGCGCGGGTCAGGAAGTTCGAGTCCCCTATTCCGCCGACTACCTTTTCTACGCCCCGAAGTAACACGCCGCGTGTCGCTCCAAGATTGCGGGGAAAGCAACCACTTGCGTTATCCTAAGGGCACCTTTGCGTAGGACGATGTAGCAGTCAAAGCCCATGGCAACTCCGATCATTCAAGTTGAAAACCTGGTCAAGAGCTACGGCGACGTCCAAGCCGTTCGCGGCGTTAGTTTTTCTGTCGAAGAAGGCGAAGTCTTCGGTCTGCTCGGTCCCAACGGCGCAGGGAAAACTTCGACCGTCGAAATACTTGAAGGGCTCCGCGATCTGGATAGTGGCCGCGTCTCGGTCTGCAGTCTCGATCCGCAGCGCGAATCTCAAGCGTTGAAACACGAAATCGGCGCAGCCCTGCAATCCACTTCCCTTCCCGATAAACTTCGCGTGATGGAGGCTCTCCGCCTCTTCTCCAGCTTTTACAAACGCCGCCGCAATCCCGAAGAGCTTCTCAAGCGCTTCGGTCTCGAAGAAAAGCGCAACGCGTTTTACAGCCAGCTTTCCGGCGGCCAAAAACAGCGCCTCGCTCTCGCCATGGCCCTCGTCAACGATCCCAAAGTGCTGTTCTTCGACGAGCCCACCGCAGGCCTCGATCCGCAAGTCCGCCGCGAGATTTACGACATCATCGAAGAACTCAAGCACGAGAAGAAAACCATCGTCATGACCACACACTACATCGAAGAAGCCGAGCGCCTCTGCGATCGCGTGGCTATCGTCGACCACGGCAAAGTCGTCGCCCTCGGCACGCCGCGTGAGCTGAAAACGCGTTCCGGCGGCACAACGCGCATTGAAGTTCGACTCGCAAAACCTGAGACCGATGGCGCTCTGAAAAAACTGGAAGGCGTAGCCGACGCCCGCGAACTGGATGGCGCGTACGTGATTCATTCTCATCGCCCTCCAAAAACGATTGTGGATCTCGTGAAACACCTCGAAGCAGAAGGCAATGAACTCGTCAGCCTCGAAATTGCTTCACCCTCTCTCGAAGACGTCTTCATCGAAATGACCGGAAGGAGGCTCCGCGATTGAGAAACTTCGCCACACTCACCCGAATGCGCATTCAGCTCACGCTGCGCAATAAAATGTTTCTGTTCTTCACGGTTTTAATGCCGTTTGCTTTTTTCTTCCTCTATGCCGGCGTCTTCGCCAAAGGCCAACCCATTGTCGTGAAATTTTTCTTCGGACCAGTCATTTCCCTCACGGTCATGGGCAGTTTCTGGGGACTCAGCGCGGCTCTTGTCATGTTCCGGGAACAAGGCATCCTGCGGCGCTTCCACGTAACTCCGGTCACGGCGAGCGACATGCTGGCTTCCAGCATCGTCGCCAACTACGTCCTCATGTTTCCTACCGTTCTTCTCGAATTTCTGTTCGCACGCTACATCTTTCACGTGACGCATTTTGGAGACCTCCTCGCTGCTTTTATCTTGATTAGCGTCGGCACCGTTTCCTTCGCGTCCCTGGGTCTCGTCGTAGCCAGCGTCACCAACACCATGCAGGAAACTCAGGTCATCAACCAGCTTCTCTGGCTACCTCTGATTTTTCTCTCTGGCGCAACCTTTCCCCTGGCATTCCTTCCTCACGTCGTACAGAAAGTTTCTTTGTTTTTGCCGGCAACTTACCTCGTCCAGGGTTTGCAGCGCGCTATTTTCAATTCCGTTCCCATTTGGCAACTCGGTGTTCAAGTCGGCTCTCTCGCCTTCTGGGCCATCCTCACATTTTTCCTGTCGACGCAGCTCTTTCGCTGGGAGCCGGAAGTCAAAGTGCCTCGCAACGCCAAGCTCTTGGTGCTCGCCACCGCCATTCCCTTTCTGCTTCTCGGATTGTGGGAGAACAAGTTCGGAAATATCCCCGCGCAAGCTCAGTCGGCTTACGATTCCTTGAGCACACCCGCGAAGTCCGCGCCGCCGCCCGATTTGCAGAAGGAGTCTGATTCGTCCAAAGAGCCTGACTCACAGAATTGAACTGACGCCACCCCCCGCGCGCGAACCGCTACGCGCCAATTTGGTTTTTGCACTGGCAACCGCGTTCAGTACACTTTATTGACGCTCCCGGTCGCGTACCGTATTCTGCACTTTCAGGCAACACCGCGAGTGGCGCCGCCAAAAGGAAACCATCATGCCCATCCAAAAAACCGACAAAATCTGGCACAACGGAAAGTGGATCAACTGGGATGACGCCACCCTCCACGTTCTTTCCCACGTCGTGAGCTATGGCTCCGCGGTCTTCGAAGGCATCCGCTGCTACGGCACCAAGCAGGGCCCCGCCATTTTCCGCCTCCGCGAGCACATGCAGCGCCTTATCAACTCCGGAAGAATCTATCGCATGGACTTGCCTTACTCCCTCGATGATTTTTGCAATGTCGCGACCGAATTGGTTCGCCTCAACAAACTGAATTCTTGTTACGTAAAGCCCATGGTTCTCCGCGGCTATGGCGAAGTCGGCGTGAATCCGCTCAGTTCTCCGATTGAAATCTACATGGCCTGCTGGTCGTGGGGCGCCTATCTTGGCCCGGAAGCCCTCACAAAAGGCGTCGACGTGGGTGTGAGCTCCTGGACGCGTATTGCGCCAAACACGCTGCCTGCCATGTCCAAAGCCGCCGCGAACTATATGAATTCCCAGCTCATTCGCATGGAAGCGTCTTTCAACGGCTACGCCGAGGGCATCGCGCTCGATTCCGGCGGCCACGTCAGCGAAGGCTCCGGCATGAACGTGTTTCTCGTTCACGATGGCACGCTCTACACACCGCCGCTCGCCACCAGCATTCTGCCCGGCATCACGCGCAATACTGTCGGCGCTCTTGCGGAAGATCTGAACATTCCCGTCAAGGAACAAGTCATCCCCCGCGAAATGCTCTACATCGTCGACGAAGTCTTTTTCTGCGGCACGGCCGTCGAAATCACGCCCATCCGCTCGGTCGATAAGATCCAAGTCGGCAAGGGCGTGGCCGGGCCCGTCACGCGCAAGCTCCAGGAAGAATTCTTCGCGCTCACTAGCGGCACCAAGCCCGATCGCCACAACTGGCTCACCCCCGTTAACGCCCCTGTGGCGGCAACTTCCCGCTAACAGAAGCCACTGTCTCCAGTGGTGCGCCAGTTTCCGATTGCCTGGGCTTTGGCAAAGGCCGTCTAAGCGAGGGACTCGGCGTTAGGATGAGAGAACCAGCGAGCTAGCTGCCTTATTTTTCGATCTGTTATCAAAATCATCAGAATCGTAGATATTCCCAACACAGCAGCGCCGATCGTGCAGAGCTTACCAAATGATTTGGCCGCCACAACACACAGGGCGAAGCAAAAAGAAATGAACGCAGTACCAAAAATGCAGGCCACCAGCGGACGTGCCCTCGCTCTTTTTAGCTTTGTCTCTTCTGGAATCCCAGCCCAGCTCAATTGCTTGAGGCATCGGAGTGCCGCATACGAAAACAAAAGTGTGAAGAACGCCCACAATATGAGCGGCAAAGGGTAAAAATCATCGCGCGGCCTCCACATTGCTGCTGCCAAATATGAACCGAAAAAAAATGGTCCGATGACGCACCAAACGGCCTTTAACCGAATCTGCCCCACGACTTCTTTCCAAGGATCAGTGTTTGAAGTAGTCATACCCTCACGATATCTCAGTTTATGCTAAGACTTTCTTGAGCTCAGGACCTCGCCAGCGGTTCAGAGATTTCCACAACGGAAAGGGCTCAATGCGCGCCGTAAACGCGAAGTGCGGAATCTCACGATGAGTCTGGTTTCTGACAAGAGCGCTACTCGGAAACTAGCCCACAACCCGTTCTCCGAAGGACTGGCGTTTCTCTTTGCGTTCCAGATAGAATCCTTCCCGGTCGCAGCGGGCGCGCTTCGTTCCCCGGCCGGGAGGCTCCTTGATGTACAACTTTCCGCAGAAGCTCACGGCTGAGTTCATCGGCACGTTTGCTCTGGTCTTTTTTGGCGCAGGGGCATCCTGCGTGGATTGGTACCCCCACGCATCGAACGCGCTCGGGCTTCTCGGCATCGCCCTGGCCAACGGCCTCGCCATTGCCATCATGGTTTGCGCGCTCGGCCACATCTCCGGCGGCCATTTTAATCCGGCCATCACCATCGGCTTCTGGGTCACCAAGCGGCTGAACACGATCGACACGATAGCCTACTGGGCCGCGCAGCTCGCCGGAGCCACGGCCGCCGCGTTTCTCCTCAAAGCAGTCATCCCAGAGGAGACCTGGCACGCCGTCGCCCTCGGCACCCCCATGTTCGCGCACGACTTCACTCGCCTCAACGGCATGATCCTCGAAGGCATCACGACCTTCTTTCTGGTGCTTACGGTCTTCGCCACCACCGTCGATGAACGCTCCTCGTTCCGTCCCGTGGCGGGTTTCGCCATCGGCATCAGCATCGTGCTGGGCATTATGGTCGCCGGGCCTTTCACCGGCGGCGCGCTCAACCCTGCCCGTGCGTTCGGACCTGCGCTGGCGTCCTCCCACTGGCAGAACCACGGCATTTACTGGGTCGGCCCGCTAGCCGGAGGCTTCCTAGCAGGGTTCCTCTACGACTCGCTCTTCCTGAAGAAAGCCTAGACTCGGCTACGAAGGAAACTCCTCTGTACAAAACGGGACACTCGAGCCGAAATTCCGGCCGCGAAACACTGTCCTGTCGTTCAGGTGACTACCGCGCAACCGGACAGCGCGCCTTTCTTGCCCGCCCCTATTTCGGGTGCTAACGTCGCAGGTTGGTCGTATTCTCGCGGAGCTCACAACGACATGGCAATTAGCATTGATGATCTTCTCCGGCGCGCCGTCGAAAACAAAGCCTCGGACCTCCATCTAAAAGTTGGCAACCATCCTTATCTGCGCGTCGATGGCCTTCTCGCCCCGATCACGGATGTCCCCCGTATTACCCCTGAAGAAATGCTCTCCATGGCGTTCAGCATGATGACCAACCGCCAAAAGCAAAAGTTCAAGGAAACCGCCGAGCTCGACATGGCGTACGGCGTCGCCGGCCTCGGCCGCTTCCGCGTCAACGTTTTCCAACAACGCGGCAACGTCGGCATGGTTCTCCGCGTCATCCCCACCAAAATTCGCACCATCGAAGAACTGAATTTGCCGAACGTCATTGGCAAGATTTGCGAAGAGCAGCGCGGCCTTGTTCTCGTAACAGGAACCACCGGTTCCGGTAAATCCACCTCGCTAGCCGCGATGATCGACCGCATCAACGCCAACCGTTCCGATCACCTCATCACCATCGAAGACCCCATCGAGTTCCTGCACCGCGACAAGCGCAGCTTCATCAACCAGCGCGAAGTGGAAGTCGACACGGCGAACTTTTCTACCGCCTTGCGCGCTGCCTTGCGTCAGGACCCCGACGTAATTCTGGTCGGCGAAATGCGCGACCTAGAAACCATTTCTACCGCCTTGTTGGCCGCCGAAACGGGCCATATGGTTTTCTCCACGTTGCACACTCTCGACGCCACCGAAACGATTCAGCGCATCATCGCGGTCTTTCCGCCCCCCGAGCAGAAGCAGATTCGTTTGCAGCTTGCCGCCACGCTCAAAGCCATCGTCTCGCAGCGCCTCGTCCGCCGCGCCGACGACAAAGGCCGCGTCCCCGCCGTCGAAGTCATGATCGCCACCGCCTACATCCGCGATTGCATCATCAACGCTGACAAAACGCGCCTGATTCACGACGCCATCGCCGCCGGCACCAGCCAATACGGCATGCAGACTTTCGACCAGTCGCTCTTCGATCTCTACACCAAGCAACTCATCACCCTCGAAGAAGCCCTGCTCCGCTCCACGAACCCGGACGAGTTCCAGTTGCGCATCCAAGGTATCCGCTCCGCCGCCGACTCCGCCCGCGAGGAAATGGAGCGCCAAATGGCCGACTTCGAGCGCTTCGCCCGCAAATAACGCTGCATTTAAAATCGAACGCACACAGGAGGTCGCATGCAAAGGAAGACCACTCTCACCTTCCTTATCTGCCTCATCGGGATAATTTTAGTTTCGCAGCCTATCGCTCGCTGCAGTCCTCGCCCGCTCAGCAAAGCTGAACTCTTGGCGCTAGTTGCAGGCGACATCCTTCCAGAAAACGTCGCGTTCGATATCCAAACGCGCGGACTCGCATTCGTCCCCGACGCTGCCTATAAGTCGCTCCTGAAATCCGCGGGAGCCGATGCCAAAGTCTTTGTGGCGATCAGTGCCGCGAAGGCCACGCAGGGAGAGTCAAGCAGCGCGTCCGACACGCAACTACTTCAGCATTTGAGCCACGCCGGCGCCTTGATCAAATCCGCCAAGCTGAACGACGCTGGTGACGAACTAACAGACGCGGTGTCCAACAGCAGCGCCAAATCTGAAATCGGCTTTGTCATGGGAATGATTTTGATCAAGCAAGAACGCTACCCGGAAGCTGGTGCAATCTATTCACAAATCCTCTCCGAAGATCCCGAGTTCCCCGAACTGCACGCCAGATTAAGCCTGGCCTACTATGAAACCGGCGATGCGGATGAAGCACTTCGCCAGACAAAAGCCGCCCTGGCCGAAAACCCTAACAATCCTGTCGCACACTTGAACGCAGGTCTCTCCCTCGAGGCGCTGCAACACATCGAAGCCGCCAAGGAGGAATTCCAGAAAGCCCTCCGCTGCAAGCCCGACTACGTCCTGGCCTATATCGATCTCGGCGACCTGCTGGCCAATCAGAAGGATTTCGACGGCGCGATTGCGCAGTACAAGAAGGCGCTTGCCCTTCAACCTGATGACAGCCGCGCTCGCTATAACCTCGGAGTCGCTTACGACGGCAAAGGCGATTTCGTCTCGTCGATCCGCGAGTACCGCGAGGTGAAGCGCATCGATCCCCAGCGGCTCGAGGCTCGCCAGAATCTAGCGTCAGCCCTCATGAAAATCGATCCCGGCGCGGCCATCACCGAGCTGCGCGAACTCACTGCAATTGCTCCCGACTGGCCTCTCTGCCATCAATGCCTCGGCAATGCCCTGACCGATGCAGGGAGGTACGATGAGGCCATAAAGGAACTAACGATCGCCATCGAGCAGGACCCCGGTTCAGCAGGCCCACTCAACGGTCTGGGGAGGGTCTACGAAACGCAAAATAAGCCCGACCAGGCCCTCGCCGAATATCGCAAAGCGGAGAAGGTCGACAGTACCGATTCTTGGTCCTTCGCTGGCGCCGGCCGCGTCCTGATGCAGAAGAAAGACTTTGCCGCAGCACTCCCCGACCTCAAACACGCCACGGAAGTCGATCCCGCAAATTGGTATACCCACACTCTCCTCGGTGAGGCGCTCCAAGGCTCCGGAGATCGCAAAGCCGCTATTGCCGAATTCAAGGAAGCAGTCAGCCTCTCGCCGAAGGAACTCCAGCCGCGCTTGGATCTCGCGATTGCCCTCGAAAAAAGCGGCGATTGGGTGGCCGCGCTCGAGAATTATCATCAGGCCGCCGTGGATGAAAAGCCGCCGAAAGCCAACGGCATCCCTGAATTGGTGTACCACTCCCAGGAAAACTACACCCAGGCCCAGCAACGCTTCCAGCAGCATCTTGCCGACTTGCGGAGCACCGGAAAATCTTCCGAAGCGGACGCTCTCGAAGCGCGCCTGAAAGAAAAGATCGCGGCCCCCAATCTCGATGAGAAATTCCACGCTACCCTCGAAGCCAGCAAGACAGCCGCAAGAGAAAAGCGGTTCGACGAAGCCGACACTTCCGCGAAGGAAGCTGTGGCGATCGCGGAAAAAATCCAGCCCCAGGACGGCCGCCTGCCCGAAGCTGTCGGCCAGCTCGGTAACGTCTACGCGTGGCGCGCCGATTACACGCACGCCGGCGAAGCCTATAAACGCCAGCTTGCTCTCAGCCAAAAAATTTACGGCCCCGAATCCCCCATGCTTGTCACCGCTCTACAAAGCATGGCCATGCTCGCCTTCATGCAAAATGACTTCGCCACTGCCGAAGCGGACTTCAAGCGCGCGCTGGAACTCAACATAAAAGCGTACGGCGAAAATAGCAACGAGACCGCCACCACACTCAGCGGCTTGGCGCGCATCTACTTCACGCAAAAAGACTTTGCCAAAACAGAAGCCGTCATGACGCGCGGACTGAAAATCTTTGAGACCATATACGGCCAGGACAGCTTTCAACTCACCATGCCGGTCGCCGGACTCTGTCAAGCGTACGATGCCTCCGGCCAAACAGAAAAAGCCGCCACGTGCCACGCTCGCATGGTAGCTCTCATCGAAAAACAATACGGTGCCGACACGCCCTATCTCGTCCGCGACCTGACCGCCGAGGCCCAAGCCCTCCGCAAACTCGGCCGCGCCGACGAAGCCGCCAAACTCGAACAGCGCACCCAGTCCCTTCAATCCGCGCAAACGAATCCCAATTGAGCGCTGCGAAGGGGCTTGATTGATGCCCAAGTTGCCGACCGAGAGCGTCTCGCCCGCGAGTAGCATCGTGGTGCTACTTCCATGACAGTGGGCGCACACTCGCGCTTGTTCCAACGCAAAAAGCCAATTGTAAATCCGACGTCGCCCACGCCTATTCTCGATCTAGTCGAGCCGCCTCCCAAGCCTGCCGATGAAATTATCACCGGCAAGTTTGCTTTCCCCCTTCTGACGTTTGTCGTCATAGTCGTCGCCACCCAGAACTATGCGTTTTTGATCGTACCTCTGGGCGTCTTGCCTGCTCTCTTATTGGTCGTGGCCGTCCACGAATGCGGCCACCTCGTCTTCGGGTGGTGCGCAGGCCTCCGCTTTCGCGGTGTGGAGATCGGTCCGTTCTGCATTCTGCGCATCCGCAGAAAATGGTCTATCCGCCTGCGACCTCGAATTTACAGCGGCGCAGCTCACATGGTGTTGCGCCGTATTCGGCGCATCCGGCGCCAGCTAGTGATCTGCACTCTCGGTGGGCCAGTCACAAGTTACAGCTTCGCTCTGCTCGCATTAATCGTCGGCGAAATCTACCGCCCTACCGACAGCTTCGGCTGGACTACTTTTCTTGAATTCTCGGCGTTTCTCTCGCTGCTCATCGCTATTTTTTCGACCTTTCCATATCGCACTCAAGTCGGCGGCAATGATGCATACATTCTCCGCCACCTTCTCGCCTCGAAGTCCGGCTCAATACAAATGATTGCCGCTCATGCCGCTTACTTCGCGGGCAGTGTCGAGCCAATTGTTCCAGCCTATTTTGAAAGATGGTGGAAACTCGCTTCGGCAGAATCCGGAACCTTCCACTCCCGTTATTACGCCGGTTGGCAGGCCTATAGCGCAGCGAAAGATCCCGCGGTTGCAGCCGGTCACCTTGAGGAATTGCTTCGCCAATCCTCTCGGCATGATATCCAGACCAGGAACTTTCTTGCGGCCGAAGCGACACTTTTCACCGCTCGTCATAGACCCGGGCCCGGCTGCTCGAGCGTCTGGCTTCGCAGAATAAAACATCTTGAATGGCTCGACCCCTTGTCCCGCATTCGCCTCGATATTACTCTCGCAGAGTCACACCAGGAGTTCGCCCAAGCCTTGGCCAGCTGCGATTCTGGCCTGTCATTGATCAGAGCCAACTTAAATGGCCCGCTGTCCATTCAGATAGAGTCTGAATGGATAGATTGGAAGAAACAGATCGAAGAGCGAGTAACTCCCAAGACCTCCGAGATCCTTCAACTTTGCTGATTCCTTTCTCTTATTTCGAAATGCATTCTCCCACTTTCTCGTTTCTCTCCTCTCGGTGCTCTCTGTGTCCTCTGTGTTGAAATCGCTCTTTTGCCTCGGATCTCAACTTTCGGCTAACTATCTCGTAAAAGCCCGCGCACTTATTCGCCACGCGCTACAATGTCCCCGCCATGTTTGGAAAGCCTCGCCAAGTAGAAACCGAAACGGAATTATATGAGGCCGCGGTGCGCGCTCTGATGCGCCGCGCGTATTCGGTCTACGAGATGAAACAGCTGCTTGGCCGGCGAACCGAAGACGACAAGCTTCTGCGAACCGTGATAGACCGCCTCAAACGGGCCAAGATGATCGACGACGAGCGATTCGCCAAACAATTTGCCCGCCAACGCACAGAAATCCGCCGCCAAGGTAAATTCAGGATTACGCGAGACCTGCGCGCCCGCGGAGTCCCCGACCGCCACATCCAAGCCGCTCTAGCAGACGCTGCCAAGGAAATCGACGAAGCCGCGATTGTGCGCCAGCGCCTCGAGCGGAAACTCCGATCCTTCCGCGGCGAAATTAACGAAAACAAAATCGCGTCGATGTATCGCAGCCTCTTGCGCGCGGGTTTTTCCGCCGACGTCGTCCGCCGCGAATTGAAAGCAATAACGCGCGAGGAAGTACCAGAGGCAGAGTCGCAAGCGGAGGAATAAAATAATACGTCGTGTAGTCTTATGAGCGGACGAAACGGCGGGATCCCTTGCCTTGCCCCTCTGCATAAATGCGCTTCGTCAATCGGCAATGAGGTCTATTTAAATTCCGTGATCCGCTATTCGCCCCGGGGGCACAATTGAGGTTCGTCTTAGCCGCTTCATTCCTATTCCTGACACTCGCGTCGCAGCTCACCACGGCACAGTCAGCAATCGTTGACGAGCCGGAAGCAAATCCCGGGCGTCCCACCGTCTCCACTCCGGCGACACTCACGCCAGTCGGATATCTCCAGTTCGAGACAGGGTTTGTCCCGGCTTATGATTCACCTGAGTTCTCGTCGCGCTACGGCCTCGACGAGGTTATAAAGCTTTCCGTCGCACCGCGTCTGGAATTTCTGGCTGTTTCTGAACCGATAGCGCACTTTACAACTGACGGGATCAGCGCTAACCGCGTGGCGGACATTTTTCTAGGGGCGCAAGGCGTCGTTTACCACGGAGAAGGCGTGAAGCCCACACTCGCGCTCAGCTATTTTCATCGCGCCTATGATGGCGGCGCTCCGGAGTTTGACTACGGGAGCCCCACCAACTCGTTTCTGATCCTGGCCAGCGCCGATGTAAAGGGATTTCACTATGACGCCAACTCCTTTTTCACCGAATTGGAGCAAGGCACGGTGCGGCGTGGCCAGTTCGGTCAATCCCTTACCATTTCGCATCCATTTGCGAAGCGGTTCACTCTGTCTGGAGAAATATGGCACTTCACGCAGCCATTCCTGCGGAGCAATACGATTGGAAATCTTTGGGCAGTTAGCTATACCGCGCGCAAAAACTTGGTTTTTGATACAGGCTTCAATCACGGCCTAACTGGCACATCCACACACTGGGAGGCATTCGTCGGTTTCACCTATTTGCTCCCCCATCGACTCTGGGAGCCAAATTAACTGATGGATTCCTCAAATCAAGCCTCGCCCCGGAGGCTCCCTGTTTTGCTATCCTGCCATACTCGGTAGCCGCTGCGTGCTGGAGTCGAAGAACGGAATGAAACGCTGGAGCATACTCCTTTTGATTTTGGTGGCGATGTCGGCGGCTCTGTATGGTGTCTCCGTCATCCGTCGAGGATTCAGCGCCGCGGATCAGCCGTCGGGCCTCGAGCGCGTCATAGCCCGCGCAGTGCGCAATATCGGAATTCCAAATCGCGCGCGCAAGGAAACGAATCCGCTGTCCGCCTCTGCGGAGATGTTGACGGAAGCTCGCGAGCATTTTGCAAATCGCTGCGCGAACTGCCATGGCAACAACGGAAACGGCGAATCAAATATCGGTCAGAACCTTTATCCGAAAGCGCCAGATCTTCGCTTACCCGCAACGCAAAATCTCACTGACGGCGAAATCCATTACATCATCAAGAATGGTGTTCGGCTGACGGGCATGCCGGCCTGGGAAAATCCGCACATCGAGCGGGACGACACCGACGCCTGGAAGCTCGTTCTTTTCGTTCGCAGCATCGCCGGCCTCACACCGTCGGAGCGATCGCAACAAGCTGCCGCACTAAAATCTGCGAACTATGTGGGCTCCGCCGCATGCCAGAAATGCCATGAGAGAATCTACGAGCACTGGAAGCGCACGCCGATGGCAAACGTGGTGCGCGATCCCCGCGAGCATCCCGAAGCCATCCTCCCCGACCTCGCCACGAACAACGTGAGCAAAAAGTTCACGAAGGCAGACGTGGCGTTCGTTTACGGAAGCATCTGGAAGCAGCGCTACTTCACAAAGATCGGCGACGAGTATTTCCCAGAGCCCGCCCAGTGGGATGTGACCAACCACGCATGGAAACCATACTTTGTGGCGAAGGGCACGGACTGGTGGGAGCCGTTTTATCCGCCGGACAACATGAAGCGTCCGACCGGACCCACCTGCGACGGCTGCCACTCCGTTGACTACAACATTCATACAAAAAAGGTTTCCGAGTGGAATGTCGGCTGCGAGCGTTGCCACGGCCCGGGCGGCGAACACATCGAGCGCGCCACGCGGGGCAACATCCTGAATCCCTCGCGCATGGAGTACGTCGACGCCAACGACACCTGCATTCAGTGCCACTCACAAGGGCGTCCCCTAACGAATCCTATGGAAGGAAGTTATTACGACTGGCCCGTCGGCTATCATGTAGGTCAAAATCTCGCGAATTTCTGGCAACTCGAAGATCACAAACTCGGCGAACAAAGCTTCACGCATTTTGCAGATGGCACGGCGCACAAAAACCGCATGCAGGGTAATGATTTTGTGCAGAGCGTGATGTACCGCCGCGGAGTAGCCTGCTTCGATTGCCACGACGTGCACGGCACGGACAACTACGCGCAATTGCGAAAGCCAGTTGATAAGATTTGCCTCGACTGCCACGAGCCCGGCTCGCGCAACGGACCGCAGACAGCGACTCTCGAAGAGCATACGCATCACAAAGCCGGCTCTACGGGGGACCAGTGCGTAGCCTGCCACATGCCGAAAGTCGAAGTCACGATTCCCGGCGTGTTCGTAAGCGCCCACACGTTCAATTTCATCACTCCCACGATGACCGATAAATACAAGATTCCCAATCCCTGCACGGCCTGCCATTCCGATAAGACGACAGCTTGGGCGACCGAAGCGCTGCGCCAGTGGCCCGAGCGTTCGCCCTGGCGAATGAACTAACACCTCCTCAAAGTACAAAGTTTGCCTCAGGAAGTCGTCTTTGAGTTAAGGACGAGGCGGTATTTTCGATAGTCTTCGCCGGAGCCGAACCAGTCGGGAAGATTCTCCAGGAAGACGGCGCCGAATTTAGCGTTGAGCGCCTGGCTTCCCCCAGGGCGGGCGTGCCCGTAAACAACATCGAACCCCTTGCCGGCAGCCAGACCCAGCCAGTGGGCCTTCAAAATGGCCCCGTATCCCTGCCTTTGAAGCGCAGGAAGGATCGTGTTGGAAAAGCAGCACACCGCTTTTTCCTTTTCGCTTTCTGGGAGGACTAAGAGATCTTCGATAAGCTCGCTGGAGCTAGTCAGGGGAATGCCGTAGGACTCTCCGGCGAGCTCGCCATCCACAAACATCCACACAAAAAACGCGCCGGGTGTATCCCAAACCTCCTGCTTCTGCTCGAAATCGAGCTGCAATCCAGGATGGTAGACAGATTCAAAAGCCATGGTTTGCTCGAGCGGAACGTCGTACTTGAATTTGATTACAGCCACTGCACCCCTCGATTCCAGCGAGTTTGTAAAGCAAAGTGACACGAACTGATTTCCGCGGATTTCCTTCAAATGAGTTTAGCAATAGCCACCCTCTCCCTAGTCTCAAATTCTTACGGATCGTGGCCGGCGCCGGCCCCCCTTCGAGCCGGAGCGGCGTGCGTTCTGAGTTCGATACAGTTCCATTGCTATGTTAGGATTCCTCGGCTTGCGACTCGCTCACTCTTGCGCGATATTAAAGATTTACGAGTTCGGAGAATTGAATCCCGGATGACCATGACGAACGACGTGCTAGTAATGGGAGGCGGAGCAACCGGCCAGCTTGCGGCCGCCTATCTGCACATGCGCTTTCCGCACCTGAAAGTGGCTGTAGTGGAAGGCCCGCACAAAAATCGCCCTATTGTAGGCGAGTCCCTTGTCGAAGTAAGCGTCGATTTCCTTTTTGAGCTCGGCCTCGGCGCTTATCTGGTGGAAAAACACTATCCAAAATACGGCCTCACCTATTATTTCAAGCCCGATATCGACAATCCCGCCGATCGCACTTACATTGTCGACGAAATCCCCACGGCACCGCCCATCCTCTCTTTTCAAATCAACCGATTCACTTTCGACAAAGAGGTTCGCGACCGCAACGTGGCAAACGGCGTCGAGTTGATCGACGCCACAGTAGCAGGCGTCGAAATCAGCAGCGACGGCGGGCTGCACACAGTGACCGTGCAAGATCCCGCCGGCGGAAAACAGACTCTGCGCGCGCGCTGGCTCGTCGACGCCACCGGCCGCAACCGCGTGCTGCAGAAACATTTGCAACTCCAGGAAAAGGTCGCGGAACAGAAAGACGTTTTCTGGTTCCGGCTGGCAAATTTTAATCCTGAAATTCTCAGCCATATCCAGGCCATCAAGACGCCAAACCGCTGCTACGTCCCTTACTACGCGACGCATCACTTCTTCGGAAAAGGCAACTGGATCTGGTACATCCCGATGCGCTCGCCGGATAACGCGTCGCTAGTAAGTATCGGCATCACGTACCGCAAAGACGTCTATCCCCACGGCGAAGTGCGCACAATGGAGCAGTTTCTGGAATGCGTCGGCCGTGAACATCCGGTGCTCGTCGAATTGATTCGCACCGGCACGGTGGTGGACACGAACTACTACAACTCCTACATGTGGGAATGCCGCCAGCGCTACTCACCCGACCGCTGGTACATCATCGGCGACGCGAGCGATACCGTCGACCCGCTCTACAGCGTTGGCCTGGCTCTGTCGACCCTACAAATCCGCCAAATCGCGGCTCTCATCCAGAGAGAATTAAACGGGTTTGACACCGCAGACTTCACCAAGGACCTCGACACCGTTATCACCGCGTTTCAACGCGGAGTGACGCGGGATACCACGCGACTGTATGCGTGTATGGGCAATCCTTACCAATGCCATCTTGGCGTGCATCTCGCGGTGACCAAGCTCTTTCACCTCGCCCTCCCCTTGGTAATAAACGACTATCTGTGGGACCCGCTGGGAGCGAAACTCATCAACTGGTTTTCCAGTCTCGAAACACTCGAGGGCGATTCCAAGAAAATTCAGGAACTCATACGCGAGGTCGCCGCCAATCCGAAGAACCGCACTCTCGAGAATTTCATTAAAGTGCAGTCCGGCATATCGATGAACTTCAGGTATTACGAGTTCCACCGCGAGGAAGATATTGCCGCTTCCTTGTCGAAGATGGCCTTCCACCTGGTTCGGTTGCGCCTTTCCCTTCTCAGAAAGCTTGGCTGGCGCGCGCTGATCAACTTCAAACAGCAGCGCGCATTGCTCAAAGACTTATTCCGTGGACTCTTTCTCGTGCCCTTCTATGGCAGCAAATTAAGGAAAAACTGGCTGGTGCGGCTGAAATTTTCGTCACGCGAAATGAGCCAGGCGACCAAGAAAGCCGAACATGCCGCGATGGGTAGTTTGCCGGTTAGAAATGACGAGTAACGCCGTAGGATGGCCGCCATTTATCTTCTGTTTAGACGCCTCGCGGTAGTTTCCCTTACAGACGGAGAGCCGAGCTAACTGTACCGAATCGCTTCGACGGCAGTTGCGTTCTCGAAATGGCTTCCATCGCAAGGGAGTTTTCGCATGAAGACAAATGTTTTCGTAAGACTAGCAACTGGTGCGCTCGTGATTTTGCTCGGTGCATGCTCATTCGTGATGGCCGCAACGGACACCTATCACCTGCTAAAGAAATATAGCTTTGGAGCAGCCGAGGGCAGCACTCGCGAATATTTCGACTACATCACCGTCGATTCTGCCGCGCGCCGGGTCTACCTTTCGCACGGCACGGAAATCAAGGTCATGGACGCTGACACCGGCGCCCTCGTCGGCAACATCACCGGTTTGAAGCAGGATCACGGCGTAGCCGTCGCCAGCGAATTCAATCGCGGCTTCATCAGCGATGGTGCGCAAGGCAAAGTAATCGTCTTCGATCTGAAAACGCTCAAGGTAACCGGCGAGGTCGACGCGGACAAGGACGCCGACTGCGTCATTTACGACCCATTCTCGAAGCGCGTGTTCGTAATGGACGGCGATCCACACAATTCGACGGTAATCGATGCCAAGAGCTTAGCCGTCGTCGGTAAGATTGACCTCGGTGGCGGCCCGGAATTTGCCGTGGCCGATGGCAAAGGAACGGTGTACATCAATCTGGAAGATAAGAGCGAACTCGTCGCCGTCGATTCCAATTCGCTGAAAATCAAATCGCGGTGGCCGCTGGCTCCTGCCGGAGCGCCCACAGCCCTCGCTCTGGACGTGCAGCACCATCGGCTCTTTAGCGCTGGCCGCAATCCGCAGATGATGGTCGTACTCGACTCTGACAGCGGAAAAATCATTCAGTCGTTCCCGATTTCCGCTGGCGTCGATGCCGCTGCCTACGACCCCGAAACCGGGATGATTTTTGTTTCCACCCGCGAAGGCAAGGTCCACGTATTCCACGAGGATTCGCCCGACAAATTCAGCGAAGCCCAAACCATCACGACCGAATACGGCGCCAAAACGATGGGACTGGACGCCAAGACCCACAAATTGTTCCTCGATACGGCGGATTTCGGTGATGCTCCCGCCCCAACAGCGGATCGGCCCCATCCGCAGCGGCCAGTGATTCAAGGAACGTTTCACGTTTTGGTCTACGGGCGCTGAGGTATTGGCCCAGCCCGAACGGAATAACGATCGCTTCTCGTGAACTAGTCAGAGGACCAGCTCAAAGTGGATGAGCGGAGCTTTTCGGTAAGTGACGCGGCCAACTTCACGGAAGCCGCATTTGGCGTAGAATCCTCCCGCGTCCGCGTCGAACGCGTCAAGGCGGATCGTATCGGCGGGCCAGGCACGCGCTTGTCGGACCGCTTCTTTGATAAGCAGCCGTCCCACTCCTTGACGTTGTATTGCGGGCAGCACAGCCATGCCAATCAAATACAGTGGCATCTTTACTGGCGTGAAGTAGGAGACATCAATCGCCCACGGCTTTTTTGTGGGCAAGAGCAAAGTCCCGACGATCGTTTCGCCCCTCCGTGCGCCAAGCACGCGCGAGTGACGCATGCCGAGCAGCACACCTTTTTCAGTGGTCCGCAGCGACCACCCTCCGCGGCCGTAACGCAGTGTGAGATCGTCCGCGACAGCCGTATGCAGTTCAGCCAGCGTCAACACATCGGCCTGTGCGGCAATTGAAAAAGTAAGTTTCACTCTTAGCGAGCTATCTGAAACGCTGGCAGTATGCACGCGCATTTACCCGCGCCGCAACCCGTAGGGGCACGCCACGCCGTGCCCCTCTTTCTTTCCTTACGGCTTGGTCGTTTTCTGCTGCTGCTTTATCGCGGCTTCGACGGCCTTGCGGAATTCGGCGACGGCAGGTACGTCGGGCGAGTGCAACCCATTCTTCGCAACGTAGCGCCAAACAGGAGCGCGATCGAGCGGAGCAGCGCCCGAGCCGCCCAAGTAAACAAGAAACGTGTCTTCCGTCTGACCCACCTCACCACCAAGGCCAGGAGCGGTGCTACCGGGCGGCGGCTGCGTGGAATCCGGAGGCCGCCCCTGCTGCACGCCGACATGGATGCCGTTGTCTGATGGCACGACGACCACCGGGCGATCGTTGGTAGGCTCTCCGCTAACCGTCGGCTGCACAATTTTGCCATTGCCTTTGCGCACCGTGATGACCAGATCCGCCGTGTTCCCAATGAGGACAGGCTTCAGCCGCCCCCAGTTCGCCAACGCTTTTTCCACATCCTCCTGCGCAGTTCTGTTCGCCAGGGGAGCGGATGTCGACATCCCCGCGTCTGGATCGACGAGCACCACGACGGTTTGCGCGTTGAGAATCTCAGGGGGGAGGGTATCCTTTTTTTTCTTGTCGGCGATGGCAACACAAGTGAAGAGAAGCACTAGAGACAGGAGCACGCGCATGCGGATGGGCATTAGAGCCTCCACGCGGCAAACATAGCGGGCATTATAGACCGCTGCACCTTAGATGGATAACGCTTCATACGCGTTTCAGCTGAATCCTGCAAATGGCGGGGCTCTCCATCATAGCTATGGCTTTGCACCGATGCCCCGGATCTTCTGCAATAGCGCCGCAATTAGCGGCGGCGCGTTCCCCTCGTTGTAGGCAACTCCTCTTTTTGTCCCATCGCTGAACTCGACTTCAACCCACTCCACCCTTTCGTCCACGCAGCCGGGACAACCGATGCGTCCACTAAACGCAGCCAGCACTCTTTCATCGAAGAAGTTCGTCAGCTCATCCCAATCTTTCTTTGTGATCGGGTACTTCATCTTTACTTCGGGATACTTTTTATTTTCCGAAAATGAGCGACTGATGGAACGCATCGTTCCAGGCTCTATGATTGTCTCTTGGTCACAGTAGCCGATGCACATCCCGGTATAGGAGCCCGTGCGTATGCGCACGAGGTGGGCATTTGGAGACGGGTCCGCCTGCGGAGCTTGCTGCGCGGTGAGGGTTCCAGACATCAGACCAGTGGCAAAAAGCGAAACCCAAAGTCTCCGTCGCATTTGCATCGCACACCTCTGCTGGAAGAAGTTCCGCGCGCGTGAGCGGGCATGGACTTAGAACGTCAGCGAGGGCATTTCTTGCACGGGATACGCACTCCGGCCCGCCCAGAGTCGTTTACCTCGGGGCGGGCCGGAGTGCGAGAATGTGAGCTTCGAGCTCTAATGAAGGTTGGTTGCGGAGCCGGGCACCGGTCTGCAACCGTCGCAGACCGGACGCTCCATCGATATTCTGACCTGGATATCGAACGTCCCGGTCAGGCTATTCTATTAGTCCTTGACGCAAGTCTTTCTTCCATCGGAATTTGTAAAGACGTGCTCTCCGGCTGCGCAACCGGCGTCTTGACGTTCTTTAACTTTCTCGTCCGCGCGCCTTTGGTCATCGCCGCGTTTTAGGTCGTCCGCTCGTTTTTGATCATCGCCGCGCTTTAGCTCGTCGGCGCGTCTTTGATCATCGGCCCGCTTTTCCTCTTCCGTGCGGTGACGATCAGCGTCTTGGCCAGGATCTCCCGTCGCGCCCGTCGCTCCCTGGGGCCCCGCTGGTCCTGCCTCTGGCACAGCAGCTGGGGCAGTGGTGCACCCGGCAACAAATAGCGCTAGCGAGAACGCGCCCACAATTAACGATGTCTTCATTTTCATCTGATTTTCCCTCTTGGCGCCGCTCGACTTAGGAAGCGTCCTCTTCCAACATCTCCATGCAGCTCGAATGCTACCTGGGTGCCGCCGTGGCCGCTGTCCCCATTCGCACAGTTGCTAAACTCATTGGCGCTGGGTAAGTTTGGGCCATCCATCTAAAGGACTTACCTCCGCCAGCATGTCGGCGTGCCCCGCTTGCTAATTTCTCCGTGCCTTCCGCTAAACTCTGTTTCCTCTGCGTTAAACCTTTTTCTTTCTTTGCCTTGCGTGCAAAATGCCGCGATTCGAATCATGTACCATACAATTAGCTATTGACATGCACATCATCTTGTACTACCATCCCCTATGATATTCGCGTCTCCAACCTCTCCGGGCTCGCGGAGTTACGACGCTCTCAATAGCCCCCTGCTAACTGCTTTGTTTCTGACTCTTACGGGCTGCTGGCATCAGCATCATTCCAAACAGTTTAGTCGCCCTTTGTTTTCATGCTCTTACGCACTCTTTTGCACCGTCTCATCTCGCATCCCGCTTCTTTTCAATATGTTCCGCACTCTTTGCCCAAAACACCGGGGGTGGGGGTATCCTTTCGCTTTCATTGCCGCCCTTCGCGCCCTCTGCCATAATCATCGGTCTTGCATTGCCGCCCGAATCGAGAGCTTTGTGCCCTGTGAGGACTTTCCGAACCCATGACGCCGCCTGAGAACACGAAAATGAGCGGGAATGAGATTCGCGAGATGTTCCTTCGCTTCTTTGAGAGCAAAGACCATCGCCGCGTCCGCAGCTCTTCGCTAGTACCGCATGGCGACCCCACGCTCCTCTTCACCAATGCAGGCATGAACCAGTTCAAGGACGTCTTCCTCGGCCTCGAAAAGCGCGACTATAACAAAGCCACCTCAGCACAGAAATGCGTGCGCGCCGGCGGCAAACACAACGACCTCGAAAATGTCGGCTTCACAAAGCGTCACCACACCTTCTTCGAGATGATGGGCAATTTCTCCTTCGGCGACTATTTCAAAGAAAAAGCCATCCCTTACGCCTGGGAACTGGTCACCTCGCCCGAGTGGTATGGCATCGCGAAAGAAAAACTCTACGTAACGGTCTTCGGCGGCGCGGAAGTAGCACCCGGCACAACGTTGGGGGTAGACGAAGAAGCTTGTAAGATCTGGCAAGACCAAAACGTCCCCGCCGAGCGCATCGTCCCCGTCCCCGGCCTGAAAGACAATTTCTGGGTCATGGGCGACACCGGCCCCTGCGGCCCATGCAGCGAAATCTTCTACGACATGGGCCGCGAAGCCTCCGAAGAAGGCCACACCGACTGCAAGTTCCCCTGCGACTGCGGCCGTTACGTCGAAATCTGGAACCTGGTCTTCATGCAATTCAACCGCGACGCCACCGGCACCTTAACGCCACTCCCCAAGCCCTCCATCGACACCGGCATGGGCCTCGAACGTACCGCCACCGTCCTTCAAGGCGTAATCTCCAATTACGACACCGATCTCTTCGTCCCTCTACTTAAGCGAGCCGCCGAACTCTGCGGCGTCGAATTTCGAAGTGAAGCGGCTAAAGAGGAGGGCGAAGGCGGCGCCGCTTCATTGCGTGTAATCGCCGACCATGCGCGAGCAACAACTTTTCTCATAACAGATGGCGTTATTCCATCCAACGAAGGCCGCGGATACGTTCTACGCAAAATCATGCGGCGAGCTCTTTATCATGGGCGTCTCACGGGCCAGGAGAAGCCATTTCTGTACGAAATGGCAAGCACTGTGTGTGGCCTGATGAAAAATGCATATCCAGAGTTGTCTGAGAGCAGTGATCGTGTGACAAAAATCGTTCATGCCGAAGAGACACGGTTTGCTCACACTCTGAATGCTGGGTTGGCTCGATGGGAAGACGACATAGCACTTCTTTTTCTCTCAGAGAGGTCCCCAGGAACTGGAGCCACACTATCGAGAAACCCTACTCTTCGCGCCGTGGAACGCTCGGACCTGCGCCAGCAGATATACGCAGCGAGCGTCCGAAAAGGCGGCGCCCACATGATGTACCCGGGGGAGTCCGCCTTCAGACTCTATGACACGTATGGCCTTCCCAGAGACTTCATCGAGGACGCATGTCGGGACGTGGGCCTCCAAGTCGATTGGTCCGGCTTCGAGAAGGCGATGGAGGAGCAGCGGTCTAAGGCCAGGGCGTCGTGGAAGGGCGGAGCGGGCAAGGAGGCAGCGAGCCCGGCGTACGCGAAGATTGCGGAGACGTTTACGACAGAGAAGGATTTTTATCAGGCGACGTCGGCGAAAGACGCGCGAATTGAAGCGATCATCAGTAAGAGCGGACCTGTCAGCGAGTTGAAGGCTGGTGAATCGGGCGAAGTGGTGCTCGACCGGACCGTGATCTACGCCGAATCGGGTGGGCAAATGGCGGATACGGGCGCGTTCTACGACAACTCGGGGGCGCAGCTGCTTGCTGAAGTCACGGGCGCGTATTACCCCGTCGCGGGACTAGTGGCGCACCGAGTTGTGGCCAAGGACACCCTGCGAGTGGGAGACCGCGTAGCGGTTGTGGCGGACGCGGAGCGTCACGCGCGCATCATTCGCAACCATTCGGGGACGCATCTGGTGCATGCGGCTCTACGTAACATACTCGGGACACATGTGAAGCAGGCCGGCTCGCTCAACGCGCCGGAACGGCTGCGCTTCGACTTTTCCCACTTCGCGCACGTGGATGCCGAAGAGTTGAAGGACATCGAGCAGCAGGTCAACGACGAGATCCGCCACAACACCGAAGTGGGTACGGAGATCACCTCGCTAGACAACGCGCTCGCCTCAGGAGCGCTGGCCTTCTTCGGCGACAAATACCCCGAAGCCAACGTCCGCGTAGTGACCATCCCCGACGAGCGCGCGCCAAGGGGCTTTTATTCCAAGGAGTTATGCGGCGGCACGCACGTCCACCGGATCGGCGACATCGGCGTCCTCAAAATCGTCAGCGAAGGCTCGGTTGCGGCCGGCGTCCGCCGGATCGAGGCGGTAACGGGTATAGGCGCCCTAGAGCACTACGAAAAGCAGGCGCAGATCCTCTCCCAAGTAGCTAGCCGGCTAAATACGAGCGAGGATTCTGTGCTCGCGACCGTCGAGAAGCTCTCCAATACCGTCAAACAGCTGGAGAAGGAGCTCGATGGCCAGAAGCGTAAGGGAGCGCTTGGGCAGCTGGACCAGCTCGCCGCCCAAGTCCAGACCATCAAGGGCGTCAAGCTGATTGCAGCGGAAGTCGCCGGGATGGATAAGGAAAGTCTTAGGCAATTGGTGGACTCTCTCAGACAAAAACTTGGGTCGGGGGTGGTAGCCCTTGGCACCGTCGAAGACGGAAAAGTTGCCTTGATCGCCGGGGTGACCAAAGACCTCACCGCTAAAGTCCATGCTGGCAAGCTGATACAGGCACTCGCCAAAATGGTGGGCGGTTCGGGGGGCGGAAGACCCGATTTGGCGGAGGCTGGCGGAAAAGACACATCGGCCTTAAAAAGTGCCCTAAGTACCATCCCCGCTCTCCTGGAACCGTTGCTATGATGCTTCCCAGCGCCAGAAGCGTGTCCGGCAGGAGACGTTTGCGCAAGTATGTTCGGAGCGCAACGTAGGTCAGTGCAGGATCCTGCAAGGCACGGCTTCGCAGTTAGCAAGGCGAGTCAGCCTCCATACCATCTCGGAGACGTTATCCGAAATGGTAGGGCTGCCCCGAACACGAGTATAGTGTCACCCTAACCGGGTGGCTTATCACCGTAACGAAGTGGCATCACCATTGCACAGCCTTCCCTGAGGCCAGATGACGAAACGCACGACAATGACGGCTAGCATCTATCTGGGAGCATTCGCTTTGTGCGCAGCTTCTTACGCGCCTGGAGCGAGCGCCCAGATTGCCAGAACTGTAGACCCAAGCGGGCGGGAAATGTTTGTAAACGCCGACTCGCCGGTTACGGTGAAGCTGGCAGCCGCAAGGTCGCGCAAAACCATCTACCTCCCTGCGGAATCTACCTTTATGGGCGCGAACCGACCGGCCATGAGCATCGACCGGGACGGCGCGGAAAAGCTCGTGAAGGAAGCGGCAGAGAGGCACAACGTGGACCCAGCATTGGTCCGCGCGGTGATTCAGACGGAATCGAACTGGAATCCCTCGGCTTATTCCCGCAAAGGGGCCGGCGGACTGATGCAGTTGATTCCGACGACGGCACAACGGTACGGTGCAAACGACGTGTTCAATCCGCAACAGAATATCGACGCCGGGGTTAGACATCTAAAGGGGCTGCTCGAACGATACAATGGCAACCTGGAATTGGCCTTGGCGGCATACAATGCGGGTGAGGGGGCTGTTGATCGGGCTCACGGCATCCCTGCGTTCCGAGAAACTCGGGACTACGTGCAAAAGGTACAGGATGCGTATTTCCGGCCTGGATCGGGTCGTCTTGAGAGCGCGTTTTCTAATCCGCGCGCCATCCACAGAGAAGTCGATCCTTCCGGACGCATCATCTTCAAAAACGATTGATTCGCGAGTGACTGCACAGCCGCGCGGCGGCAGGCAGCCGGGGTATCGCTTAGCGACCCCTAGCAGTGAAAGCCCACAGCGGCTCCCGTTTTTCCATTACACTAAGGTGGTCTTCTAAGAACGTAGGGCGCGCATGTTTGGGGTCCGAAAAATTTTGAACAGGAGATTCGCCCGGCTTTCGCCAGTTTTTGTAGCTCTGGGGATTGCAGTGGCTGTGGTCTGTGGAAATCCTCCTGCAACATTTGCGATGGCTGCGGAGGGAGACACTTCTACAACGAGCGCAGTCAAGCGCGAAGCTGCGGGCGCGCAGTTTGCGCGAGCGGAAGAGCAGCGCGCGATTTTGAATAGCAAGCCGGCGGAGAAACGCACGCTGGCTGAGTACAAGCAAGTTGTTGCCAGTTACCGCCGCGTATACCTGATTACCCTGCGTGCCGCGGAAGTGGTGGATTCCCTGCTCTCCGTTGCGGAGCTCTACACGGAGATGGGGGATCGCTTCGGGCGGAGTTACTACCAGTCGGCGGTGGATTCCTACCAATTCCTCGTCCACGAATATCCCGGTAGCAAGTACAGCCAGGACGCCATGCTGCGCATTGGCAAGCTGCAGAGAGATCAGCTGGGCGACAGCGCGCTAGCCACGAAAACTTACGAAGATTTTTTGAAGAAGTATCCGCATTCTCCACGCAAACGGGAAGCGCAGGGAGAGCTGGCCGAGTTGGCGCTGTTGCAACACACCGATACATCGGAACCTGCGGGAACTGCTCCGACGCCATCGAGAAATGTTCCGCCAGCAACAGTTGCGGCCGCGCCAGAGGAAACAGAGACGCCTGGACCAGTTCACGGAGGAGTTGAGGCAACGCGTCGCAACGGCTCCGAGGGCGGGCCACGAATCCGGCGCATTAGCGCGAGCGTGAATGCCGACGAGACGCGAGTGACCATCGACCTTGAGGACACGGTGCAGTACAGCTCGGCGCGAATCGCCAATCCCGACCGCATATTTTTCGATTTGCACTCGGCGCGTTTGACGCCCGAAGTGGCGCGTGGAAACGTGCAGGTAGAGGGGAATCTTCTGACGGCGGTGCGCGTGGCGCAGAACCAGGCGGGCGTGGTTCGCGTGGTGCTGGACGTCAATGGAGTGAAAGATTACGCGGCGTCGCTGCTGAGCAATCCACCGCAGCTGGTGATTTTCTTGTATTCGACAGTGCGGAATGGCGCGGCCATACGCACGGCGAAAGCGAAAAGCCCGAAGTCGCAAAGCGGCGCTGACCAGGCAAGTGAAGACACGATTGTTTCAGCGGGAGATTCTGGAAACGTAAGAAGCGTCTCCGAGAAGAATTCGGGGGATGATCCGAGCGTTTCACCATCGAATGCAATGACGCGGAGCGCGGCGTCTGGCGGCAAGAGTTCTCGAGGCAAGCAGCTGAGTTCGACGAGTGCGAACACGGTTGCCAATACAAATGCGAAGCCTGACCTGATTCGGCCCAGCAGCACGCCGCAGCCGACGCGGGACGGGCAGTCCACACTGACGCGCGCGCTGGGATTGAAGATTGGACGCATCGTGATCGATGCGGGGCATGGGGGCCATGACACGGGAACGATTGGGCCGACGGGTTTGATGGAAAAGGATCTGTGCCTCGACGTGGCTTTGCGGCTGGGGAAAATTATTCAGCAGCGTTTGCCTGGGGCGGACATCGTGTATACGCGGTCGGACGATACATTCATTCCGCTGGAAGAGCGGACGAACATTGCCAATCAGGCCAAGGCCGATCTTTTTATTTCGATTCACGCAAATTCCAGCCAGGACCATGCGGCGCGGGGCGTCGAGACCTACTACTTGAATTTGAAGGGGTCAGCGGAAGCGATGGAAGTGGCGGCGCGCGAAAATGCGTCATCGGATCAAGGCGTGCACGACCTCGAGGACCTGGTGAAGAAGATTGCGCGGAACGAGAAGATCGATGAATCGAAGGAATTTGCCGAAGACATTCAGGATTCGCTCGCGAAGCGCATGCAGAAAGCCAGCAAATCCGTGAAGGATCGCGGCGTACGCAAGGCGCCGTTTGTGGTTTTGATTGGCGCGGACATGCCTTCGATACTCACGGAGATTTCGTTCCTCAGCAATCCAGCGGACGAGAAACTGTTGAAGCAGCCGGAATACCGGCAGCGCGTGGCCGAAGGGCTTTATCAGGGCGTGGCGAGCTATCTGCAGAGCCTGAACAGCATGACCTTGAATCTGCCCGGCAAAAGCGCCGCAAGCCGACCCGCGGCAGCGACTCCAGTTGAACAATCCAGGAACCAACGGTAATCTGTTGGTGTCTAAGCGATAGCAAGGGATGCGCCGACTGTCACTACTCGTTTGCGGTATTGCGCTGTTCAGCGCTTGGCCGCTTTCCGCTCAAAACAAGATCCTACCGAAACAGTTCCGCGACTGGACCGTGACCAAATGCATTGAACAACCCCCGCGTTTTCTCCTGGGAGCCGAAACGGGCGAGCGGGAGTACGAGGTGTGCAGTTATAGCTCCGGGGATAAATCGATTGGTATTAGGCTAGGACGTTATCGCGATCCAAGCAGCGCGTATGAGATTTTCACCAGTAGGCTATGGCCTGGGATGGTTCCTACTAATCTTGGGCAGGTTTCTGCGTTCGATAAAGATGGTGTTGTGATTCTGGAAGGAAGCCTTTTTTTGGCATCTTCGGCAAATGTATCCAAGGACGATTTGGGCGCGCTGGTGAAGGCCGTCGAAGCTGGTAGCGAAAAGGGACCTCTTCCGCCGATTCGGACGTATCTGCCGGGAACTGGCCGATTGTTGGGTTCGGAACGGTATGCCCTAGGGCCGGACGGATTTCGCCAGGCACTTGCAAATCTTCAAATTAACGACTTCGCCGTGTTGACGGATGCGGCCGGATTTAATTCGGGGGCCGAGGCGATGTTCGCGCGGTATCAAATGGGCAAGGACGGCGGTGTTTTGCTGCTGCTCGAATACCCGACGCCGCAACTTGCGGAGCAGCACATTCATCATTTGGAGGAAGTGCTCCCGGCTGCTGAGAAACAGGCGGGAACGGTGATTGAGAGGAAGGGGTCGCTGCTATCGATGGTCTTGTCTCCGAGTTCGGCGGAGTATGCGAGAAAACTGCGAGAGGCCGTCGATTACGAAACGCAGGTGACCTGGAACGAAGCGAGCCAAACAGCCACGGATCCTCCGATTACGAGCATCATGGTAAAGATTTTCATTGGGACTGGCGTTTTCATGGTGGCGGCAGTGGTGCTGGGGATTGCGTTTGGCGGCGTGCGTGTGGTGACGAAGAGATTCTTTCCCGGTAAGGTGTTTGACCGGGCCAATCAGATGGAAGTGCTGCAACTTGGGCTCTCCGGTAAACGGATTGATCCGAGCGATTTTTACTGAAACATTCCCGTGCTACTGGGCCGTGCGGAATGCGGGGTCGTGGGACTCGAAGCAAAGCGGCAGCAGGGCTGCCGCACTCCAGACAAACCCCTTCCAGAAATATAACCAGCTTGTTTTCTAAGCGTCTAACGGAGACGTCCTGTTTTGCACCTTGGTGGAGGCGCTAAGGTGTCGTAAAATTTGCTGTTACGCCGGGCGAGAAGCGCCCAACTATGCGGGGTTCAGACTTATACAGAGTGACAAAGCGAGGGCGAAGGCCCGGGCTGATACTGCTGGCTGGCGCTGCGCTCCTTGCCATGGGTTGCGGCCAAAAGACCTCGGCAGGAGGCCCCGGAGCGGGCGGCCCACCGGCGATGCCCGTGCAGGTGCAGGTTGCGCAATCGGTGCGCATCCCGGACACAACGGAGTATTTGTCCGTGCTGAAGTCCAGGCAATCGGCGGTGATCAACCCGCAAGTGGAAGGGCAAATTACAAAGATATTTGTGAAGTCCGGCGACGAAGTGAATGCCGGGACGCCGCTCCTGCAGATTGATCCACTGAAGCAGGAAGCCACTGTGAATAGCCAGGCGGCGACGCTCGCGTCGCAGGAAGCAAACTTGCGGCTTGCAAAGATTTCGCTGGAGCGGGCGCAAAAGCTTTATGCGGCGGGAGTCACGAGCAAGCAGGATTTTGACAACGCGCAGTCCAATTACGACGCTATCGCCGCTCAGGTGAAAGCGCTCGAGCAGCAGGTGGAGCAGCAGAAGGTGGAGCTGCACTACTACAAAGTGAGCGCGCCCGCGGATGGAATTGTCGGGGATATTCCCGTGCACGTGGGCGACCGCGTGGCCGTTACGACGCTGCTGACGACGGTGGACCTGCCGGGGGCCCTGGAGGCGTATATCTACGTTCCGGCGGACCGCGCCAAGGATTTGAGGCAGGGTTTGCCAGTGCGATTGCTGGGTGAAACGGGCGAGTCTGTCTCCGATACACGCATTACGTTTGTTTCGCCGCAGGTTGAAACTGATACGCAAACGGTGCTGGCCAAGGCGGCGGTCGAAAACGCGAAAGCCAAGCTGCGCATCGCGCAACAAGTGCGCGCGCAAATAACATGGGGCTCGCACGATGGGCCGGTCGTGCCAGTGCTGGCGGTGCTGAGGATCAACGGACAGGCGTTTATATTTGTGGCCGTAAATGAAGGAAAAGGAACCGTGGCGCGGCAAAAGCTTTTGAAACTGGGCGACACGACTGGCGATAACTACACAGTGCTGGAAGGGTTGAAGGCCGGCGACCACATCATCCTTTCCGGAACACAATTTCTGCAAGATGGGGCTCCAGTCCTGGAGCAGATTCAAACAAACGCGAAAGCGGGCGACGGCAAGAGCGCCGCGGCGCACTAGGCGCCGTGAACCCGATGAGCGGCTCTCTCTTAATCCAAATAAAGGTGGAACCCGGCCTTGTTCGTTGATTTCTTCATACGCCGGCCGGTGTTTGCGACGGTCTGCGCGCTGATGATTATTCTGGCGGGCGCGATCTCGATTCCTTCGCTTCCCGTAGCGCAATTTCCAGACTTAGCGCCGCCGCAGGTTGTGGTTACAAGCGTGTATATCGGTGCGAACGCACAAACCGTGGAGTCCGCGGTGACGATTCCGCTGGAGCAGGCGATCAACGGCGTGCCGAGCATGAAGTACATCACGTCGACGAGCAGCAACAGCGGCGTGAGCACGATCACGGTGACGTTTGACGTGGCCCGCGACGTGGATTTGGCTTCAGTGGATGTGCAGAACCGCGTGAGCCAAGCGCTGGGACGGCTGCCGAATGAAGTGAAAAACACAGGCGTAATTATTGCGAAGCAGGCTAGCGGATTTGTGTTTGGCGCTGGTGTGTATTCGGAGCATGGCGAGTACGACAGCCTGTTTTTGAGCAACTACATCGATGTCTACGTGCGCGACGCACTGAAACGCGTGCCAGGAGTGAACGATGCGTTCATTTTCGGCGAGCGGAAGTACGCGATGCGCGTGTGGCTCGACCCTGCGCGCATGGCGGAGCGCGGGCTGACGGCGACGACTGTAATCAACGCTCTTCAAGAGCAAAACGTGCAAGTCGCCGCCGGGCAGATCGGGCAGCCGCCGAACGCCGGGGAGCAGGCGTTTCAGATTAGCGTGAGAGCCGTGGGGCGGCTGACGAGTCCGGCGGAATTCGACAATATTATTTTGAAGACCGGGACGGATGGAACGCTCGTGCGGCTGAAGGATGTGGGCCGTGCGGAGCTGGGCGCGGAGAATTATGACGTCCTTGTGCGCTTCAACGGCCACGAGGGCATCGGCTTTGGCGTGACGCAGCTTCCGGGCGCCAATGCGCTCGACGTGGATCGCGCCGCGAAAGCTGAACTTTTGAGGCTTTCCAAGAGTTTCCCGCCAGGAGTGAAGTACGCGGTGGCGTTTGACTCCACGACGGTGATCGGCGAATCGATTCAGGACGTGCTGATCACACTTCTGCAGGCCATCGTGCTGGTGATTGCGGTGATTTATTTGTTCCTGCAAGACTGGCGGAGCACGCTGATTCCCGCGGTGACGATTCCGGTTTCCCTGATTGGGACATTCGTCTTCATTAAGTTGCTGGGATTTTCGATTAATACGCTGACGCTCTTCGGAATCACGCTAGCCACGGGTTTGGTTGTCGACGATGCCATCGTAGTCATTGAGAACGTCGAGCGGCACATCATGGAGGGCATCACGGAACCGCATAACGCGGCGTCCGTGGCCATGAAGGAGGTGGCTGGGGCGGTCATC
Source organism: uncultured Acidobacteriota bacterium (assembly GCA_963705855.1). GTDB lineage: Bacteria > Acidobacteriota > Terriglobia > Acidiferrales > UBA7541 > Acidiferrum. Next base: position 295,558 of record CAVPLA010000067.1, read on the forward strand.
GCTACTTCGCTTGTGCTGGTGGCGGTGTTCGTGCCAGTTGCCTTGTTTCCGGGAACCACGGGAATCTTGTTCCGGCAATTCGCGCTGACGATTGCGTTCTCGGTTTCCATTTCGGCGTTTAACGCCCTGACGTTGACGCCTGCACTTTCCGCGATTTTGCTGGGACGCCACCGGGATCGTGCCGAAGGTAGGTTTTTTCATGCGTTCAATCGCCTGGTGACAGGCGGCACGAATCTGTACCGCAATGCGGTGCGGCACGTGATCGGCTGGAGGTTTGCCGCCATTCTGGTTTTTTTTGCGGCACTGGGTTTGACGTACTGGGTTTATAACAAAGTTCC
>CAVPLA010000068.1:0-75307 GCA_963705855.1 uncultured Acidobacteriota bacterium
GGTTCTCCTCTTCATCGATTCTCCATTTCGTTATGAATCTCAGTCATTCAGCGAGGTGAACTGCAACACCGGGTAAAGCTCGCGAAATATTTTTGCAATCGCTTGTGGAAAAGTGGCGCGCATGGCCTCGGATGGTTTTAGTTTTCGCCGTACAATCCAACCCTGCAGTTTCCGCCAGTCCTCTGGTCCAGCCGGCCATCCTTTTTGTTCCTTCCAGTCGCCTTTCACCGCGCCATACCAATAGCTCTCGTAGCGTCGGCCCAAGCGCTTCTTCTGTTGTGCAATCCAGTTCGGCTGCGCCAGAACGTGCGCGTCGCCAATTACAGCCAGCGCAGAGTCCTTGCGCTTCGAGCCGGAATAAATTCGGAATCCAGCCGTCACCGTATCCGCCGAAATCCCCGTGTAGAGCTGGCCGGTTTCGCCCTCGCCAGGAAATGGAGCGGAGAATTTCAAATACATTTGCGCGCGATACGGAGTTTTGTCCTTCGCGAAACGGATGTCGCGATTAATGCGCGAGAAATTCGCGCCAGTGCGTCCAGTGGCGTCAAAGCGCGAATCGAGTTGCAGGACTGCGGGGCTGACTTCTTCGAGCAGGCGGCGAAAGGGTTTCACGACAAATTCCTGGTAGCGCTCGCGGTTCGCGTCCATCCACACTTTGCGGTTGTTGCGCGCCAAATCGCGAAAAAACTGAAACGTCGCGCGCGTAAAAATCGGCTCTGGTTTCCTCATGCGTGGCCCTCGGTGCGGTTTGGTGGGGACAAGAGTACACGATTCCCAATCGGCGTCAATTGAACTATGCTGTGCGGCTTCCCAGGTTTATTGACGGTCACGTGTTATTCGAGTTCCGTATGAAGCGAGGATGAGATGAAGCGACGAGAAAAGCTTATGGCGGGAATTTTTGTGGCAAGCGTATGCGCCGTTGTGGCGTTCGTGCGGCCCGAAGGCGTCGTGCAAGCGGACGACGCCAAGCCTGCGACGAAGACGGAACCATGGAAACCGGAAGACGAAATCTTCCAGGAATACGCCGCGCAATTGCGCATTTCACCGGATGGCAAATGGCTCGTGTGGGTGAAGTCCACCGCCGACAAAGAAAAAGACGCGCGTGTCTCGAATCTATTTTTGTCCAGCCTGACCGGCAACCAAGAGATTGAGCTCACGCGGGGCAGCGACAGGAATATCGGGCCGCGGTGGTCGCCGGACGGCGAGCGCATCGCGTTTGTGAGTTCGCGAGCTCGCCCGCAGGCCAAGCCGGACGCCGCGCCGATGCAAATCTGGTTGATCAATCCGCACGGCGGTGAGCCCTGGGTGCTGACGGAACTGGCGCGCGCGCCACGCCAAATCGACTGGCTGGACAAGGACACGATTATCTATAGCGCTGAAGAAGAGCCGGCTCTCTACGAGCAAGAGCTGAAGAAGAAGAAAGACGATTCGGAGATTGTTGACGATGCCGAACATGCGCCGCCGGTGCGTTTGTACAAAATCAGCGTGAAGGACAAGAAAATCACGCGTCTGTCAACCAACACGGATTGGATCGAGAGCTGGAGCGTTTCCAAGGACGGGAAGTTCGTGGCCGCTTCGCACGCAAAAAGTTTGCACTATGAATTCGATCAAAAAGTTCCGCCCATAGCGGTTCTCCACAATTTGAGCGATGGCACTGAGAAACAGATTTTCACGGAAGGGCGCGTCCGCCCGTATGGTTTCGAGTGGGCTGCGGACGGATCCGGTTTTTACGCGGTTGCGCCATACTCGACCGATCCGAAGTTTTTGACCGCCACGATTCTCAAGGACTATTTCTACGATTTGGCGTCGGGCAAGGCGACGGAAATTCCTGCGGATTGGGAAAACGGCTTTGGCTTCGGCCTTGAGCACGCGCCAGGCGGCTTCGTCGCCGATCTGGCGGCGGGCAGCCATTCTGAGCTGTCGCGCTACACCGCGGAGAAATCGGCGTCAGGCCGGACGTGGCGCCGGCAATCCCTTGCGGGAGAACATGCGAAGAATATCCAGGCTTTCGTATTGAGCGAAGACGGAAAAACGATCGCGTATCAATCATCGACGGCTAGCAAACTTCCGCAGATTTACCGTGCGCAACTCGACGGAACGAAAATTGTATCGCCGGTGCAAATCACGAAGCTGAACGAAGCCCTTGTGAACGGACGGGTGTCTGCGAAGACGGAAGTGATCCGGTGGAAGGGCTCGCTCGACGAAGAAGTCGAAGGCATCCTCTACTACCCGGCGAACTACGAAGCTGGAAAAAAATATCCGGTGATCACCATGATTCATGGAGGTCCTACCGGATGGGATTCGGACGCTTGGGATGACAACTGAGCCTACCCCGTCAATCTGATGACGCAGCGCGGCGCGTTCGTATTGCGCCCCAATTATCACGGCAGCGCCAACTACGGGCTGAAGTGGGTGGAATCGATTTGTTGCGGCAAGTATTACGATCTAGAGACGCCGGACATCAACATGGGCGTCGATTATCTGATTTCCAAAGGCATAGCTGACCCGGACAAAGTTGCGACGCTGGGCTGGTCGAACGGCTCGATTCTTTCGATCAGCCTGATCACCACTTATCCCGCGCGGTACAAAGCGGCGAGCGTGGGCGCGGGCGACGTCGAATGGATCAGCGATTGGGGCAACGTGGATTTTGGCGACTCATTCGATTCGTATTATTTTGGAAAGTCGCCGATGGAAGATCCGCAGCTCTATATTAAGAAGTCGCCCTTCTTCAAAATGGACAAGGTGCAAGCGGCCGTCTTGATTTTCCATGGCTCCGCCGACAGAAACGTTCCTCCTGCGCAAAGCTGGTCGTTCTTTCGCGCGCTGGAGTATTACGGCAAAGTTCCCGTGAAGTTTGTAGTGTTTCCCGGCGAGCCGCATGGCCCACAGAAACTGACGCACCAGCTGCGCAAGGTGGAAGACGAAGTCGCGTGGTTCGACAAATACTTCTTCAAGACCAGAAAACCCGAGAACGAAGCTTTCAAGAAAGATTCTCCGCTTGCAGCGGAAATCAAGAGACAGGCATTGCAAAGAGCTGGCAGTTTTCTTGGTGTGGCGCGGACTTGTTCTCGTGGAACGCACCGGGAAAACGCGAATGTTGCCACGCTCACCCCCGAGACAACTAAGCGAGGGAGCATCGAGATTGGCCGGACTGAAGTGACTCGCACGCAATACGCAACTTTCCTCGGAACGAGCAAGTTCAAGGACGACGGATCAACACACAGTAAATCGATCCTCCTTCCCGCAGCCGACAAGGAGGAGCTTGACAAGCACAATTTCCCCGCGAGTGGCGTTAGTCTTGAGGCCGCACAAGCTTACGTAGCCTGGCTCAGCCAATGGACTTGCGAAACTTGGCGACTGCCTTACGAAGATGAAGTCAAGGACCTGTACGAAGACCGGGATGACGAAAATACGCTCGACTACTGGGCGGGATATGCGCCGAATCCGGAAGACGCGTCGCGGCTACGTGAAAAAGCTAAGGAGCTTGGCGGCACAGCTCCCCTGCTGAAAGAAGTGGGAACCTTCCAGGGCAAGGGCAAAGACGATGAAGAGCCGATTTACGATCTCGGCGGAAACGTGGCCGAGTGGGTTTTGACGCGCGACGGTAAAGGCAAGGTCATCGGCGGCAGCGCGGACTGCCCTGCGGATCCGAAATCCAGCTGCACCCCCGCGCCGGAATACATGGGGTTCCGCGTTGTGCGTGGGGCGGCCCAGCCAGCGCCGCCGACCAAATAAGCCCAGAGTGTTACGTCCTCGGTGGTAGGGGCGCAGCATGCCGCGCCCCCTACAAGAAGGATTTGGATTTGCGCGGGCCAGATTGGCGCTTGCGGCTTGGCGTTGGTGGCGCTAGCCTGCTGCAATGAGCCAATTTACACCTACAGAAAGAACGACAGTGCGGCGGAAGCCGGATCGCGGGACTTTCGACCGCGAAACTATCTACAACATTCTTGATCAGGCGTTTGTTTGCCACGTTGGGTTCGTGGTGGAGGGAACACCGTTTGTCGTGCCGACAAATTACGTGCGCGTGGGCGATAAGCTTTTTTTGCATGGCTCGACGGCAAGCCGGTTGATGAAGACGCTCGGAAGCGGTGCGCCGTTTTGCCTCAGCGTGACGTTGCTGGACGGCATTGTTTTTTCGCCGACGGCGACAGGCCACTCCGTGAACTATCGCTCCGTCGTGGTGATGGGAAAGGCCGAGCCCATCGAAGATCCGGCGGCGAAGTTGGCGGCGATGCGCGACTTCGTCGAGTACGTGCTTCGCGGCCGCTGGACCACGGTGCGTCCGCCGAGCGAGCAGGAATTGAAAGGCACGATGGTTCTCGCGGTGCCGCTGGTCGAAGCGTCCGCAAAAGTACGTACAGGCTTTGCCGTCGACGACAACAAGGAGTACGAAAGCTCGGCATGGACCGGGGTACTGCCATTCAAGTGGACGCCTGGCGAGCCGGTGCGCGACCCACGCGGCGATGCTTCGACTCCGGTGCCGACCAATATCCAAAACTATTCGCGGCCGCAATAGGGCGGGCCGGTGGTGGCATTCGATCAGCGTGCCGAGGGTGCTGCACGCGGCACTTTCGCTGTCAGGGATGGGCGCGGTCTGAAATAGGGCTGAAAGGCACCCCTCCTCCCCCCTCGCTCTTTTTTCGTAATTGCAGATTCTAAAGGATTTAACGTTTCCTGTAAGACGTTTAGAATGAACACTTGCGGAGCTTTCTTGGAAGTGTTCATTGTAAAGGGTTTATGGAGCTAGAAAAACCGGGAAAACACGGCAAAACGCGGAATTGGCCGAGCTACTCATTCTAAAAGACTTAGTTTGCGACGAACGGAACCGGCCAAATAAAAAAAGCGGCAGAAGGTCTGCCGCACTCCACATACGCACAATTCTCTAAAACACGGTAGACCACAAAATGGAAAAAAAGCAATGGGAGTATTCGGTCTAGAGAGGCAGGGGGGCGGTCAGCACTACGATGGAGGAGGTCCTGTTGACGGGCAACAGGAGCAGGATGGGCTCGCGTTTTCTCCTGTTGACCGTCTAAAGGAGAGCTGTCATTCTCCATCTTCCAAATCGTCGAGGGACGCTCGCAAAAATTGTGCAGGGGACGGACTAGGCTATGGGGGAATTCGGCAGGACTCTGATGCGGCGACTTGCCGCACTCTTCCGACGGCGAAGTCTCGAAGAGGATCTCGATGCGGAAGTGCGCTCGCACGTGGAAATGGCCACGGAGATGAATCGGCGCGAGGGTATGAGCGAGGAAGAAGCGCACCGCGAGGCGCTTCGCAGTTTTGGCGGCGTGGAACAGGCAAAAGAACTTTATCGCGAGCAGAGAGGATTGCCCATGGTTGAGACTACGTTGCAAGACCTTCGATTTGGATTGCGGATGCTGCGGCGGAGTCCGGGATTTTCGGTCTTGGCGATACTGTGCCTGACCTTGGGGATTGGGGCGAATGCGGCGGTGTTCAGCTGGGTGGAAGGGATTTTGTTTCGTCCCTATCCAACGGTCAGTCATCAGGAGCGATTGCTGGCTCTCTCTGGCACGGAGCTCGGGGAAACCGGAGGTACACCAATATCGTGGCCGGATTACCTGGACTTGCAAAGGAGTTCGACGCTGTTTGACACCTTGTTTGTCAGCAAGATCACGGGGACGACACTGAGCATCGGCGATCGCGCCGAGCGCACGACGGGGAGCATCGTATCGGCGAATTATTTTGACGCCATCGGGGTGCGTCCGATTCTTGGGCGCGGATTTGAGCCGGGCGAAGACACGGGACGCAGCGCGCACCCGGTGACGGTGATCAGTTATCAGTTGTGGCAGGGGCGATTCAAAGGCGACCCGGAGATTATCGGGAAAACACAGCGGTTGAATGGCGTGGTGCACACGATCGTGGGTGTGGCGCCCGAGGGATTTTACGGGACGTTTGTCGGGTGGGGCATGCAATTCTGGGTGCCGGCCTCGATGGAGGAAATCTTTGAATCGGGCGGGTACAAACTGGAGGATCGCGGGGCACGGTGGATTGAAGCGTACGTGAGGCTGAAGCCGGGAGTGACCCGTGAGCAGGCGCAGCAGGAGACTTCCGCGGTGGCAAAGCGGCTGGAGGCCGACTATCCGGATACGAACCGCGGGCGCAGTATGCAACTGTGGCCTTTGTGGCAGACACCATTCAATAACGCACGTACTTTGCTGCCAACCCTCGAAATCATGCTGGCGGTCGTGTTTTTTGTGTTGCTCATCGCGTGCGCGAACGTTGGGAATCTGCTGCTGGTGAGATCCTTCGCGAGGCGGCACGAGATGACGGTGCGCCTGGCGATCGGCGCAAGCCGTGGGCGGCTGTTGAAACAACTTTTGACCGAAGGCGTGATCCTCGCGGCTTTTGGAGCCGCGGGAGGTTTGCTGGTGGCGTATTGGTGCCGTCATGCGCTGGCATTGCTCTTTCCCGCGCGGGCAGGCGTGTCCATGCACCTGCCCGGGGAAATTGATTGGCGCGTGCTGGCGGTGAGCGCCGGGGTATGCGTGATCGCGACATTGGTGGTCGGGCTGGTTCCCGCGCTGCAGAGTGGAAAGATCGATCTCGCCGGAGCGCTGAAGTCCGATTCAGCGGGTGTCGTCGGAAGCCACGGCAGAGCGTGGGTTCGCTCCGGGCTGGTGGTGATGCAGGTGTCGCTCAGTTTCGTTCTGCTGGTGGGCGCCGGGCTGTTGCTGCAGAGCCTCCAGAGAATCCGTAATTCCAGCCCGGGTTTTTCGACGCATGGCGTGCTCTCCACTGCCGTGGATTTGGTGTCGGCGGGCTATGATGCGCAACGCGCGAAGAATTTCCAGGACGAGCTGATGGATCGTGTGAAGGCGCTGCCCGGTGTCGAGTCGGCCGTTTTCGCGCGAGCCACGCCGCTGGGCTACGGAAGTTATTCTGAGAGCCCAATTGCCGTGGACGGCTATCAACCTCCGCCGGAAGAGCAACCTACCGTTGAGTACAACGAAGTCGGGCCGGACTATTTCGTGACGATGGGGATTCCGCTGGTGTCGGGGCGGGAGTTCACGCGCGCAGACGATGAGAAAGCCGCTTTGGTTGCCGTAGTGAATGAGACGATGGCCGGGAGGTATTGGCGCGGTAAAGATCCGATTGGCGAGCGGGTCCAAGTGAAAGGCCGGTGGATGAGAGTGGTCGGCGTGGCGAAAGATTCCAAGTACCAGAACGTTCGGGAAACACCGAAGCCATTTTTCTATGTGCCGTGGCGGCAGAATTTCACGGTTGGGGGCGGGTTGTATGTGCGAACTCCGCTGAGCCCTGAGACGATGGCGACGGCGCTGGCCCGGGAGGTACATGCGCTGGACGGCAACCTGGCTCCGTACGAGATGATCACGATGCAGGAGCAGGTGGATCGGTCAACGTCGGCGCAGATGGTCGCGGTAACGCTGGTTGGAGTTTTAGGCGGGTTGGCGCTGCTGCTGGCCGCTATCGGATTGTACGGCGTGATGTCCTATGCGGTGTCGCAGAGCGCAAGGGAGTTGGGGCTGCGCATGGCGCTGGGCGCGGACGAGTTGAATGTGTGGCGTCTGGTGATGTCGCGGGGATTGGGGCTGGTGGCGGGCGGAGTGTTGCTTGGCGCGGCGGTGGCCCTGGGATTGACGCGGTTGCTTGGGAACCTGCTGTACAAGGTGAGTCCACGCGATCCGCTCGCGTTTGGAGCGGCGTTCGCGGTGATGACCCTTGCGGCGCTGGCGGCGTGTTTCTTGCCAGCGTTGCGGGCGACGCGAACTGATCCGGCGCGGGCGCTGCGAGAATGATTCTTCGGACGAGAGACGCGTCCACTCACGTGCATGAAATCTAGAATAGTCATTACCTCGGTCGTACTATTTATCGTGTCTTCGTTTTGCTACACCAAAGATGACGCGAGCAAAGTAAAAAAGGCAATCGAACGAAGCACGCTGAACCAGCCTGGGACGGAGCCCTTCCACTTAAAGGCGTTGATCGCGCCCAGCCAGGCCGACCGTGGGGCTGAGCGAACCGGCGAGGTGGAGATATAGTGGGCCTCGCCAAAGAAGTGGAGGCGGGAAGTCCGGTCGGCGGAGTTTCATCAGATCGCGGTGGTGAATGGGAGAAAAAAGTGGCAGAAAAATGACGGTGATTACTTTCCAGAGTGGCTTCGGGAAACTGCCTTGGCTTTGGTGGAACCTGTCCTGTATCTGAAAGCGGCCCTGAAAATGGTGAACAAAGCCGAAGTCAAAACGAGGTTCGGCAGCACGTACTACTCGTGGATGACCATGAGCACGAATGGGAAGGTCGAAAAGGGGATGGGAGCAACCATCGCCGTGACGGACAAAACGGGGCTTCTTTTCTATGGCGGGGACCTCGGATGGGGCGCGTTATTCAAGGACTACCAGTATTTTCACGGCCGGATGGTGGCCATGACGGTAACGCACGGAACGCCGCAAGTGACGGCAAGAGTAACCACGATCGAGAAGCTGCGCGACACGCCGCCGGGCCTGTTTGACCGAGCCGCGAGAGGCGGAGACGTTCCGCTCCTGAAAACGGTCATCGTCAAGGAGAAAGTCCTGCGCAAGGGAATGCAGACGATGGATCCCGCGGTGTGGCCGCCTCTGAAGGACGGTCCTCCGGCCCATCTTCCTTTTGAGCCGGCGCATGAATTTACGGTTAGGAAGTTGATTTGATTGCGGTTGCTGTCTTTTGTGCTGCGAACGCTTCTGTCTACATCCTTGCCGGCAGGGTCACGCCCAGGGCCGCGAGGATCTTGGTCTGGTGGGCACTCGGTTGCGGCAGTTTCGTCACGGTCGTTTTTTCATCGATCTTGTACTGCAACAGGCACAGACTGCCGAGCGAGGCCAGCGCATCGCGCAGCGTGATGGCGTGCGGATTACTGTCCGTCGTTCCGAACTGTTTTTGCAGCCGTCGTTCCATTTCACGACTCAGTTTTAATGCCAGCAGGCAGCAGAACACGTGGCCCCGCGTACGACTCTCCTTGCGCACGAACAACGGTCGTACTTCTAATAGTCCGGTCTTCATGGCGCGAAAATCACGCTCCACCTTCTGCAAGCTCACGTAGCTGTCGTGCACCTCTTGGGCACTCATGTTCTGTTTCAAAACGTCGGTGCTCACCACATAACAGCCGGCCAACTCCAAAGACTTTTCGATCGCCGCTGGGTGGCGCTCCAGCACCAACGTGCGGCCGTGCAACTTCAACTCCACCAAGCCCTCCAGCTTGTGCCGCGCGGCCCACCCTTGCAGTTTTCGCTGCCCCGCTTCCGGCTGGCAGCGCGGTTTATTCTTCACCAGCTCGTTGCGCGTGGCGATCTTTCTTTCCAACTTCTCTAGTTTGTCTTCCAAGCGGTGCTGCTCGCGCGCGGCTTCGGCCTCGTTCTTGCGCAGCACGTAGCGCACCCCGTGGCTCTCCACTTCGCAGATCTGTTCGTGGAACAACCCCAGTTGCAGAATCCCCGTGCCCAGCAACCCGCGGATCTGCGGATCGGTGAGCGCCGTGATATAGCGCAGCCCCGCCTGCGCGAGCGCTTGCTTCCCCTTGCTCTTCACCATACCCCGATCGCCGACGAAAACTAGTTCCTCCACCTGAAACCGCTCTTTGATGATCTTGATTTGATCGGCTACCGTCGTCGGATCGGAGGTGTTGCCTTTGAACACCCGCACCGCCAAGGGCTCCCCTTCCGGGTCGCTCAGCAGGCCGATGACGATTTGTAGCTTGCCGCGCTTGCCATCGCGGTCGTAGCCGAACTCCCCGAGTTCGTTCTTCTCGCCTTCCAGATAGCTGCTGGTGACGTCGTAGAGAAACAAGCGCGGCGGTTGTGCACCACGGCGGCTCTGGTAGCGGTGGTACAGGGCCCGCTCGATCTTTTCTTGACGGGCACACAGATCGTCGAGCGCGGCGTAGAGATCGTCTTCGTCGAACGAGGTAAGTCCCAGCACTTCGTGGACGGCGTGATCCTCGGCCCAGCGTACGGCCGATAAGCGAGAGCCTTGATGAGGCAGGCGCGCCAAGACGAGGAACAAGGCCAACTTGCCGAGAGTGGTGTGGCGGAGCGCAGCGGTGATGCCGAGGGCCTCAGCGATGTGCTTCAGGACAAAGAGTAGGCCGAAGATCGGGCCGAGGGTAGGTTCGGCAGAAAGGGCGGCATGATCGAACTCCCCACGCAGGGCGCGGCGGAGCGCCTCGATGCGCGCCGGCTGCCAATGGGAGAGATTGGCGAGGGTGCGGTTTTTGACTTTGCCATTCTCGCGGTAGGCATGGCGAAGGAGAATAGCGGGCGGGGAGTTGCGGTTGGGGACGGTGGCAATGTACATGCCGACCTAATACAACATGTCATAAGCTGTGTCAATAGAAAACTTAACATATACATGTCTACTAATCCGACAAAAAAGGCGGCTCAACTCCAACGCCAATCGCGACTTACCTGAAATTTAGGGGAGGAAGATACGTCCGGAGGGAGTGATTGTAGCGAGCATTGTTCTAGGTTCACGCTCGATTCCTTGACGCTGAAAACTACTTCTTCGCGGAGGAGCCGGCGAAGGCGGTGGCTACGCCTAGGGAGATGAGCATGCCGCCGGAGACATAGCGCTGAGTGCGTAGCCATCGCGGATTGGCGCGGAGGCGGTGGGCGACCGTGCCCGAGAAGATCGCCCAGAGCGAGTCGCTGAACGTTCCCATACAGGCGAAGAGAACGCCGAGGGAGAGGATTTGTGTGGCGACGTGCCCGCGGGATGGGTCGATGAATTGGGGGAGGAAGGCGAAGAAGAAGAGGGCGGTTTTGGGGTTGAGGACGTTGACTACGATGCCTTGTGCGAAGACGCGGGTGAGCGTGGTGCGCGGGGCGTCGGGAGAGGCGTCGAAGGACTCGTCGCGGCGGAGTTTTTGGACGCCGAGATAGATGAGATAGGCGGCGCCTAAATACTTGACGACGCTGAAGGCGGTGGCGGAGGAGACGAGGAGAGCGGAAAGGCCGACGGCGGCTGCGGCGGTGTGGATGAGCGTGCCGACGCCGATGCCGAGAGCGGAGACCAAGCCGGCGTTGCGGCCTTGGCCGATGCTGCGGCCGACGATATAGAAGACGGCGGGGCCGGGAATGGCGAGGAGGAGAGCCGCGGCGCTGACGAATATTAGGAGTGCGGAATGGCTGGGAAACATGGTGGTTGGATGTTTGAGGCTAGGCGGCGGTTAGGAGGATGGGGTCGCGCTTGGTGATGACAATGGTGTGCTCGTAATGAGCGGAGAGGCTGCCGTCGGCGGTGCAGACGGTCCAGCCGTCGCGGCCGAGGGAGACGTTGCCGGTGGTGGCGGCGATGATGGGTTCGATGGTGATGACGAGGCCTTCGGTGAGGAGATGGCGGGCGCTGGGGTCGGCGTAATTGGGGACGCTGGGCTCTTCGTGAATGGTGCGGCCCACGCCGTGGCCGCCTAGTTCGCGGATGACGTGGAAGCCGCGGCGGCGGACTTCGCGCTCGACGGCGCGGCCGATGTCTTTGGTGCGATTGCCGGGGCGGGCGGCAGTGAGCGCTTGGCGGAAAGCGCGCTCGGCGCAGCGAGCTAGCGCGCGGGATTTTTCTTGCGCGGGCGGGACTTGGATGGTGACGGCGGAGTCGGTGTGGAAGCCGTCTTTGACAGCGGTGAGGTCGAGTTTGACTAGGTCGCCGGGCTGGATGGTGCGCGGGCCGGGGATGCCGTGGACGACTTCGTCGTTGACGCTGATGCAGACGTCGCCGGGGAAATTGTAGATGAGTGGCGGGGAGGATTGCGCGCCGTTTTCAGCGAGGATGCGCGCGCCGATTTCGGAGAGTTCGGCGGTGGTGACGCCGGGGCGGACGGCGGCGGACATGGCGCGGAGGGCTTTGGCGACGATTTGGCCACAGGCGCGGAGTTTTTCGAGTTGTTCGGCGGTGGTGATGGACATCGCGTTTCCTTGACAACTGTGATGGTGAAACGGAAAGGCGCACAGCCAAAATTGGCCGTGCCACTCGCTAGTGGCAGCCGCAACCACCGCCGCAACAGCCTCCGCCGCCGGAGGAGCTTCCGGAAGGAGCAGAGGAGCCACCGGAGCCTGCCGCGGCGAAGACGGAGAGCTGGATCGTGGCTTTTTTGCTGGCGCACTTGGGGCAAGAGATTTCTTGCTGTTTGTTGATGACGATTTTTTCGAATTTGGTTTGACAGTCTTCGCAAATGTATTCGTAGATTGGCATTGAGCTTCTTCCTTTTAGTTACAGGTCATTATAACAGCAGACCGCAGGGCCGCCTCAAGGCAACTCGCCAATGCTGAAAAGTAGAGACCGCCGTTGGGGTTGATGGTTTGGCCGGTGATGTAGGAGCTTTGGGCTAGCATTACCGCGATGCGGCCGACTTCGTCGGGGGCGCCGATCGTGCCGACGGGAATGCGGGCGGTCTGGCTCCGGTTTCCCGGAGCCAGACGCTATCTGCGGAGTTGGCAGGATGCCGTTAAATTGAATTAGTCGCCGGCGACGGCTTCGGTGGCCTTTTCAGCGGCGGCGCCGTTGCCCTTGGAGTGGCCATTGCCGTTGGCAGGAGCGATTGTTACAGGCTTGCCTGCGTTGGCGAAATTGGCGGGGGTGGCTTTGGCGATGTCAGACACCGTGCCGATTTGAACGACCGTCGGCTGGGGCTTCTTGAGAACGAGCTCTTCGTAGATGGCGCGGACCTTGGCTTGTTCCTCGAAGGCCTTTTTGCGGCGGGCGCGATCTTCTTCCGCGGCGGTCTGCGGAATGTCGTGTTCGAGATGGCGGACGCGGGCGGCATCATCGGCGTCGATGTTCAGAGAGTGTTCAAAGCTCTGAAGATTGACGCTCTTGCCCTTGGCGTAGATTTCGTGTTTGCCGTGATTCTTGTACCACTCGGCAACGGTCGCGTTCTTGTGCATGTTCTCGATGATTTGGCGCCAGCCTACGCCCGTGTTGTAAGCACAGAAGGAAATCTCGCCTTGCTGCGTGGCGTAGGGGATGATGCACATTTCGGTGCGGCGGAAGTCGTAGTTGAAAAGATCCTGGAACCACATGCCGGCGATGAAGAGGAAGTTCCAAGGGTCGGTCTGGCGGCGCTTCATGGCGTCTTCGTACGTGCGGTCCGGAGACGTGCGGCCATACTTCACGGTGGACTTCTTCGTGAGCGCCCAAGTCTTGTCGAACTTCTTGAACAGAGCACTGAGCGTTAAGCCTTTGGGCCCGCGGAACGGATGATAGTTCTTGAGGAGGGCCATGGCCATCATGAAATTAGAGAATTTCTTGCCGCGAGCTGCGTCGGTGATGGCGGTGACGTCCTTGGTGAGCTGGACCGCATCGAGGAAGCGCGGAACGGGCGCCCATTCCTTGGTGTCCTTGTTGATCATCATGGCCGTGCCGACACCGCAATTCGGGTGGCAACCGCAGGAGAGCGAGCCCCAAGTGGATTCGGTGCCCTTCACCATGTCCGCGAATCCTGCGAATGTGCTGATGAAGGAAATGGGGAACCAATCGCGCGTAGGCTCGACCTTCCCAACCTGAGCGCTGACGTCCTTCGCAAGGTGCGAAAGAGTGTAGCGCTGCCGGAGACGGCGTTCAGGGGTGATGTCTTCGTCGCGGCCCGTAAACGAAACAGGCTGGAAGCTGACGAAAGCGATCTTCTTGGGATTCTCCATCGCGAATTTCACGACGGAGCCGACCTGGTCGTTGTTCACGTTGTTGACGATGGTGACGACGAGGACGATTTCAATACCGGCTTCGTGCATATTCTCGATCGCGCGAAGCTTCACGTCAAAAAGGTTGCCGATCTGGCGATGGCTGTTGGCGTCGTTGCCGATACCGTCGAACTGGAGATAGGCGTAGCGCATGCCAGCGTCGAAGGCTTTCTTCGAAAATTCCTTGCTCTTGGCAAATTCGATGCCGTTGGTGGCGGCCTGCACGCTGTTGTAGCCAATTTTGCGGGCGTAGGCGACGGCGTCGAGGAAGAGCGGGCTCATGGTCGGTTCGCCGCCGGAGAATTGCACGGACATCTGGCGGCGCGGCTTGATCTTGAGCGCGTTGTCTAAGATTTCTTTAACTTCATCCCAGCCGAGTTCGTGGACGTAGCCAACCTGGTTGGCGTCCATGAAGCAGGGATCGCACATCATGTTGCAACGGTTGGTGAGGTCAACGGTGAGCACAGAGCCGCGGCCGTAACGAACGGTCGAGGAACCATGCTTATGCAGGTCTTCGTCGTTGTGCGCGGGGATATCGCGGCCAGGGAACTGTTTTTCGATCCAGTCGAGGAACTTGGCATCGATGGCCATCATGTCTTCGTAGTGGCCGTGGATGGGGCAATCCTTGACCATCCAAATCTGGTTGTCGCGCTCGATGATCTGCGCTTTGATTTCGCCGACTTTCTCGTGCATCAGATCGCGCCAGTCTTTCTTGCCAGCGATGATCGCTTCACGCGCCTCTTTGACGCACGCAGGGCACAAGGAATCGGTTTGCCGCGGGAAGCCAAGCGTGGGCTTGGTCTTTTCCCATGATTTGAGCAGCGGCTTATCCGACCACTGCGGCGTGACGGAGGGGTTCGGATTGCGCTTGTTGAAATACTGAATGCTGTTAAAAGTAGCAGCGGCCGCTTTGCACAGCGCCCAGTCAAAAGTTCTCAGAATCTGCGTCCCCACACGATTCGGCATAAAGCTCTACCCTCGCTTTCAAAAGATGAAGCCCCACTGCTCACTAAATTGGATGAAAACCGAGCCCGAAACTGCCCCCCGGCTCGGAATACCGTACCATTTTCCACAGGTACGTCCAATAAGTCTTTGTACGCCTATAGTTTGAAGATAAAGGGGGTGGGATGCCAGAAGGATACGTCGAACGGTCGAAAATGGGGGTTGAACGGTAATTGGGGGCAGCGAACGGCAGTTTGGAGGGGGCGGGAAGGGGGTTACTTCTAGAGCGAATGGGCTAGGACTTTCCGCCTTTAGACAAATGTAGTGTTTCGATTCGGAAGCGTAGTCCCTGTCCGATAGTGTCACTCGTTCAGCGTGGGGCGTATGACGGCGGTCACAAAATGGGCGAAGTGTGAAGCACCTTCATCAAGTTGGAGCCAGCGGACGACGCAATGATCGGCGAGATATTTTGTGACGCGAGATTCCGGTATGCCGAGGTGTTCGGCGAGTTGCGGTTTGAGGGAATCGGCGCCGCGGCGACTTGCCCCGCCGCGTAAGAGATTCCCGACCGCGATGCGCAGAGTCTGACAAGCTTCGACGTAGTAATAGCTGGTGAGATCGGAATCCGTCAGGACGAAGACGCCGGGACCGACGGGCGCGTGATCGGCTTCGCTAAGCTTTACAGGAGGGCAGGTCAATAAGCGACGGAGTTGCATTTCGAGAAGAGACAATCTGGAGGATAGCCCAGGATCTCCGGAACGGCCGCGAACGCTGGGACCTCCGGGATCGCCTATCGGTTCGACCGGGAGCGCAGGCGTGGCGCGGCTCTCCACGGCCCGCGAGAGCCTGGGCTCAACTGGTTCGTCGAAAACTCTGGAAGGCAGGCCCTTCGTTGGAGTTGCGGGTTCAGCGGCACGGGATGCGGCGGCGGGGCTCTTGGGAGCTTCGCCCTTGCGGCGATTGCGGCCACCTCGACGGCCGCGACGGCGGCGTTTTTTGTCCGAAGAATCAGGGGATTCTCCGGCGGGTTTCGCGGAGGCGTCCTCGGCATCGGTTTCGGATGCAGCAGAAGCGGCCGAAGTTTCGAACGCTGCGGGAGTCTCTTCAGATGCGCGCGCTGACTCTGGATCACTAACGGGAGGCGGCGTCAACATAATATCGCCGGACGAATGCGCCGGATCGACGGCGGCAACCTCCCCGCCGAGTCTGACAGCCGCTTCTTGCGCCTTAGTCTTCCAATCCGCTCTCCGAAAACGGTCCGCAGCGGCGAGGTACCATTTGGCGGCTTCGGGATTTTGGCCAGCGGTTTCGAAATAGCGTGCCAGTTCAAACGCAACCATGGCATCGCGGGTCTTTTCATACAAATTAGAAAGTTGCCCGACGGGGTCCTTACCAGTGCGGGCCCGACGAATCCGGGCGGTGATCTGTTTCCAGTCAGCCATGTGTTGGCATGCATTGTAGCAGCGGAAGGGCGCTACAGCCAGAGGAGGCAAGCGGCTAGAGGCAAAAGATTTCTTGCCTTCGGCGAAGATTCTTTATTGACGGGGAGAAAGGCTGTGGGTATTCTCCGAGTAGCCCTCCTGGAGGCTTCAATGGCGCGCCCGCGCGAAATTGTTGCTGCATGTTTGGTATCTTGTTTACTGATGACTCCGGTTTGGGGCGCTTCTGCTGGCGCTTTAGGGACGGTTGTGTCGTCCGACCGCGCGACGGTCGGCGGTGCGGGCGCTGCCGTTGGCACGACCATTTTTGACGGCGATAAATTGAGCACAGCCGACCTCGGCAGCGTGCAGTTGCGCACCGGGGCGGCACGATTTCTACTTTCTGCGTCTTCCGTGGCAACGGTCAACGAAGCGGGCGGGATGCCTGGAGCAACACTGCTGCGAGGATCGGCCACATTCTCGACGGCCAACGAAAAGGCATTTGCGCTGACCGCGTTAACCGCGGTCGTCAAGCCGAAGTCTGACGAACCCACGGTCGGACAAGTGACAATACTGGGCGAGAAACAATTATTCGTGAAGTGCACGCGGGGCGCGTTGACGATTACGGTTGGCGATGATTCGCGGGTGATTCCCGAAGGCAGCGCATATCGCATCGTTCTGGACCCCTCCGCGAATGAGGCTCAAGACCAGCCTCCGCCGCAAGGGGCAGGAGGGAAGGGATCCGGTCGACCGCCGCTCATGGCGGCAAAAAGCAAGTTTGTATGGTATGCAACCGCGGCGGTGGCCCTGGTGACCTTCTTCGCCGTTCAAGAGGCCCTGGAAAGTCCAGACCGGCCGTAATCCATTTTCCTATGTGGTTCAGATTGTCGCGATAACTTCCATCTCAACTAAGGCGTCTTTTGGCAGGCGTGCAACCTCGACGGTTGAGCGGGCCGGCGGGGTCGCGGAAAAGTAACGCGCGTAGATTTCGTTCATCGCGGCAAAATCGCTCATGTTCTTTAGAAAGACCGTAGTTTTGATGACGTGACTCAGCTTGCTTCCCGCCGCTTCGACAATCCCTTTCACATTCTCCAGCGTGCGCTCCGTTTGCTTCTGGATGTCACCGGCAACAAACTCGTTGCTCTTCGGATCGATGGCCACTTGTCCGGATACGAAGAGAAGCCCGTTGACCTTGATGGCCTGCGAATAAGGCCCGATGGGTTTTGGACCGCGATCCGTCAGAACAATCTCTCTCATGGCATAGTCTCCTTGGAATTTATGGTGATGGAAGCGGAAACATCCTCATAACGCGTGCGAAACTCATCAGGAACCCCGGAGCGTTTCATCCAAAGACGGACAAACTCCGCGACATTCTGATGGGTTTCCTCTTCGAACGCGGCGATTAGATCGTTGAGATTGAAGCCGCGTCCCTGGCGAGCCGAGAGCATGTGGTTGATTGCCTGACGGAAGGTATCCCGGCCATAGCGATCCTGAAGAGCGTAGAAGAAGAGGAAACTCTTTGCGCGCTGTACGCTTTCTTCTTCCGGTCTATGTGCCAGGGCGCTCTTGGGAATCATACGCAAGGCGCGGCGGATTGTCTCGGTGCGAGAAGAAGGCCCGTCGATAGCTTCTTGTCCTAACGCGGAAGCGAAAGCAGGAAGCGCGGAGAGAGGAGGTTGCTGCTCGTAAAAGCCAGGATTCTGCCCGTAGCCCAGCCAACTGGAGGCAAGCGCAGGTGCGGCGGCGGCAAGCTTCGGCGCTCCACCACTAAAATCGATGAGCAATGTATCGAGCGAGGCGAGTTCGGAGGAAATGGCGTGAGGCTCCGCACTCAACAAACTTGCATAGGAAGACTCCGCCGCGGCAAAACATCCGGCGAGCATTGGACATTCCACAATCCAAAATGGCTGCGACTTTTTGCTGCGGGCGCCAAAGGTGGCATCGTAAATCTGGATGGCGCGGGCGAGGGCATCTGCGGATTGGTGCAAGCGCGCAAAGTCTTCTTGAGAGCGCGTCCAGAGAAAGATTTTGTTGCCACTGCCGGTGTCCAGCGCCGTTTCTTTGTAGAGCCCAGCAACGACAAACGGATAGCGATCCTCGGGATGTTGCACGGATTGAACAGTGATTTCGCGGCCGCTGCGTGAGGTTTTTTTGGAGCTTCCGCTAGTATGCACGAGAAATCCATCGGGCACGCGCACCACCAACTTCCACTCCTTTGGAGGAACTCCGCCGGTGGCGAACAATCCCTGCGAAGGAAGCAGCTCCGGCGCCCAACCTTCCGAAGGCAGGAAAAATGCATCGGAGGCAAAACTAAAACCGGCTTGGCCCGCGGCAGGGGGTTGGAATTCCACGGAGAGATGAAGAGTGTGACGCTGGGAGACGATCCATCGCTGTGAAAGCGCGAAAGAGGAGTCCCGGGGATTTGCCGGCGAGCTTTGCTCGGCGAGAGCGGCGCCATCCCAGGTGACCTGCGCTGCTGCGAAGTGGAAGCTGCGACGCCCGGGCAAACGTAATTCAAGGGAGGATAGAGGCTGATTACCGGTGTTGCGAAGCTGGTAGTCAGAGTCGACGCGAATTCTTGGATCAGGTCCTGGCAAGAACTGGACGCGGATTTCCTGCTTTTCGATCGAGTATCCCGGCCCCAGCGCCACGGCGCAGGAAGAAACCCAAAAACAAACAACGGCGAGAGGCAAACACAGAAGCGGACGGAGATGCGAGCGCGTAGCCAAAGCGTTTCGATTGTAGCGAGGGAAATCGGAAGAAGCAAAAGCGAGATTGGAGTTCGGATATGGCGGGAGTCGAAGAACGTCAGCGCGGTTTACGGCCGCGGACACGAACAAAGGATGTGTCTTTGTGATTGCGGGCGCTCTCGCGAGCTTTAATCTCTTTTTCCGCCTGTTGGTCGGTCATTCCGGCATTGATGCGCTCAAGGATCTGGCGTTCCGTCAAGCCAGTATTTTTCAGGCGCGAAATTTCGGCGCTGGCCATGACCGGCTTGCCATCCAAATGGCGCTGAAGGACGAGCTGAACCGTTGAGTCCGAGAGACCGATAAGCTTGAGAGTGACCGCGTCGATGCTGATGGCGTCGAGCAGGTCGGCGCGGGCGATATCAAGGATTTGAGACTCGGTGAATCTGGCGCCAGCCAAATCCGATGCAGACTCGGCACTGATGAAGAGATGCTTGTGAACGTGCGCGGTGCTGACCAACTCAACGCAAGTGTCATCGCTAAGCCCTGCGTGCTTCATCTTGACGACTTGAGCAATTTCCGGGTCCGAGACATTGAGTCCTTTGAGCTGCTCAATATCGCTGGAAAACATTCCCGCTTGATCCAGCGGACGATAGTCCGTGAGGGGATGCTGGTGGCAACCGGCCGCTGCCAGGACGCACACACCGAGAAGCAATCTTTGGTACCGCATATTTATATTGTAGGGGGGCGGGAAGCGGGAAACGAGGGCGTGTGCTTGGGTGATACCCGGCTGAAAGGACAGGTCCCTAAAAGGCGGAAAATCAGATTTGGTAAACGCGCTCGACACCGAAGACGCCGGTCACTTTTCGAATGTTGGCGAGAATAGTTTCGAGCTGGCGGCGGTCGACAATTTCGAGACTGGCTTCGATGCGCGCATTTTGGCGGTCGGGACGGCTCTCGAGGCTGCGAATATTGGAGCCCGCTCCGCTAATAACTGTGGTGATTTCCGCCAGAAGGCCCGCGCGGTCCTTCGCTCGGATGGAGAGTTGAACCGGGAAAGTAGCGGCGCTTTCGCCTCCCCACTCCACGGCAATGCGGCGTTCCGTCTGATACATGAGGTTCTGAACATTCGGGCAACCGCGCGTGTGCACCGCGACGCCGCGGCCGCGCGTGATGTAGCCGACGATGTCGTCGCCGGGAATCGGATTGCAACATTTCGCGCGGTAGACGAGCAGATCGTCATGCCCCTTGACGATTAACGGCGCTTCGCCGAAACCGAGCATGCGCTTGACGGTTTTGACGAGCGTCGGCTTGGAATCTTCCGCTTCCGACTCCGCGCCCTTTTCCGGTTCGCCAAGCAAGCGCGCGAGAACTTGCCGTGCGGAATATTTCCCAAAACCTACTGCGGCGTAAAGATCCTCCTGTTTCGAGAGGCCGTAGTCGCTGATGAGTTTGTTCCAATCCGCTTCGGGGATTTTCTTCAAACCGCGGCCGAAATGCCGAGCCTCTTTCTCCAGCAGCTTCTTTCCCATGTCCGTGGCTTCTTCGCGCTCGTGCAGGTTAATCCATTGGCGGATTTTGCTGCGCGCGTGCGAGGACTTGACGAAGCTGAGCCAATCCCGGCTCGGCGTGTGGCCTTTGTTGGTGAGAATTTCGACCACGTCGCCACTAACAATTTCATGGCGCAGCGACACCATTTGGCCGTTCACTTTTGCGCCCACGCATTGATGGCCGACTTCGGTGTGCACGGAATAGGCAAAGTCGACAGGCGTCGCTCCGCGGGGCAGTTCCAGAACGCGTCCTTTGGGCGTGAACGCGTAAACCTCGACGGGCGCCAAATCCACCTTCAGCGTGGAAAGAAATTCGCCGGGTTCCTGCAGCTCTTGCGACCATTCGATGAGCTGCCTCATCCAGGCGATGCGCTGGTCGTCATCGCCGGAAGCAGGTTTGCCGCCCTTGTATTTCCAGTGCGCGGCGACGCCTTCTTCCGCGATGCGATGCATTTCCTGCGTACGTATCTGCACTTCAAAAGGCTGGCCACCGTGCAGAACGGTGGTATGCAGAGATTGATACAAGTTCGGACGGGGCATGGCGATGTAGTCTTTGAAGCGGCCCGGGACAGGTCGCCAAATGTGATGCATCACGCCCAGAGCGGCGTAACAGCTTCGCTCTGAGTCCGTAATCACGCGGACGGCGAGCAAGTCATACACCTGCTCGAGGCTGCTCTGCTGCCGCAGGATT
Organism: uncultured Acidobacteriota bacterium; assembly: GCA_963705855.1. GTDB lineage: Bacteria > Acidobacteriota > Terriglobia > Acidiferrales > UBA7541 > Acidiferrum. The sequence goes on from CAVPLA010000068.1 coordinate 20,968, forward strand.
TTGCCGTGCAGCGAATAGAGGCCTTTAACTCGCGCTTCAAGTTCCGCGGGAATGCTGCTTTCGACGAGCTTCGTGCGAATCGTGCCCTGCACTTCCTCCAAAAACCTTTGGTGAACGGGACTCTTTTCCGTGACTTCTTTTTGGAGAGCGAGGAAGGCCTCCGGCTCGAGAAAACGGAAGGACAGATCCTCGAGTTCGCCGCGAATGACGCTCATGCCGAGGCGGTGCGCAATCGGCGCGTAGATGTCCAGCGTTTCGCGCGAAATACGCTGCTGCTTCTCATGCGCGAGGTATTCGAGCGTGCGCATGTTGTGCAGCCGGTCGGCCAGCTTGACCATGACGACGCGAACGTCGTTGACCATTGCGAGCAGCATTTTGCGAACGTTCTCTGCCTGCCGCGTTTCCGGAGCGGTCATGTTGATGCGGCTGATTTTGGTGACGCCCTCGACGAGGCGGGCGACGTCCGGTCCGAAGCGTTCCTCAATGCGGGCGACGGGATATTCGGTGTCCTCGATGGCGTCGTGAAGGAGGGCGGCGGTGAGCGTGGTGGCGTCCATGCGCATATCTGCAAGGATGTGGGCGACCTCAAGAAGATGGGAGAGATAGGGATCTCCGGAGCTGCGCAACTGGTCGCGATGACGCTCCGAAGCAATTTCGTAAGCACGGCGGACAACCCAAGGATCTTCGGACGGCCGGTTTTTGCGGAGTTTTTCGAGGAGTTCTTCGAAGCGCGCTTCGAGCTGGCGGACAGCGCGGTCGCGCTGAAAGCTCAAAGGAACATTACTGGGAGACGGCATGTTCAAGTATACGCCCGAAACGGGCAGCGCGCGAGCCGTGGGGCATACGGGCATACGGGCAGGCCCTGCGGACGCGGACGCGCAAATGAAAAGAAAAGGACGCCCTCACAGGCGTCCTTTCGTTAGAAAAATCGATTTACTACAGCCGATTTAGCAGGCCCGCTCAGGGCGTCTGTTGCTGCTGGTCAATGCGCTTCTGCTTAATCTCCTTGATCTTTTCGAGGAGATCGTCCGCTTGCTTCTCGAGAGAAGCGCGCTCATCCGCGCTCTCCACCATGTCCGCCTTGCGGCGGTAGAGCAGGCCGAGGTAGGCCATAGCGTCGTCATAGTCCGGCTTCAGCGTGATGGCTTTTTGCAGGTCGGCGATGCCTTCATCCACGAGTGGACCATACTTGGCGGCGTACTCCGCGCGAACGGCAGGGGGCAGTGGCTGGTCATCGTGCACCTGCTTCTTGATGTTGTTCTTGTTGTAGTCCAGCCGCATTGCTGCGTTCCCGCGCCACGCCAGCGTCCAGTCAATCACGCCGATCCAATAGTACGGTTCAGGATCGTCCGGTTTGATCTGAATGTGGCGCTGATGGTAAGTCTTCGATTCCTCGAAGCCCTTCTCGTCAACCGGCGGCGTGCCTGCCATCTGGAAGAGCAAGGAGCCGATGCCGTCAATCGCGGTCAGATTGTTGGGATCGATTTCCAGAATGTCCTTGAATTCCTTGATGGCTTGATCGCCGCGAGCCTTATTTTCCGCGGAAGGCGCGCCAGGAATATACAAGCTCGCATACGCAGTGGCCAGGTACACGCGGGCCATCATCAGACTAGGATCGAGCTCCGTGGCGTGCTTGAAGTCCTCGATGGCGGCATCCGACTGGCCAGCCTTGAAGGCGTTTACACCCTTGTTCAAGAGGTCGCGGGCCTTGAGCTTGTTGCAGCCCGAAACGCCAACCGTGAGGATCAACAGCGCTGCCAGAGAAGCGGTCCGGCGAGCATTACGAACTGATGCATAAGTCATCGAAGCATCCATCCCTGCTTGGATTCAGATCCGCCCTGCGAGGGGCCAATCTACACTATTTAGTGCGCGTTTTCGAGTTCCGGCGTCATCAGGCCCACCGTCGTGATTCCCGAGCCGCGCATCACATCGATGGCCCGGGCGATAACACCAAACTCGATAGTGCTGTCTCCACGGACAAAAGCAACGCGGCTTGCCCGCATCTTGAAAATTTCCTCAAGCCGTCCCTGGAGATCCTGCCACTGCACCGGGTCCTGGTTGATGCGTAGCGTGCCATCGCCAAAAACTTGTACAACAATCACTTCCGGCGGCGTTTTCGTCGTGGATTCCGCCGGCTGGGGCAAATCCGCGGGCAGACCGAACTGCGTCTGGGGACGGATTATCATAAAGATGACCAGAAGCACCAGCAGAATATCGATCAGCGGAACGACGTTCATTTCCGCCATTGTTCCGTGCTTTTCACCGCCCAGTGAAATTCCCATGAGTCCACCTCGCATGAAGATAAATTGCCCCGCGAGGAGGACTCTCACACCCTGCGCCGGCCGAAATGCGGCCGAAGTGAAAATGAAATCTCTTGCTGCTTACTGCCCGGCCTCGAGCTTGGCCGTGATCAAGCCGACTCTGTCGATGCCCGCGCCGCGCATGATGTCAATGGCGCGCGCAACTTCCATGAACAGTACATCGTTGTCGCCCTTGACGAAAGCAATTTTCTCGGCGCGTTCTTTGAAGATCGTTTCAAGACGCGGACCGAGGCCATCCCAGGTCGTGTCTTCGTTGTTGATCTTCAGCTTGTTATTCGTAAGCACCTGGACCACTACGGTCTTGTTCTCCAGCTCGACATCTTGCTTTTGGTTCGGATTGGGCTGAGGCACAAGCGCATCCAACCCGTGAGGAGTGAGCGGAGTAATGACCATGAAAATGATGAGCAGCACCAGCAAAATATCGATGAGCGGAACGACGTTCATTTCCGCCATCGCACCGCCTTTGTTTTCTCCAACAGACATTCCCATTGCGAATCTCCTGTCAGCCTGCGTTTCGCGAGCTTTGCAGGCCATCAAGCCGCGCCAGGTGGGATCTGGCGCGGCCTTTCTGACTCAGCAAACGAATGGTGCAAACACTTCACACACCTCAGCCGAACGACTCTCCAGCGGCTTCAATCGGCCGACGGAGCGCAGCTGCATTTGGAGGCGGAGGCGGTGTCCTGCGTTCTTGATTCTGTTCGGTCAAAAGGCCGAGTTGATCGACGCCGGCGGAGCGGATTTCGTCCACGACCGCAACAACGTCGCCATACTTCGCCCGAGCGTCGCTCTTCACGTAAACGGTTTTATCGAGACGGGCGGACAGCATATCTTTAATCTGCCCGGTGATGTCATCCTTGGTGATCTTCGTATTCTTAAGGTAGATCGTCCCATCTCGAGTCACCGCTACGATAATCGCGTCATCCTTATCAGCGTCCTGCATTTCCTTGGCGTTGTTGACCCTGGCCATATCCACCGGCAGGCTCTTCTGCAACATCGGCGTGACCACCATGAAGATGATCAGCAGGACGAGCATGATATCAGCCATCGGGATGACGTTTGGCGCCGCCATCTGCGCACCGACTTTTGGCTTGTAGGCCATGGGTTACCTTATTTCTTCGCGCCACGACGCAAGATGAAGTAGTTGATCAACTCCATCGACGAATTGTCCATTTCGACGTCGAAAGCTTCGACTTTATTCGTGAAGTAGTTGTAGGCCCACACGGCCGGGACGGCGACGAGCAAGACCGAGAGCCGTGGTGACGAGAGCTTCCGCGATACCGCCGGCGACCGCCGACAGCCCGGTTGCTTTGCTGGTCTCGATGCCCTTGAAGGCGTTCAAGATGCCGACGACGGTGCCGAACAGTCCGACGAAGGGAGCCGTCGAGCCGATGGTGGCCAGCGCCGAAAGACCGCGCTTCATTTCCGCGTGAACGATGGCGACGGAGCGCTCAAGACCGCGCTTGGCCGCTTCAATCACGTCGGCGTCGGTGACTTGCTGCGAAGCGGATTGGAATTCGGAAAGGCCCGTCGCCACGACTTTGGCGATATGGCTCTTCTTGTTCCGCTCGGCAATGGCAATCGCTTCGTCCAGCTTGCCTTCCTTGAGAGCTCCGGCAACCTGCTGCACGAAAACGCGCGACTGTTTACGGGCCGCGCTGTACATCAGGGCACGGTCAATCATTACGCCGAAAGAATAGATCGAAAGAATGAAAAGGATCACGACAACGATCCGGGGAAGGGTGCTCATTGAATGCCACATGCTCATGAGATCCCAGGAGGTAGCCTGAGATTGCAGGAACAGGTCCGCGTGCATAAACAGGGTCGCTACCATTCGTTTTGCTCCTTAGTTCTGATGGCCCCGGGTCTCCCGGGGCCAACGCGAGAGTTTGCCAAGCTTTGCCGCCCGGACCAGCGCGCCTGTCCCACGACCGGCACGCCAGACCGCTTACTGGTTCAGAGAGAAAATCACGTCGATCGTGGTGTCGACTTCAACCGGCTCGCCATTGAGGAGCGTCGGCCGATAGCGCCACTGCCGCACCGCATCAAGCGCGGATTGTACCAGCAGTGGATGCCCGGAGAGGACTTCGAGTTGCTGCACCGAGCCATCCTTGCCGATAATCGCGTGCAGGCGCACGGTTCCTGAGATGCGCGTCTGCCGAGCCAGCGGAGGATACACAGGCTGGACTCTGTTGATGATCATGGCCGCCTGTACCTGGCCGCCCTGCTTAATGCGCGTTTGCGTCGGCTTCGGCGGTGGCGGAGCTCCGCCCATGCCACCGATGACGCCGCCAATCACGCCGCCCATCGAACCGCCAGGCACGCCGCCCGGAACACCGCCTTGTACGCCGGCATCCATATCGGGCGCGTCTTCTTTAATAATTTTTACGTCTTTCGGAATGGCTTTTGGCTGCACCAGTTTGCCCGCGTCCATCAAATGGACTTGCGGCTTGACGTGCACAACCGCGGCAGGCGGCGGCGGAGGGGGAGGCGGAGGCGGTGGTGGCGGAGCGGTAAGCATGGTCGCCATCATCGTCTTCGGCAGCGCTTCTGTGTAGATCAGCGGAATGAGGATCAGGATGCCAACGAGAACGGCTTGCACAACCATCGAGAGCACGACCGTCCATGGCTTGTTCGTCCGCTTCGTATCGCCTGAAAGCACCATATCTTCAAACATGAATCCTACCTCCTCCCCGAAGGAGCAAGACGTCCTGCGACGCCTTCGCTTCCGCGGGTTTTGTTTCCGGCTGCGGGTCCGGTGCCAACTGCGACGCCTTGTTGGCCGCGCCAGTGATTCCAGGCGACCACAAGCGGTGCAGCAATGCCAAAACTGGAGTACGTTCCTACCACAATCCCCACCACCAGGGCAAAGGAGAATGCACGAAGCACCTGGCCGCCCATCAGGAACAGGACGAGCACAGTAAGGAATGTCAATCCACTAGTTAGTATCGTCCGGGAAAGAGTCTGGTTGATGGATTTGTTCACGACGTCTGGAAAAGGCTCACGGCGCAGCAAACGATTGTTCTCCCGGATGCGATCGAAAATGACGATAGTATCGTTCATCGAATATCCAACCAGTGTGAGAAGCGCCGCGATTACCGTCAGCGATATCTCGAAATGCAGCAGCGAGAAAAAGCCCAACGTGATCAATACGTCGTGAAACACCGCAAGGACCGCGGCTGCCCCGTAGACCAACTGGAATCGAAAGGCAATATATACCAGCATGCCCCCCAAAGCATAGAGGGTAACGATGATTGCCTGGCGTCGGAGCTCGCCGCCGACTTTGGGGCCAACGATCTCTACGCCGCGAATCGCAAAGGAGCCCAGCGCGAAGTTAGCCTTCAAGGCGGATAGAACCGGCGGGGTAACACCATCGACCTTCGAGAGCTCATCGAAATTGGTGAGAACCCCTTGGCTCTTTGTGTCGCGATAATCGAGAATCTTTTTTGCAAGCTGCTGGTAACGGTCGCCGGCGTTCGTCGAGAGCAGCAGCGGATCCTGCTGCGTGAGGAAAGCGGTCAAGGAGGAAAGCGTGGCGGAATTAAAATCAGGCTTGGAAGAGCTGGCGGTTCCGTAGATCGCATTCAGCGCATTAAGGACCTGGGTCTTACTCGCGTCGCCGGCTTCGTCGCCCTGATTTTTCTGCTCGACAAAGATGAGCACTTCATTCGAGTTCGGGCTGGCGATGTCGCTCACGGTCTGGATTTCCGTGTTGCCGAGGCCTTGCGCGGTTAAACCCGCGCGGATCTTGTCGATATTGGGAGGCTGAGCAAAGCGCACATCCACGTTTGTGCCGCCCTTGAAATCGATGCTGTACCGAAGGCCGCCATGCAGAAAGATGGAAGTCCAGCCGGCAAGGAGCAAAATGCCGCTAAGCGCATAGAAATACTTGGCTTTGCCCATCCAGTCGATATTGGGCTCTTTGAATAACTCGATCATGCGGCTTTTACTTCCCTTCTTTAGACTCCAGCGTGGGTGGAATAGTTCCCACCGCCTCCCTACCCAGCTTGGGGGAGGCTGCCCAAGATAGCTATCACTCTATCGTTTCGGTTCAACAAGTCTTTGGCCCTATGCGTCCTAGTACGGGCTAAATGCTCAATTCGCTCTGGCGATCCATTTTGGCCAGGTGATACTGGAAAATCGTCTTGGATACGTAGATAGCCGTGAACACATTGGCAATCAAACCGATCGTCAGGGTGATGGCAAACCCCTTAATCGGCCCCGTGCCGAACAGAAAGAGAAAGAAAGCGGACACCACGGTCGTGACGTGCGTATCGATAATGGTGAGGAAGGCCTTGTCGAAGCCCGCCTGAACCGCTGAAGCCGGAGACTTGCCGTTGCGCAATTCCTCGCGAATACGCTCGAAGACGAGGACGTTGGAATCGACACCCATGCCGATGGTCAGAATCACGCCAGCGATGCCGGGCAGGGTCAGAACAGCGCCGAAGAAAGCCAGCGCCGCGAGCAGGATGACCAAGTTCAGGATGAGAGCGAGAACCGCGTTGCCGCCCGAAAGCCGGTAATAGAACAGCATGAAAATCATCACGACGAGCAAGCTCAGAACGGAAGCTTGCACCCCATGGCGAATGGAATCCGCGCCGAGAGACGGACCAACGGTGCGCTCTTCGAGATACTTGATCGATGCCGGGAGCGCGCCCGCGCGCAGCACCAACGCCAGGTCATGCGCGGAATCCTGGCTAAAATTGCCTTCGATCAGGCCCGAATCATCGATCCGTCCATTGATGGTCGGAGCGGAATAAACGCGATGATCCAGCACGATAGCCATCTGCCGGCCAAGATTCTGCTGGGTGAAAGGGCCAAAACGACGGGCGGCATCGGCGGAAAGCGTAAAGTCCACGACCCATTGGCCAGGGTTGTTGGAGTTGCGGTTTTCCGTGGCGCTGCGAAGGTCGCGGCCCGTGACCACGGCCGCGCGGGTCAGGATTGTACCACCCTTCGCCATCTGGCGGAGCCCCGGTTGCCGTGCGCGTTTCCGGACGGCCGGGCACAAGCTCCGTGCCGGCAGGCAAAAGGCCGCCGTGCTTGCTCAGCGCCTCCGCTTCTGAAGTGTAGACAACGGGATCTTCGACAAGTTTCAACTCAAGCTGGCCTCCGGCTTGAATGACCTGCTTCGCGCGTGAAGGATCACCTTCCCCAGGGAGTTGCACAAGAATTTCGTTGCTGTTTTGGCCGCCACGAGGCTGAATCGTGGGCTCAGTCAGACCGAGAGCATTGATGCGCCGCTCGATGGTTTCAAGCGTCTGCGTCATGGTCGTTTCTTGAATCTGCGCAATGGCAGCGCCTCGCAGCGTGAGTGTGTAACCGGAAGGATCGCCAGCCGCGGGAGACATATCCCAGAAATTGGCGAACTGCGCGTTCACGTAGTCGCGGAATTCCGGGAGCCTCGCGGGATCTACGCCGCGCACCAGGATGTGTGTGTCGTCCACGCGGCGCACTTCGTCGTAGCGAATGTTTTTGCCGCGCAGCCACGTAGTAACACGCTCGACCATCTGGTCGGTTTCTTGCGCGACGGCTTCCTGCGTTTGCACTTGCAGCACGAGGTGCGTGCCACCCTGCAGATCGAGGCCGAGCTTGATCTGGTGAGAGAAATTATCTTTCAACTGCGCCACGGACGTGGGAAACGTGGGGAGTCCCACGAGGCCGTAGATGCAGCCGAGAACGACGAGAACGATGAAAACGACTTTCCACTTCAGATTGGGATTCATGGTCAGAGAGTTGAGCGCACGCTCTGGCCGCTGGCGGGGTTATTTCGCATCTTCCGATGCCTCCACCTGCGCAATCGCCGAGCGCGCGATGCGGATTTTTACCTGGTCGGCGATTTTGAGGATGACTGTGTCGCCGTCAAGACCATTGATGGTGCCGTAGATACCGCTGTTGGTGACCACTTTATCGCCGGATTTGAGCGCGGCGATCATCGCCTGCATCTTTTTGCGTTGCCGCTGCTGCGGAAGAATCAGCATCACGTAGAAAATGGCCATCACCACGACCATCATTACAAGAGGATTGCCTAGAATGCTCCCCGCTCCCGGAGTCTGAAAAAAAATCGCTGCCATGATCGTCAAGATCTGCATCTTTCCTTTCACCAATTACGGGCCGGCCCTGCATCACCAGGGACGGAATCAGCCCGGCGGGTTTAGCTGCCCCGCTCTCACAGCCCGCCGGATTCTCTGCTCGTGTTGCCGCGCAGGTCGGCCTCGGTGCAAACCGGGCCGCACTTGAAGAATCTCGGACGCTATTCCGGTCCGACGTTCAGGCCGGCCCTACTAGCATAGCGCGCGTGCATCTCAGATGAGAAATTCGCTAGGTTCCCAAACTCGATAGCCTCGCGGATTTGCCGCATTAAGTCAAGGTAAAAGTGGACATTGTGGTGGGTGGCCAGGATCGCCGCGGTGAGTTCGCCGGCAGCGAAAAGATGACGAAGATACGCGCGCGTATAGCGGCGGCAAACTGAGCAGGAGCAGTCCGGATCGGGCGGGCGCTGGTCCATGGCGTAACGCGCATTCTTGATTAGCACGCGACCTTCGCTGGTGTAGAGGCACGCGTGACGCGCCGCACGAGTCGGCAGCACGCAATCCATCATGTCGATGCCCAGCGCGACGTAGTCGGCGATTTGCTCGGGTTTTCCAACGCCCATCAAGTAACGCGGTCGATCGCGGGGCAAGAGGCTCGTAACCTCGCCTGTCATTTCGCAAGTGAGTGCGTGGGGCTCGCCGACGGCGAGTCCACCGACGGCGTATCCGGGAAAATCCAACGCAAGAAGTTGCTGCGCACTCGCGCGTCGCAGATCGGCGAACGTAGCTCCTTGCACAATGCCGAATTGCCATTGCGGAAGTTCTCCGGTGCGGCTCGCTTGCTCCAGAAAATACGTTCGCCCACGCGCAGCCCATTTCGTCGTGCGCGCAACCGCAGCTTCCGCTTTGTCGCGCGGTGCAGGAGTCTCGATGCACTCATCGAGCACCATGGCAATGTCCGAACCGAGCGCCAGCTGAATCTCGGCCGCTTTTTCCGGCGTGAGCATGTGCTCCGAGCCGTCCAGATGCGAGCGAAACCGCACGCCCTCGTCGGTAACTTTACGCAATTCGGAAAGACTGAACACCTGGAAGCCGCCGGAGTCGGTGAGCATGGCGCGCGGCCACGACATGAACTTGTGCAGGCCGCCAAGCTTCCGAACGGCTTCAGGCCCCGGCCGCAAGTACAAATGATAAGTGTTGGCGAGAATGATTTCAGCGCCCAGCTCTTCGAGCGCTTCGTTGCGCAGAGCCCTTGACAGTCGCCTGCGTGCCCACAGGCATGAAAAACGGCGTTTGCACCACGCCGTGCGGCGTGTTCAAAACCCCGCGCCGCGCCCCAGTCGAGTCAGTCTTTGTTGCCTCAAACGAAAAACTCACTCTGTGATTGTATCAGGAGAAGATGAACGCGATTCCCACGCGGCAAATCACAAAGACCGCCCACACGCCGAACGCGATTGCATATGATTTTCCGCCCTTCAGTTTCTTAGGGCTTGTGACTGCAAATCCTATGGCCAGCAAAATTAGCGTCCAAATCGAAAAAACGTCAATGGATTTGCAGAGCGCCACCAGCCACTTTGCTGATTCGTCCGGCAGAACGGCCGCGAGGTTCGTCGCGACCGGGTTCTCAAGATCAAGTGTCCCCGGTGCTTTCAGGTAGATGACTAGCAAGAAAAGGGGGCTGCTGATGAGTCCAGTTAAAAACGCGTGCGACGTAATCGCCATCGCAGTACTGAAATTCGTGGTGACTCCGCCAAGAAGCGTATAAGCCCCCCACATCACCAGCGCGATAGACGAGGCGCAAAGACGATAGGACCCAAAGCACCGACCACATAGGTGAAGATCGGAGAGATTTTGGCGCCCCCTCGATCCGCTGCTCCTTCTGCTCGGCCGACAATTGCGCGCCCTGGGGGCTCTTCTCGATCTGTTGGCTCATGAATTCGCGCCAGTTGACTCGCTGATTTATACCCACGCTGACGGCAATGCTCAAAATCGTCAGCAAAGCTATGGCTAGCCACCAGCTCGGCTTTCTAACGATATCTTCAAACGTCTTTTGCGGCGAAAACAGCACGCCAAATACGCGGCTGATCGCGCTCATCTGGCGCTGCGGCTCAGGCGCAGCCGGGGGAACGGCGGTTGTCGTTGCCATCGGAAAATCCTCCACCACGAGGTTGGGAAATGCTCTCTGTTAAGTCAGTACGCAGGGAGCAACCCAAAGATTTCATCGGGCGAATTCTAGCCTAACCGGGCGGAAATTGTCAGTTTACGTAAAATTGTTGCGGCGAAAGCCCGGGGAGCGGTCTAACGCGTTGGCAATGCCGGGACCGCTGCGAGCAATTCGCGGGTGTAGCCGTCCTTCGGCTGGTGAAGAACTTGTTCGGCGGAGCCGACTTCGACAAATTTGCCCGCGCGCATGACGGCGATGCGCGTCGCCCCCCCACAAGTCCGAGCGACTCGCCCGCATCAATCCCGCAGCGACACATCGTTCACCGGCCCCACCCAACCGCCCGGCGTCGGCAGTTCGACCGTCAACCCGCGCGCGTCTAACAAAGAAGTCACGCAATCATATTAGTGCGGAATTTCGGAACTCTAGAAGCAAAACTACGCGTTTGTGTTCTGCGGTGCTAACGCTTGTCGAGCGGTATGACGAATTTCAGGGCGGTGTGTGTCGCGGAAAACCCGACAACTTTTACATCCTTCAAGCCTGTTTTTCGCCCGGCGGCGATCACGTCATTCTCCGTGATGCTCTTTTGCCCCTTGGGATAAACAATCCAAAGCGCTGTTGCGCCCTTCATGGACTTCGCAATCTTCGCGACTGAAGAAAGCTCCTTCACCGAATCGGCTGAGAAGAAAACCGCATCGGCCCCATCTGCAACTTTGTCCTTGGTCACTGCCGCGTCGAGCGATTTGAGCTCAGACAGAAAGTCCGCCTCGAAGCTCCCAAACAGAGATACCATCGCTCCCCGTTTCACGCCAATCTTCTCGATGCGCGTTTTCGGATGAAGTATCTTCTCGCGCCACTTCTCCGCAGCAGGCCCCAACTCGAAAACAGCCAATCCGTCCGCGGTCTGCAATCGCAACTCGCCGTCAACCGCCTTGGCCGACTTGATCGAGGCAAATGGAATCTTCAAACGAAAGCCGCCACGAAAAAGAACTTCGCTCGTTTCCAGCAGCGCCTTCCCTTCCGAAACGTCCTTCGCAAATCGCGCCTTGCATTTCACTTCATTTCCCATGAGGCCTCCGCTTTTGATTCCCGGCTGCAGACCCACGTAAACAGATGTAAACCACCCGCTTCTCCGCCGGCAAACCTGCGCGCCTACGATAGTAAGCTAGAGGGCTCGATGGCAACCGCAACGACACCCCGTGTGGACTGGAAGCTGATCTGGGCGGAGCGTGGTTTCCGCTTTTTCTTTGTGGCCATGTTCGTGTCGCTCTTCGGCAGCGGCATGAACTTCGTCGGCGTGAGCTGGTACATCATGGCCGCCACGCATTCCACGGTGAAGGTCAGCCTGCAGGTCATCGTCGTCACGCTGCCCGGCCTTTTCATTCCATTTCTTGGCGGAGTGCTCATCGACCGCTTCGACCGCCGCTATCTTGGCGTCGCGCTGGACCTGGTTCGCGGCTGCTTCGTACTGGCCACCGCCTACATCGCCTGGAGCGGCCATCTCCAGCTCTGGCATCTCTATGCCATGACGCTCATCACCGGCATTGGCTCCGCGATGTATTGGGCCACCGTCAACGCGCTCGTCCAGGAAGTCATTCCGCCAAGTCAGTTCACCGGTGCCAACGCCGCCGTTCTCGTGGGCGTGCAAAGCGGTATGCTCATCGCAGGCGCGTTCGTTGGCTTCCTCTACGACCGCACCGGCATCGCTGGCATTCTAATCATCGACGGCCTGACCTACTTCGTCTCCGCATATTGCCTCTACTGCGTGCGCAAGGGCTACGTCTCGCCCCGCGACCACCTCAAATATCCGCGCGAATACTCCGAAGCCACCGAAGCTACTGCCGAAGCTCTCGAGTCCGGCGAAAATCCCGAAGTCGCCGAAGCCGGCCTTTCCCTCGCAGTCTATTCCGACCTGAAAGAGGGCTTCGCGTATCTGAAGCAACAACCGCTCGTTCGTTCGCTTGGCGTAACGCACTCGATCATGATGGCAGGCGTCGTCAGCGGAAACGTCGTCCTCGTCGCCCTGGTCAACGATATTCTGCACGCCGGCGCGCGCGGCCTCGGCTTTCTCGAAGCCGGCTGGGCCATCGGCGCCATCACCGGCGGCGTCATCGTCAGCCAACTTCGCACTTCACTGCGCATGCCGCTCTACGTCGCAGTCTGCGCAATCCTTGCCGTCGGCCACATGGCCACGCCCTTCGTCTCTTTCCTAGTTGGCGCAGTGGTGCTGCAAGCTATCTTCGGACTCTGCCGCGCAATCGGCGGCGTCACAGCGCAGTCCGGATTAATGTCCATCGTCCCGCGCCACTTTATGGGCCGTACACAATCTGCCATGGCCATCTTCACCACGTGCGTTCAACTCATAATGAGCATCGCTCTCGGCGTAGTCGCGCAAGGCGTTAGCCTGGTTGCCGGTTATGCTTTGCTGGCTCTCCTCTACGCCGGTGCAACGCTCTCCGCCTCCCGCGCCCGCCAGCTCATGCGTTAAACTTCAAAAGCAGTTCTTCTAGTGTGCGAGGCCCCCGTGGAAATCAAAACCATTCAGCCGTTTTTGCATTATTTTGGAAGTGTCCGAGAGCGCACGATGCGCGTGGCGCGGTGTATCCCGTCCGACAAGATCGATTGGACTTACGCCGACGGAAAATTCACGCTCGGCGACATCCTGCGCCATCTCGCGGTAGCGGAACGCTACATGTGGGCCGAAAACGTGCAGTGCCGACCCGCCCGTTACACGACTCACGGCAAGGAACTCGCTGACGGTTATGAAAACGTGATGGCCTTCGTCGAACGCCTGCATGCCGAATCGATGGAAATTTTCGCGCGTCTCACCGACGAAGACCTTCAGCGTAAATGTAAGACTCCCGACAACGCCCCCATCACCACCTGGAAATGGCTCCGCCTCATGCCAGAGCACGAAATCCACCACCGCGGGCAAATTTATCTTTATCTGGGAATGCTTGGTGTAAAAACCCCGCCGCTCTACGGACTGACCTCCGAGGAAGTTCGCGCACGCAGCGTGGTGGATTGAGAAACGGACTAGATAAACTTTCTGTCGGTTCTTCCCGCTTGCGCAGCAGGCTTACATCATCAGGCGGGCTTCGAAGCTGGCTCCGCAACATGGGCCGGTGGCGCAACAAAGCCTTGCCCCAGCAAGTCCACCGCAGCTTGATTCAATTTCGCCCGCATCTGGTAGCGCTCGTTCGCCCGCGTAATATATCTCACCGCGATTTCGACGCCGCCCACCACCGGCTTCACATTGATGGCCGGCGCTGCCGTCAGTGTATGCGCCGCGTCCTGCGAGCGCGTCACACCCTGCCATTCTTTCTCGGCCTGTTTCGCCGTCTCCGAGGTCGCTTCCAGCACGATCTTCTGGATGGCGTCTACCATCGGATAAGGATCGCGCCCCGCAGGCAAAACCACTTGCAATTCGTCCCACAACCACTGCCCCGAAGTCGAAAAATTGAAGTAGTGCCCCTCAATCGCAAAGCTATTTGTAAATGTCACGCGCCGTCCGGTCGGGTGGCCCGAGTCCGTCCAATTGCCAGTCTCCAGCAGCACGGTATGAAACATCCCAAGTTCGACGACTTCCCCCGTCACGCCGTTAATCTCCACCCAATCGCCCAGCCGAACCCCATTCTTCCCCATCAACACAAACCAGCCTAGGAAGCCCACGATGAAATCTTTCAACGCGACGGTCAAGCCCGCGCCAGCAAGCCCTAGAAAAGTCCCAAGTTGGTTGGGCGGACCCAGAATCACCAGCAAAATAAGCAGCACTGCCAGCACCTGGATCGACACGCGCGTAACCCCACGCAGTGTCTCCACCTGCCGGCGATCCAGCGAAGTCTTTCCAAGCAGCATTTCCAGCCAGCTCTCGAAAAACACGCCTACCAACAAAATACCAAGAATGACGACGAAACCAATCAGAGCGCGATGAACGACTGCTTTCTGGTTTCCTGCCACAACCTGAATCCACTTCCCGTAGTTATCGGCGAGCTGTTTCTGGTCGTCGATTCTCTTGTCGAACGACGCCAGAGCTTTCTGCTGCGCCGAGCGGCTCTTTGTCTCTTTGAGCAGCCTCGCTGAGTCTTCGCTGCTCAGCTTTGATGGAGCCGCGCCGTTTTGCGATTGTGTGTTCGGGTTCGCGGGTCCATTCGCTTGCGCGGACTTATCCTTTCTGGCGTTGATTTGCGCTTCGATTTCATTGTGTCTCGCCGATAGCGATGCCGCCGCAGACTCCGCCGCTTGTTTCGCCTGCCACAAGAGCAACTGCTTTTGATGGAGCGTCATCCATTGCTGGAATCGATGAATCAATCCGGCTTGGTCCACGGCAGCGGTGAGGTTCACGCGCAACGCATCCGTAGCCTCCGAAGACGCCTTATGCTCCTGCATCATCGCTTCGATGCGGCTCTTTGGGTCGCCCCCCGCGCGTTCTAGATCCGCCTTGGCATCGTCCACTTCATCCTGATGCTCTTCTTGATGGGCCGTCGCCAGCACTAGCTGATCGTCCAAGGCATCTTTCTTGGCCCCGGTAGCCTTCGCATCGTCGGCCGTCAACCGCGCCACTAACGCATTGTCGGCGTCGAGCGTATCTTCGGCGCTCTTCAATCGCGCTTGAATTTCTTTTGCTTGTGCGCTCAGCGCGGGCGGGTGCTCTTCTGCGTCGCGCTCCGCCGCCGCGTAGGCCAAATCCATCTGATGGTCCGCAAGCCGGAGCGCTTCTTTGGCAAACGGCTCCTCCTCGGGGCTGTTCGGCATTTTCGCCAGGCGCTGTGCCGTCAGCAATGGCGATTGATCCACCAACGGCGCCTGCGCCGTCGCAGCGCCGTTCGCCACACCCGCGACGGGCGATGAACCGGCCGGCTGCCCCGTGTGCAGCAACCCAAACACGCTCGCCGCCAAAAGCAGCACTAACAGCACAGCAAAAATCTTTTGTATCGGTTTCATTTTTGTTTTGCGGCTGGTTTCATTATCTTAGTATGCTTCGCGCCCGCCACAAACAATTCCTTCGCGAGTTCTTGCAATCGGCAATCTCGATGTCGTCCTTGAGGCGCCAACCATTTCACAATCCGCAGTTGCGCACGAACCAACGAGCGAGGCTTGCGTAGTTCCCGATATGACAAACGGCGCCGCACGTGGCTTGCCGGCCGTCGGCCGGACTCGTAAGCTGGTCGCAGAGGACTCCGTGCAGGACTCCAAATTGCCAAGAAGCATTTTCGTCATGCTCGCAATTTTCGCGGCGATCTATTTTTCTTCATGCTACCCGCGCCTGCCCAACGAGGTCGCGTCTCACTTCAACAGCCGCGGCCTCCCCAACGGTTGGCAATCCAAAACAATGTTCTTCGCATTTTTCGTTGGAGCCCTGGTGATGGCCACGGTCCTCGCCTTCGGCCTCCCGCGCATCCTAAAAAGTTTGCCGCCACAAGCTATCAATCTCCCCAACAAAGCCTACTGGCTCGCTGCGGACCAGTCTGCAGCCACGTTCGAGTTCTTCAGCATCTGGTTTGCCTGGTTCGGCTGTGTCGCTCTCGTACTCCTTCTTTTTACGTTCAATTACGCGGTCCAATCCAATCTGCATCCCGACCGCCGCCCCGATCCCGACCAAATGCTTTACGCCTTCCTCGTTTTCGCCGCCTTCGTAGCCATGTGGATCACCCGTTTAGCCACGCGCTTCGCCCGCCTCCCGCAAAACCATGGTTAGCTTGCCTGGATGCGGATCTGTTTATCATCGGAACGAAAATAGAACCTTGGAGGTCCACCTCAATGCGACCCCTAGAATCCGCAGCCGTCGTGATTTGCGCCCTGTTGCTTGCGCCGCTGGTCCTAGCATTGGTTCAGAGGACAAGGATTCGCCTGAACTTCGACTACGCTATGAAGGTTGTAGCAAACGAAGCAGTAAGGACCGCCAAGCAGGAACACCAGGTCATGCTCGATTTCTCACCAGCTTCGGTTCAGCGATTGGAAGGGGACATTCTGGCTAAGCTACATGAAGCGCACTTGAAGACATCCATGAGCGAGCAGAACCTTTCCAGGCTTTCTATTCGCTGGGGCGCGTACCTCGGTGAAACCCTCAAGCGCCGCCGGCCCGGCAGGTGGCACCGCGATTCGCAAAAGGTTGGTAGGGGCACGACGCCAGTCGTCTTTGAGCCGGGTACAGAAGCGTTTCCCCGCTCGTGGGTCTACAAACGAATCGCCGACGGCCCGGAAGATAATGTAGCGTTTAAGTTTCAGGTGTTCACCAACCCTGAACTTCGGCAGCATCTCGGCACCTCGAAAAACCGGGAGGGATGATTGCAAGAAACAAACCCGCCTGCGTTGACGGTCCTGTTTCGGGCAAAAAGTCGGCGGCACGCTACATCTTGAGTACTGGATCCGCGCAGAAAAGCTGGAGGAGTTCAACCAGAACATCGTAGGCAAAATCGAAGTCGTCTCCGAATTCCGCGGCAAATAAAAACGCCCCGATGGCTCGGGGCGTCTCGTTTTCCAATTTCGATCTTTGAATTTCCGATCTTTCTACAGATAATCGCGCGACGGCCCTTCCAGGAAGGCGCGCAGCTTCCGCGAACGCGATGGATGCCGCAACTTGCGCAGCGCCTTAGCCTCGATTTGACGGATGCGTTCGCGCGTCACGGCGAACGATTGCCCCACTTCTTCCAGCGTGTGCTCGCTCCCGTCATCCAGACCAAACCGCATCTTGATGACTTTTTCTTCGCGCGGCGTCAGCGTCTTCAACACCGAAGACGTCTGCTCCTTCAAATTCAAATTGATCACCGCGTCCGACGGCGAAACGACCGCCTTGTCCTCGATGAAATCCCCGAGGTGCGAATCTTCTTCTTCGCCAATCGGCGTCTCCAGCGAAATTGGCTCCTGCGCAATCTTCAAAATCTTGCGCACCTTGGACACCGGAATGTCCATGCGCTTGGCAATTTCTTCCGAGGTAGGCTCGCGCCCCAGTTCCTGCACCAGCTGGCGGCTTGTGCGCACCAGCTTGTTGATCGTCTCGATCATGTGCACCGGAATACGAATCGTGCGCGCCTGGTCCGCAATTGCTCGCGTAATCGCCTGCCGGATCCACCACGTCGCGTACGTCGAAAACTTATATCCGCGCCGCCACTCGAACTTGTCCACCGCCTTCATCAACCCGATGTTGCCTTCCTGAATCAAATCCAGAAACTGCAGCCCACGGTTCGTATATTTCTTCGCAATCGAAACCACCAAGCGAAGGTTGGCCTCGATCAATTCCTTCTTCGCCTGTTCCGCTTCGGCTTCGCCGCGATGAATGAACGTCAGCGTGCGCTTCAGTTCGGTGAGCCCAACTTCGCTCGCCTCTTCGATGTCCTTCAGTTCTGTCCGCCGCGTGCGCAATTCCTTGCGCGCTTCGGCCGCCACGTCGCCTTTCGCGGCGTCCACGCGCCGCTCCAGCCGCCCCGCCTCGCGCTCCAGACGACTGCAGCCGCTCGACCGTCCCGCGCATCTTGTCGATCAGTCGCTTCTTCTCGGACGGATTGAAATCGATCCCGCGAATCTCCACCGAAATCTCGACACGCGTCCGCGCCACCGCCCACTTCGCCTTGATGTACGGCTTTTTTTTCGCTTTCGGCGTGTTCTCCAGCTTCTCCGCCTGCTTCAACGCCAGGTCATACAGCTTCGCAATCTTGTCGATGTACTTCAGCGTCTGCTTCGTCTTGTTCGCAATCTTTTCTTCGGTCAGCTCTTCGTCGTCAAACTGCACGATCTCTTTGATCGACCGCGCGCCCTTGCGCAAATCCTCGCCCACCGCGATCAATTCCTTGATCACGATCGGCGACCGCGTGATCGACTTCATCACCACCAGTTGCCCGCGCTCAATCCGCTTCGCGATGGTCACTTCGCCTTCGCGCGTCAACAGCGGCACGGTTCCCATCTCGCGCAAATACATGCGCACCGGATCGTTCGTTTTCTCGAGCGACCCCGGCGTCAAATCCAGATCGCTGCCGCCCTCGTCCGAATGCGCCTCGTCCTTGACGACCGCATCGCGATCGCCGGCCTCCGAGGACACTTCCACCGCTCGCGCCGCCTTCGCCGACGCCTGGTCCTCGTAAATCTCGATCCCGTTCCGTTCAAATGTAGTGAGAAGGTCGTCGATCTCTTCCGAAGAATGCACTTCTGCCGGAAGCGAATCGTTCACTTCGTCGTAAAGCAGGTATCCGCGCTCTTTGCCTACGGCAATGAGCTGCCGTACCGCATCGTATTTTTCTTCAAGACCTACTGCTGCCACGAATTCCTCCAACCATTAAAGCGCAATCCAAAGGCGGCCGGTCAAAGCCGCCAAAACCTTTTTCTCGCAAAGGCGCAGGCAGTATGCCACGCTTGCGCAGTCAATTCCTCTGCGGTCACCAAAACGAACTGTGGGGAATCCCCCACCAGATCACTCGTCTTTTTGTGAATTCCTTTATGGTACGCCGCGCCGACAGCTTGCCGTTCGCCCTGTACTTCGCCCGTTATGCGTTCTCAGAGTACGTTCCCGCGCCTCTAAGTGCATCTTTATAGATGCAGTTAGGTGCGAATCCGTTACTTGCGAAACCCTATTACGCTACACGTCTAAGTCCGCCCTCGTCAACAATTTAATCAGTGGAAATCTGTGGAAGAAGTCTGTCCCAGGCGTTCATTTAGAAGTCGGGCCCAGCAATGATTCCTAATTTAGAACCAAGTCTCAACTTTTTTCCGCCGTTTTGGCCCGGGCGAGCTCCGCCGAAAAACGCCCCGATGTGTATGATGTTCCGCAGGCCAAAACGACTCACTCAAAATATGGCATCAGTCTTCTCACACGCAGTGGCCGCCCTCGGCATCGGCGCATGCTTTTACCGGCCCGGTCCCCGCCGAGGCGCGTCTGGATAATCGGAGCACTCTGCTCCGTCGTCCCCGATCTGGATGTCATTGGCTTTCACTTCGGAATCCACTACGGCGACTTCTGGGGCCATCGCGGCTTTACGCATTCCCTTCTCTTTGCGGTACTTCTAGCTACTCTCGCCCTCCTCCTCACATTTCGCCAAGCCGTTCCAGGCCTGAGCCGATTCGCCTTATGGATGTATTTCTTCCTAGCCACGGCCAGCCACGGCGTCCTCGACGCCATGACTAACGGCGGCCTCGGGGTCGCCTTCTTCTCCCCCTTCAACAACATCCGCTACTTTCTTCCGTGGAGACCCATCCGAGTCTCTCCCATCGGCGTCACCCGCTTTTTCAGTCACCGTGGTCTGGAAGTCGTACAAAGCGAACTGCTCTGGATTTGGCTTGCCTCCGCGCTCCTGATTGTCTCGGCTTGGCCCATTCGTCGGTTAGCCGCACTGCCACCCGGGCTCTAACCGAGAATTGCGGAGTTCCCGCGCAGTGACGGCCTGCACTTCCTCAACCGGATTGACGAAGAATTTTAGGCTGTCCATCTCCGTTGGGAGTCTCGGTTCACTCATTTCTTTAGCTATACTCCGCTCATGCGGCAAAAACTCGATCCGCGCTCGCTTATTGGTTTTCGTTCTTGCGCTCGCGGGAGCCCTGTTAGCCCATCCAATCTTGGCTGGACGGCCCTTTCCGCCGTTTCGCACGCAGTCAATCTGTACTATGTAGGTAGCAAGGGTCTGGCAAGCTATCTGATCACCACCCCAGAAGGCAACATCCTGATCAACAGCGATCTCGAAACCAACGTCCCGATGATCTCCGCGAGTACCGAAAATAACCCGACACATCTAACGCGGGGCGGAGCCCTGCGGCTTTTGCCTTTTCGCACCCCGTGTGGGCAGGGGGCCTTTGATTACGCTCCATCGACGCGGCTCTCAAGGCACCGAAATAGCGATTTATTCCTGGGAGCGCTTTGCAGTTATGTTTACCTTTTTTACAATTACCCTTTTAGTTAATGAACACTCGTCCAAAAAATTTGCCCACAAGTGTTCATTCTAAAGAGTATTAGAGGAATTAAATCTTTAAGTTCTTTAGAATCCGCACTTATGAAAAAAGGGAGGGGTAGGGGGGTAAAAGAGGGAGTTATTTCTAACGATCTATTCCCGAGGGTTACTCAGTCAGGCGCTTACCTAGCCGCCGCGAGCCGTCGCATCAGATCCTGCTTCTTCTCGAGCAGCCCGCGCATTTCCGTCACGGGCGGGTTCGCCTCGATGCTGCGCTGGACGTCTGCCAACTCCCGCTCGGCTTGCCTGTGCTGCAATGCCTCGACGCAGCTGACCGCCTCTTCCCAGGTCGGCTCGCTGGCCTCCTCGAACAGAATCTCGAAGAGTATGCGCCGGTCGCGTTCTTCGAGTCGCGCAGCAACTTCCGTTGCTTGCATCGGCTCGTCGGCCAGGCTTGCGACGATGAGAGCCGCGAATACTTTTTCTGTTTCGAGCCCGGATAAAGTTGGGCCGCCTGAAGCCGTTGCGCCAGCTCGCGGCGAAATCCCGCGGCCTCAGCCAGCATACGAATCAGTCGCCGCTCCACCGGCTTTGCCGAGCGGCCCACCAGTTCCGGCTGAATCTTCAGTTCGCTGTGCCGCTGCGTCGCCGCTTTGCTCAACGCCGCGCGCAGTACCGGCTCGTCGAGGTGAAGCTGCTGCGCGATCCGCGTCGCCCATTCCGAGCGAAGAATGGTATTTGGAATTTTCTGGACGTAGGGCAGGAGAAAATTCACGGCGCGCCGCTTGCCCTCGCCGGTCGTCAGGTCCATCTTTCGCGCGCGCGCAATCAGATAGTCCACATAAGGAGGCGCATCTTTCAACAGCTTCGTGTACTCTTCGACGCCCCTCTCGCGGATGAACAAATCCGGGTCAGCCTTCTTGTCGCCAACCGGCGGCAGCGCCAGCACGCGCACTTCGAAATCTTGTTCCAGCAGCAGCGACACGGATCGCTCTGTCGCTGCCTGCCCCGCGTTATCGGGGTCGTAGTTCACAATCACGCGCTTCGTAAAGCGGCTTAGCAATTTAATCTGCGGTTCCGCAAGGCTCGTCCCACAACTCGCGACGACATTGCTGATTCCCGCGCGCGCCACGGCGATGGCATCCATGTAGCCCTCGACCAGCACGGCAAAATCCGATCGCCGCAGCGCTTCTTTCGCGCGGTCCATGTGATACAGCACGTTGCTCTTCGAGTAGATCGGCGTTTCCGGCGAGTTCATGTACTTCGGCATCTCATCGCCGAGCGCCCGGCCGCCAAACGCCACAATTTTTCCCGAGTCGTTCGTGATCGGAAACATGATGCGCCGCCTGAACCGGTCGAACATCCGGTTTCCTTCCTCGCCGCGCGAAATCAATCCGGATTCAACGAGCAATTTATCCGGATATTTCTGTTTTAGAAGACGCAGCAACGCGTCTCCGTCGCTCGGCGCATACCCTATTCCGAACCGGTCAATCGCCTTGTTATCGAGCCCGCGGTCCTCGAGATAAGCGCGCGCCGCTTTCCCTTCGAGCGTCCCGGAAATCTGTTTCGTAAAAAACGTCTGCGCTTCGCGGTGCATCTCGACCAACTGCGCGCGCTGCTGATTTTCCTGCCGCTCTTCCGGCGACCGCTCCCGAGGCCGCGGTATCGCAATCCCGCACTTCTCCGCCACAGTCCGCACCGCCTCCGGAAACGCAGACTTCTCCATATCCATCACAAAATTAAAGACGTCACCGCCCTTGCCGCATCCAAAACAATAAAAAATCTGCTTCAGCGGCGACACGGTAAACGAAGGAGTTTTTTCCTGATGAAACGGGCAAAGCCCCGAGAAATCCTTCCCGGTCTTCTTCAGGCGCACATATTCACCCACCACGCGAACAATGTCCGCCTGCTGCTTCACCCGCTCCGCGAATGATCCGGCTTCCGCCATCGCTTCCTATGAGCGTAATTCTACAACTGTAATGGCTTTCCCGCCGTGCTCCTCGGTCTCAAACGACGTTCGTTGAACCAGCGGATGCGACTTGAGGAATTCGCCAAGGCCCTTGCGCAGCGCGCCGGTTCCGTGCCCGTGGATAATTCGCACGCGCGTTTGATTGGCAAGCGCGGCTTCATCGAGATATTTATCGACGCGCTCTGTCGCTTCTTCGACGCGCATGCCGATTACATTAATCTCGCCCGACGCTGTGCCCTCGCCAGGCTGCGAAGTGACGGTAACACCCCCGCGGCCCGGCGACTGTAGGGGCGGGGCTTGCCCCGCCCGTTTTGCCACTCCGCCGTCCGCATGTTCGACGCCGATGATTTCATCGGCCGCAACTTTCATCCGGAGCGGACCGGCTTCAATTTCTACGGACGAGCCATCCAGTCGGCGGAAGATTACCGGCTTGCTGAAGCCGCGCACGCGGATTCTCGCTCCTGGCAGCAAAGTTTCCGCGCGAATTGGCTCCTGGCTCGAAGTCGATGTGCCCAAATCCGCTTGCGAATCGGAGATGATCTGCACCAGAGCGGCGTTCAGCTCTTCGCGCGCTTCGCTGCGAATGTCCTGGCCTTTTCGCCTCGCGGTTTTTTCCAGCGACGCGCGCAGCTCGCGTTCTTTGACGGCTTCGATCACGCGTGCAATATTTTCATCGAAGCGCTTCTGCATCTCGGCGAATTGCGTTTCGAGTTCCTTGATGCGCTTTTGCTGGCGTTCGACCCACTCGGTGCGCAGTTTCTTGCGTTCTTCTTCGAGCGCGTGGCGCTCTGCCGCCATTTGTTGCTGCATGCGGTCGAGTTCGTCGCGGCTGCGGTGCAAATAGGCGATTAAGTCCGCGGCTTCGCGCGATTCTGGCGTCAGCAAAGACCGCGCCTTCTCGATGACGGACGCTGCAATGCCTAATCGCTGCGCAATCGCAATTCCGCTCGAGCCTCCCGGCACGCCGACCATCAGCCGGTAGGTCGGCCGCAAATTCACGTCATCAAATTCCACGGCGGCATTCACCACTCCTGGCGTCGTCGAAGCGTAGGTTTTCAACCGGTCGTGATGCGTCGTCGCCAGCACGATGCAATTCTTGGCACGAAATTCGTCGAGCAGCGCGACGGCCAGCGCCGCGCCTTCTTCCGGCGCGGTGCCCGTGCCCATTTCATCGACCAGCGCGAGCGATTGCGGCGTAGCGAGTTCCAGCATGGTCTTCAAATTCAGCATGTGCGCCGAAAACGTCGAAAGGTCGGCGGCGATGGACTGCTCGTCGCCGATGTCCACCAGCAGGCGATCAAACATCGGCAGCACGGCTCGTTGCGCCGCCACGGGAATGCCGGATTGCGCGGCCAACGCTGCCAGTCCAGTTGTTTTCAGCGCGACGGTTTTTCCGCCGGTGTTCGGTCCGCTGATGACCAGAACTTTTTCCGCGCCGCCGAGCGCCAGCGTCATGGGCACAACGGCGCGCTCTTGCCGGCGCAGTTTGTCCTCGAGCACGGGATGGCGCGCATCGACCAAACGCAATTCCGTGGCATCGGAAAACTCCGGCATGGCCGCGTCGAAGTCGCGCGCAAATCGTCCGCGCGCGAACATACCGTCAAGCTCGGCGATGGTCTCCGCCGCTGCGAGCAACGGCTCGCGAATGATCTGCAGCCGCTCCGTCAACTCGCGCAGAATTCTCAGAATCTCCGCCGCTTCGTCCTCGGCAAGCTGCACGAGCTGGTTATTCGTTTCGACCGTTTCAAACGGCTCGAGGAAAACCGTCTGTCCGGTTCCGCTCGCTCCATGCATCACGCCCGGCACGCTGCGACGGTTTTCCGCGCGCACGGGAATCACAAATCGTTCGTTGCGCAGCGTGACGTAATCTTCGCCAGCCTCCGCGTTGCGCGAACGCAGAATCTGCTTGAGCGTTTTCTGAATCGATTCCCGCGTCTGCGTGATGCTCGCGCGAATGCGCCGCAGCGCCGACGACGCATCGTCGCTGATTTCTCCGTTCGGCAGCAAGCATCGCCGGATCGCCGTCAGCGCCTCGCGAAAATCCGCAAGCGAAGCGACGCGCGCGGCCAACAAAGGAAATTTCGCCGCATCTTCCCGGAACTGCCCGCGCAACCATCCCGCCGTTTCGAGCAGCGACGCTGCCTCCAGAATTTCCTTCGCTTCTAGAACGATTCCCGGCCCCTCGATTTTTTCGAGCCAACCTTGCGGATCAGCCAGCCCGCCGAATCCCAATTCCCCGCCGCCGCGCAGCCATTCCCGCGCTTCGCGAATCAACGCAAAGGCCGCTTCGAGCGCGGCGCGATCCGTTCCAAACTCCAGCGCATCCACAGCGCGCCGCCCCGGCGCGCACGTCGTCCTCAGCCGCAACAATTCCCGCAGCTTGTCAAATTCAAGTACGTCTTGTGCCGTCCGTGACATTTTATTTTTTTACTGTTCCAGGCCGCTTTGCAGCTGCTTCATTTCTGTTTTGCGTGATCGCGCGCGGGCGCAAGCGTCGTTGCTGCTTCATCAAATTCTTCGATCATCGCCACGCAGAGCCCGTTTAACGCGTCGGCCGCTTCGTGATTTTTCCCGCCCTGATTGTTGCTCAGGAACGAAAAGATCAGCCGCCTCCCACTCGGCGTTTCCGCAAAACCGGAGAGCGTCCGCACGTGTTCGACCGATCCCGTCTTCGCGTGAATTCTTCCCGCCGCCACGGTGCCCTTCATGCGGTCTTGCAGCGAGCCGTCGATTCCCGCAACGGGCAGCGACGCGTAGTACGGTGCAAACCAAGTCTGTCCTTGCGCATACTCGAGCAGAGTTACGATCGATCGCGGCGTGACCAAATCGTGCCGGGAGAGTCCCGAGCCATCCGTTTGAATCACATCGTCGGGCGCGATGCCCGCAGCGGCATAGAAATCCTGCGGGGTCTTCAACATTTCTTCGGGAGTGCTCCACAAACCGTTTTGCCGCGCCGCTGTTCGCAGCAGCATCTCCGTGTGTAGGTTCTGACTGATTTTGTTGACGAGCTTCACGGAATCGCCGAGCGGCACGGACACATGTTCCGCAAGAACAGCACGCGGCGTTACATCCGCCTCAGGAACGTGAACCGCGCGGATTTTTCCATCGAGTTTCACACCGCGTTCGGCCAGCAACGCCGCCAGCAACGATGCTGCGTGTTGCGCCGGTTCTTCGATCGCCAGCACAAGTTTCCGTGGCGCGCTCTTTGCAGGCAGCGTGCCTCGCAGCACCACGAGACTCGCACCCGGCTCGCGGGTCAGCGTCAAATCCGACTTCACTTCCGCGGCGGACGTGGTCACATCGTTCTGCAGCGCGAAGTCCGGCGTCAACGGTGTAACCGATGCCTGCACCGGATCTCCCATTTTCTCGCCTGGCGTCAGCGTCACCGCGACGGTGTTGTCGTCCACCACGATCGCGGAAATCGCGGCGCCATATTCCCAGACCATGTCGTCGATTTCCCAGCCGTTCGGATAGCGCTCACGCGGAAAGTAACTGTCGTCGCCGATGACATCGCCGGAGATTTCTTTCACGCCGCGCGCCACCAACGCATCGGCAAGCTCGACCAGCGCTTTTTCCGGCACCCCGTCAAACTCCTCCTTTAGTTCGTAAGGAAATTTGCGGTTCGAAAGATTGGGGTCACCCCGCCCGACCAGCACCACGTCGCCGGAAAGAATCCCGCCCGGTGAAATCGTGCCGCGCGTTTCCAGCGTAGTGTGAAACTTATAGTCCGGTCCCAGCTTGGCCAGAGCCAGCGCGGTAGTGAAAAGCTTCATGTTCGAAGCGGGCACAAAATAGCTGTCGGCGTTTTTCTCGAAGAGTGTTTCTCCCGATTGGGCATCGACGATCAGGAATCCCCAGTCGCCTTTGCTCGAAGGCCCGGCTCCGAGCAGCACGTCCGCACGCGCGCCAAACCGCGCCGCTGCGGCAGCCCGCTTGGGAGAACGTTCCCGCTTCCCGTCGTGCTTCGTCGCGCAGCAAGCCTGTTCTCGCGTCTGATTGGATTGCGCGCGGCCGGCAGTCCCGGCCAAAACACAGAGGGCTGTCAGCAGCGCCAACGCGACGGCCGGCGATCCACACGCTCTTCGAAAACCCATAGTGCCTCTGTCTCCAAATCTCCGTAGGTGAAAGTATAGTCGAAAGACTGCACAACATTTCTTCCGTGGTTCGCGGCTATTCGTTTGCGTCTACTTATTAGCTGTACCGAATGGAACAGGCCCACATAAACTGTCCTGATAAACTGCCGGTTGCGTACAGACTCCGGACAACCTATCATTTCATTACCCGGACCTGTAAATTTCAGCGAGGTGAAATTTGATTAAGCGAATTAGTTCGTGTCTCATGGCACTGGCGATGATCGCCCCGCCGCTGCTCTCACAAGTAGACAAGAAAGAAGCGGACCGGCTCGAGAATTGCGGCACTGTGATCAAGGAAATTATGGATATCCCCGATGACATCCCTCAAGATCTCATCGACAAAGCCGAATGCGTCATCATTTATCCATCGGTCTTAAAGGCGGCCTTTGTCGTTGGAGGCAGCTACGGGCGCGGTGCAATGACTTGCCGCACCGGTGAACACTACACCGGCCCCTGGAGCGCGCCGTCGATGATGGCTCTGGAAGGCGGCAGCATCGGGTTCCAGATCGGCGGGCAGGCCACCGATTTCGTCCTGCTGGTGATGAATCCGCGCGGAGCGCACTCCATTCTCAAGAGCAAAGTGAAGCTCGGCGCGGACGCTTCCGTGGCGGCAGGACCAAAGGGCCGAACGGCCAGCGCCGAATCAGACGCAACTCTGCGCGCGGAGGTGCTCAGCTATTCGCGCTAGCGCGGCTTGTTTGCCGGTATCTCTCTCGACGGTTCGACGGTTCGCCCGGACAGTGATGCCAACGAGCGCGTTTACGGAAAGAAGTTGGAAGCGGAGGAGATCATCTTCAAGGGCGCGGTCGCTGTGCCTCCGCCAGCGCAAAAATTGGTAGCTATCTCAACCGGAAGTCTCCGAAGAACTTGTCCGATCCCAACTCCTTGAAGGAATAACGCCGGGTTAAATTAACGATTAGGGAAGAGCGAAGACCCCGGCGACCGCCGGGGTCTTCGTGTTTTGGGGGTCGAAAAAGAGCGTAGAATGGAGTTGACATCGTATCATTTCTGACCTACGGTCATCTATGAACTATGGTCAAGAAATCAGATCCGAAGTTTCAAGGGCCCATCGCTCCTCCGGCGTACATCCCGCGGCCGCCGTGAACGGCGCAGCGCGGAAACCCGCGAGCGGCTGTTTCGCGCCGCCCTCGATCTCTTTGCCAGAAAGGGGTTTACGGAGACCACCGTGGAACATATCACCGAAGCCGCGGACGTCGGCAAGGGCACCTTCTTCAACTACTTTCCCAGCAAGGACCATATCCTTCTTGCCTTTGGCGAAATGCAACTCGCGAAGCTCGAGTCGGCCGTCGCAGAAGCCCGCGCGAGCCGCGAACCCATGCAGCAGTTCCTGCGTTCCTTGGGAGTACGCATGACACAGGAGCCCACTCGCCATCCCGGCATCATCCGGACTATTCTTCAGGCGTATCTCTCCACTACTCCCGTCCGTGCGGCGATGCTTGATTTGCAAAAGCGCGTCCACGTCCTGCACACGGAGATTGTGCGCATCGGCCAGGAGCGCGGCGAGATCCGCAGAGACCTCCCTGCGTCCGAGATCGCGCACGTTTTTCGGCAGACTATTTTCGGAACGCTGTTGATCTGGTCGCTGAATGGCGATGCGACTTTGCACCCGCGCATGGAATCCGCGTTCAACGTGCTCTGGTCGGGACTGGCTCCGCGTAACGACGGCATTTCGCAGCCCGAAACATCGAGGGTCGAAGCCAGCTTAGCCGGGGTTCCTTTATTTACTTGTGGAGATTGATTCATGACTCGTAAGCGTGTGTTCATCCTAATCCTCGTGGCCGTCATCTTGGGCGGCACGACGGTTTACGCCACGTGGTTCCGGCGCGATAGCGCCCTGCAAGGCTCGGGCACGGTTGAAGCTCGCGACATTCGCGTGGGCTCGAAGGTGGGAGGGCGTATCGACAAGGTTCTGGTGCGGGAAGGGGATCGCGTGCAACCTGGCCAGACTCTGATCACCTTTGATGACAAGGAATTGCTTGCCTCGCTCAATCAATCTCGGGCCGCGTCTGAGAAAGCGCAACGCGGCTATCGGCCCGAAGAAATCGCTGAAGCGCGTGCCGCTGCCGCGCAAGCCAAGGCCGACTATGAAATGCGCCTGAACGGCTACCGAAAGGAAGATATCGAGGCAGCGCAGTCCGATGTCGAGCGTGCTGCCGCTGACGAGGTTCGCGCGCGCTTGGATTTTCAGCGCTACGAAGCGCTGGCGCAGAAAGATCTCGTCTCGAAACAGCAGCGCGACACGGCCGAGGCGAACTGGAAGATGGCGCTGGCGCAGCAACAGAACTACCAGCACAAGCTCGATGTGCTGAGGCGCGGCTACCGCCCGGAGGAGATTGCTTCCGCGGAGGCGCACTACCGCGAGACTCAAGCAACTCTCGAAAAATTTGAAAGCGGCAACCGCCGCGAAGATGTCGATCTTGCAAAAGCCGCTTATGCCTACGACGAAGCGCGCTTCCGCGAGCGCGAGGTGACGGCGCCCTCCGCGGCCATCGTTGAGGTTCTCGACGTCCGTCCCGGGGACATCATCGCGCCGAATACGCCTGTTGCTACGCTACTCGAGCAAGATCAGATTTATGTGCGCATCTACATTCCGGAAACGGAGCTCGGCCGCGTGCAGGTCGGCCAAAAAGCGGAAGTGCGCGTCGATTCTTTCCGAAGACGGTTTTTGAAGGTGTCGTCGAGCAGATCAATCAGCAGGCCGAATTTCTTCCGCGCAACGTCCAGACGCGCGAGGAACGGGTTCATCAAGTGTTCGGCGTGAAAATCCGCATCAACGATCCTGCTGGGCACGTGCTCGCGGGCATGGCCGCGGACGTGAAACTGAAAGCGGGAAATTAGCGCGTGGCCTCGCCGTGCAGAATCCGGTCGAAGCCGCCATTTTCGCCGAGCATCTCGTTCGGCGATTTGGCCAAGTCACTGCAGTGAATGACGTGAGCTTTCGTGTCGAGAAGGGCGAGATTTTCGGGTTTCTTGGACCTAACGGCAGCGGCAAGACTACAGTAATCAAGATGCTGACGGGTCTTGTTACCGCTTAGCGGCGGTTCCGCGCACGTCGAGGGATTGGACGTGAGGACGGATGCCGAAGTCGTCCGCGAGCGCATCGGGTACATGTCGCAAAACTACAGCCTGTACCAAGACGCGACAGTTGCGGAGAATTTGCAGTTCTACGGTCGGATTTACAGCCTCGAACCGGCCCGGTTGAAGCGGCGCATCGAGGAAGTCGTCGCGAGCATGGTGGCGGCTTCAACATGAATCGCTTGTCGGCGAAATCATCTTGCGGCTGGAATAATGGCTTGGCAATGGCTGCGCCATGTCGCACGAGCCCAAGCCGCCGACCAGCTCATGTGGAATCTGTGGACCGCTTGAGTTCGGCAATTTCTCTCCGAACTCTGGGCATGGGTATTATTTTTTCGTGGTCACACACCATGGGGAATGGAGTGAAATGTTGCAGCTATGCTCCGCGTAACATCGACGACGGCAAGACGACCGCCGACGGAGCGCGAAAATTCGCTTCGCGAACTTCTGGACGTTCCACGCCGGTACGCAGCACGCGTGGGGAATGGACGACCGGAAGTCACGCGCGCTTGCTCCACCCGCCAGATACCCGGGCATTCAGCGCGACTATCCGGCCAGTCCATCGATGCCTGATCCATGGATGACTCAATCTTCACGATCTTCAATAATAGTGCCGAAATGGACCGCTGTTGCCGATCCACCGCTGGCTCCCAGCCTGGAAACACGTTTCGGTGAGTCCGACCGACAAGCATCAGGTCATCCGACAGGTGTTGCGTGCCGTACCTGTTCTGTGCAGTTTTGCTGTTTTCTTGATAAGGAGGTCGCACGTTCGCGGGGACGCGGGCACGCCTGCTTCTCGCTAACGCTGTCGTCCTGCTCGGAATCGCTTAAAGTTTCTTCTCGTACTCTCTGGATCGAGATGAGATCGTCAGATCAGATAGTCGTCGTACAATGCGGACGGACGGCGTGAGTGAACCGCTTGACTGGTGAAAACTTGATACCTTCCATATCGACCGCTACGTCGAGAACGATCACCATTTGAACTCGATGATTCATCGCTGGAGCGCGCGTCGGCGAAGATCTGCGTGACTATTCCGATCTGCTCGATCCACAACATGAGCGCTCAGGTTCTGGTCCTAATCGACGGCTCGGATTCTTCCGTGGCGGGCCAGGCTATTAATGTCACCAATGCCATCGGACTGGATGAATCTCTCCGCCGTGTCCTGCAAGATCGCGCTGAGTTCGCAGTGGACATGCGTCCCAAGCTGCTGTTCAATCCGGACTCTCGCTCAGCGAATTTTTTTCTTCCCGGACTCACGGCTATCATGCTTCTCAACGTCACCACATTTCTTACGGCATTCTCCATAGTCCGTGAGAAGGAGCGTGGCACTCTCGAGCAGCTCTTTGTTACGCCTGTCCGTCCTTTTGGCCTGCTTTTAGGTAAGTTGCTGCCCTACCTGGGCATCGGCTTTTTCGAGCTGAGCCTGATACTTTTCTTTATGCGCTTTGTTTTTATGGTTCCCATTCACGGCAGCGTGTTTCTTCTTGCATTTCTTTCGGTGCCTTATCTTTTCGCGGCTCTTTCGCTGGGAATTCTCATTTCGAGCAAAGCCCAATCGCAGGCCGAGGCCATGCAACTCGCTTTTCTGCCTATTCTTCCAAGTGTTTTCTTTTCGGGATATATTTTCCCGCGTGAGACCATGCCCGCCCTTTTCTATCCCATCAGCTATCTCATTCCCGCCACGTATTACATCAACATCACGCGTGGCCTGGGCCTGGCGCAGGTGATGACGGCGCAGGTGTAGCCGCTCTTCTCGAAACGCTTCGTGCTTTGCGAGCCGGACCTCCGCTGCGCAACGACGTTCTTTTTGTGATCACCGACGGTGAAGAAGATGGGCTGCTCGGCGCTTCCGCGTTCGTTGCGGAAAATCCGGCAGCCAAAGACGTTCGTGTCGTCGTCAACTTCGAAGCCCGGGGAAACGCCGGCGAATCACAAATGTTTGAAACGAGCGCAGGCAACAGCCGGCTTGTGCAAATCTTCGCGCACGCCGCGCCGCATCCTTCGGGGTCCTCTCTTACCTACGAAATTTACAAACACATGCCGAACGACACGGACATGACTGTGTTCAAGAAATCCGGAGCTGCCGGACTCAACTTCGCGTTTATCGGTCACTGGGAGGCCTACCACACGCCGCTCGACAATCCGCAAATGCTCGATCGCGGCAGCCTGCAGCATCACGGCGAGAACGCGCTTTCTCTCGCCCGCAGCCTCGGCAACACAGATCTCACTCAGCTTGAGGACCGCGACTCCGTGTACTTTTCGCTCCCCGGAAATTTCTTCGTGCACTATTCGAGCCGTTTTCTCTGGCCGCTCGCGCTTGTCTCCGGCGTTCTGCTCTTTGGCGCGATCTTTTACGCCAACGGCGCCTGGCAAACAAGTTTGTTATCTATTTTCGCCGGCTTCTTCCTACACATCGTCGTCCTTCTCGTGTTGTTGATGATAGGACTGGGCCTTGTCCTCGGCGTGCACTGGCTGCACCTCCACGCGCTTCCCGAAGGCGGCCTCGAACAAAACGCTCTCTACGTTTTCGGTCTATATGCTTTGCTGGCCGGCGTTCTGACTTTGCTCTACTCCCTGTTTCGCAGGAGGATCACGCCGCCCGCGTTTTTTCTTGGCGGGGCGCTCTTGATATTTGTGTTCATCCTCGTGACAACGAAATGGCTCCCTGGCGGCAGCTATCTGTTCGTCTGGCCGCTGCTCGCCGGCCTACTGGCAACCATGATCGCGGCGTTTCGCCCGGGTCGTCTCTCGTTTCTCGCCGTTTTGCTTCTCTGTGTGTTGAGCGTGCCCGCGCTGGTTTTCTTTGTTCCTCTTTTGCAGGGTTTCTATACCGCGCTCGGTTTCACTTCTCTCGGTACGCAGCTTTTGAGCGTAACTTTCGGCGTGTTCTTCTTTTTTCTGTTCCCGTATCTCGATCCCGTGCTTGATTCGGCCGGCAGAATTCTTCCGATCCTCGCGTTGGCCGCCGCGCTCGTTTTGTGTATTTTCGCTGAAAAAACCACGCGTTATTCTTCGACTCATCCGAAACCATGCCTTCTCTCCTACGCCCTCGACGCCGATACGGGCAAAGCTCTATGGACAAGCTCCACCAACCGTGTGGATTCCTGGACCGCTCAATATCTAGGCAACTCTCCGTCTCGGGGCAAGCTTCGCGACTTCGTTCCCGACTGGTATCCCATCGATTTTCTCCAGCATGAAGCGCCATCTCTCGCGCTAGCGCCTCCGCAAGCGGAGCTTCTCGATAATTCTACTGACGGTGTAACGCGCACGCTTCATCTCCGCATCACCACCCCGCGTCGCGCGCGCACGCTTCACGTCGGCGTCGCCCAAGCGGAAGTTCTCAGCGCGAGCGTCAATGGATATGATCTTGGCAAGCCGTCCGATGCGCGCTGGCATCAGGCAGGCCACTGGAGCTTCGACTACGCCAATCCGCCAGCAGAGGGCATCGACGTGCAGCTCCGCTTGCAAGCTTCGGGGCCGGTCACCATCGTGTTGGTCGATCGCTCCAGCGGCTTGCCCACAATTCCCGGTGCAAATTTTCCCCCGCGCCCCTCGGATTCCATGCCCATTCACTCCGGTGACCAAACCATGGTGCGCCGCAGTTTTGTCTTTTAAGCGTTTTGTCTTTTCCTTCTCGCCAGAGTACCCTGCTCGTTTGTCTGTGTGTCGCTAGGAGCCGCTGTGTCCTGTCCGATCTGTGAAAAGCGCAAAGCGGAAAGATTCTGTCCGGCGAAGGGCGAGAAAATCTGCGCTGTTTGCTGCGGCAGAGAGCGTGAAGTTTCGATCGACTGTCCCTCGGACTGCTCTTATCTCATTGCGGCCCGTCGCTACGAAGATCAGCATCAGCGTTCGCTGCCCGAGGATACGCCGCTCCTCGACGTCAAAGTTCCGCAAGACGTAATCTACACTCACCAAAGTGTGCTTTCTGGATTGGCTTTCACCGCCGCGACATTTTCGGCGGCACATCCAGCCACAACCGATCCAGATGTTCTTGCCGCGCTCCAGGCTCTCGCCGAAACCTACAAAACGCTCGGCTCCGGCATCCTTTATGAAAAGCCTCCGGATGCTAGGCTGCCACGCGAGTTGTATACTGCACTCGCCGCTTTCCTAAACGAATCCAAACAGCAAAATGCGGAACGGGCCGCTGCCTCGCCGGTAAGAGATTCCGAGGTTTTCACTCTGCTCGTCTTCCTCTATCGCATGGGTCTGCTGCGAACTAACGGCCGTCCGCGCGCGCGCCGCTACATCGAATTTCTCCGCAACCAGTTCCCCGCCGCCCCCGAACTCAAGCGCGAAGAATCCCGCATCATCGTCCCCTGACACGCGTGCAAAGAAGCAAAATTGTTTCCAATTCGCCGGACATCCCGGAGTCACAAAGTGGCGACTCGCATCGAAAAGCCAAGTATCGCCAGTTCAAAAATTGCGCGAGACGGCGGATAAGTCTCGCGCTACGATACTCTCGAATTAATCTTTGACGCATCGAAGGCCTCAGCTCTAACTCCTAACCCTGAGGAGAGCTCTCATGATTTCCCAATCGAATATCCTGCCGACGACCCCCATGGGCGCAACTCTGGTAAACGGAGGAGCGACGTTTCGCGCCTGGGGGCCGCGCGCCGCTGCTGTCTACGTCAACGGCACCTTTGGAGGCCAGCTAAGAGCCGGCCAGACCGACGACTTGCTCATGGCCAAGGATGCCAACGGATACTGGACTGGATTTATTCCCGGTGCACAGGACGGCGACCCTTATCATTTTTGGGTCGTGGGCACGAACCCGACGAGCGGCTACAAGCGCGACCCGTATGCGCGAGAAATGGCGGAGGACGCTTCGTTCCCGACGTGCAGCTGCCTGATTCGCTCGGCGACAGCGTACCCTTGGCACGACGCGGCGTTTGTCACGCCAGACTTTTCCAACATGATCGTGTACCAGCTGCATGTGGGAACTTACGCACCCAGTGCGTCGGGTGTGGCCTCCACTTTTCTCGATGTGATCGGAAAGATCGAGTACCTCGCGGCGCTCGGCGCGAATGTGCTTCAGCCACTGCCCATCGACGAGCTCGAGACCGATCCCTCCATGGGCTACAACGGAGCGGACTACTTTTCTCCGGACTTTCCCTACGTCGTAACCGGGCAGGCTGCGCTGTCCGGATACCTTACGACGATAAATCGCCTGCTTGCTGCAAAAGGATTTGCTCCGCTGGCGCTGAGCGACATCACTCCGGGACCGGCACAACTGAAAGCTCTTGTGGACCTCTGCCACGTCTACGGCGTCGCGGTGGCCTTTGACGTGGTCTACAACCACGCCGGAGGATTCGAGAACGATGACCAAAGCCTCTATTTTTGGGATCGCGCCGCCGATACCGCCGACAACAATCAAAGTCTCTACTTCACGAACCAGGGACTCGCGGGCGGGCTATCCTTCGCGCTCTGGAATGCCGACGTTCGCGAGTTCATCATTAATAGCGCCAGTTACTACATCGAAGAATTCCACGTTGATGGGTTTCGCTACGACGAAATCAGCGCGCTTCTCTCCATGAATCAGGGCTCCGGCTGGAGCTTTTGCGGGAGTCTCACCGACACGCTTCGTTTTCTTAAGCCGCGCTTCCTGCAAAATGCCGAGTATTGGCCCGGCGAATATACGCAGCCACGCTCGTCCATCGTGGCCCCGACAAGCAGCGGCGGCACGGGGTTCGACGTCCTGCAACACGATGGCTTGCGCGGGGCCATCCGCACTGCCGTTCAGCAAGCGGCACAAGGACAAAGTGTCGCAGTCGACTTCGACGCCATCGCTGCCAATCTCTTCCCTCCAGACCTACCGCACGCATGGCAGGCCGTCACCTGCGTCGAGAACCACGACCTCGTAGACTTAGGCCGCGACTTGCGCATACCCGCTCTGGCCGACGGCTCGAACCATCGTTCCTGGCACGCGCGCAGCCGCTCGCGATTTGCGACGGGACTCCTTCCGACTGCCCCAGGAATCCCGCAACTCTTCATGGGCCAGGAGTTTCTCGAAGACAAGCAGTGGAACTGTGATCCCGCAGACTCGGCCCATCTGATTGGGTGGAGCGGCCTCGATACCGGAAGCGACAAGGCGATGGTGGATCATCTGCGCTTCACGCAAGACCTGATCCGGCTACGCTGGAATCAGCCTGCTCTGCGCGGCGAAAACGCAAACGCCTTCCATGTCCACGACCAAAACCGCGTCATGGCCTTTCACAGATGGCTTGATGGCACCGGAGACGACGTAATCGTAGTTGCGACTCTCTCCGAAACAACATGGTACGACTACGCGATTGGATTCCCGTATCCCGGGCCGTGGAGCGAAGTATTCAACAGTGACGTCTACGAGAATTGGGTCAATCCCATGGTAGCGGGTAACGGCGGAGGAATTTCTGCGTCCGGCGGCCCGCTGCATGGATTCCAAGCTTCTGCCAATGTAGTGATCCCCGCAAATGGACTGGTAGTCTTCGCCCGCAATATTTGAGAGCGACCTAAGCCCTTGCGCGCCGATTACGCGGTACAGGCAGCTCATCCCAATCCCAAAGCCTTATCCTGCAGTGCACGCCCGCATCCCCTGCAACTAGGAGCTGGCTGCGGCGGTTTCCCAACTCAGCTTCATTTGGGAGCATGGCGTTGTGCGCTGGGTGTCGCGTTGGGGGCGCGAATCGAAGCCGTACTTTTGTTTTAGGCGGGCGACGCGTTCAGCGATTTGCTTTCGGTACTTCTCGGGAGCGTAGGCTTCTTTTGCGTACCACTCCTCGTATTGTTTCGTGAGACGGGGAAACTTTTCGCGGATGAACGGCAAGAATTGTTTGGCGGAGGACGGCATTAGGAAGAGGACGCCCGAGAAAAACCACTGAGCGCCTGCTTTGTGGGCGGCTTCGGCAACTGCTTCGAGTTCGCCTTCGCGGTCGGTGATTCCGGGTATCAGCGGTGACGCGGATACACCCACTCGGAGGCCGGCTTCACGCAATTGCTTCACCGCGGCAATTCGCAGATCTGGCCTCGGGGCGCGCGGTTCGAGCAATCGCGCCAGCCTTGCGCGTAGCGTCGTAATGGTGATGTTCAGGGAAAGCTCAGAGCGCTCGGCAATCTTCTTGAATAGGTCGATGTCGCGCACGATCTGATTCGATTTGGTGATTACCGAAATGCTCAGGCCTTCGCGCTTGGACAATTCTTCGAGGCAGGCGCGCGTTACTCCGTATTCGCGCTCTGCGGGTTGATAGGGATCCGTTGCCGTCCCGATCGCAATGTGTTCAGGTTTTTCGCCGCCCGAGCTCTCGGACGCGTACGAATATTTGTGCGCGACGTCGTAGGCCAGCAGCGGGGCTGCATCCTTTTTCACAAAAATCTTGCGCTCGAATTCGCCGCCGTCCAGCTCCATGTACTCGTGGGTGTAGCGGGCGTAGCAGTAAAGGCAGCCGAACTCGCATCCTCGGTATGGATTGATCGTCCAATCGAACGGGACGCGCGCCGAATCGCAGCGGTTCAGGATGGACTTCACCGGCAGCAGGAAATACTCCGGCCGCTCGGCGGACTTGCGGTGGCTCTCCGCGGGCGGAGAGCATGCTGCGAGGCGGGCAATGCCCACCAGCGGTACGGCTGCGTCTTGGGTCCGGTGATCCGCGCGGCTGTCAAGGCCGTGCGGGACCGCCTCTCGCGAGGTCGGCGGGGGGCAATCCGCCGTGGTGTAACCCGAAGTGCTGCCGCCTAAGCCGGCGCCCGCCGCGGCCTCCACCTTGTCGCTGACATTGTCATGGACAGTGTGGACTCCGCCTGGCGAATCACCGGCCCTTGGTGTTGGGCTTGTCGCATAGGGGCTAACAGGAAAGAGAGTTGCCGTGGATTGTCTTGCGTGGCGGCGTCGGATACCAAAGGTCCGAGCCGTGGAGGAAAGAACTGGAGACATAGCCCACCTCGAAGCACGGCCAAGTATTTCGCTTTTTGTTCGCTATGTCAAGTGGTTTTCGCTTTTTATTCGTTGTACTTGCTTGCGAAAACCGTTTAGTTCACCCCACTCACACCGTCCCTCTGTCCAGATTGTGCGCTTCTACGCCACAGGGTATCCTGCTTGTTCGGGAGGATCGGCGTGCGACAGTCCCCACTAGCACGGTTGCTTCTTGGTGCGTCCGCCGTCCTTTTCTCGGCCTATTTGTGTCCTGCTCAAACGCAGCAACCGCCGCTCAGCAGCAAGCTCCACCGCAGCAGCCTGCCAAACCACAAACAGCAGCCAGCCCCCCAACAGACGCCCCAGTCGCCCCAAGCTAAGAAGCCTGCCGTCGGACCAGCCGCCCCTCAATCCACCCATTACCCCATTCTGCTGCTGGTTCAAGGCAACGACCAATCCTGGAGCCTGCGCATTGGCCTGCGGGGGCCGGAGCGTCTGGACCGGAACGGTTATCCGCCGATCCCGCTGGAACCAACCGACGTGGCCCGGGAAGGTGCAACCGATTCTTGGACTTACCACGCGAAGGATTCTCAGACTGGCGCCGCGGTTTCGGTCCGTATCACCCGCGAAGCCTGCACCGATCCGGCTTCAACCACCAAATTCGCCTTCACTGCCTCCGTTGAGCACGCCCAGATCGGCGCGGCAGGAGGGTGCGCGCGGGTGGCCACGGAACTCTTCCCGAAGATCAACAATCAGCCCACGGACGACGATGACGACGCTAAGGACAAGCCTGCGCCTCCGACGATCACTCACTTCAAGCCGCCCGTTGCTGTGGCGTACATCAATGCCGCCGGCAAGCTGATCGTGAAGCGTGGCACCGTCGCCCGGGCGGTCCCGGGAAAAGGCGGCTACCAGCCGTCTCTTTCGCATGATGGAAAGCGGCTGCTCTACACGACTGATGAAAAGGGCGAGGAAAAGGGCGCCGAAAAAGGGGACGAGCGCACGATTTCCGTCTACGACTGGGGAACCGGCAAGTCTACCGAGTTGCTTAGGGGTCCCGTTCAGCAGGCCTTTTGGTCGCCGGACGATACGCGCATTGCATTCTTAAAATTTGACGGCTCCAAATGGCAGGTATGGACCATGCCAGCGGATGCGCCGGAAAAAGCTACTCTCGTGTATCCAGGCGACGCCATTAGCTTTCAGGGCTGGGCAGATGTGCAAACGCTGGTCGCCGGCGACCTGCAAACTCTCTCTTGGATTGGGGATGACGGAACATTGAAGCAAACTCTTTCCAGCGCAGACTTGTACGGCAAGGATCAATTCGGATTGTCCAGCGCCAATACCGTGCGCGTTCACCCGCTCAACCCGGATTTGCTGCTCGTTTCCGCCGAATTGGTGCCAGCAGCTGCAGCGGCCTACTTGAAGAATGCCCAGGCTACGAATAAGGACGCCGTTAAAAATGCCGGGACGCCGCCGGGACAAGCCTTTTTTCTCTATGAGATCAAATCCAAGCGCCGCGTCCTTCTCAGTCCGCCGAACTTGACGTCTTCTTTCGCCGAGTGGTCTCGCGACGGTCTTCAGATTTTTTTCACAGGCAGCGAGCCATCCGGCAAAGCGATGACCATCTATAAAATGTTTTGGGACGGAACCAGCCAGCTCAAAGTGCAAGACGGGTACGACTTCGTGATTGGGCAATAGTCTCCTTCCAACAGATTTCTGCGCTAGGATGGTTTGTATGTTCATGTCTGCATTTCGTTCGCCGGCCATTGCCATCGGGGCCGCCGCCTCAGTGTCACTCGTCCTGTGGGCTTTTTCTCTAAGCGCACAGGAATCCTCACCAGCTCAATCATCGACCGCACCGCCGTCTCAACCTGCGCAGCAAACTCCTGCTCCGCCGCCTCATGCGATATCCCGCTCGCCAATGCGCTCGCTTTGCCGCGCCGCGAATATCTATGCGCTGGCGGCGCCAGAATCGTGATTCTGGTAGAAACCAAGGCGGCGCGGCTAACCTTGAACGGGCACATCTACAATATGAAGCAGGTTGAAACGGAATCGGGCACAAAATACGCGGAGGGCTCGGTGGTCTGGTCGAGCACGGAGAAGACGGGTTCCTCGTAGACAACGCCGACGCCTCGCATCCAAAGATGCTGGCCGAGGAGTGTCACCTGCAGAGCTCGTACCCGCCGATCGCTCCACCGCCGGTTCAATAAATGGCACGGCAACCTTCGGGAGCGTTCCCGCTCTGCCTGCGGATGCCGTTTTGATTGTGCAGCTCAGAGATCTCAGCCACGACGCAGACGATCCTGCGGCCGTTCTCGCCGAAGAAAGAATCCCGATCGGCGGCCGTAAACCTCCGATATCGTTTGCATTGAAGTTTGACCCGTCAAAAGCCACAGCCAAGATTCCGTTTGCCGTTTCTGCCAGCATCACAGGGCATGGCAAGCTCCTTTTTGTTCAGGTTAAGGCTGTTACGATTCCCGATATCGCCAATCCCGCCCCGGTTCATCTCGCTCTATCGCGGGCAACCTCAAAGAAGGGTCAAACGCCGGCTTCTGCTGTTCCCGAAGCTCCGCCGCACCTCTAGGACCGATTTGGTCCGGTATTGGCCGATACGCGGCAGGCCCTTGCCTGTTTGAGCGGGGTGCTTCGGCCCGGCGCTATACTTATTTGATGGCGACCCCTACTCCTGTGCAACCGCAGCAGGTCGGCATTCTCATCCTGGATGATGACGACAACAACCAGGGGGCCTTGCGTCAAATCCTCGATTCGGAAGGCTGGCGCGTCCGCTTGGTGCAAGACCCCAAGCTGCTGCTGACGGAGCTCAAGTCCGGCGAATGGTCCTTGGTGATCGCCAACATTGCGTTGGCCGGCACTGACACCCCGATTTTCATCACGCTGCGCGAACTGGCAGGCGTTTCTCATGACGAGGGGGGGCGCATACGTGCCCTTTATCTGGTGCCGGAAATGACCGGTAGCCAGTACGTTGCGGCGCTCGAGTTGGCCCGAGCACCGTACGTGGTGCGGCCTTTCCATCTGCATGATTTTCTCGAGAAGGTCAGCGACCTGCTTGTGGAAGTGAAAGCCATCGAAGGACCTATCCGCCAGGTGCGCCACGAGTTTGGCGCGATCCGTAAGAAGAAAAAGCAGGCCGGGCGTTCGAACTCGATGTTTGCTTCGCGGGATTCCTATTCTTACAGTGACGAAGAAATCGCCGAATACGAAAAACAGGAAAGCGAAGCTTCCGCGACTAGAAGGAGCAAGCCTCGCACTAACCTTGGCGGCACCGACCGCTAGTCCGCGCATCTCTGAAAATTTTCCACTATTCGCACACCTTGCATCCGTTCCGTTAGATTACCCTTGCGGAAATTCGGCGCGCTTGGCTTGACTTACACGCCATGCAAGCGCGATGCTACCGCGTCCCAACTGTCGGGAACGCCATGACAACTGCCCCAGATCGACGAGGAAACGAATGCGATTGCGAGCAACAATGACTTCTCCAGTGTTTCGATTCGCTTTGCTGGCGGCTTTCGCTGGCTGCGTGGTGTTTCCATCCGCCGCGCAACAGACCAATTCCGCGGGGCGGCGGGTTCTCACCGCTGATGATTACAAGCACGCCGAAAAATTCATGGCGTACAACGTGCGGCCGCTGGTGTTCCATGACGTGCGGGGAAAGTGGTTGCCAGAGGATCGCTATTTGTTCCGCGACACGGGACCGGATGGCAGCGAGTTCGTGATTTTCGACGCGGCGCACGGTTCGCGCCAGCCTGCATTTGACCACGCTAAAATTGCTGCTGCTCTTTCCGCGGCAGCTGGAGCTTCTTACAACGCGGCGCACCTGCCGTTTATGACCTTTGAGTTTTCCGCCGACGGCAAAGCCATTTCCTTTCATGTGAAGGGCCAGCAATGGACATGCGATTTGCAAGGGAGCAAATGCACCGCCGAACCTAAGCCCGCCAAGGCCGCGGCCGAACGTCCTGAAGAAGAAATTTCGCCCGACGGCAAGAGCGCGGCGTTTATTCGCGATTACAACCTCTGGCTGCGCGATGTGGCCAGCAACAAAGAAACGCAGCTCACGACCGACGGCGTGAAGGACTTCGGCTATGCCACCGACAACGCCGGGTGGATTCACAGCGACCGGCCGATTCTTTTGTGGTCGCCCGACTCGAAAAAAATTGCGACATTCCAGCAGGACCAGCGCGGCGTCGGCGAAATGTATCTTGTCGAGACGAAAGTCGGCCACCCGGTGCTTCAGGCGTGGAAGTATCCGCTCCCAGGCGATGACGTAGTGACTACCATTCAGCGTGTGGTGATTGATCTGGACGCGCACAAAGTGATTCGTTTGCAGCTTCCTCCCGATCAACACCGCACGACTCTCTGCGACGACGTGGAATGCCGCGGCAGCGACTGGGACGACGTGGAGTGGAGTCCAGACGCGACCCATCTCGCATTCGTTTCCACCTCGCGCGACCACAAGCATGAGCAATTTCGCGTGGCCGATGCCGCGACCGGGGCCGTGCGCGACGTTCTCGAGGAAACCGCTGCTACGCAATACGAATCCGGCTGGGGCCGTGTGAACTGGCGTTACCTGCCTGGTTCCAATGAGATCATTTGGTTTTCCGAGCGGGACAATTGGGGACACCTTTATCTTTACGATCTTGCGACGGGCAAGCTGAAAAACCAGATCACTTCCGGCGATTGGGTTGTCACGCAGTTGCTGCGCGTCGATGAAAAAAATCGTGTGCTTTATTTTTTGGGTCTCGGACGCGAGAAAGGCGAGAACCCTTATTTCGCACATCTTTATCGAATTGGATTCGACGGCAAGAATCTCGCTTTGCTGACGCCCGAAAGTGGAAACCACGAAGTCAGCTTCTCAACTTCGGGCCGCTATTTTTTCGATAGCTATTCCAAACCTGATGTGCCCGCCGTGGCCGTGGTGCGCGACGACGCGGGGAAGTTGATCTCGACCGTCGCGAAGACGGATATCTCGCGGCTTCTCGCCGCGGGTTGGCAGCCGCCTGTTCCTATCACCGTGAAAGCGCGCGACGGCGTTACCGACCTTTACGGATTAATGTACAAACCGACAAACTTCGATCCGACAAAAAAATATCCGATTGTGAATCGGATTTACCCGGGTCCACAGGGCGGCAGCGTCGGCTACTGGGGTTTCGCGCCGGGGCGCGGCGATCCGCAGTCTCTCGCGGAACTAGGGTTCGTCGTGGTGGAAATCGAGGGAATGGGCAATCCGTTGCGGTCGAAGAAATTCCACGACTTCTATTATGGAAATATGGGCGACAACACTTTGCCCGACCAGATCGCCGGCATGAAAGAGCTGGCGCAGAAATATCCGTGGATCGATATCGAGCGCGCGGGGATTTTCGGCCACTCGGGCGGAGGGTATGCTACAGCCGACGCCATGTTCCGCTATCCCGATTTTTTCAAAGTGGGCATCTCGGAATCCGGCAACCATGACAATCGCGAATATGAGGATGACTGGGGTGAACGGTATCAGGGATTGCTCGTTAAGAATGCGGACGGCACTACCAATTACGACGACCAGGCCAATCAGCACCTGGCCAAAAATCTGAAGGGACATCTGCTGCTTGCACACGGGACGCTGGATGATAACGTGCCGCCGTACAACACGCTGCTCGTGGTGGACGAACTCATCAAGGCCAACAAGGATTTTGATCTGTTGCTCTTGCCGAACCAACATCACGGCTATGGGAGCGCGACGCTTTATATGACGCGACGCCGTTGGGATTACTTCGTGCGTTATTTGCTTGGCGCGGAGCCGCCGCATGAGTACGAGTTGCATCCGCCGACTCAATAGTGTGATTTCACACGCTTGCTCGCATTCCGGGGATGGATGGATCTTCAGGATTCGATTTTGCCCAGGCGAACATGCGCGTTGGCCCTACTGGCGGAGGAAAGCCAGCACGGTTTTGGCGAAGTGGGGAGCGGCTTCGAGAAAGACGGGTCCGTGGCCGCCGTTTGGAACGACCCAGAGAGCAGATCGAGGGATGGCGCGATACATATCGACCGCCATTTCAATGGGATAGAGGAAGTCACGATCCCCGTAGACTATCAATGTTGAAGCGGTGATCTTGGACAAGGTAGGCGGTGTGAAGTTCATGTCGTCGTAGCTTTCCGCCATGCCGCGGGACCACTCCCAGATGGCTTTAATCTGCTCGTCGCCGAGTTTGTGGCGCTTGCGCATCGTTTCCCACGCTTGGGGCGGCTGGGTGTCAACGGGGACCTGCCGCATGATGG
The DNA here is from genome assembly GCA_963705855.1 of uncultured Acidobacteriota bacterium. Classification (GTDB taxonomy): domain Bacteria; phylum Acidobacteriota; class Terriglobia; order Acidiferrales; family UBA7541; genus Acidiferrum. Next base: position 64,705 of record CAVPLA010000068.1, read on the forward strand.
CCCGAGCCTGCTCTGGGAAATACATTGTGGCGCTGACGACGACCATGGCAGTGATGCGGTGCGGCTGCAGAGTGGCCATGTGAAGAAGGATGTTCCCGCCCATACTTATGCCGATGGCCTTGCATTTCTTGATGGCCAGATGGTCGAGGAGCGCGAGGGTGTCCAGAGCACATTGGCGGTGGGTAATGGATTTAGAAGGGTTTGTAGAGCGACCGTGGCCGCGAGCGTCCGGGGTGATAAGAGTGTGTTCGCGCAAGAATTCATCGCGGCCAGCATAGACCCAGTCCTCGTGGCAGCCACTGCCGCCATGTAAAAGCAGGAGCGGTTCTCCGGCGCCGTGTGTTTCGTAATAGAGCTCGATCCCGTTTACTTGCAAAGTGTTCCCTATGTTCTCGGTTGGCATATTTGGAGGATGCAGCGACCTCACGCTCTTGGGTTTTTTCCAGGGGGCACGCCAAGGAAAGAGAATACCACTGCTCGAAATCAAGTTGGGGTGGTGAAAAGAGGCGAGGCGCGCGGCCCGGCGTGGGCGAACCCAGGGCTGGCCGGCTGGATTTCGACGAGACCAGACGCTGAGAACTTATTCGTGGAGGACAACGGTCAGCAAGGATTTGTTGACCTTGATTTTGCCGTTGTATTCGATGAAGCCGAGTTTTCTGAATTTGTTCATGAAGAAATTTACGCGAGAACGTGTAGTGCCGATCATTTCGGCCAGGGTCTCCTGGGAGACTTGCGGGAGGGCGCGGTCCGGCTGATCTTGTTTGCCATAGCGGGCGAGCAGGAGAAGGGTTCGGGCCAGGCGCTTCTCGCTGGAGTTAAAGAGTTGATCGACCAAGTCCTCTTCCACTCGGATGTTGTGAGCGAGCATATAGCCGATAAAACGGTCGGATAATTCGTGCTCTTCATGGAGCACGCGAAGCATTTCGTTTTTATTGATGACAAGTAGAGCGGTGGGGGCAATGGCGGTCGCCGTAGCCATCCGGACTGATTGGCCCGCCATGCAGCCCTCGCCAAAAAAGTCTGTTGGACCAAACATCGCGACAACCGCTTCCTTACCCGAGCCATTCACAACGGAGAGTTTTACGCCGCCCCTCTGAATGTACATGACGGAGTTCGCATCGTCTCCCTGACTGAAGATGGATTCTCCTCGCCTATATTCCGCAACTTTCTTTGATACTCCCGCGGTATCGAGAAAAGCCTGCGGATCGAAGGGGGCCGGCTTTTTGGCCTGGTGTTCAGGTGTGGCTTTGGATTTCTTAATCTTCATATTGGGATGGAAAGGCCAGAGGACGCCGACTGCCTAGACCTCAGAGGAACGATAGCAAAAGACGGCTGCGCCGGAGTGTGCAAAAGTGAACAGTCGAGGCACGTCGTCCCAGATTCGACGGCGCTGGAGAAGCTCATTTTTAGGGATGAGTTCCAACCCGCAGCGTCCGTAATGACGCTCCAGAAACGATTGAGCGGCACGGAGTTGCACCAAGAGGCTTATGCGAGAGCCAGGAATTGTTAGTGGGTGTGGATCTGGTTGGTTAAGCGTGACAGCCGCTAGGGAATGCAAGGGTTCGGGGCGTTGCGGGCTGGGGTTGCCATTGAGAGACCAGCGGAAAAAGCGATGATCGCACGCCAAACAACGGAATGGACGAATGAAAAGCAGGGCGAGTAGACGTGATTCGAGAATTCCGCGGCGCCTTGAGCGATGAATGCGGTGGCTCTGGCATCTAGGACAGTTCGTGGACATGATGGCCCTCTTTATTGAGATGACAGCCGAAGCCAGCACCTGGGCCGCACGGAACTGGCGCGTGAACCGTTGGAAACATTTCGAAACTTAGCAAAGGGGGCAGGGGAGGTACTGTATAAAAGGGGACAGACCAGGAGATTAATTCCTACTAAGGTTTGGGCTGTGCCAATCACTTTTGCCGAGGTCCCCGTTGGGAGGGCGGCTCAAGTGGGGTTCGAAGGGTATTGCCAATGTTTCCCCTGTCCGGAAGTCAACCCAGGCTGAATGACCACGACGGTGCCAGCCGGCGTGCAGCTGCAAATCGGTGGCCGTCCTTGCGGGTCCTTTTCGTTCACCGCGATGCCGACGAAATCGACTCTTGCTTGCAGGAGCTGAAGAGGGCGGAGTTCGCGGTTCATGCGGATATCGTCTTGACCCTGGGGCAGTGTGTCGAACAACTTCGTAAAGAGCCGTTTGACCTGATCGTGGCGGAATATCCCAGCCCCAACTGGAGCGGATCCCAAGCGTTGGAAGTTCTTCGCCAGGTGGTGCGGAGCGTCCCATTAGTCTTCGTGACTGCCAGCTTGCGAAGAGAGTCCAGGGCGGCTTTGGCGGCGAATGGCGCTTACGATTTTATCGAACCCGAACATATGGAGCACTTGCCAATGGCAGCTCGACGAGCGCTCGAAGAAAAGAAGCTGCGTGAAGAGCTGGCGCAAGCGGAAAAAACGCGGGCGAATGCGGAAGCACGGTATCGGGCACTCGTGGATAACCCTACTTACGGAATCTGTCGTGTGGATGCGAACGGGAGATTTGGTTATGCGAATTCGGCGTTCCTAAACATGATGGGGTATTCATCCAGAGAGGAATTTTTGGAGACGGATTTTGCGAGGGATGTGATTCGAGATCCCTCTGTGTGCGAACGATGGAGCGAGTGCCTGCGGAAGGGCGAAGAAATCGAAGGCTTCGAGATGGAGTGCCTGCGCAAAGACGGCGCGACGGTGAAGGTTCGAATGAGTGGGCGCGGAGTTTACACAGGGAGCGGCGCATTCGACGGCTACGAGATGATCGTGGGAGACGTGACGGAGCAGGAGGCGCGGGAGGGACGACTCAGAGAGCAGGCGGAGACGGACTCGCTCACAGGGCTGGCGAATCATAGGCGTCTTTTCGAGGTATTGCACACGGAAATCAGCCGTTCAAAGCGCACCGGCCGCGAATTCGCGCTGATGCTGCTGGATGTGGACCAGTTCAAAAAGATTAATGACAAGTACGGCCACCTGGTGGGAGACCGGGCGCTTTGCCGTCTGACCAATGCATTGCGAAGCTGCTGCAGATCCATCGATACGGCTGCAAGGCAGGGCGGGGATGAATTTGCGCTGGTGCTGCCGGAAACGGGAGCGGCTGATGCTGCGCTGGTGGGCGATCGAATCTGCGAGCTTCTTGCGAAGGATGTGGAAGAGCCAGTGCTTTCGGTGAGCGTGGGAGTGGCCGCCTATCCCGGGGATGCAGAATCCGTTGGACCGCTGCTGTATGCGGCGGACGCGGCGTTGTATGAGATGAAGGGCAAGCGAATAAGGTTTATGTCATTAGGGTTCACCCGGCAAGCGTCCGTTCATGGCGAGCAACGTGAAGTGGGGAAGCAAGCGCAGCGGGCAAGCGGCAAGTTGTAACGAACCCAGGCTGGCTTGGGAAGCACGATCAGGAGAAGAGGCAAATGAGAGAAGACGGACCCCGAACCAAATGGGCCAGCAGGCATTTGCCGTTACATGGCCGAGGTACCGGCAAGAAGCAGACGGATTTGCTGGGAGAAAAGAACATTCTGGACTTGATCTCGATGGGGGCGCCTCTCCCCGAGGTTTTGAACAACTTGTGCACAGCTATCGATCTTCAGATAGGAAACATCGTGTCGGTCATGTTGCTGCCGGATGACACAGAGCGTGATTTTAAAACGATTGCTCGAGGAGCGCTGCAGTTTGGGCTGCATCTGTATTGGTCCGCGGACATCCCTTTGAGGGACGAACACGTGCTGGGATCGTTCGAAATGTACTGTTGCGTTCCGCGTGCGCCTACGGGATTTGAATTGAAGCTGATCCAGCGCGCCACCCATCTGGCAGCAATGGCCATTCGACGGTACCACGGCGATGAGGATCTCAGCAGGGCGTGCAGTGCATGGAAGCGTGCGCTGGAGAGACGGTCAAACGAAGCAGCTCAATTGAACTGAAGCGCATGAGCTGAAGCGAGAGCTCGGCGGAGCGACTTCTCGCGCACACCTGGATTCTGCAAGTCTTCCCTGCAATTTATTCTGCAAGAAAATCGACGATGGTCGTTCTAAGCCCGAGGTGCGTCCTGGAAGGGTCGCGCGAAGGAGGGTTTATGGATCGATCTATGCTGGGAGCCATTTTAGGGAGCTTGTTTGGGATGAGCGCGTTGGGGGGTTTGGCGCTTATTGGGGCCGCACCGAATCCGGTGCCGGGGAAACCGGAAGGCAATTGGCGGCTGCTGGATCCGGTCACGTACGAAAACATCACTATTTTTCCGGTCGTAAGCTCTTTCATGCAGGACACTTCGCCGTTTTTGACTTTGGACGAGGGGCTTTCGAGCGGAGAGGTGATTGTCAGTGAACAAGGGGCGGCAGGGCTGGCGCGGACACGCGATGGCCGGCCGGTGGCTGTGCCGCAGTACAACGCCGGGGCAAGCGTAAACCAGTTGGTGTTGATCAATCGCAGCAAGCGCCCTTTGCTTTTGCTGGCGGGCGAACTGGTGAGCGGGGGTAAACAGGACCGGATTATTGGGAAAGACCGGATCGTGCCGGTAGGGTCGGAACCGCTGCCGCTGGATGTTTTTTGCGTGGAGCATGGTAGGTGGACGGGAGCCAGTTCGCAATTCGGGGCTTCGAAGACCATTGTTCATCCGAGCGTCCGCGAGCAGGCGGCTGTCGCGCAGGACCAAAAAGAGGTGTGGAATGCCGTTCGCTCCGGAACCTTGGCGAAAGCCGCACCTCCGCCGTCTGCTGGTAATGCAGGGGCAGCAGCGGCTGAGGTCTACGCGCCACGCATCACAACGGAAAGCATTCAGGTCACCATTGACGGCGCGGCGCCGACTCAGGCTTACGCCAAAATTTATGAAGGAGGGCGCGTCGGGGCTTCCGTCGACGGATTCGCGGAGGAATTGAAGAGGCGGTTTGACCGGGGTACCTTGGGTCTTAAGGGAGAGCGTGTAGTTGGCGTCGTAGTGGCATATGGCGGCGAGGTGGCCTGGAGCGACATTTTTGCGTCCGGGGAGTTGTTTGAACATTATTGGAACAAACTGTTGCGGAGTTACGCGGTGGAGGCTTTGGCGCGGCCCACCTACCGGGAGACGGCGGCGATTACGGATGCGCGGGAGTTCTTGCGTAATCTGAATGGGCGAGAGGTGGTGGAGAGCGAGCCCGGGGTTTACCGGTGGCGGGAAATTACGGAGGGGAGGCTGTCTTTGATTGAGCTGGAGTCGATCTCGCCAAAAGCAATGACGTTGCACCGATTGCTTTTGCACCGAACTTCCTAAGGCGGTTTAGGAGCGGTGGAAGAAGACGAGCAAGGCCCTTCGAAGTTCAGGTCAAACGTGACGCGCCCCTGCGGCGCAACCACTAGCCAAGATTTGCGCGGCGAACTTGGCTCGGATCCTCGAGGCGTTGCAGCAACTCTGCCGCGGTGGCTTGCCAAGACGGGTGTTTGAGATTGGGAGCGATTTCGGCTAGCGGGACTAGGACGAAGCGGCGTTGCAGCATGCGGGGGTGGGGGATTTGCAGCTCCGGCGTGGTGATCGTTTCGTTGCCGTAGAGCAGGATGTCCAGGTCGATTTTGCGGGGGCCTTTGGCGAATTCTTTTTTGCTGCCTAGTTGCGATTCGATGGAGCGGAGCGCTTGCAGGAGCGCCGGCGGTTTTACGTCGGTTTCAGCTTCCAAAACACAATTGAGAAACCATGGTTGGTCGAGATAGTCTACTGGCTCGGTTTCATAGATCGAGGAGACCTGCTGGACCTGGACGCCGGCTGGCGGGAGCGCGGCGATTGCTGCGCGGCGATGGGCCTCGCGGTCACCTACGTTTGAACCAAGCGACAAATAAATTGTGGGCATTGGCGGATCGTGCGCGAACGCTTCTGGAAACTATCGCTGCGTGCGCATTAGCGAACTCTAGTTTGTCCGGCGTCTGGATTCAACGGGCAGATTCAAGTGCGGGCTCCTGCGGCTGGCGTTAAGAATCGCTTTGGGGTGGCGTCATTTTGGTGAAGGGCCCGTAGAAGGGTGACCAAGCCCGGGGATGCAAGGAGACAGACAGAAATGCCTGTCCCACCTTGGGGGAACAAAAAGCGGTCGAGTGGCGTATCTCTTGGCGGAAGACAGGCCTGCGACGAATGCGGAATGGGGGCTGGCTCATGACGAATTTTTGGCAAGACCTGCGGTACGGGTTGCGACTTTTGCTGAAGAACCCGGGATTTACGGCAATCGCGGTGTTAACGCTGGCGCTGGGGATTGGAGCGAATACGGCGCTGTTTTCGGTGGTGAACGGCGTTTTGTTGAATCCGCTGCCGTATCCGGAACCGGAGCGGCTGGTGGCGGTGTATTCGAACGCGGATTCGTCCGGGATGGGTTCCATTAGCTACCCGAATTTCTTGGATTGGCAGCGGGACAACCATTCGTTTTCTGCCTTGGGCGCGTTCCGGACTGAGGAATATAACCTGACCGGCGCTGGAGAGCCTGAACGCCTGCACGGGCACATGGTTTCGGCGGATTTTCTTTCGGCGCTGGGGATCCACCCCATCCTTGGGCGGAATATTTTGGGCGAGGAGGACCAGGCCGGCGGGGCGCCGGTGGTGCTGCTTGGCGATGGGCTTTGGAAGCGGAAGTTTGGATTGTCTCCAGACGTTTTGGGCAGAATCCTTACGCTGAATGGGAAGCAGTATACGGTGGTCGGGGTTGCAACTTCGATGATTACCGGGTTGAGCCCAACGGACGTGTATGTGCCGATTGGACAGTGGACGGATCCGACGTTTCGCGACCGGCATATTAGCATGGGGACAACTGCGATTGGGCGATTGAAGCCGGGAGTCACGTTTGAGCGGGCAAAAGCAGATATGGACTCGGTGGCGAAGAACTTGGCTGCGGCGTATCCGGATTCGAACAAAGGCTCAGGAATTGCGATGGTGCCGTTGAAAACGGACGTGGTTGGCTCTGTGCGTGGCATTTTGCTGGTGTTACTCGGTGCAGTGAGCTTTGTGCTGCTGATCGCTTGCGCGAATGTGGCGAACCTGTTGCTGGCACGGTCGACGGGACGTTCACGGGAATTCGCAATACGGTCAGCTCTGGGCGCTAGCCCTGGGCGCGTGATTCGACAGCTTTTGACGGAGAGCGTGATGCTGGGCATGGTGGGCGGCTGCATCGGGCTGCTCCTGGCGAAGTGGGGCACGCGAGCGATTCTTGCGGCGCTGCCTGAAACTCTGCCTCGCACCGAAGAGATTGGGATTGATGGGTACGTGCTGTTTTTCACGCTAGGGATCTCTGTTTTGACGGGGATAGTGTTTGGACTTGTGCCGGCGCTCAAGACGATGCGGCCGGATATGCACGAGACATTGAAGGAAGGGGGCCGTGGCTCGAGCGGGGCGCGGCATCGCACGCAGAGCGTGTTTGTTGTGGTGGAAATGGCGATGGCCGTGGTGCTGTTGATTGGCGCAGGACTCATGATTCGCAGCCTCGCGGCGCTCTGGAGCATCGATCCGGGATTTGATCCGCGGAACGCGCTGGCATTCAATATTTCTTCGACTTCTGGACCGAACCCGACCGCAGGACAACTGCGCACCAAATATCGCGAGACAATTCGCGGGTTGGAAAATGTGCCCAGAGTGGAAGCAGTTTCCTTGATTGAAGGCACGCTGCCGATGTCCGGGGATTCGGAGCTGCCATTCTGGGTAGAAGGGCGGCCCAAGCCGGCGACGGAGCAAGAAATGCCATTTGCGATGTTCGCTATGGTGTCGACGCATTATCAGCAGGTGATGCGCATTCCGGTTCAGCGAGGCCGGGGGTTCACGGAACGAGATGACGAGCAAGCACCGGCGGTCGTCTTGATAGACGCTGCGTTTGCGCGCACCTTTTTTCCGAAGGAAGATCCAATTGGAAAACGCCTGAACCTGGGATTGATGGATTTGCAGGCGGAAATCGTGGGAGTGGTGGGACACGTAGAGAGTTGGGGCCTCGGATCGAGGGAGCACGAGAATCTGCAGGCACAGATTTATCTTTCCGTGTGGCAAGTGCCGGATAGATTTTGGCCGCTGCTGGCTAATGGCGGCGGTTACGTTGCGCGGACGGCTGGCACGCCGCTGGGAGTAGTGAGCGAGATTCGCGAAGCCGCGGAGAGAGTCGACAATAGCGCGGTCGTGTACGAAGTGAGGCCCATGCAGGATATCGTGGCGCGCTCGATCGCCACGCAACGGCTGGCGATGATGTTGTTAAGCGTGTTCTCGGCGCTGGCACTGGTGCTTTCGGCGATTGGAATTTATGGCGTGATTTCTTATTTGGCGGGGCAGAGGACGAAGGAGATCGGCGTCCGCATGGCGATGGGTGCGACCAGCGCTGATGTGCTGCGTTTGGTGCTGGGCGAAGGGATGCGGATTACGCTGATTGGCGTCGGGATCGGGCTGGTGGCTGCGCTGGGGTTGACGCGGCTGATTACGAAAATGATTTATGGCGTCGGGGCGACGGATCCCATTACGTTTGCAGGCGTGGGGATATTGCTTACTAGCGTGGCTCTGCTTGCGTGCTATATTCCGGCGCGTCGCGCGATGCGCGTCGATCCTATTGTGGCTTTGCGTTACGAATAGGTGGAGCGCCCTCGGCGTAGGCTCTCTGATTGCGAGATGCGGGTCCAGCGCTGCGTAGCATTTTGCGATTTAGCTGCTGCTGATTTCACGCAGCTTTCCACTGGTTACATCATAGACAAATCCGCGCACGGCGACTTCCTTGGGAATCCAGGGGTGCGTGCGGAGCTTTTGCAATTGATGACGAACATTTTCGTCGATGTTCTGAAAGGCGTAAAAGAACGCCGGAGAGATGGCCGCGGTCCCTGCGCGATTCTGGACCCTGTTGCGCAAATCCTGTTCCGTGGTGTGCATCAGGCCGCAATCGGTGTGGTTGATGACCATGAACTCCCGGGTATCCAGCAGGTAATGCGATACGACAAGGGAGCGCAGGCTGTCTTCCGTGACGATGCCGCCCGCGTTTCGAATGATGTGGGCGTCGCCAGTTTTCAGGCCGAGGGTACGAATGGAAAGCCGCGTGTCCATGCACGTAAGAATGGCAAGATGGCGCTCGGGGCGCGGCGTGAGTTTTCGCAATTCGTGCGTGCGCGAATAGAGTTCGTTAGCTTGGAGAACTTCGTCGATTACGCTCATGCCTAGGCAGTCTAGCAAATCGTGATGACTGGACTCGAATTCAGCGCACGTGTGGGAATTGAGAATCCATGAACATTTCAGAAGAGGCGGGGCTGGCGCTTGGGTAGCTCTTTGCCGAAATACTCGTAGGCGCGGGCGGTGGCTACGCGGCCGCGCTGAGTGCGGTCAATCAATCCAATCTGCATGAGGTACGGTTCGTAGATTTCTTCGATGGCGTCTTCTTCTTCGGAGAGGGCGGCAGCTAGCGTGCCGAGGCCCACCGGACCGCCGGCGTACTTATCCAAAAGAGCCAGCATTAGGTTGCGGTCGACTTCGTCGAGGCCGCTTTCGTCCACGCCGAGCATGGCTAGTGCTTCCTGAGCAACGGCACGGGTGATACGGCCAGCGGCGCGCACTTCGGCAAAATCGCGAGAACGACGAAGCAAGCGGTTGGCGATGCGCGGTGTGCCGCGGCAACGGCGGGCAATCTCTTCGGCGCCGCCATCGTCCATCAGGATATTCAGAATTTTGGCCGAGCGGTGAATGATGGTAAGCAAATCTTCGGGCTCGTAGAAATCGAGGCGGTGGACTATGCCGAAGCGGGAGCGCAAGGGCGCTGTGATCAGGCCGGCGCGTGTGGTGGCGCCGATCAGTGTGAAATGTCCCAGCTGGAAAGGATGTATGCGCGCGCCGGGTCCCTGGCCAATGATCAGGTCGACGCGAAAATCTTCCATCGCGGGATAGAGGATTTCTTCGACGGCGGGCTGGAGACGGTGAATTTCATCAAGGAAGAACACTTCCTTGCCTTCGAGTGAGGTGAGGATCGCGGTTAGGTCGCCTTTACGTTCGAGCAGGGGCCCGGCGCTCGTTTTGATCGGAACCTGCAGTTCGTTGGCGATGATCTGGGCGAGCGTGGTTTTTCCGAGACCAGGTGGTCCGTAGAGGAGAACGTGGTCGAGGGCCTCGCCGCGGCTGCGGGCTGCTTCGATAGCGATGGAGATGTTCTCTTTGACGCGTTTTTGGCCGATGTATTCGTCGAGGCGTTTCGGGCGGACGCTGGCTTCGATGCGAGCGTCTTCGTCGTAGGGGGCGCCAGAGACGATTCTGTGTTGTTCGCTTCGGTCCATGGATCGTTTTGCGTTGGCGTCAGGCATTGTTGAGACTTCGCTTTATTCTAGAAAGCTGGCGACCAAGGTCGGTACAACTGCACGATCATGCGCCGACATGAGTTGTGCGACCTTTAGGCGCGGACAGCGACTGCAGGGCGGCGCGTAGCAATCGCTCAAAATTCGATGCGCCGACTTCGCGCTTGGCTTCGCTTACCGCTGTCTCAGCAGTTCGCGCATCGTAGCCTAGATTGACTAGCGCGGAGATTACGTCGGCTTCCGCTCCGGCGGGGGATGCGGCGGCTGGCTTCTGAGCCTCCAAGACGACGGCTTCGAGTCTGTCCTTCAGTTCGACGACCATGCGCTCGGCGGTTTTGCG
>CAVPLA010000069.1:0-133993 GCA_963705855.1 uncultured Acidobacteriota bacterium
TTTTGTCGTCATGCCAGGACAACGGCCTACCCGCCAATAGGGTTGTCTGGGCCGCATCGAAGTATTCCGGAGATATGTTGTAGATAACGGTTTCGGCGGCGGCATTCGATGGCCGCAGATCGGAAGTCTCGTCGGTAAAGACGTGCGTGCCGTTCGCGCCGTAATACAACGGTAGCCGATCGACCAATCCCACGGTCTTTACGCCGGGAATGGTCTCCAAAGCTTCGATCATGCGCTTTTGCATTGCGGGCGCGCTGTCGCCGCTATAACCGGCCATGCTCAGAGCGGTCTCGACGAGCAGGGCATTGTGCGGCTCAAAACCGAAACTGGTGTGGAGCGAGCGCGCCAGCCCGCGCACGGCGACCAGCGAAGAAGTCACCAGCACCGCGCAGATGGCAATTTGCACTACGAGCAAGAGGTCTCGGACAGTTATCCGCCGGCCCACCGTGCGGGTTGATCCCGACTTGATCACCTGATATGGGTCCGTGCGAAGCACTTGCCTGACCGGGACAGCGCCAAAGAGAAATCCACTCGCTAAACTCAACAGCAAAGCTACTGCATAAACAGTTGCATCTGGGTGTACAGGCACTTGGAGCGGCGCTGTTGGAAGCGGCTGCCATACGCTCAGCCCGTGCAACAACTGAACGCTGGCCCATAGACCGATAGCGCCTCCGATCAGAGAGATCAGCACGGCTTCGGTAAAGAGTTGCCGCAGAATCCGCATCCGGCTTGATCCAAGCGCGAGTCGCAGAGCAACTTCCCGGGAACGGTCGGCGGCGCGTGCAGCAAACAGGCTACCCAGGTTGGCACATGCGGCCAGCAGAATTAATCCCGCAAGCAGCATCAATCCCGTAAGGAATGCCCGTAGCGGACCGCCCAACCAGTCGCCGGCAAGACCGGGACGCGCCAAGGTAAAAGTCATTTGGCCATCGTCTTTTGGATAGGTCTTTTCCAGATACGAACCAATCGAGTTGAGATCAGCGACGGCCTGTGCCGGAGTGACCCCTGCCTTCAGATGCCCCAACACCATCAAAAGGCCGCGCTTCCCGCGCGCATCCAGCACATTCGCGCCCTCGACCTGTTCCTGGTTAACGAGCGGCACCCAGAAATCGGGAAAGACAATCAGCAAAGTCCCGCGGAACTCCGGTGGCGCTACGCCCAGGATGGTAAAAGGATGCTTATTCAGCTGAACAATACGACCTACAACGCCGCGATCATCCTGAAAATGGCTGTGCCAATACGCGTAGGTGAGGACGATATAAGGAGCGCTGTTCGGGCCATGCTCATCGGCAGCGTGAAAGAAACGTCCAAGATACGGCTGGATTTCTAATGCGTCGAAGTAATTTCCGGTAGTTTCGAGAATCCAAGCGGCGGATGGATTGTTGCCCGTATCGAGACCTACCGAAGTGACGTTGTAAGCGGCCAGATCCTCAAAGCTGCGGTTGCGATCGCGCAGATCGAGATAGTCGGGATACGAGTGATTCACGGCCTTATCGTTCCCGCGCTCGATACCGTAGAGACTCTCCGCGTGAGGCACATGCAACGGGCGCAGGATCAGCGCATTCAAAATACCAAAAACCACGGCGTTTGCGCCGATGCCCAATGCCAGCGTCAGAACGGCAACGGCGGTAAAGCCGGGAGATTTGCGCAACATGCGGAAAGCGAAGCGGAGATCACGCACCAAATTCTCGATGAAAAGGAGTCTCCGCTCGGCACGGTAGTCTTCTTTCATCGCTTCCACACCGCCAAACTTGAGCATGGTTTGGCGACGTGCCTCGATGGGTGATAAACCGGCGCGAACGTTTTCGGCGGTTTGCAGGGCGATGTGTTCCGCAATTTCTTCTCGCAATCGCTCTTCTTGCGCCCGCTTGGCCGCCGAGTTAAACAGCCGGGTGAAAAACCGCCTTAGAGTTTTCATGACAAATCCTCCGGTTTCACTTCAAAGAAGCGACCGATAGTCGCTGCCCTTTGTTCCCAATCTTGAATTTCTTCAATAAGTCCAATTCACTCCTCGCGGAGCAGCATTACGGGATCGATCGACAGCGCCCCATAGCCAGCACAGCACCAGCCAATACCAGCGAATCGAGCGGAGTTGCCTGATAAACGAGGTTAACCACCCGCCCTCAAAGCGTAGGCCCGACCTCCTTGCTTTTACTCGTGCCTGAGCGCCGCCACCGGATCAATTCGGCTAGCTCTCCGTGCCGGAATCCAGCAGGCCAGCGTCGCGACGCTCAAAAGAATCGCGGGTACACCGAGGAAAACCGGGAGGTTGACCGGACCCTTCGTCATCACGCGAAAGGAAATCGCGAGCGCGAGTACCCATCCAATCGCGGTGCCCAAGGTGATTGCAGCCAAGTTCTCGCGAATAATTTGCAGGACGACGCGGCCGCTGGTTGCGCCGAACGCCAGGCGCACGCCAATCTCTCTCGTTCGCCTAGCCACGGCGTAGGAAACCACGGCGTAGATTCCGATGGCGGCGAGGCCGAGCAGGAGTGGCCCGAGCACAACGAACATCCGCGCGGGAATGCGGCGAAGATAGAGGTTTCGTTCGATGTGCTGGGAGAATGTCCGCACGTCGTAAAGAGGGAGCATGGGGTCGACATCGCGGAGAACGGTACGCGCTTCCGAGGTGAGTGCGGTTTCATTGCCGCTCCGCGTGCGCAGGTGAATCTCGCCTTGGTCCGCTGGACGATCTCGGTACGAGAAATAGACCGCCGGCTGCGGAGGCTCGCCGAGCGCGTCGTAGGCCGAATTGCGCGCCACGCCGATGATCGCGAAGCTTTGCGTGCGCGTCTGCAGGCGGCGGCCGATGGCATCCGCGCCATTGAGGTAACGGCGGACAAACTCCTCATTGACGATGGCTTGTGCGGGCGCCGCCTTATCTCTCATGTCGGCAAAGTCGTTTCCCTCAAGAAGCGGGATGGCCATCACCTTGAAGTATCCCGGCGTGACGGTGTTGGAAATGGCTCGATCCTGCCCGGGCTCCGTGCGCACGCGGCCTTCCACAGTGAAAGGCCGCCGCGGAATTCCATGCAAGTCCACCGGAACATTCGTGGCAATGGCAGCGGCTTCGACGTCCGGCAAGGAGCGCAGGCGTTCCAGAAGGCGCGCAGCAAATTCGCGCTCGGAGGCGTCGTCGGGATTGCGTCCGCTTAAGTCGTAGGCGGCCAGCAAAACTCCCTCGGGTCGGAATCGCGGATCCGTTTGGCGTGCCGAGCGAAAACTCTGCAAGAAGAGCGCCGCGGCGATCAGAACGACCATGGCAAGTCCGACTTCCACGCCCATCAGAACTTTGCGCGCACGGCTGCGGGGCGGCGTATTGGAACTTGAACGAAGCCTGTCCTGTGGATCGAGCCGTGCCAGATGGACGGCCGGCGCCGCACTGAAAATCAAGCCGCACGCAGCACCGAGCACTATCGCGAAGGCGAGGGTGAATTGATCCACTTTGGTCGGAAAGAGGATCGGAAATGCGCCAATCATAGGCGCGATGCGCAATGCCGTGGTGCCCCAAACGGCGAAGGCTGCTCCGAGGCCTGCTCCCAGGAGAGCGAGCAGCATATTTTCCGAGAGCACCAGGCTGACAATACGCCAGCGTCCCGCGCCCAGGGCCACGCGCACGGCCATCTCGCGCTGGCGGGTGCTTCCACGAGCCAGCATGAGGTTTGCGGTGTTCCCGCAGACCGCCAAAAGCAGGAGCAGCATAACGCCTTGCAAGATGGCTAGCCCGCTGATCAGCAAGCGCTGCGGACCGCGCGGCGCCTCCCAGAATGCAAGAATCTCGCCACCAATACCGGCGCTGGCGTCAGGATAGTCGCGCGCAAGCTGAGCCATCGCGGTGCTGCACTCGGCCTGCGCTTCCTGGCGCGACGCACCGGGCCTTAGCATTCCGATTAAAGAAAAACCGCGGCTGGTGCGATCTTCGAGGTCGCGTGTTCCGCCGAGCAGGGCAGGAGTCATGGTGGCCGGCACCCACAGTTCGAACTTCAAGGGGAGCATGGTGCCCTGGAAATCCTTAGGCGCCACGCCGACGACGATCAGGTCGCGATCGTTAACGCGCAGTTTTTGTCCGACGGCCTCCGGAGCGCCGCGAAAGCGCGTTTGCCAGTAATCATACGAAATGACAATGACAGGCTCAGTTCCCGACCGCTCCGCCTCTTCCGGCCGAATAAATCGTCCGATCGCAGGCTTAAGTCCCAGCGCAGAAAAGAAATTGCCGGAAACGAGTTGCCCGTGCGTCCGCTCGGTCTGGCCCGGCTGGCCCACGTTGAAGGGCACCATCTGAGATGCCACGATATCCCGCAGTGCCGGCACGTGCGTTTGCAGGTCGCGGTATTCCAGCCAGGAAGCGCCTGGATACCCGGCTGTGTCCGAGCGAGGCTCGACCAGCAGAAAGTTCGATGCACCAGTCACGGCGGGCAAGGGTTGGAACAGGATCATCTGAATCCAGGAAAAGATCGTTGTATTGACGCCAATGCCGATGGCCAGCGAAACGATGATCACGGCCGCAAGCCCTGGCATGCGGGAAATCGTTCGCCCGGCGGTTCGCAAATCCCCCAGGAGATTCTCGATAAAGAGCAGGCCTCGCTCGGCTCGATAGTCTTGTTTCATCGCCTCCACGCCGCCAAACTTGAGCATGGCTTGGCGTCGTGCCTCCACGGGTGATAAGCCGCCGCGAAGATTTTCGGCGGTTTGCAAAGCGATATGTTGCTCAATCTCTTCTTTCAATCGTTCGTCGTCCCGCCGCCTCGTCACGAAGTGGCTCATACGCGAGAAAAAGCGCCTCAGAGATTTCATGACAAATCCTCCGCTTTGGCATCGAAGAACCGGCGGATGATCGCCGCCGTTTGCTCCCAATCCTTGGTTTCGGCCTGCAGCTGCTTGCGGCCTTCCCGTGTCAGGCGATAAAACCGCGCCCTGCGATTATTCTCTGAGGCACCCCACTCGGATTCGATCGCGCCTTCTTGCTCCAGCTTCAATAGCACGGGATACAGAGTCCCTTGATTCACGGCGAGCACATCTCCGCTGATCTGCTCGATGCGGCGCGCGATTCCGTAACCGTGCAGCGGTCCCAGGACGTCGAGGGTCTTGAGGACCATCAATGCCAAAGTGCCCTGCAGAACATCCGTTTTTTGTTTCATAGCACCGCCATTTTGGTTTCCAACAGGAAGGATGGCACACTTCCTTTGGGAAAACAACAGGTAAGTTCTTCGGTACGCCATCGATGATGAATAGATACGTAGTGCCCAGGAAGTGTGGCCGGAAGTCCTGGCGCACGCCAAGAAAGGCTGATGCTAGAGGCGTTGGGGTGCTAGGTCGTGGATTTGCGAATGGCAACCAATTCAGTTTCCACCGGCACGCCGCGAGCTACTTTCACTCGAATGACGGCTTCAAACGGCTTGAGTTCGCCGTTTTGCGAAACGGAAAGCCGCAAGAGCAACTCTTCGACAGAGCTTTGCCTGCAAACGTACTCGACGGCGGCCTGCGTGCCGATCGTGGTGTTTCCCGCGAGGATTAGCACGGATTGACCCGGATTCATCCCTTTCACGAGGCCCAGAAGGGCGTAGTCCTCGGTGAGAGGCACACCAGAAGGAGTTGCGAAGAATTCCTTGCCTTCGTCGGGTTGTGGATGCCTGTTGATAATGGCGTGGTCCCCTTTACGAGGGCCGGAGGTAAACTGCTCGAAAAAGAACTCCTGGGTGCCGGGAATTTCCAGCAGCGAGAGATTTTCCACCGGCGAACCAATAAAAATCAGGTTGTTGTTCTTGGCGTCGTCGAGCGAAAAGAGGCTACCGCGTTTGACGCGGATGCGGCGATGGAGGAGTCCGAAGACGCGATCGAGTTCGTGAACCGCCAAGACTTCGCCCACGCCGGTATAGTGGTCAAGGATGGGCGCTCCTGCGTCACGCGCTGCGTCGCGGTAGCGCATGCCCGTCTCGGGACGGCCGACAAAAGCTGCATTACTAAAGACTACCCAAGGCTCTTCCTGTCCTGAGGTGAATCCTTTCCAGAAGACGCGAAAAGCGGCGGGCACTGGTTCGCTTTCGCTCGCGAGACCCACTGGAGCCGAAGTACGAGTCGCCAGAAGCCAGACAATGACGGTGATGGCCGCAGCCAGGAATATGGAAAGGGAAATAACCTCGGTTCCCCATCTCCGCTCCGTGCTCTTCTCTAGGGCTTCCTTATTGACCCCTCCATTTAGGCTATTGGCAGGAGACTTTGCCCCAGACGCATTGCGATGGTGAAAGGAAAGCACATACGTTCCCTTGGGGAGTTCCACCACGATGGGGTCCTCGACCCCGTCCGAGCTGTAGTATTCAGTGAGCTTGGAGCGCAGGCGTCCCGCCTGTACACGAACCATGGAATCGAGTTGCGGGTCGAAATCGGGGGAGCGCCCGAAGACCTCGGTGGCGATTTGAAATTCTTTGATGGGCGTGCCTGGATGATCGACGGCATGCTTCGCCAAATAGCGGAGCAATTTGCATAGAGACTCCGAGCCATGAAGAGCGTGGCTACCGACGAGCCTATTAATTTGCTCGAGAAGTATGCTCCCGTTCGGTCACACAGGTCCTTGATACGTCGGAGTAACAGGAGTGTAACAAGGCACGCATCTCCATGCAAGATGGAGAGTTATTTGATGTAACCGTATCAGACGCATTGAGACTTCTAACAGCAAGCCAAAAAACAAATAGTACGCATCAATATAGCCGCATCATCCGCCTGTGCAGTGGTGCCGACGCGCAGGGTGCGTCAGGGGCGGAACGCGGTGGCCTTAACAGGCTGGGTGTTTTTGTGCGAGGCGCACGTCGAGGGCGCTGAAGGGTATCTTGGGGGTGCCTTTAACGGTTGAGCTCGAGCTCGTTCTTTGCGAGTTTAGGCGAAGCCTTCCTTAGTAACATTCAACCAAATCGAAAGTGCGCGGAAGCTTGGCAGAGTTGTGGCTGTCGATGTTGGGGGCCGAGCCTCTGAACGATTGGACGAGGAAGCAAAAAGATACGGGAAACGGATCTGCGAGGAGGGGTGGGATGGCAAAGCGACTCGTAGTATTAGGTTTGGCGGTTCTGTTTTGCTCGATTTTGCTGAATACGCCGAGAACGTCAGGGCAGGCTGTTTTTGGAAGCATCATCGGAACAGTGACGGACCCTCAAGGCAATGCGGTTGTTGGAGCCAAAGTAACCGTTACTTCGACCACCAAGAGCTTTACCTACGATACGACCACGAATGAAAGTGGGAACTATTCTGTTACGCACTTAATCCCCGACACTTACAAAGTACGCGTTGAAGCTACTGGTTTCCAGATAACGGAAATACCCAGCGTGCTTCTTAATGCGGACACCGCCGCCACTGTCAATGCCCAACTCTTGGTCGGGGCAGTGACGCAAACTGTCGAAGTCACAAGTACCGTTCCGCAGCTTCAGACGGACCGCGCGGACGTCGACATCCAGTTCAACCAGCAGTATATCCAGGACCTGCCAGTCCTTAATCGCAATTTTACAAACTTCGAACTACTCTCCCCGGGCACCCAGAAACTGGTGGGCTGGAGCCACGCCGCGACCGAAAACCCTCAGGGCGGGGGCCAGATATTCGTCAACGGGCAGCACTTTTCTGGCACTAATTTTGAACTCGATGGCACAGATAACCAGGACGCCATCTTGGGCATCATCGTTGTCAATCCCAACCTCGACGCCGTCGCGGAAGCGAAGATCGCTCTTCAGGATTTCGACGCGGAGCAAGGCAAAGCAGTGGCGGGGACCGTTGGCGTGCAGATCAAGTCGGGTTCGAATGACTTTCATGGCACGGGCTTCTACTATTACCGGAACAGCGACCAGCAGGCACGCGATCCGTTCACGAACAAACCCGGTGTGCCTCTAGCGCCGGCAACGTGGAAGCAATTTGGCGGTTCGATCGGCGGGCCGATCTTCAAGGACAAGCTGTTTTTCTTTGGAGACTACCAGGGTACAAAACAGATTCAGGGCATCACGAATCTGTATACGACCCCGACGGAAGAAGTGATCAAAACCTGCAATCCGGCGACGAACACGACTGGCTTCTGCGATTTGAGCCAGTATCCCTTTCAGATTTACGATCCTGCAACGGGAAACCCGGCGGACGGTTCTGGTCGCATTCCCTTCCCCAATAACCAGATCCCCATAAGTAGAATTTCGGCGGGCATGGGCAAACTTTTGGCTGAGTTTCCGACGCCTACAGGGCCTGGAATCAACAACAACTTTGTGTCTAACGGCAATGGTCCTTACAATCAGTATTCGTTTGACACGCGAATTGATTACAGCGCACCGCATAACATTCAGGTTTTCGGGCGGTTCAGCCTCGACTATTTCAACTTGTCAGGGTTAGGCGGCTTGGGTACTTTGGGCGGCGCAGGCTTTGGACCGGGTGGCTTGAACGGCACTTCGACCAACCACGACTACAGCGTGGCAGGCGGATTCACGAAGTCATTCGGCACGAAATGGCTGACCGACGTCCGCGTTGGATGGTTCCAATACAATCCGGTGACGCATTACTCGGATGCGTCGCAAAGCCCGATGGATGGATTCGGGTTCCCCGGTCTGAACTCCGGCCCTGGCATCCAAGGTCCGCCAGAAACCGGCGGTCTCTCGGGTTTCCAGTTTTCAGGGAATCAGACTCTTTCCGCTTTCGGAGACGGCCTTAACATCGGTCGTTGTAACTGCCCATTGACGGAACGAGAGCGCCAGATTCAGTTTGTGAATAACTGGACGCGTATCATGGGCAATCACACGATTAAGTTCGGCGCGGATATTCGCTACGCCACTAACCTCCGCATTCCAAGCGATTCGAGCCGCACTGGCATCTTGAACTTCGATTCCGGTGACACTTCCCTCGCGGGGAGCGGTGGCATGGCTTTGGCTACCATGCTTCTAGGCGACGTCAGTAACTTTCAGCGCTTCGTGAGTCCGCCAAACGTCCAAGCCATCGGGCATCAATGGCGCGAATTCTCCTATGTTCAGGACACTTGGCGCGTCACCCCGAAGTTCACCATGACCTTAGGTGTGCGCTGGGAGATTTACAATCCAGAGGCGGTAACTGCCAAAGGCAACGCGGGTTTTGGAGACTTGAATAATGGCGAGCTTCTTGTTGCGGGGTATGGAGGGGTATCCGACAACGGCAACGTCTCGAATACGTTCAAAGCATTTGCTCCGCGCGCGAGTTTTGCCTATCAGTTTGACTCCAAAACCGTTCTACGCCTCGGTTACGGTCGCGGGTTTGACATCGGCGTGTTCGGCTCTAACTTCGGCCACGCCGTCACGCAGAACCTGCCAATCCTCGCGTCGCAGAACCTAACGGATTCAAACTTGCCGGGGCAAACCGGATTTACAGATAATCGCAGCGCCGTTTTCAACCTGGTGAACGGCCCACCCGCGTTTAGCTTCACGAACTTACTAAACGATCTCACGACAAACGGTTTTCTGCCGATTGACGGCCCTGATGGAACCGCCTCTACCTATATTCGGCCACGAGTTCAGCGGCTTCCCACCGTCGACCAATGGAATGCTACATTACAGCGTCAACTCACGCCGACCATCAATTTGACTGTC
The DNA here is from genome assembly GCA_963705855.1 of uncultured Acidobacteriota bacterium. GTDB lineage: Bacteria > Acidobacteriota > Terriglobia > Acidiferrales > UBA7541 > Acidiferrum. Next base: position 9,573 of record CAVPLA010000069.1, read on the forward strand.
ACTTACCTCGGCAACAAAGGTACGCACGTGTTCGCCGGTACAGGGCCGTCCTACGGCATCAACGATGTTGCCGTCGGTAGCGGCACCGCTCCTTGGAGCGGCACTGTCGCGGCATTCACGCCGAGCATACCGGCCAACAACCGGCGTGAATTCTTTCTGAATGGCGTTCCCACGTTCAACTATGGTGGGATACCCGGCTACACGCCGTGTTGCTCATTCGGTATAGGCAATTATTTTGGAAACGACGCCAACAACAACTACAACGCGCTGCAGATCAAGGCGGAAAAACGTTTCAGTCAGGGACTGCAGTTCCTTGCGCATTACACGTTCTCCAAAGCCTACGCGTACGACTCTAACTACTACGACGTGGATAAGAAGTTTGCCTATGGCCCCAACCCGGACAATCGGACCCACGAATTCGTAGCCAACACGATTTATGAACTGCCGTTTGGCAAAGGCAAGAAATTCATGAGCGGCGCCGGTCGGGCGATGGACCTCGCGATCGGCGGATGGCAAGTCAGCAACACTTTGACCTGGGGCGGCGGCCTGCCGTGGACGCCTAGTGTCCAAGAATGCAGCGAGGTCACAGACGTTAGCATATGCCGTCCGAACATGGTTCCCGGCGAGAAGCTAAACACCGGTGTCGTCAACAATGCTAACGGGACGTTCTGGTACACGCCAGTTGCCCCGCTGCAGTACCCGTCCACTACGCCTGTAGGTACGAACACCTGCACCCTAGCGCGGCCGGTATCGGGTCCCTTCGCACTGCCCGCTTGCGGCCAGATCGGCAACGTAGGATTCGATTCCTATCGCGGCCCGCATGTCTTCTATGACGACATGTCACTATCAAAGACGTTCAACATCACGGAACGCTACAAAGCGCAGTTCCGCTTTGACGCGTACAACGTCTTCAACCATCCTGTGTTGGGTTTCAACGGCAATCAAGGTAACACTTGCATTGATACGAGTTGCGGCGCCAACGCGGGACAAATCACCGACATTCAGGGCGATAACTCACCGGGTTCTCCGACTGGCATGCGTCAACTGCAGTTTGGCGTTAGATTCATTTTCTAACAAAGAAAAGACAACACACCCCAAACCGACGGGGAGCCCTCACCGGCTCCCCGTTTTTTATGGTCTAATTTGTTTCAGTTGTATTGGGACAGACCCCATGGCTAAAGTTCATTGGTCTAGCATTGTGCTGGCGAGGAGTTTTCTCGCGTGTTGTCTGATGCACGCCGCTGAAATGACGCAGGCGGCACGGCGTTCTTCAGCAATCGACTCTCTTCAGTCAGCACCATATCAGCAGGCCGGGAACGAGTTCGATGAGGCGAGGAGGCTCTCGCAGCAAGGCAAGTACGACGATGCGATCGGCGCCCTTCATCAGCTCGAGTCAGCACATCCGGGCATGAAAGGGCTTTCACATGAACTGGGCGCCGCGTATTACAAGAAAAGTGATTATCTGAACGCGATCGCGTCCTTGAAGAAAGCGCTGGAAGAGAATCCAGGGGACCGAGAGGCCGAGCAACTTCTGGGCTTGTCGTATTACCTTGCTGGGCGGCCTGCGGAGGCGATTCCTGAGCTCGAAAAGGTGCAGACGTGGTTCGCCAGTGCGAATGTGGATGCGGCGTACATACTTGGGATTTGCTACATCCAGACGAAGGACTATCCCAACGCGCGCAAAGCCTTTGCAAAAATGTTCGACGTGCCCGCGGAGTCGGCGGCCAGCTACCTGTTCACGGCGCGTATGCTGCTACGGCAGGATTTCGCACCGGTGGCTGAAGAGTATGCGCACAAAGCCGTGGCCCTCGATCCGAAACTTCCTTTGGCGCACCAACTTCTTGGGGAACTGTATCTCTACCATTCGCAAATCGACGACGCCATCGCGGAGTTCCGCAAAGAGCTGGAAATCAATCCCGGCAACCCCGTTGCGTATTACAAGCTTGCGGATGGCTATTCACGCGTGCAGAAATTCGATGAGGCGGAACGGCTGCTGCAACGCTCTATTTGGCTGGACCCCACTTCGACGGGGCCGTACATTCTCCTCGGCAAAGTCTTAGAGAAGAAAGGCGAGACGGAACTAGCCGTGCGCGCGCTGCAGCGCGCGCTTACCATGGATCCCAACAACCCCGTTCCACACCACTTATTGGGCCTGGCCTACCGCGATTTGGGAAAGAACGAAGAGGCAGATCGAGAACTCCAGGTGGCCGGTCAATTGGAGCAAAACCACAATTCGAAGCCTTGAAGGGGATGCCCCTGCCTATGAAGTGGTCCAATACGATGTCTCGCGGACGTGGGATATTGGCGGTCTCACTTTTACTGGTATTTGCGTGTGGGCTGCTTGCGCAACGAACTTACGATGAACCGTGGCGGCCGCAGTTTCATTTTACTCCGCCAAAAAACTTCATGAATGACCCGAACGGCCTAGTCTACTACAAAGGCGAATACCACCTCTTCTACCAATACAATCCGCAGGGAACGGAATGGGGCCACATGAGCTGGGGCCACGCGGTCAGCACGGACATGTTGCGCTGGAAGAATATGCCACTGGCTATTCCCGAAGAGCCAGGGCAGTACATGACTTACTCCGGCAGCGCGGTTGTGGATTGGCACAACGCAAGCAGGTTGTGCGCGATCGTTAACTTTGGAGATCCTTCTTGTTTAATTGCGATCTATACCGCAGCCGGAACAAACGTACAGAAACAACACCTCGCCTTCAGCAACGACCGGGGACGCACGTGGACAAATTATGCGGGGAATCCCGTCGCGGATTTGAAACAGCCCGACTTTCGAGACCCAAAAGTATTTTGGTATGAGGCCGAGAAGAAATGGGTGATGGTTGCGGTTCTCGCGGATGAACGAAAGGCCGTGTTCTTCGATTCGCGTGATTTGAAGAATTGGACTTTCCGCAGCTCGTTTGAAATTGAAGGTAATGACAAAGGGCAATGGGAGTGCCCCGATCTCTTCGAATTGGCGGTGGACGGCAATACTAAAAACAAAAAGTGGGTGCTCATCGTCAATCGCAACCCGGGCGCCCCTGCCGGCGGAACTGGAACGCGGTATTTTGTTGGCAGCTTTGACGGAACGCATTTTGTGAATGAAACTCCGGCTGCGCAGGAACTTTGGGCCGACTACGGCAAGGATTTCTACGCGACGAACTCGTATTCTGATCTTCCGCCGAAGGACACCCGCCGAATATGGATCGGCTGGATCAGCAATTGGCAGTACGCGAACCGCGAACCAACGGCGGTTTGGCGCGGGGCACAGTCGCTGCCACGCGAGCTTAGCCTGGCAAAATGTCCGGACGGAATCCGGTTGGTGCAAAAACCGATCGCGGAAACAAGAACGCTGCGCGAACGAGAATTCTTGGAGCTCTCAAACGTTTCCGTTCCGACGGCCATGCAAGCGATGCACTTGGCAAATGTTCGCGGAGATACACTCGAAATCGAAGCGGAACTAGCTCCCGGCGATGCAAAGGAGATGGGATTCCGTCTGCGCAAGGGCGGATCTGAAGAAACGATTCTGGGTGTCACTCCTGAAACAAAGGAAGTGTTCGTTGACCGGACCCGCTCCGGGCAAGTTTATTTCGCGCCAGAATTTCCGGGGCGCCATAAAGTGGCTTTGCGGCAGAGTTCTCGAGTGAAGCTGCATATTTTTCTGGATCGTTCCAGCGTGGAAGTATTCGTCGACGATGGCGAAGTGGTCTTGACGGACCGCATCTACCCTTCACCCGGAAGCGACGGAATTGAGTTGTATTCGAAGGAAGGGCAGGGCAAAGTGCTTTCTCTCTCGATTTGGAAATTGGGCTCGATATGGCATTAGCACTTGGGATCCCAAGGCGTTAGCTGAAACGAAAGATGGCGCTATGGAGCGCTGCGCGAAAGCGCCCTTTTGCTGGGGAAACACCGGTCGTCCATGAAAAAGTTCACGACAGTCGGACTGGGCGAATTGCTCTGGGATATTTTTCCGGAGGGCCGCCAGCTTGGCGGCGCACCCGCGAATTTCGCGTACATGACGAATCTGTTAGGCGATGAGGGCATCGTCGCCAGCCGTGTCGGCAACGATGATCTGGGGGAAGAGGCCAAACACCGTCTCGAGCATCTCGGTCTCGGCACTTCCTGCATACAGCTCGATCCCACCTATCGCACGGGAGTTGTACAGGTCGAAGTGGATGCGAAGGGCCAGCCGACATTTCAGATCGCCGAGCCAGTCGCGTGGGATGCGTTCGAATGGACTGCCGCGTGGCAAGCGCTGGCGCAAAAGACAGACGCGGTGTGCTTTGGTTCTCTGGCGCAGCGGTCTCCGCAGTCCCGCCAAACCATATTCTCCTTTTTGAAAACAATCCGGCCGGAAACCACGCGTGTTTTCGACGTCAATCTCCGACAGTCCTTCTATTCCGCGCAGGTCCTCGCTGATTCCGCGAAACACGCGGACATCATCAAGTTAAACCACGACGAGTTGCCGACCGTCGTGCAGTTGCTCGGTTTTCCGTTTCATGATGAAGAGTCCGCAGCGCAGTGGCTCGGGCATACATTTCATATAAAACTCGTATGCATCACGCGCGGCGCGGCAGGAAGTTTGTTGGTGAGCGAATATGCCAAACACGAGCATCCCGGCATTCGAGTGCACGTGGCGGACACGGTGGGCTCGGGCGATGCATTCACGGCGGCGCTCGTATATCACTATCTGCGGCGCGATTCTCTTGCCACCATGAATGAGGCGGCCAATCGCATGGGTTCGTGGGTCGCGAGCCAGACGGGGGCTACTCCCGCACGCGATGAAGCCCGGCTGGAATTGATCCGTTCAGCGAACGCGTGAGCGATACAGGAAAGAAGAACGAAGTGAGAAGCTCTAGCGGACTGCGACGGGAGCTTGATCCTGTTCCTTGGTCAGCCGCGCGACTTCACTTGGCGGCAGTTCGTGCAAAAGTGCCAAAAACACGCCGTTCGTCCAGCCAAACCCGACGATGTTCATGTGATACCCGGCGGTCACTTGCGTTTCTGAAGAGCGCTTCACGGCGTCGTATTTCTCGCGAATCGTTCCGTCTCGCCGGAAATTTTCCATCACCATCGAAAGAAATTTGTAGGAAAGCCTGTTTGCGTCTTCATTGTATCCGGCCCGGCGCATGCCTTCGATGGCCATCAACTGATTCGGTGCCCACGCATACGGAAAATCCCACTGTCCGCCGGTTTCGTAGGGACTCATCACCAATCCACCGGGCTGCTCGAACTTGCCGACGTGTTGCATCACGGCGCGTGCTTGCTCCGGAGTCGCAATGCCAGCCCACAGCGGATAAAACGTGGTGACATATTCGTACGTCGAGCGGGTTTGCTTCTCGAAATTGTAGTCGAAGAAAAGTCCACGCTCGCTGTCCCACAGATATTTCTGAACGTCGGTTTTTCGTTGCTCGGCGCGCTGACGCCACTTCTGCGATTCTTCTATGCGGCCCAGCGCCGCACTCATTTGTTCGAGGTCTTTTTCGGTCTTGTAAAGCAGGCTGTTGAGGCACACAGGGGCGTAATGGTGTGTTGCGGCTCCGTAAGGACCGAAGCGGAAGGAAATATCGAACCCGGATTCGCGCATCGCGCGATCACCTTTATAGTAGTCCGCGCTTAGCGCGACGGTTCCCGCCGGATCGCAAACCGCGGGGGCCATAGTTTTTGCAACATCGCATATCTGCAACGCAAACAGCGGCCCGGCTGCCAGAGGCGAAGGCTTCGCCGCGGTTGATTCCAAAACGTAATCCCGGCCGAGGTCAGGTTGTTGCAGAAAATAGGCCGCCACCTGACGGTAATGGCCCGTTTCGTCCTTCACACTCTCCGCCGCAGGGCCGTTGCCGAAATCGAAGTAGCGCGAGAGGCCGGTCGATCCCGCGCGATGCGGCTCGCTCGTCCAGAGTTCGTGATCTTTCACGGCATAGTCGTACGCTTTCGCGAGCCATTCGTTGTTCGCGTGCCCGCTGGCTTTCTGCGCATCATACACGGCGAGGATCATGGAGGTTAGAAATGGCGGTTGAGACCGCGTCAAATAATAGGTGCGGTTGGCATTCAGCACACCGCCGTAGTGCTCGATTTCAAAAAAGAAATTCTCCACCATGCCTTTGGCGAGATCGATCCTGCCGTCGCGCACCAAGCCGCGAATGATGAAATAACTGTCCCACCCATACATCTCATTGAATCTTCCCCCAGGCACGACGTAACGATTTTCGAGGAAGAGCAACCCGGCGGGATCAATTTTCCCTGGATCCATTTCTCCGATGTGGTGAATCACAGCGGGCAAATGCTGGGCCTGCACATTGCATTGTTTCTCAAGCTGCTGGACCGAGGCCGGCACCGCAAAATCGGCGGGAAGATAAAGTACGGAGGCCGAGGAAAGTTTTGTGTCTACAACCGTGGCGCAGTCCGTAAGCGAGCGAGTGAGCGAATCCCAACCAGTCGATATGTAAGCGCGAATCTGATCGAGAGAGTTACCCGTTGGATTCGAATCGGTTCCCGCGAAAGAAGGAACGGCGTTCAACAAAAAAAAGCAAAGCAGACAAACGCAAAGCTTCTTCAGTTTTTGCATGAGGTCAGCACCCCGCAGCGCACCCTCGGCGGTGCCGTTGCGGCACTAGCAGCATAGTCGGTTGTCCATGATGGAGCAACCTCTGGGGCGGGGCTGGAGGGGGCTGGGAGGCACAATATAAGGATACCGTCCGTGCGAACTAAGTCCTGTACATAGAGGCAGTTGCAGGGTATCAGGCGGATTCTGCTTCGCTTCGGTTGTGTCCCCGAGTGGCGCTCAGTTGGAATCTTCGGGCCTTGTATTTAACCGACCGGTTAAATACGATCGCGTCCGCCGGCTCAAATCCGGGAAAGAGGGGAGAGAGAATCGTCAAAGATTTGCATTGAAACTGGTAAGATGCGCGGCGCAAACTTCGTGCGGCGCTCTTTTACGAACGCGGATTGAAAAGGACGACAGAACATTATGGACCGACGAGACTTTTTGAAAACCACGAGCACTGTCATTGCGGGGAGCACACTGGCGCCGGCATTGCTCGCCGGCAAATCCGCCCCCGCGGCTTCCAACGCCGATGGCCGGCTGGTTTTTCCGATCAATCGGAATTGGCGTTACAACCAAACATTTGTCGAAGGAGCGCACGCGCGGGAGTTCGACGACTCTGCGTTTGAGCGCGTTGTAATTCCCCACACGAATGTTCGCCTGCCCTGGCACAGCTTCGACGACAAGCAGTATGAGTTTGTATCCATTTACCGGAGGCATTTTCGTCTGCCCGCCGAGGCGCGTGGCAAGCGCGTTTTCGTCGATTTCGAAGGTGTGATGACCGCCTCGACAGTTTGGATCAACGGCGTGCAGCTCGGCGAGTACAAGGGCGGCTACACGCCTTTTTCTTTCGATCTGACGCCGCACATCGATTTCGGCGGAGAAAACGTGCTCGCGGTGGATGTGGACTCGACGGAGCGGCCGGACATTCCGCCCTTTGGAAATCAGATCGACTACCTCACTTTTGGCGGAATCTATCGCGAAGTCTGGCTGCGCATCGTTCCAACAACTTTTATTGAAAATGTTTTCGCGAAACCCAAAGCTGTGCTCAGCGAACATCCCGGCTTAGATGTGGACTGCTTTCTTCAGCATATGGAAGCCTCGCACGAGGCGCTCACGCTCGAAGTGGAACTCCGCGAAGGCGATCGCGTGCTGGCCAAAGCGACGCAACGTGTTCCGGCGTCGGAGGCCGCGCCCGACCCAGTGGCGCACACCGTGCATTTCGACAACCTCAGCGGGATCAAACTTTGGGATCTTCAGCATCCGAATTTGTATTCCGTCCACGTGCGTCTGCTGAGAGGAACAGAGCTAGTCGATCGGGACAGCCGCACGATTGGTTTTCGCGAGGCGCAATTCACCGACCACGGCTTCGAGCTGAACGGCAAGGTCATTAAGTTGCGCGGTCTCGACCGTCATCAAACGTTTCCGTTCGTCGGCCAGGCGATGCCCGGCCGCGCCCAGCGCAGCGATGCGCGAATCCTGCGCAAAAATCTGAAGTGCAATATCGTCCGCACATCGCACTATCCGCAATCGCGGCATTTCCTCGATGCCTGCGACGAAATGGGATTGCTTGTCCTGGAAGAAATCCCGGGCTGGCAGCACATTGGCAATGAAGCATGGAAGCTGATCTCCATCGACAATGTCAGCCGCATGATTCGCCGCGACTGGAACCATCCCAGCATCATTTTGTGGGGCGTGCGCATCAACGAATCGAAAGATGATCACGATTTCTACACGCGCACCAACGCAGTCGCGCATAGTCTCGACACTACTCGCCAGACGTGCGGAATCCGCTATTTCCAATCCTCAGAATTCCTGGAAGACGTTTTTACGATGAACGATTTCGGATTTCCCTTGCAGAAGCCAAATCATCCGCGCTATCTCAACACGGAATTCGTGGGCCACACGTATCCCACCAAGAGCATCGATCAAGTCGAGCGCCTGACCGAGCACACGCTGCGTCATGCGCGCATTCACGACCAGCTTGCTTCCGATCCGCAGTACGCCGGCGGCCTCGGCTGGTGCGCTTTCGACTACAACACGCACGGAGATTTTGGCAGCGGCGACCGCATCTGTTATCACGGGGTAACCGACATTTTTCGCGAACCGAAGCCCGCTGCCGGCTTTTACAAATCGCAGTGCGATCCCGCCGACGAAGTGGTGCTCGAGCCCGCTTTCCATTGGGCGCGCGGCGACGAATCGATCGGATTCACTAAGGCCGTTGTCTGCTCGAACTGCGACCACCTGAAATTTTATATTGCCGGCAAGTTGGTGGCGGAGGCCGATCCAAACAAAACTGAATTTGCCCACCTTCGCTATGCGCCGTTTGTCGCTGATTTGAGTCAGGCGGTTTTTAAATGGGGAGACTTGCGTATCGAAGGCTATATCGATGGTAAGCAGGCAATTGTTAAGACGCTTTCCGGCAAAGGTGTCGATCAGAAATTCGCGCTGTTGCCGGACGACACACGTCTCAACGCAGATGGAGCGGATACAACCCGAGTGGTTTTGCGCGTGACCGACGAGTTTGGCGCCATCCGGCCCTTTGCGAATGACGCCATCAAGTTAGAGTTGGAAGGCCCCGCGGAGATTATCGGCGATAATCCGTTCGCTCTGATTGGCGGCACGGGCGCTATCTGGATTCGGGCGAAAGAACAACCGGGAACGGTGAAGCTCACGGCCAAGCATCCCGTGCTAGGCGCACAGCAGTTGAGTTTTGAAATCGTTCCCAGCGCTCCAGAAGTTGTGTAGAGATTTCGAGCACGCGAAGGGATCAACTTACGCTGAAGAATCAGCGCGCTATTCCGACAGCGTCAAAGATCGGAGATTGGAAACGGTCCCGCGCCCTCGGCCGGTTTGCAAATATAGATCTGCGGCACGAGTCCTGTTTCTTTTTGATAGGCCTTGGCCATTTTTTCCTTAAATTCGCCTGCGTAACGCGCATCCACGAGATTGATGGTAGCGCCGCCAAATCCGCCGCCCGTCATGCGCGCTCCGTAGACGCCTTTTTGCTGGTACGCCAGGTCCACCATCAAATCCAGTTCACGACAGCTGACTTCGTACAAATCGCGAAGACTGCGATGCGATTCGGCCATGCGCATTCCGAACCGCGCGATATCGGCGGAGCGGAGCGCCGCCGCGCTGTCGAGAACACGGGCGTTCTCCGTGACAATGTGCAGAGCGCGCTTGTAAATGATTTCGGAAAGCACGTTGCGATGCTGTTCAAGCTGCTCGAGGCTCACATCGCGAAGCGCACGGATTCCTGGCAAAACTCCAGCAAGACGGCGGACGGCCTCTTCACATTCCGCGCGACGGCGATTGTACTCGCTGGAGGCTAGTTCGTGTTTGACCATGGTGTTGCTAATCACCAGTTTGACGGAATCGGGAATCAAGAGCGGATCAAAGCTCAGCGCTCGGCAATCGAGAATTAGCGCGTGGTTCTCCAGCCCGTGCAAAGAAACGAACTGGTCCATAATCCCGACACGCGCGCCGACGAACTCGTTTTCCGCTCTTTGGCAGAGTTGCGCCAGTTGCACGCGGTCCGGAGACCAGCCAGACTGATCGGCGAGAGCCAGCGCGGTCGCGACTTCAATCGCAGCGGAGGAGCTAAGCCCCGCACCCATGGGGACTTCACTTTCAATAAGAAGACTCGCACCGCGAAGTTTGAACCCAGCCTCGTCGAGTTGCAGCGCCACACCCACGGGATAGTCGCTCCACGTTTTGGAGGGCTGATGCGTGGCAGAATCCAAATCCGCTTCCGCCTCAGCGGAGAATTCTTCGGAGTAGATCTTAAGCATGCGATCTTCTCTGGGGCCGACGGCGACCCAACAATAAAACTCGATGGCCGCGGGCATGGCGAATCCGTCGTTGTAATCGGTGTGTTCCCCAATCAGGTTGACGCGCCCCGGAGCGCGATAGACGTGCGGGTCCGCGCCAAATCGCGCACGAAATCGCTCAACGATGGTCGACCGACGTTTCATCAATTCTTATCTAAACCAAAACCAACGGAACCTGTAACGCGAAGCTTGTCGACTTTTTCTTATCCATCAATATCACGGGGCCACGCATCTTTCAGATTGGCTTCGCAAAGTTGGGAGGGTACATGAGGTCGCAGCTTGCCGCAAGCGCTTGTAACGAGTTCTAAATACCCTCGCCAAAATCGAACGACCGCCCTGAGCGTTCGAGCGTGAACTCGAGTGCTCGTTGCGGGCGACTTTCACAGGGTCTAGAATTGCCTGGAGTCTGAAAAACACGTAGGACCCCTGTGCGCGGACGACACAAATGGACCTGGATGATGAACTGTTTGCCCCAGTCGTGGCCGTCCTCTCGAAGAACTCGCCGTCGATGTGCTGTGGTTCTCGCCGTGCTGACTGCCGCTTTGATGAGTTCCACGAGCGCGCTGGTTTTTGCGAAGGAGCATTTCCCTCAACAGCCGGACGCGGTCACCGTCGAGGGAACGGTTCGAAACACGGCCGGCGAGCCTGTCGCTGATGCGACGGTGCTTTTCGAAGAGAAGGGCAACGCAAAGATGGTCGAGACGAAATCGAAGGTGGATGGGACGTTCGTCCTTTCCTCCATTCACACCGGCACGTATACCGTACGGGCGAAAAAAACGGGATATAGCGATACGGTCCGAGACTCGCTGGTATTGCTGCTGGGCGATAAGAAGCACGTCGATTTAGTCCTCCAAGCGCCACCAACGATGAAGATCGAGTCATCCGCGTACCCGGCGGCCCCTAAGCTCTCGGCAGAAGCCATGGAATTCAAGGACGAGCCGAACTTCACAGTGGCCGGTGTTACCGATTGGAGCAATCTTGGCTTGCATGGCTCGGCGGCAAGTTCGAAAACCAGCGAATCGCTTGCGAAGGAAACTCTCACACTGAAATCCAGCGAGCCTGAGGCGGCGCCCGCGGGCAATTCGGGTAAGCAGTACGAGGTGGCTTTGACTGACAGAGCTATGGGCGATTTCGCAGGGGCTCGCGAGGAAGTTCGAAAGGCGCTTGCCGTTGCAGATAACGCTGAGGGGCATCGTCTGTTAGGCGAACTTGACGAGCGATTGAATGATCCTCTGGATGCGGTACACGAGTACGAGCAGGCCGCGCGGAGGGATCCTAGTGAGCAGAATTATTTCGAATGGGGGACGGAGCTGCTCCTCCACAAAGCGGCCCAGCCAGCGTTCGAGGTTTTTACGCGAGGGTTCAGCGCGCATCCTAATTCAGCAAGAATGCTGACGGGGCTTGGCGCGGCGCTTTATTCGAACGGATCCTGGGACGAAGCGGCGCGGCGCCTTTGCGCGGCGTCTGATATGGACCCGGCGGACCCGGCTCCGTATCTTTTCCTCGGCAAGATCGAAAAGACGACGCCCGCGCCGTTGCCTTGCAGCGAGCAAAAGCTGGCGCGGTTTGCGCAGGAGCAGCCCGGGAATGCTCTCGCCAATTACTACTACGCGATTAGCGTTTGGAAGCGCGAAAAGGGATCTGAAGACCCGGCGGACTTGAAGCGTGTGGAAGCGCTACTCGAAAAAGCTGTGGCCATCGATCCCAAGCTCGACGAAGCTTATCTTCAGCTGGGAATTTTGCATTTCGCGCAAGGTGATTTCGAGCAAGCCATTCGCGATTACAAGAAGGCGATCGAAGTAAACCCGCAGCTTGGCGAAGCGCACCGCCAGCTCGGATTGGCTTATCAACGAACGGATGAGAAAGGGAAGGCGCAAGAAGAATTTCAGGCTTATGAGCAGGCTGAGAAAGCAGAGGCTGCCGAAACCGAACGGCAACGGCGTGAACTTAGGCAATTCTTGATTATTCTGAAGGACAAGCGAGCAGCTACTCCGCCTTGCTAAAGAAACCGAAACGACTCATCTGTTGTGGTATTGGTTTTGGCTATTTGGTTTTGGGTTTAACAGCCGTGACGATGCCCCCGCCTTCACGAATGGTGAGAATCTGGTTGGCACTCACTTCTGTGAATCTTTCTAGCTTCTGAGTGGTGGGCCATTTCACTTCGATGAGATCCGCTTTTTGAGCTTTTCCAAGGCCGAAGTGCAGTCGCAGGTCGCTCTGCGACATGACGCTTGTGCCGCTGTGAACTTCATCCATCTGGGCATGCTTGCCGGTCACGACGCGGACGCGAGCGCCAATGGCCGTGCGATTGCACACGGTCCCGATCAATTTTATTTTGATCCAATTCTGCTTGTTGCCGCCGTCGTTGCGAAGCAGGGAAGGTAAATCGTTCATGTTCAAAATCACGGCGTCGATGTCGCCATCGTTGTCGTAATCGCCGAAGGCAGCGCCGCGACTCGAAAAATGCTCGCTGATGCCGGGACCCATCTCTGAGGAAACGTCCTTAAACCGCCCATCCCCCAAGTTTTTGTAGACCACACGCGGATTCTTGAAAGTCTGGCCGGTGTCGTGGCCCTCAATCTCCGGGTAAACGTGTCCATTGACCTGAAGAAGATCCTGCCAGCCATCATTGTCATAGTCGAGGAACCCGCAGCCCCAGGCGACGTACTGATTGTTGACGCCGATTCCGGAGGCGAAGGTAACATCGTTGAAAGTACCGTCTCCGTTGTTGTGGTAGAGGTTACAAGTGTCGTCGGCAAAATTTGTCTTGAAAATGTCGAACCAGCCGTCGCAGTCGTAATCGGCGACACCTACTCCCATTCCGGCCTGCTCATGGCCATTCTCGCTATAGGCGCAGCCTGCGATCACCGCAACATCCGTGAACGTGCCGTCGTGATTGTTATGGAACAGGATGCTGGGCTGCGAATCCACGGCCACATAAATATCCGGCCAGCCATCGTTATCGAAATCGCAGGAAACGGGCGTGATGGAATAGCGCGGGCCGGGCTTCAAGATGCCGGACTTCTCGGAAACGTCGGTGAACGTGCCGTCGCCGTTGTTGTGATACAGGAGGTTGGTGTCGCCGGGAAGACCGCGCGGGCCGCACATGGTAGGAATACCTTTCCACTGGCAAACGAGAGGCTCGGTAGGCGACGGAGTTTTTTCCGGATCGAGTTTTATGTAGTGACAGACGAAAAGATCGAGGTGTCCATCGTGGTCGTAGTCGAGCCAGGTGCACCCCGAACCCCAGCGGATCTGTTCGTCGTAAACGCCGGATTTGCGAGTGACATCGGTAAACGTCCCATCACCGTTGTTGTGAAACAAAATGTTGTGTCCCCAGAAGCAGCAGAAGAGATCATCCCAGCCGTCATTGTCGTAATCGCCCACAGAGACGCCGGTCTGCCAGCCGGTGCGCGCCAGGCCGGATTTTTCCGTGACATCGGTGAAAGTTCCATCGCGGTTATTTTTGTAAAGATGGGAGGTGGGAGCTTTCCCTGGCGGCCAGTTGGCGTTGAAGCGCGTTCCGTTCGTCAAATAAATATCGAGCCAGCCGTCATGGTCGTAATCGAAAAAAGCCAGGCCGCTGCCTTTGGCTTCAATAATGTACTTTTTTTGATCGACACCGCCCCAGACGTTCGGGGAATTCAGACCAGCTTCCTTGGCTACGTCGACGAACATGACCGGCGAAGCCGATGGTGAAGGGGAGCCCGTTGGTTTCGGCGCTTGCGGAATTGGCTCAGCTGCTGCGTCAAGAAGCAGAGAGCGTTTCCATTTCCACAAGGGGCTTACAAGCGCGTCCAGCAGCGCGCTACCCAAAAGAACCGATGAAGAACCGAGAAAACGGCGGCGGAGGGGATTCTTCATCGACTCATTGCCTTTGGCGCTATTTGGGGGAACGAACGCGGCACAATCCCCGCCCCTTCTTTTACTGCAATGATTCGATCGACGGGAAGATTCGTCAGCTTGTCCACCTGCCCGCTAGGCCAAGTAATTTCCAAAGATTCAATTTTCGTGCGTTTGCCGAGGCCAAAAAAAATCCTCGGGTCGCTGGCAGACATATAACTCATGCCGCCTTTGGATTGCTCGACATGCACGAACCCTTCGGAGGTTAGCTTGAGCGATGCGCCAATTCCATCGCGATTCGAACGCGTGCCGATGAGCAGAACCTCCAGCCAGTGATTTTGGTTGCCGCCATCGTTGCGGAGGAGTTCGGGACAATCGCCGCGAACATTGATGGCGATATCGAGGTCGCCGTCGTTGTCGAAGTCAGCGGTAGCGAGGCCGCGTCCGGCAATAGGCCGAGAGAAGTCGGGACCGAATGTGTTGTCGGAAACTTTTTCGAACTGGCCCTTTCCTAAATTATGGAACATCAACAAGGGCTCTTTGTAACTGACTTCGCTATGGTAGAGCGAAACGTTGTCCAGCATGGCGCCGTTCAATTGCACGATATCGTTCCAGCCGTCGTTGTCGTAGTCGAGGAACTTCATGGAGACACCGCTCAGATGGATGGCCTTGTTGCCGATGCCTGAGCGATAGGTGTAGTCGTCGAACGTTCCATCGTGGTTGTTGTGGTAGAGGCGATTCAATTCGAAATCCAAGTGCGTGATGTACACGTCCAGCCAGCCGTCGCCGTCCACGTCCGCGGCATCGATGCCCATGCCGGCTTCGTAACGCCCGTCCTCGCTGGCCGCCAAACCGGAAACGAGAGAGACATCTTGAAAAGTTCCGTCATGGTTGTTGAGGAAGAGAAAGTTGGGCCATGTGTCGTTGGCGATGGCAATGTCTGGCCAGCCGTCGCCGTTGAAATCCGCGAGGACCACCCCCATGCCTTTCGATTCGGGTTTGCCCACGCCGGATGCATCGCTCACGTCGGTGAACGTGCCGTCGTGATTGTTGTGGTAGAGCTTGGTTTTCTGTCCCTTGTAGTTGTTCGGATTGCAGTACGAACGATAGCCGGGGCGGCGTTCGCCACACCACAGATTCGTCTTCGGCGTCCATTCGATGTAATTGGTGACCACCAGGTCGAGCCAACCGTCCTTGTCATAATCAAACCATCCCGCGCTGGTGGACCATCCGCCTACGTCTGCTACCCCGGCTTTTGCGGTGACATCCGTAAAAGTTCCGTCGCCATTGTTGTGGTAGAGGATCGCGCGGCCATAGCCGGTGAGGTAGATATCGGGGTAGCCGTCATTGTCGTAATCTCCCACGGCGACGCCTTGCCCGTAATGTCCCGTGCCGCCGAGGCCGGCTTTCTCTGTGACGTCAGTAAAGGTGCCGTCGCCATTGTTGCGGTAGAGCGCGGAACGCAGAGGATGTGCAGGTTTGTAAGCATCCGTTTCGCCGGATTGCACGAAAAAGAGATCCATCAAGCCGTCCTGGTTGTAGTCAAGCCAAGCGACGCCGGTGCCCATGGTCTCCAAATAATATTTTTCTTCGGTTTGCGTGGAGTCTTGAAGGAAAGTGATTCCAGCTTCTTTTCGAACATCAGTGTAGCGGACGTTTATGTGAGAGTCCTGTGAATTTGTATTTGGAGTTTGCCCCGCCAGAGCCTTTTGATAGAAGACCACGCCAACTGCCGCGCTCAGCGCCAGGATTGCGCCGCACATGCTCACAAGAAACCGTCGCCTGTCTGTCTCCGGTTTTTTCCCCATTCCAAGGTTATCTCGACGGCATCCGTTCCATCAGCATAGCGGCAAAGAAGCTCTCGAAGTTTTCATCTCAACATTTTCAAATGTTGGAGCTCTTCACGCATTCTAGCCCCGGCCATCTGCGCGTTCAACCGCGAGTTTCCGCCGCGCGTTTCAGAGCGTCCGGTCGGCCAGCGAAAGCGCCAGCTGAAATAACTGCAACCTGGCAGCCATCGGCAAAGGCTCGCGAATCGTGGACGGCGCCTCCGGCGCTCGTGACAACGCTTCTTCGATGCGGTTTATGTCCAGTCCGCCAGCGGCGTTGCTGCCCTTGAAGCGATTCAACACTTCCCTGGCCTTGGCGATTTCTCCTGTTTGAAAATAAAAAAAGCCCAGCGTGGAATAGCTCCCGGGCCATTCTGGGAGCAGATCCACGGCCCGCACGAAATCCTCTTCTGCTTGCGGATTCTTGCCCTCCAAGACGGAGACAATTCCCAATCCCCAATAGATTTTTCCGGAACCAGGAGTTCGCCCGAGACCCTTCCACAAGGTCTCCTCGGCGCCGCCGGCATTATTCTCCCGCAGCTCCACCAGCGCCAAGGATAGGTAGTACTGATCGTTATCCGGGTTTCGCGTGATTGCATCGCGGAAAATTTCCGAAGCCTGGGTCGTATTCCCAAGATGTGCGTAAATATCCCCCAGCAATGCCAGGAAGGCGCCGTCCTGTTGGCCCTGCTCCGATACCTGCTGGGTGGTCTCAAGCGCCTGGGCATAGGCACCTTTTCGAAAGTACGCATCAGCCAGGTCGAATTTCACGTCATCGGAGTCAGGATTCGCATTCAGCGCCGCCTGAAAATGCTGGATAGCATCGTCGTACAAACGATAACGCGCCAACAGAACAGCAACCCCGGTCTGAGTCCGGTAGTCGGCCGCGCTTAACTTATCGAGTTGTCGGATGGTCTTTCGGGCATCCTCGGATTTTCCAAGTTTCAGATAAGCTTCCGCGAGCAGATAGAGATTCTGAGGTTGGTCCGGGTGGTTGGTAACTTCCTCGGTCAGCTGAGTCAAGTCTAGTTGAGTGCGGTCCTGACGGGAAAGGTTGGCGCGGCTATCCACGTAGTCGAAAAGGTGTTGATACGGGTACGGACCCGCCGGAGCATTTTTCGAGAGAGTCTGAAATACATTCAAATCCCGCTCTGCGGCATCCATCTGATGGAGACTTCTCTCCGCCATAGCAAGCTTGTAATACCCCGCAGCAGGCTCGCGGCTTATTTTTACGTATCGCCGTAAAAGGTCTGCGGCCTCCTGGTATTTTTTGCTCGCAATTCGTAGATTCGCTAATTCCAGCAGCGCCTCGGAAAGATCCGGGTTCGAGCGCAACGCCGACTGAAAAAGCTCCTCGGCCCGCGCATGATGGCCCTGGCGCGCCTCGATATAGCCCAGATTGAATAAACAGGAAGCGTTGTGAGGATCTAGTTTTAGTCCCGCCTCAAAGTACTTTCTGGCTTCATCGAATTGTCCAAGATGCCGGTAAGAGAGCCCCATGAACGCGTAAGACCGTGCCGAAGGGTCTACTGCGATCAGCGCCTTGAACTCCTCAATCGCTTTTTCCGTTTTCCCGGACATAAAATAGCTCTCTCCCAGGGCGGCATGGAGGTCGGCGCGCTGCGGAGCGATTTTTAAGCCAGATTCCAGCAGAGGGATCGCGTCTTCGAAATAGTTCTGGGTCATGCTTACACGCGCCAGAAGAAAAATGATGTCCGTATTCTGAGGAGCAAGTTTATGCGCGGCTACTAGCAAATCCAGAGCATCCACGGGTCTGTTCTGTTGTTGATACACCTGCGCCAGCAAGTAGAGCGCTTCCGGTGAATCGGACTTCAGTTTCAGTGCTCGATTCAACGCGAGTTCGGCTTTTGCATATTCGCCGGACCGAAGATAAGCCTCTCCGAGGTTATAGAGAATCTCTATCGTTTCTGGCTGCAGCGCATTGGCCTTTTCCAGTTCGAGTTGAGCGGCGCGGTATTGTTTCTCGGAGGCCAGCAACACACCCAACGTAAAGTGTAATTGCACGTCGTCTTTATTTTGTGTGGAAAGTTCTGTAGCTGTCTTCAGCCCCTCCGCGGTCCTGCCGGCCCGAAGGTACGCGCGCGTAAGATTCAAGCGAGTTTGGATGTCAAGAGGGTGGACACGCTGAAGGTGAAGAATCGCTTGTGCTGGTGAACCCGTGGCCATGAGAACCAGACCCAGATTATAGTCTGCATCGCGATTGCTGGGATCCACGCGCAGAGCTTGTCTGAACTCTTTTTCTGCCAGATCAAGTTTCTTTTGCGCGACGTAAAGGTTGCCGAGGTTGTTGAGCGCCCTTGTGGAGTTAGGGTCCAGCTTCAGCGCTTGCTGAAAAGATTGCAAAGCATTTGCGTCGTCTTTTTCGTCGCTGTAGATAATGCCCAACAGGATGTAGCCATCGACGCTCGAAGGATGCTGCTGGAGCTCTTCCTGAACTTTCCTTTTTGCATCGTCGATAGAGCCCTGGCGGAGCAATTCTTCGGCTTCCAGTAATAGCGGCGAAACGTTTTGGAGTTTCGGAGGATTGGCGCGACCGGGAGCACTTTGCTGCGCGAATCCGTCGGTGGAAACAAAAACCACCAGCAGTGCAAGGATTCGGCGCAGCTTGGACCGCCTAGGAATGCTCTTGGTTGGACGCTCGGCTGGCGCGCCGCTAAACATTTCCAAACTTTCCTCCGACGGTGTGTCAGCGATGCTTCTGAAAGGTCAATTTAACATTTCCAGCGCCTGCTGAGCCAACTTGTGCTGCGGTTGCTGGCGCAATAGCGCCATCAAAACCTCTCTGGCCTTCGCTTTATCGTTCAAAACGACGTAGAGGCGGGCCAGATTGAGATAAGCCTGATCATAATTGGGGGCCACGCGGATGCAAGTCTCGAATCTCTCCTTCGCTTCGGGATAGTTCTCTTGACGGACGAAGAGGACACCCAGGTTGTTCAGTGCGTCGGGATAATCCGGGCGCAAGTCGACCGCCTTTTCCAAATAGTTCGAGGCGCGAGGCAGTTGATCCTGCCGCGCGTAGAGCATCCCCAGGCTGTAGTTTGTTTCAGGATTATCCGGTTCCAGCTGGAGCGCGCGGTTCAGCAGTTTTTCCGCTTCGTCGACTGCTCCCTGCCGCCTATAAAGATTTCCGAGGTTCAGCATCGCCGTGACATAGCCAGGTCTTAGCGACAAGGACTGTTGGAAGTTGCGGATGGCCTCGTCCGTCTGGCCTTCCTGACCGGCGACCATTCCAAGATTGTTCCATGCTTCCGGATAATCGGGACGCAGCTTAACTGTTTGCTCGAGATATCGCCGCGCATCCGGCAAAGCGTTCTTCCGGAGGTAGAGCGTTCCCAAATTGTAATAAGCCTCCGGTTCTTGCGGTTTGGCAGCGATGACCTGTTGGAAAGACGCTGCGGCTTGTTCCAGATAGCCGTGCTGAAACATTGCGACGCCATAAGTGAAGTCGTTGCGTTGAAATTCGTCTTGATAGAGCGTCCCTTCGAATGGGAGGGCTCTCTTCAAACGGGCGGCGGCAGTTCCCGGCACTGGTTTCAGGTCCGCTGCTATGCGTTCGGGATTCACCGGTCCTTGATAGACCTTGACGATCAAGCCGTCCGCGTTGACGAGAAAAGATGTAGGCAGAGCAAGATCTCTGCGACGATCAAACAAGTAGCGATAAACAATATTGTAAATGCCAGCCACATCTTGCGTGGCGAGCAGGATCGGGAAGGAAAGACCTTCTTTGGCGACGAACGAACGCGCCGATGCGATATCGCCAGCATCATCTACATTGATACCCAAGACGCGAAGCCCGCTTGCTGCGAAAGTGGACAGATGCTTTTGAAAAACGCGCAGCTGTTCCCCACAAGCCTCGGAAGCGGCTGTCCAAAAGTTGAGCAGCACAAAGCCGCCTCGGAACGACTGCAGATCGCGTAAATTGGCGCCGATGTCGGGCAAAGAAAATGCAGGCGCGCTCAAAGGCTCGATGAGCCAACTCTCGACCGACGCTGGCAACCCCTCCGGCTTTTGAGTTTCTCCCGCTCGCGCGTAGGACGCAGGCGCAGTCGCAAATGGTTTCACGGCCAAATCTTCGGAGCCTTCCTCGATGTCGATTCGAAGGTTTGTTGGGAGATGCTCGAAGACCTGAACCAGCCCACTGGACCAACGAACGGACGCACGGACGTTTCCCTGGGCCATTCCGACTCCAAAGACAAGCTCCTTAGTGTGCTGCGACAGAAATCCCGAACCAGCTTGCAGATACTTAGTCTGCTTATGTCCTTCGACTTCGACTGTTATCGCGGCTCCGACCGCATCGCGGTTACTTTTTGTTCCGCGCAAGCGGAAGGCGATCGAATTGCCAATGTCCTTCATCGCATTGCGCAAGATCCGGAGCTGCGGCGCGTTCCGGTTTTTGAGAACAACTTCCAAACGCCCGTCGTGGTCGATGTCAGTGAGCACAAACGAACGGCTGTCGTCGAGAAAATCCAATCCAGCCGTCCCTGACACATCAGAAAACGTCCCATCGCGATTATTCGCGTAGAAAACGTTTCGCTCATAACCGTTCCAAGACGCGTCCGACCGGATGAGTTCGTTGATGGCGTTCCACCCCAGCTCGTATTTCGGCGACGGCGTCGGATTCTGAGGCGAATTCGCCACCACCTGGCGCCAGAAGAAACTCGAAACGTCGGCCGCGTCGCGCCAGCAAGTCTTCTGTCCAGAATTCAGAGGCCCCGAAATATAGCCATTTGCGATGTAGAGATCCGGGTAGCCGTCGTGATCAAAGTCCCAAGCGTCCGAGGACCACGCCCAGCGGCCCACATCGACTCCCGCTGCTTGGCTGACATTGTGAAACTTCCCATTCCCTTGATTTCGATACAACGAATTGCCACGCGCGTGCTGGTGATAAAGCGCGCGAATCGTCTCCGGATCTTTTTCATGGAAACTTTTTTGTTCGGAAACGCGCATCCCGGCGGACGACCACATGTTCGAAACGTACACGTCCTGGTTGCCGTCGTTGTCGAAATCGAACCAGCTTGCGCTCATTCCTGCGCCGACATCCTCGACGCCTGCTTCCGCGGAGACCACGGTGAATTTCCCATCGCCGTTGTTGCGGTAAAGATTGTTTCGTCCGAAGTCGTTGGCCACGTACAAATCCGGCGCGCCGTCAGAGTTGTAGTCGCCCCAGGCACACGCAAAACTATAGCGGTCGTTATCCACGTTCAATCCCGCAGCCTCGGTGCGATCCAGAAAAGTGGCGTTGCCTTCGTTGTGAAGCAGAAAGTTGGGCGGCCCATTTCGCGCGTCGAAATAAGGCGCAGGGTAGTGATACTGGTCCAAGCCCAGGTAGTAGCTGTACAGACAAAAATAAATATCGAGGCGTCCGTCGCGGTCATAGTCGGCTACAGCAGCGTGCGTGAAAGTTCCCTGTGGAGGCTGCCGAAACTGGAAGGCGTCGCGCTTCAGCAAAAACTTCTCGTTCCCTTGGTTGATGAAGAGCAGCGGTCCGCTGCCGCAAACCACCAAAAGGTCCTGCAGCCCCTTGTTCTCAAAATCCACGAACAACGCGGACGCCGTGCCATCCAGCACGCCTACTCCGGCCTTTTCCGTCACGTCCTCGAACGTTCCATCTCCGCGATTATGATACAGGCGGTTCGGAAGTCCCGGAGGTTGGCAGACGTACAGGTCATCCAGTCCATCGTTGTCGAAGTCTCCCACCGCCAGGCCGTTGTTCCCGTACACATCGATGCCGCATGCCCCATCCAAAACGGTGCGCCAATAATCCACTCCTTGAAGCATCTGTTTTTTGTACGATTCCGTTTGGCCAAGCGCTTGGGAAGTAACGTCAATGAATATCGGAGCGCTCGCCCGACTGCAAGTTTCCTCGGACGCTTCCCATCGGACCACTCGCCATCCGTTCGCTTCATCGCGCGACCACTGAGTCAGCCACTGTCCCACGCGCTGCTCGCGCATTGCGTTGGTCCCCGCGCCGACAAGGTCATACCGGATCTTGATGTGCACCCGCGGCGAAGAGCCGCCGATTTCCTCGATCCCCGTAATTTCGAATTCAGCTGTCTCCAGGCGCGACATAGAAGCCAAGTAGGTCTTGATCTCTTGAAGAAATTGCTCACGGCCCAATACCGCGCTACTTGCAAACTTTCTTCGAACGACTTCGATCCCATACGCGGATCGCAGGGTGGTTTGCTGAATCGGAACAAGCGAACACGCCTGGAGCGCAGCGTCCAGAAATTTTGCCAAGGTATCGAGCGCCGGCGGCGCTTCCTGGAAAGCGCGCCTCCAGTCATCAAGCAGCCGCATAATTTCAAACGCATACTTTTCCGTGATGTATTCATCCGTGCCCGGAAGAACTTTGCGCAGGACATCGTCAAGAGGAGACTTCGCCGGATAGTGGGGTGTCGCTCGAAAATCAGTGAAGTCGAAAGCAGTGTTGCGATCACCCGGAGTCCCCGCAAGTAGCCGCCGGACCGGTGACGAAGAAAGCGGCGCTGGCAGGAGAAGCACCGGCGCCCACCGCATCTGCTTCAGGAAGGTGCGCCGTGAGAAAGCGTGATCTTCGTCTTTTTGACGCGCCATTCTTGATCGTCCCCGCCGCGACCGCTCAATCTTGGCATGCTAGCATCGCAGCGAAGTTGTTCCAAAGAGCAACGGGGAGGTTCCGGGGCATTCGCAGCTTCAACCCGCAAGCGGAGACGCACGAATCGCAAAATGCCGGAATCTCGATCAGGACTTCTCAGCGGGAGCAGGCCCCGAAGAATCTCGCAAAATCAGTTCAGCGGGAATGTGATATTCCCTGCCTTGAGGGTTGGCGGAGCAGGATAGTTCATGCAAAGCGTCGGCCGCCATTTGCCCCAGCATATCCCGGTGGATGTCCACAGTTGTCAGCGAGGGGTTGCTGTATTCGGCCAACCGAGTGTTGTCAAACCCCGTAACCGAAATATCTTCCGGCACGCGGCAACCGCCTTTCAGCAATCCCTTGATGACGCCCACAGCCGTAAGATCGTTCACTGCCATCACTGCGGTAGGCCTTGGAGAAAGCTTTGCAATATTCAAGCCTGCCGCCAAGCCGCCCTCGAAGCGCAAATCTCCGTGTACGATTGGTCCAGGTTCCATTCCCAAATCCCGCATGCAACTTTCGTAGGCTTCCAGCCGGGCGATGTTGGACTTAAGCTTTGGCCGCCCGGCAATGAATGCAATGCGCCGGTGCCCGCACTTATGGAGGTACTCCACAATTTGCTTGATGCCCGAGAAGTAATCGATTCGCAGCTTGCTGACATAGCCGCGAACGGGCGCGAGGTCCAGGAACGTGACAGCAATTCTTCTTCGTTCTAGCTCCTGGATGAGTTGCGAGCTGATCTCGGACGTCATGATCGCGACGCCCCGCACATTGTGCTCCATCATGCGCTCCGCAGCTTCACGCGTTCTCCGCGGATCGTAGTTCGTATCGCTGAGAATGGCATCGTAGCCGAGCTGGCGCGCGCGCGTCTCGAAACTCTTGATGACCTCGGGGAAAAATGGGTTCACGATGTCCGAAACAATAATTCCCAGTGTGCGGCTGTCGCGCGAAGCCAGGTGGCGCGCGTGCGCGTTCGGAAAATAGCCGAGACGCTTCACCGTCAAGAGCACCAGACGGTGTGTCCGCGGGCCCACTTTTCCTGTCTTGTTCAAGACGTTGGAAACCGTCGCAGTGGACACACCCGCAGCCTTGGCGACATCACGAATCGTTAGACCCATGGCACTTGCATTCAGCTTTCCTCGACCAACTGCAAAGTTACATCAGAACCCCGATTACCGTAAATCCGCCAGCGGCCCAGAGTATAAATCAAAAAAAGTGCTTGACACTATGCAAATTAGCGTGATATTAGGCAGGTTAAGCGGTTAAGTGCTTTGCGGTCGTTTAATTGGGGTCGTGAGCTTTGCATCCATTCAGGGGCTTTGGGTTTGTCCAATTAACTGACGTTCGTGGCGCGAGGCGCTGGTTTTTGTAGCCCGAGGGGTTCGATCAGGATGGTCGATCCAACGGCTTGCCGTAGGGGCGAGTAACGGCGAGGCTTTTCGGGCATTGTGGGTTAACGGCCCACGCTGGTGCTTATTACGCGACAAACGGCACTGTGCTGGTGCCAGGAGGAAGTTCATGAAGCGAATGGAAGGTTCAAGGCTGATCGGGCGTGCATTCTTGGGGATGACCGCCGCATTTGTGCTTATGCTCTTGTGCGTAATGCCGCTCCGCGCTCAAGTGGATGCCGGCGCCATCCTGGGGACCGTTACGGACGCCTCGGGTTCGGCCGTCCACGGCGCCACGGTCACGCTTGCCAACGAAGGGACGAACGCCAGTCTCTCCACTACTACGGGGAACGATGGTGGGTACAAATTCACGCCGGTAAGAATCGGAAATTACAAACTCACCGTTACGTTTCAGGGATTCGAGACGATCACGCGGCCCCATGTCTCGGTTAACGTCGGTGAGAACGTGGTCGCGGATTTCACCCTCAAACCTGGCAATGTCACTACCACCGTTGAGGTCACAGCCGCCGCTCCCGTGCTGCAGTCCCAAGATGCTTCCGTGGGGCAAGTCATCGATTCGAAAAGCGTCAACGATCTTCCCCTGAACGGCCGGAATTTCACCTTCCTGGCCCAGCTCGCTGCTGGTGTCAACTCCCCTCAAGCCGACACCCGTGGTAACGCCGCAAGCGGTGCTTTCACTGCCAATGGGCTTCGAGCTGCGCAGAACAATTACTTGCTGGATGGCATTGACAACAACTCGGACACCGTAGACTTTCTCAACGGCACGAACTTTGTCGTTCTCCCCCCGGTCGATGCCGTTGAAGAATTCAAAGTGCAAACCTCGGACTTCAGCGCCGAGTTTGGCCGCTCCGGCGCCGCCGTACTTAACGCCACCATCAAGTCCGGCACCAACGAATTCCATGGCGACGTATGGGAATTCTTCCGGAACGACCATCTGGATGCCGCCGACTTCTTTGAAAACCAGCATCAGGTGCCAAAAGGCGATTTGCAGCAGAACCAATTCGGTTTTACCGCTGGTGGACCTCTCTACATCCCGAAAGTATTTAACGGCAAAAACAAAGTATTTCTGTTCGGCGATTACCAGGCCTTGCGCCGAGTTCAAGGAACGATCCTGAGTGGCGCGGTTCCCAGCGCGGCAGAGCGCACGAGCGGCTACACCAACTTCCAGGACATCATCGCTGCCCAATCGGGGACGGTCACAGATGCACTGGGACGCATAATGCCCGTTGGAACAATCTTGGACCCCGCGACTACCCGCCAGCTTCCTTCCGGCGCATTCGTCCGCGATCCTTTTGGTACGTGCGCCAATGAGCCCGCCGGTTTCACCTACACGGTTGCAGGTTGCGGATTGAACATGATCCCTGCTGGCCGCCTGGATCTAAACGCCATTAAGCTTTTGAACTTGTATCCCAACCCCACAACTAATGCGGTGGGGTCGCTCTTCTCCAACTACGCCAATTCACCGAAGCTGTATGAACACAGCAACTCGTTCGACACACGGATGGACATCAACTTTAACGAGAAAAACCAATTGTTCTTCCGGTTCAGCTTGGTGGACGATCCGCAGTTCATTCCCGGCATTTTCGGCGGCGTCGCGGACGGCGGCGGTTTTCAACAGGGAAACCAGACCGCTATCGCCGAGCAGACCGCGATTGGCTATACGCACACATTTTCTCCCACACTGATTAACGAGGTCCGCGTGGGGTTTAATTACCTTCACACCACACGCGTTTCACCGTCCGCCAACGATCTGACGGACATACCTGCGAATTTTGGCATTCAGGGCGTCCCTCAGGAGTCTTTGAATGGCGGACTTCCCGCCTTCGGAATTAACGGCTTGGCGACGCTCGGCAGTAACGCCTTCCTGCCTTCAGACGAAGTCAGTTCCACGTTCCAGCTGACGGACAGCGTCACAAAGATTTACGGCAAGCACACATTTAAAATGGGTTTTGAGTGGCAGCACGTTAAGTTCTCGACGCTGCAGCCGCCCTGGTCGCGTGGAGAATTTGACTATAACGGCGATTACACGGAAATACCCACGATCGACAGCGGAAACACCGGACGCGCGGACTTTTTGTTGACGCCGATCGCATCGACTGTGGCCGGTGGAGTCAACTTCGTCGGAGGCGCTAGTGCCGTGGATTTGTCCAACATCTCGCTCACGGACAACGGCAAGAACTACTACGGTGGTTACTTCAACGACGACTGGAAGATCACTCGCAAACTCACGGTGAACATCGGGCTGCGGTACGACTTCTTTGGCTTGGTCTTCGAGCACCATTCCCACCAAGCCAACTTCATCCCAGCCGGTGGGCCGTTCGGACAGACGGCGTACTTACTGCCCGCTTCTACCTCGTGCTCCCCAGGGGTCGACCTCTCTGCTAGCTTCATTAGCTTGTTAGCCACGGACAACATCCTATGCGAAAACACGAATGCTTACGGCGCCGGCCTTGGGCATTCGCAGAATAACAATTGGGCTCCGCGCGTCGGTTTCGCCTATCAGTTCACCCCTAAGCTCGTGGTGCGCGGTGGGTTTGGTCTCTTTTACAACGGCTTTGAAAACCGCGGGTTTTCACCGAACTTGGGCGAGAACTATCCATTCCAGTTCAACTTCCAATACAGTTCCAACAACGACGTTTCCCCTATCAGTGCAGGTACTTCCTTCGCGGGGTGCCCAACGGCGGGTGGTCAGCCGCTCGGAGTTGCAACCTTTGAGACCGGATTTTCTTGCAATCCACTGAGCCCGCTTTTGGTCAACGCCAACGGTTTGGCGTTGCGCGGGATTCAGTTTAACTATGACACCCCTTATGCGATGGGTGGCAATCTCACCGTCCAGTACCAATTGACGCCTTCGATGTCCTTGCAAGCTGGCTACGTAACCTCACTGGCCCGGCATTTGGAGTCATTTCCAAACTCCAACAATCCCACCTCCATTGCGGCGGCCAGTACATCCGCAGCGTCTCTCGTGCCGTTTCCGGATTTCGGACGGGGCTCGAGCTATGCTGCCTCGGCGGGTGAGAGCGCTTACCATTCGCTCCAAACCAAAGTCGAAAAGCGGTTCGCAAATGGGCTGAATTTCCTGTTTACCTACACCTGGTCCAAGACCATGTCGGATGCCGGCGACTTGCTGAATGGCGGGAGTGTGGCAGGTTACCGTGCCCCGTCTGTTCCTGGCCTCGGAATGGCTTTTGACTATGGCTTGGCGGATTTCGACATCCGCAATGTCTTCCACTTCAGCGGCGGGTACGAGCTGCCCTTCGGTAAGGGCAAGCGTTTTATGACCGGCGCCTCAGGGGCTATGGATAAGGTGGTGGGCGGATGGAGCATAAACTGGAGTTCTACCTTCCAGGGCGGCCAACCGATTAGTATCACCTGCCCCAGCGGTACCGCATCTTCCTTGGGTTGCGGCGCTCTCTATACTGGACAACCATTGAAGCTCGGACTTCACAATGACTCGAATGGGCTCCTGAGTTGGTATGGCAATGCGGGGGCGTTCACCCAGCCTTGTATTTTGGGTCCCGGTGCAGTTCCGGAGGTAGGCAATCCTATTGGATGCGTTCCTTTGACGGGCGCTGCGGCTTTGGGCGGCGTCACGCAGGTACCCGGTCCGGGATTCAACAGACTGGACTTTTCATTCTTCAAGGACATACCGCTGAGCGAGCGCTTCCGCCTACAGTTTCGTGCCGAATTCTTCAACATTCTAAACCACCCGAACTTCAACGCTCCGAATTTCGGCGGTAACGGCGTTGTCGCGATCTCCAATTCGGGCAAATTTAACAGTTCAACCTTCGGCGAAATTGGTTCCACGCGTGATGCTCCCTATGATCCGCGGCAGATTCAGTTCGCTTTGAAGCTGTACTTCTAATTTTGCCGCACACCTCCCCGCAGAGTGCTCGTCGAGGGCGCTCTGCGGGGAACCCTATTTGCTCGAACTTTCCTCTTCTCGTGATGCGGTGATAATCTAGGACTGCCGTGTTCATCGGAAGCCGTTCTACCTGGGCTGTACTTCTACTTCTCTTGGCGTGTGCTTCCGCAGCGCCTGCCCGGGCCAAACAGGACCAGCGCCTCGATCATGAATTCCAAGCGGCTGTCGCCCAATACGATGCTGGGCATTACGCAGAGGCCGCCGTAAACCTGGAAGTATTGCTCAAGCAGGCCCCGGAAAGCTTTGAGGTTCACGAACTTCTGGGCTTGGTTTACTCCGCGCAGTCCCAGGATGCGAATGCCAACACCCACCTTGAGAAAGCTGTGAGGCTGAACCCCCGCTCTGCCCCCGCGCGGACCAATCTCGCCGCCAATCTCGTCCGCATGGGAAAGATCGAGGGTGCCGGAGAGCAGTTCAAGAAGGCCGTCGAGCTCGAGCCGCAAAACTTTGACACCAATCACAACCTTGGCGAGTTCTACGTCCAATCCAAGAAAATCGTCGAAGCTGTACCTTATCTTGAGCGTGCCCAGCGCATCGACCCTTCCTCCTACGACAATGGTTACGATTTGTCTCTCGCGTATCTTTCCACGGGCCGTCTCGCCGACGCCCGTAGGCAAATCCAGGAGCTCTTGAAACTGAAGAACACTGCCGAACTTCACAACCTGCTTGGCGAGGTGGAAGAAAAAGATGGGAAGTACGTACCCGCTGCCAACGAGTTTGAGCACGCTGCCCACGCCGACCCCAGCGAGAGCAACCTGTTCGACTGGGGCAGTGAACTTCTGCTTCACCGGACCCTCGGACCAGCTATAGAAGTCTTCCAGGACGCCTCCCAGCGCTATCCGGCGTCCGAACGGCTGGCGATCGGCCTGGGAATGGCTCTCTACGCCCACGGTAACTATGATGATGCCGTCAAATCGTTGCTACGCGCTGCCGACCTAAACCCTTCCGACCCAAGCTGTTACCTGTTTCTGTCGCGGGCCTATGACAGTTCGCCGAGCCAGGCGGACGAAGTCATCCAGCGATTCCGCCGTTACTTCGAACTCCGGCCGCGGAATGGCCAAGCCCTCTATTACTACGCGATGAGTCTTTGGAAGGGGAAGAGGGCTCAGGACCCGACTCTGGATCTCCACCAAATCGAGACGTTGCTCAAGAGTTCTGTCGAGCTCGATCCCCAGCTTGCCGAGGCGCACCTGCAGTTGGGCAATCTTTATTCCGACCAGAACAAGTACTCCGATGCCATCCCGGAGTACGTGCGGGCGCTCGATCTGGATCCCGATCTCGGTGACGCCCATTACCGCTTGGGGCAGGCCTATGTTCGCACCGGCCAAAAGGGGCCGGCCCAGGAGCAGATCGAGATCTATCAGAAAATCCGCGAGCAGCATCTCGCGGATATAGAGAAACAAAGGGCGGAGATTCGCCAGTTTGTCTATGCGGCCAAGGACAGCCCGTCCGGCAAGCCATGATGGCGCGTGGGCGGCCGAATCGAGGCCCGTGGTGGGTGAATGGGGTGGCCTCGTATTTAACCAGGTGGTTAAATACGAGGGTCGTTCTGCGAAGCAAGCCAAACGGGGAGAAGAGGGGAAAATGGCGATCGGCGAGACTGCTTCTTGCTAATGCTTGACTTCAAGGGAGGCGCGGCGTAGTTTACGCTAAGCATCGCGTTTACAGTGACCTACAACATGCCGTGGCACTCTAAAACAGCACGGATTCTGGCAGCCTCGTCGACGACGGGAGCCGGACGTCAGGCCCTCAGCCCTCAGGAGATTGCTAGGCAATTAGGCTTCACGCGCCGGGAGTTCTTGCGAAGCGCCGCCGGGGTTACCTTGGGGGGCAGCCTGCTCAGATCCGGGCTGCTCCGGCGAACCGGGATTCCCCAAAAGAAGCGAAAGGTTGTGGTCATCACTTTCGGCGGAGGCGCACGCGATCAGGAGACGTTTGCGCCGGAGGGCCAGGAAAATATTCCGCATCTGATGCGGGAACTGATTCCGCAATCTACTTTTTTCACGCAGGTCATTAATCGCGGCATCCTCGGACACTACGTGGCTACGGCCAGCTTGGCCACCGGGGTCTATGAGACCGTCAACAACTTTGCGTCTCTTCCTCCGGAACACCCTACGGCGTTTGAGTACTTCCGCAAGGATCTAAAGCGCCCCTCCTCCGATGCCTGGGTCGTGGCACCGAGCAACGGTTTTAATCGGATCGGCGAAAGCAATAATCGTTCGTATGGTCCAGGATTTGGCGCCGGCGTGATTTTGCCCAAGCATCTCTTGACCGCGGCAGCCTCGGGCGGCGCGGATTACGAACATCTGTTGCGCGACAACTACGAGACGCCTTTTTATACGCCGGAGCTTGGCGGCAGCGAATTCGAATTGCAGCAGTTGCAGATGTTGCTGAAGCTTTCCGTGGACGATTTCAAAAAGCATGCGCGCACGCTTTCGAGTCCCGATGAACTGTCCGTCTACATCACGCGCCGGCTCATGCAGCAGCTCGCTCCCAGCCTTTTGTGGATCACCCTGCACGACATCGATATCGCGCATGCGGGCGCGTATTCGCTCTATATCGAAGGCATCCGCCGCACCGATCGTCTTTCGGCCGAGCTCTGGAAAACAATTCAGATGGAGCCGGAATACGCGGGCAACACCACACTCTTTATCTTGCCGGATTTTGGCCGCGACTCCGACGATGATTCCGGCGGCAACGGATTTCAGCATCACCGCACTGGCGATGCGCTTTCGCGCACAACGTGGATGATGGCGATAGGAGCTGGCGTTAAGGAAGGTGTCGTTATCGACCGCGCGCTGGAGTCCACCGATCTTGTGCCGTCGATCGGCTCGATCCTTGGATTCAATGCATCGCTTGCCCAGGGCAAACCCATTGTTGAGCTTGCCTAACTCTATGTCTGCCGTCGACCTCAAGCCCGAGCAATTCAGCGGCTACCCGCCGGAAGCGCGAAAACTCGTCACGAACGATCTCGCCGCGCTGCAGCGGCTTCCGCTGAGCTTTCTGCCGAGTTTATTGCGAGAGGTTATCGATTACGATTTCAAGTTTCCGGCGGAGCGCAAAGGGATCGAGAAGGAACTGGCGAATCTGAGCTCGCTCTCGGCGGAACAGACCAAGGACTGGTTTCAAGCGTTCGCACAAATCCGTCTTTCTCCGCAGCTCGAACAATTCGATTGGATAAACGCGCCGGCGCAGTTTGTCGAGCAGCTCTCGGCGTATCTTTGGACGACGCATCAACTGGATGCATTTCGCGTGGCGGCGCTCGCTTACGCGGAGCGTTTGCGGGCGGCAGTGCCACCGGAACCTCCTGCGATGCCCAGGCTGGGAATTACGGTGATTGGCCAGAGCGTCATCACAGCTGAAGAGCCGCTGTTTCGCAAACTGCGTCCGCACGGCGTGTATTACAGTCGCGTGCAGCCGGAAAATGGATTGAAACAGATTCTGGAAGCGATGGGCGCTCGAGCCAAAGCGCATCCCGAGGTTCATGGCCACTGGTATATCGATGGTGGGCAAGAAGCGACCCACGACTCCGCGCTTACGTGTGTCTCCTATCACGCACTTGGGCCGGCGCGCGCCGCCTTGTCGAGCAAAATACGCGTAGAGATCGAACGCCCCGGCATGGGGCCTGAGACGCTGCGCACATTGCTCGCACAGATGCGGCCTGCGGATCTTGGTCTAGATGAGCGAGCGGTTCAGGGTACGAATGGCAACGCGGTGGAATCAGGGAACGCGGTGCTGG
The DNA here is from genome assembly GCA_963705855.1 of uncultured Acidobacteriota bacterium. Lineage (GTDB taxonomy): Bacteria > Acidobacteriota > Terriglobia > Acidiferrales > UBA7541 > Acidiferrum. The sequence continues at coordinate 41,325 of CAVPLA010000069.1, forward strand.
ATCGCTTTCAGGTCAAACTGCTGACGGAGGGCTCGGGCACGCAGATTTTCAGCACGACTTTCGCGCAATGGGCGGCACGCGAAGCGCTGCGACGCGCGCAGCCGCTTTCGCTGCTGGTCCGTTTCGCTCCGCGGCAACGACAGAAGCCGATGAACGAAATGCTCTCTGCAGGAACCGACAGTCGAGTGGAACTCGATCCTATGGGCTCGCTGGTGGATGCGGATATGGGCGCGTATTACAACTGGTTGAACCAGCAACGGTTGACGGGAGCCGAGCAATCTGCATTCCTGGTGTGGTTCGAGAATCACAGCGAAGCAGTGGCCATTGGCCCCCCCATGCCTCGCGGGACCGAGTCGACTGCGGTAGTTGATCTCGCCAAGTTGCTTTCCTGGATGACTTGAAAATTTTCGAAGAATAATCAGGGAGGAGAGAAGAATGACCAAATTTGGACGGCAACTTAGGTTAAACGCTTCATTCTACGCGACGGACGAGCTGCTGGAAAGCCATCGTCTCCGTAGAGATCGAGAGAACTGTGCTCGCAACTATTCGGCGTTCTCCGGTACACTTTGGGGGATTTCCCATGACTAAACTATCGCGGCGCACGATGTTGAAGAGTGCTATCTCAGGAGCCACTGTGGCTTCTATCCCATCCATGTCCTGGCAAGAGCAGAAGGCTCCGATCCAGCGCAAGGGCCATATCAAGCAATCGGTTTCACGCTGGTGTTACAAGGGGATTGCGCTCGATGACCTCTGCGCCTACGGGGCGCAGATTGGATTGAAAGGCGTCGACCTGCTGAATCCGGATGAATACGAAGTACCCGCGCGTCATGGCCTGGTTTGCAGCATGGGCTACGCCGATGGCGGCGAGATCGGCAAAGCCATGAACCGCGTCGAAAACCACGCGAAAATCGAGGAGGGTTTTCGCAAATACATCCCGCTTGCTGCCAAGGCTGGCGTGCCCAACGTGATCACTTTCTCCGGAAACCGCGCGGGCATGTCCGACGAAGAAGGCGCCAAAAACACCATTCTTGGGCTCAACCGCGTTAAGAAAATTGGCGAAGACTATGGCGTCACTATCTGCATCGAGCTTCTCAACAGTAAGGTGGACCACAAAGATTACATGTGCGACCACACCGCCTGGGGAGTACAAGTCGTGCAAACGGTTAACTCGCCGCGCGTCAAACTGCTATATGACATCTACCACATGCAAATCATGGAAGGTGACCTGGTTCGTACGATTCAGCAGAACATCCAGTGGATTGGTCATTTTCACACCGGCGGTGTTCCCGGCCGACATGAGCTCGACGGTACTCAGGAAGTGCAGTGGGATGGAGTGATGCGCGGAATCGCCGCGACCAACTTCCAAGGCTACGTGGCGCACGAGTTCGTGCCTGCGCGCGATCCGTTGACCTCGCTGCGTCAAGCGGTGGATTTGTGCGATGTCTAGCATTGACGCGCGAGAATTCCGCGGATAAGAATTTACTCTCCCCTTCGGGAGCTGCATGAACCCAACCGAAATCTTGCGATTGGGCAGCGTTCGAGACGTGGCGCACTTCCAGGAGCGTCTCGCGGGGCTGCGCTTGAGGATTCCTTGCGATTCCGAGCTTATTCGCGGCGCCGAGTCGCCGCTGGCGCAGCCCATCGTCCGCGAAGGAATCAAGATTGGCAATCGCTTCGCGGTGAATCCCATGGAAGGGTGGGACGGGACGACGGATGGCAATCCCAGCGAACATACGCTTCGCCGATGGCAGCGATTTGGGCGCAGCGGAGCAAAACTTATTTGGGGCGGCGAAGCGGTCGCCGTTTGTCATGAGGGGCGCGCCAATCCAAATCAGCTTGTGGCGGCTTCGCATACACAAGCAGGTTTGGCGAGGTTGAAGGAAGCGCTCATCGCGGAGCACCGCCAAGTTTCGGGATCGGATGAAGGCTTGTTGATTGGATTGCAATTGACGCATTCGGGGCGTTATAGCTGTCCGAACCAGAAGGGTCGCCCTGAGCCGCGCATCTTATACCGTCACCCGATCCTGGACCGGCGGTTGAATTTGTCGCCGGATTATCCGGTGATGACCGATTCGGAGATCGCAGAAGTCATTGAGCAATTTCATCGCGCCGCGCGATTGGCGAGCGAATTGGGCTTTGGATTTGTCGACATTAAGCATTGCCACGGTTATCTGGGGCACGAGTTTCTCAGCGCACATACGCGGGAAGGGAAATACGGCGGGAGCTTCGAGAATCGCACGCGATTCTTGAGAGAAGTGGTGCAAGGAATACGAGCGGCTGCTCCTGGATTGCAAATTGGAGTGCGGCTTTCGGCGTTTGACGCGATTCCTTTTCGGCCAGATCCGGCGCGTTCGACACCGGGAAAGTTGGGACCAGGAATTCCGGTGGAACATCAGGATTTGATTCCTTACCGGTGGGGGTTTGGAGTCGACCAGAGCGATCCTACACAGCCGGATCTCGCCGAGACGATGCGCTTCTTCACTTTGTTGGAGGAGTTGGATATTTGTCTCGTGAATCTTACGGCGGGGAGTCCTTACTACTGTCCGCACATTCAACGGCCTGCGTTTTATCCGCCCTCGGACGGATATCAACCGCCGGAGGATCCTTTGATCGGCGTAGAGCGGCAAATGGAAGTGGTACAGCAGATAAAGCAGCATTTTCCAAAACTTATTATTGTTGGGACGGCTTACAGTTACTTGCAGGATTTTCTTCCGAATGTGGCGCAAGCAACGGTGCGTCTGGGTTGGGTGGACTCGGTAGGATTGGGACGCATGGTGCTCAGTTATCCGGAGATGCTCACCGACGTGGTGGAGGGCCGGGAGTTTCAACACAAATTAGTTTGCAGAACATTCAGCGATTGCACGACAGCTCCGAGGAACGGATTGCCATCTGGATGTTACCCTTTGGACGCTTACTACAAAAAGTCGGCGTCGGCGGAACTACTTAAGGTTGCCAAGGCGCGCGGATAATGGCGCGGTTTGTCGAGACGAGGCAGGAAAATTTTGGGATGACCATCAAGACTATACAGGAGCGACGAAAACTAAATCGCGAAGTGCAGGGCATCGCGGCCGCGCTTCTGCCCTACGAGACGAATGGGCAAGTGGCGGTCGCGGCCTTTCAGCGACATCTTGCGGCCACGCACCGCGCTGGATTGATGAACGCGGTCAACATGGACACCGGTTACGTAAATTATCTGAGCGATGCGGAGAAACTCGAGGTGCTCGGCTGGACTCGTGAGGCGTTAGGCGAGGGCGTGCCGTTTGTTGCGGGTGCATATATCGAAGGATGTGACGGCGACGTTGTTGCGCTGTACAGACAGCAGATGGACGCGATCGTGACGATGGGCGGAATACCCATCTTGTTTCAAACGGCGCGACTGCATGGAAAGCCGTCCAGAGAAAAAGTGGCGACGTATCAAGCTGTCTGCCGTGGGTATGCGCAAGTGCTGGGCTTTGAGTTGGGGCGCATGTTCGCGCCTAACGGCGAGATTTTCGATGCCGACACCGTGCAGGGCTTGATGGATATTCCCGAACTGAAGGGGATAAAACATTCGTCGCTGGACCGCATCGTGGAGCTTGAACGGCTGGCGCTGCGCGACGCTCGGCGTCCGGAGTTTCGCATCTATACTGGCAACGATCTGGGGATCAACATGATTGAATACGGTTCCGACTATTTGTTGGGACTTGCGACATTCGCGCCAGAAAAATTTGGAGAGCGAGATCGGCTTTGGAAAACGGACGACCCGGCGTATTATGCGCTTTCGGATGCGCTGCAGTATTTGGGGAATGTAGCCTTCCGCGAGCCCGTTCCTGCTTACAAGCATTCGGCGGCCGCATTTTTGCATTTGACCGGACGAATTCCCTCGATGCGGACGCACCCCAAGAGTCCGGAGCGGCCGGCGTGGGAAACGGAAATGCTTCGGTCTTGCGCGCAGCGGCTAGGGCTTGTTTGATTCCGCGAGGGAGTCGCCTTTAGAACCAATACTGGCTGATGTTTTCTCTCGTGAAATCCAGTGGAGAACCCATAACTATTTTACGTGTTTCCCCGAATACCCGGATCTGGCCGACGCCGGGAATGTCCATACCATCGCGAGGAGTTTCATGATGGAGCATCATCGCAGCAACGGCGGCGGTCAGGCGGCCTAGTTTGCCGGGATCCCACAGCGTTATGGTCTTCACTGTTTTGTTTTCGATATAGTGGCGCATCAGATTGGGTGTCGAGAGTCCGGCGATGGCGATTTGGCCGGAGCGTCCCGCCTGCTCGATGGCTCTGGCGATGGCCGGCGGTGCGGCGGAACTGTTTCCGATAAATCCTCGCAAATTCGGATAGGCTTGCAGCAAGCTTTGTGCCTGCACAAAGGATTGTTGTTGGTCGTCATTGCCCGGAACTACGGCAACTAATTCCATCTCAAGGTATTTTTCCTGCTGCTGTTTTTTCATCCAGAAGAGCCAGGCATTCAGATTAGAAGCGGTCAGCGAACCGGTAATGATGGCGTATTGCCCGCGGCCGCCAAGTTGCTCAGCAAGAACGTCCATGACGTGGCGGCCCAGCGTTTCGTCTTCGACCTGGCTGACAAACCAATCGCGAGCGTCGGGTTGCGCGTCGGCATCCCAAGTCAGGACGGGAATGCCGTAGCGACGCGCACGACGGAGGACGGGGGCGAGTGCGTTGGCGTCATCGCAGGAGACGGCGAGTACGGCGGGATGCCTTGCTAGCAAGCCGGCGATGACGTCTACCTGGAGGCTCGCGTCAGCGGCGGTGGGGCCGGTGTAGAAAAAATGAAGGCCTAGTCGGGTTGCCTCTTGCGAGGCGCCATCGCGGGCGGAGTTGAAGTAGGGGATGCCGACCAGTTTTGGCACCATTACGAACAGCGTTTTGGAGTTGCGCGGCAGCCGCGAGCAGGCAGTTGCCAGAAGAAGTACGGCCAGCGTGAGACTCGCGAATCGATTGCTTCGACGCGGCTTCATCGCCGATCCTCCCGGCTTCCTCGCAAGAGATTTCCGGCGGCGACCGCTACCAGCAGCATGGCAGAGGTAAGCGCGTATTGAACAAAGGGCGGAACATCGAGAAGCAGCAGGCCGTCTTGAACAATGTAAAACGCCGCAACGCCAACTAGCGTTGCGATGACGGAAGCTGACCCGCCGACGATCGGCGCGCCGCCGAGAACTACAGCGGCGATGGCCATCAACATCAAACCTGGGCCCATGTCGGCGCGAGCACTCGCCAGCCGCGCCACTAGCAGGATGCCGGCCATTCCGCACAGCAGGCCTTGCAAGGTGTAAACGCCAAACAGAGTGAGAGCGACTGGGTAGCCGGAGTATCTCGCCGCGACGCGGTTGCTGCCGATCGCGATGACATAGTGTCCCCACAACGTATAGCGCAAAAGAACTGCGGCAACAGCGGCGGTTGTGAGGAACAGAAGAAATTCGACGGGGATGCCCAATAGCGTTGCGTCGTTCCACCACAGCAAACCGTCCGGAAAGCCCGCGAAGCTGTTTCCCTTGCTGAGGGCCAAAGCAATGCCGCTGAAAAGAATCATGCTTCCGAGCGTTACCAGAATGGAGGAGAAGCGAAGAACGCCGATAAGCATTCCGTTGAACGCGCCCGAGAGCGTGCCCGCGGCGAGCGCAGCCGCCTCGACCGCAGTGACAGGCCATTGGTGTTGCGCGGCGATGCCTGCTGTTACTGCCGCGATACCAACAATCGCCCCCACAGAAAGATCGATTCCTCCGGAGGCGATAACGAACATCATTCCGAGAGATACCAGCCCTGCTTCGGCGAGCGGTTGCGCGAGAAGTTGCCAGTTCAGTGCCGACCAAAAGTCGCCGCTGCGGTAGCCGGCGTATCCACAGAAAAACAACACCAACAGTGCGACAACACCGGGTTGAAGGCTTCCCGATCGACGCAGCTCCATCATTCGCTTGGCGTATTTCGGTGTGGAATTGCCAAATTTATCTAGAATGGCGGATGAGCTTTGGGTCATGTGGACGAACTCTGCTGCAGAATAGGAGTGCGGTGGAGTCGCTGTGCACTACTAAGGATCACGCCGACGAGGACGATTGCGCCGGTGGCGATGTTTTGCCAAAAAGTGGCCACATGAAGAAGGACCAGTGCTTGTTGCAGCGAACAGAGCAGTAGCACTCCGAGGAAGACACCGAGCAAGCTGCCGCGGCCTCCCAGAACATCGGCGCCACCGAGAACGACGGCGGCTATGACGGTGAGTTCGTAGCCATTTGCGGCGTTGCCTTGCACTGCGCCGAGTTGTGCGGCATAAAACACTGCTCCGACGGCGGTTAATAGACCAAGCGAAATGTACGCGAAATAAATCGGCTGCCGCGGGGAAATGCCGATGCGTGCCGCTGAGAGCGGCGAATCACCGAAGCGGAAGAGCGCGCGTCCAATCTGCGTACGGTGAAGGATCCAGGCCGCTGCGAGCATCACCAGTACCGCTGCCAAGACGGAAGCATCCAGTCCGCCCCAGCGCGGGCTTCCCATGGCGTTTAGCCAGGGCGGAATGGAACTCTCCCATTCTCCCTGGGTCCATTCGAGGAGCAGTCCGCGAAACAACCCGGCTGTGCCGAGCGTGGCGACGATCGGGGGGATTTGCAACTCTGCAATCAACGCGGCGTTCACCGCGCCGAGAGAAGCGCCCGACAGCAAGCCGAGCGGGAGCACAACGGAGGCGGGTAGTTCATGATTTCCGAGACGCACCAATGCAACACTTACTACCGCCAAAATGGCGCCTGCGGAAACGTCGATTCCCCCGGTCAAGATAACGTTTAGCATTCCGACGGAAACAATCAGCAGAACGCCCATGCTTCTAGCGAGAAGCGCTAGGTTTACGGACGAAAAAAATCTTGGCGCGGCCACGGCGAGTGCAATTCCCAGAAGGAGGAGAAGGGAGACCAGTTTCGTTTCGTGGCGATGAAAATTCGGGCGCAGCCGTCCCGAGGCGCTGGAGATCGAAGACATCACGATTCGCCCTGCGGTTGCGCTGGAATTTGCTCTACCGTCGCGCGGCCGTGGAGCATGGCGGCCATCAATTGTTCGCGGTTCATTTCTGTACGGAGGCCATCTAAGACTAGAGAGCCCGCGTGAAAAACCAAAATGCGATCGGCCACGTCGAGCACCTCGTCCGTTTCGGAGCTAATGACCAGAAGAGCTGCTCCGGCGGCGGCCCACTCTCGAAGCTGCTTGTGAATTTCCGCTTTGGCACTGACGTCCACGCCCGCAGTGGGTTCATCGAGGATCAAGATACGAGCACCGGCCATGTGCCAGCGCGCCAGCAGCACTTTCTGTTGATTTCCGCCGCTCAGAGTTTCCAGGATCGAATCCGGTCCCTGGCAACGTATGGCAAAATCGGAAATTCCCGCGGACGCTTTATTGGTTTGCTTGCCCAAAAAACCGAAGCGTGCCCGCTGATGTTCGGTTGCGCCCACCAGGTTTTCCGCCGTGTTTCGCCGGACGAAAAGGCCGGAGCGCAGCCGGTCTTCTGGTACATAGACCAATCCCTGGCGCATTGCACTTCGCGGACCGGAAAAGCTCAGCGGTTTTCCGGATACAGACAGTGCGCCGCGGTCAAAACGCCGCAAACCTACCAGCGACTCGGCAAATTCCGTGCGGCCTGATCCCGTCAAGCCGGTAAGCACGGCGATCTCGCCCGAGCGCAGGGTGACAGAAATGTTGCTGAATTCTCCGCGGCGGGTCACATTGCGCACCGTTAGCGCATCTTGCAGGACGTCTTTCTGCGTCTGCCCGGCAGTACGAACGGGTTTGGCAGCGTCAATCTCCTCGGCCTCGCCGAACATGGCTCGCGCCAGTGCGTTTCCGCTGACTTCTGCTGGCGTTGCGGAAAGCGCGACGGCGCCATCGCGCAAAATCAGGTAACGGCCGGCGATCCGCCGCACGTCGGAAAGACGGTGGCTGACAAAAATCACGCCCACACCTCCGCTGGCGAGTTTGCGCAGGTACGTGAGGAGGTGATCGGTGTCTTGCAGGGAGAGCGCGGCGGTAGGTTCGTCAAGAATGAGGATTCGGGAATCGTACGCAAGCGCGCGAGCGATGGCCACACGCTGTTTCATGGCCAGCGGCAGTTCTTCCACATTGCGGCCGAGACACATGAGTAGCGGCGAATTTGCCTCGACGCGCTCCAGACTTGCGGCGGCAGCGCGTTTTGAAGTGCGAAATGAATAGCTGAACCGGCCGGTGGGCTCTCCAGCGATATTTTCGGCAACCGTAAGTTTGGGAAAAAGACTCAGGTCTTGATAGATCACGGCAATTCCAGCGGCGCGTGCCTCGCGCACTCCGCCTGAAAGTGCTTTGCCTTCTACCATGATCTCGCCGGAGTCTTGGCGCGTTGAGCCTGCTAGAATTTTCACCAACGTCGACTTTCCGGCGCCGTTGTGTCCCATGAGCGCGAGAATTTCTCCCGCTCGAAGGCATGCGGAGACGTCACGCAGGGCCGCCGTGGCGCCGTAATGTTTCCAGATTCCGTTGATCTCCAGCAATGAGGAAGGAGGCATGTGAAGGCTGCCGGCGGGCAGGGAATTCGGGAACCCGACCGCCGCCGGATGATACTCGATGAGAGTTCGGCGAGGCAATATTTTCGGGATTTTCGGGATGGTGCGTTCTTCGCTCACGCCCATTGCGTCATGTAAGATAACTATGTCTGATTGCGCTGGAATCAGTAGCGCTGCGCTGATTGCATTTCCCACATGGAGGAGTTCATGGAGGCGTCCAGGCTCGCAGTGCCTGAACTGCGCTATCTGAAGGATCTATGGGATGCGGAGTCGGCCGCGACATTTGACGAGCCAGATTTGCTTCGCTATCGCTCGAATCTTTTGGGAGGCGACCTCCGCATAACAAATTGTGGCGGCGGAAACACGAGCTCGAAGATCGTCGCGACCGATCCCGTCAGCGGCGCTGCCACGGAAGTCTTGTGGGTTAAGGGGAGCGGCGGCGACCTCGGAAGTATCCAGCGCGGCGGCTTTGCTACTCTTTTCCTCGACAAGGTCGTTAGCCTCAAGAGCCGCTATCGCGGCGTTGCCCACGAAGATGACATGGTGGATTTTTATCCGCTCTGCGTTTTCGGCCAGAACAGCGTGGCCGCTTCTATCGACACTTCTTTGCATGCATTCCTTCCGTTTCGTCATGTCGATCATCTTCATCCTGACTGGGGCATCGCGTTGGCTGCAACGGCTAACGGCCTGGAGCGACTCCGAGAGTTTAATCGCCGCTTTAATCACCATCTCGTATGGGTTCCTTGGCAGCGTCCGGGGTTTGAGCTGGGCCTGATGATGGAGAATGCCGTGAAGAATCACCCCGGCTGTGACGGCATCGTGCTCGGGGGACATGGGCTCTTTACCTGGGGCGATACGCAGCGCGAATGCTATCTCAACACAATTACGATCATCGATCAGATCGGTCAGTTTGTGCTCGGGCATGCCGATCAGGGCGAGACCAGTTCTGTTTTTGGTGGTCAACGATACGCGATGCGTCCAGATCGCGAAGAAATTGTCGATAGCATCTTTCCAGTGATTCGAGGGCTGGTATCACGCGAGATGCGCTTGATTGGAAACTACAATGCCTTACCGGAAGTGTTGCAGTTTGTGAATTCGAATTGGGCCGCTGAGTTGGCGCACCTAGGAACCAGTTGTCCCGATCATTTCATCCGCACAAAGATTCGCCCGCTATTCGTCGACTGGAATCCCGCAGGCGATGTTACAGAGTTTCACGCCGCCATTCAGTCGGCCATCAAGAAATATCGTGAAGAGTATCGGCTTTATTACTCGAGGCATGCAACCGGTGAATCTCCAGCGATTCGCGATCCCAACCCTACAGTTGTGCTCGTGCCAGGCGTGGGAATGTTCAGCTTTGGCAAGAGCAAGACCGAGGCGCGTATTACCGGAGAGTTTTACGTTAACGCCATCCACGTGATGGAAGGCGCTACTGGACTTGACGACGGAAACCCGCCGGCCAGCCTGCCGCAGGCGGGACCGGCAGCTCCGCACTCCGCGTTTACCGTGAAGCACAACTACGTCGCGCTGCCACCTTCGGAAGCGTTTCGCATCGAATACTGGGCTCTGGAAGAAGCTAAGCTTCGACGTCAGCCGCCGGAGAAAGAGTTCAGCCGGCAGGTGTTCGTCATCGTTGGCGGGGGCAGCGGGATCGGGCGCGAAGCGGCACTACAGGCGGCGCAGCGCGGCGCGCATGTTGTTGTGGCCGACCGCGATCTTGAAGCAGCGCAAAGCGTTGCAAAGGAGGTCACGGCATTCTCGAGCAAGGAAAATGTGTTTGTGCTGGCGCTCGATATTCGCGACCGCGAATCGATTCACCGCGGACTGCAAGCGGTGGTCGCCGCGTTCGGCGGCTTCGATTGTCTGATTAACACCGCGGCCTTGTTTCCGTCCTCTGCGGACGGTCGAATCTCGGATGAACAGTGGCACAGCACGCTCGATCTGAATGTCACCGCCAACTACTTGTTGTCCGATGAAGCTGCCGCGATTTTTGCCAAGCAGGACCTCGCTGCATCGCTGGTCTTCACCAGTTCGGCCAACGCGGTGGTTTCCAAACGCGGCAGCGAAGCTTACGACGTAAGCAAAGCGGCAGTGAGCCATCTCATACGCGAGCTGGCGGTATCTCTTTCACCGCGCATTCGCGTGAACGGCGTCAGCCCCGCAGCAGTGGTCAAGGGTTCGACGATGTTTCCGCGCGATCGCGTAATTGCGTCGCTTAAGAAATACGGGATTGCATTCCGCCAAGGGCAAACCGATGAAGAGTTGCGATCTCTTTTGGCAGGCTTCTATGCACAGCGAACTCTTACGCATCAGCCGGTCGAACCTGCGGATTGCGCTCGCGCTATATTGTTTTTGGCCAGCGACCAGGCGCGTTGCACCACGGGCCACATCCTTCCGGTTGACGGCGGACTGCCGGAGGCTTTTCTCCGGTAAAGGAATGCGAGACTCAGTCGGTGGAGTTAGTCGAGAACGACTGAAAACGTTCGAACGCTTCTCCCCAGCGATCCGTATCCTTCGGCTCAAAAACTCGCGTAGGAAAACTCGTCGAGATGAGGTCGCGCGCTTCGCTGAGTGAGGCTACGGCCCCCGTCGCCACCATTTGCATAGCAAGATTTCCAAGTGCCGTCGCCTCAACTGGGCCGGCTAGCACGCGCCGCCCGATGGCATCCGCGGTGAACTGGTTGAGCAGATCGATGCGCGAGCCTCCTCCCACTATGCGGATTTCCTGAAACTTCGTTCCTACCAGGCGCTCCAGAGATTCCAACACTTGGCGATATTTCAACGTCAGACTCTCCAATATCGTGCGCGTTACCGGGCCAGGTCCGAGTGGTTTCGATTGTCTGCTCTTTGCGCAAAACGCTGCGATCGCTTGCGGCATGTGCTGTGGCAAGACGAAAGAGCTATCATCCGGATTGACCAAGAACTGCAAAGGCGGCTCGGCGGCAGCTTGCGCCAGCAACTCCTGGTATTCGATGGCTCTGCCTTCGCTCTGCCAATCTTTGCGGCAGCGCTCCAGCAGCCACAACCCGCAAATGTTTTTCAGCAGCCGCACAGTTCCGCCAACGCCGCCTTCGTTCGTGAAATTCAGACGTCGCGCTTCGTCGGTAACAACTGGGCCAGCTAACTCCGTGCCTAGCAGCGACCATGTTCCCGAACTAATCAGCGCCACATTTTTTCCGGAGTGCACTGCCGCAAAAGCGGAGGCGGTGTCGTGGCAGGCGGGAGCAATCACCGGAGTACCCGAGAGTGCATCCATGCCACCGGTCAGCTCTGGAAGAACGTTTCCTAGTATGGTACCCGCGTCGACAAGAGGCGGAAGCATGTGAGCGGGGATTCCCAGCTTGTGCAGAAATTCCAGTGACCATTCTCGTTTGTGGACGTCAAGGAATTGCGTGGTGGATGCGTTGGTGCGCTCGCATAAGATCTTCCCGGTCAGCCAGAAATGGAACAAGTCTGGGACGGTCACAAAATGTTTGGCCATTTCCAATATGTGTGGCGTTAGGAGTTGCGTCGCATATAGCTGGTACAACGTATTAAATGGCAGGAATTGTATTCCCGTCACGCGGTAAACAATCTCCGGCGTTAGAATCTTTAGCGCGCGCTGCATCACTCCTTCGGTCCGCGTGTCGCGATAGTGGAATGGATTTTCCAGTAGCGCGCCATTCTGCCCCAGAAGAGCATAATCCACGCCCCAGGTATCGACGCCAATACCATCCAGACGTTCGACGCCGCGCGTGCCGATGGAACTCAGTATCGATCTCATTTCTTGCCACAAACGCGGTACATCCCAGTGCAGGCCGCCGTTATTGATCACCGGCTCGTTTCGGAATCGGCCAATCTCCTCAATGGATAAACGCCCGGAATTGAATCGCCCCAGGATGGCGCGGCCGCTCTCGGCGCCCAAGTCGAATGCGAGGTATGTGGACCCGCCAAATGTTTCTGACATATTTTTCAGGAGAGAGCCCGCGGCCGCGCAGGGTTACGCGTAACTCGATACCGACGCGGCGTTTCGCTTGCTGCGGACTTCGGTGATCCGTTCGAGATAGCCGCTTTTCCGAAACGCGTCCAGGGGTTCCTCCGGCAGGCCGTGGGAACGTGCCCATTCGCGGATTGCCGGCCGAACATCGGTCGAGAAGGCTTCTTTGAGGCAGACCTCTGCGTCCACCAGCGCACATTTCGCCTGGCATTCGGCCAGCTTCTCGTGATCTACAATCGCCGCTTTCGCGTACAGTTCTTCGGCGGTCGTCACCGTCTGGATCATCGCCTCAATCTTGCCCTTCAAGTTATGGCTCTGGTCGATCATGTAGGCGACGTCCGCACGCTTGCCCGTCTCCCACTCAAAATAAGAGATCTCATGGAAGATTCTGAAAATCTGATAGGGATCGATCGAGCCAAGCGTCAAATCGTCGTCGGCGTAGCGGCGGTCGTTGAAATGAAACCCGCCGAGCATGCCGTCGCCCAGCAGCCATGCGACGATTTGCTCGATGTTTTGCCCCTGGTAATGGTGGCCGGTGTCCACGAGCACTTTGGCTTTCGGCCCCGCTTTTTTCGCGAGCAACAAGGCCATGCCCCAGTCGGCAATGTCGGTGTGATAGAACGCTGGCTCGAATGGTTTGTATTCGACGAGCATTCGTTGGTCAGGAGCAAGTTGCTCGTGAAGTTTCGCGAGGCTCTCTTCGAACCATTTTCGGCGCTGTCGTATGTTCGCCGTTCCTGGATAGTTGGAGCCGTCTGCAAACCACAGAGAAACGTCGCGGCTGCCCAGTTGCTTGGCCAAGTCGGCGCTCTCCAGAAGGTGAGCCATCGCAGCCGTTCGCGCGGCGGCGTCCGGGCTGCCCAGGGACCCATATTTGTAGAGTTGGTCCTGAAACACGTTCGGGTTGATGGAACCCGGCCGCACTTGATGCTTTTCGGCCAGCGCCTTAATATTTGCGACACCTGCCAACCCGTCCGGCAAATCCCACAGAACATGCAAGGCGATCGTGGGACAGACGCCCGTTAGGCGATGGACTTCCCCCGCATCGCTGAATTTTTCCTCGATTGTTGAAGCCGCGGCCAGCTGCAGAAATTTGCCAAATCGTGTTCCGGTATTCGCGAAGCCCCAGGAAGGCAATTCAATCTGAAAAGAGTCCAACGCTCGAGTTATGAGCTCGTCTGTTTTCGCACGTTGTGTCATCCCCGTCGGTCTCCCGCGCGCCGTAACCTTTTCATCCATCGCGCATGCTATTCCCTTTTTGTAGCGATGTCCATTTGTGAGCGTTGAAACAGTTGTTAGCACTAGGATATGGTCCGGGCCAGAGATTAATGACCTTTGTCGTTGTCGGGGACGTTGTCGCCTGCTCTGGCTTGCTCTTGTTGGTCTCCTGTGCACTCGCTAAAGACAAAGAACAGGCTGCCACCAGCGCGAGAGCGATGCAGGTCTTGCTAACCACATTTTGACTTGACAGAAGTCGAGCTCTGCGCGTATTTGTTTCCTATCCAGCTTGATTCTGAGCGCGTGTCTCTTTCTCTCTGAGCTTATCCTTCGGGAGGTACTCCAATGTTCACGTCAAAGGCTGACGCCTTTTGTGCCACCGCAAACGCAATCTGGAAAGTACTTCGGCCAATTAACAATGCCTTACCGGAGGGACACTTGCCCACGCCAAAGTGGGCTCCCGCACCACTGCTCAAGTGGGGACAACGAAGACCAATGGAACTGGGTGTTCCCAGGAAAACGACTTCGCTCTGTCCTGATTGCAACCGCGAAGCGGCAGAGGCGGTTCTGAGGGGCGAAAATGAGATCGCTGATTTCAGAGACCGACCCGGAATGATTGAATCGGAAATACTGGAGGAAGGCGGGCGCATCCTCATGCGCAAAGCGTGCAACAGGCACGGTCCGTTTGAGGACGTACTATCGAATCACCCGGATTTTTTCCGAAGGATGGAACGGCTTGCCTTCGGTCGGGATTTTGAATGCGCCCATGACCGCGATGTGCACAAGCATGGTCCCAACAGCATCACGTCAGGCCGAGGGGCATATTTGATCGTGGATCTGACCAACCGTTGCAATATGAAATGCTCGCCGTGTTTCATGGACGCAAACGCCGCCAGCTATATTCACGAATTGAGAATGGAAGACATAGAGGCCATCTTTGATAATGCGGTTTCGTTTAAGCCCCAGCGAGAGGTCAACGTTTTGTTCTCTGGAGGCGAGCCCACACTTTCGCCGATTTTTCTAGAAGTCGTGGAGCACGCGAAAAGCATGGGCTTCCACCGGCTTCACGTCGCGACGAACGGTGTACGTTTTGCCGAGAGCAAAGACTTTGCCTTCCAGGCGAAGGCGGCTGGATTGCACGCTGTATACCTCCAGTGCGACGGCGTATCCGAGGAAAAGAACAAACATCGCGGACTCGGAAACTACATGGAAGTGAAGCGGCAGGCATTAGAAAACATAGTTGCAGCTGGTATGCGAACCACGCTGCAAGTTACGGTAGTCAACGATCTCAACAACGACGGGCTAGGCGACATAGTCCGTTTCGCAATTCAGAATATAGACAAGATTCACGGTGTGCTTTTCCAGCCTGTCATGTTTACGGGCAGAGATGAACTCATATCCAGTGATGAACGATACGCGAAGCGTTATCCGCTCTCGCAACTGGCCTACGACCTGCAAGCGCAGGGTTCGACTACCTGGCAGCCAATGCGCGATTGGTTCCCAGTCTCAGACTATGGAATATTCGCTCATTTGTGTGACGTCCTAAACCCGCATGCAGAGTTAGGAAGCCTCTTCCCGGACACACACCCAAATCAAGGGATGTTCAGCCTCTTCCTTGTAGATACGGACCAGAAGGCGGCGGTTCCGATTCCGTCCTTCTTCAACATTGAACAGTTTATGCGCGACATCGTAGAAATAACGGACAGGGGGAGAGGCCCCGCCTCTACAAAGGTTCTCGTTTGGTTGTCTGTACTTCGGAATTTTGATCAGAGGAAAGCTCCCTTGGGATTCGGTATCGGACAGCTTAAGGGTTTGCTCGAAGATTGTTTTTACCGCGTCGCCGGTAGTAGCGATGATTGGTCGCAGAAAGCGTACTCATACAAAGGGCGTTGGAAGGTCATGATCGTTAACGGTTTGTGGTTCCAAGATGCTTTCAATTACGACTTTTCAGCCATCTCCAATTCGAGTACACCAGTGGCAACGCAACAAGGAGAAATTAGCTTTTGCGCCTACAACGGTGGTGGATGGCGGAAAATTGTGGAGCACATGAATCGTACGGCAACACATGCTGACTGGTACAGGAGCCATCCTCGCCATGAGATCTACGCCAAGGGCAAGAAAGTTGACCTTGGCAAAGGGCTCCCCGACCATGAAGCAGGACTAATTCAAATCGAGATGCCTACGTCGAAAGTTCCGGCTGCGAGGTCGAAGTCTCTGGTGTAACAAAGATATCGAAACGGGGGCAAGATCCGGCGTGCTGAGACGACCAGGGTTCAAATTTGAGACGAGGCTTAGCGGTGAAACGCGATTGTCCCACTGCCGAAAGCAGGAGAAAATCACTCTGAGCTGGTGGTCAGCTTGCCGCAGCATTCGGGGCGTTCGGGCAGCGCGGATCGATCCCAGCCGCCGCCGAGGGCTTGGACGAGCGTGACCGCGTCCACCATGCGACGGCCGAGAATATTTACCGCAGTGACTTCGTCGGAGAGAGCGGCTGTCTGAGCGGTCGTGACTTCCAGATAGCTGGTTACGCCGCCCTTGTAGCGTGTGTTGGCGAGTTCAAGATATTTTTGAGCTGCGGTGACGGCTTTGTCCTGAACCTGAGCTTCGTGCTCGAGGATACGCAATGCCGCTACGTTGTCTTCGACCTGTTGGAAGCCCGTCAGCACTGTTTGGCGATAATTGGCGACCGCTTGATTGTAACCAGCGACGGCTTGGTCTGAAGCAGCACGCCGCCTACCTACGTCGAAGACAGTAAACAGAGCAGATGGACCAGCCGACCACAAAACGCTGGGGCCGGATAGCAATGTCGTAATGGCACTGCTCTCAAATCCCCCAGTCGCCCCCAAGCTGATATTGGGATAGTAGGCGGCCTTGGCAACTCCAATCTGGGCGTTGGCGGAGGCCATGAGGCGCTCGGCGGATGCGATATCGGGTCGCCGTTCGAGCAATTCGGAAGGCAGGCCCACGGGAATCGCCGGAGGGGGCATCGTTAAAGGAAGAGGAGCGAGACTGAAAGAAGCCGGAGGCTTGCCGATTAAGACCGCCACGGCGTGCTCGTACTGTGCGCGGGCAACTCCAACGTCAATGGCCTGCGCGCGGGTTGTTTCCAGTTGAGTCTCGGCTTGTTGCACTTCCACATCGGAAGCAATACCTCCTGCAAAGCGGCTTTGGATTAGCTCCAAGGCTTGCTCGTACTGCGTTACCGTCGAATTGAGAAGCTGCTCTTCGGCATCAAGCATACGGGCCTGAAAATAGTACAAGGCCAGTTGGGCGTGCATGGACAAGTTCACGGTGGCCAGGTCGGCTGCACTGGCTTGTGCCTGGTCGCGATAGGCCTCAACGGTACGACGCACGCGTCCCCAGACATCGATTTGATAGGACAATTCGAAAGGAATTTGAAAATCGTTGTAGGTGATGCCGTTGAAGATTGAGCTGGGAGGCGGACGGTTTTTGGATGTCCTGGTGCGGGTTGACGATGGATCTGCGGTAACCGTTGGAAAGTAATCGGCGCGATAGTAGCGAAGCATGGCGCGGGCCTGGGTGTATTGAGCCTCAGCGGCCTTCAGGTTTTGGTTGGAAACGTTGACCTGCGCTTCAAGGGCGTTGAGTTGGGGATCCTTAAAAATTTCCCACCAGTCGCCACCGAGATTCTGGTCATTCGGCTGGGCAGGTTTCCAATCGCCCACTTCTTTATAAGCTGGCGGAACTTCTGCCGCTGGGCGCTGATATTTTGGCCCAACGGTGCATCCACTCAACTGGAGTGAAGCGATCGCGAACAGAACCATGCCGCGAGAGGATCGAAGCCGGCGCACGACCCCGGTCACCTTTAGTGAGCGTTTCACTTGATATCTCCCGGCAATGTTGCCTGAACAATTTGGACTTGCTGCCCAGTAACGATGGAGTCCGGTGGGTTGATAATGACTTTATCGTCCGGCTTGAGGCCCGAGACGATCTCGATCTGATTGCCGAAATCGTGCCCCGGAGTCACAGAAGAGAGCACGGCTTTTCCGTCTCTTACAACGCAGACCTGTAAGCCCTCCGAGCGGAATAGCAGCGTATTGACTGGAAGAAGGAAGGTAGACGCCTGCGTCGGGACCGCCAAGTGGACCTCGGCATAGGAGCCGGTGAGCAACGTGCCCGTTGGATTGGCCACATCGATTTCAATGAGCAGGGTGCGCGTGGCCATATTGATGGCATCGGCAGTACGCACCAGTTTCCCCTGAAATTTGCGACTCGGAAACTCGGCTAGACTGAGATCTGCCGTCATGCCAACTTTGGTCCCTCGCGAATATTCTTCTGGGACGTTCACGTAAACGCGGAGCGTTCCCGGTTGGGCGATGTGGAAGAGGTCGGTTTTTAGCGTTGGCATTGCTGCCGGAATTGATTAGGTCACCAATGTCAGTGTTTCGTGCTGTGATAACGCCGTCGAATGGAGCGTAAACCTTCTCAAAGGAGACCAGTGCCGCGTATTGATCTACGGCCGCCTGGTCTGCTTCGACAATTGCTTTATTCGCATTGTAAGTGCCGACGGCATTATCGACGTCCTGCTGCGATACAGCATTGCTTTTCAAAAGTCCCTGATAACGGGCTTTGGTGATGGCGGCGAGTTCCAGATTGGCCTGTGCGGTTGCCAGGTTGCTACGCGCTTGCTGGAGTTGCTGATCGACTTCCGGGGTTTCGATGACAGCAAGCAATTCCCCCTGCTTGACATGCGCTCCAATATCGAAATACCACTTCTTTAGATAGCCGTTGGTTCGCGCATAGATCGGTGAAGTGATGAACGGCTGTACATTTCCCGGAAGGATGATCTCCTCGGCGGGCGCGGTTTGTTTTGGAGAAACAACCGACACTGGGGTGAGAGCGACTTGCGCCGTTTCCGCCTTGAGTGTGGTGCGGGCCCTGACACGGGACAAGATGCCCGAGACCAACAGGGCGGCGACGGCGATCAGTGCAACCGCCAGACCCAACCATCGGCGATACGGACGGTGCGGTCTTCCCGCATCGTCCGATGGTAGCGTTTGTAGGGCGATATTTTTTCTGTCTTCGGCTTGTTGCGACATAGCGATTCTCCGAAAATTCTTCCTAGTGCTGCTGTACCGGTTGAGCTGAATGCTGGCGCGAACCCTGCAGCACGCTGAAAAATGCCGGGACAAAGAACAGCGTTGAAACCGTAGCGAAAATCAAGCCACCTATGACCGCCCGGCCAAGCGGCGCGTTCTGTTCGCCGCCATCTCCCAGTCCGAGAGCCATGGGCACCATGCCGATGATCATGGCCAGAGCAGTCATCAGCACAGGCCGAAAGCGCGTATAACCTGCCTCGAGTGCGGCGCCGATGGAATCAGTGCCTTCCTGCATTTTTTCCGTAGCAAAGCTCACGACCAAGATGCTGTTGGAGGTGGCCACGCCCATGCACATGATGGCCCCCATAAGCGCGGGCACGCTGAGAGTCGTATGCGTTATGAACAAAAACCAAGCAATGCCTGCGAGAGCCGCAGGCAGGGCGGAAATCATGATGAAAGGATCCAACCATGACTGAAAGTTGACGACGATGAGCAGGTAAACGAGCACGATCGAGAACGCAAGGCCGCTCAGAAGACCGACGTAGGACGCTCGCATGGTCTGAACCTGCCCGCGGACAACGACGCGAGAACCTCGCGGTAACTGCTGGCGCGTGTCGTCAATAATCTTGTTGATGTCGCCAGCTACGCCACCCAGGTCGCGGCCCGTGGCAGCGCCAAAGATGTCAATGACGGGTGCTACATTGTAATGAGAAACCACAGCCATTCCGGCGCCGCGTTGCGTTGATACCAGACTGGCCATGAGCGACGGAGGAGCGGTTGGGTCTGTGCCGGTGATCGGGATGTTCTCAACATCCTGCAGTGTGTCTTCGCGATATTGCGGCGTCTGCGTGGCGATTTGATAGCTGACACGATTCTTGGGGTCAACCCAGAATGTTGGTGAGGTTTGGAAGCTGCCACTTAGGGACACGAGAAGATTTTGCGCTATATCGTGAGCAGTAAAACCAAGCTGCTCTGCTTTCGTACGCTCGACCCGCAGGTACAGATATGGTTGATCGAAAGGCTGCTGAATCCGCAAATCTGCTGTTCCTGTAACGTACTTCAACTTGCTGAGCAGCGCATCTGCATAGCGCTGATTTCCCTCGATGTCGTTTCCCACGACTTGGACGTCGATCGGGGCCGGCAAGCCAAAGTTCAGGATTTGGCTGACCATATCCGCAGGCAAGAACGCGAAGCTCACGCCAGGAAACTGTTTTGGAAGTATCAGGCGAAGGTGGTGAATGTAGTCATCCGTGGGATGGTGCTTGGCGGAAAGAGTCACAAGAATGTCGGCATCGGATGTGCCGATTGGAGCCGAATTGCTGTAAGAAAGATTGATGCCGCTGTAGGGCAGACCTATGTTGTCAATGACGTTGTTGACTTCGCTTACGGGGATCTGCTGTCGGATCGACTGCTCGACCTGATCGCAAAGGTTGGCGGTTTCCTCGATGCGCATTCCAGTGGGCGCACGCAGATGAAGTTTGAAAGAGCCGCTGTCAACGCTGGGAAAGAAGTCCCGGCCTAACCAGGGAATCAGAATCGCGAGAGAGCCAAGGCAAGTCGCAAAAAACACAATCAAGAAAGCAGCCCTATGATGAAGGCAAATCTCCAGCAAGCCACGATAGCTGTGACGGAAGCCTTCGAACGCCCTTTCAAAACGCCTCTGAAGCCGCACAAGCGGGTTGCGGCTTGCGTCACCCGCTTCGTGCTTATCTCCCCGCAACAAATACTTGGCCATGGTCGGAACGATGGTCCGCGACAGGAAATAGGAGGCCAACATAGCGAAGACCACGGCTTCGGCGAGCGGCACAAAGAGATACCGTGCGACACCGGACAGCAAGAACATCGGAGCAAACACAATACAGATCGACAAGGTGGACACGAAGGCAGGTGTGGCGATTTGCGACGCGCTGTCGAGGACAACTTCATCCATGTCCTTCTCAGGTTCCGCCTCGCGGTTGCGATTGATGTTCTCGACCTCAACGGTCGCGTCGTCCACCAGGATGCCGACCGCCAGAGCGAGTCCACCGAGGGTCATAATATTGATCGTTTCTCCGATCGCGCTAAGCACAATGATGGAGGTCAGGATTGCCAGAGGGATTGAGGTCGCGATAATAATAGTGCTTCGCCAACTACCGAGAAAGGTGAGAATCATGAAAGCGGTCAAACACGCAGCAATCAGGGTCTCTCGGACGACACCGCTGATCGCGCCACGAACAAAAATAGATTGATCCGCCAGCGGCGCTATATCGAGCTGTGGTGGAACCGTGGTCTTGATTTGGGGTATGAGCGCCTTGATGCCGGCGATTACGTCGAGGGTTGAAGCGTTGCCAGCCTTCTGGATGGTCAGCAATACCGAGCGCTGTCCGTTAACGCGTACGATATTCGTCTGCGGTGGAAAGCCATCGCGCACCCAGGCGACATCTTTGATGTAGATCGTAGTGCCGCCAATCGTCTTGATGGGGATTCGGTTTAGGTCGGAAATCGTCTGGGGCGCTGCGTTAGGAATGGAAACATCGTATTCCTTAGACCCGATCTTGGATGTTCCCGTCGGCAGAATCAGGTTTTGCACGCTGATCGCATTAACTACATCTAGCGCGGACAGGCCTTTCGACTGTAACGCGGTGGTATTCAAATCCACCTGCACTTGTCGTTGTTTACCGCCATAGGGATAGGGCACAGATGCGCCAGGCACGGTGATGAGCTGCGTCCGAATGAAATTGAGGCCATAGTCGTTGAGTTCTTGCTCCGACAAGTTTTGCCCCGAGAGGGCCAACTGAAGAACCGGCACACTCGATGCGCTGTAGGCCAGAATGAGAGGCGGTGTCGTTCCTGCAGGCAACTGCCTGAGCTGCGTCTGAGAAACCGCCGTAATCTGTGCAATGCCTTGTTGAATGTTCGCGGTCGGCTGCAAGAACACTTTGACAACGGCAACTCCATAGAGCGATTGCGATTCGACGTGCTCGATGTTGTCGACGGTAGTGGTCAGCGCTCGCTCGGTGACGCTAACGATGCGATCGCTCATGTCTTCAGGTACGAGGCCGTTGTAATTCCAGATGATGCTAACAACGGGGATGTCGATGTTCGGGAAGATGTCGGTGGGCGTTCGAACAATCGAAAGCCCACCCATTATCACGATGAGTATCGACAACACGACAAACGTATAAGGTCGCCGCAATGCTAGTCTGACTATCCACATGATTTACGGCTCTAATCTTTCCGCCCGGCATGGCCGGACTGCATCCGCTAAATTGAGGTTACGACCTGTGCCTCGGCGTCCTTGCATCTAGAGTCGAGATCAGTAGCTCCGCTCCCGCGGGCACGGGGACCTTTCCGGACAGAACGATGTCTCTCGCAGGAATCTTCCTGCCATACACGCGGGTGTTATCGCCATTGTCTGGACGGATTGTGGAGCCCTCGAGAGAGACGCCGGCAAACAAGCCGCGCGCCCTGGAGTAGCTCAAGATTTCGGCACGCAGGGTCGCGTCCGATTCGGCTGACGAATCGCGGCCGACGGGGCCTGCAGCCACCGAAGCGTCGCCTCCCAGCTTGACCTTGCTGGCGAGAATGCCGCGCGCGCCACGTTCATTCATTACAAGCAAGACAAAATCCGTGGCTTCTCCACCGATTTGAAGGCCAAAGCTGCCGCCCTCCAGAGCCATCATCGTGGGGGCGCCCCACGATCCCCGGAAGTCTTCGCCCTTGCGGCACGACATAGCGCCCCGCCCGTAGCTTCCGCCTACGATGAATGCGGCTTTCAAGACAGACGGAAAGACAACGACGCAATCTGCCTTGTCGAGCAAGTCCCGCGGAATGTCGTCTGGAACGTCAAGAATCTCCTTCAAGACCGTTCCGCAATTTCTCAATCGGTCGTCATCTTTGGTTTGGTCCGCGGCACTCGCCACCTGGGCGAAGAGTGGTGCAAATACGAATAAGACGGAGCTAAAACAGGTCAGCAATTTTCGCATAAGATTTCCCTCAAGTAGTTTTTCTTGCTTCGGACACTACGAATGCAGTCAGGATGCCACAATGAGGAATGACCGGCCGCTTCGGGAAGTGATTGAAATAATGAGGCTTACCAAAGATAGGTCAAAAAATAGGCTTGGCGGGCAAAGACCGCGGAGTCCAGCGCATTGGATGATTGTCAGCACACTGACAACGTTTCTTTCAGGAAGGAGAGCGAGAACCAAACTCGAGAGAACCTATGTGAACCAAGGGCATCTTCGGGTCTAGGCCCGGCGAGACTTAACCTGCCCACTGAAGGAAAGTTTTACGAACTAGTATTCGAGGAGCGATCGAAGTTGCATTTGACGACGAGAATGGTCATATCATCGTTGAATTCGTCGCCACAGAAATCTGCTGCAGCATTATAGATAACAGTCATGAGATCCTCTGCGGAAAGCGAAGAACCGCGGAGCACTGTTGCGGAAAGACGCTCCATGCCGAATTCTTCGCCAAGCCGGTTCTCTGCCTCAGTGACCCCATCCGTATAGAAAACCAACACATCGCCAGCCATAAGGTCTTCTGCGGCCAGTTCACAAATTTCTTCTGCAGATAATCCGATGGGTGGGCAAGACGAATCCAAGCGTGTGAGCGCGCCCGTCTTTGCTCGAAACAGAAGCCCGGGATTGTGGCCACAATTGACATAGCGAAGCGTTCGCCTTTGGGCATCGATCTCTGCGACCAGCAATGTCACGAAGCGGTCGGAGTCCGACACGGAGTGGATTCCCGTGTTCAATCGTTCCACTTGCTCGAGCATGTTTCGATCATGGTTCGCCTCAAGCCGCAGGGCTGCGGCCGTGGCAGACATTAAGAGGGCTGCGGGAACACCTTTTCCGGCTACGTCGGCAACGATGACTTGGGTGGTGTGCGCATCGAGGGGAAAATAGTCGTAGTAATCGCCACCAATGCCCCGCGCGGGGTGCATCATCCCGGCTATTTCGAGTCCAGCGATGACTGTTTTGCCCGAGGGAAGAAATAGGCGCTGGACCTGCGCAGCTAACTCTACGTCCTTGAGGAGGTCATCGCGCTGCTGCTGAACGGCTTTGACAAGCAATTCCTGCCGCTCGATATAACGCTGGATCACATAAACAACGAAGGTGAGACACAGCAACGCTGAGAGATCGTGGAATATACGGAGTCCCAAGTGGATGTGCCGCGGGGAATCAAAATAGTGGAAAAAATAGTGAAATAAGATACACGCCACGATGAGGCTGTAGCTGATTTCCTTGCGCAAGAAAATCGCACCAACGGTAAGAGGCAGCGTGTAGAGGTAAACAAGGGAGAGCGAAACAACGAGATGGTCTACATACGCGACCCCGGCGATCGCCGCCAAGACCATTATGAGCGGCATCCACGTTGATTCATTGGAAGCCACATCCTTCCGCAGAAGGGAGAGCAATGGAACCCTTTCGCGAAGACCGCGCAGCTCCGAACGCCGCGACTCTCGTGGGAAGGGATGTACTAGGTCACTCATTGAAAGAGAATCTTGGCCATCATTCCCTTGTCTTCGTGATTGAGAAGATGGCAGTGAAAGACGGACATGCCCCTGATTACGGGGTCGGTGAAGTCCATGATGACGTCGACGGAGCCGCTCGTTGGAACATTCACTGTGTCGAGCCACACTGGTTCGGAAATTGGTTGGCCGTTTTCGGCGTACGCCAGGAAATGGACTTGGTGAATGTGCATGGGATGCAGTTCCCCCGAAGCATTGACAATCCTCCAATGCTGAATCGTTCCAACCTTTGTGCTGACCATGGGAGCGGCAGACGGGGTGAATTTTTCTCCGTTGATGTAGAAGCCTTTTTTGTCCTCTGTGAACGTCACCGTGAATCGAGGAGGAGCATTTTCTTCAGCCATGAGGTCCAGCGTCTTGAAAGCAGGTTTGAGTGGGCTCTCAGAAATTTTGGTTATGGACTCCTCTGAAGAGCGCGAAACGATGTCGGCTAGTACCATCGCAGGATTCGGATCGCCGTCCGGACCGGTGTCCACACAGTGTGAGGTTAGGCGCCTCGGCGTGCCAGCTGCTGGACCGGTAACAATGGCTTCAAGCCTGCCCGCGGGTGGCAACAAGACATGTTCGGCGCTACGGGTTCGATGATTCGGGTCGTGCAGGGCGATGGGCATTCCATCCATGGCCACGATTTCAAACGACTGACCCTCGAGCTGAAGGTCGAGATAGCGGTCCGCAGAAGCATTCACGAGACGCCAAAACTGGTGTTCACCAGGAGCGATTCCAATTTGCGGGCGCACGGATCCGTTCACCGTGAACACCTCTTCAGGCAGCTGCGACTCCGCACCACAGGTATCCGAACTGAGTTCAACGCGGTGCTTCAAATCAGCGGACTGAGGATCGTTCGCAATGGACCGGCCACGCACAACCAGGATGCGCTCGGGCAGGCCGAGCAGTGGCGGAAAATAAGATTCTATTCCCTCGATGACGAGCGCGCCAGACATGCCGTCAAGCGCTTGCCGGTGGCTCTCTCCGTGAGGATGCGGGTGATACCAATACAAGCCCGGCGGATGGTCTTGGGGAATCTGGACCGTGTAGTGGAGCGATTGTCCAGGCATGGCCATCATATCCAAGACGTTGTCCTGGGGAGCGTCGGGAGAAACCGTGAGTCCGTGAAAATGTAGATTCGTCATGTCCGTGCATTGAGGAATCGCGCAACTCTCCTTTGGTTTAGCTGGAAGATCATTAATGTAGTTAATCTTCAGCTGGTCCCCTGGTGAAAGGCGTAGAGTTGGAGCGTTTGGCTGGCCGTCAAAGTAGAAGGAGTTCTTGCCATCCGCTGTGATGCCAGCGTGCAGCGTGAGGGAGAGTTTATGGTGTTTCGCGCGAAGTTCCGGAGGGTTCGGAGATTGGCCGGACGGTTTAGCCACGAGTTCGAGCAAACAGAAAACCGCCGCCGCCGCGATGGCGATGACGGCGGCAGCGATTCGCGGAACGGAAGTAAGGCGGGACATTGAAGGCCTCCAAGCCATCTTCATTCCACCTTGTGCCAGGTAGAATCCGGGTCAAAGCTGGTGATCGCTTGGGCAAACTTTGTCGTGTCGGGGCCGAGGTCCTTTTCGTAAATGGTTCCGGATGCGTCGATAATAAAAGTCATCACACCTGAGGAGCGGTACTCCACAGGGTAAGCGACGAAAGCAAATCCTCTAATCATAATGCCATCGACGATGTAGTTCTTGGCTCCGCCCGGCGCATGTGGTCCTTGGCTCGTTAGTATCCGAAACATATAACCATTGAAAGGAACATGCTCGCCAACTTGGTCCGTTGGGAGATTTTGGCGTGCGTAAGCGATGAGGGGGTTGATTGGGCTATCGAACTCATGGCTGGCACCGTGCCAGTACAGACCATTATGCCGGCCTTCATCGCTGACCAGTTTCTGCGCGAATTGATTGGGGAGATTAGCCGGCGGATGCGCAAAATATTGGTTTTGCGCTGCGCCTAACTCGCGGCATGCATCCATGGCGGCTAGTTCATTTTTGCCGATGCGACGGAAGAGGATTTCGTCTTTGCCCGCAGGCGTGTCGAAATACCAGGAACCGAGGTTATTCACCAGCGGAATCGGAAACGGCCAGTTTTCGGCGCCCACGATCAGGTTTACAGTTCCGTTCGCCTCTGTGACGAAGCGATGCATCTCCTGGTATTTGACGACGAAGCCGACGCGAGCATTCAAATCTTCCTCTGGGTCACCGGACGAGAGAATATCCTTTCCGGCCTGCCCGAGGATGCTCAAGGGAGCTTGCTCGTCCTGTGCCTGCATGGCGTCAAAGAGAGCGTGACTGGCATCTTCAGCGGAGGCAAAGGTCTGCTGCCCCGCCTCCTGGGCGAAGCTTGGGGCTGACGAGCACCCCAAGGTGACTGCAAACAGGGCGGCTACCAAAAGTCGAACAAAGCGCGTGCATTCACGTTGAAATAAAATCGAAATCTTGTGCAGCATTGTATTCCTCTCCATTCTTGAAATTTCGACAACTTCCCATCGCTGGTTCATGCCATCACCTGTGGTGTCCGCCACCGCCGCCATGGAAACCACCTCCATGGGAGCCGCCTCCAAAACTCGACTGCCCGCGAGAAGAGAAGCCTCGGACATCGCCGCCGTGATCAAAGCCGCTGAACGGACCGGAGTGCGTTCCTGACTGCGCGTGAAAGCTGGAACCTCCGTGAAAGCCCGAGCCCCCGTGAAAACTCGAAGACCCATGGAATCCGCCGCTGTGAGCGAACCCGCCGTGGCCGAAGTTACCGTGTGCGAAATCACCGTGATGGAAGTCATCGTGACCGAAGTCTCGGCTATGGGAAACGAAGGCGTGATGGTCAAAGAATGCACGATGGCCATACCAGTCATAGCCCCAGTGGCCCCAGCCCCATCCAAATCCTCCGAAGAAGCCGATACCAAACCCAATTCCAAAACTAAGGCCGAGGCCTCCCCAAAAAATCCCGGGCACGGGATACCAGCCTGGGTAGGCGACGATGGGTTCCCCGTACACCAACCAAGGATCATAGGCAGGTACGTAGACCACCTGGGAGTCAGCTGGTTCGATGATGATGGTCTTGCCTTGCGTGGTCACATTCTCCTGTTCGTTTGTGCTCAGATGCCCTGCGTTACGGGCCTGCTGACGTAGAGTTTGCACCGCATCCGTGACATCCTGCGGCTGATTGATATATGCATCGCCGAGCGACGAGGTCCAAGAGAGGTTCTTGTCCATATTTTCGAGAACCGAAGGAAACTGCGCCACGGCCTTTACGCTCGGATCCCAGTCCTGCTTGTCGACTTCTTTGGCGAGCTCTTCGCCCTTGAGGTTGGAATGCCCTTGCATCCAGCGGTCTGCCTCAACGATCTGAGTCGGATACGTCGAAGCGGCCAAAATCTGAGCCACTAGAGCGTCCGGGTATAAAGCGATCGGAGCAACAAGTTGCTGCAACTCCTGGGGAGACTGTTTCGCAGCCGAAGCAGCCGGTTGGTCATTCGATTGGGCTATGGCGCCGTATGCGTCGACCTGCGCCGTGAATTCCACAAGTACCCCGCACAGAAGTACGACTAAAACCTGCTTAAAAATCTTCTCAATGCTCATGGCAAATTCTCCAGGCTTTTTTCCGCATTTCTATCGCCGCCAAAACTTTCGGTGCGTCGAGCGACAGAACTGGAGAATGCAACAGCGTTACCAAATTTCTTCATTGCCTAAGTGACTGAAAGTAGAGGCCGACACGAACGATAGTGCTGTCGAGGATGCCAGCCCGCTAGACGCGCCTCCACATGCTGACAGACAAGTGTGGTTATTTAACTGATCGTGGGTTAGACAGCTTCGGATTCAGGTCGACTGGAGATGTGATCGTTGGTGCGTTGTGGCTGCTGCACAGACGAGGTCAGTCGATTGCATGACCGATTCCCAACTGAAAGCGAGTTTGCTACGAGGAAAGGAGATTCCTGTTGGTACGTGAGATGCCGAGCTTTTGCATCCGGAAGTAAAGGGTGGACCTCTTGATTCCCAAACGGGCGGCCGCCCCGTTCGGGCCGGAGACTACCCACCGGGTTTGCTCGAGAGTTTTGAGAATGTGGTCGCGCTCCGCGTCCTCCAGTGTAATTGCCCCGATCGATTCCACTGCAGCGGCGCTCTTCAGACTCATGAGAGGGGGGTGCAGGACATTGCCTGAAGTAACGATTACGCTCCGCTCGATAAAATTCTGAAGCTCGCGAATGTTTCCCGGCCACAGGTACGAGATGAGCGCGGACATCGTGTCTGGAGGAATATGTTCGATGTGCTTACCCATCCGGCGGCCATAAAGCTCCACAAAATGCGAGACCAACGCCGGAATGTCTTCGCGGCGATCCCGCAGCGGCGGCAGCGGGATCGGAAACACATTCAATCGGTAGTAGAGGTCGCTGCGGAATTCGTTACGTTTGACCATCTCCGCCAAATTTCGGTTGGTTGCCGCCACGAGCCGAACGTCCACCTGGTGAGTTCGAGTGCCGCCCAAGCGTTCGAACTCCTGCTCCTGCAGGACCCGCAGCAGTTTCGGCTGCAGTCCCAACGGAATGTCACCTACTTCGTCCAGGAAGAGCGTTCCTTTGTCGGCCAATTCGAAGCGACCAACCTTTTGTGCAATAGCCCCTGTAAAGGCGCCTTTCTCATGGCCAAATAGCTCGCTTTCCAGTAGATCGAACGGAATGGCAGCGCAGTTCAGCTTGATGAATGGTCGTGCGAATCGCGAACTGGAGTCGTGAACAGCCCGCGCAATCAGCTCCTTGCCGGTGCCTGTTTCTCCCTGAATGAGAACGGTGGAATCCGTGGACGCAACCTGTTCGACTTGTTCGAGCACGGATTCCAGGGCAGGACTCTTGCCTATGATCTGCTCGAATCTGCGGGGATTGCCGTCCTGCTCGGCGGATCCGAATCTTACAACAGCAGCCACGTAAGACCTCCTGCGCGCACTGATGCGCACTCTACTTGCGGGCTTAGCTTTCCAGAGCGGCTCGAACTCCATCAAGCAAGACTTCGTTGTCGAACGGTTTTGACAGAAACTCTACCGCGCCTTCTCTCCGCGCCTGCAACCTCATTTTTTCATCGCCATGTGCGGTAATGAAGATAATCGGAATCCTGCAACGTTCAGCATTCAACTGCGCCTGCAGATCGAGACCGGACATTCCCGGCATGCGGATATCCGTGATCAGACATGCAGTCTCGTGCTGTTTGCCGGAGCTGAGGAATTCCTCGGCGGACGCAAAGCCTCTTGCTGGCAACCCAACTGCTTCCAGCAAGTCCTGCACTGCGCTGCGCATCGAATCATCGTCATCGACAATCACAACCAACTTGGTTTTGTTCTGATTGACCATGACAGAAACCTACCAGCTTCGCGGAAAGCGGCGCAATCACACCTTGGTATTATGCTATTTCTCGCTGGGCGGAACCCCCAGCATCCCCGCCATTTTCACCAATTCCGCCAGAGATCCAGCTTTCATCTTCTTCATCACCCGTCCGCGTTGGATCTTCACCGTAACTTCGCTGTTCCCGAGTTCACCAGCGATTTGCTTATTGAGCATGCCCGAAACCACCAGGCCCATGACCTCGCGCTCGCGTGCGGTCAGCGTCTCGTAGCGTTCTCGCAATTCAGCAAGCTCAGCACGCGCTTGGCGTGTCGCTTGGTCGCGATCCAAAGCCTGGCGGATCGCATCCAGCAGGTCACGGTCCAGAAAGGGTTTGGTAAGGAATTCCACCGCGCCAGATTTCATGGCCTTCACCGTCATCGGAATATCTCCGTGACCGGTAACGAAGACAATGGGAATGTGGAAACCTGCGTCAGCCAACCGGCGCTGAAAGTCCAGACCGCTGATTCCGGGAAGGCTCACGTCCAGGACTAGACAGCGTGGCTCCCCCTTCAGTTCGCTTCGCAGGAACTCTTCCGCTGTCCCGAAGGATACGGAACGCAACCCACACGACTCCAGCAGATCTTGGATGGACGCGCGCACCGCGGGATCGTCATCAATGATGAACACCGTGGGAGTACCTGCTGACGTCATTCACGTGTCTCGACTTTGGTGGGTAGGCTGACGTAGAAGCTCGCGCCGCGGGGAGAGTTGTCGCCAGCCCACAAGCGGCCGCCATGCGACTCAACGATGGATCGGCAGATCCGCAGTCCCATGCCGGTACCGTGAGGTTTGGTGGTGAAGAACGCGTTGAAGATCTGGTCCACCTGCTCGGGGGGCAGCCCCACGCCGGTATCGCTGACGGAAAGTAAGAGTTGCTCGTTGTCCGCTCTCTGTGACCTGATGGCAAGCTCCCGCATCCCGTCTACGGCCTTCATGGCATCGATGCTGTTCGTCATGAGGTTCATCACTACCTGCTGCAATTGCACACGATCCCCCATGACCGGGGGGAGATCTGCCGCCAGTTCCGTTCGGACCGAGAGCGAGTATCGCGTTGTCTCGCCGTGCAGAAGCACGATCATCTCTTCAATGACTTCGTTTACGTCGATCAATTCCAACTGCTGAGTACCTTTTTGGAACAGGAGGCGAATCCGGCTGATGATTTCCGCCGCCCGCGTTCCGTCTTTCACGATCCTCATGGCGGCCGCGCGGGCCTTGTCGAGATTGGGGACCTCAGCCTCCAACCAGCGGATACAACTGTTGGCGCTGGTGACCGCAGCCGCAATCGGCTGATTCACTTCGTGTGCCAGGGAAGCAGTCAGCTCTCCCATCATGGTTACCCGGTTCACGCGCGCGAGGTCAGCAAGCGCATGACGTAATCTCTCGCGTTCTTCCTCTGCCCGCTTACGCTCAGTGACGTCCATCATGGTACCCACGAATTGCACCACGTCTCCGGATGCGTTCAAAACAGGATGGCCGACGGTGTGAGTGTATTTGACAGTGCCGTCCGGAAGAAGGATTCGATGTTCCACTTCGTAATCCGACTTTTCACCGATTGCCCGCTCAATTACTCCTTGCCACTTGGCTCGGTCCTCCGGATGCATGCGCTGCCGACGTTTTTCCCAAGCCGACAGACCCTCTTCCGGATGGAAACCATATATGCGATACCATTCCTCGGAGAGATGCAAGGCGTTTCCTCCCGCTACCCCCCAGGCCCAACTCCCCGTATGCGTGAGCCTCTGCGCTTCCGCCAGATAACTCTCGCTCCGCCGCAACGCTTCTTCCGCCTGCTTTGCTTCGGTGACGTCCATCACCGCTCCAACAAATTGGAGGCTGCCCGATACATCGTTCAAGGCATGGGCCACAACGTGGACATATTTGATGGAACCATCCGGCATGAGCAAGCGATGCTTAAAATCAAAATCCTTCCCATCCTGCACTGCGCGCCCGATAATCTGTTGCACGAGGGCTGCGTCTTCCGGATGAACCCTTTGGAGAATAAGTTCCACGGTCGGTTTCGTCGTTCGGTCGTATTGGAAAATTCGAAAGGATTCTTCGGACCAGAGGATGTTGCCGGTGGAAACCCTCCAGCCAAAACTGCCCGTGTGGCTTAATTGCTGCGCTTCCGATAAATACGCCTCGGTTTCCTGCAGCTTCTCTTCCTGTAGTTCCAAGGCCTGGGTAGCGAATCGCCTATCAACCCAGGACGTCAGCAGAGCCAGCCCCAGGACAACAAAAGTGACGGCCGCAATTCCGCCGGTGCCAAGCGCAGAGATACTTACGGCATGAGACAGGTCCGTCGGCATGCCGGAGGGAGTGAAACTCGCGGCAGCCATCCCGGTGTAATGCATGACGGGGATCGCGGCACCCATACCGACAGCTCCGGCTAACTTTTCCCAGCCGATCCATGTTTTCTTATCTCGGAGGTGAAAGGTAATCCATAGCGCAGCGAAAGAGATCAGAACCGCGAACACGACGGACAGGACGACGAGAAAGGAATTAAACTGGCATATGGCAGGTAAACGCATGGCCGCCATGCCGATGTAATGCATGCTTGCAATACCCGCACCCATCAGGACACTTCCGGCGAGCGCTCGGAACCAACCCATTTTCTGCCGGCTCACCACGCCCAGCGCAACGACCGAAGCGAGTATGGCCGCAAACAGTGACAGCAAAACGGTCGGCCAATGGTAGGCCACAGGAATCGGCAGGATGAACGCCAGCATCCCAATATAGTGCATGGACCAAATGCCAGTGCCCATTGCACCAGCCCCGCCCAGCAGCCAAGCCGCGCGAGTCCAACCGCCCGCGGCAGTAACGCGACCCGCAAGATCCAAAGCATCGTACGACGCAAAGATGGCGATGAACACTGAAAGCGCCACGAGTGCGTAATTGTACGAGCCAATCAAGTTCACGGCAGCCACGCGCCTCCCTCTGGTTGCCACGCGGAACAGCCACGCTGCTCTTCAATCGGAGTCAAACGTCCGCGTAGCACCGCGCCCAATTCTCCCTAAGCTCGAACGATCGGACCCCACTTCCGGTCGATCGGAGTAATCGGTATGGTCATTGGTGCAATCTTAGCCATACTTACCACCTTTTTCACATGCCGCAACTTTGGTGGGTAAAGTGAAATAAAAGCTCGCGCCGCGCGGAGAGTTGTCGGCAGCCCACAAGCGGCCGCCATGCGACTCAACGATGGAGCGGCAGATCCGCAGTCCCATCCCGGTGCCGTGAGGTTTGGTGGTGAAGAACGCATTGAAGATCTGGTCCGCCTGCTCGGGGGGCAGCCCCACGCCGGTATCGCTGACGGACACCAGAAGTTGTTCGTTGTCCGCTCGCTGCGACTTGATGGCGAGCTCCCGCGTCTCGTCCACAGCCTTCATCGCATCGATGCTGTTCGTCATGAGGTTCATCATGACCTGCTGCAATTGCACACGATCCCCCATGACCGGGGGAAGGTCTGCCGCCAGTTCTGTCCGGACAGAGAGCGAGTATCGCGTTGTCTCGCCGCGTAACAGGACGATCATCTCTTCAATAACTTCGTTTACGTCGACCAATTCCAACTGAAGACTGCCTTTTTGGAAGAGCCGGCGAATCCGGCTGATGATTTCCGCCGCGCGCGTTCCGTCTTTCACGATCCTCATGGCGGCCGCGCGGGCCTTGTCGAGATTGGGGACGTCAGCCTCCAACCAGCGGATACAACTATTGGCGCTGGTGACAGCAGCCGCAATCGGTTGATTGACTTCGTGTGCTAGCGAGGCGGTCAGCTCTCCCATGGTGGTTACTCGGTTGATGTGTGCGAGATCGGCACGCGCCTGCCGCCGACTCTCCTCGGCGCGCCTGAGCGATTCTGTAGCGCTCCTTTGCGCCGCACTCAGCGATCCGACAAAAAGGGTTGACATCACGAACATGACAAGTCGAGGTATTTCTCCGGGCTTTGCATGCAGCGAATAGATCGGAGGCAGGAAGTAATAATAGAAAACGAGAGCCGATAGGGCTGTCGCGAGCAACCCCGGCCCGACTCCACCGAACCAAGCACTCAACATGACAGCGCAGAGAAGCAGGGATACGGGGGCAGCCTCCAAATGAAGCGCCGGCCACCGGGAGACGATCAGAACTGCGGCCACCGAGAGAACAGGAATCCCATAGCTCCAAATCACGGGCGGCTTGGGCCACAGAAGAGGATTGAGCCTGGACATACTTCTGCTCCCCCGAAGAAAGGTGTTGCTCCCTGCGACCAAAATCTTAGCACCAGAAGTGTCCTGCTCGGGCCAGGTCGGTCATGTTCGGCGCGTGTCAGCCTTCCCTTGCCGAGAGGTAGCTGCCTTCGGCTCATCCAATCCGATAGACGGAGTGCCAACACTCCGACAGTCTTGCCTGTCGACTAACTTCGCCCAGGGGCTCCTAAATCTCCGTATCTCCCACTCTGCCAGCAATTTCCAAGCGATTTTCCTAAGTCACAATCTCTGGCATGCAGATTGCTTTCTTAGTGGCGGCTAGCGTTTTCCGGGTGAATAGAATTCGGAGCAACAAGCGTCAACGTGAGCGCGACGCAAGACCGGGAGACGGGACGCAAACAGGAGTGCAACCATGAAACTTATGTCCATGCTCGACTGGTATCGCCTTCTGCGGGCCCATCACCAGTGGACGATATTCCAGTCCATCCGATATGCGCTGTGGCTGGCGAGCTAGTTAGTTTTTCTTACTTCGTGTCGCAGTGGCGCCGGAGGGTCGGATTCATGAAAACGTTCCACACAAAGGGTACAGCCAAAGACTCCGACGAGGCGTTGGTAGCTGCCGCAAAGCACGGAGATATGCAGGCGTTCGAGACTTTGGTTCTACGTCACGAGCAGAGAGTGCTCGCCGTGGCGCAACGGATAACGAATAACCGCGAGGATGCCGAAGACGTGGCCCAGGAGAGCTTACACAAGGCCTTCGTTCATCTTGGCGATTTTCAAGAAAAGTCGCGGTTCTCTACATGGTTGACGCGCATCGCTATGAATGAAGCGTTCATGTTGCTCCGCCGAAGGCGAGGAGTCATCGAAGTCTTGCCAGAGAGCCCCGAAGACGGTGCGAAGTCCAACTCGGAGGCATTCGTTGACCAGAACCCCAATCCCGAAGAGTCCTGTTGGCGGCGCGAGCGCACGCAACTCTTGACTGCGGCGATCAATCGGCTGAGGCCAAGGGTTCGAAGTACGATCTTGCTTCGCGACATTGAAGAAAGATCAGCCGTGGAAACAGCTCAGATACTGGGTACCTCCATTGGCGCTGTGAAAGCACGCGTCTTCCAAGGACGTCGAAAGTTACGTCGAACAGTGAATGCTGGGCTGTTTTGGGGAGTCTGCTCGGCCGGTCCAGGTGAGGCGCGGCGCTGCTGACTTGTGCCGGCCGTTCCCCGAAGCGATGGGTCGAACAATAGCGATTGTCAGACTTAAGCAGGACAAGCGAACTGACCTGAAAGCAGTGGCGTCCGATTCCCCCGCCTGAACTTCGTTATTTGATTTTTCTCACCGGAGAAATGTGAAGGGGCCTGGCGAAGGCCCCTTTCACATTTTCAGGTTCGACTCGTATTCAGATTTTTGGAATCGTCAGTTTGAGCCGCTGGGATTTGCACCCCGGGTGGTGTTTGCATTAGACGCTTGGCCAATTTGCAGATCGTATTTTTCGCCGGTGAAGAAAACCTCGGTGAGAGATTGGCTGCCGTCCGCTCCGGGCTGGAGCGCATAGCCATCTTGGTTATTCGAAACACTCTCTGGCACGATTCGTGCTGGCACGGTGGCCACGGTTTCCTTACCTTTGAGAATGTTTACCTTCACGTCCGGGCCAGAACCACTCCATTCGACCTTGTAATCACCGGGCATCAACTTCGTTCCCTCGACGGTGACGCTCTCATACAAATGAAGCGACTTCTTGATAGTGTTTCCTGCGAAGACGCTGACAGCAAACAACAAAGAACTTCCAAGCAACAGCGATGAAACCCTCGACACTTTCATATACAGCTCCCTTTTGTCCTCTCTAGGAACTGAGACGCAAGAAAACGCGCTTCTTTCCGGAGGATTATTATTTGTACCACATACCATGTGATGAATTGTGCGCTCAAGCGGTTACATCGGCGCGCAAGAAATGCTGATTCATTTTTAACGATATTTTTGATGCCGGTTGATTTCCGCACCATCGTTGATCTTCGCCGCATATTGTCGGTGTTGTTTTTCTCCGGAATTCAGACTTGGACCTCTGCCTCGCACATCGCGCATTTCCCCCGAACCCCGCATTCGGGCGGTATATTGGCATAGACTATTCGTGCGCTCACACGCTCACATCGAGTCTAAGGGGCTTGCGTGCGGCGGACTGTAGACCTGCTATTGAAATTCGCTCACTGCGATGAAAAGTAAACGGGCCATTGCCTCCATCGAGAAAAAACTCGGTAAACACAAGAAGAAGTGTCAAACTCCATCATCGCGATGCGGCCAGCTCGCGAACGCCCGCAAGCTTTACGTATTCTGCTTCAGTTAGCCGCAGGGATGCCGCTGCAACGTTCTGCTCGAGGTGTTCGATTGAGGAAGTCCCTGGAATGGGCAGCATGATAGGGGATCGGCGCAGGAGCCAGGCCAGCGCTATCTGCGTGGGGCTCGAACTGTGTGCTCGGGCGATTCGGTCAAGCACTTCGCCGGCAACTTTGCCTGCTCCGAGTGGATACCAAGGAATAAACGCAATTCCATTGCGCTCACAATAATCCGCTACGTAATCCCATTCGCGGTCAGCAAAGCTATAGCGGTTCTGCACCGAGACGATGGGGACAATCTTGCGTGCTCGCTCGATATGCTCCTGCGTGACGTTGGACAACGCGACCAGGCGAATCTTCCCTTCGTTGCGCAACTGAGCCAGCGTTTCCACAGACGCCTCAAACGATACGGCAGGATCCGGAATATGCAATTGATAGACGTCGATGCGATCCAGGCGCAATCTCTTCAGGCTTCCCTCAACGGCCTTGCGAATATGCGCGGGAGATGCATCGTGGGTCCACTGATTCGGGCCGGGACGGTTCCATCCTCCCTTGGTGGCGATTACGAGTCCTGCCGGGTACGGAAACAACGCTTCGGCAATCAGTTCCTCGCTAACGTGCGGGCCGTAGGAATCCGCGGTGTCAATGAAGTTGATATCCAGCTCCACGGCCCGGCGAAGAACCCCTAACGCCCGTTGGCGATCTTTTGGTGGCCCCCAGATGCCCTCGCCGGTAAGACGCATCGCGCCGAAGCCGAGACGATGCACGGAAATTTCCCCACCCAACGAAATATCTCCTGCTAAACTCACAGAATGTTCTTTATTGTTCATGATTGACCTCCAAAATTCTTCCTTTAACCTGATCCCACACTGACTTTCCGCATCTCCGTACTTATTTGGAATTCGTTGTGTTTCTACCCAAGCCACTGCGGGTTGGCGTACGTCCCATCGAACTGATGACTCGTTTTGTAAAGCTCGAACTGCCCTGCTTCCGCGGCTTTTGCGGTTTTTGCAAGAAGCGCGGCAACTTGCGAAGAATTTATCGGTTGAAATGTCCGAGCGGCTTGAAGAGCTTGCTGAAGAATGGGAAGCGAATCGCAGCCGGTGATGACCACACTGGTTGGAAGATTCATGGCGTAGTGAAGGCACTCCACGGGAGTGGCTGTCTTACTCTCGAGAATAAAGTGGTCACCCATGGGCTTCATGCCAAGGACGCCGATACCGTTCTTGAGCAAAACAGGCAAAACTTTCTTTTCGAAACTATTGAAGTGTGCGTCCATCACGTTGAGGGGCATCTGAACGGTATCGAATTTGAAGCCGTGCATTGAAGCGGTCGCCAACATTTTCAGATGGATGTCCGGACTCTTGTGGCCTGTGAATCCGATGTAGCGAATCTTGCCCGCCTTTTTCGCTGCCAGAACGGACTCCATCCCTCCGCCCTCGGCAAAAATGCGATCCGGATCAGTATCACGAATCACTTCATGGAATTGGAGAAGATCGATTCGGTCAGTCTGAAGGCGGCGCAGCGACTCATTGATCTGGGTTGTAGCGGCCTCCCTAGTGCGCCCATCGATCTTCGACATGAGAAAAGCTTTTTGGCGGTAACCGTCGCGCAATGCGTTGCCCATGCGGATTTCACTCTCGCCGCCGTTGTAGTCCCAGCAGTTGTCGAGAAAATTGACTCCCTCATCGAGGCCAGCTCGGATGATGCGGATGCTGTCCTGGGGATCCGTCTGCTTGCCAAGATGATAGCCACCGAGCCCAATGAGCGACACTTCCTCTCCGCTGCGGCCCAGTGTTCGATAGGGAATGCCGTTTCTGGATTCCGGTCGCGGGGTCGGCTGGTCGGCGTGCGCCATTAAAAGAGACGCGGCCGCGAACCCGAGAAATCCACGCCGCGAAATCCCTGTGTCCGCGGCGTCGTCCGTTCGCAGAGCTGACGCGCGATGCGGACGTGGCAAATCTTCCTGGCTCTGATGGTTCTCCTTGTTTTTCATGACGTACCTCCTCGTCATCAAGTGGTAGGATCCCACGAATCAGACTCGATTGCCCGCACAGTGATGCATTGTATGGCCAACGATTTATTTTTTCGGACGCAGCGAGCGAACGTACGCTACGAGCGAATGAACCTGATCCTCGCTAAGCGAACTCTTGAAGGAAGGCATTCCCCCCTTGCCGTCGGAAATGATTTGAGCGAGTTGCGCATCGGGCAGCTTCTGGACTACCGGTGAGCGAAGGTCCGGAACGTTCATGCTCTTTCCGACCGCGGAGCCGCTTCCATCTGGACCGTGGCACATCGCACATTTCGCACGAAACGTGGACGCGCTGGCCGTGCTGTCTGGACGGGAGGTAGCCCGCACAATCGAAACAACAAAAAACGTCAGGCCAACAAAAAACACCAACAGAATTGCAGAGGCGAGAGTTACATGGTTTTGAGTCTTGTCTTGTGTCATGGCTCTTCCTTTACTTACAATTTTTCTCACTTCGGCTGCGCACACTTCTCCATCATCGGGCGCAGAAATCGTTAACTTAAACCGAGCTTTGAGATCGGCAGATCCCTTACTCGCTTGCCGGTTGCAGCAAAAATGGCGTTGCAGAACGCTGCAATAAACGGGGGCACTCCCGGCTCACCGACGCCCGCCGGCGGCGCGTCACTATCGACGATGTATACATTCGTCTGGGCCGGTACCTCATTAATTCGAGCTACCGGATAGTCCTGAAAATTCGATTGATCGATTACACCCTTCGTAGCGGTAATCTCGCCAGTGCGCGCCACGCTGGTCCCGAAAACTCCGGCGCCCTCGAACTGGGCGCGCGTGGCCTCCGGATTGACGATCAGGCCTGCGTCCAGAGCCACATCCACTCGTGGAATGCGCACCTCACCCTGATCGTTAACTTCGACTTCAACGACCGTGGCGACATACGTCAAGAAGCTCTTGTGCGCCGCAATCCCGACGCCCGTTCCCTTGGCATGCTTGCGCTTTCCCCAGCCCGATTTTTCTGCAACCAACTCTGTAACGTGGCGTAGACGACCGGTTTCCCATGGATAGGTTTCCATCGACGCCCCATAGTTCGGATATTCCACACCGTTAAAATCGATTGTGCGCGGATTCCCGATCAGGTCGAGCAGATAGTCGAGCGGATCGCGCCCGGCTGCATGGGCAAGTTCATCCGTGAAGCATTGAATACCAAAGCCGTGATAGATATTCGCCACCGAGCGTAACCAGCCGATGCGCACATGGGCTTTCGCGGGCCCATTCTCGACGCGGAGGTTCGGCAGATCATAGGGAATATCCGTCCAGCCCTGCTGAAGATGCGCTGCATCGCCATAAACCGCATTCACGTCAAAGATGGAAGGAATGGGAGGGAAAACGGAGCGTTGCAGCCACGCCGTCGGTTTGCCGTTCGTCCCGAGAGCGGCCTTAAAGTACATGGAAGCGACTGCGTTGTAGTAGTCGAACTTGATGTCGTCTTCCCGTGTCCACACTACCTTCACCGGCCGAGCCAATTTCTTTGATAGCACCGCAGCTTCTGCGACGTAGTCGGGCTTTGACTTCCGCCCAAATCCCCCACCAAGCAGGGTTACATGGCAAATCACATCTTCTTTCGCGATCCCCAGCTCTTTTGCGACGGTGTCCTGCGCACCTTGAGGATTCTGCGTCGGAGCCCATATTGTGACTTTGCCGTCTTTATAGTCCGCCAGCGCGACCATTGGCTCCATCGAAGCGTGCGCCAGAAGCGGAACGTAGTAGTCTGCCTCATAGACCTTGCCACCTTTGGCGAACGCCGCATCCGCGTCACCAATATTGCGCACTACTTTGCAAGGATTGTGAGAGGTCGCTCGCAATTCGTTTTTGTACTCGTCCGAGTTGTAGCTCTCGTTGGGTCCGTTGTCCCAGGAGATGTTTAGCTTTTTGCGGCCTTGAAATGCCCCCCAGGTGTTATCCGCAATCACCGCGATGCCGCCGAGCGGCTGAAACGCTGGTGCCTGCTGGAATGGATCCATCGGAACAATCTGGCTTACACCAGCAACCTTCAAGGGTTCCTTGTCGTCATACGATTTCACTTTGCCGCCAAGAACGGGCGGATGCTCAATCGAGGCGTACACCATGTTGTCGATACGAGCATCCATGCCGTAGATGGCTTTACCGCTTATGAGTGCTTCGAGGTCGTAACTCACTTGGCCTTTGCCTATGTATCGCCAAGCACTCTTAGGTTTGAGTTTCAGCTCTTCTTTTCTAGGTACCGGCAATTTTGCCGCGGCCTTCGCAAGTTCGCCGTAACCCGCGCTGCGGTTTGTCGAGCGGTGGACGACAACGTGCAAGTCGGTTTCGCACTCCGCTGGCGGAACACCCCACTCCTTCGCGGCTGCTTGAATCAGCATGAATCGCGCCGTGGCTCCCGCCACACGCATCGCGTCGTAGAACGAGCGTATCGAGTGTGATCCGTCTGTATTCTGGTCACCGTATCGGCTGTCGCCAAGCGCCTGCTCAATCTTCACGCGCTTCCAATCCGCGTCCAGCTCATCGGCGACAACGAGCGGCAACGTCGTGCGGCTTGTCGTGCCCATCTCCGACCGGCTGGCCACGATCCAAACAGTGCCATCCGGGTCGATTCCCAGGTACACGCTGGGATGTAAGGTGGCATGATCCGCGTTTGTATCGTGCGGAAGTTTGTCGCCCGACGACAGCTTGTGGTAATAACGCACACCTAGCACAAGCGCGCCCGCGGTCAAGATGCCTCCCGTCAAGAATCTGCGTCGGCTGACATTTTCAATCGCGCTCATGCCATTTCTTCCGCCGCTGCTTTGATCGCCACGCGAATCCGCTGGTAGGTTCCGCAGCGGCAGATGTTCCCGGCCATCGCGTCGTAGATTTCTTGATCGGTCGGCTTTTTTTTGCTATTTAGCAAAGCTGCTGCTTGCATGATCTGTCCCACCTGGCAGTACCCGCATTGCGGCACGTTGATTTGCATCCACGCCTTCTGAACTGGATGCAATCCGTTCTTGTCGAGGCCTTCGATCGTAGTGACTTCCATCCCGGCAGCATTGGCCATGGTTGTTACGCAGGATCGTGTCGCTTGGCCATTCACGTGGACCGTACACGCGCCGCAAAGCCCGATGCCGCAGCCAAATTTCGATCCGGTCAGCCCCAAAATGTCCCGCAGGTACCAGAGCAGGGGCATTTCCGGCTCGCCGCTGAATGTTTGTTTCATTCCATTCACCGTCAGTTGGATCGTTTTGTGCGTGGCCACGAATCCATGTACCGGATAAGCGTCATCGAACATATAACCCTTTCGTGGAACTAAGATCACTTTTCTCGCGAGTCGACCCCGACTAGAGTTAGGCCCTTGCCATTCGAACCCAGATGAGCTTGCTTTTCCATTTGCAGAATCACTGCCGAAAAATCTTGCTCCGCGCCTTCATCCGCTTGCCTCGCATTGATCTCAAAAGCAGCACCCGCGGCGGGCATTCGTACGCCAACGGCGGCCGCAAGATTGAAAATCAACCCGAAGTCCTTGTTCATTAGCCGAATCGGAAATTGCGGGCTGTAGTCGCTCTTTTTCGCTCTTTGCAGTTTGCCGGCATGCGCTGGCGCGACCACTGCAGTCTGGGACAGCACGTCCAGCAAACGATTGCGATCAAGACCAGCCTTCTCACCGAGTGCAACAGCTTCGGCAATCGCCTGCATTCCGATCCCCAGTAAGGCGTTAACCACAAGCTTCATCGTCGCTCCAGAGCCGCTCGGCCCAAGATAGAAATAGTTTTTGGCGATAACGCGAAAGATCGACTCGGCAGAGTCGAAGCGCTCCTTGTTCCCGCCCCCAAACAGGGTCAGCAACCCATTTTCCGCGGTCGGAGTACTCCCTGACATGGTCACATCAAGGACCTCAACTCCACGCTCTGACCCCCGTCTCGAGAGTTCCTGCGAGGTTTCCGGATAGACCGTGCTCATGTCGATGATCACCGAGCCGGGACGCGCATGGGTGAACACGCCGTCAGGTCCACTGTAAATGTCCAGGACAGTTTCATCGCTCGGTAGGCACGACAACACGACACTGCAACTAGAGGAAAGCTCCGAAAGGCGCTGTGCGACGGTGCCGCCATATCGAATTAGCTCCTCCGCCTTGTTGTGGTCCCGGTCGTAAGCTGTCAGCTTGAAGCCGGATTCAAGTAACCTCCGCGCGATCGGCCGCCCCATGTAGCCGATGCCGATAAATCCAAGCCGATTGTTTTCCTGCGTGATTGGTTTCATGATCAATCGCCTTTAGTCTGACCTACGATTTCAACTTCCAGTTGGGTCAAATGCACGTGTTGCACCGTTTCGCGAACAACGCCAAATGTTCATGGAAGATGTTGGTAGCATGGAGAATACGTGTGGCAAGCAAAGGGACTTGACCCACAGATGGCGAGAGTCGTCTGTCGAACCCCTTGGACACTGTCAGCCTGCTGGAAATTGGATTGCATTCGTATAAAACCCTCCACCTCGCAGGGACGTTCTAGATTCATATTGTTTTTGCTGGAAATCCCCCCGACACGCTGAAAGCCCTTCAATTTGCTGGCCTATTCGCTCTTAAGGCCTCGCACTGAATTTCCGTCGTCTCTCGCCAGGCTGCCGGTTTCCCATAATTTCCTGAGGATCTCGCTCATGCTCCACCACCAAAATCATTGAGAAAATAGCGGGCGAGCCTGTAAGCCGGATTCTGAGAATAGACGTCTGAAATCAGTAAGTTGCCTAGTATCAACGAGATTTTGACTTCTATAACGGTCAAAAATGTCAGGTAAGGCGGCGATTTGGTTAGGCACTGGTTAGGCAGCCTCCGGTAGCAACCCGACGTGCGCCTCGTCAGCTTCTTGAGATCACACGCCTGATTTGCATCGTTCCTGTGCTGCCATCTACAATCGAACTTATTCGGAGGCAGTCATGGCAGATATCGAACGAATCAGTGCTCAACAAGCGCATACAAAAACCAAGTCGAACCAAGCCCTGCTAGTC
The DNA here is from genome assembly GCA_963705855.1 of uncultured Acidobacteriota bacterium. Taxonomy (GTDB): domain Bacteria; phylum Acidobacteriota; class Terriglobia; order Acidiferrales; family UBA7541; genus Acidiferrum. The sequence continues at coordinate 84,453 of CAVPLA010000069.1, forward strand.
TGCGCCTACGAGGACGAGGCCAAATGCCGGATGCTAAATCTGGATGGGTCCATCTCCTTCACCAGCTTGCAGTCCCGGGCGGCGTCGCTACCGAAGACACAGGAAATCATTTTCTATTGAGGTTGACCTGGCGAAGCCAGCGCTGTCGGTCAGGCAGCGAAATATCGGGCGCAGGGCTTTACCAACGTCAAGGTGCTAAAGGGCGGTGTCGAAGCGTGGAAGGCTGCCGGGTACGCGATGAATTGAATGACCGTCGTATGGTCAAAACGGTTGGTTCTTAGCGGGTTCGAGTCACTTCAATTCGTCATTGGCGGAAGGGTCCCAATGGCCTACTTCTCCCGGCGACACACTTGATTTTGTAGACTGCGGAGAGGCAGGCATCCCTTCACTCATCATCGCATCGGCTGGCAAACTTCCGCTCCGTCCACATTTCGGACAGACAAGCGGGGGCGTGGCGTCGTAGTTGGCCGCCGTGGGGAGGGCTCGTGCCCGGTACAAGATTTACCATCGGAGTTTACCAGGTTCAAATTGGCGCAGGAGCTTCACCTTGCGCGATCAACGTCGCCACATCCACAGACACCGCGTGGGCAGCGACAGAGGAGGCCAGCTTCAACGATCTTCAACAGCTCGTTCTGGAAACAACCTTCCCGACGTCGGACCATACAAACGCCGCGCAAGCTGCGCTTTTGCGAGCCGGGTCATCGATCAGATTGAACGACGCGAGCATCGCAGCAAAGGGCCTCACCGAAATTCTGTGGTCAGGCGCGATTGACTGGCAAGCAGGATACGCTGCCGCGCTGGCTCTCTTGCCCTCGCTATAAGACTTGGACAAGCGCGTCTCTTTCAGAACGTGGGAACAGTAAGGGCGGCTTCGGATTCGTTCGGGCCGGGTGAATTGAAGCCGAAGAAGTAACCCTGCACTGGCACGTCCAACATGGCATCATCAAACCATGCTGTACTCCGCAAAGCAGCAAAAGGAACCTTTATGAGCGTATTTGACGGATTCACACCGACATTGACAGTCTCTTCTAACAGCTTCGTGAATTTGGATGGCTATCGGTCTCTTAAAATTGAAGATGGTGCTGCCATCATTCTCGACACAACAAAACTTGGCATTGTCTCGTTGCCGCAGTCTGGCGTGTTCGGGTACGTCATCGCAAATTTCAGCAACTCGCGCTGCTCAATCAGGTTGTCGAACAGCGGTCTGGTAGGCGGCTCCCCGACGTTTCTGTTGTCAAGTTTTGGCAAGAGTGGCGGAGTGAACAGCCCTGGTTGGTGCGCTCGCTGGTATTTTGATGGTCAGAATTTGAACTTGGTATGAACTTCGCTCCGTTCACGGAAGACTTTCGGCTTGACGAACAACTGAAATACGGGCCGGGCCGAGGTAAAGCAGAAGTCTTAAACGGTCCAACTTCGTGATATATTTGCGACCCCTCGCCCTCTGCTGATGGAGGTTCCGCATGAGCGACAGATCATTCGAGTGGCAGAATGAACTTCAGGCAGTAGTTCACAACCCAAACGCCCCTGATGTTTCCACCAAAGTTGCGCATTTGCGAGATGCATTGACAACTCGACTTCGCATCATGACCCCGGCAGATCATGATGAGCGTGTGGCAATCAAACGCGCACTGTCTGTACTCAGCGCAGCAAGACCCAAACATTAAAAATGGGCGGAGACAAGATGTGGATGGCTCTAAACTTCTAACGCGCCATTTTCTGAGCCGTGTACAGGATGAGCTTGCGGTCTTGTTCGCGTGCCTTGCCCATCAATCTGCGAAGCTTGTTTAGAAACTTTGCGTCTTTGCCTGAACTGCCCCAAAGATCGTCATCGGAAGATTTCTGTTTGAAAATAGCAGGCGCTTTCGCTGGTGCGTTGCCGTCGTAAAATAGCTTGTACATCGGAACTTCAAGCGCACGCGCCATCTTTTCCAATGTCTCGATGGCGGGAACGGTGTGGTTATTCTCGACGCGGGAGATGTAGCACCGCAGAAGTCCGGTGCGCTTTTCTATGTCGCCTTGACTGAATTTCTTTTGTTCGCGAAGTTCGCGGAGTCTATCGCCGATGACCATAGTGGCGGGATTATTGCACTCAACCGACCGGAAGGCAAGGTAGGCCAGGCCGAAAGCCTAGCGGCATCTTTCCTTGAGGAAAGCAGTCCCGATTTCATTTTTATATTGATTGATACCTGTGCTCTCGACCAATAGAAAAATTCTTCGACACGATGCACAATTTCTAAGTTCGACAGTCACCGACAAGAACGGGGCTGGATAGCAAATGGAGGAATTAGCGGTCTCACAATAAACTGAGAAAAAAGCGGGAAGCATCATCCCCCGCAAGCCCGAACGACGTCGCAAGACGGCTAGGGTCCGTGAAAACAATGTCATGGCAAAGAAAGTGAAGTCCCTCGCAGTTGTCCCACCAGCAGTAACCTCACCTGCAACACTTGTGACACCCGAACCAATCCTGACTCCCCAACAGGTCGCAACACGTCTGCAACTCCCGTCATCCGCTACGGTCTACGAGATGACCCGTCGTCGCGCAAGCGGTCGTCGTCCGATGCCGTTTTTCAAGGTCGGAAAATTCCTGCGCTTCAAATGGTCGGAGATTGAGCGCTGGCTTGAAGAAAGTCGCAAGGCGGCATGAATACAAGAATACGGGTGGTTGGTGGGCCCGCTCGTTGCAAGGGGTGGCTCGAGCTCTTTCGCGAGTGACGTAGCCGTCCTTTGGGCAAAGGCCCGCGATATTCCGAGCACACAGGCGGCTCTCGGGCCGGTTCTTCGGATGGGGTATAGATAAGGCTTTTATAATCAATTATTTGAATAGACCGGCATTTTGCCGTATAATTCGCTTGACAGCACCGGCAAAACGCCGTACACTCACTTTCGGCGTAGGAGGTAAACATGGCACAGAGGGTAGAACGTCTTGAGTTGAGGACCACGCCCGCCCAGAAGCAACTCATTAAGCGAGCGGCTGAACTGAGCGGCACCACTATGGCGGCCTACATTGTATCCCATGTTCAGGAAGCTGCCATCGAAACTATCAGGACCTTCGAATCGTTGTCGTTACGCGATGAAGCCCGTGAGGTATTTGTACAGGCTCTGCTCAACCCGCCTGAACCGAACGAAGCGCTGAAGGCTGCCGCCGCCCGACATCAGCAACTCGGACTTTAGTTGACTTCGCAGCCAATAGCAAAGCCAACTCTCATTATCGAGCCGCTCGGTGTTAACCACGACCGAGCGGCTTTTTCTTGTGGTATTGCCCCGCTTGACGGATACCTCAAAACTCAAGCGGGTCAAGACATGAAAAAGAACCTTGCCGCCGTGTATGTCGCTACGCCGGACGGCAAAACCATCCAGGGCTATTACACGCTCTCCGCGTATTCCGTCTCGCTCGATTCAATTCCTGGGGAAATTGCGAAGAAGCTGACTACAATGCCAGAGGTGCCGTCCACCCTGATCGGGCGACTCGCGAGAAGCGATGCTTTTCCCAAGCAGGGCATCGGGGAGATTTTATTAACCAACGCTCTGAAGCGTAGCTGGGAAAATTCTAAACACATCGCATCGTGGGCGGTCATCGTTGACGCCAAGGACGCGAATGCTGTCGCCTTTTACAAGAAGTACGGCTTTTTAGAACTTCCCGCTACACCAAACCGCCTTTTCTTGCCAATGGCCACAATCGCGAAGCTATTCCCATTACAATCAACATCGGCATCGGCGACCCCATCATCATCACCAGCAGCACCGGCAACACCATCACCGGCAACCCCATCACCATCCACAACCCCATAATCGGGACGATGATGGATCATCATTACGATCATGTCGAGAAATTTGCTTTAGGAAAGATTTTGAATTGTGATGGTGGGCCCTCCCGGACTCGAACCGGGAACCTACAGATTATGAGTCTGCTGCTCTAACCGATTGAGCTAAGGGCCCCTATCCTTTAATACCGTACTTCGTCTGAGTGACCTTCGCAAGTTTCTTCATTCCAGCTTGGGCTCGATCATGATTCGGCAGAATGTAATAAGCTTGCGTCGTCGAGACATCCGCGTGCCGCAAAATACTTTGAATTTCTTTGTCATCGTTACCCGCTTCATTCAGACGTGTGCCTAGCCCGCGTCGGAAGGCGTGCCAACCGAACCAAGCACCATTGATGAACTGAGGAATCTCACGCCGCGACAAGTTGTCCAGGTCCAACGGACGCATGAATTTCGCTCCTCGAAATATCCAATCCTCTTCGCCCGGCGGAATGTCTTCAGAATTTTTTGAAGCAAAGGCACCACGAAGATGCCTGCTTCTCGCGCTTCGGTCTTTGGTGCTCCGATATGTTCGCCCCAGACCTTCCGCTGCACTTTGATCGTCTCGCCGTCGAAGTCTCCCCATTTCAATCCGCGTAGTTCGCTCCGAGCCAGACCCGTGAAGGCAGCCACTGCACAAACAGTCCGTGCAGGTTCGGGTAATTTGTCCATCATGTCCGCGACTTCTTCCAAGGTGTACGCGTGTTCATTCGAGGCTCTGATCTTTTTCTCTCGCAGAGTCAGTCCGGCTGTCCCAGATTTCTTTGTGCTCCCACCCGCCTTGGTCGCCTCCATCGGATTCACGCCCGTCAACGTGCCGCTAGCAATCGCCCAAGAGAAGACGCCGCGTAGGAAGTTTTTAATGCGCAGATGCGTCTGGTGAGACAATTTTTGGGGCAAGGATTCTAGAAACTGCTGGCCGTTTTGCGAAGTGAACTTGCTGAGTTGAATCTTGGCGACGGGGTTGTTTAGAACGTGGACCTTATATATGTCCTTGTATCCGTCGACGGTAGAAGGTTCGATATGAAGCTCGTTACCGGCGGGCTGCTGCAGACGCCAGTCGAGGCGTTTGAAATAGTTTTGTTCGATGAAATCGCCGACCGTCAGCCCGGTCTCCGCGGCCTTGGCGCCTGAGTTGACGCCCGCTAGAATGGTGTTGATCTTGTCGTTGAAGAGGGCTCGTAGTTGCGTAGTTTGGGACTCTTTATAAGCATGCTGAGAATACGACCCGAGCACGCTCATTGTTCGTACGCGCTTGACTTGGCTATACGCTCCAGTTATGGGACCGTTTTGGGCCAAAATCAATAAAAAGTAAAGCAAGATTGCATGTTTCTAGCGGACTCATAATCCGTTGGTCCCAGGTTCAAATCCTGGCGGGCCCACCAACAAATTCTTAACTCCTTCTTTTGCAATCAGTTCAATCAGTTGGTTTGAGCAAGCTTAAGAAGTTTCACTTTTGGACAGTCTCATTGATGACCAAAAGAGTGATTTGCGGCTCGGTAATTATGTTGCAAAGGTCTGTTAGACCTTCCCGATAAAGCGGCACGGCATTACAGAGAGAGGTACCAAAGGAACACCTATGCTTTGCTGACCACTGTCGATATCGATTTCGGCCGAGGCGCAGTGTCGTGAGAGTGAGACGGAACCGGAATGAGCTGGCCATACTTAACGTAGTAGGTCAGGCCTCTCCACCTGATCTTGTTCGAGAAGAAACCCAAAAACCAGATGACGAAATTGATTGCATCGTGAAACGGGACGAGCCACAGGATTTTTGTGAGGTTCCGATCGGCTATACCCCAGTTTCCTACCGTCCACGTCAAGCCCACGCGCAGAATCAGATAGGAGGCCAAATAGGTAACGGCTAGCGTCGTTGAATTGATCGAGGCGGCAGCCGCTGCTGCTAACAGAGCCCATGGCAAGCCGTGCGTGAATGCGAGTCCCCAGTAGCCCAAGGGTCGTACGCTTCTTAATCCAATTGACCAACGCAACTCACGGCTGAAATATTTCGCAAGAGTCTCTTCTGGAAAGACCATTGACACGGGTGTCGCCATTAGTTCAACACGGTGGCCGCACCGTGCGATACGCTTGCCCAACTCAAAATCGTCGGAGTGATAGTTGGCCATTTCTTTCCAGCCGCCGATCTCGGCGAGGTGTCTCTTTGATGTCGCCATGGTCCAACCGAAGGCAAAACGCATTTTGCCTTCCATTTTCTTTGCCACGAGGGCGGCGGGAGCTGAGTCCATGTACATGCCCAAGGCGCCAAGGTTCGAGGCTAGATTTCCAGCGCTGAGACTCTTGAAGAACGCAGTTACACCGCCAACCTCCGGATCGGCGAATGGGGCGATCACTTGCCTGAGATAATCAGGTTCCACTCGAACGTCGCTATCACTCATGACGATGAAATCGTATTTCGCATCCTGAACGAGCTGGCAGAGATTGTTGACTTTGTCGTTGGTGCCGAGACACGGCACCTCGGTAATCACGCGGATGGAGCATGCCGGGAAATCGGTTCGCAATTTTTCAATGACGGCGCAAACTTGAGCGTCGGTATCCGAAACTGCAAACAGCACCTCATACTCTGGATAATCGAGGCGGCAAAAACTGGCGAAATTCTCGTAAGCCTCATGGTCCAGGCCGCGCACGGGTTTCACAATGCTGGCGGGGGGCATGAATGGGACTTTAGGTATCGAGGCTTCGCGCGCGCCGCGGAAATAGGTAATCACACAAAAGAGAGAAAGCAAGTAGTACACGAAGGGCAGAAGCGCCAAAATCATCAATGCTGTGATTACAATCGACAAAACGATTCCTCAGATTTCAAGCACCCGCGCCGGTAACACGAACCTACGAGATCATAATCGGAACCGGCTTCTGCCCGCAAGGTAGGGGCCAGGAAGTCCTCATGAGCTGATGGAGTAGCCGAAAGCGCGAATGGTTTCCACAGCCTCACTCCGACTCTCGGCGTCCACCTGTTTCAAGATCCGATGAATGTGATTCCTCACCGTAAACTGAGAAAGATTCAAGTGAGAAGCGATCTCCTTATTTGTGAGGCCTTTGGCGACAAGAGCCACCAGTTGCTGCTGACGCAAAGTGAGATCGGGCTTTGAGGGAGCCTGTTGAACAGGCATCTCCCTCGCCATCTGCGCGACCAAACGGAATAGCGCCGAGCAAAGTTGCGGAGGGCAAACTGCCTCTCCGCGGAAGACGGCACGCACAGCAGCAACAACGTCCGAAGCAGATGCATCTTGGAGCAAATAGCCCGCTATACCCAAACGGACGGCGGCCAGGAAATGTTTCTCGTCGGGTTCCCGCGCGATGACGATGGTTCTAAAGGAAGCACGATCTGTGCCCTCGATGGCGGTAGTTCTGGAGAGCCATGGTATTTGCAAAGAGTCGATGACGAGGACATCGCATTTAGAATCGAACTCGTGAAGCGCTCCCGCGTCAGCATAGCCACACTGTCCAACAACGAGAAGATCGACTCGCTTGCTGAAAAGCCGTACAAGGGCTTCACGCAGTAAACGGTTCTCAATAAGTAGAAATGTTCGTATAGACGAACTGAGGACGAGTTCGCTCAAAGGATCCATCACCCACAGCAGATTGTACCACTCGACGAAGTAGTTGCGATGCAACAATGCGCCAAAGACCTGATCGCCGATGTGCGGAGACAAATTAAACTCAATTTCACACTATTGTCAAGAAGAACGACATCTATATCCGTGTAATTTACGAATGGTGACGTACTCCTTTCACGGCCTAAGACAGTGCTCAGTTTCCGTGTATAGATGCGCGCTTGCTCCTATCGGGGTTGCCCGGCCGCTACAAAAAGAAAAATTCTAAAGACAAATGTCGTCTCTTGCCGACAGTGCTTAGGATGGACACTCTTACAGACTTCATTAGGTCAAAATTGGTATGCACCAAGGTTTCATAGGTTCCTAAACCCGTTGCGAACTAGCCCCTGCCGATAGTTTCCTTTTGAATCTTTCGCCAATCTTCAGACAACTGGATACTTATGCCACAGGGAGCGTTACATGGAAAAAGCCATCCGGGTCCTCGTGGCGAATCGTCCGCGTCTCTTGCGGGAAACTATTCTGACAACGTTCGCAGACCAACCCGACATCGAAATTGTCGGTGAGGTCGCCGACGAGTCGGAAATCATGGAGTGTGTAAAGAAGACACTGCCAAATTTCGTGGTCATCGCACTCGATCAACCTGGCAGTCGGCCGCGCGTCTGCGATGATCTATTCCGTGAGTATCCGGAAGTGCGCGTCATCGCGGTGGCGCCCGCGAAGAATTTTATTGTTTACTACTGGGCTTCTCTCGATATCCACTCCAGCAATATCGAAGCCTCTGAAGAAGGGATGTTGAATGCTTTGCGAGGCTCGATGGTAACGGATAGAGCGAATTGAAGATGTCTAGGCCCATCACTAGGGTGAAATTATGGCGAACCGTAAAAAATTGAAGGACATTATCTTGGGGCTGGCCTTGACGTTGTTTTTTTGCTCACTGGCTCACGCACAGCAGCAAGCTGAGAAGCAACGTGCAACGCGTGATCAAAGCCGGAACAACTATGGTGTCGAACCATCACCAGACTTTGCGCAGGAAAACCTGGGCCGGGTAGCGGCCTCCGCGACTCAGATTCGATTAATACTCGTCAAGGATGAAGGGCTGCTGGTCGAATTGAAGCGCTGGGTAGCGAAGGAGGCTACCGATAACGGCCAAGTCGTCGAGGATTCTACTCTAACGGATCAAGCAATTTTCGATCGTTTGGATCGGGACGTAGTGTTTCGATCGATCGCGACGCGGCTCTTGCAGCGATATGGATACTTGATACCGACCCCGAATCCAGATTCGGACTATGCGAAAGAAAACGAATTGGTCCTCAAGGAGCGGGCGCGGCGGCTGGTTCAGATTGAGGCACAGGAAGACACAGATGCGCTTCGGCCGCAAAGAAACGATCGGGATCTCGAACGTACGACGACGTGCGATCCTCGTCGAGACGAGGATTGTCAGCAGCAGTCTCCTGCAGGTCGCGGCCAAAATACGCGCGTTCCCGGCGGGATATCGACGCCAGAGCCGAACCAGCAGGCGGTGCCTGAACAACAGCCCTCGCAGAGCCCGTCGCGGATTTTACGAGCGGACGGATTGCCGCAGGCTACAGATCCCCTGGACGGTGGCAGTCTTGCTGGTTCTTCGCTGAACCTCGAGTTGACTTCCAGTCCGATCAAACGTGACGCCAATCCTTTGGCCGGTTCTCAAACTTTGGGCCAAGGGGCTATCGATGGCTCGGCTTTGAATCGCGATGTGCGCTCTCTACCGAGTGCGACAGGTCGAAGTGACGGAGGGTTTACTTCAGACAAAAACGGAATGGAACGGCCGTCGCGCGCAAGACCTACGACTGAAAGAACCACTGAGGAAGACGTATCGCCGGTAAGAATGGTCCACCGCGCGAATCCCTATTCCGACATTCCGTCGCTCTATGACATGTATGTGCAGGCATCGACGCGTCAGCGACCGACCGAGCGTTTTGGATTGGACGTATTCCGCAACACTGTGAATGACCCAGAAGCGATTCCCATGGACCTTCCGGTCGGACCTGATTACGTCCTCGGTCCAGGTGACAGTCTAGAGATTGACCTCTGGGGTGGGGTTTCGCAAAGAATGTATCGCGTCGTCGATCGCGAAGGGCGCGTGTCGTTGCCAGAAGCAGGGCCGCTACTAGTGAGCGGGCGAAGTCTGGGCGAGGTGCAGCTAGCAGTGCAACAGGCGCTGCGAACTGAGTATCGGGATGTCTCAGCGGATGTTTCCCTTTCAAAATTGAGAACGGTTCGTGTGTATGTTGTCGGGGATGTTGCGCAGCCAGGCGCATACGACATCAGTTCGCTCTCTACTCCGCTTAACGCTTTGTTTGCCGCAGGTGGAGTAACTCCTCGCGGCTCGTTGCGCGCGCTCAAACATTTGCGGGGCAAGCAGCTCGTGGAAGAGGTGGATGCTTACGATTTGCTGTTGCACGGAGTGCGGTCCGATATGAGCCGCTTGGAGAATGGCGACACGCTGCTCGTCCCAGCCTTGGGTCCGCAGGTGACTGTGGATGGGATGGTGCGGCGACCGGCTATCTACGAGCTGCGCGACGAAAGCTCGCTTGCGGACGTGCTTGAACTCGCTGGTGGAATCCTTCCAACAGCCACCCTGCACCACATTGAGGTGCAACGCGTCGAAGCCCACGAGAAACGCACGATGCTTGCTCTCGACCTCTCACCTACTGGTGACGCTGATTCAGCCAAGAAGCAGCTCGAAGGATTCAAGATCAATGACGGCGACGAGGTGCATATCTTTCCGATCGCTCCCTACAACGAAGACGCCATCTACCTTCAGGGGCATGTACTACGTCCAGGACGATTCTCCTACAAACAGGGGATGAACCTGTCTGACCTGATTGGGTCTTACAAAGATTTATTGCCGGAGCCGGCGCCGCACTATGCGGAAATCATCAGGCTGAATCCGCCCGATTTTCATCCGAGCGTCGAAAGTTTTGATCTAAGCGCGGCTCTGGCGAATCCAGCCTCAGGACCGAAGCTACAGCCACTTGATACCGTTCGCGTTTTTAGCCGTTACGATTTTGAGCCGGCCCCGGAGGTTTGGATTGGCGGGGAAGTGCGGGAGCCTGGGAAATATCGCACTTCGGGTCAAGCGTACCTCAGGGACACAATCTACCTGGCCGGTGGGGTCACCCAGGATGCCTCGCTTGATTCTGCTCAGTTATTCCGCACTCAGCCAGACGGCACGATGAAAATTCTCAGCGTTGATCTCCGCGAAGCCCTTGCCGGAAATCCTGTGGACAACATTTTGATCCAGCCACGCGACCGCTTGTTGATTCACCGCAATGCGGCGCGAGTGGATCCGCCGACGGTTTACATCACGGGTGAAGTGGCCAAGCCGGGCCGCTACCCGCTTACAACGAACATGCATGTCGAGGATTTGGTTCACGTGGCCGGTGGAGTAAAGAGGAGCGCCTACACGGAAAGCGCTGATCTCACGCGTTTCGATATGAACGCCTCTCGAGTTAATCCCAGCGATCGTCTGGAGCTGAACCTTACCGCAGCTATGAGCGGAGATGAGAAGGCCGATATTCCACTCCGTGACGGAGACATTCTGACAATTCGGCAGCTTCCGCGGTGGAAGGACATTGGTGCAGCCATGACCGTGCGAGGGGAAGTTCTGCATCCGGGCACCTACGGTATCGAGCCTGGCGAGCGGTTGAGTTCTGTTTTGGCGCGAAGCGGAGGATTTGGTTCGGAAGCCTACTCGTATGGGGCAGTTTTGATGAGGCGCGATGTGCGTGAGATAGAGTTGAAGTCCCATATGGAGCTCGTGCAGAGGGTCAAGGCGGAGCAGGTAACGCTCAAAGCGTTACCGGATGCAAATGCTGATGAGAAGAAGGCTAAGTTGACGGCAATCGGTCAGACGGAAGCAACTCTCGCTCAACTGCAAGCGAGCGCCCCGATTGGCCGCGTGGTGATTCATATCTCGCCGGATATGAAGAGTTGGCAAAATACCGCGGCAGACGTGCAGGTTCGCGATGGCGACGTTCTTTTTGTTCCTAAAAGAGCGGGCTACGTGATGGTGAACGGCCAAGTATTCAATCCAACAGCCATTAGCTATCGGCCAGGCCACAGCGCCAAGTGGTATCTCAGCCAAGCTGGTGGAGTGACGCAGCTCGCGAATAAGAAGGCCGTATTTGTGATCCGTGCCGACGGCTCGGTGATCGCCGCGAAAAACAACAGCGATGGTTGGTGGGGTGGCGATCCGATGAGTGCCACCTTGCGGGCAGGAGACACCATCGTTGTGCCCGAAAAAGCGCCGAAGATCGGCGGTCCTAACTGGGCCTTGATCATGCAATCGGCGTCAGTGGCTTCGTCTGTAGCCTTGGCAGTGGCGTACATTCATCCGTGACAAAGGATGCTCATGGTGCGGAGGAGTCTTATCGTGCTGGTGCTTAGCTGGGCAGTTTCGAGTCTGACGCTGACAGCGGCTGCATCTCTGGCTGCATTTCCTCAGGGAGCGGAGCAAGGCGGGGAGGCTTCAAAAGAAAGCAGTTCGGTTGCGAAAACAAAGGAATCCAGCGCGGTGAAAAAAATCGTTACGGATCCGGATTCGGAATTTAACGCCGCCCCACCTTTGAGCTTTAAGGGGTTAGGGATGGAATTCTTGCAAGACCAAGAACAAATCTGGACGAGTCCTGCAAAGCTTCGCTTCTCGGATGTTCAGTGGTTAGTGCCACTGAGCGGTATTACCGCAGGCCTGCTCGTCACCGACGCGCAATACAGCAGACATCTATCGCATAACCCTACAACCATTAGCCACTACACCACACTGTCCAATGCTGGGATCGGAGCGCTGATCGGAGGTGCGGGCGGAATGTGGGTGCTGGGCCACGTCAAGCACAACGAACACTGGAGCGAGACCGGATTTTTGGCCGGTGAGGCGGCCTTGAATAGCTTGGTAGTGGTCGAATCACTTAAATACCCGCTCGGGCGCGAACGACCTTACCAAGGCAACGGCAGCGGGCCCTTCTTTCAAGGCGGTACATCGTTTCCATCGGAACATGCCGCGGCGGCGTGGTCCATAGCCGGAGTCGTGGCACACGAATATCCCAGCCCGTTCATCAAAATCATGGCCTATGGCCTCGCTTCCCTGGTGGACTACTCGCGGATTCATGGGCGCCAGCATTTTCCCTCGGATGTCTTCGTCGGAAGCATGATTGGCAACCTGGTCGGGCAAAATATCTACAGCCGAAATCACGATCCAGGACTGGGCGGTGAGGCCTGGAAATCGATCAGCCAAATCTTTCGCGGCGACGGAAACTCCTCTCCTACGAATCAAGGTTCGCCATACGTTCCCCTCGATAGCTGGATTTACCCGGCGCTCGATCGTCTCGCTGCCATGGGCTTGATTGACAGCGCATTTTCAGGCATGCGGCCTTGGACACGTCGGGAGTGTGCAAGGCTTCTCAGCGAGGCAGAAGATAAGGTAGGGAACATCGAAGGCGAAACCACGGAAGCAGCGAAGCTGGTTTCGCAACTGGAACGTGAATTGCTCCCCGAAACCGAGGGCCCAGCCGGTACTGACAACACAGCCTTTCGAGTGGAATCGATATATACACGCTCGGAATACATCTCGGGAATGCCCCTGACGGATGGTTATGACTTCGCACAGACTCAGATCAACGACTTCGGGCGCCCCTATGGTAAAGGCTGGAACACGGCGAGCGGTTTCTCATCATATGCCACCTCAGGCCGCTGGGTTGCCTACGTGCGCGCTGAAGTACAGACCGCGCCGAGCATTCCAGCGCTTCCACTGTCGACGCGCGAAGTGGTCGCGGGATTGGATCTATTACCCTTGCAACCTGCGACACCGCAACCCGCCGTTACGCAGGCGGCGCTGCTCGATGCTTATGTCGGGCTGATGTTTTCGAACTGGCAGATTTCTTTCGGCAGACAAAGCTTGTGGTGGGGAACCGGTGAGGGCACCTCGCTGGAGTTGAGCAATAATGCCCAGCCCATCGACATGATTCGGGTTACCCGCACGACACCTCTAAAATTGCCGAGTTTTCTGGGCTGGCTTGGACCGGTGCGAACCGAGTTTTTCCTCGGGCGACTATCAGGATACGAGTTTATCTTCAGTCCTCTTGGACTGGTTGGCCAATGGGGTCAGGCACTGCCAGACCAGCCATTCATGCACGGTCAGAACATCAGCTTCAAGCCTACTCCAAATTTCGAATTTGGCTTTTATCGCACAACAATTTTCGCCGGGGAGGGCTACCCTTTCACAACGCACGCCCTGATTGCCAGCTTGTTTGACACCGGAAACGCGGTGGCCGGCACTGCGAATAAGCCGGGCAAACGAACATCGGGGCTAGATCTCAGTTATCGGCTACCCTGGTTGCGTAATTGGGCGACCATCTACGCGGACGGATTCACCTATGACGAGTTCTCGCCAATTGCATATCCCACTTGGTCAGCATGGCACTCAGGCCTGTATTTTTCTCACCTCCCGAGGCTTCCAAAATTAGATCTCAGAGCTGAGGGCGTATATACCGACGTCCCTAAGAGAGGCGGCACGAACTTCCCTGGCACTTTTTATTTTAATGATACGTGGCGAAGTGGGTATACGAATGACGGTAACATCATGGGGAGCTGGGTTGGCCGCGGCGGACAAGGCGCGCAGGCTTGGTCAAACTATTGGTTCGGCGCCCGCAACCGATTGCAGTTCAATTTTCGCCACCTGAAGGTGAGTCAGGAGTTCATTCCCGGTGGGGGTACACTGACCGATGTCGGCGTGCGCGGCGATTACTGGGTGCGCCCGAATCTCAGTCTCTCCGCTTCGGTGCAATATGAACGGTGGCTCTTTCCCATAATTCAGCCAAACGCTCAAAGAGATGTGACGGCTTCTGTACAAATTAAGTTTGAGCCACAAAAACTGTTTCAACACACATCAAAATCTGACCAGGCAACTGCTGCCGGCGACGGAGGCCGTCCGTGAGCTTCTCAAGCAGCGCGCCAGTCCGTCAGCCTGCGCCGGAGCTGCCGGAGCACGACCTCCCCATTGCACCTGGACCTGCGGGAACGCCACAAGTCACCGGAAACTCCGTTGCATACCTGCGGCTACTCTGGGAGCACCGCGGCCTGCTTAGCCGAGTTGTCCTGTGTGGGCTCCTTGCCAGCACGCTTTTGGCATTTCTGATCCCAGTGCGGTTTGAATCCACGGCGCGCCTCATGCCACCTGATAGCAGCCAGTCGGGTGGGCTCGCGATGGCCGCAGCCGCTCTCTCAGGTGGCACCGGAGGTCTCGGTGGCATCGCGACCGAAATGCTTGGCCTGAAGAGCACCAGTGACATTTTTGTTGGTATCCTCTCGAGTCGCACGGTTCAAGACAAACTGATCCAAGAGTTCGACCTAATGAAGCTCTACGGGAACCGTCGTATGGAAGATGCCAGAAGAAGCCTAGCGCAACATACTGACATTTCCGTGGACCGGAAGAGCCAGATCATTGCCATCACCGTGACCGACCACGACCCGAAGCGCGCGGCGGCCATGGGCCAAGCGTACGTTGAAGAGCTCAACCGGCTTGTGGCCGAGTTGAGCACCTCCTCCGCCCGGCGCGAACGCATTTTCCTTGAAGAGCGCCTGCAAGCCGTGAATAGAGACCTAGAATCGGCGGAGAAAGAATTCAGTCAATTCTCGAGCAAGAACGCGGCGATCGACATCAAGGAGCAAGGCAAAGCCATGGTAGAAGCCGCTGCGCTACTTCAGGGGCAGCTCATTGCGGCCGAATCAGAATACGAAGGACTCAAACAGATCTATACCGATAACAATGTCCGCGTACGATCCGTGAAGGCACGAATTGACGAATTGAAGCACCAACTTGAGAAGCTAGGTGGGAAAGGCGAGAGTGCTACAAGTATCTCCGACCAGCCAGGCGACTCCTTGTATCCCTCCATTCGGAAACTGCCACTGCTCGGCGTTACCTATGCAGACCTATATCGCCGGACAAGGGTGCAGGAAGCTGTTTTCGAATCATTGACCAAGGAATACGAACTGGCCAAGGTCCAGGAAGTCAAAGAAATTCCCGTTGTGAAGGTGCTTGATATTCCGAACATTCCGGACAAGAAGTCTTTTCCTCCGCGCTTGCTTATCATGCTCTTGGGAATGGCACTTGCTTTTGCTATTGCGACGACTTGGGTATTTGGAAAAGCAGCCTGGGATCAAACAGACTCTATCGATCCGAGGAAAGCTTTTGCGCAGGAAGTTTTCGTTACAGTGAGGGCAAGTATCCCAAAGTTCGCGCAGAACGGGTCCGGAGATCATTCCGTCATCGGCAAGCCCTGGAATTGGTTTCGCAATGGCCAGCACAAGAATAAAGCGTCGAAATAGACGGACGCTTTGGCTGTATATTGCTCATTGTAAACGGGTTAGGTCACAAATGCCCCTGTAAGTGACGGGGCGAAGCTGTCTGCAAGGTATTCGGAATCGAAATCAATGAAGATTTCACCAATTATTGATCTCGACCTAAGCGAAGGCGCGAACTTGCCGCTGGATCACCTTGAGCCGCGCTGGTACGCAGCTTACACATGCGCAAATCACGAAAAGCGTGTGCAAGGGCAGTTGGAGCAGAGACGTGTCGAATCGTTCCTGCCAGTTTATGAATCGGTGCGTCAGTGGAAAGACCGCCGGATGCGCTTGCAGCTTCCTCTTTTTGCCGGTTACGTTTTTGTTCGGATGACGCTGATGGATCGTTTGCGCGTATTGGAAGTTCCAAGCATCGTGCGCCTAGTTGGATTTAACGGACGCCTGTCAGCCTTGCCCGACGAAGAGATAGAGGGACTGAAAAAAGGCTTGGCGTGTGGTGTTCGTGCCGAGCCGCACCCGTTTCTGACCATTGGACGGCGTGTGCGGATTGCAGCCGGCCCTTTTGAGGGCCGCGAAGGAATTCTCATTCGTCGAAGGGGCAATTTGCGGGTGGTCTTATCTATCCAACTCATTTCGAGGTCCATCGCGGTTGATGTCGATATTGCTGATGTGCAGCCACTGTCTTTTCATACTGATCTTCAGTCCCGGGCTAAGGCATGAGGAGCGAGCCAAATCACAATGCCTACCTCACGAGCGGTTCACTGCTGGCTCGGAATACCTTGTGGAACCTCGTCGGCAATGGCGCGCCGATCGTCGTTGCAGTTTTGTGTATACCTCTTTTGATCAAGGGGCTCGGCGTTGATCGATTCGGTGTCTTGAGCCTTGTGCTAGCGGTAATCGGCTATGCAAATCTGTTTGACCTGGGACTGGGCAGAGCATTAACACAGCTAGTGGCAAGCAAGCTTGGCACGGGGGAAGATCATGAAGTCCCTAGTCTGGTTTGGACATCCTTGCTCCTCATGCTACTACTGGGTTTCGTCGGAACGATCGTTATTGTCTTAGCATCGCCCTGGCTGGTCCATCGTGTGCTCCGTTTGCCAACTTCGCTCCAGGCCGAAAGTCTCTATTCCTTTTATTTGCTCGGGCTGTCACTACCCAGCGTTATATGTACCGCAGCACTGCGTGGACTGTTGGAGGCTCAACAGCGCTTTGATATTGTTAACGCGTTGCGCATCCCCCTCGGTATATTCTCTTTTGTTGGGCCGCTATTTGTTCTGCCATTCTCGAGAAACCTAGGGTTGGTTGTGGCTGTTCTCGTAGGGGGACGGGTGATCGGATGCGTAGCGCATTTTCTATTCTGTTTGCGAACAACCCCCGAACTCCGCGTCCGGATCGCCTGGCGGTCCTCTTCCTTAGGTCCTTTGTTCCGTTTCGGCGGCTGGATGACAATCAGTAATATTATCGGTCCTCTTATGGTCACATGTGATCGTTTCCTTATCGGTGCACTCCTCTCTGCTAGCGCTGTGGCGTATTACGCCACTCCATACGAGCTTGTTACTAAATTGTGGATCATACCAGGTGCATTAATGGGCGTAATGTTCCCCGCGTTTTCAACGAGTTCCACTCAAGATCAAAATCGGATGGCTCTCCTATTCGGTCGTAGTGTCAAATACCTTCTGCTTGTTCTATTCCCGATGGTCCTCCTCGTTATTGTCTTGGCGCAAGACGGGTTGAAGCTGTGGCTCGGAGCCGAGTTCGCGCAAAACAGTGCACGCGTGCTGCAGTGGTTGGCAGTAGGTGTGTTCATAAATAGCATAGCCCACGTGCCTTTTGCGCTGTTGCAAGGTGTCGGCAAACCGGACCTGACTGCGAAACTGCATATGTTGGAACTGCCGGCATACCTGGTTGCGCTGTGGTGGCTAACTACAAGATATGGCATCAATGGTGCGGCCATGGCGTGGACGGGGCGTGTCGCTTTTGATGCCATAGTTTTGTTTGTCTTAGCTAAACGGTTTGTGCCTATCCGTATTTCGTTTAGTTCTCAGATCAGTTCACTCGCTGTCGTCGCACTAGTGACTCTGGTTTTGGCCACCTTCCCGCAAGGATTAATGCTGAAAGGCGTGTTCCTTCTGGTAACCATGCTTGGCTTCTTGCTGGGTACGTGGTATTTAGTGCTATCTCCAGAAGAGAGAAGCTTGGCGCACAGCTTTCTACGGGCATGATGCGGGTGGAAACAGAAAGTAATGCGTTTGTGGGGAACGATGGAATCCGATCAAGGCCGGCCCCCGCTTGCTACGTTTGTGGAGGGGAAGGAAGTCCATTGTATCGGGACTTGCAGGATCGCTACTGGGGTGCTTCCGGCCTGTGGAATCTCCGAAAATGCGACAATTCCTCTTGCGGGCTAGTTTGGTTAGATCCGATTCCCGTTCAGGAAGATATTGCGAAAGCGTACAAAAACTATTACACCCATTGGGATTCGAGCTTTAGCAAAAGCAACAGTTTGGTCCGGCAGTTTAGGCGGCATGTCAAAGCCGCTTACCTTGGAGGTGCGTACGGCTATGGACAACGATCCCATCTCGGACTCCTAGTTTATTTGACTCCTCTGGCGCGGGCACGATTGGACTTCAGCGTAATGTATTTGGGATCCATGCCGCGTGGGCGCCTGCTTGAGGTGGGCTGTGGAAGCGGGACCATTTTGAAGGGTATGGCGGACCTTGGCTGGGCGGCGGAGGGAGTTGATTTCGATCCTGCAGCCGTGGAGAACTGCAGGCGCAGGGGTCTCAACGTACGCGTTGGAATTTTGGAGAGCCTAGGATATCCAGCCAATTGGTATGACGCTATCATAATGAGTCACCTCATCGAGCATGTGCACGAGCCTCTGGAGTTGCTCACCGAGTGCCACCGGATTCTAAAGCCCGGCGGTCGTCTTTCTCTTGTGACCCCCAACATCAACTCGGCGGGCCATCGACTTTATAGATCTTCATGGTTTCATTTGGACCCACCGCGCCATTTGCGGGTCTTTAGCGTGCCGGCACTGAAGATGCTTTTGCAGAAAGCAGGCTTCCGCAGCTTGAGAATGTGCACAACTATCCGTGATGCCTCCGGCGCCTATATAGGCAGTCGCTCTGTTCGACGATCAGGCCGGTATGAGTTCGGGTCAAAACAACCTCGGAGGGCTCGCCTCTGGGGACAGGCGATGGCTGGGCTGGAATGGGCTTGGCTTAAGTTCAACAGCCATGTTGGAGAAGAGATCGCGGTGGTGGCTCAGAAATAGAGAGGACTCCAATGAGCGACCCGCAGTTCTCTGTGGCATTGTGCACTTATAACGGGGCGCGTTTTCTATCGGAGCAACTGGAGAGCATTGCGGCTCAGACTATGCTTCCTCATGAGCTGGTCATTTGCGATGACCGCTCTTCGGATAACACTGTGGACATCATCCGGGAGTTCGCGGCTGGTGCGCCTTTCCCTGTTTCCCTCAGTGTGAACGATTCACGACTGGGTTCGACAAAGAACTTTGAGAAAGCGATTTCACGCTGTCAGTTTGAGGTCATCGCACTTTGCGACCAAGATGATGTCTGGCATCCGCAAAAGCTTAGTCGTATGGCAGACGTCTTCCACCGTGATCAGTACATTGGGGCGGTTTTTAGCGACGCTGAGTTGATCGACGAGAACTCTCAACGCCTGGGCAATACGCTCTGGAGTTCGAACTTGTTTAATATGCGCGAACAAAAAAAGTTTGCAAGTGGGGACGGGCTCGAAGTTCTGCTTAAACATACGTTAGTTACCGGCGCGACCTTGGCCTTCCGAAGCGGATTCCGAAGTTTGGTGCTTCCGATCCCATCCGAACAGATTCACGATCTTTGGATAACCATGCTGATTGCATCTGTGCAGCATCTTGCTCCCCTCCGGCATGCGCTGATCCGATATCGTCAACACGAAGGTCAGCAGATTGGTCCTGGAAAAAAATTAACGTTTTGGCAGAAGGTACCCACGCGTGTAGGCCCCGACTATTACCTCAGCGAAGCTGAACGCCTTGGCGAGATTTGCGAGCGCCTTCACGATCGTCGCGCGTTATTTCCTCCCCATCCCAATGCACTCCATCTTATTCGGCAGAAAATCAAACACCGGAAGGCACGGGCCGAGTTTCCCAGCTCTAAAGTTTTGCGTTTACCTACTGTCATCCGCGAGGCGGCTACTTTGCGCTATTGGCGATACTCCAATGGAGTGGGGAGCGTGGCCAAGGACCTCCTGGGTTAGTTTTTAATCTTCTTTATGAACGAGCAGGTTTCAGAAAATCCGTTCGTGGGGTCATTTAGGATCAGTCTTGCGATCCTAATATTGATTGCCGGCATCCTTCTGTCTCTTGTGGTGCCGGTGTGGATTGTGATTGCTCCCGTGGCAAGTGCGGCGTTGATATGGGTGATTTCAAGGCATCCAACAACTACCCTGGGACTGTTTCTCGCGTGGATGCCGTTTGAGTTCCTGGCGGTTATGAGCGGCAGGTTCTTTGGTGTGCCACTGATTGACTTGGTTTCAAAATCCAAGGAACCCCTATTACTTCTCCTCATACTCATTCTTTGGCAGCGCAATGGTTTTCGTCTCGCGGCGCCGGATTGGTTCTTGCTCGGGCTCCTTGCAATCGCAGCCATTCGCAAGGTTTTCGGCGGGGACTATTTGGCATTTCAAGACGACTTCGCTTTTCTTCTGCCGTACTTTGCGGGCCGCGTGGCGGTCCTCACTGCGAGGCAGCAGCACTTATGGGCAAGATGCGCCGTGTGGATAGTTGCTGTCCTATCCGTGGTGGGTATGCTGGAACTGTTAGTAATCGGAGACGGCCCCCGAACTCTGTTGTATTTAGCCTTGGGCAGAACTATAGAAGTTGAGCAAGGGGGGCTTACAAGCTCTTTTCATGGCATCGGATATTCGGGACTCAGAGAAGCGTCCACGATGATCGGCCCGCCGGAATTTGCTGCCCTCTGTATGATTACTTTGATCCTGTGGTGGGTTTATCGTGAAAGTCGGCTCGCTGGAGGAATGGTCGCAGCTGGTCTCGTCTGTGCGGTCACTCGTTCCGCCTGGCTGGGAGCAGCGGTTGCCATTTTCGTCCTAGCCCTGGCCATGAAGCAAACCAAACGGTTGGCCTTCTATGCGACGCTGGCTCTCGCTCTATTTGCCGCTTCTATTCCTATCCTCGGTCTCAGCGACTACCTTTTCTTCACCAAGACAGGGCAAGATCCCTCCGCGGAATGGCGAAAAGAGACGATCGTAACGGGGATGCAGTACATTCTCCAGCATCCTCTCGGTACCGGCGCAGGAAGTATCGGAGGGAGAGCGCTTGATAGCGACAAGAATGCCCTCGTTCTTGAAACTTCTTACCTGTCATTCGGGGGACAATATGGAATCATCGCGCTTTTGTGCTTTCTCGGTTTTTTGCTAACTGCGTTTCGGCTGGTGTGGCGTGAACGGTCATCGCTCAGCTATGCGGCTTCTGGAGTCATGATCGCTTTTACCTTAATGATGATCTTTTTCATCCTGCACACGGACTTTAGATTGAACTGCTGGGCTTGGTTTCCGGTAGGGTTAGCCGTGAGATCCTCGATTGCCCAAGCCAGACCGAGTACACCCGTGAGACCCGAGACCCATATTTGAGACTCGTCATCGTTGGCTGCGTTTCCCGATTTTTTGGGTTAGAACAGTCTTCTGAATGCAAACTTCTCGAATTCTTAAGCAGGGACCCCTTAAGCTTGCCCTTAAGGTTCTGAGCAGGGGCGCGTACGCTCTTCGAACCGGCTATTGGCACACACCGGAGCGGTGTTGCCCAGACTTCCCGGATGAGAATTTTTTGAACCATTCCAAGGTGTATCGGTTTGCTTCTCAGTTTTGCGTGGGCGGGAAGGTCCTAGATGTCGGTTGCGGCACGGGATATGGCACAGCCTGCCTTGCAGAGTCGGCGAAGCTTGGGGTGGGGATTGATCTTTCTCGCCAAGCTTTGCACTGGGCCCGAAAGCGCTATGGCAGTCTTAAGGCACAGTTTTTGAGGATGAGCGCTGAGTCGCTCTCGTTTGCTGACCGCAGCTTCGACTTCATAGTTAGCACCGAGAACTTCGAGCACCTTCGCGACCACCGAGCGAATCTCCGCGAGATGTCAAGGATTATTACCGATGACGGTATGCTCTTCCTGGCAACTCCGAATCCAGAAATGTTCGTGGGGGTCGATAATCCTCATCACACTCGCGAATTCCGTTACGACGAGCTTTTGCAAATCGTCCAAGAATTCTTCTGTGAGTGCCTGGTTTCCGAGAACTTGCTTCAACCCCTCACGGAGGAAGGACGCCATATGAAGGAACAACGGAAAAAAAGAGGCGCTCTTGGAATCAATCTTGCCGTCAATCCATTCCTGTGGGGCAAAAGCGTAGATACGACCTGGCTTTCGAATACGCACAGTTTCTTTTGTTTCGCGCGCGGTCCTCGTCGCAATGCGTACTAACTGGAACAATTGTTTGCTTGAAATAAACTTAAATTCCCGAGGATGTATCCGAATGCCCGGCCTGCAGTTGCAGAATTCACTCTCTTTCGAACCACAGAAGAGGAGTGCAGCGTGAGACCCTCGGTCGCAAGCGTGACGATGGCTTTCAACGCCGCGAACGCGTTGCCGAGGCAACTGGAAGCCCTCTTGGCGCAGACGCAACCCTTGCAAGAGATCATCGTGGTGGACAATGCATCGACCGACGGAACGAGCGCAATGTTGGCTGAACGTTTTCCACAAATCACTGTTATCCGAATGACAGAGAACCTTGGCGCGGCGGGGGCGTGGGCCGCGGGCTTGAACTATGCAGCCTTACAGAAGGGACATGATTGGGTCTGGACTTTCGATGATGATAGCGTGCCAGATGCGAAGGCACTCGAGACTCTTTTGCTAGGAGTTGAGACGTTCGGTCCTACGGAGACTGAGATCGGCATGCTAGCAACACTGCCAGTTGACAGGGAAACGGGACGTTCGTATCGTCCGTTCCTGTGGCGTGATGGATTCGTCGAGGGTTCTGTTGCGTTACTCAAACAACCAGTCTGGATGGCAGATTTGGTGATTGCGTCGGGATCCATGGTAAGACGCGAGCTAGTGGAGAAGATTGGATTGCCGCGCGCTGACTTCTTCATGGACATCTTTGATCTGGAGTATTGTATTCGAGCGCGCTCCCAAGGATACAAAATAGCTGTTGTCACCGACGCTAAATTGACGCATGAAATCGGCGACACCCGAACGATCAATATTCCCGGTTACAAGCGGTTGTGGATGAATCAGCCACCGTGGCGGGAATACTATATCAGCCGAAATCTAACCTACTTGGCGTGGTGGCTCTGGCCGAACAGGGCGGTGAAACGCTCGATCGCTCGCTATTTGCTCATACATGCCGTCCAAGTGCTGCTCTTCAGTACTAAGAAGCTGCACTGCCTTGCAAGAATGGTCCAAGGATTTCGTGACGGCCTTCGAGGAAGATTGGGAATTCGCCTGACGCCTGAGGTCAGTGGCTTGCAGGCTCCAAGCGGCGCTCTGGGTGCCGCTGAACACACTGAGGTTGGTAAGGCATGAGCGTGTCAGTCGCGAGTATTACGGTGGCCTACAATGCCGTTAAGGTTTTACCGCGTCAAATCGATGCTCTTCTGCGACAGAGTCGTCCCTTACGAGAAATCGTTGTTGTGGACAACGCATCGACCGATGGCACCGCCGCCATGCTGGCCGAGCGTTATCCTCAGGTAACCCTTCTACGGTTGTCCGAAAACCTCGGGCAGGCCGGAGGGTGGTCTACCGGGTTGTCCTACACCGCGCTCAGCAAAGGGCATGACTTGATTTGGACTTTCGACAACGACAGTGTGCCCGGGGCGGACACATTGGAGGCGTTGCTGGAGCGCTTTGAAACCTTTGGAAGTGAGGTGGGCATAGTGGCTCCCTTGCCCATTCACCGAGGCACAGGGACCTTCTATACGCCGTACTTATGGCGTGATGGGTTCGTCAAGCCGTCTGAAAAACTGCTCAGCCAGCCGATCTGGTATGCGGATCTCGTGATTGCGTCCGGCTGCCTGATTCGCCGTGATGTCGTCGAGAAGATTGGGTTGCCGCGCTCTGATTTCTTCATCGACTTTGTCGATTTCGAGTACTGCCTCCGCGCGCGATCTTATGGTTACAAGATCGCTGTCATTAGCGAGGCTAAGCTGGGACACGAAATCGGAAACGGGCGCAAAGTTGACCTGCTTGGCTACAAGCGTCTTTGGATAAACCAGCCTCCTTTCCGGGAGTATTACCTCAGCCGAAATCTGACGTATCTGGCGTGGTGGCTGCAGCCGAACGGAGCGACCAAGCGATCCGTCATCCGTTACCTTGTTTCCCGTATGGGGGGGGTGGCTCTCTTCAGTTCTAGGAAGGTCGCATGTCTGATAAGAATGGTCCAAGGATTCCATGACGGTATTCAAGGGAGATTGGGAATTCGTCTGAGACCCGCGGCCGATGCTGTGCAACGCCCAGGCGGCGTTCCGAATCCGGCTGAGAGGATTGAGGCAGGGAAAGCGTGAACTTGTCGGTCGCCAGTGTAACAGTGGCATACAACGCAGCGCGAGTTTTGCCACTGCAGCTAGAGGCGCTTCTGCACCAGACACGGCCATTGCGGGAAATCATTGTGGTGGACAACGCGTCCAGCGACGGTACGAGTGCGATGATCGCGGAGCAGTACCCACAAGTGACGGTTCTGAGAATGGCTGAAAACCTGGGGGCAGCGGGAGCATGGGCAGCTGGCCTGTCGTACGCTATTTTTGAGAAAGACCATAGCTGGGTATGGTCTTTCGATGACGACAGTGTGCCGACTCCGGATGCGCTGGCAATCCTGCTGGAGGGGGTTGGATCGCTGAATGGTATGCAGGCGGAGGTAGGGATGATCGCGCCAATGCCAGTGCATCGCGCGACGGAAACTCAATATCCCCCCCTGCTGTGGCGCAACGGATTTGTGAAGCCGGATGTGGAACAAATGCGGGACCCGATTTGGTTTGCGGACCTAGTGATAGCTTCGGGCTCTCTTCTGCGGCGTGAGGTGGTCGAAAAGATCGGCTTGCCACGTGCAGATTTTTTTATGGATTTCTTCGACTACGAGTACTCCCTGCGAACACGAGCGCATGGTTACAAAATCGCCGTGATTTCACGCGCTGAAATGGGGCATAAGATTGGGAACGCCCGTATGGTCCGATTTCCGGGGGGCACACGACTCTGGACGAGCTACGCTCCTTGGCGCGAGTACTACAATACCCGAAACCTGGCCTATGCGGGCTGGCATCTTTACCCGAACCGCGCAACAAAACGATTCGTCTTGGGTCATCTAGCGCGTCATGCGGGCGCTGTACTGCTCTTCAGCCCGAGGAAAGCGGCCTGCCTGGAAAAAATGGCCCAGGGATTCCGGGACGGCTATCGAGGAAAGTTAGGAATCCGGTTTAGGCCGAACGGATAGCCGAGTAGGCGCAGAGAGACTAAGTTCGAGAAATCCGCTGAGTCCTCGAACAGCGATGGAATTCATTGATTTAGGTGTGCATCTGACGATGGAAAAAACGAGCGAGCTGGTTGGTGCTGTTGTGCGGAGGCCACTAAAGATAGCGATCTTGGGATCGCGGGGCATACCGCACAGCTACAGCGGTTACGAGGCGTTCATTGGGGAAGTGGGGCCGCGGCTGGTGCAGCGGGGCCACGAAGTGAGTGTTTACTGTCGAAGTAATCTCTTCCGGGAGAGGCCGAGGGAATACAAAGGAGTACGGCTGATCTACCTGCCGGGCATCGAGTCGAAGTCGATGGGGACGCTGACGCATACACTTGTGTCGATGTGCGATGTGATTTTTCGCGGGGTGGATGTACTCTTCGTGGTGAATGTAGCAAACGCGTTCCATTGTATTTTGCCGCGGCTGATGGGCAAGAAAGTAGCGATCAACGTGGACGGACTGGACTGGAAGCGAGGGAAGTGGGGGCGGCTGGGGAGGAAGTATTTTTACTGGAACGCGAAATGGGTAGGAAAGATTTGTCCTGATGGCGTGGTGACCGACGCGCGGGAGATGCAGCGGATTTATCTGGAGGAGTTTGGGACGAGGAGCGTGAGCATCGCGTACGGGGCAAACGTCGAGAATTCTTCGAAACCAGAAGTCGTGCGGGAATACGGGCTCGAGCCTTTTCAGTATTACCTGATCGCAAGCCGGCTAGTGCCAGAAAACAACGCCGATCTGATCGTCCGAGCATTTGAACAAGTGCGCACCACGCGCCTGTTGGCAATTGCGGGGAGTGCGAATTACCGAAGTGAGTTTGTCGAACGGTTGAGGCAGACGAGCAGTCAGAAGGTGCGTTTCCTGGGTCACGTAAGCAATGCCGAACACGTCAAAGAGCTGCACTGCAATGCCTATGGCTATATCCACGGGCACAGTCTGGGAGGAACAAACCCGGCGCTCCTGAAAGCCCTAGGTTATGGGAATTGCGTGTTTGCGCTAAATACGGCATTCAATCTGGAAGTGATGCAAGATTATGGAATCTTGTTCGAGCGGGACCCTGTTGACTTGACGCGAAAGCTCCAACACATCGAGGATCATCCCGAGCAAGCAGCGGAGTATCGACTTCGTGCCCCAGCTCGCGTACGCGAGGCTTATACCTGGGAAAACATTACCGACCAGTATGAAGAGCTTTTCTTGGAATTGGCGTCAGGAGAAGATCCAACACAGGTTCATTCCAGCTTGAACCGTGCGCGTGCACCACGCGCACAGTCCGCCACGGCTGGAGTGAGCGCTTCCAAGGGTCTTTAATCCGAAGGTCATCAAAATAACATCTACAAAAATGAGAGCCAGAGTTTTCCGATAGCCTCGGAAGCCTCGCCTAGGTTTTCGAGGAGTGCGGTTCGCATTCGCAATTAATCTCTAAGGAGCGTCACATGCCGCCAAAAATTGAGTCGCGTCATCTAGGTGAAATAGTCGTGCTAGTGCCACAGGTGTTCGGGGATGAGCGTGGATATTTCATGGAATCGTTCCGAGCCGACACTTTCAAGGACTTGGGACTTCCTCCGAGCTTCGTCCAGGAGAATCATTCGTATTCTCGAAGAGGGGTCCTCCGCGGCCTCCATTTCCAATGGGACCCCCCGATGGGGAAATTGATGCGTGTGACTCGAGGAACAGCCTTTCTTGTAGCTGTTGATGTGCGGACCGGGTCGCCAACTGTTGGGAACTGGTTCGGGGTTGAGGCCTCAGCCGAAAACAGAAAACTTGTATGGGCGCCAGCCAGTTTCGCCCGCGGCTTCTGTGCACTCACGGATGATGTCGAAGTGCAATATCTTTGCACAGGCGTTTACAACTCGAAGGCCGAATCCGCCATCCGCTGGGACGACGCGGATATCGGAATCGAATGGCCCATCCAACCACAAATCATTTCTGAGAAGGACCGTAAAGCACAGACACTTGCGCAGTGGTTAGCCTCGGCTGACGCCCAGCACTTTGCATACACAGGCCAGGCTGTGAGCGCATAAGAAATTCAATCAAATCATTGGAGGATACGGATGCGACTGCTGATAGCTGGGGGGGCAGGTTATGTCGGATCGGCGCTAATTCCGCGCCTTCTCGAGCGCGGATATCTTGTCGATGTGGTTGATGTTTTCTGGTTCGGAAACTCATTACCAGCAGAGACGGGAATCTTGAATAAGGATCTATTCGACGTCACTGTGGAAGATTTGAAGGTCTATGATCAGGTGATATTCCTGGCGGGACTGTCAAATGACCCAATGGCCGAATATTCCCCGAGTAAGAATTTCGTTTACAACGCAGCCGCGCCGGCATATTTGGCTTACACGGCAAAAAAAGCTGGAGTTAGACGCTACATTTACGCAAGTTCGTGCTCTGTTTACGGCTACACGGTGAACGAGCTTTACGACGAGACACAGCCTGTTTCCTCTTCTTATCCTTATGGGATTTCGAAATTGCAGGGCGAACAAGCCGCCATAAACCTTCTCGACGATACTTTCTCTGTCGTGGCCCTCCGCAAGGGCACAATATCTGGCTACAGTCCTAGAATGCGCTTCGATTTGATTGTCAACACGATGTTCAAGTCGGCTTTACAAAGTGGAACGATCACCATAAACAATCCTTCGATCTGGCGTCCGATCTTGGCCATTGAAGATGCGATCAGCGCCTATATTCGGGCAATCGAGGCGCACGAGAGCATTTCTGGAATCTTTAACATCGCATCAGGTAATTTTACCGTCGGCGAGGTAGGGGACCTTGTTAAATCGGAGATTGAAGAGCAGCTCGACGTGAAAGTGAATCTGGTCATCAGGCATATCCAAGACCTGCGCAATTACAAAGTAAGTTTCGAAAAAGCTAAGAACGTTCTGAGCTTTCATCCGCGCCACGAAGTACGATGCATCGTAAGACATTTGATCAAACATTTGAACGGGTTCTCGGATTGGGATAATCCCACATACAGCAATATCTTGATGTTCCGATCAATAGAGGCCGATATGAACGTCCCAGTGCTAGCAAAACAAGTGGGTGCGGGTCAATGAAGGTGGCAGTAATCGGGGCAAATGGGCAGTTGGGAAGGGATGTTTCGCGCGAATTCATTGTGAACGGTGACGAAGTGTGCGAACTGTCTCACTCCGACATTGAGATTTGTTCCTTGGAGTCAGTGATCGAGGTGTTAGGGGCTGCTAAGCCCAGGATCATCGTAAATACTGCTGCGATGCATAATGTGGAGGGTTGCGAAAAGGAGCCTCTAAAGGCGTACGAAATAAATGCGCTTGGGTCTCGGAATCTTGCACATGTTGCACGCCAGATTGGCGCTGTTCTTATCCATGTCAGCACTGATTACGTCTTCGATGGCTCTAAAAAGAAACCTTATCTAGAGACTGATCCTGCCATGCCACTAAACGTGTACGGAAATACGAAATTAGCAGGGGAAGCATTCATTCAATCTACTGTCGATAAGTACTTTATTTTGCGCACGTCTGCGTTATACGGGACGAATCCATGCCGTGCAAAAGGTGGGCGCAACTTTGTCGAGCTTATGTTGAAACTTGCATCTGAACGAGATGAACTGAGGGTCGTCGACGATGAATTCGTCAGTCCAACCTCAACGTCCGAGCTAGCTAAGCAGATATTGGTGCTCAGTCGGACGGACAACTTTGGACTGTACCATACGACCGCCGAAGGAAGTTGCACATGGTATCAGTTCGCAGCAAAAATATTCGAGCTTACAGACGTCACGACACGACTGACTGTCGCTACGCCCAATGAATTTCCATCTAAAGTTCCGCGTCCTAAGTACTCCGTTTTGGAGAATAACGCGCTCAAAGTCTTGGGTCTGAATTCTTTCAGGACTTGGGAAGAAGGTTTACTTTCTTATCTGAACTGCAGACATAACGCTAATTAGCTAAATTTGAATAATTTGTCTGGATCGCTTCGATACCGACGCTCTCGGTCGCGCGGTGATGTTTTCGTTTGTCGGAAAAGAAGTTGTTCTGAGAAGGAGAACCTATCCATGAACGGCACGGCCGCACGTCGTACGTCTTCCACGACGAAGCTGGTGGATGCGCCCCCCAAGGAACTATTTACAGAGGGTGTGCTGCCAGTTCAAGTGCTCCCTAATGGCCGGGTGCGCGGGCGAAGTCTGGTTCGCGGATTGTCCGTACAGATCGCCTATGCCGCGATTGACGCCGCGCTGGTGTGCTTGGTTGGTGGGTTGGCTGTATGGTTTCGTTTCGCTATAGGACTTTCTATCGCCGCAAAGCGCTTGTTATTCGACCAGCTGGCTGGCCAGGCATATGCTGGGTTTTTTCTTTTGTACGCTGCCTTGGTCGTTCTCGGTTGCGCAAATCAGAATCTTTACCGTACGCCGCGCGACCGAAGTGTCCTTGACGAAAGTCTGATGGTTGCGAAAGCAGTCGCCCTCGCGACTGCGGTTCTGGTCCTTTTCATCTTTACGACTGGCAATAAGGAGATCTCTCGTCTAGTTGTAATATCGGCAGGCGTGGTGAATATGCTGACCTTATCCGGGTGGCGGTATTTCAAGCGGCGGCTGGTGTTGCGTAGGTCGGAGGAGGGAATTGGAGTTTCGCGCGTATTGATCGTAGGGGCGGGGATGATGGGCAGGGCCCTTGCTACCTGGCTCCATGAGAATCGCCATTTAGGCTATCTGGTCTGCGGTTTTCTTGACTCGAATCCGTCAACTGATCCTCTTGTTCTCGGGCCGATAAGTAATCTTCGCAAAGTAGTGCTCACTCAGTTTGTCGATGAATTGTTCGTCACGCTGCCCGCTGAGAGGGAGTTGGTCAAAGGGATCGTTATTGAGGCACGCGGGCTGGGACTCGGGCTGAAACTCTTACCGGATCTCTACGATGGCCTCGGCTGGCGAGCTCCGCTCCATATGATTGGTGGATTTCCCGTGATGGATCTTCAATGGCAACCGATTCCCACTGTGGGACTTGCTGTGAAACGTGCACTGGACATCGTCATCGCTGCTTCCATGCTGGTTTTAACGACGCCAATTCTCGTGGTGGCTGCCATTTTGATCAAGCTTGATTCGCCTGGGCCCGTATTGTATGCCGCGGATCGAGTAGGACGAAAAGGTCTTAAATTCCGATGCTATAAGTTGCGCACGATGATCACTGGCGCGGACCAGGAAAAAGAGAATCTGCGACGTGCGAACGAGAGGCACGGACCGTTTTTCAAAATAGAAGACGACCCTCGCATTACGAGGCGCGGACGCTGGTTACGCAAGGTTAGTCTAGACGAGTTGCCGCAGCTTTGGAACGTGCTTCGTGGCGACATGAGTCTTGTTGGACCGCGCCCACACCCAATAGACGATTGCGCGCTATATTCTATTGAACACTTACGCCGGCTCGATGTGACTCCTGGTCTGACAGGGCTGTGGCAAGTGACAGCGCGGCGCAATCGGTCATTCGAGACGAATCTAGCATTGGACCTAGAGTATATTGAAAACTGGAGTCTGGGACTTGATCTGAAAATCCTCCTCAAGACAATCCCAGCAGTATTGCGTGCGGACGGACTCTGAAATGAGAAGGACGAATTCTGCACCGGCCCGTCGTTAAGAGTTCTTGGAAGTAGGGTCGAGCGAATCAAACAGGCCAGGCACTGTGTGCGTAGACTTGCCACGGGTAAAAAAAACGCCGCGCGGCTGGGTGCCTGGATTCAGCGACTTGTGCGGAACCGCTGGTTTGATCTGATTCTTGGGAGTTGCAGAGTTACATCCGACGCACCAGTCGGCCAATGCCCGCTCAGGGGGATCCATCCCCGAAGTCGCCTCGCACCCTGCTACGGGCGCTTCTCAGGTCCAGTCGGCAGCGGCATGGTTACCGTCTTCCCCACATCGGCGGGCGAAACACCTGGCGGAAACCCCATTATCCTCGCCGCGTCTGAGATCGAAAAGGTCATCGCTTTGCCCACATCGGCAGTAGAAACACCTGGCGGAACTCCTATGGCATTTATTGCATCTGCGAGAGGAATGGTTAGCGGTGCCAGAGGCTGGTCCAGGGTGGTTTCTGCCGCGGCTGCGTTTGGTTGGCTGGTGGCCCCGGCCTGTGCCTGAGCCGGAACTGGCAATGGAGTTCCAGACATGACGTTCTCAGATACTGGCGGGGTGGAAGCGGAACTCGGCGTCAAGCTTGCTTCGTGAGCGGGTAGAGGAATTATAAATACCTTCATCCGCCCCGAGCCACTCACGTCTCGCAGGAACGCGTAACCAAGTCTGCTTCCTTCCAGAAGCTTTACTAAACCAATTTGAGGCTGTAGAGCTTCGATGCGCACATAGGAGAGCTTCAGTTCATTGGCGATGGGGGGAATTTCGATGTCCCAACCCAACTTTATCTGCAAGACCCGCAGAACTTCTCCGTAGCTCACCTCACTGGCGATAATCCTGACTTGTTGGTTTGGTCCGACATCGACCTGCAGTTGCTTTGGGGCCTGTGCATAAATCGCTGGTGCTAGCGCAGCGCTGATGATCAGCCCCACTTGGATTTTGAACTTCGCCAATTTTCTCGGCCTAAGATTTCCCATGATCAGCCTCCGCTAAAGCGAGAATGATGCTTCCCCCTTGCCTTACTGCCCAATGGGTTTTTGCACCGGCACATCGGTGTTCGTCCCCCATTGGGTGATGGTGAAGTTCGTAGGCGTTGAAGACGGAATGATATACCAAGTTCCACTCCCGGCTCGCCAGACAGCAATGTCTGTAATCTGATCGCCGTCATAATCCGCGGGGACCGGAATATCGCCAATGGTGCCCCACTGCTGCACGATGGGAGCACTTGGATCGCCAGTGGGAATAATATACCAAGTGCCGCTGGAGGGTCGCCACACAGCGAAATCGGTCTTCCCATCGCCATCGTAGTCGCCAGGCACCGGGATGTCGCCGCTTGTTCCCCACTGCCTTATGATCGGAGAGCCTGGGTTGCTGCTGGGAATGATGAACCAAGTGCCACTTGAAGGTCGCCACACGGCGAAATCGGTCTTCCCATCGCCATCGTAGTCGCCAGGCACCGGGATGTCGCCGCTTGTTCCCCACTGCCTTATGATCGGAGAGCCCGGGTTGCTGCTGGGAATGATGAACCAAGTGCCATTCGAGGGCCTAAAGACAGCGAAGTCGGTCTTTCCGTCGCCATCGTAGTCGCCAGGCACCGGGATGTCGCCGCTTGATCCCCACTGCCTTATGATCGGAGAGCCGGGGTTACTGCTCGGGACGACGAACCAAGTGCCATTCGAGGGCCTAAAAACGGCGACGTCCGTCTTCCTGTCACCATCGTAATCCCCGGGCACTATAAGGTCTCCGCTCGCACCCCACTGCTGGATGATGAAATTGCTCGGGTTTTTGCTGGAAATAGTGAACCATGTACCATTGGAAGGCCGAAATACGGAAATGTCCGCAAGGCCATCTCCGTCGATATCACCTGCAGCGGCGGGGCCCGGTTCAACGAATAATGCGTATGTCCCAGCAGCCACCACGATGCTATAGGCTCCATTGGCATCTGTCTTAGTGGATTGTTCAAAAGTAGTATTCGCCGCGACCGATAGCGTTGAAGACACCGCACCTACCGTGGCGTTGGGAACGGGCGCTCCGGAACCGGTGATCGTGACGTTTCCAGAGATCGTAAACGGAACAGCGGATCCGGGAAGTGGCGGATAGACGATGTTCCGTACGGTGTCCGCAGTCAGCGGACTCGGTGACTGATTTGGGTCTGGCGGAGCGAAAAACGCTAAGGGCGCAGGAGTGGGCAATATTGGCACGGACACAAACGGACTGACCAGATATTTGTCGCCCGTACCGAGGATGAAGTCATACATTCCGTTGGAGGGAACTTGTCCAGACCCCGAGGATCTTGTCTGCGACGGTGGCGGCCCGGTAGCGTCAGTAGCTGACAAGATAGTGTTCGCAGGGATAGAGGAACTGCCGGTAAAGGAGATCGTGCCGGAGAGCTGGTTGGTGGTGATGGTTGGAGCGGTGAGATTAGCGGTAGTGGTTCCACTCACCGTGATCGGTGTAAGAGTCGAGCTCAAAGATGTCAGGAATTCCGCAGTTGATATTTCCAATTGAGACAGGATGACAGGGAACACGCCGTTTGGCAGGATCACACTGTAGTTTCCGCTCATGTCAAGCGCGGAGGTGGCGGCAACGTTCGTAAAGCCCGGGATGCTGGTTGAATCAAAATCCACGCTTTTGGACAACGCCAGCGGAAGAAGGGGAGCGACGTTGCCCGTGACAACTGATGTCGTAACCGCAGGAAGGGTAATATCGCGGTCGGTATCGGCAGAAACCGTGACCGGGGTCGTATCCGTGTAGCTAAAGGAGACAGAAGCTGAACCGCTCGTGCGCAGGAAACTGACGTTCAGACTGTAGGTGCCTGCGGGTAGCACGATTCGATATCTTTGCGAGTTTTGGTTGATGGTCGCGCCGAAGCTGCCGGCGTTCGAAACCGCTACGACCGAAACGGGCGAGGAGGCAGGATCTCCAAGGATTCTGCCCGACAGGACAAACTCAAAATCCAGCGAAACATTAACGGTGACGTTGCTAGTCGCATTCACACCAGTAACCGACTTACCTAAGAGAGGGCGCGGAGCCTGTGCGTTGATCGTAGCAGCGCAACCAAGTACTACTAAAATGAGGATGAAAAGTCTTCGCTTCATGGCAACTTCCTCCTGTATTCCCGTCGAGCAGCGCCCCAAGTATGTAGAACTAGCTGCCCTCTCTTTAGATAAGTTCCGATCGTCTCGCAAGCCTACACTGCAGAAACAGAAAAAAGCCAACGGCCCACCA
Source organism: uncultured Acidobacteriota bacterium (assembly GCA_963705855.1). Lineage (GTDB taxonomy): Bacteria > Acidobacteriota > Terriglobia > Acidiferrales > UBA7541 > Acidiferrum. The sequence continues at coordinate 118,475 of CAVPLA010000069.1, forward strand.
GCCTCGCTGGTCGAAAAGCGACGGAATGCCGCGTTGGAGTATTTTTCCTATAGCCCTTCCAACGGGGTTATCTCTAATATGTTTGAATTTGAAAAGGGTCGTTTGGAATAATCGATGCTCCCTTTCAAAAGAATCAAAACTTGAATTGGAAATTTGGCAGTCGAAACAAGCCAGTTCACTGACACCAGAGTCGTGCGAACGAGCGATACCACAATCGGCCTCGTGAGTCGCGTCATGAGTGTACGGAAAAGAATTGCGCATTGCTCAAGGCCTCTCAGGGGGCATGTCCTGCTCACTTCTAAGGGCTATCAATGACGACCGTCCCGCTCACTCGCCTTGTGACTAATAATTCGTATTCAAGTAGCTCATCGTTTCAAAATGATTTTCTTCTATCTCCAGAGAGCCGCAGCTAATCCGTGCAGGAATTCAGACGAAAACAATTTTGAGGTCACCACAAGAGATTCGGGAGAGTACAAATGCAACCCGGGCCCGTTTGCACGAATCGGGGGAGCAACTGCTCGCTCTGGGAGCACGACCATTCATTCTTCCACTTGCCAACTGCCGAGAGGGCAATTGGGCAAATCCTCCTCTCTTCAACCACTGGTTGTCAAGTTAATTTCGGACAGTCCCCAAAATGCCATCACTCGGCCCAAAAAGCGGACTTCCGCAACCACGCCGACAGAAAGCAAACCTGAAGGCCGCCATACGGCGAAATCGGTTTTTCCATCGCCCCATCGTAGTCCCCCGGCACAGCGATGTCTTCCTGCGTCCCCCACTTGCCGTCCCTTGAATCGACCTGCCAATCGGAGAGCGCAGGCTACCCACAAGAGTGCCACTAGTTGACGAGCGGACATGTTTGAAATGCCATCGAGAGATTTAGGCTCGAATACAGGTTCGGAGTTGGGTGCCGCCTTCGAAGTCGAGCACAATACGAGAACAAAACTAAATCGAGAACCATTCGAGAACAAAACACCCGCAATACACTCAAATCCATGATCCATGACGCAGCAAGAGACTAAACGAATCAACAACAGATCTTTTCTAATCACCAGGACTCGGGTTCCGATACAGGTTCAAAGTTTGCGTGGAGCTCCGAACTCGAGAACAACATGAGAACAGATTTAGCCCGAGAACCAATCGAGAACAAAACCCTCCGAATACCCCCAAAACCATGATCCATGACGCAGCTAGAGGTTAGAAGAGTCAGCAACATAGCTTTTCTAATAACAACCTTAGGTTCCACCTTCAAATCCAGGCGTGTCCACCATCGAACCCATCCTCTTACATGTTTTACATGTGCGCGATTTTACGTTTCCCAACGCGCACCTCAACTCTTCCGGCTTCACGGTGTTTACTCGACTAAGCATCTCGGCTGGTAAAACGAATAGCAGCGGTGCAACGAAGACAATGGCTCTTGAGCGGTTCTGCATGTCTGCCGATGATAATGCGGACTACTCCTCTGGCAATTGCTGCTCTTCGAGAATTGTTCGCCCTGTCCCCTGCGCCAGTTAACCCGCAGGCGTCATTTTTGCAATCGCGACGTTGCCCGCAACCCGGGCGCACGGTACGGTGAAAACAAAGACGGCCGCAGGCCGTTAGCTCGCAATCTATCAATCGCATTTAGTTTGGTCTGATCACTTCAGCCAAACGGGGTCGTTCGTAGATCCATCTCATTCGAATAGGAGCCACACGTACGATGAAAAGCCTCAACAGACTGACGTTCGCAGTTTTCGCTCTTTTACTCCTCGTTTCTGCGGTCATCTCCACTGCGGCAAAGCGGCAGCCTCCGAGAGAGCATCCCGCTTATCTTCACGCTCTGACGGATCTCCGTCATGCACGCGCCCATCTGCAGCGTCCTGATGGCGGCGAATTGCGTGAACAGGAGAAGAAGGCCATTCACGAAATCGATGAGGCCATCAACGAAATCAAGAAGGCTTCCATCGACGACGGCAAGGATATCAATGATCATGCTCCGGTTGACGCAGGTCTCGACTGGCGCGGCCGTCTCCACCGGGCACTGGAACTCGTTAACAAAGCCCACAGCGATGTCGCCCAAGAAGAAGACAATGCCTTCGCCCAGGGTCTCCAGCAGCGCGCTCTCGAACACATCGACAAGGCGCACCACCACATCGAGGAAGCGATTCACATCGTCGAGTAGTTTCTCGTAAACTCCTTTTCTATTTCGGACGCCGCGGCAATCTTCAGCCGCGGCATTCCTTTTTTGCGGAGCTTTGCGGCCTTGTGCGGGGTTATTGCAGCTTTTCGTAGACCACTTTTGCTTCTGCAAGCCGCTTCAGCACGTACTCTTTTTCGGAGGTTGAATTCCAGTCGGGATAGCGTGAGGTCGTGTCAATCGTTCGGCCGATCCACGCCGCAAAATACTTGGCATCCTCCGGCGAACGAGGCGGCTTGCCTCCAATCGTCACGTAAACGGGGCTCGTCGTCGCATACACATAATTGTCGAGCACCGGATACTCTGCGTTGTTGCTCGAAGCCCTAAGCACGCACCACCCGCTCTCGTTCAGTGGGAGCGACCCGGTGACGTCCGCGGAGTCGCGCGCCCCTGCAAGCTTTAGCGTCTGCGCGACTCGGCCGTTGCAAACCACCTCGAAATGGTCCACGGGTACAATCGACCGCAGCCTGGCCCTAAACGGTACCGTCGCCTGCGCACGATCAAACTTTATTTCATCACCGACTCGTTGTCTCCCAAGTGTAAATTCGATCAGCGGCCCGTTCGTCGCAAACGTCCTCCCCTGTTTCAATCCCTCTTTCCAGGAACTGGTCGTCGGAGGCAACTCAGGCACCCATACGTAGACTCGGTCCATGCCAACATGCCCTCGTATGGGGGCGGCGTAATCCGCAGTCGCATCCGTTCCTGCGCCTGCCGGCAAACGGAATCCCAGATTCAGCAGCCGGTACCACACTGCGGCTGTCGAACGATGATCGCTGAATCCGACGATTTCCATGTAATCCAATTTTCCAAGCGCCGCGTCCACGGGAAGCTCGTCCGTAATTCGTTCCGGCGGATTCGCAAATGGATTTGGCTCCGCATCAAAGGGATGCACTGCTCCCACGAGCGCTCCTTGCAAATGCGCCAAGTCATACACATCGGCGTTCATCGGGTACAGGCTCGCGGCTGCGGTGTTCGGATATCCCGCATAACCCGGCAAGAGAAGGGAGCCTCGCAGGCCAACGAGTCCGCGGTGTCCCCAATAGCTTGTATGGAATTCCTGCCCGCTCACAATCACGACACTCCCGGGAGCGAATTCCTCTTGGTTTTCCCCAACACTCGCGATGTCCGGATATCGTTGTTCTTTGTTGACGACCAGATTGTTGACGACCCGCAAGTCTTCCGCTTTTGCCTGCTCGGACAGACGGGCTAGGATGTCCTGGTAAGCGCCACCGTAGTTCATATGTACGTGCAAGTCGGCGCTGATCCAGTTCTTTGCGTCGCGTAAACCATTCTCTAATGGCTCTAGCTTTATCTCGACTCGGTTGGAATCCCCTGGCTGCACTCGCAGAGTCTCGGTAACAGGCGTGTACTCAAAACCTTTTGCCACATCGATCTTGATCTTACCGGTGGGCACAACAAGACTGGCCGTCTCCTGTAAATGGAAATAATGCGCTTCGAACGGCCGCTCACTTCTGTCAAATCCATCATCGGCATGAATCCAGGCTGAATCCGGAGCCAGGAATCTTCCGTTCTCATCGGTTACTGAAACCCGAGCCGGCAAGTCGTTGCCGCTGCTATCGACCGCGCGGAGCTCAATGGTCCCACGTGGATTCATATAATTTCGCTTTTCGATTTCCAAAGCACCGAGAGGTCCGCCCAGAACACTTTGGAACTCAATCCGGGTCGTTGGCGCCCCGCCGTAGTTAGTAATGAACGCGAGTTGCTCTCCGTTCAGCGACCAGCGCACATTCGTGCAATCCCAGCCGTCGTAGGTCAGCGGAAACGCATCGCCGCCGTTCGCTGGCATCACCCAGATGTTGTGCCACTGCCCACCGAGATACGAACTGTAAACCATGCGTGAGCCGTCCGGCGAAAAATCTGGACGCGCTTTCCAGTTCGTTTCTTCGTAGTGAATCTCGCGCGCTTCGGCGCCGGGCTCCGCGCGCATCCGCCAGAAACCTCCCGTGCCGTGAATGTGACCACGATTTGAAACAAAAAGAATTTCTTTGCCGTCGCGCGTCCACACCGGGTTGATCTCCGTATCGAATGCGCTGTAGTAATAGCGCGGCAGGTCGCTCTCGGTTTCTCCTGTCAGCCGCACCAAATTCTCTAGTCTTCCTTCGTTTACGTCGGCGCGAAAAATATGAAAACGTTTGTTGTACTGGGTCGAAACAAAAACAATTCGTTTTCCGTCCGGAGACCACCGCGGTTCGACGTTTACCGCGCGGCCGCTCGTTAACGGCTGCGATTTTCCGGAGCCCAAATCTAGCAGCCACAGCTCCATCGCATCTTTCTGATAAGAAACGTAAACGACGCTCTTTCCATCCGGCGACCAATCCGGCTGGTAGTCGTATCCCGCGCCATCCGTGATCTGCTGCGCTTCCTTCGAATCAATTTTCTGGCGCCAGAGCGATCCAGCCATCGAATACACCACTTCTTTCGAGTCCGGCGACCAAGACACGCTGCTTGGGCCGCTGGTCAGCTGCGGTAAATACATTTCGCGGAAATAATAAGGATGTGGCAGGTCAATTTGCGGCAAGACCGGTTTGCGTTGCGCGCAGACGGGCAAAACCGCCGCCGCAAGCGCAGTAAAAAGAAGCAAGCCTCTTTTGACCACGTTAGGCTAAGCCCGCTTTGGAGAGAGGCAATTCGCGGATGCGCTTGCCCGTCGCCACGAAAATCGCGTTGCATAGCGCCGGTGCGAACGCGGGCAAGCCGGGCTCGCCAACTCCCCCCGGAGGAGCGTCGCTCGGAAGAATGTGCACGTGCACTTCACGCGGCGCGGTATTCATTCGCGCCATCGGATAGTCGTCGAAGTTGGATTGGTTGACGACGCCATTCGTGGCCGTAATCGATCCATAGAAGGCAATACTCGTTCCCATCACCGCGGCGCCTTCAAACTGATTTATGACCATAGCGGGGTTCACGACTGTCCCGGCATCCAGAGCCGAATCCACTCGGTCGACGTGCACACGACCCGCATCGTCAATGTGCATCTGCACAACTGTTGCGACGTACGTCAGGAAGCTGCGGTGCAGGGCAATTCCCATCCCGGCGCCGTTGCCTGATTTTGTCTTTCCCCAGCCCGATTTTTCAGCGGCCGTCTCCACCACTCGTTTGAACCTCGCCGTATCGATCGGGTATTGCTCGTAGCTTCCGCCGTAATTGGAATAGTCTTTCGGCAACTCGCTCTTGGGAATAATGCGGTCCGGCCCTAACAGCTGGAGGGCGAACTCGACCGGATCTTTCCCGGCGGCATGCGCCAGTTCATCCTCGAAGGATTGAATCGCGAAGGCGTGATAAATATTCGCGACGGAACGGAACCATCCGATGCGCACGTGCGCCGTGGCAGGTCCGTTTTCGGACCGCTGATTTGGAATTGCATACGGCAAGTCGCTGAAGCCCAGCCCCAGTTCATCTCCATCCGAATACATTTCGCCGGCTTTGAACGTCGAGCCGATAGGAGGAAACACCGTTCGCTGGAGCCACGCCGTCGGTTTTCCATCGTCGCCCAGCGCCGCTTTCATGTACATCGCGGACACCGAATGGTAGGAATCAAACTTGATGTCGTCTTCGCGGCTCCAGACCACTTTTACTGGCTTGCCAGTTTTTTTCGAGAGCACCGCCGCTTCGACCGCAAAATCAGGAAACGATTTCCGGCCAAACGCGCCGCCCAGGAGCGTGACGTTTACTGTCACGTCTTCTTTTTTTGCTCCGATCGCTGCGGCAATGGCGTCGCGTGCACCCACCGGGCTCTGCGTCGGCGCCCACACCTCTACTTTTCCGTCCTTGTAAACTGCGAGTGCCGCCGGAGGCTCCATCGACGCGTGCGCCAGCAACGGGGCATAATACTCCGCTTCGACTATCTTCCCGCCTTTCGCAAACGCTGCGTCCACGTCGCCAAGATCGCGCACCACTTTTCCTGGCTTCCGCGCCGTTTCCTGCAATTCCTTTTTATAGGGATCGGAACTGAAAACGCCGTGAGGACTTGTCTCCCACTCGATCTTCAATTTTTTCTTGCCCTGAAATGCCGCCCACGTGTTGCCAGCGAGCACGGCCACTCCGCCGAGCGCCTGGAAAAGAACCGGCGGTTTGAATGTATCGATCGTTGCGGTCTGCTTCACGCCCGTTACCGCCAGCGTTGCAGAATCATCAACCGATTTCACGGTGCTGCCCAACACCGGCGGGTGCGCGACGCTCGCATAGAGCATGCCGTCCATGCGCGTGTCCTGCCCATATTTCGCTTTGCCTGTACAGAAATCTTTCAAGTCATAACCCGCCGCGGGTTTTCCAATGTAGCGCCACTCACCACGGGGCTTCAGCTTCAGCTCTTCCATCTTCGGCACTTCCAATTTTGAGGCTGCCGTCGCCAGCTCGCCGTAGCCCAGCTTTTTTCCTGATGCTTTGTGAATCACATGATTCAATTCCGTCGAGCATTCCGTCGCCGAGACGCCCCATTGCTGCGCGGCCGCGCGGACCAACATCAGCCGAGCCGTCGCTCCCGCCTCGCGCAGCGGCACAAAAAAGCTGACTACGGAGTGAGAACCATCCGTATCCTGGTCGCCGTATTTTTCAGAGCCGATGGCCTGCACGACTTTCACGTGCGCCCAGTCCGCGTCCAATTCATCGGCAACAATTCGCGGCAAGGAGGTGCGCACTCCATTCCCCATCTCCGAACGGTGCGCGATGATATAAATCGTGCCGTCCGTGCCGATCGCCAAATAGACACTGGGCTGAAGAGGTGCCATCTCCGAAGGCGGAAATGCATCGCCCGCGGCCTCGCTGGGTGACTCCGCGAAAAGCTGCTCCGGCATCAGGGAAACGCCGAGCACGAACGCGCCTGTTCCAAGAATCCCTTTCAAAAAATCGCGGCGCGTGTTTACCGCTTCCCCTTCGATTTTCAACACATTTTCGACCAGAATCATGCTGCCTCCGCACTCGATCCGAACTCTCCGCCCACAATTCTAGTGCAATATCCTACCGCCATTCCGGATACTTGCAAGACTGGTCTGGCTACGTCTGGCTACGTCTCGGGCCAAGTGCCGAGGGCCCGGCGCAAATCCACAAGCTGGCCAAGGTGATAGGCATTGTGATCCGCGAGCAGCAGCGCTTCCCGCAAGATCGTTTGTCCCTCGCCATGAGGTAATTTGGCGGACAGATCGGTGCCCGGATTCGTCACCAGATGGACCATTTCGAGCAGATTGCGCTCGAACGCCGCTACGCTCTCGTCCCAGTCCTTGCGATCAGGGGGCGCAGGCGTTTTGGGCCAGTATCCCGCGGGAAAAGGCGGTGAAACGTGTTTTGGATTTCTGCTGAACTCCAGGATGTCCCACTGAGCGAGCCGTGCGTGTTCGAGCAGTTGCCAGCCCGTATGCGGCAAACCGTCTGCGAACGCTCCATATTTCTCTGCGGGGAATCCCTCCAGCGCATCCGTGAAGTGGACGTGCGCGCCCCCGCCTTTTAGCAGGTAAACCACCTGCTCGCGCAATTCGCTATCCATATTGCGCGGCGGTCTCGGCGAGGCCTTTTTGGTTGTTTTTTTTGCAACTTTTCTTATTGTTTTTTTCTTTTTCATTCTGGTTTCCGGGATATAAGCACCTGCTGAGGCATTCCTATCACTGGATGCAAGGCGGTCTTCGCAAACCCTGCCTTCGCGAACATTTGTTCGTACTCCGAAAATGTGTAGGCGTCCCCGGCGTCGGTTCCGACGAGCATGTTGAGGCTGAATGCTGCTGCCGCCGGCGGAGTCACGCGGTCTTCGTTCGGCACAAACTCGAGAGTGACGGCTTGCCCACCTGGTTTGAGGGCTGCATAGACGCGGCGCATCAACGTCTCGCACGTCGGGATATCGAAATGGTGAAAAATATTTGTCAGCAAAACAAAGTCATATCCGCTGCCAAGATCCGTTTCGAACGCACTACCTGGGCGCGTTGTGTAACGGCTAGAAACGCCGGCGGTTTGTGCGTTCTCTTGTGCAACGGCCAGCACGGACGGCCAATCTACGGCGACAATCTGTGCATGCGGATTTTTCCTAGCGATGGTGATGCCGTAATTTCCGTGTCCAGCGGCGATATCCAACACGCTGCAAGGCTGGCCTTCCGCGGCGCCGATAAGCTCGGCGATAAAATTGGCGGCCGGCACCGTAAGCGGCGCCATCGATCTCGCGAACGCCACCCAAACCTCATCCTGTGGTTTGGAGTTGTCTCCCTGCACTCCCGCCGTCCCACCTTTGCGCACAGCGTCGGTCAAAGCCTCGATATTTTTCTTGTGCCAAGTGCTGCCTAGAAACCCTGTTACTGCGGTGAGAGAAGCAGGCGACCGGCGGTCAAGAAAAAGTGCGGACTCCTCTGTCAGCGCGTAACGCCCGTTCTCTTTTGTGATGAGACCCATGATCGTCAAGTAATCGCAAAGGATGCGCAAACCACGCTCGGAAGCGCTGATCTTCGCGGCGAGCAGCGCCGGAGTATTCGTGCCCGCTCCGATGGCGGTGAAGACATCGAGTTCGATTCCCGATTTCAGGGCCGCCGTCTGCTGGAACGCGTTCATGAGACCGAAAATGCGTTCCGGGGTCGGGCGGTTCGTCGTGGAAGGTGTGGCCATTCCGTTTGTCTCCGTTTGCCGAGTTTTGTTAGTTCAAATATACACCCAGCTCGGCGTCTGTTCCGCTGTTCAATTTCATTGCCCCCATCCGGGACGGGCTGGCATACTCTCTTTCCCCGCACGGCGTGCGAGGAACCTATTATGAAACGCGAACATCACCGATGGTATTCTCCGCGGCTGGGCATCGACATGGGTGTGATTGTCCACGGCCACTGGGGGCAGCCCATTCTCGGTTTCCCGACCAGCGCAGGCGATGAGACCGAGCTCGAAGGCCAGAGCATGATCGGCGCGCTGGCCGATTTCATCGAAGGCGGCAAAATAAAAGTCTTCAGCATCAATTCCATAAACGGCCTCAGCTTTTATAACAAAGGCGCACATCCTTTTCATCGAAGTTATGTGCAGTCGGTTTTCGATTCCTACCTTCGAGAAGAAGTCGTGCCTTTCATCTGGGACAATTGCCAAAGCGCGGGGATCGCGATTTCGACGATGGGCGCTTCGTTTGGCGCGTATCACGCGGCCAACTCGCTCTTCAAACATCCCGATGTGATCAAGCGCTGCTTCGCCATGTCCGGGGTGTACGACGTCCGCAACTTCATGGACGGGATGTACGACGACAATTTCTATTTCAACAATCCCGTGGATTATCTCGCGAACCTCAACGATCCTTGGGTCCTGGGCCAGCTCGCCTCGTGCGACATCCACATCAGCACGGGCACAGGTCAATGGGAGAACAGCGGCCCCACCTATCGGTTGTCCGAGATCCTCTCCAGCAAGGGAATCCGCCATTCGCTGGACAATTGGGGTCCCCAGGGCGGCCACGACTGGCCTTACTGGAAGCACCAAATGCGTGAATACGTCGCCCGCCTCTTCTAAATTACTGCCAAGTTAACCGGCACCCTACTCCGAAGAGGGACCTGACGCCTTCCAGCCGGCAACGGCCGGCGCTGATGAGCAGACAGCCTGTGATGATTGAGTTGGGCGGGCGCTCATTTCATTTATGTTGGATTCATGTTCTGCCGAGGAGAATTGTTGCTAGTGTGAACTGTCCGTTTCTCGAGCGCTCGCTGGAATGCAGACATCCGGGAGACAAAGTGTCCGGTAAAAAGTAACGAAAATGGAGTCTCGATGAACTATTCGGCTCTCTTTCGGTCCGCCTTGGTGGCGCTGCTAAGAAACAAGATGCGCAGCGTGCTGACGGTCTTGGGGATCACCATCGGGATCGCGGCGGTGATTTGCGTTGTGGCGATCGGCAAGGCGGGGCAGGCGCGGGTCGAGCAGCAATTGAACAATCTGGGCGACAACTTCGTTTGGGTTGAGGCTGGAGGGCGGGCCGTTAACGGTGTGCGGACGGGAACGCACGATACGAAGACTTTGGTGTATGCGGATGCGGTGGCGATCAAGAATCAGGTTTCGCTGATCAAAAGCGTATCGCCAAATGTGGACGACCCGGTGCAGGTGATTTATGGGAATCAGAACTGGCACACATCGTACCGGGGAGTTTCGCCGGAATATTTTGAGATAAAGCGGTGGTTTGTGGATCAGGGGGCGGTGTTTTCCGAGGACGATGTGGACCGGGCGGCGGATGTGTGCGTTTTGGGGCGGACGGTGAGGGATCAGTTGTTTGGCGTGGAAGATCCGGTGGGGAAAGTGATTCGGGTAAATAGTTTGCCGTGCAAGGTCGTGGCTACGGTTCAGCCGAAGGGGCTTTCGCTATCGGGGCAGGATCAGGACGATACGCTGATCATTCCTTTCACCACGGCGCAGAAGAAGCTCAAAGGAATCACCTGGCTTGACGACATATTGTGCTCTGCAGTCTCGCAGGACGCGGTAAAAATTGCGGGGCAAGAAGCGACGGCGGTGTTGCGGGACCGGCATCATTTGCGGCCGGAAGAAGAGGATGACTTTAACATTCGCAATCCGGAAGACATTATTCAGGCCCAGCTCGATGCGAGCAAGACTTTGACGATTTTGTTGATCGCGATTGCTTCCGTGTCGCTGCTCGTCGGAGGAATCGGGATTATGAATGTAATGCTGGTTTCCGTTACGGAGCGCACGCGGGAGATCGGTGTGCGAGTCGCAGTGGGAGCTACGGAAGAAGCGATACAGTTGCAGTTTCTAGGTGAGTCAATCATGTTGAGCCTTGTCGGAGGCGCTGCGGGTGTGCTGTTTGGGATCTTGGGGTCTTATTTGGTGGGACAGACCTTGCACTGGCCAATGGAGATGTCGGTGGAATCGATTCTGGTGGCGGCGGTGTTTTCGGTCGCGGTGGGTGTGTTTTTTGGATATTACCCAGCGAGGAAGGCTTCTTTGCTCGACCCCATTGAAGCGCTGCGGTATGAATAAAACACATTCCGATTCTAGTTCCAGGAACCGTATATGAAGAAAAGAGGCCGTTGGCTGATTTTGGCGGGCACTTTGGTGGCTGTTGGGATATTTGCGGTATTCGGGTTGAACCGCAACACCGAAGCGCAGCACTTCACAGCGAAAGTGGAACGCGGCGAGATCGATGATGTGGTAGAGGCGACGGGAACCATCAACGCGGTGATTACCGTGCAAGTAGGTTCGCAGGTTTCAGGAAGCATTGCGAAGCTGAACGCGGATTTCAATTCGCGTGTTCACAAGGGCGATGTGGTGGCGCTGATCGATCCTGCTTTGTTCAAGGGGGTGATGCTGCAGGCTGTGGCGGATTTGGAAAATGCGAAGGCCAATCTGGTAGCGGCGCGCGCCAACCTCGAGAAGGCGAAAGCAGGGCTGGTGCAGACCAAGGCTGACTACGATCGCGCGGTGCGGTTGACCAAGGATGGAGTGATGAGCCAGCAACAGCTGGATTTGGCGAAATCAAACTACGATTCCGCCAATGCGTCTGTGGGTGCAGCCGCGGCGAATGTGACGCAGGCGGAGGCACAGATTAGCCAGAAAGATGCGGCCGTGGCGGTGGCGCAGACGAATTTGGACTATACGGTAATCCGCTCGCCGATCGATGGGACCGTTGTGGCGAGGAATGTGGACGTAGGGCAGACTGTCGCAGCGTCGCTCCAAGCGCCGACGATTTTTACGATTGCGCAGGACCTGATGAAAATGTGGGTTTATGCGAAGACGGACGAATCGGATGTGGGGAACATCAAGATCGGGAAGCCAGTGAGCTTTAAAGTGGACGCTTTTCCGAAAGACACGTTTCATGGAGTGGTAAGCCAGGTGCGAATGAACGCGACAACCGTGCAGAGCGTGGTGACGTACGACACGATTGTTGAGTTCGCGAACCCGGAGTTGAAATTGTTTCCGGGAATGACGGCGTACGTGACGATCCCCGTCGATACCGTGAAGAATGCGATGAAGCTGCCGAATACGGCGCTGCGTTACAAGCCTCCAATGTCGGCGGAAGAAATTCTGGCGATTTATAAACAATACGGGATCGACGGGAGCGAGCAGAAGCAGGCCGTTGAGGACCCGGCCCTAGCTGGAACTGGCAATGCGGGGCAGGCTGTGGCGACAACGCAGAATCCGCCGCGCGCACCGAAGAGAGATAGCGCGGTGGTTTGGAAGTTGCACGCCGACAACACCGTGGAGCCGGTAAAGGTGTCGCTTGGAATTACGGATCATGCGTATACGGAAGTGAGCGGCGTTCTCAAAGGGGCGTTGAAAGAGGGGGACGACGTGATTATCCGGTCAGTGGCGGCAAAATCGCAGGGGCTAAGTGGAATAAGACGGTAAGCATTTCAAGAGTAAGACAAATCCAGGGATATCAATGGCAGCTATAAACCAATTCCAGGAGACGCTGAGTGGGGCGGCGGCGAACGCAGTTATACGCGTCAAAGAGGTGCACAAGTATTACGACTTGGGCGAGACTCGCGTACACGCGCTGCGCGGCGTGAGCGTGGAAATCGGACGCGGGGAATTTGTGGCGATCATGGGGGCGAGTGGCAGCGGCAAGTCGACGTTCATGAACATGCTGGGGTGTCTCGATCGTCCGAACGCGGGGCGATACTTGCTGGAAGGGACGGATGTATCGCTGCACGATAAGAAGGCGCTTGCGCTGATTCGAAACCAGAAGATTGGATTTGTTTTTCAGGGATTCAATTTGCTGGCGCGCACGACGGCGCTGGAAAACACGGAGTTGCCGACGCTGTACACGAAAATCGACAAAGGGGAACGCGAGAAACGCGCCGCGGAGGCTTTAGCGATGGTGGGTCTGGCGGAACGGGCGCAGCATTTTCCTTCGCAGATGTCCGGAGGGCAACAGCAGCGCGTGGCGATTGCGAGGGCACTGGTGAATCGTCCATCGATTCTGCTGGCGGACGAGCCGACGGGGAATCTGGATAGCAGGACGTCGGTGGAGATCATGGATATTTTTCAGAATTTGAACGACAAGGGGTTGACGATCGTGCTGGTCACGCATGAGCACGACATCGCTCAGTTCGCTAAACGTGTTTTGGTTTTCCGGGACGGAAAAATCAGGAAAGACGATGCGGTGATGAATCGGCCGAGGGCGTCGCAAGTATTGCAGAGCTTGCCGACGCTCGAGGACTAGCGAAAATCCTGCATTGCAGCCCGAAGCTTTGCGGTCGAAAGACGCGGCGCAGAAGCATAAAGGATTGCGAGTTTAGGCGAGGCCGAGGTGGCCGAGCTGATAGTGGCCCTTGGAGATGACTTGATCGTCGTCGATCCAGACGTCGCAGTTACGGGTGAGGACGTCGACGTGGGTTTTTGATTTCCAGTCGGCGTGCGTTTGGCTGCCGTAGGGGTCGCCGAAGGCGATGTGGACGCCGGGAAATTTTTCGTCCTGCAGCAGGATGCCGATCATGGCGGAAAGGCCGAGGTTGGTGCCGAAGGCTAGTTCGCCCACGCGGTCGCTGTTCTCATCGGTGTGACAGTATTGCCAGAATTCCTCTTCGAGGTCCTTGCGCGCGCAATCAACGCCGATTAAGCGGGCACCTTCGATTGTCAGGACCAGTGGCGTCGTCTGCAGGTCGCCATATTTCCCATTGAAATGATCTCCGGCAGTAGCATCGCAGACAAAAGTGCCATCGACCGTAGCAGGAGTCGTGAAGACTTCGCCAGCGGGTAAGTTGGACCAGTAACGCGGGCTGATGAGGCCGCTGGTTTTTACCCAGTCGAGGCCACGATCGAAATGGGCGGCGATGGAGGTGCCCGCTACGGTTTTTACCGTGAGCGTTTGTGCGCCCAGCATGCGTTCGCGCAGCTTGTCGCTCAAGCGGTCCACCATACGGTAATCGGCGCGCATGCCTTGCTGCATAATTTCGGGAGTTACGCCAACCATATGGGCGTAGCGGATTTGGCGGCGTTCGACGACGCGAACGATGGCCATGCGCGCGCCGAGCTCGCCGGGCTGCGGTGTCATGCACATGGCGCCTACGTCAGCGGTCTCGAGAGCTTGCAGGACGTCAGGTGGCGCGACCGTCATGGGGCGAGGGCCAAAATCTTCAAGCTGCAAGCCGGTGTATTGTGCGTGACGCTCTTCGATGGCGGCGGCGATGCTGGCGGCGACAGATCGACTAGCTTCGTCGGCGATTAGCGCGACGTGCTCGCCGGGACGGACGCTGAGGCAAGTCTCTACGGCGTTCTTGGCGCCGGGCATTAACTCTGGGTCTGGGTGGCCAAAGTACATCCCTTAATTTTACAAGAATTGGCAGAAAATTGAAGAGGCGCTAATGAAATTGGCCGCTGTTATGGAAACCACAAGATCATCAAAACTATTCTGCGAATGGGGATCGAACCGTTCGCGGACTAACCCGGAAGGCGGGGACTTGGCCGCCGCCGCTGGTGACGTTGGCAAGGCCAGTAGCGCTTAAGCGCGTAAGAAAGCCGCAGAGGTTACCGCGGAAGAGATAGGGTGCGAAATCGACGAGCATGTCCCGGTATTCGACTTTGCCGATATTGACGATGTAGGGGAAGACTTCGCGTCGGATAGGGATTCGTTCCTGGACGATCCAGGCGCCGTTTTTTGCTGAGAGGGCGCGGCCTATCGCTGTGTCCCACGCGTTTTCGTCGGTTTCCCAACCCAGAGTTACGCCGGAACCGCCGTATTCGTCGCTTGGCTTGAGGACGAGGTTTTCGCGCTCCTTGGCGATGAAGGCGAGGAGTTCGACGGGCTGGCCATAGTGAGAGGTCTTCACATCGGCGACCAGGCGCGTCCAGGGGATGTGGCGGCGGATAATTTCGCGTTCGTCGTGGGAGAAGAGGGCTCCGTTTTGTTCGTCGGTGAGGACAGCGAAAAAGGTTTTCACGTGGGAAATTTTGCAGCGGAACGTGTTTGCGACGCAGACGGCGTTGGCGGTGTAGGCCTTTACCAGAGCAGCGCATTCCGCAGGTTTAGCGACGATGTCGTTGATGAGGACGCGGCGGTAAACGAGATCGATTTTTGTATCTTTGGCGACGAGTTTCTGGCCGTCGAACTCGAGTTCGCGGGGATCGGCGATGAGCGTGGGAACGCCCATCTTCTCGAAACGCGATTGCAGAATTTCAAACTCGCTAAATGTGGGGACGTCTTCCCAATCGACGATGGCGATTTGCGGAGGACTGGCGGAACCTCCCCAGTCCACATAGCTCATTACTAGTGCGTCGAGGAGTTTGGCGCTGAGTGGGTAACTGTGGACTGAATAACTCTGCGCGAATTTTCCCATGACGGGGAGTTCGCGAAAGATTTCCGCGAGCGTTTCCGCGTATCCCGCGCCAGCTGGAGATTCTCCGTTGTATTCCGCGAACTTGAGTGAATCCGGCAAAAGAAA
>CAVPLA010000070.1:0-49567 GCA_963705855.1 uncultured Acidobacteriota bacterium
AATATTGCGGCGGGGCCTCGCCGCTCGTGCGCTCGACCAGGCATGAGGGGGGCAGCAGCTCGGTGAATTCGACCGCGCCCTGATGTATTCGTCTCGTTCCATCAGCCGCACCTTGCCCGTCGCGACCCATTCGGCAAGCGGCGTGTTGCGCACAGCGTACAGGTTGTGGATCTTGACGGCATCCAGCTCGAGCCGGGCGATTTCCCGCGCGGTCGCCATCATGTCATCGTGCGATTCCCCGGGCAGGCCCAGAATCACGTGAGCGCAAATATCGAACCCGCGGCCACGGCTGCGCTCGACTGCGTCAACAAACGCATCGTAGTGATGGCCCCGGTTCATCCAGTCCAGCGAGCGGTCGTGGATCGTCTGCAAACCGAGCTCGATCGACAGATAGGTTTGAGCGGCGATCTCGCTCAAAAGTGCCAGCACATCGTCGGGCAAGCAATCGGGCCGGGTGCCGATTGCCAGGCCGACGACCTGCGGATGATCGAGCGCCTCGAAATACAAGTCTCGCAACCGGTCGACGGGGGCATAGGTGTTCGTGGCCGGTTGAAAATAGGCCAGGAAGTGCTCGACGTCGTAACGCCATTTGAGACGGCGGATGCCCTCGTCGAGCTGCTCACGAATCGCGCCGCGACGGACGCGCCGGCTCGGGCTGAAGCTGCGGTTATCGCAGAACACGCAACCGCCCACCGCCACGGTCCCATCGACATTCGGGCAGGTGAATCCTGCGTCCAGGCTCACCTTCTGGACTCGGTGTCCGAACTTTTTACGCAGGTAATAATTGAATGCGAAATATCGCAGGCCGGCGGAGCGCCAGTCGGGCACGATCGAGGCCATCATAGGGATGTATTATTGACGGCGCAGCAGGGTCTGCCTAGACTCAAACCAAGACGCGGTAAGTAGTACCACGCCGCGTGTTACCGTCAGGTAGTGCTTTTCCGACAGGCAACTTCGACATGTATGGCGAACTAGTCCCGGTCGGTGGCGGCGACACAATCCCTCTTTTGAAGAAGACGCTGCTGGTCGGCCGCCGCGAAAGTTGCGACATCGTGCTGCGCTTCCCCAATGTCTCGGCGCACCATTGCCAATTGCAGATTGACTCCGGCTACTGGTACGTGCGCGATCAGAAGAGCCGCAACGGCTTGAAGGTCAACGGGACACGAGTGACCGAAAAGCGTCTTGATCCGGGCGACATGTTGAGCATCGCCACGCATCGCTATACGGTGCAGTATTCGCCGGCCGACCTGGGTGCGGTCGGTCCGCCCCCCAGCAGCGGGGCGCCCAATTCAGAAATTTTCTCCAAATCCTTGCTGGAGCGAGCCGGACTCGCGAAAACCGAGAGAGGCGCAGAAAAGGGGCGCTACGACGTGCTCAACAACGAGGCCGGACAAATCAAGGACACGAATAAGCCTATCTAACGGCTGACCCTCGCTAGGGCGCATGGCCAAGAAGAAAAAGATCCGGGCCGAATTCCGCAAGAACCGGGGTAGCCGCTCACCATCCACGGACTGGACCAAGCGCTTCAAACAGACGGAAGCCCACGATGACGAGTCCGTACGCGAGGAGCGCGTCAGCGGGCGCGGCGAGTTAACGCGCAAACGAACGATTCTCATCGACGACGTCGCGACAGCGGACGCCGGTGAGGCGGGCGCCCAACTCGGTGTCCATAGGGACGAATGCCTCGCCGGTCGCGTCCTTTCCGTGCAAGGACTGACGAGCACCGTTCAGACCGTCGACGGCCGCGTACACCAGTGCGCTACCCGCCGGCTGCTCAAAACCCTGCGCACCGTCGAGCGCCATGTGGTGGCCGCCGGGGATCGGGTCATGTTCCGTCCGGCGCCGGGCGGAGAGGGGATCATCGAGCGGATCGAGCCCCGTCACCGAATCCTCAGCCGGGCAACGCGCGGACGGCAACACGTCATCGTCGCCAACGTCGATCAATTGCTGATCGTCGCCAGCGCCGCCGAACCGTACCTCAAACCGAACCTCATCGATCGTTTTCTTGTCAGTGCGGAGAAGAACAAAATTCGCCCGCTGATCGTGATCAATAAAACTGATCTGGTCGATCGGGCGACGCTTGAACCCCTGGTCGGGGTTTATAGCCAGATGGGCTACCGCGTATTGCTAGCTACGCCCAGACGGGCTTCGGAATCGATCGCGTGCGCCGCGCGCTAGTGGGCTGCGAGTCGGTCGTCGCCGGCCAGAGCGGCGTTGGCAAGTCATCGTTGCTGAACGCCGTCGAGTCGGGCTGGAATCTGCGCGTGGCACGAGTCAGCGACGAGACCGAGAAAGGGCGCCACACGACGACCACGGCCCGGTTGCTGCCATTGGCCGACGGCGGTTACGTCGTCGATACGCCCGGCATTCGCCAGTTTCAATTGTGGGACGTCGTGCGCGAGGAAGTGGCCGGCTACTACCGAGACATCAGACCTTACGTGCACAAATGCCGCTTTCCCGACTGCACCCACACGCACGAGGCGGATTGCGCAGTGAAAGATGCCGTGGCCGACGGTTGGCTCGACGCCCGGCGATACGAGAGCTACTGCCACCTGTTCGCCGGCGATCTGGCCGTATGATATAGGACATGGGAGGACCACAACCATCGTAAAAGAGATGTATCGATCGGAGACGGTCGTCAGCGAAGCCGCCGTACTGGTCGGCGTCGTGCTGCCGAGGCATCACTTTCCTGGCGACCCGTTGGAGGAGTTGGAAGGTCTGGCAGAATCGGCCGGGCGCGCGTCGTGGGCCGTCTCACGCAGCGACGCGAGGTGCCCGACAAGACAACCTACCTTGGCAAGGGGAAGGTCGATGAACTGCGGCTGCTCGCCGAGTCGACCGATGCCGATGTGATCGTTTTCGACAACGATCTCAGTCCGGCGCAGACGCGCAACCTGGAAAAAGCAACCGACACGAAGGTGCTCGACCGCACGGAGTTGATCCTCGACATCTTCGCCAGCCGCGCCCAGACGCACGAAGCCCGACTGGCCGTCGAGCTCGCGCAGCTGCAATACTCGCTGCCGCGATTGAAGCGCATGTGGACCCACCTCTCCCGCTTGAAAATGGGGATCGGCATGCGCGGGCCGGGTGAAAAACAGCTCGAAGTCGACCGCCGCCTGGTCGAGAAGAAGATCCACGATTTGCGTAGTGAGCTGTCCGTGATCGAAGAGCGCAAAGAGCGTCAGGTGGCTGCGCGGCACGACCGCATGACCGTCTCGCTTGTCGGTTACACCAATGCCGGCAAGAGCACGCTGTTGAACGTGCTGACCGGCGCCGACGTTCTCGCGCAGCACAAGCTTTTCGCCACGCTCGACACGCGGACGCGCCGCTGGCAATTGCCCGGCTGGGGTCCCGTGCTCCTGAGCGACACCGTCGGATTCATCCGCGACTTGCCGCACCATTTGATTGCGAGCTTCAAGGCGACCCTCGAGGAGTCGCGGCAAGCCGATCTCCTGCTGCACGTCGCCGACGCCAGCAGTCCGGCCGTGTATCAACAGATCGGCGCCGTGTATCGCGTGCTCGAAGAGTTGGGCATCGAAGAAAAGGACACGCTTCTTGTGCTCAACAAGATCGACGCTCTCACGGACCGAGCGCAACTGGACGGTCTGCTGGGCCGGTATCCCCATGCCGTGCCGATCAGCACGCGACGCGGACAGGGACTGGGCCAGCTTGCCGGCCGAGTCAGCGAGGCGCTCAGTCGCGGATTTCTCGACGTGGACATCGAGACCGAGGCGGCCAATGGCCGCTTGTTGGCCTTCCTCGCCGCACACGCCGAAGTGTTGAACTGATGGAGCGGGCATCAGAAGGAGCTGGCCTTTGGGTTTTGCGATTTGTTGGAGGAGCGCAAGCTGCTGTGCCTTCCAATCATCCGGGGCTCGTTGGCCCTTGGCGATGAAATCCAAAGCGGCAAGACCGATAGCGGCCAACGTCGCGAGATCCTGCGAAGTTGGGGAAACTGCTTTCACCAGGAAGGATCGCTGTGCCAGCGGCTGGAGATTCCGCGTCGTTGTCGCGCCAGACGGAGAGATCCGCGCGCAAACGAGCGGCCGCGGCGGGGTCGTGGCAGGAAGCAGCGATGAACTTGTCGACCAACTCTCCAAAATGGCGGGCAGCCGCGCTTTCGAGCGGCACTGCGTCCACGACTCGGTTTAGCGGCGTAGCGCTTGTCGGCTCGGTGGTCGCGGTTTCTTCTCGCGTGTAGTCTTTCACCGGCTCGACTACGCTGGCCAGTGTGACTGAGCGCGGCAAATTCCTCCGGACTGCTCGGGCCGGCAATTCTCTGTAGCATCTGGCGGTGATAGCTCTTGTGCGTCAGGCCGAGCCATTCGAGACGTTCGCCGAGGATTTCCATCCGTGTGTGCATGGAGGCGACATCCGTCACTCCCTGCGGAGACCACAAGCGCTCCGCGATGACCGCGTTTCGCGGCCAGATGCGCGAGTCGATATTCTCTGGATTGATGTACTCCGCCCACATGCACGATTCGCCGCCGAGGATTCGCGCTTTTTCTTCCGGAGAGAGATTCGCCGCCGCACCGCTTAGTGGGTCGACCGCATAGTGGCGCGCCGCGGACCATCCAAGATCGAGGTAGTAGCCGTTCGAAAGAATTCCGCGGAAGCCTTGCTTCGCAGCGGCGGCGAGCGCCTCCGCCCCGCGCCAGGACTGAATCACAATATCCTTCGGGAGCGTGGAATCCAGCACCTCGTCCCAGCCGACCATGCTCTTTCCGTGCTTGCTCACGATGGGCTCGAGGCGTTTGTTGAAATAGGATTGCAGCCCCTCGTTGTTCTTCAGGTCATGAGCTTTGATGAATTCCTGAATTTTCGGGTTGGCGTCCCATTGCTTGCCATTTACTTCGTCGCCGCCTACATGGAAAAAATGGTCGGGGAAAAGTTTCGCCATCTCGGCGATGAACTGGTCGAGGAACTTGTACGTTCTTTCGTTTGTGGGATCGAACGCTGGATCGAATACTCCCCATTTTCTTTCAATCTCGTAAGGACCCGGCCCACTGGAAAGTTCGGGATAACCAACAAACCAAGCTGTGCTATGGCCGGGCACATCAAATTCCGGAACTACGCGGATCCCGCGGTCGCGCGCGTACTCGATCAGGTCGTGGATTTCATCTTGCGTGTAGTACAGACCGTCGGAACCCATCTCATGGAGCTTCGGAAACTTTTTGCTTTCGACGCGGAATCCCTGGTTTTCGGAGAGGTGCCAATGGAAAACGTTCATCTTCACGGCTTCGAGGCCATTGATGTTTCTTCTCAACACATCAAGTGGCACAAAATGGCGCGCGGAATCGATCATCAGCCCGCGCCACGGGAAGCGCGGCTTATCGTTGATCGTGACGGCTGCAGCGGCGAATCCCTCGGGTGAAACTTCCACTAGCTGCAGAAAAGTTTGCAGGCCATGCAGTGTGCCGAGCGGAGTTGCGGCACTAAGTTTCGCGCCGCTAGCGTTGACTTCGAGAACGTACGACTCATCCTCACCAAGCTCCTGGATTTCCTTGCTGGCGTGGTCTGTGTGAATCACGAGGATGGCCCTTGCGGTGGCGCTTGGTTTTGCAGCTAGCGGAATCGCTGTCTGCCGGGATAGTTGGCGCAGAAAACGCTCGACGGCGCGATCCAGGCGTGGTTCGGTATAACCAGTCAGCGCCACGGAAAAAGAAGAATCCACCAGGAGCCGGCCCGTGCTAATTTGGACGGTCGATGGAATGGGCATCAGATTTAGGGGACCCTGCTCCTGCGCATTCGTCGTAACAGACATCATCAAAACACCCAGCACCAACAAACCGAGACCTCGCTTCGAGGGGCCAGCAGCCATGTTTTCGGAGCTCCTTTTGAAATGGCAATCAAGAACAATCCGGGATCGCCTCGCTCACAGAGCGGCAAGGAGGATACTGTCACAGTCGCTGTCCGGTGCGAAGGGAAAATCGGCCTGCCCAAATCTGCAGACCCTGGCGGGAGGCAAAGTTTGCGGCGCAACAATTTCGCGCGCTGAGTTAGAATAAGGAATTCCATGCGGCGCCCATGAAAACATCGATCGCCATCTACCCCGGGTCGTTTGACCCGGTGACCAACGGCCATCTCGATTTGATCGAGCGCGGCGAGAAAATGTTTGACCTGGTGATCGTCGCGGTGTTGAACAACGCCGAAAAGCAGCCTCTGTTTTCCGTGCCGGAACGCGTCGAGATGCTGCGCGAGGTGACGCAGAAATGGCCGGGAGTGGAAGTGGATGTGTTCCACGGGCTGCTCGTCGATTTTGCGCGAAAGCGCGGCGCTGGAGTGATTCTGCGCGGCATTCGAGCGATCTCCGATTACGAGTTCGAGCTACAGATGGCCTTGATGAACCGGAAACTTGAGCCGCGGCTTGAAACCGTGTTTATGCTGCCGGGCGAATCGTTTAGTTATTTGAGCTCGAAGCTGGTGCGGGAGATTGCCCAGCTCGGCGGGCCTTTGAAAGATCTCGTGCCGCCGGAAGTAGAACAGCGGCTGAGAGCGAAAGTTTTGTAGAGACTTTTGGGCGCCGAGTTTGGCGCGAATAGAGTCGAAGAGACAGGCTGAAGCTTGTCCCACTAGGAGAAAGCAGTGCACCTCACGGAACGCATCAACCGAATACAAATCTCGCCGACGGCGGCGGTCATCGCCGAAGCGGACCGGCTGAAATCGCAGGGCGTGGATATCGCCGACTTCGGCCCGGGCGAGCCGGACTTTCCGACGCCCGACCACATCAAGAAGGCGGCGATTGCGGCAATTGAGGGAAACAAAACGAAGTACACGCCGACGGGCGGAATTATGCCGCTGCGCGAAGCGATTTGCGCGTGGCACAAGCGGGAACTCGGCTCGGACTACGCACCGAAGGAGTGCATTGTCACCGTCGGCGGCAAGCACGGCATTTTTAACGTAATGAGTGTGCTGGTGCAGGCCGGCGATGAAGTCATCATTCCCGCGCCGTACTGGGTGAGTTTTCCGGACATCGTCAAGTACGCGGGCGGCACGCCGGTCTATGTGCAAACGCGCCCCGAAGACGGTTTCAGCGTCAAAGCTGCTGCGATTGAAAAGGCGATAACACCGAAAACGAAACTTTTGATTCTGAATTCGCCGAGCAATCCGACCGGCGGCGTGGTTCCTCCCGATGAGTACGCGCGCATTCTTGCCGTGTGCAAAAAGAACAATGTTTGGCTGATGGGCGATGAATGCTATTCGCACTTTACTTATGCGCCACAAAAACCGTTTTCGATCGCCGGCGCGCCGGATTCAAAGAACAACGTCATCATCATCGGCTCGGTTTCCAAAACATTTGCAATGACCGGCTGGCGCATCGGCTACACGCTGGCGTCCGCGGACCTTATTCAAGCTCTGACCAAATTGCAGAGCCAGTCGACTTCGAATCCCACTTCCATCGCGCAATATGCGGCGCTCGCTGCAATGACCGGCTCGATGGACTCGGTACCCCTGATGCTCGCGGAGTACGACCGGCGCCGCAAGCGCATCGTCGAAGGCTTGAAGGCCATCCCCGGCGTGAAGTGCGAAATGCCCGGCGGCGCATTCTATGCGTTTCCGAACGTTGCGGCGCATCTTTCGAACGGCGAAAGCGGCCACGCCATCGCGAAAGACACCGACGAGCTTGCGAAACTGCTGCTCGATCAAAGCGCGCGTTGCGCTGGTCGCCGGCGAAGGGTTCGGCGCGCCGGGTTATCTGCGCCTGTCCTACGCGACGTCCATCGAACGTATCGACGAAGGACTCCGCCGCCTCGAGCGCTTCTTCACCCGCGTCGAAGCCGCGGCCTAAATTGTGACTCCATCTCCGACAAGCCCTGCGCCCTTCCGCATCGAGCCGGTTTTTTCCGAGCGCCTGTGGGGTTCGCGTTCCCTCGCGCCGCTATTCCCTGAAATGCACGACCTCCAGCCGCTGATTGGAGAAGCCTGGCTCACCGGCGTTGACTGCCGAATCGCCAGCGGCCCGTTCACCGGACAGACGCTCGGGCAGGCGTGGAAAGAAATGACCATCGGATGGCGTGGCGCGAAATTCGAAGGCGAAGCGGACTTCCCTCTGCTCCTAAAATTCATTTTCCCAGCCGACAAGTTATCGATTCAGGTCCATCCGGATGACGCCTACGCCGCCGCGCACGAAGCCGCTGCAGGCAGCCGCGGGAAGACAGAAATGTGGTACGTCGTTTCCGCGGAGCCGGGGGCGCGACTGCTTGCAGGACTAAAATTAGGTGCAACAAAGGAGAAATTTCTCTCTGCGCTTGCCGATCACTCGCTGGAGGATCTCTTTCAATCGCACGAAGCTCACGCCGGCGATGCTTTCTTCATTCCCGCGGGAATGCCGCACACCATCGGCCCCGGAATAGTGATCTGCGAAGTGCAAGAGTATTCCGATCTCACCTATCGCATCTACGACTACAACCGCCGCGATGCCCACGGCAAACCGCGTGAGCTACACATCGAAAAGGCTTTGGATGTTTTGAACTTTAACTCCAGCGCCGGCGGAAAGATAGCGCCTCGCCCGTGGTTCCTCCGCAACAAGAAAGTCGGCGAATTCTTAGTTGACTGCCCCTATTTCTCCGCGTCCGCGCTCGGATTCGACCAGCGAATCTACATGAACGTAGCTACGAAACCCCCTGAGCAGTTCGGTTTGTGGGTATTTCTAGAAGGCGAAGGGCGAATTGACTGGTCTTCCACACCGCATGGGATGTTTAAAAGAAGTTGTGCAGGCGAATTCTGTTATAAGCCGGGGGAATGCTGGTTCATCCCCGCCGACTTCGGGAGCCGAGGGTACTCTCCCAAGACGAAAACGAGCTTGCTAGTAGCATCTCCCATCCATCGGAAGGCTGAGTTAGAGAAAAAGAATACTAATGTCGAGTGAAAAGCTTCAAACTCACGCCGTCATTCTCGCCGGAGGACGCGGCACGCGCTTCTGGCCGCGCAGCCGCACTCGCACCCCAAAGCAACTGCTGAACATCGTTGGCAAAGAGACGATGCTGGAGCAGACGACCGTTAGGCTGCGGCCACTCATCCCTCCTGCCCGCATCTGGACAGTGACGAATGCCGAGCAAACTGCCGCCGTCAAGAAGCGGATGCCAGCGGCGGCGCGTAAACGCGTTTTGACGGAGCCTATCGGCCGCAACACCGCAGCTGCCATCGCGCTCGCGGCTCTTCACGTGCGACACGCCGCGAAAGGCGATGCGCTGATGGCCGTGCTGCCTGCCGACCATTTCATCGCGCAGCCGGACAAATATCGCAAAATCGTCAGCGCGGCCCTCGATCTTGCGCGTGAGCCCGGCCGCATGATCGTTCTTGGCATTCCTCCAACCCGCCCGGACACGGGCTTTGGCTACGTCGAGCGTTTCGGAGACGCTCTCGGACCGAGCGGCTTCCCCGCGTTTGCCGTTCGTCGCTTTACGGAAAAACCAGTGTTTGATCTTGCGAAACAATACGTCGCCTCGGGCAATTTTCAATGGAACGCCGGGATGTTTTTCTGGCGCGTCTCCACCTTTCTCGAAAATTTGAAGCGTTTTCTTCCGAAAACGTACGAAGCTCTTGAATCGCTGGCCGAAAGCATCGGCAAGAAAACTTACGAGCGCCGCCTGCGTGAAATCTATCCGAAACTCGAAAATATTTCTGTCGATTACGCCATTCTCGAAAACGCCACACGCCAGGAAGGATCTCCGCGCGTGTTCGTGATTCCCGCGGACGTCGGCTGGAGCGATATCGGCTCATGGGCTGCCGTCTACGAACTGCTCGCCAAACAATCCGGCGACAATGTTTTGGTCGGCCAAGGCCTCGCTCTCGATGCTACCGGCAATTTTCTCTATAGCCCAACGAAGTTTGTTGCCGCCATTGGCATTCGCGACCTGATTGTGGTTGAAACTCCCGACGCGCTTCTCATCGTCCCCCGCGACCGTGCCCAGGAGGTCGCTAAAATCGTAAAATCCCTCGAAGAGAGAAAACTCACCAAACTGCTGTAATAGGTTTCGGGAGTCTCAGTCCAATCTGGCCGCTTGGCGGATATATCGCTTCGCGTATACTTCCTCTTGTCCCTTATGACCGCGATTAAATTTGGAACTGATGGCTGGCGCGACGTTATCGCCGAAGACTTCACGTTTGCCAACGCGCGCATCGTGGCGCAGGCCATCGCGCGCTATGTCGTGCGATGCGAGGACGCGCGCAAGGGCGTGCTGATCGGCTACGACCACCGCTTTGCGTCAGATACCGTGGCTGCCGCCGTCGCCGAAGTGATTGCCGCAACGGGAACGCCCGTATGGCTTGCCGACAAGCCCTGTCCCACGCCCACAATTTCTTTGCTCGTTCGTCAGCGCGCGGCCGCAGGGGGCATCCTTATCACGGCGAGCCACAACCCCTACCAATGGAACGGTATTAAGTACAAAGCGAGTTATGGCAGCAGCGCCCTTCCATCGATCGTCGCGCAAATTGAAATCGACCTTGCCGAAGTGCAAAAGAACGCGGCAGCACCTCTCCCTCCGCGGAAAGAATTGATTCAATCGCTCGAGCCGCGCGCTCCATACCTCGACACCATCGAGAAACTGATCGACTGGCAGCGGTTGCGTGACGCAAAGCTACGGTTTGTCTCCGACCCTATGCATGGCTCAGCGACCGGTCTGCTGCCCGCCCTCTTCGCGCGCAACGGAATCGCCTGTGACGAAATCCGCTTCACGCGCGACCCGCGCTTCGGCGGCGTGCACCCAGAACCGATTCCGCCGCACATCGCGCCGTTGCAGGAGGCCGTTCTCGCCGGCAAATACGACGCTGGCCTGTGCGCCGACGGCGATGGAGACCGCATCGGTGCCGTGGACCGCGACGGCTCGTTCGTCAATCCGCACCAGATCTTCGCGCTTCTCGTCTGGCATCTTGCAGGCACTCGCAATCTACCTGGAGACATCGCAAAAACTTTTTCCGTCACCAAGCTGATCGACAAATTGGCCGCCAAGTTCGGCCGCAAGCTCCACGAAGTACCGATCGGCTTCAAATACATTTGCGAGCTTATGCTGGAGCAGAACATTTTGATCGGCGGAGAAGAAAGCGGCGGCATCGGCACGAGCCTTTACCTTCCCGAGCGCGACGCCACGGTTTGCGCGCTCTTTCTTGTGGAACTAATGGCCTGGCACGGCAAGTCGCTGGGCGACATGCTGCGCACGCTCTATGCTGAGTTCGGCGAATTCCATTACGGCCGTGTGGATCTCGACGTCACGCCGACTCAAAAGCAAAAAGCCATTGCCTACTTTTCGGACGCCAAGATGACTAACTTCCGGGACTGGCCCATCACGCGGCGCGAAGACATGGACGGCATCAAGATTTATCTCGGCCAAATCGGCTGGCTGCTGGTCCGCGCATCCGGCACGGAGAACCTGTTGCGCGTGTACTGCGAAACTTCCAAAGCCGAGACAACGGAGCGCGCGCTTGGAGCCGTTAAGGAAATCATCCACAATCTCTAGGAATCGCCATGAACACAGTCAATCTGAATGAAAAGTTCAGCCTCTTCTCGGACTACTGCAACCCGCGCGTGATTGGCGAGATAAACGACTGCCACGTCAAAGCGGTAAAACTAACAGGTGAATTCATCTGGCATCACCACGACAATGAAGATGAACTTTTTCTCGTCGTTAAAGGCACGTTGCGCATGAAATTCCGCGATCACGAAGCAATCGTCCGTGAAGGTGAATTCGTCATCGTTCCTCGCGGCGTCGAGCATTGCCCTGTTGCGGACGAAGAAGTGCACCTCGTTTTGATTGAGCCGAAATCCACGCTCAACACTGGAAACATCACAAACGAAAGGACTGTCGCCCAGCTCGAGCGCATCTGATTTCCGCAGCAGCTCCGGCCACGGCTCACAACCCTATGGAACACCGCTTCTACACTCTCGACGTCTTCACCAACTCGCGTTTCGAAGGCAATCCACTCGCCGTCTTCACCGATGGCGATAGTCTCTCGAACGACCAGATGCAAGCCATCGCGCGCGAGATGAATCTCGCCGAAACCGTCTTCGTGCAAAAGCCAACCGACGAGCGCGCTCTGGCTCGTCTGCGCATCTTCACCACGCGCGAAGAGCTGAAACTTGCCGGCCACCCCGTCGTTGGCACCTGGTTTCTTCTCGCCGAGCTGGGCGTCGTTCCCGCACAAGAGGGCGGCGTGCACGTGATGCAAGAAACGGGTGCCGGCGTGCTGCCCGTCGAGATTCGTTTCAAGGATGGTCGTCCGCAGCGCGTCACCATGACGCAGACCGAAGCGGCATTCCGTCCCATCAAGTTTAAGAAAGCTGCTTTGGCGAAATCGCTTGGCTTGACTTCGAAAGACTTCGATCCTCATCTCGATCCCGAGTGCGTTTCGACGGGAATCTTCAATCTCATGGTTCCCCTCAGGAATCGCGCGGCGCTCGGCAAGATCTCCATGAATATGTTTGAGCTGCGCAAGCTGCTGGGCAAAAACGCGACGATGGCGTACTGCTTTGCGCTCAGCGGCAACAACAAAGTCTTCTCGCGCGGCATGCTCCCTTGGGAAATCTATGAAGATCCCGCGACCGGCTCGGCTGCCGGGTCGCTCGGTGCTTATCTCGTAAAGCATGGCAAGCTCGCCGCCGGGCACACGCTCAGCATTCTTCAAGGCGAAGAAATGGGCCGTCCCAGCCACATCGAAGTGGAAGTCACCCAAAGCGGCAAGAAGCTTGTGCCCCGCGTCAGCGGCGCCGCCGTCAAAGTTTTTGAAGGCACGATTCGCGTCTAGCCAGGCACGATTCGACCGTCTCCGGTGTCTAACAATAAGAGAGAAACCGGTAGCTCGACCATGCTCTCGCGCTTACAACTCCGCGTGCGAAACCGCAGGTTAGGCAACAACCGCGCCTCGTTACTCAGCAGTGTCGGCTCTTCAGCCTTTTCACAATCCGCGCTCGGCTGCATGCTTGTTTTGCTGATTGTGTTTATGACGTATGCGCCTTCCGGTCACGGCCTGATATTCGATCCCTACATCTCTCACCACGCGACGCCCATGCCAGCGGCGCTTCGCGAAGATGCCATGAGAGTCATCGTCACCCGTGACGGCTCGATCTATTTTGGAAACGCCAAGGTGGCAATTGGAGACTTAGAGGAGCAGATTCGACGGCGACTGAAGTGTGGCGCGCAGCACAAAGTCTTTCTCAACGTGGACCAGCGTGCACAATTCGGGGATCTTGTGATTGTTATGGACGAGCTGCGGCATGTGGGGATTTGGGATATCGCGTTCCTGGCGGAATTTCCGGTGATGCACAGATGAGGATTCGTGTTGATGGTCACAATCGAAACAACTTGATCGCTAATTAGTCTCCAACGATTTATGTACAGCATCTAGGATCCCGTTGACGAATGACCCGGCCTCTTCGGACGAAAATTTCTTGGCCAGATCGACCGCCTCGTCAAGGATCACTTTGGGCGGCGTGTCCGTGGTACGCAGCTCGTAAATCGCCAGCCGCAAAATCGCTCGGTCGATCACAGCAAGCCGCTCGAGCCGCCAATTCTCCGCCTGCTTGACGATCAGTTCATCGATCGCAGCCGTATCTTTCACGGCGCCTTCGAACAGCCGGTTCGCAAATGTGCGCGTGGAATCCGTTGCTTTCGCCGCCCGCCAGAACTTCGCCTCGAGTTTCGTGGGCTCCTGCTCGCTCATGTCCCACTGGAAGAGCATTTGCATTGCGAATTCGCGGGATTTTGTTCGTAGGGACACGTTACTTGCGCCGCGGCTTTTCGCTGACGGGCGGTTTCGCTTGCCCGCCGCGCAGTTTGCGCGACAAATGCGCCATCTCAATCGCCGCAAGGCCCGCTTCGAATCCTTTGTTGCCGCCTTTCAACCCTGCGCGGTCGATCGCCTGCTCCAAATTGTCGCAAGTCAACACGCAGAACATGATAGGCACTCCCGAATCCATCTGCGCAAGCTGCAATCCGCGCGCCGTCTCCGAGCAAACGTAATCGTAATGCGAAGTCTCTCCACGAATCACGCACCCTATCGCGATCAATGCGTCGTAGCGGCTTGTCATTGCAAGTTTCTTCGCCGTCAGCGGCAATTCGAATGATCCCGGCACCCGCACAACATCTACGTCCTTGCCTGCCGCGCCCGCGCGCTCCAGTGCATCCACCGCCGCCGCCAAAAGCCGCTCGGTAATAAAGCTATTGAACCGGCTCACCACAATTCCAAATCGCAATCCAGCCGCGCTCAACTCGCCCTCGATCTTTCCCGTTTGCATTCCTTAACCTGACTTCCTTTTCTCCGCGCAACTCTGTTAACTTTGCGCCTCTCCGTTATCCTTTTTCTTTTCTTCTCTTAAACTATTTTCCAGCAAACTTCGGTGACCTCTTTTCCAAGAACGCCTTCGTGCCCTCGCGCATATCTTCGGTAGCGCAAGCCAAACCAAACAGCGTCGCCTCAAGGAACAATCCTTCTTCCTGTGGCATATCGACGCCGCGCTCAATCGCTTCCATGGTGTACTTCACTGCGATCGGCGCATTCGCAATAATCTTCTTCGCCAACGCCTCGGCCGCCGGAAAAAGTTCCGCCGGTTCGTAGACGTGATTCACGAGGCCGATGCGAAGCGCCTCTTCCGCGCTGATCATTTCGCCCGAGAGACAAAGCTCTTGCGCCACTCCTTTACTGCAAAGCCGCGCCAGCCGCTGCGTTCCGCCATATCCTGGAATGATTCCCAGCTTCACTTCCGGCTGTCCGACCCTAGCTGTCTTGCTCGCAATTCGAATGGTGCATGCCAGAGCAATCTCGCATCCGCCACCTAGTGCAAATCCGTTGATCGCGCAAATCGATGGCTTCCCCATCGTCTCAAGCAGATGAATCACGCTCTGCCCAAACAGCGAAAACTCCTTTCCGTTCACCGGCGTCTGTTGCGAAAGTTCGCCTATGTCCGCCCCGGCAACGAATGACTTTTCTCCCGCACCAGACAAAATCAACACGCGCACGCGCTCATCGCCTCGCGCATCCAAAAGCGCTTGCTGCAACTCTTCCATCGTCTTGCGGTTCAGCGCATTTAAAACCTTCGGCCGGTTGAAGGTAACAAACGCAATCCCATCTCTCTTCTCGTAAATCAAATTCTCGTAAGCCATTTTTCTCTTCTCTGCGTCCTCTGTGAACTCTTTGTTAAGAAAAACCTTTTGCCCTACCTCAGCCCTACGCCGTTAGTTTCTAAAACTTCATCGCCCTAGGCTTCGCCGGATCCGAGTAATCATAAAATCCCCGCCCCGCCTTCCGCCCGTTCCAACCCGCCAAAACCATCCGCTTCAAAAGCGGCGGCGATGCAAATCGCCGTTCGTGGAACTCCTCAAACATAATCTGTGAAATGTAATATGTCGTATCCAATCCCACGAAATCCAGCAAAGTCAGCGGCCCCATGGGATGCCCGCAACCCAGCTTCATCGAATTATCGATGTCTTCGATCGATCCCACGCCTTCTTCCAGCGCGCGAATCGCATCCAGCAAATACGGCACCAGCAGCCGGTTCACTATGAACCCCGTCGAATCGTGCGCCCGCACCGCCGTCTTCCCGAGTTTCGTCCCGAACGCCACCATCTCTTCATACACATCAGCTTCCGTCGCAATTGTCCGCACCACTTCCACAAGCTTCATCACTGGCACTGGATTAAAAAAATGCAAACCCACGAACCGCTGCGGCCGCTTCGTCGCCGCGGAAATTTCGGTGATCGTCAACGAAGAAGTATTGCTGGCAAAAATCGTCGAAGGCGGACAAAGAGCATCCAGCGCGGAAAAAAGTTCGCGCTTCGCAGGCAATTGTTCGATGATTGCCTCAACAATAAGATCGCAATCCTTCAAATCATCGAGAATCGTCGTCCCGTGTAGACGTCCGCGGATTTCGCCTTGCGCCGCGGCCGTGATCGTTCCCTTCTCCACTGACCGCGCCAGATTTTTCTCGATACTCTTCAATCCCTTCTCGACGATCTCAGGGGTGACTTCCCGTACCACTGTCACAAAGCCCGCCGCCGCACACACCTGCGCGATTCCCGACCCCATCAACCCACACCCCGCAACTCCCACTTTTTGAATCGACATTCCTCATCCTCGCTGAATTTACGGACGACTTCGAAAAACTACTCCGTGGAGCGAAACGCAAGTCTAGCAGAAAGCGCCTATTCGAGACTCTTCTCTGCGTGCCTCTGCGCCTCTGCGTTATCTTTTCTCTGTGAATCACTCCAAATTGCGCCGGGCTCTGGAGACAAATCTACTTCGCGATCGCCTCCACAATCATCGCAATCCCCTGCCCGCCGCCAATGCAAGCCGTCGCCAATCCATACCGCAAATTGTTCCGCCGCAACTCATTCAAGATGGTAATCAGCAGCCGCGTTCCGCTCGCCGCCAAGGGATGCCCAAGCGCAATCGCTCCGCCATTCACATTTGTCCTGTCGCGATTCAGACCCAGCACTTTCTCGACTGCGAGATACTGCGCCGCGAACGCTTCATTCACCTCAACACGGTCCATCTGCTCCAGCGTAAGTCCCGCAAGCTTCAGCGCTTTTTGCGACGAAGGCACCGGCCCAATCCCCATGATGCTCGGATCAACTCCCGCCGTCACCCACGCCACAATTCGCCCAATCGGCTTCAGCCCGCGCTCTTTCGCTGTTTTCTCGCGTGTCACCACGACCGCCGCCGCGCCATCCACAATCCCGCTCGCATTCCCAGCCGTCACAATCCCATCTTTCTTGAACGAAGGCGGCAATTTCTCCAGCGTCTCCATCGTCGTTTCCGGCCGCCGGTGATCATCCTCGCTAAATACAATCGTCTTCTTCCCCTGCTTCACTTCCACCGGCGCGAGCTCCTCCCGAATCCGGCACGCTTTGTACGCCGCATCGGCCGCTTGCTGGCTGCGCAATGCATACGCATCCGCATCTTTGCGCGTAATGCCATACTGCTCCGCCAACTTTTCCGCGGTCATCGCCATCGGCAATCCGCAATAACTGTCCGTCAACCCGACAAACAACGAATCCTCCAGCGCCCCGCCGCCCAGCTTCAATCCAGTTCGCGCCCCGCGAACCACAAATGGCGCCTGCGTCATATTCTCCATGCCGCCCGCAAGCACCATCGTCGCTTCGCCCAGCAAAAGCCGCTGCGCCGCCTGCGACACCGCCTCAATGCCCGACCCACACAACCGGTTCACGGTCACCGCCGGCGTTTCGGTTTTCAATCCCGCTTTCAATCCCACGTGCCGCGCGCCGTAAATCGCATCCGCGGAGGTCTGCATCACGTTCCCAAAAATCGCATGATCAAACTCCCCCGGGTCCACGCCCGACCGCCGAATCGCCTCCCTCGAAGCATGCGCCGCCAAATCAATCGCGCTCACCTCCGAAAAGGCCCCCGTATACCGCGCCATCGGCGTCCGCGCCCCCGCCACAATCACCACATCCGTTGGAAACATGGTTTTGTCACTCCTCAGGTATCAAGCTCACAGCTTACGCTGGAAAGATCAGAAGCTGTAATCAGCCCCTAGCCGCAAATATTATATTATTAGGAGCCGTTCTCGAGTGTCATCCCTGCTCGTTCAAGCTCAGTTAAAAGGCCGAGCATAAACCACTTGCTCTGATTGTTCTTGTTAGCAGTCAGTCGCTGGAATTCGGCAGCAGAGCCTGCCACCTTGGTGACTTCCCCGACGGCGAGCTCTAAAAAATGAATCTCTCCATCAATCATCACGAAGAAACATGTCCGCAAAATTATTCATGGCGATGATTGTGAACGGTTTCTGTAGAAGCCACGCCCAGTCTTCTAACAGTTCTTGGCTCGACAATCCTTCAATCGAGATATTCGCACGCATTTATATTCTCATTATGCTTTATCAAACCTTGGGCGTGTCCAGCGTGACGACAGTATCCCCGCCCTTTTTTCGGGCTTCTTCTACAGAAAATTCCGCGCGATTGATCAAATCCGTCACGATGTCCTCGCTGTCGTACTCGTGCTTGGCGACCGCTTCCACAATTCCTGCGCTCAACGTGATCTGCGTCGTATCCCAAGGTGGCCGCAAACCGGAAGCCGCGCGTCGCAACTTGTCCGCAAGATTCTGCGCCCCTGCCAGCGTCGTATCCGGCAAAATAAACGCAAGCGACCAGGACGTATACTTCACCGCCACGTCGTTCTGTCGCACGATCGGCTGCAGCGACCGCGCCAGTTGCTCCAAAAACCGCTCCAGCGGCGATTCTCCCTGCTGCCGCAAAATTTCCGCGCCGCGATCGATTTGCAAAATGGCGAGCGCCAGTGGGGTGCCCTGGCTGCGCGCCCGATCCGCTTCCGTCAGCAGACAGCTTTGGTATGAGCTGCGGCTGAGCAAGCCCGTGCGCTCATCGGAAACGCCCATGCGGCGCACCAGCGAGCGCAGCCGCGTGTGGCTCACGCTCATCAGCATCTGATCGCCGATGGCTTGCAAGAAATAAGCTTCGTTTGGCTTCCACTTGTGCGGTTCCGCGTGGCCAACGATCAGCATTCCCGCGGGGGCTTGCGTCTCTTTGTCCGTGATCATCACGCCAAGAGCCGTCGCCAGCCCCATCTCAGTAAGAATCGATCCCTCGGTCGCGTCGACAACCAATCCACCGAGCTCATCCGGCTCCGCTTTTTCCATCTGCGCGAGCAGCAAGACGACCTGCGCTCCCGGTGCGGGCTTGCTCGTCTGAGCGCAAAACTCCGCGGACATCTCCGGAGGTCGTCCCGGCGCACCGACAACCGCAATGCAGCGCAGCGTGCGCAGGTGAGAACCCACTTCGCTCACTGCCGTGTTCAGCATCGCCCGCGGCGTCTGCTGCCGGAAAATCTTCTGGTTGATTTCGGAAATCTTCGACAAATCGCGCAGCGTTTCCGCGCTGTACACGCCCGTCCGCGTGGTGACTTGTACGGGCTGTGCCTCGACGACCTGTGCCGCCGGTGGTGGTGCAGGTGCAGAAGCCGCAGCGGGTTCTTGCTTGGGTTTCGCAGCGCCGGGGGGCCACCAATTGGCCATCTGATATAGATTTTGCAAACGCGCGTTCCGCGCCTCTTCACCGGGAAACATCGCGGCGATCTTTTGCAGCCGTTCGAGCGCCTTGGTCTGCAGCGAATACTGGAGAAAAATCTCCGTCTGTACGATCAGGTCCTCGAGCGCTTGCGCATGCCGACCTTCTTCCGTGCTTGGCGCCCCTGGCGCGACGCTTGCTCCAGCGCCGGTGTTGGCCGGCGGTGGCGGTGCCGTGCTCATCGACTTGGCCAGCCGGCCGCCTACGCGTTTCAAGAACGCTTCGTCGACATGTCCGCGAAGCTTTTCCATCCGCTCCTGATTCCGGTAGTCGTAGGCGTCGATATCCACAAGCCGCTCAAGCGAATCGCAGGCCTTGCGAAAATCACCCGCATTGAAATACACATCGAAAAGTTTTACGAGTATTTCAAAATACTGCGATTCGCGGTTCAGCTCGTTGTAAACCGCGGCCCAAAACTCCATCATGCCTTGCGAGTGCGGATGCTTTGCGGCCACGGCGTCTAAATGCGTGGCGAAATCATTTTGCCGTTTGTCCGCGAACATACGGCGTTTCAGTGTCTGAAGCACGTCGACGCCCTTGGTCGTTTGCGCGGACGCCGCATAGGCGTCGGCAAGTTCGAAAAGCCGCTCTGTGCCCGCGTTTTTCTCACGCAACAACTTCTCGAGAATATCGCGCGCCCGGTCGAGATTTCCGCCGCGAATCAGCGCGTCGCCAAATGTCTCGAGAAAAACGGTGTCGCTCTCTGTGCCGGCAAACGGCTCGAGAAGTGTGGCCGCCTCTGCCGCTCCGTCGCTGCGCAGCTTGGCCTGCGCGTAGAGAAGCGCCACGCTGCGCTCTTGCGGCGCGAGCTTGTAGGCCCGGCCCAGCAGCTTCAGCGCGTCGACCTCGGCGCCGCCTGCCGACGCGAGCTGCCCCGCCCGAAGAAACGTGCGCGCGGCCAGCGCATTCTTACCGATCTGCTCGGCCGCCTCCGCCAGCCGCATCTGCCGGCTGAGATTCTCCGGATCGAGCTGCGCGATACGCTCCCAGCAAAAAAGCGCGTCTTCGTGGCGTTCCGCGTTCGTGAATAGTTCCCCTGCCTTGGTGTATTGGTCGATAGCTTCTTCGGGATGGTTTTGTTTTTGCTGCAAAAAAGCATAGCGGGCGATGCGTTCCGGCGGTTGTGGCGTTGAACCGCTTCGCAGAAAACGATTGTAGATGGCCAGCGCCTTGGTTTCGTCGCGCGGCTCGATCAGCAAATCGAAGAGCAGGCCGTAGTAAACGGCGGCGCGTTCCGGCTGATCCATTCGTGCGTAAAGATCGCCCAGCGCCTGCGTCGCTTCCTGGTGCTGCGGCGCCTCATCCAGCACGGCCAGATAGGCTTCGATTGCGTCCTCGACGCGGTTCTTTTCGAGGAATCGCTTGGCGCGGTCCAAATGCTTGCTGACGTCTGCGGCCATCCGTCTGGGTTGCCTTTGCTTTGCCTGTCGGTGACTTGAAACTCTTCTGCTGGGTCGCGCGCGATGAGAGGTGCGCACGCCCTCGTTCAACTATATACCCCGACGGGGAGACCCGCAAAACTCGCGCAATCGCGCCTTGTGGTATCCGGCACGCCCAACCCTCGCCAAATCCGTGGAACCTTTTGCCGTTTCGTCCGTCTCCTATGCATGACGCCGCCGACCTGCCTTTTATCGGCGGCCAGGAGTGCCCTCTTATGCGCAACCTCTTCTCCGACATTCAACTCGGCTTTCGCATCCTCCTTCGCAACCCAGGCTTCACCGTCACCGCCATCCTCCTCCTCGCTCTGGGCATTGGCGCCAACACCGCGATTTTCTCCGTTGTGAACGCCGTTCTCTTGCGCCCCCTGCCCTACCAGGACTCCTCCCGCATCATGCAAATTTGGCACGTCCCTCCCCCAAAGAGTTTCCCCGGAATGACCCTCTTCTCCGTCTCACCCGCCAACTACCTCGACTGGCGGAGCATGAACCACTCCTTTGAAGACATGGCCGCTTTCGGCGGCGCGCGCTTCAACGTCGGCGGCAAGGAACGCCCGGAATCCATTCAAGCCGCACCCGTCGCTCCAGGCTTCTTTTCGACCCTTCGCGTTCAACCTATTCTGGGCCGCGGCTTTACGCCCGACGATGACCGGCCCGGCCAGGGTCACGTCGTGGTCCTCGGCAACGCGCTTTGGCGCGAACGCTATGGCGCCGATCCTGGCGTCGTTGGCCGCAACATTGTTCTCGACGGCGAGACCTACACCGTCATCGGGGTCATGCCGCGCACGTTCAACTTTCCCAGTTGGGCCCAGCTCTGGACCCCCCTTGCCTGGACCGACGAAAGGCGCGCCGTTCGCGGTAACCACAACTACCAGGTCATCGGCCGCCTCAAACCCGGCGTAGACATCCGCGCGGCGCAAGCCGAACTCAGCGCCATTTCCACCCGCCTCGAGCAGCTCTATCCCGAGGACGACAAAGGCTGGGGCGCCAAGATTCTTACTTTGCGGGAACAAACGATTGGCGATGTCCGCCTTGCTCTACTCGTTTTGTTGGGCGCCGTGGGCTTCGTCTTGTTGATCGCTTGCGCCAACGTTGCCAATCTTGTCCTCGGCAAAATCCTCGCGCGAAAGAAGGAAATCGCCATCCGCTCGGCGCTGGGAGCAACCCGTTTTGCCATTCTGCGCCAGGTCCTCGCGGAGACCGTCCTGCTTTCTCTCGCGGGCGGCGCGTTGGGCCTGTTCCTCGCAAGCTTTGGCACCAAATTGATCGTCAAGTTTCTTGTCGACCGGCTGCCTCATTTCACGGAAATCACGCTCGACGGTTCCGTGCTGGCCTTCACCGCGTTCCTCGCCCTCTTTTCCGGCATTCTCGCGGGCATTCTGCCAGCCCTGCGGTATACAAAAACCGATGTCAACGAAGCTCTAAAACAAGGCCACAGCCGGGGTAGCTCGGAGTCCGGGGGCGGCAGAACTCGCGGTCTATTGGTGACCGTCGAGGTGGCGCTCTCGCTGGTTCTGCTGGTTGGCGCGGGCCTCATGGTCCGCACCTTATACCAGCTGAGCAATGTCCGCCCTGGCTTCGATCCCAACGGCCAACTCACGATGACAGTCTCCATACCCTCTAACAAATTCACAACGCCTGAAGCGTACATCGCCTTTTTCGAACGCGTGCTTCAGCAAGTCCGCGCAACCCCAGGTGTCGACTCAGCGGCGGTAATCGATGATCTCCCTATGGGCGACGGCGGTTCGCACCAGCCCGTCTCCATCGAAGGCCAGCCGGTCGTGCCCATGGCGGACCAGCCTGAAGTGGATGTTCGCCTCATCAGTCCGGGTTACTTGCGCACGATGCGCGTCCCGCTTTTGAGCGGGCGCGACCTGGCAGATTCCGACGTGGCGGGCCGAACGCCCACGGTGCTCATCAGCGAGTCCATGGCCAAGCGCTTTTGGCCCAACGAAAATCCTCTCGGCAAACATCTCACCATGACTTTTTATCCGGGGGTCGCTCGAGAAATCGTGGGAGTCGTGGGCGACGTAAAATTGGATTCTCTGGACGAGACTCGTCCGACCGAAACGATCTACTGGCCGCTGGATCAGATCTTCGCACCCCCGTCCGAGCCCTGGCGGTCATTTCCGATGAGCCTTACCGTGCGCACCAACATCGATCCCATGAGCGCCGTCTCTGCAGTGACCGCCGCTGTTCACCAGGTAGACGCGGAAACGCCCGTCACGGAAGTGTTGAGCATGAACGATTTGATTTCCAATTCCTTGTCCCCGCAACGTTCCAACACACTTCTGCTGGCCACATTCGCCGGGCTTGCGCTAGTGCTCACTGCGGTCGGCATTTATAGCGTGCTTTCCTACGCTGTGCGCCGTCGCGTTCGCGAGATCGGCATCCGAATGGCCCTCGGCGCGTCGCACTCCGATGTCCTAAAGCTGGTGCTCGCCGACGGTATGAAACCAATTCTTCTGGGCATCATCATCGGATTCGCGGTGGCCCTGGCGATGGGTCGCGTCGTGTCATCTTTAATCTTCGGTGTGCGCCCCACCGATCCGCTCACCTTCGCGACAGTTGCATCGCTCCTAATCGCTGTCGGCGTCCTCGCCACCATCGTGCCGGCCTATCGCGCCACGCGCGTCGAGCCCGTTCGCACCCTACGCGACGAGTGAGCTTTAGTTCACACCTTTCTTTGGATCCCAGGAGCCTTGCTCCTTGCGCACCATCACGATTTCTCCAATGTGATAGGCGTTGTGCGCGTTGATGTTTGCGATCGTCGGAGCAATGGCCTTCAGCTTGGCTTCATCGGCGTTCTCGACCATCTTTTCCAGTTCCGTCAGTACCGCATCCATCTTCTGTACGGTTTCGTTCCAGCTTTTCGCGTCGAACTTGTCGAACGTCTCGTCGTTGTTCCCGCTGAACTTCTCCGGATGCTCGCCCTTCATGTTGCGAAGATTGCGCTCATTCCAGAACCAGATGTGATACGCCAACTCGCCAACGGAGTGATTTCCCTTGCCGTCCTTCCAGTTCGCTTGCTCCGGCGTCACTCCCGCCACCGCCACATCCGCGCACACGAACCAGTTGCTGTTGGTATGCGTGTCCTTCAGTTGCTGCAGCAAAACGCTCTTCAACGTCGGCACCGGCTTTTGGTCCTGCGCAAACACCGGAATTGCCAACACCAAGAACGCGAGAATCGCCAATCGTTTCGTCATTTCGAGAACACCTCCGTTTTCTTAGACGCGCCATTTCCGCCAGTGTTTTCGGCTCAATTTCGGATAATCTGCCACCGTCGCCCGTCTCCTGCCCACAACTCACTACCCACCACTCACTCCTTGTGGCAAACTGAACTGTCACACGGCACGGTTTTGCGCAGCCTGGTGTCTTGGCTCCTCGAAGCATGCGGCTCCTGCCGGGATCTGAAAAACATAAGCAGTCGCAAAGCGGAAGCGATAACCGGAATACATGGACCCGAAGTTCATACGCAATTTTTGTATCATCGCGCACATCGATCACGGCAAGTCCACGCTCGCGGACCGGCTGCTGGAGATGACCGGCGCGCTTACGCAGCGCGAAATGCACGAGCAGGTGCTCGACTCTATGGACCTCGAGCGCGAGCGCGGCATCACCATCAAAGCGAAAAGCATTCGGCTGCATTACACCGCGAAAGACGGAAACACCTATCAGCTCAATTTGATCGACACGCCTGGCCACGTGGATTTTTCCTACGAAGTGTCGAGGGCTCTCTCCGCTTGCGAAGGCGCGCTGCTCGTTGTCGATGCCAGCCAGGGCGTCGAAGCGCAAACCGTTGCGAATACGTTTCTCGCCGCTGGCAATAATCTGACGATCGTTCCCGTCATCAACAAAATTGATTTGCCTGCCGCGCAAATCGATTTTGTTAAGGAACAAATCGAAAGCGTGCTCGCAATTCCCGCGGCGGACGCCCTATTGATCAGCGCGAAGAGCGGCCTCGGTGTCGAGGATGTTCTCGAAGCGATTGTGCAGCGCATTCCTCCACCGAAAGGCAGTTCCGAAAATCATTTGCAGGCGTTGATCTTCGATTCGTGGTTCGACATTTATCGCGGCGCCGTGGTTCTCGTGCGCGTGATGGAAGGCCGCGTCACCAAACATACGAAAATCCGCCTGTGCTACAGCAACGAAGTCCACGAAGTCGAGACGCTTGGCACGCTCACTCCCAAACCTATCGCGCTCGAGGAACTTGGCGCCGGCGACGTGGGCTTCATCGTCGCAAACATCAAGCGCGTGGCAGACGCTCGCATGGGCGATACCGTCACGGAAGCTGCGCGGCCTGCACCGCCGCTGCCTGGATTTGAAGCCATCAAACCGATGGTCTTCGCCGGACTATTTCCCGTTCTTGCCGATGACTACGAGCCGCTGCGCGACGCGCTCGGCAAATTGCAGCTGAACGACGCTGCGTTTTTTTACGAGCCCGAAAATTCCGTGGCGCTCGGCTTCGGTTTCCGCTGCGGCTTTCTCGGCTTGCTGCACATGGAAATCGTGCAGGAGCGACTGGAGCGCGAGTTTGGGATCAACCTCATTACGACGGCGCCCAGCGTGCGTTACCGGATTACGCGCGTTAGCGGCGAAGTGATTGAAGTCGATAGCCCCGCGAAATTTCCGAATCCCAGCGAGATCGAAAAGATCGAAGAGCCGATCATCACCGCAATGATCATCACCAACAATGAATCCGTCGGCGGCATTCTGCAGCTCTGCCAGGAAAAACGCGGCACGCAGAAAAATCTTGAATACCTTTCGCCGACTCGCGTTATGCTCACGTACGAACTGCCGCTCAACGAAATCGTGCTCGATTTCTACGACCGGCTGAAAAGCGTTTCACGCGGCTACGCTTCGCTCGACTACCATCTCGCCGGCTACCACGAATCCGACCTGATCAAGCTGGATGTGCTGGTCGCCGGCGAACCAGTGGATGCGCTGGCGCTGATCATTCATCGTGATTTCGCGGCGGAGCGCGGCCGCGAACTGGTGACGCGCCT
This sequence comes from uncultured Acidobacteriota bacterium, assembly GCA_963705855.1. Lineage (GTDB taxonomy): Bacteria > Acidobacteriota > Terriglobia > Acidiferrales > UBA7541 > Acidiferrum. The sequence continues at coordinate 25,477 of CAVPLA010000070.1, forward strand.
CCGCAAACTGATTCCGCGCCAGATGTTTGAAGTGCCCATCCAGGCCGCTATCGGCGGCCGCGTCATCGCGCGCGAAACGGTTGCCGCCATCCGCAAAAACGTTTTGGCCAAGTGCTACGGTGGAGACATTTCGCGCAAACGCAAACTCCTCGAAAAGCAAAAAGAAGGCAAGCGCCGCATGAAGCGCGTCGGCCAAGTCGACATTCCGCAAGAAGCCTTCCTCGCTGTACTTAAAGTCGCCTCCTCTTCCGACGACGATTGAATTTGTTCGTCTCTTGAAAATCATGAACACTCGCTGAATATTTTTTGCCTTCACGCTACTGATGCTAATCGCTGGGTTCTTCTATCTATTGTCACCCTGGGTTGCGGCCGTTGGCTTGCACTACCGCATGAGTCGATACGTCAAGATTCGGATAGACTACCCGGGATGTGTTCCGGGTACGCAAGCACGCGACTCGCTCAAGTGTCAATGCGAATTCGTCTTCGAGAACATCAAAAGGCCTGGCGAACTCATCTTTGAGAGCTCCAGTTTCCGCCAATCCTACGATCCAGAACTCGAACCTACAGCATCTCCGGCACAGGAGCAGTTCGAGGCGGTTCTAATTGTGTCGTCGTCTCTGCACATCGCATTTCGATCAATGGCACTGCGTTGCCACCCGACCGCTGGCCCTATCATGCGTTGATTCACTCTGATGGCGCGCTCACGAATTCGTACATGGACATTGCCTGGTAGCTTTTCTGTGGAACAATCATGTAATGAACTTGCTAGATTGGATTACCGGACTCATGGCTCCTTCTTGCGCACTTCGGTGGTGAGGCGGCCGCGGTGGAGTTGGATGGCAACCGCATCGCCAACGCTGACCTGGGCGGCGTCGCGGAGGAGGTTGCCAGCGGCGTCGGTGGCGATCGCGTAGCCGCGTTCGAGGACTTTCAAAGGGCTGCGTTCTTGCAGCTGGAGAGTCAGGCGCTCCAGGCGTTCGCGTTTGGTACGCAGGAGGCGTTCGATGCGGACGCCAAGTTCGGCGGTGCGTTTTTCGAGGCGCAAGCGGAAGGCGGAAATTTTCACTCGAAAATCGAATGTGGCGATGCGCAAGTGCACCGTGGTGAGGCGCTTGCGCGATTGTTCGAGACGGGCGCGAAGGCCCAGCGCTAGGCGCGACGTCATTTCGTCGGCGCGCTGGCGCTGCTGGCGGAGGAGATCTAGCGGGCGGCGGAAACCGCGGCGCGCGGAGAGTTCGTGGACGCGCTTGCTGAGATCGAGGAGGCGGTAGCGGACGATGCTGGCGAGCGTTTCGCGCAGGTCGGCGATGTGCTTATCGAATTCGCGGCGCGTCTGGACGACTAGTTCGGCGGCAGCGGAGGGAGTGGAAGCGCGAACGTCGGCGACAAAATCGGCGATGGTGAAATCGGTTTCGTGGCCAACGCCAGAGATGACGGGGATTTCGGAAGCGGCGATAGCGCGGGCGAGAGGCTCTTCGTTGAAGGCCCACAAATCTTCGATGGAGCCGCCGCCGCGCGCAAGAATGAGAACGTCCACTAGTTTTTTTTGATTGAAGAACTTAAGCGCTTTGACGATTTCTGCGGCAGCGCCTTCGCCCTGAACCCGTACAGGAAAAACAGTCAGGTGAACGTTGGGAAAGCGTCGACGGAGGATGCGCACGACGTCGCGTACGGCGGCTCCGCGCGGCGAGGTGATCAAGCCGATGCGGCTGGGGAGCATGGGAAGCTGCTTCTTTCGTTCGGCGGCGAAGAGGCCTTCGGCTTCGAGGCGTTTTTTCAACTGCTCGAACGCAAGTTGCAGTGCGCCGAGGCCGATGGGATCGATGTTCTCGACATAGATTTGGTATTCGCCGCGGGATTCGTAGACGCTGATCGAGCCGCGAACGGTGACGTGCAGGCCGTCCTCGGGGCGGAACTTGATACCGCGCTGCTGCTGCTTGAAAAATACGCAGCGGACCTGGGAGCGGTCGTCCTTGAGAGTGAAGTAGATGTGGCCGGATTGCGCTTCGCGGCAGTTGGAAATTTCGCCTTCGACCCAAATGTCCGTGAAATTTTTGCCGAGCAGGTCGCGGATGCGAGCGGTCAGCTCGCTCACCGTTAGAGCACGGCGGGTGGGCTGGAGGTTGAAGGTGAGTTGGCTCATGGACTAGGGCTTTGCGGGAGCTGGCGCCGGCGCTGCTGATGGAGCCGGAGTGGTGTTGAAATTGACTTTGGGGGCTTGGCGGGCGCCGGGTTCGGTTTTGAAGTAGGCGTCGTTGCGGGTGAAGCCGCCGAAGCTGGCCACCAGGCTGTTCGGGAAGAGCGAGATGTAAGTGTTGTAGTCCTGGACGGTTTCGTTATAGCGGCGGCGCTCGACGGCGATGCGGTTTTCCGTGCCGGCAAGTTCGTCCTGGAGACGGAGGAAGTTTTCGTTGGATTTGAGCTGGGGATAATTTTCGGTGAGGACGAGGACTTTGGCCAAGGAGGCTTCGAGCTGGCTATTGGCGGCGATTTTGTCGGCGGGAGTGGTGGCGTTCATGTAGCCTTGGCGGGCTTTGGCGATGTCGCTGAAGACTTCGGTTTCATGCGTCGCGAAACCTTTGACCGTCTCAACGAGATTGGGAATCAAATCGGCGCGGCGTTGCAGGACGACATCCACCTGGGCCCAGGCGGCATTGACGGCCTCGCGCTTGACGGCCATTTGATTGCGGCGGGAAACGAAAGAACCGCCGACGAGCAACGCGACGATGACAAGAACGACTAGAACAATCAGAGCTGCCTTCATGATGCTTTCCTCCGCAAACAAATCCTTGCAAACAAATCAGGAACCGGTTTTGCCGGCTCGCTGCCACTCGTGCTTGGGAACAATTTTGTCCAGAGCGGAAATTACCACAGTCAGAGCGCTTAAGTATCGTCCGTAGGCGCGCGCAATGTCATCAGTGTGAGCGTGGCGATCGCGTAGCTTGAAAGCGTCCGCGAAAGCCTCGGCGTCGGCTCCGGTAAGCGCGGCGATGCGGGCGAAAACTTCCGGGGCCGTGGCGGGCGGCTCTTCCTCGAACGCGATCAGTGTGTGGCGCAGGAGCGCGAGAACGCTGGAAGACGATTTTGCTTCGGCAGCGCGCAATTCGCTTTCTTTTTGGCCGGTGAGCAGAAAATGCTGGCGGAGCTTGAGGAGGAGCGTGCGCAGATCGTGCTCTACCTGGACGCGATGGAGATTCATGGGCACGGCGATTCCGGCGACAACGTCAGCGCCATAGAGAAGGCGGCGGCTGTCTTGCATATCAAGCAGTTCGATGGCAAAAACGTCGGCGGATTGGCGCAGTTCTTCGGCGGTGAAAAACAATGGAGCCGGTTCGCTTTGGTCCTTGCACCACCAGTGGACGACCGGGGTGACTCGAGCCAATTCGCGCGCGGCAATGGAACGCAAGACGCACAGAACATTCAAATCGGAGTGACCTTCTTTGAAGTCGCCGCGCGCGCCAGAGCCATAGAGAATCATGGACTCGAGATTCTCTCCGGCGAATTCTTTCATCCGGCTTACGAGATCGGTCAGTTTTACTTCCGTCGAGAGCATCGTGCTACCGCTCCTTGTGCAAACACGTGGACTGCGCCCGCATACTTTATACGCAAACTCTGGCAAATAAACTTCGTTTACCAACTGCCGCTGGCACCGCCGCCTCCGCTGCTGCCACCGCCAAAACCACCGAATCCTCCGCCTCCGCCGCCCGAACTGCCGCCGAATCCTCCGCCTCCGCCGCCGAGCATGCCGCCGATCATGGGGCCAATCCACCAGCCGCTGCCTCTTCCGCCACGGCCTGACCCTCCCCGAGAGATGGCCCTGATAATGTTAATTATGACGAAAATGAAGATCAGAATCGGCCAGATGGGGAAAGAATGGGAACTGTCATCACGTCGCTGGACGGGTCGAACGGGTGGCGTTGCGGTAAGCGTCACGCCTCGATCGTCGGCAACAAATTTAGCGAGAGTCCAGGCTGCAGCTTCGATGCCGGCGCTGTAATTTCCCTGGAGAAAATAGGAGCGCATCAGGCGGCCAGCGTCACCGGCCCGAGCGTCGTTAATGACGGGTTCGAGGCCGTAGCTTACTTCGACGCGGTAGGTGCGTTCGGTGGGCGCGACGAGCAAGAGGACACCGCGATTGTCTTTTTTGTTTCCGACACCGAGCTGTTTGAAAAGGTCGTTGCCATATTGATCGACGTCCTGGCCTTCAAGAGAGCGGACAGTGACGATGGCCATCTGGGCGCCGGTTTTTTGTTCGAGCTCGGTCGAGAGATTTTCGAGGCGAGCCTTGGCGTCAGGAGAAATGATGTGGGCGAGATCGGTGACGTAGCCGGTCGGGTGGATGTCCGTAATCTTTTCGGCATTAGCAGTGAGCCCAAACAAAAGAAAAACGAAAAGAAGTTGCAGCTTGAAAAATCGCGTGGTCCGGGGAAGACGCTTGGATGAGGTCAACTTCATGCAAGAACGACTATAGGAGGTGCGCGGGAGCGTGTAAAGAGAGGCAGGAGAGGAGAACGGACCGCCTCCTCGACACGGCCGAGGTGAGGGATTGACTGTCCTTAGAAGCGCAGAATCTGAAATCAGGGCTTGGTGGCGAATTCCTTGGGGAGCGGATTATCAGGGCGCTCTTCGTCCCAGAGGATGCTGACGATCCACCAGCGCTTGCCGTCATTGAGAAGTTGAAGGCCGTTGATTCCGCGCGCGAAGGGCGTTTCGCCGAGGGCGTGGCGGGATTCGTAACTGCTGAAGACCTGAGCGATGTTGCCGAAGGTTTCGATGCGGCTGTGGATGGGCGATTCGAAAAAACCGTTCTTGAGGAAGTAAGCGCCGCTACGATTGACGTAATCATCCACGGTGTTGGGATGGACGCGGACGGAGCCGTCGGCAGCTTTGCCAACGGAGGTGAGATGCGCCCCGGGGAGGAAGAGCGAGCGGAAACGATTCCAGTCGCGATCGCCGGGAGGGCCAGAGATCACCACGTAGAGAGCGACGAGGACATGGTCGATGGAGTCGACATCTTCGGATTTAGCCGCGGGAGCGCCTCCAAAGGGGTCGGGGCCAGGTTGCTGCGAAGGCCGGACCGTACTCTGCTGCTGCGAAGCGGATGGGCTCGACGAAGATTGCGCTGCGGAAGACTGAGCAATGCTGAAAGCTACGGCAAGAGCAGCGCAGAGAGTGAGACGTGCGAGCTTCATGAGTGAATTCTCCAGAAAAATTTGTCGGGCGAGCTGAAGTACTTTCACATTGGACGCGGGAACTATATATCAGGAGAGCGGTGGGGCGGGGAAAATCGGCGGGGCAATTAGCGGCGGAAGTGAGAGAAGAGCCAGAGGAGCAAGGAAAGTGCTGCGCTGAGGACGAGGCAGGTGACGATCGGGAAATAGAAGGTGGTGTGTTCGCCGCGATGGACGATGTCCCCGGGGAACTTTCCGAGGCGGAACGGGAGTTTGCCACCGAAATAGAGGAGAGCGCCGACGGAGATTAGGACAGCACCGAATAGGAGTAGCGCGCGGCCGAGCTCGCGGAGAGGATCCACAAAAGTATTATAGAAGAGGATCGTCCGGACGCCGCGAGTAAGCTGATGGATTCAAAATTGGATTCGGGGTCAATCCTTCCAGTGCGTTCGCGAACAAGCGAATTGAAGCAGATTCAGTCGAACACAGAGAAGCAGAAGCAGGTCGCGCTGTCCGTGGCGATCGTTCAGTATGATCTTTGTACGGGCATTGCTCCTTCATTGCACTCGCAACCCAATAAGTTACCTTTTTGCGGATCACTCCTTACCTGCTATCTCAACACACAAAAAAAGCACAGTCTCCTGGCCAACCGCGTTTGCTCAAGCAGACTGCGCAAACGTCAGCGATGAGGGACTGACTCTCCAACCTTTAGTTCTGAGAGAAGATCAGACAACATACCAGGCCGCATCCAGCTTTGCCGATCCAGCCAACTTTTTTCAACTCCGGAAGGAATGTATTTGTTGACGTGCAGAACCCAAATCTTGGATTGGTGATCCTCACCAAGGATTGGCCTTTCCGCAAACAGAGTGTAATTGTTGCCTTCCAAACGAAACTCAGCTCTGCCAAAAAGCACTTCACATGCAGTAGCCCCCTCGAAAGGTTCAAGGGCAAAAATGAACAAATCCTCCGGTGCTGCGAACAAGGCTATCGCTGGGTTTCCGCGAACGCCGCGGTACGCGGCAGCACCTTGTTTTAGATTCACCAGAACCCGATCGTCGCGCAAAAGAGCAGGAGCCATTAGACTAATTTGACCCATTTGTGGCCACAATGAATGCAGCGCCATCGGCTTCGATAGGTTGCCTGCTTCATCAGAGACTGCTCCCACAAGCGAGAGCATACCTCCACCCTCGATGGGAAGGCTCAAGCTCTCCATGGGAACGTAGGTGTACTCGCGTGATCGAGCGGATTGGAGTTCTTTCTCAGAAGTCTCGCGGTCCACTCTCCCCGGATAAGACCTAGCTCTCACCCTCACCAGTGCCACGCCGCCGCGAATCTCTTCGACCTCGATGCTGGCCGCGATGGTCACATTGTCGTTGGAGAAGTGTACGAGTTGGCGCGAGCCTGGGTGAGCCGTATCCGTGCTCATCCCGCGTACGTCGCCCTCGCCAGTGACAACGTATTGGAACGAGGGACTCAGACTCGGGTTACGAGCGCCGCCCGCAAACACTGCAACTGCAACTACTGCTGCGGAGAACCCGGCGACAACGATCCTCTTCATGCGCGTAGACTAACACCACCGACTGGGGCCGTCTACTTGGACCTGATAGTCGGGAAACGTCCAAGTTCAACTTGCGAGGTCCGCGGGCTGTTTATCCAAAACACTGGAAGGGTGACTGTCCCACTGATGCAGTTCCTGCGAAGCCTTTGATAGGAATTAGGAATTATGTGGCGTCGGGGGATTAGGTTTTGGCGCGGGATGCACACGAACGGTCCCCGACGCCACATAATCCCCGACACCACATAAGAAGTTTATGTGGTCCGCCACATAAGATTTCTCAGGCCGCTTCCGAGGGAACGACGGTTTACGATGGCGATCGGCTGTCGACCGCGGCGGGGGGCTCATTGCGGCTGCTGATTGGCGAAGCGATGCTGTATGTGACGGAGCAAAGCAACTTGATCGTTCACCAGGACACGAACCTAGCCGCGAAAGAGTTCGAGGCGAAGCTTGTCTCGGACGCAGCGGTGATCTCCGTGACGGCGGGCACTACGAGGGACATCGTCGCCAGCTCAGCTCGAATTCGTCCAATTGCAGAAATGCGGGGAGTAGTTCAGGTTCGGCTCGTTGGACCACATGAGCTGATGGTATTCGCGCGGCGCGGTCCGGCGCAGATTAGCTATCGCGGCGAAAGTGAAACGATCGCGGAAGGAAAATCCTATCGCGTGCTGCTGAATCCTTCCGACGATAGCGGGTCAGGAGTGCAGGGAGCGAAAAAAACGGGAAAGCACAGCAAGGCGCTCGTGCTGATTGCGGTTGGCGTGGCGGCTGCGGCGCGTATTACCGCACTGTGGAGAGGTGGGGGAAAGGTGCGAGTGGGAGTACGGGCGTGGAGAGTCCCGACCGGCCTTGAGCGGGGCTTAAAGAGTCAGGAAGCAGGAATCAGTACTTCGAAGACATTTGGAGTGATTAGCAGGGGCGTAACGCTTCTGCGCCCTCATACCTTCACGGCTGTACTTTAAAGGCGCGCGCTAAATGAGTTCGAGGCCGGCGAAGAAATAACTGATTTCGAAGGCGGCGGTGTCGGGGGCGTCGGAGCCGTGGGTGCAGTTATTGCCGATGCTGGTGCCGAGGTCGTGGCGGATAGTGCCGGGAGCGGCTTTCTTGGGGTCGGTGGCGCCCATGGTGTCGCGCCACTTTAGGATGGCGCCTTCCGCTTCGAGAACCATGGCGAAGATTTTGCCGGAGCTCATGAAGTCAGTTAGCTCGCCGAAGAAAGGGCGGGCTTTGTGAACGGCGTAGAAGCCGCCAGCTTCTTCTTTGGTGAGTCGCATGGATTTAATGGCCACGATTTGGAAGCCGGCTTTGTGGATACGGGAGAGGATTTCTCCTTGTTGTCCGCGTGCGAAGGCGTCCGGTTTGATGATTGCGAAAGTGCGTTCGAGTGCCACGAAAGATTCCTCCAGGATTTCAATTAAGAATGTTCGCCGACTAAAAGACGGGCGGGACAATCCCCCGCAAATTTATTTTAGGACGGCGGCGATTGTTGAGCCCAGGTCCGCGGGAGTTTCGACCGTGTGGATCCCGGCGGCGGCCATCGCGGCGTACTTATCCTTCGCGGTGCCTTGGCCGCCGCTGATGATGGCGCCAGCATGGCCCATGCGGCGGCCTGGGGGAGCGGTTTGGCCGGCGATGAAGCCGACAACCGGTTTTTTTACGTTGGTGGCAATCCATTGCGCGGCAGTTTCTTCGGCGTTGCCGCCAATTTCGCCGATCAGGATGACGGCGTGCGTGTCGGGATCGTCGTTGAAAAGGCGCATGGCGTCAAGAAACGAGGTGCCAATGATGGGATCGCCTCCGATACCGATGCAGGTGGATTGACCGATGCCGAGGCGTGTCAACTGATCTACGGCTTCATAAGTGAGCGTGCCGCTGCGGCTGACGACGCCGACGTTGCCTTGCTTGTGAATCCTGCCGGGCATGATTCCGATTTTGCATTTGCCGGGAGAAATGACGCCGGGACAGTTGGGTCCGATGAGGCGCGTTTTGTTGAAGTCCACGGTCGCGGCGGCGCGGACCATGTCGATCACCGGGATGCCTTCCGTGATGCAGACGACTAGCGGGATTTCCGCATCCGCGGCTTCAAGGATGGCGTCGGCAGCGTATGGCGGTGGAACGAAAATCACGGACGCGTTGGCGCCAGTCGCTTTCACGGCCTCTTGAACAGTATCGAAAACTGGCCGCTCTAAGTGCTTGGTCCCACCTTTGCCTGGCGTTACGCCACCTACAACATTTGTCCCGTATTCAATCATCTGTTGCGCATGGAAGGTGCCTTCGCGGCCGGTGAATCCTTGCACGATCAAACGTGTTTTTTCATTTACGAGCACGCTCATCGCGCACTTCCTGCAAGAGCAACGACCTTTTGCGCGCCGTCTTTCATACCGTTGGCGATGGTGAAATTCAGGCCGCTGTCGCGGAGAATTTGCTGGCCCAACTCAACATTGGTGCCCTCCATGCGGACGACAACCGGGACTTTCACTTGTAAATCCTTGGCGGCCGCGACTACGCCGGTAGCGAGAACATCGCAGCGCAGAATTCCGCCGAAAATATTGATGAAAACTGCTTTCACTCCAGGATCGCCAATCAAAATACGGAAAGCGTTTTTCACTTGATCGGAGGACGCGCCGCCGCCGACATCGAGGAAATTGGCCGGCGAACCGCCGGCGTATTTGATGATGTCCATGGTGGCCATGGCGAGGCCCGCGCCGTTCACCATGCAGGCGACGGTGCCGTCGAGCTTAATGTAGTTCAGGCCGTACTTCGAAGCTTCGACCTCGAGAGGATCTTCTTCGTCGAGGTCGCGCAACTCGCGCAGCTCTTTATGGCGGAAGAGGCCATTGTCGTCGAAGGTCATCTTGGCATCGAGAGCGACGAGGCGGCCATCGGCGGTGACGACGGCGGGATTGATTTCGAGCATGGACGAGTCTGTATCGACAAAAGCGCGATGCAGCGCCTGGAGAAATGGCCCAGCTTTCATCGCCACGTCGCCGGAAAGGCCCAAGCCGAAGACCAACTTGCGAGCCTGATAAGGTTGCAGACCCGCGGCCGGGTGAATCGTTTCGCGCATGATGGCTTCGGGATGTGTCTTGGCCACTTCCTCGATGTCCATGCCACCGGACGCGCTGGCCATGAAAACCACTTTCCCCACGCTCCGATCGACGAGAATGCTGAGGTAAAGTTCGCGCTTGATGTCCAGGCCTTCTTCAATGAGAACTCGCTTAACGGTGCGGCCGCCGGGACCAGTCTGCGCGGTGACGAGATTTATGCCCAGCATATGAGAGGCGATTTCCGCGGCCTCGTCGGGAGAGTGGGCGAGCTTGACGCCACCGGCTTTGCCCCGGCCGCCGGCATGAATCTGCGCTTTTACAACCACTATGCTGGATCGGAGTCTTGCTGCGCCTTCGCGCGCTTCTTCCTTGGAAAAAGCCACTTCCCCGCGTGGAGTGGTGACACCGTAACGCGCCAGAATGGCCTTGGCCTGATACTCATGAATCTTCATCGGGGTTCCGTAGTGTTAGAATTTTGGTGTCGTCGCAAACATTAGAGTGTACTCGGAAAGTATAAAACGGAGCAAGGTTGCGCGGAAATGTGGCCAAATCCAGATGACAAAATCTCTCATTGATAGTGCCGCATCCGGACACATTTTCTCTCGGGAAGAAGCGGAAGCTGTGATGGAAGAGTTGCTGACGAGCCGGGTCGAGACGGCCGATATCGTGCGGCTGCTCATCGCGATGAATACTCGACCGGTGCGCGTCGAGGAACTGGCTGGTTTCGCGAGCGTGATGCGGCGGCATGCGGCGCTGGTGTTTGCGGAAGGCGAGCCACGGCCCGACCATCTTGTGGACACGTGCGGGACCGGCGGTAAGGGATTTGCTACATTCAACATTTCCACGGCCGCAGCGCTCGTTGCCGCGGCGGCTGGCGCGCGGGTGGCAAAACATGGCAATCGCGCCTCTCACTCGGGCAGCGGTTCTGCGGACGTGATTGAGGCGCTGGGTGTGCGGATCGATTTGCCGGTGGAGCATTTCGGCAGGGCGATTCGCGAGATTGGAATTGGCTTTTTCTTTGCGAGGGCTGCACATGCGGCGGCACGTCATGCCGCGCCAGCACGCAAGGAAATTGGCGTGCGCACGGTTTTCAATCTTCTAGGCCCTTTGACGAATCCCGCTGGCGCGCGATCGCAGGTGGTCGGCGTTCCATCACCAGACCTAATCGATTTGCTCGCGGCGACGCTCGCGGAACTTGGCGTGGAGCGCGCCTTCGTGGTTCATGGAGCGGGCGGGCTGGATGAAATATCACTTGCTGGAAAAACGTTGGTCGCCGAAATAAAAGATGGAGGGGTACGGCGATTTGAGTTGACTCCAGAGGATTTTGGAGTGTCACCAGCCCCGATCGATGCTGTACGCGGGGGGACTGCTTCCGAAAATGCTGTGACTATCCGTGATATTTTCGCGGGCGGTCGCGATCCTCGGCGGGATATCGTCGTCGCGAATGCCGCGGCTGCTCTGGTGGCTGCTGGTGTTGCCCAAGATTTTGGCGATGGCGCACGACTGGCAGGGGCTGCTCTCGCGTCGGGCGCGGCCAGAGAAAAACTCGCGGCTCTCGTCACTTTCACTCAAAAGTTGGAGTGAGATTTCTTGGGTTGACGTTTTTCTCGAACAGACTGTTCAGGGGCGGTCCGGGCTCTCGAGACCCTTGGCGATAGTCCCAATTATAATTGGTACCGCGACGGCAACAGGTAGCAGGAAGAAACGGCTCTGACCAACAGCAGCAGGCGGGTGATACTGGGCCGCACCGCACGCGCCCTTGCGCACCACGCGATAGGTTTTTCCTTCTTCGAGGATCTTGGTTTCTTTGCCCGCGGTGACTTCAAGATCTTGCGTGCGCGCGGTTACAAGAACGTTGCAATCTTGGAGCGTCACCTCGCCAACGGTGAGCACGGGAGAATGCGGCCGCACGCGTACGTCGTCGGCTTTGATCTCGACTCCCGTTCCGTTTTCCGCGCGGAACGTCACCGTACCGCGCTGGAGCGTGGGAGTGAGAATCAGATTTTCGTGGTTCATCCAAACCGTACTTTGCTCGGAAAGAGTCAGCTGCACTTGATCGGAGCGGAGGCTCAGCGCGCCTTTCTCCTGAGTTTCCATGCGGTCACCATCAAAGATCGTGGTTCCAATGGCCGCATCGGTAGTATTCAAGCGCGCATTAGCGGATTGCAGGACGACGCCTGCCGGAGCAGTCTGCCCGGGCAGCGCGACGCCGGACAGCAAACAGGACAGCGCGACAGCCAAAAGACGACGGCTCATGACAGTGCGAAACCTCCGAGGGAAAGCGAATTCTTAGTGTTGGTTAATGAAACGGCGGGCGCACTGGTACTTTGCGCAATCCGTTGTTACCGGGTTCCGCACAAAACGAAACGCAGCCTGGCCGAAAGTACGGCTGTCCGTTGGTACAGGTAAGATGAGAAAATGAATGCGTCGCTTTGATGACGTCGAGGGCAGGGCTTCTGCATCAGTGAAGCCGTCGAGAGAGTTAGAGGAGAAAATTCTTGAGATTCTTTGCGGTGATTATATTTGCTGCCGTTTTTTCCCATCCAGTGATGGGACAGAAGCCGGCTCCCATTGCGCCGGCGCAGGTTGTGCAAGAAGTGCGCGACTATCGCTTGGACAACGAAGACCGAATCGTCCGGGAGCTTGCGGAATTTCTCTCCATCCCAAATGTGGCGAGCGACACGCCAAACATCCAGAAAAATGCGGAGCACCTTCGCGAGATGCTGGAAGCGCGCGGAATCGAGACGCATTTGCTGCCGATCGCGGGACGCGGGCCGGTGGTTTTTGGCAAGTTGATCTCGCCGGAGGCCACGCGCACCGTTATTTTTTATGCGCACTACGATGGGCAGCCTGTCGATCCCGCCGCGTGGACCGACGGCACGCCATTCGAACCAGTCTTGCGAAGCGATGCATTGGAAGCCGGCGGAAAACGCATTCCGCTTCCGGAGAATAGCGCGAAGCAGCCGGCAGTTTACAAAGACGACTGGCGGATTTATGCGCGATCGTCTTCCGATGACAAATCGCCGATCGTAGGGCTGCTTGCGGCGCTCGATGCGTTGCGCGCGAAGCAGATTCCGCTGAAGGTGAACCTGAAAGTGATTTTTGAGGGGGAAGAAGAAGCTGGATCGACAAACCTCGCGCACACTCTGGAGCTGAACAAAAACCTGTTCGGCGCCGATCTGCTGATCACCGCAGACGGACCAGTGCATCAATCCGGACGGCAACTCGTTTTCTTCGGGAACCGCGGCGACATCGGGCTGGACATCACAGTCTATGGGCCGCTGCGGGCGCTGCACAGCGGCCATTATGGAAACTGGGCGCCGAATCCGGCGATGGAACTCGCGCGGCTGCTGGCCGCAATGAAAGATGCCGATGGCCGTGTGCTGATCGACGGTTATTACGATGATGTTACGCCCCTCAGCGATCTCGAAAAGAAAGCGCTAGAGGAGATGCCGGTGAATGACGCCGATCTCGAGCGTGAGCTGGGCATCGCAAAACCGGAAGGCGCGGGAAAGAAATTGGTCGAACTGTTGCAGGAACCTTCGCTCAATATCCGCGGATTGCAGAGCGCTTACGTGGGGGAGCATGCGCAGAACGTCGTACCTGACAAAGCGGAAGCTTCGATCGACGCGCGGCTCGTGAAAGGAGAAGATCCGCACAAGAAATTCGAGCAGATCGTGGCGTTTATCAAGAAGCAGGGATATTTGGTGATTGACCACGAGCCCACGATGGAGGAGCGCCGCACCCATGCTTTGATTGCGAAAGTCATCGACCAGGGCGGCTATCGCGCTTCGCGAACAGCGATGGATTTACCGGTGTCGAAGGCTTTGGTGAAAGTGATGCAAGACGCGACTTCGGGCGATACCGTCATCGCTCCTACATTGGGAGGAAGCGTGCCTATGTATATTTTTGAAGACTTGGGGCTGCCGTGGATCGGCGTGCCCATCGTGAATTACGACAATCATCAGCACAGCTCGGATGAGAATCTGCGGATGGGGCATCTGTGGCGGGGAATGGAAATTTACGCGGCGATTCTGGCGGATTTGAATTGGTAAAAGAAAAAGACTTTACATAGACATCGCAGGGAACACAGAAATTAAAGAGCCAGGAAGTTTTGGAGGAGCTGCTTACCGGAGGCGGTGAGGACGGATTCGGGGTGGAATTGCACGCCTTCGATTTTGTAACGGCGGTGGCGGATGCCCATGATGATACCGTCGCTGGTTTCGGCAGTGATGGTCAGCTCGCGGGGAAGCGATTTGCGTTCGACGATGAGCGAATGATAGCGCGTGGCCGTGAAAGGCTCGGGCAGCTTGCGGAAGATATTTTTGCCGTCGTGATGGATTTCGCTGGTCTTGCCGTGAAAGAGTTTTGGAGCGCGAACGATTCTGCCGCCGAAAGCCGCTCCGATCGCTTGATGGCCGAGGCATACACCTAAGATCGGAAATTTTCCAGCGAGACGTTCGACCAACTCCACGGAGATGCCAGCCTCCTGAGGTGTGCATGGGCCAGGTGAAATGACAATTTTCTCCGGCTTCCGCTTGGCGATCTCCTCGACAGAGATTTTGTCGTTGCGATGCACTTCCACCTGGCAGCCCAGCTCGCCGAGATACTGAGCGAGGTTGTAGGTGAACGAATCGTAGTTGTCGAGCAGCAGAATCATTTTATTGAACGTCTTCGTGGCACAGTTTTGAAACTTAGTTTACTTCCCTTTTCGATGCGCCGCTTCTAATGCTGCGAGCAAGGCCTTCGATTTGTTCACGGACTCTTCGTATTCGCCTTCAGGTGTGGAGTCTGCGACGATTCCGCCGCCTGCTTGCACATGGGCCACACCATTTTTGATGACCATGGTGCGCAAAGCGATGCATGAGTCGAGATTCCCGGCAAAATCTAAGTAGAGCACACCGCCGGCATAAATGCCGCGCCGCGTGCGCTCCAACTCTTCGATGATCTCCATGGCGCGCACCTTAGGAGCACCAGAGACGGTTCCCGCGGGGAAGCAAGCCATCAATGCGTCGAAGCAATCTACATCTTCACGAAGACGTCCTCGCAGGCTCGACACGAGATGCATGACGTGCGAGTAGCGCTCGACGGTCATCAGCTTTTCGGGTTTCACCGTACCGTATTCGCAGACTCGCCCTAAATCATTGCGTCCCAGATCGACGAGCATGATGTGCTCGGCGCGTTCTTTTTCACTGCCGAGCAACTCGCGTTCGAGGCGCTGATCTTCAGCTTCGTCTTTCCCGCGCCAGCGCGTCCCGGCAATCGGCCGGTAGAAAACATCGCGGCCTTGGACCTTCACGAGCATTTCCGGCGAGCTGCCGACGACGGCGACGTCATTCATCTGCAAATAGAAAAGATATGGCGATGGGTTGAGCGCACGCAATTCGCGATAGACTTCGAACGGCGCGGCGTGCGTTTTAGCCGAGAAGCGCTGGCTGATCACTACCTGGAAAATATCGCCGGCACGAATGTAGTTCTTCGCTTTGCGAACAGCTTCGAGATATTCCGCGCGACGGAAATTGGAGGTGACGCGGAGGGACGCGCCGCGCTTATTCGTTTTCTTTTTTGGTTGCTCGGCGTCGGAAGCCTGTTCGAGCAACTGGCGCGTCTTGCGAATCTCGCGCACTGCAGCGTTGTACTTTGTGCGGAGGCTGCCTTCGCCGTCGGTGTGAACGTTTCGCACGATCCACAAACGATGTTGCACGTGATCGAAGGCAATGATGCCCTGATAAAACATCAGCTGCGCGTCGTAAAGACCGATGTCATCGCGCAGGCGCTTGGGGAGCCGCTCGATGAGACGGACCATGTCGTAGGAAAAATAGCCGATGGCGCCTGCCACCAGTGGAGGCAAACCGGGCAAGCGAACGGGGCGGAAACGCTCCATGCGGGCGCGAAGAAAGGTAACTGGATCGCGCTCTTCCCAAACGATACGGTTGTGGCTCTCCAAAACGCAGGCGCCGCCCGCATAGCGAAATATTTCTTCGGGATTTGCACCAGCAAATGTATAGCGGGCGATTTTTTCGCCACCTTCGACGCTCTCCAGCAAAAAGGAGTACCGCGCGCCCTGCGCTAGACGCAGGTAGGCGCTGACAGGCGTGAGCAAATCGGCGGGAAACATGTCATAGACAGGGATGAGGTTTCCCTGTTTGGCGAGGCGCTGGAATTCGCGGAAGTCCGGCTGGATCATTGGGTCAGTTCACGGCCACAGTTTGTATTTCAGTGGTCGGCATTATCGCATTTCTGGATTAACTGTGCTGGCGGGACTTTTCTTCAGAGCGCAACGCGCGCAGAACGGCTTTGCGCATGGGGGATTCCGGCGCGCTCTGGCCCGTCCAGAGCTCCCACTGAGCAACGCCCTGCGGAATAAACATTTCCACTCCAGAAACCGTGGAGATTCCTTTGCGGGCAGCGAGCTTTAGGAGTTGCGTCTTTTCGGGGCGGTTGATGAGGTCTATGACCATGCGGCAATTTAGCTCGCGCGGCGAGAGAGGCGAAATTCGATCGTGCGGATGCATGCCGATAGGGGTGGTGTTCAAGATGGCGTCAAAAGATTCACTTTGCAGAGCGCGCCGCGGGACAACTTCGCCGCCGACGGCCCTGGCTAATTCCCGCGCAGCCTTTTCCCGGCGGGCACAGACCGTGACATTGGCCCCCGCTTTCGCGAAAGCGAACGCGGCGGCTCGCGCTACACCGCCTGCGCCGAAGACGAGGACGCGGCTTCCGGCCAGAGCAAGTTTCTTCTCGAGGGCACGCAGAATCCCGATGTAGTCGGTATTGCAACCGAAGAGCGATCCATCGCGACGGACTACGACCGTATTGACGGCACCAATCTCAGCAGCCAGCGGGTCGCATTCTTTCAAGTGCCGCAGGATGGACTGTTTGTGCGGAATGGTTACGCTGAAGCCGCGAATCCCGAATTCCGGCACGGCCTTCAGAAAATCGCGAAGATCGTGTACGAGAAACGGCAAGTACACGGCATCGATTTTACGCGCGATGAATCCGGTGTTATGCAGGAGCGGCGAAAGGGAATGCCCGACCGGGTCACCGATCACCCCGTAGACGCGAGTGCGCTGGGTCAGCTTATGCGCTCGGTAGAGGTGCTTCAAGTTGTGCAGAGAGACTTGACCGGGAGCAGTAGCTTCAGCAACCGGCGCGTAGGCCAGCGCACTTCCTTCTCGCAAGGAGAGGATGCGCGCGGGAAGGCCTACTTCGCCCATTGGCACCACAACAAGCTGGAATAGAGGTGAGCTTCCAGCCAGACGCAAGAGGCTGAGGCTGTCGGCGATAGTCTGGGCATGGGCCGCAATTTTGATGGCGTCTGCTTCGGAATGCGTTACGAGACCCAAGGATCGTTCCGAGGATGGCGTTCGTCGGAAGTCGTGCAAAGACAGTAGGATGCCGCGTGGTAGGTTTAGATTTCGCAGGGATTGGCCCTGCAACAGGGATCGGCCTTGTAACTTGCGAACTGTCTCGATTTCCAGGTCGCACCAGGAGCAGCCCGCCTCGCGGGCTTCGTTCAGCCAGTAAAGCTCGGCTTGGACGCCTCCCCGGAGCCTGCCCCCTCCTTCGCGGCGGCGGCAGGTGGCGAGAAAGGTCGTGCCGCGCGGCCTGTTCCCCTTCAGCCATAGGAGGAAACGGGAACGCTCGGAATCGCTGCGCAGCCAGTCCAGACGCAGCTCGATAGTTGGGGTTTCGCGAAGTCCGACACGGACCAAATCGGCCATTTCCACAGCCGTAGAGGCTGCCGCCACCGCGCAGATCCGCCCTATACCCACCCCGAACAGACTTTTCCCCAGCGTGGTTCTTGCCATGTTATTGAGAATAAGGCTTCTAGCATGCCCGTAGCAAAAGTGTAAAGCGGTCCCGGCGTATTTGTTGACGCATGGGGGCAGCCCTGTTAATTTCGCTAAGAATCGTCCCCGCACGGCCCGTAGGGCGTGTTTGAAGGAGTCTTGGAATGCGCGCTAAATTAGCTGCTCTATGCACGGTTGTCTTTGTTGGCGCCGGAATTTGCTCGGCGCAGACTTCTGCTGTTCCCCCGCAGGCGAATTTTTCGGCCGTCTATTGTTCGGGCTTTGTCACTGACGAGAAGGTCCCCGATGCAACCCGGCTGGTTTCCGGTGAGCAGTCGAGCGATAAACTCACGTTCGCCCGCGGCGATTACGTATACATCAACCGCGGCATGGACAAAGGCGTTCGCGTGGGTGATCGATACACCGTGGTTAGGCCAGAGAGCGATCCTCTGAAAGTAGAGTGGTTCAAGTGGCAGGACAAGCTGCTAAAGGCCATGGGGACGCACTATTTGGACGCTGGGCAGCTTCGAGTCGTTGTCGTTCAGCCAAAGGTGGCGATCGCGGAAGTTACTCTGTCCTGCGACTACATGCAGCGTGGCGATATCGTGCTGCCGTATCAAGAGAGACCTGACCCTCCTTTCAAGGACCCGGGCGCGTTTGACCATTTCGCTCCCGTCAGTGGCAAGCCAGTCGCAATGGTGGTTGAGTCGAAGGACTATCGGCAATCCGCTGGGCGGGGCAACACTGTCTACGTAAACCTCGGGACCAACAAGGGCGTAAAGGTAGGCGATTATTTTCGAGTATTCCGCTATCAGGGCACGAGGGCGGAGCTTGTTCCTCAGACGAGAGATTATCAGGACCGCATTTATGGCTTTGGGAGCTCGCCTGGGAAATATACTTGGAATGATTTACCGCGCGAAGTTCTCGGCGAAGGCATCGTCATCAACGTGAGCCGCAACTCCTCGACCATGCTGATCACCTACAGCTCGATCGCTATCTACACCGGCGATTACGTCGAAATCGAATAGGCCGCCAACTAAAGGCAAGACACAAACTTCCGGCCCGCTGCGAGCCACTACTCGGGCGGGCCTTTTCTTTGGCGCTGGCAATGCACAACTGGTACGTTCTGTAGCGTTCAGCCATCCGCAGCAGGTTGTTCCCGGGTACTTCCACCTTCCGAAAAGACCTCGCAAGTGAATCCCAGGATTTGTGTTTCCGGCTCCTGCCATGCGTTTGCGTTTAGACCAGCTTTGCGGCAGGTCTCTTCCAAGAACTGGTCGCGGCCCAGTTTGTGCGCAACCGCAACCTGGGGAAGCAGAAGCCCGCGCTTCGGACCTTGGGAAATCAGCAAACCGTGCCTCCCGATCTCGATCTTCTCGGGGAGAATCGGCTCCAGCGGAGACAGCAGAGAGAGTTCGATTTCTAGTTCAGGGAGCTCTTCCGCGCGGACGGGCGAAAATCGCGAATCGTGCAGGGCCGCGTTGGCCGCACATCGCGCGATGGACTCGCCTAGCTGTTCGAAGGCCTCAACGACGCCAATGCAGCCGCGCAAACGGCCGCTCCTATGTAGCGTCACGAACACTCCGCGTTTTTCTGCAAACACTCCACTTTGTGGAATATCCCCGGGAGACTTCTGGAGGGAAACGGCCTCGGCAATCGCCAGGCGCGCCAATGCAAGCAGAGATCGGCGATCGGTTTCAGAGAGGGACGGCATCCTCGGACTTTTTGTGGCTCTCCATCAAGCGCAGCTTACGCCGCTGCTTGATACGGTCGTCAAGCTGGCCCCAAAACTTCAGAAAGTATTGCGCCGCCGATAGCAGAGCGCTGATCACGACCAGCCATAGAAGAACTTTCGCAAGAGGAACCAGCAGAGGATGCTGGTCGGTCGCGATCAGAACGGCAACGGCGCACACTTGGAGCACCATTTTCGTCTTTCCAAGTAAGGAAGCAGCAATAGTAAATCCTTCGGCGGAAGCGATGTTTCGCAAACCGAGGACCGTGAATTCACGCCCTATAATGATTACCACCATCCAGGCGGGGGCCAAGTGCATGTCAACGAGAGAAATAAAAGCCGCCGAGATGAGCAACTTGTCCGCAATTGGGTCTAGAAGAATGCCGAGCGTTGTCACTTGAAGCCGTCGCCGCGCAAAGTACCCGTCGGCCCAGTCCGTGGCTGCAGCCACGAGCAGAATCAAGACTCCCCAAAACTCGAAATGCATGGGGAAACCGCGGAAATCGACGTTAGGGCTCTTTGTGAGCAAAACCGCAATCAGCAGGGGAACGAAAAAGATGCGCAGAACCGTCAGTGAGTTGGGGAGATTCATAGAAACATGGCGGCGGGGAGGGCCGCCCCTGTGGCTTCGGCCACCGCTCGCCTGACTATAGACTCCTGCCGTGCAGGCGTCAACGTCTGTCAGCGTCTTCAGATGAATCGCGGAGCTCCTGCAGCGGTACTGTAACGTCAACAAGTAAAATGGGTTGCGCCACGCGGAGTGCTGTACTCATCCGTACTCTCTCTGCTGCAAACCTGTGCAAATGTCGAAAATCGATAACGAAGAAGCCAACCCGCTGTTGCATCTTGTTCCGGGAACTACAGTGCCGATAACTACCTTATATTCAATATGTTAGGAACTCCACCGGCCGAAAACGTCGTAATTTTTGTGGCCCTATTTGGGGCGCTGCCTTTTAGCAAAAAACAGTTTCCACAAACTTTCCACAGCAAGATCGGCTCGGCAACCTTGTGCAAACTATTCAAGAAAGATCTATTTAGCAGCCAGAATCGACGTTTTTTTGATGCTCGAGGAGGAGTTACTTTAGTGCAAACAGATAGGCCGTCTCGTCAAATGGCCCGCGGTCCGCGCAACAGTCGCGCCGGCAGGAAAAAGAGGCCTCTCAAGAACGCCAAAACGCCGTGCACCGCTATTCCCGCAATGCGAAACGGCAAAAGTATCAACCAAACGATGGGATAAACCACAAGCGCAAGCAAAGCAAGCGGCCAACAGAGGAAGAACAAGATGCACCACAGGATAAACGTAATCATGGCAACCCCCTCACCTCCTATTACGCACGCGTTCGGCTCGAAGTTCCATCCTTAGCGAACGTACTCAGCTTCAGTTTGCGGGCAATCGACACGGGAACTTCGGCATCCATCAGCATGTGAGAGTCTTCGACTTCGGAATGTAGCACACGGCCTAGCGCATGCACTAGCGCCAGAGTGCGGCCCTCAGCGAGCGGCAGTCGCAGCGAAAGCGTCACGACAGGATCGACCGGAAGAGCCGCGTCCATCCGGCGCAACAACTCGTCGATTCCTTCTCCGGTGAGGCCCGAGACGAGCACAGGTCCGCCGTTTGTTCCTGCTCCCATCGCGTACGGATGGACGAGCGGAGCTCTTTGCTCTTGCGTGAGTTGGTCCACTTTGTTGAACACGCGTAGCCTTGGCCGGTCCGCTACGCCGAGGTCATTCAGAATTTTGTCCACTTCCTCGTCGAGTTCGGCGTGATGCGGGTTCGAGACGTCGCTCACATGGAGTATCAGAGCCGCTTCTTGTACTTCCTCGAGCGTTGCGCGGAACGCCGTAAGCAATGCCTTGGGCAGATCGCGAATGAATCCCACTGTATCTGAGACCAACACGCGGCGATTCGATGGCAAACGAATCGCGCGAATAGTCGGGTCCAGCGTGGCGAACATGCGCGACGAGACCAGCACCTCGGCGCGACTCAGCGCATTAAACAGAGTCGATTTGCCCGCATTGGTGTAGCCCACAAGCGCAATCGTCCCAAGCGGCACAGCGTTCCGGGCCTCGCGCCGTAGAGCACGTTGCTTGCGAATATCTTCGATGCTGTTTTGAATTTTGCCCACGCGGTCGCGAATGCGCCGGCGGTCCGTCTCCAGTTTCTTTTCTCCGGGTCCGCGAACTCCGATGCGCCCCGCTCCGCCGGAACCTCCGCCGCCGCTTTTGCCTCCAAGACGCGACATCGAAGCGCCCTTACCTGTAAGCCGGGGCAGCATGTAGTTCAACTGCGCAAGTTCGACCTGCAACTGTCCTTCGCGGCTACGCGCATGGCGCGCAAAAATATCCAGAATCAACTGCGTGCGGTCGATGACGCGCCGCTCGGTGGCTTCTTCGATGTTGCGTTGCTGCATGGGCGAGAGGTTGCTGTCGAAAATAATCAACGGCGCCTTGTGTGAGGTAGCCTCCGCGCGAATTTCGTCCAGCTTGCCGCGCCCCACAAGCGTCGCCGGGTCCGCCGATTCGCGCACTTGAAAAACCGTGCCCGCGATTTCCGCGCCTGCGCTGCGCGCCAGCTCGACAAGCTCCAAGAGCGATTCCCTGCCCTGCTCGCCCGCAGGCATCCCAGGAAAGCGTGGCTTGCGCTTCCAGCCCAAACCAACGAGCAAAGCGCGATCCCCCGTAGACACTGTTTGCGAAGTTTTCGTCACGAAGTCAGTCCTGAAGCCATTGCGCCGAGGGAGCCATCTAGGAATGGCTGCGCTTCACCTGCGCCATTATACTCGCTCAGATTGTCCGCGGCGACTCTGCCGAGCTCTGCTAGCTCTGCTGACGAAACCACTCGCGCGCTTGGTCTTGAACTTGCGGATCGTCGCCAAAACCCGTGAGCCAGTGGACATGGGGATCTTTGCGGAACCAGGTTAACTGGCGTTTTGCATAGCGCCGCGTAGCCAGCTGAATCGCCGCGCGCGCTCCTTCGAGATTCTTCTTTCCGTGCAATACTTCTCGCAGCTCGCGATAGCCGATGAAATCGAATGGCTTGGCATTCTCCGGGAAGTCGCCATCCATCAGACGACGCACTTCTTCCATCCAGCCTTGCGCTAGCATCGCGTCCGTGCGCGCGTGGATGCGCTCGTAGAGCACCTCGCGCGGCGGCATCAAACCGATTCTCAATGCGCGCCAGCCTGCAAGCGGAGTACGCCCCGCACGGTGCACTTCCGAAACCGGCCGCCGTGCAAGCACGCACACTTCGATTGCGCGAATCAATTTTTGCTCGTCCGCGGGCGCGATTTTCCCTGCCGTTTCGGGGTCCAGCCGCGCAAGCAGCCGGTGCAAGTAACCCGGCCCATGCTCCTCCGCACTCGCCCGCAGCCGATTTCTCAATTCTTCGGAGCGCTGCGGCACCTCCGCCAATCCCTCAAGTAATGCCCGCAAATACAATCCCGTGCCGACGGTAAGAATCGGCAGACGGCCGCGGCTCCGCAAGTCACCCAGCACAGCCAAAGCCATCTGACGGTATCCGCCAGCGGTCGCTGCTTCGCTGGGCGTTAAGGAGTCGATCAGGTGATGCGGGATGCCGCGGCGCTCGGAAAGTGCCGGCTTGGCTGTGCCGATATCGAAACCTCGATAGAGTTGTGTCGAATCACACGCCAACACTTCTCCGCCGAATTGCTGGGCCAGCCACACTCCGAGTGCGGATTTCCCCGATGCCGTAGGCCCAACCACGGCAACCAGCGGCAGTTCAGATATGCCCGGATTCATCGAAACAGAATATGCCAAGCGCGGACGAGCGGCACAATGAGCACAATCAAAGCGAGAACAAGACTGCCGAGAACCTGCTGGCGGACGAGTTTCACTTTTGCTGAGAATAACTTTCTGGCGGGATGTTGTAGAGGTAGGTGTATCGCAGCTCGATGTAAGGCCCTGTGAATTGCGAAGGTAGCGGCTCGAAGGGGTTGGAAGCGCGCACGGAAGAGTAGGCTGCACGATCGAGCGGCTCTTTTCCCGAGTTGCGGTTAATGACAGGCTCAGGGTTTGGGACGCTGCCATCCCTCATAATCTTGAACGTCAGGACGACGACACCTCTCTCACCAAGCTCGACCGACTCGGGCATTATCGCAAACCAGTTCCGCTTTACCGTGACGTACACGCGCTGGAGGTAGCTGTTAAAGTCCACACCCTGATCCGGCGTGAGCATCTCGAGTCCGCCATAGGCTGTTCCGCCACTTCCACCCCCGCCAGGAGAACTGCGGCCCGAAACGCGACCTCCACCCCCAATTGGACGCGAGCCGGAGCTCGGCGCCCTGGACATATCCTGCACGGTATCCTCGATTGTGGGAGCTTTCGGCAACACCAGACCGTGTTGCGGCTTGGGCATGTCCGGAGTATCCAGCTTAAGCGGCGGCTTCGCAGCATCCGGCTTGGGCGCGGGCGTTTCCAGCTCGTGCGGAGTCACAGGTAGTTTCGGTGCAGGGGCATCCGGCAACTCCCTTTTGGGAGGCTCGGGCCTGGGCGCAGGCTGTGCGACAGGAGGAGCCACTTTGTTTATTACGCGCGGGTCGACGTGGACGGCTGGCGGCTGCGCCGGACGAGGCTCCGCCTTGGGTTTGGGGCTATAGGAGCTCTCAGGCGGAATCCACGTCAGCTGCCGATTGGCCAGATCAATTTCATCCTTCGTCGGTGCGTGCGGCGGAAAAATCTTTGCCCACAGGATAATCGTCGCAAACAGCACTATGTGGAACGCAAACGACGAAACGCGCGTGATCAAATCCCATTTTGTTTTTTCTTCCGTCTGC
>CAVPLA010000071.1:0-13501 GCA_963705855.1 uncultured Acidobacteriota bacterium
TGGAAGGCGCACTGGAACACCGCGACAGCATGGGCACTGGTTCCGTGATGCGTCCCGGCGATGTGCAGTATATGAGCGCAGGCTCCGGCGTGACGCACAGCGAATTCAACGCGTCCAAGACCGAGCCGGTGCACCTGCTGCAAATCTGGATGTTTCCGGAACAGAAAGGTCTGAAGCCGGTGTACGGCCAGAAGAACTTCAGCGAAGAGGAAAAGCGAGGGAAGCTGCGCCTGGTCGCATCGCCGGATGGGCGCCTCGGTTCGGTGAAAATCCGGCAGGACAACGAACTGTACGCGACATTGCTGAGCAAAGGCCAAGCAGTAAAGCACGAGCTGAAGCCGGAGCGGCATGCCTACGTGCAAGTTGCACGCGGCAGCGTGAAGCTGAACGGCACGAAGCTGGAAGAGGGCGATGGCGCGGCCATCTCGGCGGAAAAAACCCTTGAGTTGACCGGCGTGGAAAACGCCGAAGTACTCCTCTTCGACTTGGCATGATCTGGAACTGATTTGGACGAGG
This sequence comes from uncultured Acidobacteriota bacterium, assembly GCA_963705855.1. Lineage (GTDB taxonomy): Bacteria > Acidobacteriota > Terriglobia > Acidiferrales > UBA7541 > Acidiferrum. The sequence continues at coordinate 517 of CAVPLA010000071.1, forward strand.
TTAACGCGCGCAGGAACTGCTCGTACAGTCGAGTTTCTGTGCGCTTTTTTGTGCCGCGGATTATTCGTATCGAAGGGCGACGATTGGGTCAACGCGAGTCGCGCGCCGCGCGGGAATGTAGCAGGCCATCAGCGAAACTAAAATTAGAAGGATCGTGGCCAGGGCGAACGTCAGTGGGTCATTAGGGCGAACGTCGAATAGAAAGGAAGAGAGAAGACGCGTCACGCCAAGCGAAACAGAAAGTCCAATCATCAGTCCGAGCAAGGTCAAGAGCACACCTTCTCTCAATACCATTTCCATAATTTCCGGTGGTGTGGCGCCGAGGGCCATGCGAATGCCAATTTCATTCCTGCGGCGAGCAACCGTATAAGAAAACAATCCATAAATGCCGATGCAGGCCAGAAAAACGGCCAGCAGCCCGAAGAAGGCAGAGAGCTGTGCGACCAGCCTATATTTGGAAACGGAATTGTCGACCTCGTCCGCCAACGTCGAAATCTCACCGATTGGGACATCCCGAGTCACTTCCTCGATTGCTTGCCGCACCTGCGGTGTGATCTGAGCGGCATCCCCCGAGTACCTGACTTCGAGATTCGGAAGGTAGGTGACGTTTTGCGAATGAGGGAAGTATGCAGCTGGATGCGACCGCTCCCGAAGCGACTCGTACTTTGCGTTTTTCACGATTCCAATGATCTCGAAATCGCCGCTGTGTGTAGCGTCATCGCCAAAGCCGAAATGGCGGCCGATCGCGGATTCTCCTGGGAAGAACCGTCGCGCCATGGTTTCGTTGATCACGGCAACCTTTGGTGCCCCCTCTTTGTCTTGAAGAGTGAACGTCCGGCCGGAAAGTACAGGTAGACCGAAAGCCGCAAAATAGCCCACGCCCACCCGGTTCATCAAGACTTCCTCGCTATTTTCAGAGTTTCTTGAAATCCCTTGCAGGGTGACGTCGTTAGACCATTCGCCCTGGTTGAAGGTGAACAGGGAGAAGCTCGCGGCCCGCACTCCGGGAACGGCGCCCACGCGCTCCTCGATTTGGTTGAGCAGGTCTCTGAGGCGCGCGTCCGGCTTGTAACCCGCCGCGTACTCGTCAAGCTGGAAGACAAGGACGTTTTGCTTTTCAAAGCCGGTATTGACATGCGCGAAGTTCAGCAGCGTGCGCAAGAAGAGTCCCGCGCCGGCCAGCAGCACCAGGGAAAGAGCGATCTGCAAAACGAGGAGCGCTCTTGCTAACGGACTGTTCGCTTGAGCCGACGCCGTGCCGCGGCCATCCTTGAGAGAAGATGTCAGCTGAAACTGGGTCGAGCGAATCGCCGGCGCCATTCCGAATAGCAGTGCCGTAAAGATGGTGAGAAGAAGTGAGAACGCGAGCACACGAAGATCGGGCGTGAAGGAAAGCGGCGTTTGCCCCGTGCTGCCGGTGGCCATCGCGAGGAGAAAATCCCCGGCTCGCCAGGCCAATGCCACTCCTAGTCCGGCCCCAAGTAATGCGAAGAGAAGACTCTCTGTCACGAGCTGCACGCATAGGCGCAACCGGCTCGCGCCCAGCGCTGCGCGAACGGCGAATTCGCGCGAACGGGCCGTTCCCCGCGCCAGCAGCAAATTCGCAATATTGGCACAAGCAATCAGCAGCACGAGCCCGGAAACAGCCATAAGGATTTCGAGTGAAAGCGAATACTGGATTCGAAGATTCGAGAGCCCTCTTGCTGCTGACGTGAGATCAATCTGGGCGTGCTGAATCGCCGCCAGCTCTTTCGGAGTGGGCTGCGGACTCACGTATTCGGTGCGCAGAATTTGCTTGAAAAGAAGATTTGTATCGGCGGAAGCCTGTTCGACGGTGACACCTGGCTTGAGCCGGGCAATGATATAGAGCGATTGGAAGAATTTGTCGTTGAGTCCGTTCCATCCGGGGGAGATTTCTTTTTCCATGGACAACGGGATCCACAGGTCGGGTTCCTGTCCCACGCTCGTGCCGAAGAATCCCCGCGGGGCCACGCCGACTATCGTGTATACCGTTGATTCGAACCGAAAAGTCTTTCCGAGAATAGACGGATTATTTCCGAAGCGCCGCTTCCACCAGGAATAGCTCGCCACGGCGACGGGACCCGCGCCCGGCGTTTGATCATCGGCCTCATTGAGCACGCGGCCGAGAACCGGCTTTACGCCCAATACCGAAAAAAACGTTCCGGAAACAAGATCAGCTTTCAGCGGCTCCGGACTGCCGCCGTCGACTCCGCCATGCGCGCTGAACTCGATGCTGTCGATAGCGGTGACGCCGGCATAAACCGCATTTTGCTTGCTGATTTCGCGGTAGAAGGGATAGGAAAACAACTCCCAGCTGCGATCTGGCAGCGTATCCTGGCTTCCACCCCACCTACCGGCCCCGAACAAAACCAGCCTCGAAGGCTCCTGCACAGGCAGAGACTCAAGCAAGATCGCGTCGAGCAAACTAAACATGGCTGTGTTCGCCCCGATCCCGAGGGCCAGCGATAGCACAGCCACAACTGTCAATCCGGGACTTCGCTTCATGGCTCGGAAACCGAACCGCACGTCGCGGATGAGTGTCTCGATGAAATTCACGCCGCGGGCGTCGCGGCATTGTTCTTTGAGCTGCTCGTGGCCGCCAAATTCGAGGCGGGCGCGGCGAATAGCTTGTTCGCGCGGCATGCCGGAGGCAACAAATTTTTCAACTTGATTCTCGAAATGCGAGCGGAGTTCTTCGTCGAGTTCTGCTTCGACGGTTTTGCGCTGGAATAGTGCACGAAGGCGAAACAATAGATCGCTGAACATGGCGTGCTCCGAGCTTCTTGATCTTCTCAAACACTTGTCCCGTGCTCGCCGGCCTATTCATAGCGCAAGGCGATGATGGGATCGACACGCGTAGCGCGGCGCGCCGGGATATAACACGCGGCGAGGGCAACGAGCGCGAGTAGCAACGCCACGGCTGCAAACGTAAGCGGATCTGTCGCGCTGATGCTGTAGAGCAGCGTGGCCATAAGCCGGGTGACGACGAGCGCGGCCACGATCCCAAGGCCGACGCCAAGAAGTGTCAGCCGCGTTCCCTGGCCGAGGACGAGACGGAAGACATCGCGGCGATTCGCGCCAAGCGCCATACGAATACCGAACTCCTGCGTACGCTGCGTGACGCTGTAAGCAATTACGCCGTAAATGCCCACCGAGGCGAGCACCAAGGCAATGCAGGCAAATATCCCGAGAAGAAGCATGGTGAAGCGCGAGCGGGAAATCGAGTCAGCGAGGAGTTGGTCCATGGTAGAGATCGCTGCCATGGGTAGTTCGGGATCCATTTGTCGGAGTTCGTTGCGCACCGCAGAGACGAGCGTCAAGGGATCATTTTCAGCGCGAACAAGAATCGTCATTTCTGACATGACCAGCTCAGGATGCGGCCAGTAGACGGTTGGTTCCGGAGGCGTGTCCAGTCCCATTTGGCGCACGTCACCGACCACGCCGATGATTTCCGATGGCGTGTTCTTACTCTCCTCGAGGCTCTTCATATAGATGACGGCTTTTTGGCCAAGCGGATTCACCCCTTTGAGGTACTGGTCCGCAAACGCTTGGTTGATAACCACCACGTGGCGCTCTTCAGTCAGCTCCTGTTCATTGAACGTGCGGCCTGCGTGCAACGGAATCTGCATGGTGGGGAAATAGTCCGGCCCGACAACGCGCACTGCGGCCTCGGGCAGATCCATCAGCGAGCGCTCCGGCTGACTTAGAATGTGAACGCCGGTTGCCGAACCAAGCCCGGAGAAAGGAGGAAAACTGTTCATGCTGACGGAACGCACGCCGGGAAGTGCAGAGATCCTAGCAAGGAGCTGCCGGAAGAAGGCCAAGCACGCCGGGTCCTTGCCGTATTTCGAGGAAGGCAGCGACACCTTGAAGGTGAGCAGATGACTGGCATCAAAACCCGGGTCTACGCCAACGAGCCGAATGAAGCTGCGAATCAGCAGCCCGGAACCAGCAAGCAAAACCAATGCAAGACACATTTGCGCGACCACAAAGGCACTGCGCGCAAATCGCCTCCGTTTCCCGGCGGACGACCCACGGCCGCCTTCCTTGAGCGTTTCGGAAATACCCGAATGTGCGGAGATATACGAAGGCAGAAAACCGAACAGCAACCCGGCGAGTAGAGTAGCGCCGGAGGCGAAGGCCAAAACGCGCCAGTCAATCGGGATAGAGCGCAAATCGAGAAGATTTTCCGGGCTTGCTGCGAGCAATAGGTTCGTGCCCCAAACGGCCAGCGCCACGCCGATTGCCCCTCCGATCAGCGCGAGCAAAACGCTCTCCGTTAGTAGCTGGCGCGCGATGCGCCACGGGCTCGCTCCGATGGCCGACCGCACAGCAAACTCTCTTTCGCGCGCCGCCGCGCGCGCCAGCAAGAGGCTCGACACGTTCGCGCAAGCAATCACCAGGACAAAGGCGACGGCACCGAACAAAATCAAGAGCGCGGGACGCAAATCGCCGGAGATCTGGTCGCGCACAGACACTACGTTGGCGCCCCAGTAGCCGTTGAAATCAGGATACTCCTCGGCAATCCTGGAGGCGATAGCAGCCATCTGCGATTGAGCTTGCGACACAGTTGCTCCGGACTTCAGCCGCGCAACTACAGTCAAGAAGCGGCCGACGTCCTTGCGATCGCTGAACGACGCCGGGAAGATAAACGGCGACCACATCTGCGGCTTCGCTCCCGTGAACGAACCGTCCTTAATGAACCAGGTAAAGTCTTGAGGCGCGACCCCCACAACGATCTGCGGGTGGCCGTTCAGGATGATTGCTTTGCCTATAATCGCTGGATCGCCCGCGAGGCGCTCCTTCCAGAAGCCGTAACTGAGAACTACAACGTCGTCGTGGCCCTGCTGGCCATTTTCGCCGGTGAATCCGGGTCCCAGAATCGGCCTGACACCCAGCACAGAAAAGAAATTCGCGGAAACATCCTGGATAACAACTTCCTGAGGAAGTCCGTTTCCGGTGAGGTTAACGCGTTGATCGAACAGCGCAGACATTTCGGCAAAAACGCTATTCCGGCTCTGCCAGTCCAGAAAATCCGGCGGAGACACCGTGTTGTGCGGATTCGGGTGCTGCGAATCGTTCTCCCACACCATCACAAGGCCGGCAGGATTCTGGTAGGGCAACGGGCGCAGAAGAACGGAATCGACCACTGAAAAAATGGCGGTGTTCGCCCCGACGCCTAAAGCAAGCGTCAGAATCGCGACAGCGGTAAAGCCGGGACTGTTGCGCAGCGTGCGCAGTGCGTAGCGCAGGTCTTGAAAGAGAGTCTCGATCGAGCTGACGCCGCGCGCATCCCTCGAATCTTCCTTTAGCTGTTCGTAGCCGCCGAATTCGATGCGCGCTCGGCGGAGGGCTTCTTCTCGCGACAATCCAGAGGCCACAAGCTTCTCGAGGTGGTTCTCGAAATGCGCACGCAGTTCCTCGTCCATTTCGGCATCCATCGCGTCGCGGCGAAATAGCGCGCGAAGACGAAACAGCAGATCACTAAACATGGCGGATTAACTCCTGAATCGTCCTTAAAACTTGTTCGCCGTCGCCGATCTATTCATAACGCAGCGCCACCATCGGGTCCACGCGCATGGCGCGCCGCGCGGGCAGATACCCGGCGACCATGGCGACGGCGGAAAGCACGCCAATCGCGGCGATAAACGTGAAACTGTCATGAGGCACAAGCCCAAACAACATTTTCTGCAATACGCCGACGGTTGCTAAGGCGAGGCAGGCCCCCGCCGCGAGACCACCAACAAGAACAATGATTACGTCGCGCATCACCAGCCGAAGTATGGAATCCCGCGGCGCACCCAGCGCCATGCGAATCCCGAATTCGCGCTGGCGCTGCGCCACCAGATAACTCAAAGCGCCGTAAAGGCCGATCATCGCCAGCAGCAAAGCCAAAGCGCCGAAGAAAGTGGACAGAGTAGCGAGGAGGCGTTCCTGCACCAGCGAATCGTTCACCTGCTCGGCCAGCGTGCCGAAATCGAGGGGAACCGCTTTGCTTACGCCGGCAACGGATTCCTGCACGGCGGGCACCAGGACCGACGGACGCATCGCTGTTCGCAGCTCGAACACTTGTTCTTCCACGGGCTCCGTTACTTGCGCAATGGGAAAGTACGCTGTGGCGTGAGCCTCCTCTCGCAGCGATTCGTATTTGGCATCTTTCGCCAGTCCAACAATTTGGATGGGCGGTTCCGGCTTACCCGGATCCGCGTGGACACGGAAATACTTCCCAAGTGCATCGCCGTTCGGGAAAAATCTTCGCGCCAGGGTTTCGTTGACGACAGCGATGCGAGGAGCAGTCTTTGTGTCGCCCTCGTTAAAGTTGCGGCCAGCAAGGAGCGGCGTGCGCACGGTTCCCAGGTAACCAGGCGAGACGAAGTTGAAGAACGCCAGCGCGGCATCGCCCGTCGGCGCATTTGGCGTGTCCACCTCAAGGTCGCTGTTCCAAACGTAATTGCTGACGGGAGTCATGACGGACCGGCTCGCGGAGACCACGCCGGGAAGCGTGCGCAACCGGCTCTCGATTTCATCGAACATCGCAGGCTGCTGCTCCGCCGGCACTTTCGCGTTGTGCAGATTCGCGCGAACGATAAGGACATTGTTCCGGTCAAAACCCACGTCCATGGTGACGAGTTTCACCAGGCTGCGCAGAAACAGGCCGCTGGCCACCAGCAGGACCAGCGACAAAGCCACTTGCGAAGCGACAATCCATTTTCCCGGACGAAATCTGGCGCGACTTTCGGCATCAACCGCCTGACTGCCTTTCATCGCCGAAGTCAGCGACACGCGCGTGGAGCGAAACGCAGGCAGCACTCCAAAGAGAATCCCGGTGAATACGGCCGCGCCAGCGGTGAAGCTCAAGATTCGCCAGTCGAAGGACAGATCGAGGAAAACTTTGTTGTCTCCCGTCGAAATGTAGCGCACCAACAGGGAACTTCCCCAACGGGCAAAGAGAACGCCGAGGAGCGCGCCGGCCGTGGAAAGCAACACACATTCCGTAAGCAATTGCCGAATCAGCCGCGCCCGCGAAGCGCCCAGTGCCTTGCGCACAGCGATTTCCTTGTGCCGGGTGGACGCACGGGCCAGCATCAAGGCTGCAATATTGGCACACGCGATCAGCAGCACGAGTCCCACTACGCCCATCAGAATGTGAAGCGGTTGCGCAAATTGCCGTCGCAGATAAGAAGTGCCTGTCGCGGCAGGAATGGCTTGGAACGACCGTTTGAGAAAGTCTTGCTGATCTTTGACCTCCCAGTCCTGCGGCAGCGCTGCCGCAAAGACCAGAGGCGAAACCACACCGAGCCCGGCCATCAATTGCTCAGGACTCATGCCAGGTTTGCTGCGGCCTGCCACGCTCAGCCACCACCAGGAGCGCCGGTCCATCCGCGATTTCGGCCCGTCGAAAATTTCCGCGGCACAAACGGGAATGGCGACGTCAAACTTGTTGCCCACCTCCAAGCCGGAGAAACCCGGCGCGCTCACGCCGATTACGTTGAAGATATGATTGTCCAGAGAGAGCCTGCTGCCCACAGCGCTCTGCGTCCCGCCAAAATGATCCTGCCAAAAACCATAGCTCAATACGGCAACACCTGGGCAGCCGCGCTTGTCGTCGGCTTCCGTGATCAATCGGCCAGCGGCAGGACGTATACCAAGCGTCGAGAAGTACTCGCCGCTCGCAAACATACCGTTTACATCATGCACGGCACCGCCTTGCGAGAGATCGAATTGCGTCAAGTTCCACGCGAAAATGCCCGAGAAAAAATCCTGCCGGTTTCGCAGCTCTTCCCAAAGGGGATTTGTAAATGTGGAATCAGGCTCGTCATTTGGCGCCTTCGGGTCTCGAATCCGCACCTGCGTCAGTTCGTCCGGCTTGTCCACGGGAAGCATTCGCAGCATCACGGTGTCGATCAAGCTGAAGATTGCCGTGTTTGCGCCGATTCCGAGAGCAAGGGAGAGAATTGCAACGCAGGAGATCACCGGTGTGCGCCCGAGAATGCGCAGGCCGTAACGAATATCTTGAAACAGCGTTTCAATAAGACTTACGCCGCGCGCGTCGCGGATCTCTTCCTTGAGCTGTTCATGTCCGCCAAAATCGATCCGCGTTTTTCGCAGGGCTTCTTCCCTGGTGAGACCGGACTTCATGTGTTTCTCGACTTGTTGATCAAAGTGAAAGCGCAGCTCCGCGTCCGCTTCCGATTCGACGGTATCGCGGCGGAACAGTGAACGAAGGCGGAAGAACAGATCGTTGAACATGGAGCCTCCTTACGCCGTCTCGAGAATCTGCGCGACAGCAGCCGCCAATTTCTTCCAGGAATCCTTTTCGAGTTCGAGCTGCTTGCGGCCGGTTTTGGTGAGTTCGTAATATTTCGCGCGGCGGTTGTTCTCTGACGTGCCCCATTTCGCTTTGATCCAGCCGCGGCGCTCAAGCCGGTGCAGCGCCGGATAGAGCGAGCCCTGCTGAATCAGCAAAACGTCGCTCGAGATCTGGTGGATCCGCTCGGAAATCGCCCACCCGTGTTGCGGCTCCAAAGCCAGCGTGCGAAGGATGAGCAGGTCCAACGTGCCCTGCGGAAGCTCAATTCTCTTTTGCGCCATCAACGGATTCCCCCTGTCGCTTCGACAAGAGACATTACGCCCACTCTTGTCGAAGTACAAGGGGAAAGAGACCTTTGTTAAATGGAGTGATGTGCGTCCGACCACTTCCCGCTTCGGCCCTTGGTAAGACGTTCTAAGAGCGCGGCTTTTTCACCCTGAGCAACGAAGGGCCCCGCCCGCGTTGCCTAACCCCGCGTGCGCTGGAACTCGTGCATGAAGCATGTGAGGGCTTCGACGGCAGCCAACGTGACGGCGTTGTAGAGCGATACGCGCATCCCGCCCACGGACCGGTGGCCCGGCGTGCCGACGAGGCCCGCCTCGGCAGCTTCTACCGCAAATTGCTTCTCGATATCTTCGTCGCCCCGCGCGACGCGAAAAACGACATTCATTTTCGAGCGCGAGGAATTTTCGACTGGGCAGCGGTAGAAGCCATTGCTCGCTTCAAGCGTGTCGTAGAGGAGCTTGGCTTTGGTGTTGTTGCGCTTTTCGATCGCAGTGATGCCGCCTTCGGCATTGATCCATTCCATCACCAGGCCGACGACGTAGATCGCGAACGTCGGCGGCGTGTGATACAGCGACTTCTCCTTGATGTGCGTGCGGTATTGCAGAAGCGTCGGCAGATTTTTATCCGCGCGCTCGGCAAGATCCTTGCGTACGATCACGACGGTGACGCCACTTGGTCCAAGATTTTTTTGTGCGCCGGCAAAGATAAGCCCGAATTTCTTCACGTCGATAGGCCGTGAAGCGATATCCGAAGACATGTCCGCAACAAGCGGCGCGCCGCCGGTGACAGGCATCTCCGTCCACTGCGTGCCTTCGATCGTGTTGTTCGTGCACATGTGAACATACGAAGCATCCGGCGTGAACTTGATCTCCTCCTTGCGCGGAAGCCGCGCGAATTTGTCCGCCTCGGTCGAAGCCGCGACGTTATGCAGAATCCCCTTTTTCAATTCGCCGAGCGCCTTCGCCGTCCAAGTCCCGGTGTGAATCAGATCCACGGGCTTTCCCGGCAGGCACAAGTTCATCGGCGCCATCGTGAACTGCATGCTCCCGCCGCCCTGCAGAAACAGCACCGCATAATCGTCAGGAATCGCCAGGTGCTTGCGCAAGCCCGCTTCCGCCGCCGCGTTGATGCTCTCGAATTCCGGCGAACGGTGGCTCATCTCCATCACCGACATGCCGCTGCCGCGCCAATCGAGCAACTCTTCGCGGATGCGCTGAAGCACAGGAAGCGGCAAAGCCCCCGGCCCAGCGTTGAAATTGTGAACACGCTTGACAGCGCGCTCTGAAACTGTGGACGTACTCACGGTAGATAGTTCCTCACTCTCTCGAAGGTGGCGGAGCCGCAATGGGGGGCGGCCGCTCTTTAGATAGCTCCTCAGAATAACAGAATCTCTCAACCGCTCAGAAATACGACTCTGTGGGCGATTCGAATCGTCTAGGGAATCTCGGCGATGGCAAACTCGACGCGCCGCCGCATCGGGTCGATGCGCTCCGCTCGGACGTGCACGCGGTCGCCCAGATGCCAGGCACGCTCTTTGGGCGCAGCGCCGCGTCCACGACGTGAGCCAGGCGCGCCGCGCCGCCCATCGCCTCCGGACAGAGCCACAATGGCGTGATCGCGTTCGCGAAATATGACGCGCGCCCCCGCCGCATCTTCGAGAGCATTGACAGGCAGCAATCCCTCCACGAAAACTTCGAACAACTCGACAAAGCATCCAAACTTCTGCACCGAAATAATCAACGCTTCGTATTCCTCGCCCAGATGCGCTTCCATAAATTGCGCCGTCTTCCAATCCATCAACTCGCGCTCGGCACCATTCGCGCGGCGCTCCGCTTCCGAAGTTTCCGAAGCAATCTCCTCAAGCTGCATTTGCGAATAAAGGGTCGCTTCCGCACTGCGCGCCGCATGGCTGGCGGTGGGGGCAGCCGCGTGGGGATGCTCCAAAGCCCACTTCAAAATGCGATGAACGATCAGGTCCGGATATCGCCGAATCGGCGAAGTGAAATGCGTGTACTCGTCAAACCCCAGCGCAAAATGCCCAAGCGGCTCGGCGGCGTAACGCGCCTGTTTCAGCGAGCGCAGCATCAAGTAAGAAACGATGCGCTCTTCCGGCTTGCCAGCCAACTTGCGCAGCAATTTTTGATAATGCTGCGGCGTAATCCGCAGCTCCGTCGAACCAGGCAGCGCCACCTTCATCCCACGCTCACGCCCATGACCATAAGAATCCGGCCGCCCCGCTTTCGCTGGCGCAGGCACGCGCCCGTGCCTCACGGCCACTTCCCGCTGATGCAAATCCGCCACACCGAGCGAATAACCAAACGCGCGCGCCAGCTCTTCGAACTCCAAAACTTTGCGCGCATCCGGTTTTTCGTGCACGCGATGCAAGGACGGGATTCCGCGCTTGAGCAGATATCCATCCACTGCGCGGTTCGCCGCCAGCATAAACTCTTCAATCAGCCGGTGCGCGATATTCCGCTCGCTGCGCACAATATTGGTCATGCGTTGCTGCTCGTCGAACTCAATCACCGGCTCGGGCAAATCGAAATCGATCGAGCCATGTTCGTTGCGCCGCTTGTTCAGCAGCAGCGCCAACTCTTTCATGTTACGAAAATGCTCAGCCAAGCTCGCATAGTGCACGGTAGCGTCCGTATGGCCCTCGATCACTTTGTTCACGTCGGTATAAGTCATCCGCTCAGCCGAACGAATCACGCCCGAAGTCATTCGCGAGCTCTGCATGTTTCCCGTGCTGTCAAACTCCATCAGCGCGCTCATCACCAGCCGCTCTTCACGCGGCTTCAGCGAACACATCCCATTCGAGAGTGCCTCCGGCAGCATCGGCACAGCGCGGTCCGGAAAGTACACCGAAGTCCCGCGCAGCCTTGCTTCCTGATCGAGCGCCGTCCCCGTTCGAACGTAGTGCGCCACATCGGCGATATGCACCTGAAGACTCCAGCCGCCATCTGGCCTGCGTTCCACGTAAACCGCATCGTCAAAATCGCGCGCCGTCTCTCCGTCAATCGTCACAATGGGCAGGTGACGAAAATCCTCCCGCCCTTCGCGCTCGCCTTCGCTCACCGGCGCAGCGCGATGCTCCGCCTCCTCCAAAACAGCGCGAGAAAATTCATGGGGCAGATGATGCTTGCGGATGATGATCTCGATGTCCACGCCGAGATCGCCCGGCCGACCAAGAATTTCAATCACGCGTCCCGTGGCAGCCGCTCCCCCGCGTGGATAACGCAGCAGCTCCACATTTACCACCGCGCCATCCAGTTCGGGCAGCTGCGCCAACCGTTTCCCGCGGCCGCCGCCCTCTTTCGCATCGCCCCCCAAACCCAATTTTTCTCGCAGCGCCGCAGTCAGCTCATCGCCAGGAGGAATCTCGATTTCATGCTGAATCCGGTTGTCATACGGCAAAACGACATTCCCGCGCGACCCATATCGAAACAATCCCACGACCGAAGGATGTGCCCGCCCCAGCACGCCCACGATCCGCCCTTCCGCGCGCTGCCCGCCGCGCGAACTCCCGCCCCGAAACTCGCTCACGCGTTGCAGCTTCGCCACCACGCGGTCGCCATGCATTGCATCTCCGATAGCGTCCCGCGGAATAAACACGTCGCCATCCAGTTGCGGCATCGGCACATCGGGCACCACGAATCCGTAGCCGTCGTGATGCAGCACGAGCCGTCCCCGCACCTCATCCCGCGCCAACGAATGCGGCTCTGCCGGCCGCCGAACGTTCCCCGCCAAGCCTGGCCCCGTGGAACCCTGCCTTGCGGAATCGCTCCCCACGGAACCAGAAACCATGGACCCTTGCGCAGTCGAACGAGCGGCCTTGCCTCCCGATTCCGCCTCGCTTTTCCGTCCCGCAAGCCGGTAGCGTCCCCCCGGCAATTCCTCAATCGACCCCCGCTTCTTCAATTTAACCAGCATATTGAACAAGGGTTTGCGGGCCGCCTTCCCGCTGTGCAGCGCCGCCGCAATTTCGTTCGCCGACACCGGCTCTCTCGCAACTTGCAGAAAACGGAGTATGTTATCTAGGCTGAGCTGAGTTGGGCGGGTCATAGGTCGGTTGCACCAGCTCCCCGGTGCGAACTTCCACAGGGATTTTGTCACTTTTTTGCATTTTTTCCGGAACTTTTTTCGTTCTGCCGGGATTAAGTAGGTAGGCCAACACACGACCGGCTAGCCGCCCTCCGTCAGGCTAGCCGGACATCCCCGAAAGGGGACAAGAGGAGGCGGGACGACCTGGCCCGCCTCCTCTTTTTTCTCTTAAATACTGTGGCTCTACAATCGATGTCTGAAACCAATTGTAGCGAAATTGGTGTGTTTAATTCCTGACGGTGTCTTCGAGTTGTTCCTGGCAGGCGA